>JBPCSQ010000029.1:0-367327 GCA_051006995.1 Terriglobales bacterium
TCTCGGTGACGTCCACCATGTAGAGCAACACATCGCAACCTTCGAGCGCGTCGTAGACTTCCTGCATCATCCGCTTGTTGAGCTGGTCCGCCGGCTTGTGGACTCCGGGCGTATCGACGAAGACGATCTGTCCCGCGGGCCGCGATCCCTTGCGCTTCACGTTGACGATGCCGGTGATGCGGTTGCGCGTAGTCTGCGGCTTGCGCGTGACGATAGCGAGCTTTTCGCCGACGAGCGCGTTCAGCAGCGTGGACTTGCCTGCGTTGGGCCGGCCGAGGATGGTGGCGAAACCGGATTTCATAGCTTTTAGCTTTTAGCTCTTAGCTCTTAGCCAGAGCCAAAAGCTAATAGCTACGAGCTTGTTTTCGCGTGCTGCAAAGTTGAAATTCTCAGTTTTTCGACGCGACGATCGGTGGATTCCAGGATCTCAAAGCGCAGCCCTTCCGCGTTGATGACTTCCTTGGCCTGCGGGATGCGGCCGGCAATTTCGCTGACCAACCCGGCAACGGTCGCCGCCTGATGGCCGCTGGGACGCACGCCGAAAAACTCGTCGAGCCGGTCCACATCCATGGCGCCGGGAACGATATACGAATGATCGTTTTCGCGGATGACTTCAGCGTTGGTTTCATGCTCGTCGTGGATTTCGCCCACGATCTCTTCCACCATGTCCTCGATGGTGACCAGGCCGGCGACGGCGCCATATTCGTCAATGACGATCTCCATGCGGATATTTTCCTTCTGCATTTCGCGCAGCAGATCGCTGACTCGCTTGCTTTCCGGCACGAACACGATGTCGGCGTGCATCACCGAGACGACGGTGCGGGTGCGCGCCTCGGTGTCGGGAATCTGCAACAGGTCGTGGGCGACAACAATCCCCACGATCTTGTCGATGCTGCCTTCGTACACCGGAACTCGCGTGTAGTGCTTGGTGCGCAGCATCTCGGTGAGTTGTTCGACGGTGGTTTCGACGGGAACGGCAAACATGTCGGGACGGGGCCGCATGACCTCGCGCACCGTCTTGTCGCCGAATTCGACGACCGACTGGATGAGTTCGCGGTCGCTCTCTTCCAGAATGCCCTCTTCCTGGCCGGCCTCGATGAGCGCGTCCACCGCCTCGGATGGATGCTCGGGCTCGGGCTCGGAATGTTCCTTCGTCAACGCCGCGACGGAGACGCAGAAGCCGATGGCCAGCGTGACCGGCATGACCAAATAGAGCAAGGCCCGCAGCGGAAGAATGAACTTGCCGAGCCACATTCCGCGGGTGCGGGAAAACAGCACAAAGGGCAGCAGGCGATTGAACACGACAACGATGACCACCAGGAAAAGTGCGGCCTGGGCGACATCGCCGGAGGTCCAGTTGCGGTTGTGAAACGTGCTGAACGCGATCAGGAAGGCGATGCCCGCGGTGGAGAGTTGTTCGAGCACCGCGACCGACAGCGCGGCGCGTTCGCGGCTCATGCCCAGGCGAGGCTCGATCTGCTTCTCGAAGGCCTCGATGTTCTCCAGAAATTCACGCGACAGGAACTTCCCCATCTCCGTGTACAGGCGCTCGACATAAGAAACCAGTCCGAGGACAAGGAGCAGAACGAAGACCGCGATGGCGATGCCGAGGGTCATCCGGCGCGCCTCCGATTGGTCGTCGGGCGTCGGTCGTCGGTCGTCGGTCGGTGACGGCTGGAACTGGCGCGGCGGATAAGACCGTTGGCCAAACCAAATTGCGCACGCAGGCGCTCTTCCTTGCGCGCCATCTGGCCACCGTCGGTTTCGTGGTCGTAGCCTGCAAGGTGGAGCACGCCGTGCAACACCAGCGTCTTGATTTCCTGCGCTACGGGATGGCGGTAGCGGCGGGCATTGGAGGCGCAGAGGTCGGCGGAAATCACGATATCGCCGGCGAACTCGTGCCTGACCTGGGGAAGAGCGGGGAAGGAGAGCACATCGGTGGCAGCGTCCTTGCCGCGAAAACAGCGGTTGAGGGCGCGCAGTTCGCGGCTGGAAGTCAGCAGGACATTCACTCTGCCGCGCAGCTTTACGGCCTTACGCACCTGGTCGGCGAAGCGGGCCAGAGTCCGCTCAGAAAGGCCCGGCAGCGGTTTTTCAATCATCACCATACAAAGGCAACGGGAGGGCGCTTGTGCTGCCCTCCCGCCGTAAATCAATTCTAGTCTTCGACGTGCTCGGGCCCGGCTTCGCTCGCAGGCGGAGGCAGGACGACTGGTGGCGCGGCCTTCCCGTTGGTGGGCGCGCCGTTGCGTCCCGCTTTCCCATTACTCGCGATCGGCAGCACGAGTTGATCTTCATTCGCGCGCGTCTTGAAATCATCATAAGCGCGGATGATGCGCTGCACCAGGTGGTGGCGGACGACGTCGCTCTCGTCAAAGTACACCAGCGAAATGCCTTCGACCTTGCCGAGGACGTCAATCGCCTCAAGCATGCCGCTACGCTTGGTGTTGGGCAGATCAATTTGCGTGATGTCGCCGGTGATGACCGCCTTGGAATTAAAGCCGAGGCGAGTGACGAACATCTTCATCTGCTCGGAGGTGGTGTTCTGCGCCTCATCGAGAATGATGAACGAATCGTTCAGCGTGCGGCCGCGCATGAAGGCGATGGGCGCGATCTCGATGACGTTCTTCTCCAGATAACGGTCCACCTTCTCCGGGTCCATCATGTCGTAGAGCGCATCGTAGAGCGGACGAAGATAGGGATCGACCTTTTCCTGGAGAGTACCGGGCAGGAAGCCGAGGCGTTCGCCGGCTTCCACGGCGGGGCGCGCCAGGATGATCCGGTTCACCTTCTTCGCGACCAGCGCGGAAATCGCCATGGCCACGGCGAGGTACGTCTTGCCCGTGCCGGCCGGTCCGACACCGAAGACCATGTCGTGCTTCTCGATGGCCTCGATGTAGCGCCGCTGGTTGACGCTCTTGGGTTGAACCGTGCGCTTGCCGAAGGAGCGCTGCTTGCCGGCGTCAGCCAATCCGCGCAGGGTGGCCGTCGGATCGGAGGCGAGCACGCGCAGCATGCTGCCCAAATCGCCATTGTTGAAAACGTAGCCGGAGCGCTGCAGAGCATCGTAGTCGGTGAAGACCTGCTCGGCGCGGGCGACGTCGCGGGACGCGCCCTCGATTTCGACGGATTCGGCCTTCAGGTCAATGGTGACGTTCAGGCCTTCCTCGAGCAGGCGGAGATTTTCATCCCGGGTACCGAACAGGGTTTCAATGTTCTGGGTAATATCGATGTTTTTCTT
This sequence comes from Terriglobales bacterium, assembly GCA_051006995.1. GTDB lineage: Bacteria > Acidobacteriota > Terriglobia > Terriglobales > Acidobacteriaceae > JAIQGF01. The sequence continues at coordinate 3,242 of JBPCSQ010000029.1, forward strand.
CATCAAGTGTTAGCCGTTAGCCTCCTGGGCGGCGCCAGAACGCACACGTGCGCCCGGCGTCGGCAAAGGTGAGAATTGGCTTGGAATGAAAGATAGGCTGAATGCTCGCCACCGAGTGGAAGCAACCACCATGTGAGGCCTAGAGTACGACGTGCTCTGGACAGAGTCAATGTAAACACAACGTACAGCCGAGCTTCCTTTTCCTCCCCTGGTTAGATGTCGGAAAGGGCCCGAATGAAGCCAAAATCGGGCAGCAATATGCCTCGGGAAGCCGCGCCTAAGCAGCGGATTTTCAGCAAGTTCGGCATACGCCAGAGAGCCTGCGGGTTTGACCGCAGCGGCGGCAATCCGTAGAATAGGAGCTTCGGTCCCACCGGAAATTTCCAACAGGATAGTCAGCATTCTATGGCAAACCACTTTTCGGCCCTGAAACGCGCCCGGCAAACGCAGAAACGGACTGCCGACAACCGCGCCAACAAGTCACGCCTGCGCTCCGCGTTGCGCAGCTTCCGTTCGGCGCTTACCGCCGGCAACCGCGAACAGGCCGAGAATGGCTACAAGCAGACGGTTTCCGTTCTCGATAAGGCGGTACAGAAGGGCGTGCTCCACAAGAACACCGCCTCGCGTTACAAGAGCCGGCTGGGCAAGCGCCTGAACGCGGTGGGGAAAAGCTCTTAGCAATTTAGCAGTTAGAGACGGCAGGCTGCGGCCTGCCGTTTTGCTTGGTGAGAACATCCCGGCGAAGAGTCCCGCCAGCCCCAAGCTAGCAAACCCGGCTAGGGTGGGCCACCCGACGCTCGGGCTGCTCTTCTAGCGATACAAGTGGCAGGCGAATCCCGAAGTGCTTTTCTAAAGTGGTCTCGAACGCTGCCGGGGTGATCGGGATCTCGCGGCGGAGCGAGCCTTCCGTAATCGTCAGCCGCGAATCGGTCAAGGTGATGCGGCCGGTTGGCGTGAGCTGGCTGCAGAGGCGTCCGCGGGTAAAATGCGATTGCGGTGATGTCTGGTGATGATGACACATGGCCGCGAAGTCAGAGAGGCGGCGCGGCGCCAGCGTAAAGTCATACAGCATGCGCCATTCCCAGCGTGAATTGTTGATCCGCACCTTGACGCCATGATCATTCGGCGCTTCGCGGGCATAGCGAAGCACGCGCCAGCGGTCCTCGTAAATGTCCACGGTGTAGAAAACATCGCGCTGGAACTGCTCGGCGTTGGCCAGCAACGGCAGCGGCTCGACGAAAGATTCTCCGAAGCCGACATCCGCCAGCCACGGGCCATCCAGGTCCACGCGCAACGTGAGATGGTCGAACTCAGGGCCGGCGACGTTCTCTTCTTTCGGCACGCGCGCCGAGAGCAGGGTCACCTGGAACCCGAGTTCCCGCAGCAGGGCGGCAAAGAGACCGTTCAGCTCGTAACAAAATCCGCCGCGCCGGCGGGTGACGATCTTGTCGAAAAAGCGCTCCTCATCGAGCACAATCGGCACGGCGCAGTGGATGTCGAGATTTTCAAAGGGCACGGCGAGCAGGTGGGCGTAGTGCAGCGCGCGCAGCGTTTCCAGGGTCGGCTGGAGTGGGCCGGAGTAGGCGATGCGGCGGAGGTAGGTTTCCACGTTCACGGTCGCGACTGTACCTCATTGGATGAACGCGAGGAATGCAGGGAGTCACAAGCTATAGTGACGCGTGTGAATGCCGCTGCGCGGTGCGGTGACATCCGACAGCTTAGGGGTCCTTCGACTCGGCTGCCCCATCGCGCAGCAGCCGCGATGGGGACCCCTTGCCTCGCTCAGGATGACAAGCGTTGAAATTACATTGGTGACAAGAACGGAAACTTACACCGGAAGCTGCTGCTGCTCCCAGCTGGCTGGCTGGACGGTGGGCTCTGCGGTGAGGTCGAGCACCAGGCGCTCCAGAACCAGGCGTTTGCTGGGTGGGTTGGAGCGAAGCTCAAGGTCAGCGCGGGCGACCAGGCGCAGGGCGCGGGTCAAATCACGCCGCGATTTGTAGCGTCGCGCCTGGCGGAGCACGTCTTCGGCAGCGAACGGCGGCACCCGAAATCCCTGCCACAATACCTGCCACAGCGCACGCGAGTCCTTCACCCGCTTTTCGAAGATGACCAGCATCTGGCGGAACGTCTTCGCCAGCATGTATAGGTGTCCGATGGCAGCCTCTTCGCCTTCGCCGGTGGAAAGGATGGCGTCGAGCACGCCGAGTGCGCGGACGCGATCTCTGGCGGAAATTGCGTCGGTCAGCTCGTAGAGGGTGCGCTGCTTGGCCGCCAAGACCATGGTCTCGACATCGCCGAGCCCGATGCGTTTTTTCTCTCCGACGTAGAGCATGAGCTTTTCCAGCTCATTGGCGACCATCATCAAGTCGCCGCCGAGCGCGTCCACCATCTCGCGGGCGGCGTCGTTTTCGATTTTGACGCCTTCCTGGCCGCCACGCTCGATGGCCCACTTCACGGCTTCGGCCTCCTCGACGCGTGCCAGCTCAACGATGCCGCAGTACTGTCCCAAGGTCTCGCGGATGCGCTCATAGCGGTCGCGGTCGGTGAGTTCCATGCGGCGGGGATCGGCAGGGATGCTGATGTGATCGGCAACGAAAATCAGCAGCGCGTCGGGATTCGGGTGCTCGACGTATTCCTCGATCGCCTTGAATTCCTCCTGGTGCGAGCCGCGGCCGTAAAGGACCTTCACGCCACGCACGAACAGCACCTGGAAGGGCGCCATCAGAGAAGGCGTGCGCGCTGCGTCCAGCACTTCCACGAGCGGAGTTTCCGCGAGATCGAATTCATGCAGGCTGAAGTCGCGCAGCTCCGGCGGGACCAGGTGCTGAAGCACGGCATCGCGGCATTGCTTGCGGAAAAACGCCTCGTCACCGGCCAGCAAATACGCCGGCTTCAGCTTGCGCTGTTGCACGTCGGTAACGAATTTCTCGGTAGCGGCGAAGGCGCGCATTCAGTACGCCTCCAGGATGTTGGAGACGAGGGTGCGCGCGAAATCACGCGAGAGGCGGTCCATGGCGGGCGCGTCTTCCTCGAAGAAACTGGAGAGTTCGCGCGAAACCTGATACTGCTCGCGGAAGGTGTAGTTGGGGTTGTCGAACAGCACCACGCCCTTGCGGTCCACCAGCGAGACGCGCATGGTGACCGTCACCAGGGCGCTGGAAGCGCGCCCGGTTTGTGCATCGTAGGTCAGCGGCGCCAGTTGCATCGTGACCACCGTGCCGTGCAGGGTGGCATCGGCGTCATCGGCGGTGTCGTGGAGAATGCGGAACTTGGTGCGAGTGGTGAATTCGCGAACTACGGACGCGGTCAGGATCTGTTCGACGCGGTAACTCTGCGTCTGATTCGTAAAAGTAGGGATGGCGATGGCATGAACCGAGTCGGGCAGGCGGACGGAATGCGCGGTGGTGTGGTAGCCGCAGGCGCCCAGCAGGAGGCAGCAGAGCAGCGCGACAATCGTTCTCGGTCTTCGGTTCACGGTGGACGCTAGATGTTTCACGTTTCGAGTTTCATGTTCCACGTGGTCGCAAGTGCAGGTGTACTCATGCATGCCACGACGTGAAACGTGGAACGTGCAACCTACTGCAGCTTCCCTTTCGGTCTGGACGCTCCCATCAGCTGCGCGCATTCAATGGCGTTGAGCGCCTGCAGGCGGAGATTGTCGGCCGCGGCCCAGATCCAGAACCCGGTTTCGCGCCGCGCGTCGGCGCGAATCCAGACCAGGACATCTTCCTGCCCGGCAGCACTGACGTTGCTGGGCGATTCTTCCATACCGCGCGTCAGCGAGACGTGCTCGCCGGAGAGCGCCTGCGAAAAATCGCCAATCGAATGTGGCTGCTCCAGGTCAATGTAAAGCGAAAACACGTGTCCGTGGAAGATGGGCGCCTGCACCAGCATCAGGGAAGGTACCGGCAGGACCTCGCCGGAGAGCAGGCGGAAGTGGCTGATGATGCGCCGCTCGGCGGTCTCCAGCGCGGGCGAGGACTGCTCGCCGTAGCGCGCCAGCAGGTTGAATGCGACCTGCGCGTCAAAGACCTGCTTGGGCATTTCCTGGAATGACAGCAAGTTCACGGTCTGCTCGTGGAGCTCGTCCATGCCCGGCCGGCCATGCTCCGAGGCCGGTTCGAAGACGGTGACGACCGCGGAGCGAAGTTTCGCGATCCTCTGCGCCCGCGCAATCAGCAGCGCCAACACGACCGAGGCGGGATGAGCCATGACGACCGGCGCGGGCTCCAGTTCCGGCTTCTGCGGCTGTTGCAGCTCGCGCTCGATCCATGGAGCGCGGACGCGGGCGCCGGGCACGTCCTCAAGCGCATACGACAAGTCCACGATGATGCTGCCGGACTGATGCGCCAGGATCCAGTGCTTGCGGGTGAACTCCGGGTGCGAGGCGAAGAAGGCGAAGTCTACGTGCTCGAAATTGTCAGGCCGGACACTCTGTACGAAAGTGACTTCCTCGCCGACGGCCTCTAACTGGCCGAGCGATTCGTCGTCGTCCAGCAGCTTGATGTCCACGGCAGGAAAACTGGTTTCCGGAAGGACTTCGCTCAGCTCTTTGCCTTTGAGTGTACTGGCGCCGACGATGGCGATGCGGTAGAGACCCTCGCCGAGAGAGGGGCTGCCCGATTTCGAAGGACTCTTCATCGCGTTTGCGTGGCCTCCGTGTAGGGCGGGGGCGGCGGCGCACCGCGGCGGCGCAGGACGTACAGCAGACGGGCGAACACGCCCGAAAGCATGTACACCAACGCGAGGAGGAACAGGAAGTACTCCGAGTAATTCACGATTAAGGCGACGACGATGCCGATGACCACCACCAGTTGGAAGGGATGGCGACTGCGAAAATCCAGGTCCTTGAAGCTGTAGAACCGCCAAGTACTGACCATCAAAAAGGCGGTGGCAAAGATCAGAGCAACCCAGATCAGGCCGATCCACCACGTCGTGATGGGATTGCCGTCGGTAAAGTGGACCACAGCGGCCAGCACGCCGGCTCCGGCGGGAATGGGCATGCCAACGAAATACTTCCTGCCGGGACGTCCCGGATTTGACGGCTGAGGATTCACCTGGATGTTGAAGCGGGCGAGACGGCTGGCGCCGGCGGTCAGGAAAATGAAGCAGGCGGCCGCGCCAAGCTGGCCGACTCGCGCGTGCGCCGTGTTCGCAATCAGCGGGCCGAGCACGTGAAAACCCCAGAACCAGGCAAGGAAGGCGGGCGCGATGCCGAAAGTAATGACGTCGGCGAGCGAATCCAGTTCGCGGCCGAAATCGCTGCTGGTGTTGGTCATGCGCGCGATGCGGCCGTCCAGTCCGTCGAAAATGACGGCGAACCCGATGGCTTTGGCGGCATTGTCGTAATGCCAGGGCTGGGTCGCCGACCCGAGGTACGACTGGTACAGCGCATAATAGCCGAGCGCCATGTTCAAGGTCGTGAACAGCGAAGGCAGCAGGTAAATGCCCTTACGAAAACGACGTGAGCGCCGGGGATCGCCGGCGCGGCGATAGAGTTCGGCGCTCACCGCGATCCTCCGCGGGCGCCGCGCTGCGCGGATTCCAAGTCGCGCGGTTGGCCTGCCACCGGCGCGAGCGCGAGGATGGAGCATCCGCCGGCAACGTGTTGCCCAACCTTGACCTGAACGGCGGCGGCGGGATCGAAGATCACGTCCACTCGCGAGCCAAACTTGATGAGGCCGATGCGCTCACCACGCGCCACCGGATCGCCGACGCGCTTAGTGAAGATGATGCGGCGGGCAATCAGGCCGGCAATCTGCTTGAAGATCACGGTGGTGGCGCCATCCTCCACGGTAACGATGTTCTGCTCGTTGCATTGGGCGCACTCGGCGCCGAGCGCATTCTTGAACTGGCCCTTGCGGTACTGCACGTCACGGATGATTCCGCCGATAGGCGAGCGGTTCACGTGGACATCGAAGACGCTGAGAAAAATGCTGATGCGGGTGCGCGGACGGCCGTCCATCTCGACGGCCACAATATCGGTCACCTTGCCGTCGCCGGGCGAGACGATGGCGCGCGGGTCCGCGGGAATCTGGCGCTCGGGATCACGGAAGAACCAGACACATAGGCCGCCGAGCACAACCGGGATCACCGCCCATCCTGGACCGGCCAGCCAGCCGACCAAGACAGCGGCAACTATCGTTCCCACCGCGTAATAGTAGCCGTCACGAACCATGTATCAGGGGATTATAGACGGGGCGGGGAGTCTTTCAGTCTATTGGTCGGTCAGCTCCGCGCCCGTGCGGAGAGCGGCCAGGGACTGATCGACAGATCGACACTGACAGACCAAAGAAAAACGCGGCCCAAAGCCGCGTTATGAAGCAACACCACTCGCTCTTGCCGTTCAGGCGGCAAGGCCCCCGACGCCGGGGATCAAAGAATTACGCTACGTTGTTGGAAGCCCGGCGATACTGCTGTTCCAGGCGCTCCATCTGGTCTTTGAGCCGCAGCTTGAGCTTCTTCAGCCGCACCTCTTCAATCTTTTCGTCTTCGGATAAGAACCGTTTCTGAGTGAGGGAATCGAGCCGTTGGGAGTACTGCGAATGTTCTGTAGCCAAGCGGCGGAATTCGTCGTTTTGAGCGATGAGCAAGTCTCGAACCTGAGCTGCCATCCAGCAGACCTCCTACCTCAGTCTGACTAGCCTCAACGCTAGCACAGGGCCGGAGGGGCCATCAACCGGATTTCCAGCCGCGGTTTGGGATTTTTTATCTGCAACAAAGATGGTGCAAATTTCACATGTTTTCCATTTTGGGAACGGCGAGGCGGTAAACCACAGCATCCTCGGCGGGCTCGCGGTAATAGTCGCGGCGGCGGCCGGTTTCGATGAAGCCCCACTTCTGGTACAGCGCGCGAGCGGCGGCGTTGGATTCGCGGACCTCAAGGTAAATACTGCCGCCAGCTTGCTTGCGCACGACTTCGGCGAGGCTGGCGAGCAGGGCGCCGCCCAGGCCGCGACGGCGAGCGGCTTCGGCAACGGCGATGTTTTCCAGTTCCCACTCGGCCCCGATGGGCCGAGCGACGACGAAGCCCTGGATGCCGCCTTCCTCGAGCACCAGCACGACGCGGCGAGGCTCGGGGCGCAACAACGCCTCGTACTGCTCGCCGGTCCAGTGCGCGGCGGCGGCGGCCTGCGCTTCGATGGCGCGCATGGCGGGGATGTCGGCGGCGGTGGCTGGGCGGATGAGCATTAAGAATCAGTAGCCAGTAGTTAGTAGTTAGTAATTAAATTCGGAAGTATGTACTTAACGCAAAGGCCGCCAATTCAGGCGGCCTTGTCAGTTTCGGTCGAATGAGAGCGGCGGTTACTTGGGCCAGCCCTCGGGCGGTTTCTTCTTTTGCAGAGAGCGTTTTACAGCGTCCCGCCAGTTGCCCTTGATTTTCAACGTATCAGGCTTCGGGCCGGGAGTGTTCGCCGCTTTCTTTTTCTCGGATTTTGTTTTCTTCTCCACGCTAGGACTGCCCCTCGAATTCCAGCAAAATGTTGAACGGTGCGCCGTTGTGCTGTGGGGCACGGCACTGACTCAGCGCCGTGCAGAATTTCAGGTACGGCGATTTGTGCGCGGGAACATGCTCATCATAATCCGGCTGCCATTGCTGGCCGCAAGTTGGGTTAGGGCACTTGTAAGGAACACGAACCTCATCGGGCTTCACTGACACGCGGGTCTGACACTTGCGGCACTCGAATATGACCGCCTTAATGTCTTCCAGCCCGACCACGATTTTGTTCTCAAACGTCACGTTAGTTCACGCTCGCTTTGTACATCAGCCGCTTTCCTTCCGCCGCTTTCATTGCCAGCACGGTGCGCTCGCCATCGTTCATCTGGCGCGTGTTCCACATGAAATCGAATTGCCAGAGGTAGCGGTGCAGGTATTCGTCGCTGATGTTGTGGTAAATGCCCTCGATGCCGCGTTTCACCAGCGCGTGGCTGCTCTCCGCCGTGTTCACGTGTACGTCGCCGCGTGCGTACTCTTTCGTGCTGTGGCAGACCGTCTCATGTCCGCCCTCGAATTCGTTGCCGATGCCCTTGTATCCGGCACCTTCATCCGTGAGGATGCGAGCGCGGCGGTCAACTTCGCGGCGGATCGCCGACTTCAGCGTCGCAGCGGTCACATCCGCAATGATGTGGCGGCGAATTCGGCCATCCCGTTCGACAGCGCAGAACACCGGAGTCTTTTCGGTATAGCGAAGCCGGACTCGCGTGCGGCCCGGCTGATAGCGCGGTCTGCGCGGCCCGATGTAGGTTTCGTCGCACTCCACATCGCCCGTCAACTGCCTCTCGTTGAAGTAATCCGGGTCAGGTGCCATCGCAAAGCGGATGCGGTTCATCAGGAACAGCGCCGATTTATAGCTAATCTGGCACTGCCGTTTGATTTCCAGCGCCGAGACGCCCTTCTTCGATGTGCACGCTCTCCAGAACGCGTAGCACCAGTGCCGCAAAGGAATCCGCGATTCTTCGTACACCGTGCCGATGCGAACCGTGTACTGCTCTTTGCAATCCCGGCAGCGCCACAGGTAGCGGCTGCTGCGCTCGCCCGTCTTGGCGTCCTTCATCGCGTACACGTCCACACTGCCGCACTTCACGCAAGCGGGCGTGTCGCCCCACCGCTGCTGCTCCAGAAACTCGACCGCCGCCGTTTCGTCGGAGCACGCCAGCGGGATGTTCTTCACCACTTCCGAATTCGAGAGGCTGTGTTTGAGCGCCGCTTTCTTCATGCACGCATTATTATACTTGGCGCAAGTTGTGTCAAGTAAAAAGATACATATTTCTTGACGACTGTAAGTAGCTCATTGTGCGGGAGATACGCAAGGCGTATAGTTTCCGCATTATGAACAACGAACAGAAACTAGCGCGTGCACTAGATACGGCACTGCTGATAGCGAAGCACCACGAAGCCGAAATTAGATACCTGAAGAGCGCCTTTTTCGCGCTGCGGGCTTGCGTCGAGTCGGGTAATGCTCCTCTACAATTTTCCGCCGCCGAGAAGCAGGTTCGACCAGACCTACAAGAAAGCTGGCAAAGGAGCGACGAAGTATCCGCTCTGCTTGACGAACATATGCGGGCTCTACGGCCTTTGGCAAAACAGCCTCCAAACAAGAAACCCGCCAAGCGGCGGGTTTGAAATTGAAAAAGTAGGCGAGGGCGCTACGCGCTGCCCTCATTTCTCATCGGGTTGCGTTAAATACATACTTCCGATTAAATTAGATCAGAACGTAGTGCTATTTCATGTCTGTGGCTAATCGCTAACTACCAATTACTGCTTGGAAAAAATCTCGGCGTCCGACCGGCGGATGTAATTCGCATCCAGCGCTTCCGGTGATGTGATCTGGCCGGCGGCAATTTGGAGCGCTCCGAGACGCGCGATCACATCGCTGGCCGGCCTCGGACCGAGCTGGACTGAGATGCCGCGCGCGCTCAGCGCCGAGGTGACCAGTTCATCCGGCGTCAGCACAGGAACATCGGGGCGGGCTGCCGCTTCGGCGGCAAGGTCATCGAGCGTGAGCAGCGCCTCGCGCAGCAGCTTGGGTAGCGTGTCCATCCGCACTACGTACTCACCGACGAAGACCTGCCCGCGAGCGGCATCGAGGGCGGCGATCACCTGCCCTTCCTCGGCGACCGTCGCCATCGCCCTCCAGGCCAGCGCCTGAAGCAGCGAGACAGCCGCGATGGGCTTGTCCATGATCTCCGCCAGTGCCTTCACGGTCGAAAGTCCGACGCGCAAGCCGGTGAATGACCCAGGGCCTGAGGCGACGGCATAAGCATCCACTGCGGCCTTGTTCAGGTGGTGGCGCTCGAGCAGCGCCGAGAGCTGCGGCATCAGCTGCGCCGAGTACATGCGCCCAGCGAGCGGAACCAGTTCGATCAGCCGAAAGTCGCGGGCGAGGGCGCCCGCGCCACACTCGCAAAGGGCGACGCTGCCCGAGGTACCGGCGGTATCGATGGAGAGAATCAACATGAACTAAAAAGTCAGAAGTAAGAACTTAAGAAGTAAATCCGCGACATTCTGACTTCTGACTTCTTACTTCTGACTTATCTAGACGCCCTTGGGCTGCTCCTCGCAGAGTTCCAGCAACACGCCGCCGGCGCTGGAGGGATGAACAAACACGTACAGATGACCGCCGGCGCCGACCTGAATCTGCTCGTTGATAAGGCGCACGCCCGACTGCTTCAGGTTCTCGACCGTGCTCGCCAGGTTGTCCACGCGGAGGGAGACGTGGTGCAGACCCTCGCCGCGCTTGGCGAGAAATTTAGCGATGGGCGAATCCTCGGAGGTCGGCTCCAGGAGCTCGATGCGGCTGTCGCCCAGCGGCACCATGGCGAGGCGGACTTTTTCCTGCGCGACCGTTTCCTCGGGCATCACGCGGATGCCGAGCTTCTCGTAAAACTGCTTGGATTGCGCCAGCGATTTGACGGCGATGCCCAAGTGGTCAATTTCGAACATGTCGAATCCTAAGCATTGGTGATTGAGCGATTTACTGATTTAGAGATTGGTAAAGAGCGTCGGGTTGAATCACTCAATCACAAATCACTAAATCATCCATGTTTACGGACACCAGGTCGCATCGTAATGCACGGACTGCTGATCGTAACGCGAAAGCAGTTTCTGCGCATCGGGAGGAACGACGGCGTGTACCTTGTCGCCGCCGGCGAACTCTCGAACCGCTTCCATGGAAGCCCACAGGGTGACGGTGATGAATTCGATCTCCGCGCCGGCCTCGCGGCGCAGCAGGTAGGCGCCTTGGTAGCCTTTCACACGATGAATACCGGGCAGGATGGTGGTGCGCAGAAGCTGCTCGTAGGCGTCAGCATTGGTGGGCGTGGTGTAGCCGTGCCAGATCCGGGCGATCATTTTCAGGCTCCAGGCTGCGGGTATTCAGTCGTCAGTCTTCAGTCGTCAGGCTGACGACTAGCTCCCGAGTTTCGCGACAATCTCTTCCACCAGCGAATACGGGTCGCGCTTGTGCTCGGCGATTTGGGCGGCATAGCGGGCCACCGCGCCATCGCCCATGTGCTCGCGCAGCACGCGCTCCAGCAGCGATTGGCGCAGCATTTCGACCAGCCGCTCCTGCCAGTTCTGTACCTTTTTGGTGTGCACCAGGTTGTGGGCGCGCAGAAATTGTTCGTAGGACGCGATGGCATTCGCCAGCTCCACCACGCCCTGGCCATCGCTGGCGACGGTCTTGACGATGGGCGGCGTCCAGCCATCGGAACGCACGGAGAGCGACTGCATGGCGCGAATCTCGCGCTCCACGCGCTCAGCGCCCTCGCGGTCGCTCTTATTGATGACAAAGATGTCGGCAATTTCCATAATGCCGGCCTTGATGGTCTGCACATCGTCGCCCATGCCAGGCACGAGCATGACCACGGTGATCTCGGCCAGGCGAACGATGTCCACCTCGTCCTGGCCGACGCCGACGGTCTCAATGAGGATGACGTCGCGCCCGCTGGCGTCAAGGACAACGGCGACATCGGAGGTGGTGCCGGCCAGCCCGCCGAGTGAGCCTCGTGTGGCCATGCTGCGGATGTAGATACCAGGATCGGCGTAATGCGACTGCATCCGGATGCGGTCGCCAAGGATGGCGCCTCCGGTGTAGGGGCTGGTGGGATCCACTGCGACGATGCCGACAGTTTTTTGTTTGTGGCGATATTCGCGCGCGAGCTGATCCACCAGCGTGCTCTTCCCTGCCCCGGGCGCGCCGGTCAGGCCGATAACGCGAGCATGGCCGGTGTGGGGAAATAACTCCTTGAGCAGCTCGTTGGATTGCGGGGCGCGGTTTTCCACCACGGTGATGGCGCGCGCCAAGGCGCGAGGATCGCCGGAGCGAATTTTTTCAACCCAGTTGTTTGTGTCGGATGCCATTGGCCGTTGGCCATTGGCCATTGGCGAAGCCGGGCTGGGAGCAGCCAACGGTAACGGCCAAAAGCCAACGGCTAGTCTTTCAGAAGCTGGCGGGCAATCACAAGCCTTTGAATTTCGCTAGTGCCTTCGCCGATGGTGCACAGCTTGACGTCGCGATAAAACTTTTCCGCCGGGTAGTCCTTGATGAAGCCGTAGCCGCCGTGGATCTGCACGCCCTCATTGGCGCAGCGCACCGCCACCTCGCTGGAATAAAGCTTGGCGAAGGAGGACTCAAGCGTAGTTTTCATGCCCTTGTCCTTCATGTCGGCGGCGCGGAAGGTGAGCAAGCGGGCGGCATCAATCTCAGTGGCCATGTCGGCGAGTTTCCACTGGATCGCCTGGAATTCGCTGATCGGCTTGCCGAACTGCTGGCGCTGCTTGGAATACTTCAGAGCGGCCTCGAAGGCGCCCTGGGCCATGCCAAGACCGAGCGCGGCGATGGAGATACGCCCACCGTCGAGCACCCGCATGGCGTCAACGAACCCGCTTCCTTCCTTGCCCAGCAGGTTTTCGCCGGGAATGACGCAGTCTTCGAAAATCAATTCCGCCGTATCGCTGGCGCGCAGGCCGAGCTTGTTTTCCTTTTTGCCGGGACGAAAGCCCTTGGCGCCCTTCTCCACAATGAAGGCCGACAGGCCGTGAGTGTGCGCCGCCTTGTCGGTGACGGCAATGACCACGGCGACATCGGCGTAATGGCCATTGGTGCAGAAGGTCTTGGTGCCGTTCAGCACCCAGTTCTTGCCCTGACGGACGGCGGTCATGCGCGCGCTGCCGGCGTCGGAGCCGCTACCGGGCTCGGTCAGCCCCCAGGCGCCGATGAATTCGCCCGTCGCCAGCTTGGAAACATACTTGTGTTTCTGCTCCTCGGTGCCGGCAAGGAAGATGTGATTGGAGCATAGGGACGTGTGGGCGGCGACGATAATGCCGACAGAGCCGTCCACGCGCGAAAGTTCCTCGATGGCGATGGCGTACTCGATGTAACCCATGCCGGCGCCGCCGTATTCCGGCGGGAAGATCATCCCCATCAGGCCCAGCTGGCCGAGTTCCTTTACGGTCTGCAGGGGAAAACACGAAGCCTCGTCCCACTCCATGACGTGCGGCAAGATTTCGCGCGCGGCGAACTCGCGCACGCTCTTCTTGAGCTGCTCCTGCTCATCGTTTAGTTGGAAATCCAAGATGCCTCCGGTGCGGTGGGCACCGCGAATGAGAACCTACAGATATAACATAGGCTGGGGGTAGGGCAAAGAGTTGCTTATAGCGCGGCGAGGAACTTCAGTAACTTAGCGGACTCGCGTGTCAAGATTAGAAGCAAGGGAGAGTAACCCGTGCCGCGCCTCCGGCGCGCGGCCCAGTTTGCGGTCTTCGACCCAACCGCTACTGCGGCGGGCTACAAATCCGCCGCGCTGCGGCTAGTTCGGATTGCCGGTGAATATCCGAAACATTGGCTGATGGCGTTATGCCTAAGGCTACTTTTCCGCGGCGGCGGTGTCTGACTTTCGCATCTTCCCTGTCAGAAATTTAAACAGCCACACGGGCGCGATCAAGATGGCCTTGGGATCTTTCATAAAGGCTGGTTGATTGCCTTCGATCACGTGGCCGAGGGTGGCAAGAAGGAGCGCGGCGGGAATCAGCAGCAAGCCGATGATCGGGTGCCACCAGATCACCACGACGGACGAGAATCCCAGCGGAATGGCGATCATGTGCAGCGCACGGTTGATGGGATGCGTGTGATGGTCGTCGTAGTGCGACAGGAGTTTCATCGAGCCACCCTCCCCATGCGGGAGAGTGTACCGAAAGCAGTAGCGAGTACCAAGCACCAAGAGCGGAGGCCGCCTAATGGCTGACGAGGACGAATACCGGGTTCGGCGATCCCGCGGTCAGCGTGTTGCTGATGGTGTCCGACGCGGTGGCGATGCTGGTAATGGTGTTGGAATCGCGATTGGCCACGATCACCTTGGTTGATTCCGGATCGGAGCCAAGCGAGACCGGCGCGTTGCCGACGGTTATGGTCTTGCGGACGGTCAAGCTCAGAGCATCAACGACGGAAACCGTGTTGCCGCTGCACGCGCCAAGAGCAGCGGGAAGCAGGGTTGGGTCGGCGCAACCTGCGTTGGCAACATAAACCTTGGTTCCATCGGCCAGCGGAGTCAGCGAAGCCGGCCCTGCTCCCACAGTCACCGTCTTGAGCAGTGTCGGTGTGCCCACGTCGGCCGAGAACACCGAGATTGTGCTTTCTCCGGTATTGGCAACGTAAAGGCGCCGCAACTTATTGTCGTAGGCAAGGAACCGCGGGCTCACCCCGACCGTCAATGTTGCAATGACGGCATTGCTGGCGATGTCGATCACCGACACCGTGCCGCTGCCCTGGTTCAACACATAGAGCGTCTTGCCATCGGGATTGATGACAGCGGCAACCGGAGATGCGCCCACCGGAATCGTGGTCTGCACCGTATTGGCGGGAACGGCGATCACGGTGACGTCACCCGAGCCCTGGTTCACCGAGTACAGGTGGGTGTTGTCCGGCGTTTCCACGAGCGCAACGGGAGTGGTGCTGCCACCCGGCAGAGCGATCTCCGTGGCTAAAACCAAGCTCGCGACACTCACCACGCCGATCTTGTTGGTGCCGGCCTCGGCGACATACAGATTGGTAGTTTCGTTGGTGTAAACGTACCGCGGCGCCGATCCGGCGGGCAACGTGATGAAGGCGACGGCGCTTCCCACGACCCCCGGAAACAGGCTGGAGAGCGTGTCGTCGGCCTGATTTGCCGTGAAGGCACGCGCCACCGAGGGGACTAGCCAGCCATGGACGGCGTTGCGTCCGACCTGAAAATTTCCTCCGTTGGTGTCGCCGGAGACATTAATGGCGGAAACGCTGCCGACGCCATTGCCATTGTTGTTGACGACCATGGCGAAACGAAATATCTGCGGGTCGCCGCCCGGCGGCGTCACCGGATTGGCCACCGGACGATAGACGTCACCGCAACTGGAAAGGATGAGAACGGAAACCAGCAAGAGCACGCCAAAGGCCGGCGTGTTCCACCACCTGAGGGACAAGTTCATCGGCACTCCGCCGCGGGGACGAATGTAATCATGAGGAATTTTCTATTGTAAATAACCGAACGGCGGGGCGCTACTCAGGCTGCCTTTTTGCGGCCCGACTTCTTGCGCTCGCCCCTGGCGTGGACACGAGAGGCTTCCTCGGCGTCGGCGACGCGCTGCGCGGGTTTCTTCTTCTCCATCTGCGCAAGACTTTGCTTCAAGGCAGCCATGAGGTCGGTGACGGGGGCAGGCTTCGGCTTGGCAATCGGCGTGACCTCCTTGCCTTCCAGACGCGCCTTGATCAGCGCCCGGAGATTGTCCTCGAAGGTGTCGTGAAATTTTTTGGGATCGAACTTCGCCTCGAGAGCCTGGATGAGCTGGTGGGCGATCTTGACCTCGCCCTCGCGGACATCCACCTTTTCCTCGCCAAAATGCTCGAGTTGCCGCACTTCGTCCGCGTAGTACATGGTGTGCAGCATGATGCCCTTGCGATAGGGCCGCAGGATAACGGTGTACTCGCGGTTATGCATGGTGAGCTTGGCAATGGCCACCATCTCGGATTCCTCAAGAGCACGCGCCAGCAGCGCGTAGGGGCGGCGGCCGGCTTCTTCCGGCGCGAGGTAGTAGGAAGATTCGAAGTAGATCGGGTCGACTTCTTCCGCCTTCACGAACTCGATGATCTCCATCGCCTTGGCGGTCTTGGGTTCGATCTTCTTGATTTCGTCAGGCTCAATGATGACGTATTCGCCTTTGCGATATTCGTAGCCCTTGACGATCTCGTTGCGCTCGACCACGCGCTCGTCGTTGGGGCAGTAGAGCTGCATCTTGATGCGGGCGTTGTCGTCGCGGTGCAGCATGTGAAAGGAGACGCGGCTGCCGCGCGCGCCGGAAAACAGGCGAACCGGCATCGAGATCAGACCGAAGGTAAGGTATCCGGACCAGACGGAAGCTGCCATTGCAAGGCTCCACGCTACGGGCGTCAGGCTGAAGGCTGGAGCGCGTCAGAGGCTGTTCTGCCTGAAGCCTGACGCCTGGAGCCTGCAGCCTTTTGTTACGATGCAGGGCAGCGAATCTGGTGCCGCCAGAGCGGATTCCGCACGTGCAAACTCTTGTCAGCTATGAGGCATTGATAGCCGTTGCCGTCACCTCGGCATTCGCCGGCGGGGCCTGGCTGCTGCGCGGTGTAACCAGGGGCGGAGCTGCAGCAGGATTTGGAGTCGCGCTGGCCATCTTCATCACACAAGGTCCTGGAGGATTTGCGGCATTGGTGGCGGTATTCGCGATCGCCTGGGCAAGCACGCGGCTAGGGCACCAGCGCAAACAAGCGCTGGGAATCGGGCAGGACTGGCGAGGCCGCACGGCGGCGCAAGTACTGGCGAATCTGGGCGCAGCCGCTGCGCTGGGAGTGGCAGCAGCGGCGGCACACCGGCCGGTGTTGCTGATCGGGAGCATGGCGGCGCTCGCCGAAGCTGCCGCCGATACCGCCGCTAGCGAATGCGGGGAAGCATTGAGCCGGCGCGCATGGCTGATTACCACGTGGCAAGCTGTGCGGGCCGGCAGCAACGGCGGCGTCAGCGTGCCGGGAAGCCTGGCGGCGATTGCTGCCGCCGCGCTGGTGGCCGGCGTGGGCGCGGTGACTCATGTCGTTTCGTGGAGAGCCGCGACGATGGTTGCGCTCGCGGGAATGCTGGGCACAGTGGTGGACAGTTTGCTGGGCGCGACCGCAGAGCGCCGAAGCATTATTGGAAACAATGGCGTGAACTTTCTGAGCACTGTTGCCGCTGCCGGCATGGCCGTGCTCTTGCAGCAGTATCTGAGTACATAAGCGTGTTTTCCGGGACTGCATGGTTATGAAGAAAATCATTTTTGCCTGCGTGCATAACGCGGGGCGCTCGCAGATTGCAGCCGCATGGGCGCGGCACCTGGCGGGTGAGCGGTTGCAGGTGCTCTCAGCCGGAACCGCGCCGGGGCCGCACATCAATCTCGTGGTCATGGAAGCGATGCGCGAGGTGGGCATCTACCTCGCCGGTATCCAGCCGCAAAAGCTCACGCCGGAGATGACGCAGGGCGCCGACCTGCTGATCACCATGGGCTGTGGGGAGAGTTGCCCGGTGGCGCCGGGCGTGCGCCGCGTCGATTGGCCCATCACCGACACGCGGGGGCAGCCAATCGAAATGGTGCGAACAATTCGGGATGAAATCCAAGGCCGGATCGTAGAACTGCTTCGGAGCGAAGGAGTGCTGAAAGCATGAACCGAAAATTCCTCGCTGTCCTCGCCCTCATTCTGGCGTCGGTTCCAGCGCTGGCGCAGCAATATGACGTTCTGATCCGCAATGGACGCGTAGTGGACGGCACCGGGAATCCGTGGTTCTACGCCGACGTTGGCATCACCGGCGATCGCATCACGCTGGTGGGCCGCGCGCCGGAAGGGGCCACGGCTCGCCGGACCTTGGACGCTAAGGGGCTGGTGGTCGCGCCGGGATTCATTGACATGCTCGGGCAGTCCGAAATGGCGCTGCTGATTGATAAGAGCGGCTTCAGCAAACTGACCCAAGGGGTTACAACCGAGATCACGGGCGAGGGCGAGTCCATCGCGCCTCAGAATGACGAAACGATTGCTGCCCTGCAGGACTTCCTGACGCATTACCACCTGACGGTGGATTGGCGGACGCTGGATCAATATTTCCGCCGGCTGGAGAAGCAGGGCTCCGGGCTCAACCTGGGGACGTATGTCGGCGCGGCGCAGGTGCGGGAGGTGGTGGTCGGCCGTGAAGACCGGGCGCCCACTGCGGACGAACTTCAACGCATGCAGCAACTGGTGGACGAGGCCATGCGCCAGGGCGCATTAGGCGTATCCACAGCGCTGATCTACGCGCCAGGAAATTACGCCCGGACCGAGGAGTTGATCGCGCTGGCCAAGGTGGCCGCCCGCCATGGCGGGATTTACGCGTCGCACATCCGCAGTGAGGGTGACGCCGAGACTGCCGCATTGCAGGAGGCGTTCCGCATCGGCCGCGAGGCGGGGCTCCCGGTGGAAATCTTTCACCTCAAAGTTTCGGGGAAGCCGAATTGGGGCCGCATGCGGCAGGTGGTGGAGATGGTGGAGCAGGCGCGCGCGTCGGGGCTCGATGTAGCCGCCGACCAGTATCCTTACCTGGCCGGCGCGACCGCCCTGAGCTCCACCATTCCGCCGAAATATCATGCCGGCGGAACTCCGGCCATGGTGGCCCGCTTGAAGGATCCGGCGGTGCGCGCGGCGATCCGCGGCGACTTGGAATCGGGGCGCGCAGATTTTGAAAACTGGTGGCAGTTGGCGGGACCGTCGAACATCATGGTGAACCAGGTGCTGAACCCGGCGTTAAAACGGTTTGAGGGCAAGCGCGTCGCCGAGATCGCGGGCCTGGAACGCAAGGACGCGCTGGATGCGCTGCTGGACATCGTCATCGCCGACAACGACAACACGGGCGCAATTTACTTTGTCATGAGCGAGGACGACCTGGAGCTGGCGATGCGGCAGCCGTGGGTGAGTGTCGGCACCGATTACAACGAGGTTGCGCCCGCCGGGCCGCTGTCGGAGGGGAAGGCGCATCCTCGAGCCTACGGCAGCTTCCCGCGAATTCTTGGCCAATACGTCCGCGAGCAGCACCTGATGCCGCTGGAAATGGCGGTGCGAAAGTTCACCTCGCTGCCGGCGCATCGCGTGAAGCTCGAGCAACGGGGCGAACTCAAACCCGGAAATTTCGCCGATGTCACCATTTTTGATCCGGCGCGGGTCAACGATCTGGCGAGCTACGAGAATCCGGCGCGGACGTCGGTGGGAATCGAGTATGTCTTCGTGAACGGCGTGCTCTCGGTGGAACACGAAAAGCTGACGGGACAAGTAGGCGGACGTCCCTTGCGCGGGCCGGGGTACGAGAAGAAGTAGTCAGGAGTTAGGAGTCAGGCCCGCAAGTGGTCCCTCGGGATTGTTGCCTGACCCAGAACGGTCTTTTTTTCCACGAAACATTTGCCGAGGGGTTCGCGTCTAAGGAGTGAGCACCTGATTATGCGGTGGCGAACCTTTATTGTCGGCTGGCTTTTGGTGGCGGCGGTGCTTCTGCTGGCGCAGCGGCGCTCGCCGGACGAAAGTCCAGAGGTCAATACGGCAGTCGTCGAACTGACCTATGCCCGGCCGGCCATGCGCGCCAATGCGGCGTCCGCGCCGGATTTGGCGCAAGCACGTCGCGTCGTGGCTCCCTTGGCAGTGTTCGATATCACCGCAGCCGTACGAGGTGATCGCGCCTACACCGCCAGCATGGAAGATGTAGCGCGCTGGGAGCAGGCGCACGGACACATCCCGGTTAATGCCGTGGTGATGGCGCACAGCGCCGTTTCGCCTGCGTGGAAGCTCAACGACAGTCACTCCGCAAACCGCTTCCCCGGCTTTTCTGACGAGGCGGTGCGGTTCCTCGTCGAGGCTCGCTCCGTATATGGTCTCGGCACCGACACGCCGGAGCATCCGCGATCGGTTGTGGTGGTGTATCGCGGAGCGAATTCCTCCAAGTAAACCGATCTGTCCTCTGACTTGCATGGCGTCGCAAGCAGGTGCCTCGCTGCGCTCGGCATGTCCCACGGAGCTTTCTACTGCGGCCAGGAAGATGGGTACAGACGCCAGAAGATGTAGCTGGCGGATTCGCGCAGCACGGCGGTAATGCGGGCCGCAAAGGTGTGGGGCAGCGAATTGGGCCGAGGCGAGCCGTAGGAGTCCACGCCGTATCGTCGCAGCAGGCGCTTGATCCGGAAGATGTGATAGGCATCGCTGACGGCGACAACCGTGTGCAGACCGTTGGCTCGAAGGATCGCCGAGACGCGCTCGGCCGACTCAGCCGTGTCGTCGCCCTGGGTTTCCGCGATCAGGTTGCGGTCCGGAATGCCGCGGCGGGCCAAGTAATCTCGCCCGACGCCGCCCTCGGTGAAGGTTGGATCGGCGCCGGCGCCGCCGGTGGTAATCACGATCGGCGCCATGCCGCGCTGGAAGAGGTCGAAAGCGTGATCGAGCCGCGCGCGGTACACGGGCGAGGGCCTGCCGGCGTACTCGGCGGCGCCGAACACCACGATCGCGTCGGCCCGCCGCGTCTCATCCATTCCGCCCTGCCGCGCGATGGAGGCGGCAACAACCGAGAAGGTGGCAACGCAGATGGCCAGCACGGCGAGTATGAGGCCACGAAGGATGTGCCGGCGTGGGCGATTGGAAGCGCGTGCGGCGACGACGGTATTCACGATGGACCCGGAGGTCTGCGGCGTCATTCTCCGCCGAGAGTCTGCGCGATGTCTTCGCGCGGGATCGCGCCCTGACGCAGCACACGCCACTTCTTTTCGCTGAGGTCCACGATGGTGGACGCGACGGAACGCGGTGAAGGGCCGCCATCCACAATGATGGAAATGCGGTCCTGCAATTGGTCGCGGACGCCGGTTGCGGTGGTGCATTCGGCGGCGCCGCTCAGATTGGCCGAGGTTGCGGTGATAGGCACGCCCGCGGCGCGAATGATGGACAGCGGGATGTTGGCCTGGGGCACGCGAATGGCGATGTTGCCGGTGTTGGCCGTCACCTTCAGCGGTAGCCGCGAAGCGGCGGGAACGATGATGGTCAGCGGGCCCGGCCAGAACTTGCGGGCCAGTTCGTAGAACTCGTCGGGCATGGGATCGCGCGCCAGCATCTCCGCCTGATCTTCGCTCTCAATCAGCAGCGAAAGAGGCTTGTGCCGCGATCGCGTCTTGATCTCGTACACGCGATCGACAGCGCGGAGGTTGAACGGGTCAGCAGCCAGACCATAAAAGGTATCGGTCGGCATGCCCAGCACGTGCCCGCCCTTGATTTGCTCGGCGGCGTAGGCCACCAACGAAGGCTCCGGACTTTCCTGGCTGATCTTGACGATCTCGGCGCGCACAGCCGTTCCTTCCTGGCTCTGAGGAAACCGGATACTAACTTACCATTCGCGTGAACCGCAAGGGAAGGAAGGCCTGCCGGGTAGGCCCGCAGTACCAAAATGGCGCGAGGCCTCCGGATATGCGGGCGCGAGGCCTATCACGTATCATCATCGCGTGCCCGACATGGACCGCCTGCGGCGCATCAGCAGCCGGCAAAACGCGCTGGTCAAGGAGCTTCGCCGCGCCTTTGAACGCGGCGAATTGACGCCCGAGGGTGATTGCGCCATCGAGAGCGTTCGCACGCTCGAGGAGGGCATTCGCAGCGGCCTGCGTTTCCGCGCCGCCTTTTTCCGTGAATCAGCCCTGGGCAGGGCAGAGCGACTGCTGCCGCAAATCTCGAGTCACGCGGATGCCCTGCTGCTGCCTGACGAAGTCTTCCAAAGCGCGGTGGCAACGGAAAACTCGCAAGGTGTCGCCGCCCTGGTACGCATAAAGCAGTTCAAGCTTGACGACGCGCTCCGTGCACCCGAGCCGTTGCTGGTAGTCGCCGTTGGGGTACGAGACCCGGGAAACTTGGGCACACTGATCCGCTCCGCCGAGGCGTTCGGCGCCTCCGGCGTCCTGCTGGGCGATGACACGGTTTCCCCATTCAACGCCAAGGTGGTGCGCGCATCGGCGGGTTCCCTGTTCCGCTTGCCGGTGGTGCGGTTGGGAAACTCCAAGCTGGTGGATGCCCTGCGCCAGCATGGCCTGAAACTGCTGGCGACGTCGTCGCACAAGGGGACGCCGATTGATGAGGCGCAGCTCACGGGAGGACTGGCGCTCGTGATCGGCAATGAAGGCGCAGGCGTGCCGAAGGAATTGATGCGGCAGGTGGATGGGCTGATCGCTATTCCGCACGCGGCGAATGTTGAGTCGCTCAATGCGGGAATCGCGGCCAGCATTGTGCTGTACGAGGCTTCGCGGCAACGGAGAGCCGGGCTAGCGAAATGAATCTCTTCCAGCCAATTCGCACAGCCGACGAACCGCCGGATCGCTCCACGCCACTGGCGGACCGCATGCGTCCGCGCACTCTCGACGAGTTCGTTGGGCAGGAGCACCTGCTGGCGCCCGGCAAGCCGCTGCGCCTGCAAATTGAGCGCGACGATCCAGGCTCGATCATCTTCTGGGGCCCGCCGGGGGTTGGGAAGACCACGCTGGCGAAGATCATCGCCCACGTCACCAAGGCGGAGTTCCTTGAGTTTTCGGCTGTGCTGGTCGGCATCAAGGAAGTCAAGCAGGTGATGGCCGACGCGGAAAAAGCTCGCCAATTCGGCACCCGCACCATCGTCTTCATCGACGAAATCCACCGCTTCAACAAGGCGCAGCAGGACGCATTCCTCCCGCATGTCGAGAAGGGCAACATCCGGCTGATTGGCGCGACCACCGAGAACCCGTCGTTCGAGATCATTTCCGCGTTGCTCTCGCGCTGCCGCGTGTACGTGCTCAATCCGCTCACCGAGGAGCAGATTGTCGCTCTGCTGCGGCGCGCGCTGGAAGACGGCGAGCGCGGGCTCGGCGACCTGAAGTTGCGCGCCGCCGATCCGGTCTTGCAGAAGATCGCCGCCTACTCCAGCGGCGACGCCCGCTCCGCCTACAACGTGCTGGAGGTCGCCGCCGGCATCGCCGGGCAAAACGGCGAAATTACCGACGCCATGATCCACGACGCGCTGCAGAAGCGCGTGCTGCTCTACGACAAGACCGGCGAGGAGCACTACAACCTGATCTCGGCGCTACACAAGTCGGTGCGCAACAGCGATGCCGACGCGGCGCTCTACTGGCTGGGACGCATGCTGGAGGCCGGCGAGGACCCGCTCTACATCGCGCGCCGGGTGGTGCGTATGGCGGTGGAGGACATCGGACTCGCCGATCCCAATGCATTGTCGCTGTGCATGGCGGCACGCGATGCGGTGGATTTCATCGGCATGCCGGAAGGAAATCTCGCGCTCGCCGAAGCCGTGGTCTATTTGTCGGTGGCGCCAAAATCGAATGCGCTCTACACCGCCTACGGAGCGGTGCAGCAGGACGTGGAGACAACCGCTGCCGAGCCCGTTCCGCTGCATTTGCGGAATGCGCCCACGACGCTGATGAAGAAGCTCGGCTATGGCGCCGGCTACGAGTACGCGCACGATTTCGACGAGAAGGTCAGCGGGATGCAGTGCCTGCCCGACAACCTGCGCAACCGGTCCTATTACCGTCCTACGAATGAAGGAATCGAGCAGCGCATTCGCGCGCGTATGGAGGAGATCAGAAAAAAACGCGCGGCCCGAAAAACCCAAACCGCCGAGGACGCCGAGGAAAAGAAATAAACCGCAGATGAACACTTATCAACGCAGATACAGCATCAGTGTTCATCCGCGTTGATCAGTGGCAGATTGCTTTCGGATCAACCAAAGCGCGAGCGATGCGCTTTGAGAATGCAGTGGTCCATGACGACGAAGATGCCCGCCCGGCGTGCCTTTTCGGCAGCCTGCTCGTGCACTACGCCCTCCTGCATCCAGATCGCCGGAACCTTGAGCTGAATAGCTTGGTCCACCACGTCGGGCACGAACTCCGGGCGGCGAAAGACGTTGACGATGTCAATCTCTTCCTTGACGTCCAGCAGCGACTTGTAGGATTTTTCGCCCAGTGACGACTCGATGGTCGGATTCACGGGGATGATGTGATAGCCCTGCGACTGCATGTAGGCGGCTACGCCGTGGCTGGCTCGGAAGGGACTGTCCGAGAGGCCGACGACGGCGATGTTGCGAGCGCGCTTGAGCAAGTCGGCGATTTCATCGGTTTTGGTCGGAGCCACGGAACCTCCTGAACGATTCCATTCTATGGATCGGATGCAGGCTTTTCGAGGGCGGGGTCTAGTCGCTCAAGCCACTCTTCTTTTCCGTCCGCTCCTTAAAAAGCTTGAGCGCGACCTTACGCACGGTTTCAGAGACATTCTTGTTCATGGAAAGCGCGCGCAGGTCGGGATTGAGCAGGTTCTTGGCGATGGTGAGCTGGACATCGAGCGGACAGCGCGGATTATTCGCGAGCGAACGTACCACGCCGTAGCTCTTCATGAACTTGCGCTTGCCGGCGATTCCCCGCAGCACGCTTTCCTGCACATTTTTCAGCGACGCGAACATCTCGATTTCCTGGTCGGTCAGCTTGGGCGATTCCAGCACGGCCGAGGAAACGACCTTCGATCCGTCGCGGATCAGCACGTAGCGCTCTTCCTTGTTGCCTTTCATCGCCAACTGCACGCGCTGGCCAACGGTCATCAGCGAGATGCGCTGCAAGGGCGACATGCGCGATGTATCCTGCTTCTCGAGCGGCTTGGCGGCTGCTTTCGCCGCAAGCTCGGGAGCGGCGGCGGCTGCTGCAACAGCGGGAACAGCAGCGGCGGCTGCGGCCTCCGCCGGTGCATGCTCAGGCTCATCGCTTCCCACGAGTTGGAATGCCTTGCCTTCTTCGGCGGCGATCTCCTCGGCATGCTCCGCGATGAATTGCGCCACTTGAGCATCGTGCTCTTCGGAGGCGGTCTCAGCGGCGGGCTCAGCAGCCGCATCGCCCAGCGCTTCCCGCGCCGCTTTTACCTGCTGGATCTGTGAGGGCGTAAGCACCGGGTTCGCCGCCAGCGCGGTCAGCACATTGCGCGATGACTTTGCGCGGGCCACGGCCAGCAACAACTGCACCGATTCGGCGGACTGCTCGTGCGCCATCTCGATGAGCGCGGATTCCGGCACGGAGGAGTTGTCCAGCAGCACCAGCATCAGCCGTGGGCGGCGATTACGAAGAAAATAGTCGAGCACCTCCGGCGGCGTAGCCGGATCCGAGCACACGGCCTGGCACGCTGCCTCGTCCCACCCCGCCAGGGTCATGCGCGCCTGCTCGCCGAACAGCGGCGTTCCGGCGAGATAAATCAGGACCTCGATCATCTCCGGCGCGGGGAGTGCGAGCGCTCCCTTCGCCGCCGACCGCATTACGTTCGCGGGCACCGCCGACTGCTTCATCAGCTCGATCATCCGCGGCATGGATTGACTCCCCGGCCTCCGGCGCGCTGCTCCAGCTCGGTGATCGCGCGCTCCAGCTTGTCCATCAGGCGCCTGCGCCCAATGGCAGAGTCGTCGGAGTGGCGATCGCGCGCCTCGGCCGAGCGAAACGCCTCCAGCAGCGCGCGGTAGTACCACAGCGTGCCCTGCTTGCCCTTGCTGAAGCGCGTGAAGACTTCGTCGCCGATCTCGTAATGATCGGCAAGAACGGAGCGCGCGTTATGGACCTTGTCGGCGATGGAAACCAGCCGCACATCGGGATCGGCCTCGTGTTCGACGTGCGCGATGTACTTCTGCTTGCGATTGCACCAGGACGCTTTCTTCTCCGGATCCACCTCGTAGGAATCGGTGCAGCCGTCCACGATGCGCGCTACCCGAGGCCCGAACTTGCGGCGAATCTCGTCCAGGCGTGGCCGCCCGCCCTGGTCTTCCACCGCATCGTGCAGCAGCGCCGCGATTGCCATGTCCTCATCGCCATGACTCTCCAGCACGAGCGACGCGACCCCGAGGAGATGGCCAATGTAGGGGATGTCCTTGCCCTTGCGGGGCTGATGGCGGTGGAGCGTGTGGGCGTACACCAGCGCTTCATTGAAGCGGTCGCTCAGCGGATGGGAGAGCGTGCGCTTCTTAGGCTTGGCATCGTGACTGGAAGGCTGGCTCATTGCGTCTGGGAAAGCTTATCTGTATCGCAGGAGACGCAGGCGCAGCAAGTTTTTCCGCGAAGCGCTTCGATCCCCTCGCGAGCGATGATGGGAACCATGATCAGCCCAGCCACGGGATCGGCCCACCACCAGTGCAGCAAGGCATTCAGCAGCAAGCCTCCGAGCAGGATGGCGGAAAGATAGGCGCAGATGTCGGTCTGGCGTGAATCGGCCTGAAGCGCGGCACTATTGAGTTGCGCGGCCACCTCTCGTTTGGCGCGCGCCAGCAACGGCATGGTGATGAGCGAGGCGATGGCTATGGCGATGCCAAACCAGCTTTTCTCCGGCTGATCGCGGTGAAGCAAAGACGCAATCGCGTCGTAACCAACATACAGAGCCAAGGCCACGAAGCTGACCCCCGCCAGGCGAAGTGCCATCGGTTCGCGGCGGTCGTCACCGTCCCCGGCGCGCAGACGCCAGAGCAGCACGCCGCCGGAAAAGCACTCGATGACCGAATCCAGTCCGAACCCGACCAGGGCAATAGAGCCGGCAATCAACCCGGAAACGATGGCGGCCAGGGCTTCCACAGAATTCCACCCGACGGTGATGTACTCGAGGAAACGTCCCCGTCGCATGATTTCGGCGGGATCCTGAAGGATGGTGTTCACTGAACTTTGCCGCCGGTTTCGGCCCTGCGCATCAGCAGGTATGCGCGGATAAAGGGCTGCAAGTCGCCATCGAGCACGCGGTCCACATCGCCCATCTCCATCCGCGTACGGAGGTCTTTCACCATGCGATACGGGGCGAGCACGTAGGAACGGATCTGTGACCCGAAATCAATATCGAGCTTGGAATCTTCGATCTTCTTGCTTGCGGCGCGTTTTTTCTCGAGTTCGTGCTCGTAGATGCGAGACCGCAACATGCTCATGGCGCGCTCGCGGTTCTTGTGCTGCGAGCGCTCGTTCTGGCAACTCACCACAATTCCCGTCGGCAGGTGCGTGATGCGTACCGCGGAATCGGTGGTGTTCACGTGTTGGCCACCCTTGCCGCCGGAACGGTAGGTATCCACGCGCAAGTCTTCGGACTTGATGTCCACCTGGATGGACTCGTCAATTTCCGGGGAGACGAAGACGCTGGCGAACGAGGTGTGCCGGCGCTTGGCCTGATCGAAGGGCGACATGCGCACCAGGCGATGAACGCCGATCTCACTGGTCATCAGGCCGTAGGCGTAGTCGCCGTTCACCGTGAACGTGGCCGACTTGATGCCCGCCTCTTCCCCCGGCTGATAATCGTTGAGCACGGTCTGGAAGCCTTGGCGCTCCGCCCAGCGCAGGTACATGCGCAGCAGCATGTCCGCCCAATCCTGCGATTCGGTACCGCCGGCACCGGGATGAATAGTAACAATGGCGTTGCGCGGATCGTTCTCGCCGGAGAGCAAGGTCTCGGTTTCGAGCCGCTCCACGCGTTCGCGCAAAACGTCGATTTCGCGGCGCAGGTCGGCCGAGACGTTCTCGCCTTCACGTGCCAGTTCGAAGTACGCATTGATGTCGTCAAGGCGGCGACCCAGGTCCGCCTCGGTGGACAGCATGTCCTCGAGGCGCTTGCGTTCGCGCATCACGGTTTGCGACCGTTCGGGGTTGGACCAGAGGTTCGGGTCGGAGGCTTCTTTTTCTACCCGCTGCATCTGCTCGCGCAGGCGGGGTGGGTCAAAGATACTCCCGCAGCTCACGCACCTTGTCGCGCAACGGGAGATATTCCTGTTCGAATTCTTCCAGCATGTGAGTTAGTGAACCATTGAGCGATTGGGTGATTTGTGATTTGGCGATCTGTGCGGCGCCTAAAAAATCACTCAATTACTCAATCGCTCGATTATTCAATCGTTCTCGCCCTCAGCGAAACTCGCAGAACGATCGCGGCCAACGAAATTATCGCACACAGCCACACGAACCAGTTTCCATGGCGGGCGTAAAAGGTCGTGCCGTTCACGACACTGTACGGCACGTCCACATAGGTACGCAGGTTGCGGGGCGCCTGCGCCACTATGCGGCCGAAGGGGTCAATGGCCGAGGTGATGCCGGTGTTGGTGTCGCGGAGCAGCCAGCGATTGTTCTCGATGGCTCGCATGCGCGCCTGGTCGAGGTGCTGCACCGGCGCGGCGGTCTGGCCAAACCAGCCGTCGTTCGAAATATTCACGAATACTTGCGAGCCATTGCGCGCGAACTCGCGAATCTCCCCGGGATACACGGTCTCATAGCAGATAAACACTCCTGCCCTGATGGACCCGATCGAAAGCGGCAGGCGGGATTTCCCCGGAACAAAATCTCCAACTTCGCGCGTCAGCTTGCTGGCGAAGGTAAACAGCCGAGCGAAGGGCACGTATTCGCCGAACGGCACGAGGTGGATTTTGTCGTAGCGTGCCGTCCAATCGCCGGAAGGCATAATCAGCGCCGCAGAATTGTAGAGCTGCGTGACCGGCTGCGGCTGGTTGGGCAGCCCGAGACTTCCAACGACCAGCGAAGCGTGCGCCTGCCGCGCCACTTGGCTGACCGCCACGCGAAAATTGGGATCGTTCGCAAAGAATGGCGCGGGCGATTCGGGCCACACCACCAGATCGGGCGGCGGTTCGTTCGGATTCACTTCCCCTGGGCGAGGAACACTCAATTGCTCCAGTTCCTGGAGCGTGGTTCGGAAGTACTCCGCCGACCAGCGATTTGACTCAAGAATGGGAATATTGGTCTGCACCAGCCTCGCCGTGAGTTCGGCGGGCAGACGCGGCGGATGCACCAGTTCTCCGGCCTGCAGCATGCCAGCAACCACGATGGCCGAGATCAGCACCAGGCGCCGCCGGTTGCTCTGCACCAGGAATGCCGCGGCAAAGGCGGTGTTCACCAGCACGATTTCAAATGACAAACCGTACACGCCGGTCGCCGTGGCAAGCCGTGTCAGCGGAATGTTATTCACCAGCACCGTGCCCAGCGGGTTCCAGGGGAAGTCGAAGGGGAACCCGCGCACGATCTCCAGCGGCACCCAGACAAATGGCGCCAGGAACAGCGCCCTTTGACCGAGCGGACCGCGCGCCAGCACGGCCAGCAGCAGACCGAACACGCCCCACGCCGCGCCCAGTCCAAAACAGAAGGCGACCAGCAGTGCGCCGGCAATCGGGCTGCTCAAGCCGCCGTAGCTGTGGAGCACGTGGTAAATCCAATAACAGGTCCCGAACGACCAGATGACGCCGCCGAGATAAGCGAGCAGAAATCCTTGTCCCGCCGTGGCGGGCCGCCGTTCGGCGCCATTGCGCTGCTGCCCGCGAAAGATCGCCACCAGCAAGGGCGCCAGGGCCACCCAGCACAGGAAAGTCCAGCTCGGGAGCGGGTAAATGAGAATCTGAAGTACGCCGGAGGTTGCCGCTAAAACCCAGGCAGCGTGCGGCAATCGAGGCTTGCGTCCTGCGCCCTGAACGAGGAAAGGCCGTGGCCCGGCGCCGAGCACCACGAAGCGAGCATTTTTTGGACCCTCGTTCTCCATCTCTCCGCTAAGATAAATCGTTTCGCGTTTCCGCTGGCAGCGAGCTGCCACCGAACAGGACCGGCAGGATCATGGCGTCCGTACTTATCACTATCGGCGTTCGCTTCCTGGAGTTTCTCTTCTTTGCCGGCGGCATCGGCTCTCTGCTGGTCCTGCTGCTGACCGGCTACGAAGATTTCCTGATGGTTCTGAACCGCAAAGAACCGGAGCAGGAAGAACCAGGCTCGCCTGAGTGACGCGTAAGAGGCTCACAATTTTGGTCTTCGTTCCTGAATGATCGGCGACCCCCAGAACGGAATAACGCAGCAAGACCGGGTACGCATCGTGGTGGCGACCTCGGTCATGCTGACCTTCATCTCTTATTGGCGCGCTGCCGCCGTCATTCTAAATGACCTCGGTTCCTCGGCATTCTATGCCGGGGCGATCGCCGAACAGGCAATCGGGAAATCGGCGCCCTGGCTGGTTCTGGCGGTCATGCTGTTCTCGTTCGCCGTGCGCGCGGTGTACGTGGAGAGCTGCTCGATGTTCGTGCGCGGTGGCGTCTACCGCATCGTGAAAGAGGCGCTCGGAGGCCGCTTCGCAAAAATTGCCGTTTCCGCGCTGATGTTCGATTACGTTTTGACCGGCCCGGTGTCAGGAGTGGCGGCAGGACAATACATCGCCGGACTTCTCAACGAACTGTTAGTCACCGCCCACGCTCACCGGCTGATCCCGTGGGAGCACGCGACGGCTCCGCAATTGCCGGTCAACTGGCTGTCGGTCGCAATTGCGGCCGCCGTGACCCTCTACTTCTGGTGGCAGAACATCAAGGGCATTGAAGAATCCAGCGATAAGGCCATGAAGATCATGTATGTGACCACCGTGATGGTGGTCGTGATCCTCGGCTGGTCGTTGTTCACCCTGTTGACGCGTCCGAACATTCATCTGCCACCCTGGCCAATTCCCGGGAACCTGAAGTTCGCTCCCGAAGCCCTCGGATTCCTGAAGAACAGCGACATCCTGCGGCTGTTTGGCCTGTTCGGCATCATGATGGCCTTCGGCCACTCCGTGCTGGCAATGTCGGGCGAGGAGACGCTGGCGCAGGTCTACCGCGAAATCGCCAGCCCGAAGCTGAAGAACCTGAAGCGCACCGCATTCATCGTGGCCATCTACAGCTTCATGTTCACCGGGCTGGTCTCGCTCTTCGCGGTGATGATCGTTCCGGATTCCGTACGCGTTCCGGTTTACAAGGACAATCTGATTGCCGGGCTGGCGATGTACCTGAGCGGCCCGCTGGTCTTGCGCATCCTGCTGCGCATTTTCGTGGTGGTCGTCGGCTTCCTGATGCTGAGCGGCGCCATTAACACCGCGATTGTCGGTTCCAACGGGGTGATGAACCGCGTTTCCGAAGACGGAGTGCTGACCGACTGGTTCCGCCGCCCGCATAAGAGATACGGAACCAGCTACCGCATGATCAACATGATCGTCATCCTGCAACTGGCGATCATTCTGGCCAGCCGCGGCGATATCTACATGCTCGGTGAGGCCTACGCCTTCGGCGTCATGTGGAGCTTCGTCTTCAACAGTGTTTCCATGCTGTTGCTCCGCTACCGGTACAAGGGAGAGCGGCAGTGGAAGGTGCCGCTGAATCTCACCGTGTTCGGCGTGGAAATTCCCATCGGATTGGCGTCGGTTTGCGCTGTCCTGCTGGCTACCGCGGTGACCAACCTGTTCACCAAGTCCGTCGCCACCATCAGTGGCCTGATCTTCACGGGCGTGTTCTTCGCAATCTTCACCGTCTCGGAACGCATTAATCGCCGTAAGTTCGCTCACGCCGAACAGCAAATGAAAGAGCACTTTCAGTTGCTCCATCGGGATACCGTGGAGCGCGAGGCACTCAGGATTCGTCCGGGGAACGTGCTCGTGCCCGTCCGCGACTACAACACCATGTTCCACCTCAAGTGGATCCTGGACCGGACCGACACGCGCGAGCAGGACGTGGTGGTCATGACGGCGCGCATAACCCGTTTTGCCGCCGCCGGGACCGAACTCGCCATGGAGCAAATCTTCAGCGATTACGAGCAGACCCTGTTCACCCGTGCGGTCGCGATCGCGGAGAAGGTTGGGAAAAAGGTTTCGCTGCTCGTGGTACCGGCGCGCGATGTGTGGGCGGCGATGGTCCAGACGTTGAACGCGCTGGAGTCATCCACGATCATTGCCGGCGCTTCCAGCCGCATGAACCCTCAGGAGCAGGCGTTCAATCTCGGCCGGGCCTGGGAGGGGATGGCCGAACCCAAGCGCCAGTTTTTGCTGCAAGTGGTGCGTCCCGACATGGTGGTTGAGACGTTTACCATCGGTCCGCACACGCCGCGCATGCGTCCGGAAGATGTGGCTCTGCTGCACCGCCTGTGGCTGAACATCACCCGCGAGCGCGGCCTCGACAAGCTGCACCACGCCGACATTGTCACCGAGGCCCTGACCCGTTTCGCGCGCGAGTATACCGGCACCGACCGCGAAGAAATCCTGCGCAACCTGCGGCGCATGACGCGCACCGAGCGGAAGGCGCTATCCCATTCTCAGGAATCGCCGCCGGAAAAGCAGGCCGATTCTTCAGCGCAGCCACCGACCACGCCTTCATCGTCCTGACACTATTTACGCCGGTAGCGGGAAAACTGGTGATCCTCCACTCGCCGGCAGCTCACCCACTCCCACCACGGCGCCGTTTCTGCCGTGAAACCGGGGGCGTGGAAGGTGGTGGGCCGGTAAGGTGAGGGATTGCGAACGTCGGCAACGGATTTCTCCTGCTCAGGAGGAACCAACTGTCCCACCTCGACCGGCGAGATGGTCACGAACTTTTCATCCACCAGGCCAGCCCGCGATAGGTAACCGTATAACGTAGGCCCGCCTTCGCAGAGCAGGTGCTCGATCTGGAGTTCGCTGCGCAGCATAGCCGCTACCCTCGGCAGGTCCACGAATGCGTCTTCCCCGGCCACGAGCACGCGCACCTGCGGATGAGTGCGCTTCTCAGCCAGACGCGCCGCGCCGGTGCGGGTCGTCACAATCACCGCGTCCACCAAATCGCCATCGAAGACGCGGTACGCGGACAAGTCCAGAGTTGCCGCGCCGGTCACGATGATGTTCATCTCCCGGCGCCGCCCGAGTTTCTGGCGCAGCCGGCGCAGTTCGCCGTCCATGATGCGAAACACCGGCCCGCGCTCGCGCTCGCCTAATTCCGTCTCATCGAGCAGAGTATTCACTCCGACCAGCACGGCATCGGCGTGGGCGCGCAGCAAGTCCATCAGCCAGCGATCCTCCGGCGAACGCGAGATGTCGGAGCCGGCGGCATGCCGTCCCTTGAAAGACACGATTCCATCGAGCGATTGCACAAAGTTGGAACAGATCCATGGCCGGCCCGGCGGAGCTGCCGGGAAACCGAGGCGTCCGTAAGGAACGTAAGCCGAATCTTCTACCGGCGAGGCCTCGCCATTGTCGAACAGCACCTCGAACTTGCGCATGGCTTGATTGTAGATGTGAGCCGCAAGCCCGGCTTGAAACCTTAGAATCCGCAACTCCTGGTTCGCTGAACGACATCTATCCCAATGTGGCGTGGAAAAAAGGTAATCGGCTGCGGATGGTGACGGAACAGGAGGCCGATGCGCCCACCCGATGCATCTACTCGGAAATCAAGCAGGGGCTGAGCACGCCCGCCCTGCATGACTTCTATCCGGCTCTTGCCGCGTACCCGCAATTCCTGCGGTTGCACTGGAACCTGATGCGTCCGGTGGTGACCAGCCGGCAGTTTCACGGTTGTGCCGAGCGTCTGCGCGCTGACGCTTACACGCGCGCGCACAACTACCTCAGAATTCCCGACCTTACGGCCCGTCTGCCGGAGCCCGACAGTAGCCTCCCGCAACTGCGGGAAGCCATTGAAGTATTCCATCACAAGGATTCCCTGCTTCTCCTGTTGTTCTCCATGCAAATCCAGGCGATGGAGGCTCCGGTAGGCAAACAGATCCACGATGCGGGCGCGGCTTCCAAGCCGCCCGCCGAGGCTCCCGCGCTGGTGGCAGAGTCCGATGCGCCTGCTTCCGTTCGGCACACCTACGAGGAGATCCGCCGCGTGCTGGAATTGCCGTACGTGAATGCCGAGTACCAGGCCATGGCGCGTTTTCCTGAGTATCTGAACGGTTATTGGGAGCTGCTCAAGTCGTTGCTGCAGTCGCCGCTGTACCAGGAGGGCCTTTTTGCAATTCAGGAATCGGCCTGGGAACTCGCGCGGGAGCTGCCCGGACCGCTGGAACTCTCCGTGGACCAGCTCATTGCTGAGGGAATGCAGGAACAGGAAATCGCCTCGATCGCCCGCATCCTGGAGTTGTTTGTCAAAAACCTGAGCGGGCTGGTGATGAATATCGCGATCGCCAAGATCTCGATCGAGGGCGGAAACCAGATGACGGCCGGAGAGCGCGTGTCGCCCAGCGACTCCGAACGCGTCGCTTAGGACATCGTTCCCTTCGATGGTAGCGCGGAATCCTTTTCCGCCAGACGCGCCCTGATGAATTTCACCAGTTCCCCGCTGACGTACCGCGGCGGCTGAACTCGGAATACCGGCTTGGCGCTGATTGATTTCAGCGAAACTCCGCTCCAGGCAGGCGGGACATCCGGCGGCGCATCGTGCAGGATCACGGCCGAGGCAAGATCGAGAAAATTCTTTGCCGAGTCTTTGAAATCGGCGGTCGCGTAGTCCAACACCGTTAGATAGACGTCCGGCCGCAGGAATTTCAGCACACTGTTGGATTCAATGATGACGTTTTCCGCGCCACCGATGGCCTGGCGCAGCGCTGGCATTGCGTCAGCCAGCTTGCCCTCGCGCGTGCGCACCCACAGGGCGCGCTCGGCCCCTGCCACCAGGAATCTTGAGGTGTCGCTCTTGCCGGAGCGGTCCCGCTCCTCCAGGATCGCAAAGGAGTGATCGGGGGTGGCGCACTCGCACGGCTCCTCATTGGCGGAACACAGCCCGTGGGGGTGCTGCGTGATTTTGACCGCCGTCCAGTGGCGCTCCGGAATGGCGGCAATCAGGCCGGCAACGACGCTGGTCTTGCCGATGTTGCGCGAGTGTCCGCCGATGACGACGATGGCCATAGCTACTTTTTTGCCAGGCGCGCCAGTACGGCCAGTTCCTTCAGGTACTGCCGGATAGGCCGCGCCGGCGTTCCCCAAAACAAGATACCGCGCCCTCGGATCACTTTGCCCGTCGGAATACCGCTCTGCGCACCCAAAATCGCTCCGCTCTCGATGCGTACATGGTCGGCGATTCCCACTTGTCCGGCCACGACCACACCATTCTCCAGCACTGAACTGCCCGAAATGCCGGTCTGGGCCGCGATCACCACGTCCTCACCCAGCTGCACGTTGTGACCGACATGCACCAGGTTGTCGAGCTTCGTGCCGCGGGCAATCACCGTGGCATCCAGCGCACCGCGGTCCACCGTGGTGTTGGCGCCGATTTCCACATCGTCCTCAATCCGCAGTGTCCCGATCTGCGGGAACTTCGTATAGCGGCCGCTTTCCTCATCACGCACGAAACCGAAGCCGTCGCTGCCCAGGACCGCTCCGGCATGGACGACGACGCGAGCACCCAACGTCGTTCCGGAATAGATAGT
Source organism: Terriglobales bacterium (assembly GCA_051006995.1). GTDB lineage: Bacteria > Acidobacteriota > Terriglobia > Terriglobales > Acidobacteriaceae > JAIQGF01. The sequence continues at coordinate 37,965 of JBPCSQ010000029.1, forward strand.
CACGTTGGACTTGATGTCGCATTGGGGACCGATGCTCACGCCGGGCGCAACGAAAGCTCCGGCGCCGATGCGGGCATTGTCGCCGATCACCACATCTTCAGACACAACGGCGTGCGGTCCGACGCTCACCTGGCCGCCAAGCTTCGCTGTCTCGTGAACTACGGCTGTCGCATGAATGCCCGAGGCACACCGCGCGGCCGGACGCAACAGCTCAGCGGCACGAGCGAAAGCCAGCCTCGGTTGCTTGGCAATCAGCAGCGGCTTGCGAGCCTCTGTCGAGACGAATTCTCCAGCGATGATCGCGGCGGCAGCCGACGCCATCGCTGCGGCAAGATGCTTTTCGTTTTCGACGAACACGAGATCACGCCCGGTGGCGGACGCGATGCTGGCGATGCCGGCAATCTCGACATCGTCACCGACGATGGAACCGCCAACCCGCTTTGCAAGTTCGCTCAGCTTCATCAAAGTGCCTGACCAGCTACGACCATCGAGGGAAGATTAATACAGCGGCGGCTCGCCCGGGGGGCGGGTTTTCCAGCGACGGTGGACCCATAGCCACTGATCGGGATAGCGCCGCACGTATTCTTCGAGCACGTTGTTGAACTGTTGCGTAGCCGCAATCACGTCACCCTCGTCGTCGCCCGTCTTTTCCAGGTTCAGTGCCGGCGCGAACGTAATTCGATATTTGCGCAGCACGGAATCCCAGATCGTAAACGCCGGCACTACGGCCGCCTCGGTGCGCAGCGCTACGCGCGCAATGCCGCTGGCGGTGCACGCCGGCACCCCGAAGAAATTCACGAACACGCCCGCCGGTGGCGTCATGTTCTGGTCCATCAGCAGCCCGACGGTCTCGCCCGCCTTCATAGCCGACAGTAGCCCGCGCGCGAAATCCTGCTTGTCGAACGTCGAGTTGCCATGCAGCGTGCGATAGCGTTCCACCAGGGCATTGAGATAGGGGTTATCCAGCGCCCGTACCACGATGCGGAGCGGGTGGCCGTGCAGCGAGTGCACAAATGAGCCAATCTCCCAGCCGCCGAGGTGGGCGGTCAGAAACAGCACGCCCTTGCCGCGACGATGTGCCGTATCGTAGTTCTCGAAGCCTTCGTAGAGCGCGACTTGCGCCGCGTTTTCCCGGGTGTAGCTCGGGAAGCGGCAGAATTCCCCCAATTGACGTCCCAGGCTGACATACACGCCGCGCAAAATTTTTCTACGCTGCCGGAGCGGCATCTCCGGGAACGCCAACTCGAGGTTACGCAGGCCCACCCGGCGCAGCCGGCGATGCAGGTGATAGACGGCTCCCGCGATCAGGATGGCCAGCGCCCGCGATAGCGGCCGCGGTAACAATCCCACCAGCTTCACCACCGGCCACACCAGCGCATACTGGAGTCGGTAGCGCATTCTCAGGAAGAGGCGACGCTAGCACCGCGTAAATCGGGTGTCAAACGTGGAAGGAGCTTCGAGTTCCGAGTTGCGAGTTCCGAGCGTGGCTGCCCGAAACCCGGAACTCGAAACCGCGGACGTCAGTCTTTCTTCGCTGCCGGAGTGGAAGGGGCCGTGCTGGCTGACTTCACCGGAGCATACTTGGAGAGCGCACCAAGAAACGGCTGCGCGTCGGCCGGTGCGGCTAATGCCCCTGTCAGCAGCGTACGGTACGGAACCATGCGGCCGTAGAAAGCACGCGTGTCGTCGCGGTCCTGTTTGATGACGGCGCCATTCAGCGAAATTCCAGCGAATACGCCGCGGGCGCGCGAGTACGTGAGTACCTGTGCGCGCATCTTCCAGTCGGTGGCGCCTTCGGCATGGCGGCCCACAGGGCCCGCCGCAACCGACGCGTCCGCACCCAGCTTGAACTTGCTGGAGAGCAGCGCGCGCATGCCACGCTCATTCATGACCAGCATGACCAGATCCACGGCCTGGCCGCCGATCTGCAAACCGATACTGCCGCCCTCAACGCGGAAAAACGCCGGAGCGCTCCAGCCATTGGCGGTGCGGCAGCTCGCCACGCCTTTACCGTAAGCGCCGCCGACAATAAATCCGCCCTTCAACAGCGACGGAATGACGGCGATGCAATCGGCCGATCCGATCACTTCTTCGGGGATACCTTTATCCGGCGCCGACATGATTTCATTCAGCACCGTTCCGGCCTCACTGACTCGGTCCAGGGTCTTGTCGCGATCGCCCTCCGCCCAGCTCAGGGCAGCAAGCGACATCATGAGCAAAATTCCAAAAAGTTTTTTCATGGAAGAACCGTCTCCGTGGCGCGCAATTTGATACTACAGCAGAGATGCTGGTTTTGCGGGTGACGTTGAAGGTGCCGCGAAGAAAAAGTGCCGGGACCGATTGGCCCGAATCGGTTCCCGGCTCCCAGGTTCTGTGGTAGGTAAGCGGGAGTATGCCGGCTGCGATTGCCGGGCGCAAATGCCCCAAGTCGTTGGCCGAAAGTAACGCCGGCTTACTTGCTGGTGACCAGCGAATGGGTAATGGCGTGAACCGAGAGGGCAATCCGGTTCTGCACTCCGACTTTGCGCATCAGCTTGGCCACATGCGCCTTCACGGTGCGCTCCTCGATGCCGAGAACAGCTCCAATTTCTTTGTTCGAGCGCCCCGCCACCAGCATTTCCAGGACTTCTTTTTCGCGGTCGGTGAAAGTGACGCGCCCGGCGGGAAAAATCCGTCCGGGAGATGAGGTCACGCGCTCGATGAACAGGGACAGGACCTTGCGTGGCGCCCAGACCGAGCCCTGCTGCACGATCCGGATGGCCATCACGAACTCCTCCGGAGAAGCGGCTTCGTCCACGTAGCCTTTGGCGCCGGCTGCCAGGGCCTTGAGGATGGTTTCGTCATCGGCGCCGGAGCCGCAAACAATCAGCCGCAGATCGGGGCGCGCGGCCTTCAACCCGGCCATCACGTCGAACAGGTTCTGGCTGCCGTGGCTGCCGAGCAGCACCACGTCGAGGTTCGGCTCGCCGGCCACCTGCTCCAGCGCAACCGGCGCCACTTCGAACTCAGGTTCGGAATCAAACAGCGCTCGGAAGCCGATCAGCCGCAAAGGGTCGGGTTCAATAACGGCAATACGGATACGGGGTTTTTTGGCCGGTGCCGGTTTCATGATTTTGTCCTGCCTTGCTGCGGCGTAGCATACCCTAATTCGGCTTTAGGACAATGTACGGTAGGCCATGTCCGCCGGTCACAATCTTGGTGCTACCGGCTTATGGGAGGAATTGTGAAGAAGGTTCTAATCGCGCTGCTGCTCTCCGCTTCCACGTTGTTCGCCCAAGGTTCTCCCCCACAAGCCGCCGCCGACCAGCCCTACACCATGGAGTACTACTATAAAGTTCAGTGGGGACATCAGCAGGAGTTCCTGCAGTTGTTCCTCAAGAACCATTACCCGCTGCTGCTGCGGAATGTGGAGAGCGGGCGCATCCTGACCGTAAAGATCGAGACCCCGGCCAACCACATGACCGAGGAGGCGCGCTGGGACTACCGCGTCACGCTGCGGTTCAGGAATTCGACCGCGGCGACAACGCCGAACCCACAGGAAGAATCTTTTATCAAGCAGCTCTGGCCGGACCAGGAAACCTACAAGCGCGAAGAGCAGCGGCGCTTTGAAATTCTGCTGGCGCACTGGGACCTGCCGGTTACCGACATAACGCCGCCGAAAAAGTAGAGAGGACCACGTCCATGCGCCACCTGGGTCAATATCTGACCGTCGCCATCGCTGCCGCTGCCTTCGCCGCCGCCCAGACCGCCTACACACCACAGTTCAAGGGCGATCCGGCGCACTCGACCGCCGAGGCCGTCGCGCTCGGGTACATGCGCACCGTCGGCAATGCCGAGAAGCTCTACAACCGCAAGCATGGCGCATACGCGACGACGCTGCACGACCTGGTGGGAACCGGATCGTTTACCCGAAGGATGATTTCGCCGCAACGTGGCGACTACGCCGTGAAATTCCACTCCACCGGCAAGGAATTTACCCTGGCCATGACGCCGAACCAGTTCGACGCAGCGCATCGCGCCTTCTTCATGGACGAGACCGGCGTGATCCGCGCCGAAGACGACAAGCCTGCCACCGCTTCTTCGCCCCCGGTAACCGCCAACCGCTAAGAATTTACAATCACTTTTCCGGCCCCCAGGCGTCCATCCGTCAGGTTCTAGTTCGGGGAACCATCGCGGAGCTTTCTTCGTATTACCTACTGACGGACGAGGCGGGATCCATGTTGCAGCGCATCACCGACGTCTGGGGCCAGATTTTCCGCACCCTATGGGCGCACAAGCTGCGCTCATTCCTGACGATGTTCGGCATCGCCTGGGGGGTCGGCTCGCTGCTTCTCCTGGTGGGACTGGGCGAGGGCTTCCGCTCCGGCAACCTGCGCGAGATGGAGGAGTTCGGCAAGGACATCATGTTTGTCTTTCCCGGGCGAGCGCCCGTCGTGCAGGGCAACATGAATTCGGCGCGGCTGTACCACCTCACCTATCAGGATTACCTCGACATCCGCAAAGCGCCGCATGTGCGCGAGGCCTCTCCCGTGCTCACGCGTGACGACGTTCGCGCCGTCAGCGAGTTCGCCAGCGCCAACGGGCAGATCACCGGCGTCGAGCCTCAGTTCAACCATATCCGCTACCTGCCCCTCAAGCAGGGCCGCTGGTTCAACCTCGAAGACGATCAGCAGAAGCGCAACGTCATCGTGCTGGGGTACGAGCTGGAAAGGAACCTCTTTCCCGGCCGCCCGGCTGTTGGCGCCAACATCATCCTCAATGGCATTTCATTCCAGGTGATCGGCACGTTTAAGCGGGTCGGCCGCGGCGACGAGAATTCCACCAATATGCGCGGCTACATCCCCTACGAAGTCATGACCATGTACTTCCCTTTGAAGGGGGAGCAGGAGCGCGGCGCCATATCGTTTGTCAATTACCAGCCGCGGACCCGCGCCGAACACCTGCTGTCGGTGGCGGAAGTGCGCCAGATCGTCGCCCACAACCATGGCTTCGATGCCAGCGACGACAACGCTTTTGAACTCTGGGACACGATCAAGCAGTCAGAGATGATCGGCGCCATCTTCGACGCCATGGACTTTTTCCTCGGCGGCGTAGGCCTGGTGACGCTCCTGTTGGGCGCCATCGGGGTGGTGAACATCATGCTGGTCTCCGTAAGCGAGCGCACGCGCGAGATCGGGCTGCGCAAGGCACTCGGCGCCACCAACCGCAGCGTGCTGCTGCAATTTTTCGCCGAAGGCCTGTTCCTGACGCTGGTCAGCGGGCTCATTGGAATGGGCTTCGCCGGTGGCCTGATGGCCGCGGTCGGCAATGTGCAAGGTCCGCAGGGTTTCGATCCCCCGAAATTGGTGGCCACCACCGCCATCCTCGCCATCGGCAGCCTGGTTTTGGCGGGCGTGGCCGCCGGTTTGTATCCGGCACGCAAGGCCGCCCTATTACAGCCGGTGGAAGCATTGAGACAGGAGTAGCGAGTGTTCCGCGACCTGATCCAGGAATCGATGACCGCCATGCGCCACGACCGCCGGCGCACCGCCCTCACCATGCTCGGCATGGCCTGGGGCATTGCCACCGTGGTTCTGTTGCTCGCCTACGGCAACGGTTTTGGTCATGCCATCGGCAACATCTTCGCCAGCTTCGGGACCAAAACCATGGTGCTAGTCCCGGGCCGCACCTCCATGCAAGCCGGCGGGCAGAAGGCCGGGGTCCCGCTCAAATTCACGGTGGAAGACATTGACCTGCTGACCACCAACGCGCCGCAGATCACGCGCATCACGCCAGAGGTCACCAAGCGCGCCAACGTCGCCTTCGACGAGCGCAGCTTTCAGTTCCGGATCCACGGCGATCATCCGAGTATCGCGAGCATTCACGTTTTCAACGCCGAGCAGGGCCGCTTCTTCAACACGCAGGAGGAGATGCAACGCGCCCGAGTGGCCGTGATCGGCTCGGAAGCCAAGGAAAAGCTGTTCTCCGGCCGCAACGCCCTGGGGGAGCGCATCCGCGTGGACGGCATGAGCTTCGAGGTCATCGGTGTGCTCGAGGCCAAGATGCAGGAGGGCGATGACGACATCAATCGCCTCATCTACATCCCCTTCACCACCATGGGCGACCTGAAGGACACGCATTACATTGACGCCATCTGGTTTAATTACGAGACCAACGAGTACATGCGCCTGGAGCAGTCGGTGCGCGAGGTCATGGCCGTGCAGCACAAGTTCGATCCCAAGGACCGCCGTGCGCTCCAGGTCTTCAACCTCATGGACCAGGTCCACCAGTTCCAGATCATCACCCTGGGCCTGAAGATTTTGCTGGCCTTCATCGGCACGCTGACGCTGGGCATCGGCGGCGTCGGCCTGATGAACATCATGCTGGTTTCGGTGACCCACCGCACCCGTGAGATCGGCATGCAGAAAGCGCTCGGCTCAACCCGCCGCGAAATTCTGCTTCAGTTCCTGGCCGAAGGCCTCACCATCAGCTTCGTGGGCGGAGTCCTCGGAGTCGTGCTTGCCTACGTGGTCTCGTTTTCGGTTGGCCGTCTAACCCTCTACAGCGCGCTTGCCAAGCACGCGGAAGCCGGTGACATCCGGCTTTTGATCGACCCCGCTACGCTGATTGTCTCAACCCTCATTCTTGCCGGCGTTGGTCTGGTCAGCGGGCTGGTTCCGGCTATCCGCGCCTCGCGGCTCGATCCCATTGAAGCCCTGCGGTATGAATAATCAGGTTACGGGAAAAACTCGCGCATCTCCGGCGCCGAGGCGGCCGCTCCGGGATACGACGTGACGCCCAGCACCTCCAGCATCAGCCGCAACGTGCTCTGGTGCTGGTAGAAGGTAGTGGACTGAAACCCCGCCTTGACGCCCGTGCCGGCCAGCACCAGCGCCACGTGACCGCCGCCATTGGTGAAGTCGGTCAGCAGTGCTTCGTCGAACACCACGATCAGTAGCCCCGACGATTGGAAGGCGCTGTTCGCCAACAGCGGCCCGATGGTGTCATGCAGGAAGCCGTCGGCGGCCGCCAGTTTGTCGGCATTCGTGCAGGTCGTCATGCCGGTCGGACAGTTGTGGGAATTGTGTTCATCGTCGGGAACGATGAAGGCATATCGCGGCAGTTGCCCTGCAGCCAGGTCAGAGCTGAGCGCCGATAGTGGAACCAGGTTCGCTGCCTGGGCGGGAGAATTCACCACATCCGAGAGATAGGAAAACGGATCGTGGTGCTTCACGTAGGCGCCGGTATCCCCGCCGAGGTAGCCGACGGAGGGCAGGCTTTGCAGATAGCTCCGCCAGCTTGCTCCGGCCGCCACCAGCCGTCGCACCACGTTGTCCTCGCTTACCGTGCCGGTGAAAAAATCGGTCAGCGCCACCGTGTCGCCGACGGTCAGCATGAAATAGTTCGGCAGCGATGGATGAGTATTGGCGAAGTAATTTGTCGCCAGACTACCCTGGGCCATCAGGCTGTTGAGGTACGGCATGGATGCGCTGCCGACCACGTCGCTGTACTCCTGGTTTTCGAGAACCACGATGGCAACGTGCTGGAACTGCGGGAATGAGCTTGCGCTCGTGGTACCCGTCGGCTGCCCGGGAGTGGGAATGACCGGCGTTGTTGGCTTGGTTGTGGCCCCGCCGCAGGCAAGCCAAACCAGCATGGTGGCTGAAAGCAGAACCGCGCCTGTTCGACGCGCAACCCGGTCCCAGCGCAGTTGGCCCACAAGCCGTGTAGATGCTCGCTGGGCCGGCGCTGTTGGTCTGGCTACTTGCTTCCGGCTTCGGCGGATACTGCGGGAGCCTTGGCGACATTCACGAATCCGTCGCTATAGCCCAAACGGAAGCCGCTGACGAAGGCCTTGCAGAAATCCCCGCCCGCGTCGGTGTTCTGGGCGTCGGACGGGCAGGCGGGGTTGGGCGCCTGGTAATTGGCATCGCTACGACCGTCGTGCAGTCCCTGCTGCTGTCCGGATCGGTAACCGAGCGAGAAACCGCGGTCAAACTGCGGGTTCGGCTGTGGATCAGGCTCCTCCGCCGAGGTCAGGCTTTCGACCTCCGGGATGGCGCGGAAGCTGCGCCGCGCAATGCCATCGGCGTAGCCGACGCGGAATCCCTCCCGGTAGCCGTTATGGAAGATTTTTTTGTCGCCGAACTGTGTCCGGTACCCCAGGCATTGCCGAAACTCGGGAATCTTGTCAACGTTTCGCGGCTGACGGATCAATTGCACGTCGAGATCGGCTTCGTGAAAACCCTGCTCGTAGCCGTGCAGGTATCCGTGAACAAACACCGAGTGGTGAGCGATGGCGCTGGTTGGCGCGGCCGCGAAATGGGGATCGCTCTCCTGGGCGGAGATCGCGCCACAGCAGCTCAACATCACCATCAGGAGTAGTGCAGGTCGTAATCTGTGCACAGGCGCCTCGAACGTACAGGTAGATGTGCGGCGCAATTGCGCGGGATGTCAGCAGTGACCCGGGACGAGCAGAGCTATGGTTCTTCCACCTTCACCGCGCGGCCTTGCCGGTAGGTGACCGCCAGCCGGTGTCCTCCATTGGGATATTTGACGATCTTCTCGCCCGGGTCAGCCCCGGTAGGCTGCGGAACTCCGTAGCCAACCGCGAAATCAGCCTGGATTTCGTTCATCCCGTCGTTCACCTGGTGATTCTTGATGCTGTTCCAGACCTCGGCCGGCCAGAAGCTATAAAGCTGGCGCGGATCTTCGTAGAAGAACATCTCGTCGGCGTAAATCTGAAATTCGCCGTTGCTATCAATGCCGACCGGCACCGCGTAGCTATGCCCATCCTTTTCGAAGATGGCGATCACCTGCCGCTGCTGCGGATGGCCGGGAGTCGCCTGCGATCGGACCTCTTGGATCTGCAATTGTTCCAGGGGACCGAGCAGCCCGGCCTGGTGCACGAAGTCGGCAGCGTGGCGCTTTGGGTCGAATGGGTAATAGATATAGCGGTAGCCTTCCTGCACCCAAACCGGCTGCTGCGCCAGAGCGCGCGCCGATTGCAGATCGTAGGCGTGCAACTTCTTCGGGACCACGTAGGCTTCGCGATTGAGCGGTGGCGCCGTCGCAGCCGCCTTGCCGGCCGCAGGTTTCAACCGCTGCTTGATCACGAATGCCAGCCGGACGGCGGCGGCCAGGATTGCCACCAGCATCACGACTTGCAACAGCTTCACGCGGCGGGCCATGGTGCGCTCCTCGCCTCAGTTTGGATGCAAGGATTGTAGCTGCGCGCCAGAGTTTCGCCTGCGGTTCGCCCGCGTGTCGGGAGAGCCTCGCGGGACTAAGGTGTTATTTGCGCAAACCCTAAGACTTAAGCTCCATTCACCCCCTTCCGACTCCGACCCATACTCGATTTCACCAACCCCAACAAGAGTTCGCGAAGGCTCCTGCATTAATAACCTGGGGGAAACGGTGCAGGGGAGGGAGCGGAATCCACGGGGTCCTCCCCGGCGGCCTAAACAGTCGCCGGGGAGTGTTGTTACCGCGATCCAGAGTAGAACGCGGGGAACCTTGCCGCTTCGTCGCTACCAGTTCGGGCTCACGTTCCTGCTCCTCCTTGTGGGTTCGCTGAGCTGTTTCTCGCAGGCTCCTTCCGAGCCAGCCAGCATTCCTGGCCCAAATTCGCATGACGGCGGTTGTGACCACGCCTTGTGCGACTTCGCGCAGTTATCCGCCGCGGTGAATGCCGACCCGGCGAACGCGTCGGCCAAGGCGGCGCTCGCCCAGTACTACGTCAGTCGAAAACAGTTTGAGAAGGCGGCCGTGCTGCTGCGTCAGGCGGTTGCCGCAGCACCCAACGATGCGCTCATCCGCATGCGGCAGGCTGATCTGCATGCGGCCGTGGGCCTGAAATCGGTGGCGCTCGTCACTTATCGCGAACTGGCGCGGTCGCCGCATTCACCTTTGCTGGACCGCGAACTGGCTGCACGCTTCGAGGAGATCGGTGAACTCGACCAGGCACTCGCGTTGGCCGAGGCGGCCGTAAGCAACAAAGTTGACGACGGGGCGGCCCGCGAAATCATGGTCCGCATCCTGGAGCGCCGCGGTGATAGCACTCGCCTGCGCGCTTGTTACAACGAGATGACGCGACTCTCGCCCGCCGATGCCCAAGCTTGGCTGAAGCTGGCCGAGCTCGATGCCGCGCAGGGGCATTTCGGGGAAGCGGAATCCTCGGCGCGCAAAGCCGTGGCCATCGCTCCCGGCAGTGTCGCCGCCCGCGAAACACTGGCGAACGTTCTCGATATGGCCGGAAAGCCGTCCGCAGCGCGCGATGAGCTGGCGCGCGCCCTTTCGCTTGATCCTGCGGCGGAGACGCTTCGTCGCCGGTTGCAATGGCGCACCGGCGCCAACGATCCTGACAACGTCTACCTGGCGGATGCCGTCGGGGTTGCTGCGAAGGTGCAGAAGGCACCCAGTAACGACACCGCCAGCACGATTGCACTCGCCGACGTTCGCGTGGAACGCATTTTCGACAATGGCCTCAGCTCCGTCCGCGTCCAGCAACTGTTCCTGATCAATACCGAGCAGGGCGCGCACGAATACGCCACGCGACACATCCAGTACTCAGCCTTGTCGCAGAAGCTCACCGTACTTGCGGCCCGCGCGTATAAATCGAACGGCCGCATTGTAGAGGCGGAGGAGAATGGCGACTCCACCCCCGACGGTGGCGCAGGCGCCATGTACTACGACGCGCGCTCGCGCGTGTTGCGCTTCCCTGGCCTGGAGAAGGGTGACGTCCTCGACCTCGAATACCGCCTTTCGCCGGAATCGAACACAAATCCATACGGACGGTATTTCGGCGACTTGGTCACCTTCCGTTCCTCGCAGCCGGTGCGGCTGCAACGGTATGTGCTGATTGCTCCCGCCTCGGAACACTTCAACATCGTGGAAGCACGCATGCCGGCGGCCACTGTGCAGGAGCAGGACGGCCGGCGCACTTACCAATGGGAGATGCGGGATACCGCGCCGCTGCCGACCGAGCCCCGCGGACCGGCGCTCACCGAGATCGCACCCTACGTTCATGTTTCCAGCTTCGATTCCTGGCAGGATCTGGGCCGCTGGTACGCGCAGCTCATCGCGCCGCAGTTCGCACTTGACCCGCCCCTGCGCGGCGCTCTTCAAAAAGTGCTTGCCGGCAAGAACACCGAGCAGGAAAAGATCCAGGCAATCCACCAGTTCGTCTTGCGCAACACGCACTATGTCGCACTGGAGTTCGGGATCTACGGCTACAAGCCTTATCCGGTCAGTCAGGTGTACGCGCGCCGCTTTGGCGATTGCAAAGACAAAGCCAGCCTGATGATCGCCCTGTTGCGCGCCGCCGGCATTGACGCCGACATCGCGCTGGTGCGCACCCGCCGCCTGGGCGAAATCAGCGAGCGTGCCGCCTCGATTTCGATTTTCAATCATGCCATCGTGTACGTGCCCAAGTACGACCTGTGGCTCGACGGTACCGCTGAGTACGCCGGCTCGCGCGAACTTCCGCTCGACGATCAGGGTGCGATGGCCCTCACCGTCGCGCTGGACGGCAGCGCGCAGCTGCGACGCGTTCCCGCCACCCTGCCGATGGAGAACTACACCCATCGCCAAGTGCATGCGCGCATCGAACCGGACGGCAGGATCGACTTCACCGGCTCGGCCTATACGCGCGGGGAAGACGCGCCGGGGCTGCGCCGCGAGTACGAAGTCGCCGAACGCCAGCGCGATTCGGTGCGCAACCGCCTGGCGGAGGTCCTCTCCAGCGTGCGCGTGGACAACGTGCAGGTCTACGGCGCCAACGACCTGGAGCGCGATGTCACGGTGAAGTTCGAGGGCGCGGTGGATATGTTTGCCGGACGGCCCACGCTGTCACTATCGCCTTCCTGGATGCAGCGCTCTTACGTGCAGACGCTGGCCGCTCTTCCCTCCCGATCCGAAGACCTACTTCTGCCGGCGCCATGGACGACCGAGGAAGAATTGCACTTTGCCCTTCCTGCCGGCGCCCGCCTGCAATCCCTGCCGCAGGACAAGATGATCGAAGCGCCGTTCGGCAGCGCCGTGTTGCGCTACCAGCGCCAAGGCGATGAGCTGGTGGTCACCACCTCGGTCCAATTCCGCAAGCTGCGCATTGCGCCCGGTGAATATGCCGCGTTCCGCGCCTTCTGCGCGCAGGTAGAAACCGCCTTCCGCGAGGAGATCAAGGTGGTGCTGCGGGGATGACAGGCAGGCTCCTGGTTACGGTTCTGCTTTTCGTCACGGCAAGTGTCGGCGGCGATGTCCCGGCGCATCGCGGTCCCGCCAAGCCGGAGCCCGCGGTGGCAACAACTCCGCGCGAGCAGGCGCGGCGGGCGTTGTTCGAAGCCTCGCAGCTGGATCGCGCGCGCCAGCTCGCTGCCCAGGCGCTGAACGAAAGTCCGGCGGACCCCGAGGCGTTGTTCGTGGAGATGGAAGCATCCGCGCTCGAAGCCGACACCCCCGCCGAACTTAGCGCCGCGCTGCGGCTGTGCGAGTTGCGCGGCCCCATCGAGCGCGATCCAAGAGTCGAGATCGCCGCCTCACGCGTGCTCGACCTGGCCGCCAACAGCGCGGAATTTCGTCCCGCTATCGCCCGCATCCAGGCGCTGGTCGCAGGCCGCCGCGGTTCCCATGTTCATCCCCAAGCGCATCTTCTCCGCAGCGCGCTGATTGCCGCCGCAGCCGACGGTGCTTCCGGGATCAACCTGCGGCAGGTGGCGCGCGAAACCGGCTTGCTGACCGATTGGCGTGTCGCCGGCCCATTCGGCCAGTACAGCAACATTGAGTTCGATCAGCACTGGGCGCCGGAGCGCGACAACCTCGTACAAAACGTCTCGGGTGGCCACGCGGTGGAGCAGTTACGCTTCGATGACGGTTTTTTTCGCATGCCGCAGTACTTCCCACGCGATGGCGTCTTTTACGCGGCTGCCCAGGCCACCACGAGCGGCAACTCGGTGCTGGTACGCATGGAAAGTCCCGGCACGTTGGAAGTGGTAGTGGATGGATCGGTCGTACTGCGCAAGGACGACCGTCTCCGCGCCACTCCGGAAATCGCGTGGAACACTGCCCGGCTGCGTCCTGGCACGCATCACGTGGTCGTTAAATTCATTTCTTCGGCCGTCCCCTTTCGTATCGCGCTGATTCCTTCACAACGTGTGTGGCACGGTTCTTCGACCCGTGTTCCTGCGGCCAACAGCAATTCCGCCGAGGCCGCCTACATCGCCGCCGCGCAAAAGTATTGGGCGGGCGACTACAACGCCGTCATTACCGGGTTGGGCAGCGAGGCTGCGCCCCGGTCGGCCGTCAACGACTTCCTTATGTTTCAGGCGTGGTCGCACATCTCCGAGGATTCACCGGAAGCGCCGGCGCTCCTGAACGCCGCATTGCAAGCCGCGCCTGAGGCGCTCGCAGCCGATTACGAACTGGCTGCCCGGGGCTACTCTGCCGGCCGTACCGATGAGGCGCTCGCCTCGCTGAAACCGGTGTTGACCTCGCGACCCAATTTCGCCCCCGCCGAGCACTTGATGGCGCAAATCGCTATTCGCCTGCATTGGCCGGTGGAGGCGGAGCGCGCCTTTGACATCGAAATCCAGGCGCACCCTTCCTGCGACACGCTGATGGAGTCGTTCAAGTTCTTCTCCCGCCATGCGCGTTACGAGCGGGCGCGCGAGGCACAGCGGCGCCTTGCCGATTGCGCCCCGGATACGCTGGCCTACGTTCATACTCTGCAGGAGCAAGGCCGACACTCCGAGGCGGCAGCGGCCGCCGAAGCCGTGGTTGCGCGCAATCCGCTGAATCGTGCGGCGCGCGAAGTCCTGATGCGCGAACTTGCATGGAGCGGGCGGCGCGAGCAGGCCGCTGTCGCCGCACAAGAACTCGCGGCGCTCGCGCCGAATTCCGATCTCTACCGCCGCGCGGCAGCCGTGGCCATTCACAATCCCGAAGCACTTCTCGACACCCCCGGGCCGCGCAGTTCCGCTCTCGCCGGCGAGCAGTTCTACTCGCGCTATCGGCGCGATGGCGTGGAGATGGCGCGGAACACGGCGGAAAGAAAGTTTTCCGGCGGGCCGGCGGTCATCCTTGTGGACGATCAGGTCGCTCGCGTCGCAGACGACGGGTCTGTCTCGCTGTACGTTCACAAGCTCACGCGCGTGCTCGATCGCGACGGCGTCGAGCGCTTCGGCGAAGTCGCTTTGCCCCGCGATGCCGAGGTGCTTGAATTGCGCACCATCAAGGCCGACGGCACGGTCGCGGAGCCGGAATGGAATCAGCAGAAGGCTACGATTTCGATGCCGGCGCTCGCGCCCGGCGACGCCATTGATCAGGAGTATGTCGTCCACTATGACGACCATGGCGGCATCGCCCAGCATGCATCCGCCTTCCAGCACACCTTCGGATCGTTTGCCGCGCCCATTTTGTACTCGCGTTTTGTCGCCATCACGCCGGCTTCCGACACGTCCGGCCGCGCCGAAGTTGCAGGCGACGTGCCGCCGCCGCGCGCCAAAACTGTCTCCGGCTCGGAGGTGCGTATCTGGGATAAGGACGACATCGCGCAGTCGGTCGAAGACGTCGCCACCGCTCGTGGTGACATCCTGCCGCTGGCGCGGCTTCTGCCCGGCCTGCGCGGTTGGGACCAGGTCCGCGATCGTTACCGCAATGAGTTGGTGGACGCCACTCGTGCTGGGGTTCGCGTGGAGCAAATGGCCGCACGCATGCGGCCGCTCGAGCCGCAGGCGCGCGCGCGCGCAATCTACCGCTCCATCGCCACTTCGGTTCGTTCGTCAGGCAGCTTCGATCCCGAAGATATGACATCCGCGGAAGCGACTCTCGCGGCACATTATGGCAGCCGCACCCTTGCCGTGCTGGCGGTGGCTCGTGCCGCCGGGCTGGATGCTTCCCTGGTGCTGGCGCGCGGCGCCGGGACCATCTTCAACGGTGGCGCACCCAAACCGGCGCTGGACGTGTATTCGCGGCCGCTGCTCCGCTTCCACTTCAATGACGGCCGCGGGCATGCCGAGATTTATGCGGACGCAGAGACCGAGGGGCTGCCCTTCGGCGCCGTCCCGCCAACCATTGAGCGCCACGACGCGCTGCTGGTCCCTGCATTGCGCGAGGCGGAAGGTGCTTCCGAAATTTTCGCGGCAGCGATTGTGACACTTCCGGCGCTGCAGCCCGAACAAAGCGTTGCTCGTGGTGACGTTACTGTCGATGGTGATGGAAATCTCGCAGCCGATGTGACGATCCAGCTCGGCGCCTGGCGCGGCGCGCAGATGCGCTCCATTCTTGCCGGCATCGAGCCCGGCCGCCGCGACCAGTTTTACCAGCAGATGGCGACCAGAATTTTTCCCGGCGCTGAAGATGTCGCCGGGCGCGCCGGTAACGAGCACGATCCCGATCGCCCGCTCGAAATCGTCCTGCGCTGCCGCGTGCCCCACTTTGTCGCCATCGCGCAGAACACCGCCGACCTCGACCAGCTCGTACCCGGCCTGGGATTGAAGAAGATGTATGTGGGCGGGGTGAACCGCAAGTTCCCGCTTTACATTGATACGCCGCTGGTGGAGAGCGCGACCTTCCGCGTGCACCTGCCCGCCGGCACTACGGTGCTTCGCCCGCTTGATGATGCCGACCTGAGCAGCGATTTCGGCGCCTACACGTTGAACTTCCGCCAGATTGCCCCTGACTGGGTGGAGATTCAGCGCACCTTCCGCATTCCAGTGCAGGTCGTTGCGCCTGCGCGGTACCCTGATTTCAGCCGTTTCGCTGCCGCCATCGACGATGCCGAACGCCAGCGCATCACCGTCTCCCGCGAACCAGCATTCACATCCGGATCAGAAGCCAGGGGCACGCCGTAGTTGCAAACTAGGGATGTTGCTGATTAGTTCGCTGCCGCCGCTCGCTGCTCGTACGCCCGCTTGCTCGTGCGTCTCATCTGCGACAGCAAATCAAAAATCACGCCCGACATCATCGCCAGCGCAATTGCGAACAGCGGCCAGTTGAAGCTCGCGGGCAACGCTGCTCGCACCGCGGCTTCGCCTCCGTTCGCCGCTCGAATCGAATGCGCCATGAACACCGCCAGAGCCAGCAGGATTCCGCCGGCATTCAGCGCCAGCGTCCAACGGCGCGGCCACAGCCCCGAAGATTGCGTCACGATCGTCCCACCGATCATCATCAGCAGCGCGATTAGTACCGGCGCCAGCACCGGTCCCCACCAGGGCAGCGGGATCAGGAAGAGTACATCCCAGTCGAGCACTGACTGTGGCCAGCCCACAATCGCAGCCAGGAAAACGTAGTAAAAGATGTCCCAGACGCCGAAGGCGATCACCGCATACGCCAGCCGTGTGCGCCAGTTGCGCCCCGCGAGCCAACCCACGGCAGCCAGCATCAGCAACGTCGCCAGTTCGCGGATGAGCTCAGTATTGCCGAGCAGCGCATGCCGCGGCAGCGGATTTATCTGGTAAGGATTCACGCGACCCACCAGCATCCGCAGGTACACCACGGTCGCCGATTCCATCCACGCCATGGCCGTGCCGAACAGCACTACCACCAGCCAACGACTCCTCTCACGCATGTTGCCAATCTTACGAAATTTTCGGATCGGAGGTGACGTATTGGTGGGAGCGCAGGCCTTCAGACCTGCGAACAGCGCTCTTGCTCTGGATAGTCTTCAGCCCTGGCTCAAGGATTTAGTGCGCGTACTCCGAGCGAATGTCTTTGAATGCTTCCATCGCTCCCCGCTCGCGCGCCTCTTCTGCGAAACGCTCCGCCAGGCGGGACAGAGTGGAGAAAATCTGCGTGCCGCGGTAGATGTAGTCCGGTGCGTGCTCCCAGATGGTTTCGAATTTCTCCGGGTACTCGGCTGCCAGCACCGCTAGCCCTACCGTGGCCATGGCGATTCCGGCCGGGCGATGTCCCTTAATGATCATCAGCGCGCCGGCGCTCAACGATCCCACCACCAGTGCTTTTCTCCATGTGGGCATGGCGAGTCTCCTCCGCTCAGAATTATGAAAATGCTACTCCCGCGACGATTACTTAGAGCAACCCTGTCCTGTTGCCGTTGCTTCGAGCCCGCAATTCCATCCAGCTACCGCCTTGAGCCTTGCGCCTGCCGCCTACAATACCCCTATGCCGGCGCTGAGCTTTTTTGTGGGAAAAGGCGGTGTGGGAAAAACCACGATCGCGACGGCTTATGCTGTCCACAGCGCCCACGCGCGCCGGCGACGCTCCGTCCTGCTGCTCTCCACCGATCCCGCCCATTCCCTGGCCGACGTTCTCGATGTTCGCATCGGGTCTGGGCCGCGCCACGTGGCCAAGCTCACTGCCTGGCAAGTGGACGCCGCACGCCAGTTTCGACGCTTTCTCAGCCGTTATCGCGCGGCCATCGTGTCGTTGTTGGAGAGCGGCACCATGTTCACGCGCCAGGAGATCGAGCCCCTGCTCGATACGTCGCTACCCGGCATGGCCGAGTTCTCCGCCCTGCTTGCCATCCACGAGTCGCTGGTGTCCGGCGCCTATGACGAGATTGTCGTGGACACGGCGCCCATCGGACACACGCTTCGCCTATTCGAGATGCCCGAGTATTTCGCGCGCTTCCTCGACCTGCTCGATATTGCGGCGAGCCGCGACGAGGTCTTGGCCGAACATTTTGGCGGGTCCGTAGCCGCATCGAACCCGTTCATCGCCGAGTGGCGCGGCATGGTCGCGGCTGTGCAGGACGCGCTGCATCAGTCCGACTCGCGCGTCGTCATGGTGACCACTCCTGAGGAGTTCGCTCTGAACGAGTCGGTTCGCACCGCGCGCGCCATGGCGGAATCTGCTGATCCCATCCAGGTGACTGACGTGGTTATCAACCGCGTCGTGCAGCGCGGTGGCGGCTGCGCCGTGTGCAAACAGCGTGCCGCCCGATCGCGGACTGCTGCCGCGTTCATCAAGCGTCATTTTCGCGGGCTCCCGGTTCATGTCGGCGACGACACCGGCAATCCCGTGCTCGGCACGGCGGCGCTCAGTGCTTTCGGCGCGCACGTCTTTGCCGGCAAGGCCCTACGCGTTCGTGTTCAGCCACCGGTCCGTGCGAAAGATATTTCGCTGGAGCGCATAGCCTGGCCGCTGTTGAAGACGCGCCTCACATGGACCACCGGCAAGGGCGGTGTCGGCAAGACCACCATCTCGGCCGCACTGGCGGTTCACCAGCGGCAGAAAAAGCGCGCGCAGCCCGTCACCATCTGTTCCACCGACCCCGCTCCCTCGCTGGACGATGTTTTTCAAAAGCCGGTTGGCGATCGTCCTCTCGCGGTGCTCGGGGATCCCAAGCTGCGTGCGGTCGAGATGGATGCCGCCGCCGAGTTCCGCGCCTGGGCGCGCGACATGAAGTCTCGTATCAACGACGCCTTCAGCGGCGATGTCCGCGGCGTGCACGTGGACCTCTCATTCGAGCGCCGCATTCTGACCGCGCTGCTCGACATGGTTCCCCCCGGCGTGGATGAGGTGATGGCCATCTTCCGCGTGCTCGACCTCGTCGAAGCCGGGCAGTGGCTGATCGTGGATATGGCGCCCACCGGCCACGCTCTCGAACTGCTGCGCATGCCCGACCGAATCCTGCTGTGGTCGCGGCTGCTGTTGAAAAGCCTCGCCCCGCACCGTAAAATGGCGCTCGCCCGCGAAGTGGCGGTTCAGATTGCCACCCTCTCTCAGCGTGTCCGCGAACTCGCATCCATGCTCAAGGACGGCCGCAGTTCGCAAGTGGTGCCGGTGATGCTGGCCGAGCCGCTGCCCGACCGTGAAACCATCCGCCTGCTGCGCTCGCTCGACGACCTCGCCGTCCCTACGAATTCGTTGTTCGTGAATCGCGTCATATTCAAGGATGACGCCGGCCGCTGCCGCCGTTGCAGCGATGCGCGCCAGTGGCAAATGGCCACGCTGGCGGCTCTGCGCAAGCGTCATCCCGGCCGCAAGGTTTACGTGGTGCGCAACCGCGTTCATGAAATCGCGGGCGCTCCGGCCCTGAAGTCATTGATCGGCGAGCTATGGCAGATCGTCTGAAGCGAAAACCCAAGCCGGGAGGCCTACCGTTGTCTCGCGCGAGTTTCGCGAAACAGGGTGGGAACGTTCCGCTGCTTTATCTTTACGGTGTCACCGCCGCCCCGGCGAGTCTGGCGGCGACTCTGCGCGGCGTGGATGGCGTTTCCAAGGTTGACCGCCTTGAGTGCTCCGGTTTCACTTGCTGGATCAGTCGCGTGGACGCGCGCGAATTCGGCGAGAACCTAAACCACAATATGGAAAACCTTGAATGGCTCGCCGACGCCAGCGTCCGCCACCAGCGCGTGGTTGGTGCCATTTACGAACGCGAGCAGATTCTTCCCGCCCGGTTCGGCACCGTCTTCCTCAATCCCGAATCTTTGTCGCGAGACATTGATTCCCGCAAAGCCGCTCTGAAAGCCGGTTTCAAGCGAATCGCCGGCACAGACGAGTGGGGCGTGCGCATCTTTGCCCTGCCACGCACCGTGAACGTGGCCGCCGGCGCCAAGAGCGGCCGCGAATATCTGCAGCGCAAATCCGAACTGTTGCAGACCAGGCCTTCGCGGACGCTGGAACCCGAAATCCAGGAATTCGCCGCCGCGATCGCCAAGCTTGCCGCCGCCACCGCAGCCGGCGGCAAAGTCAGCGCCGGCCAGCCCGGCCTCCGCTGGCACGCTTCGCTGCTCATCCCACGCTCCGACCGCGCACAATTTGAAAATCTGTTAGCGCGAACCAGCCGCCAGTGGCACGGAAGTTTCCGCATTGAAGCGACCGGACCCTGGCCGCCATACTCCTTCGTGGGTGAAGACGCGCAGGCGCGCGGAGTGGCCCGCTGATGGCCGGCGACGTCGTCATCGTCGGCTCCGACGCACAGGATGAGGTGTCGCTTCTCGACATCCTCGACCACGTGCTCAATGCCGGTGTCGTCCTGCACGGCAGCATCGTCATCTCACTTGCCGGTGTCGATCTGGTTTACGTTGGCCTGAATGCCGTGCTCACTTCGGTGGAGACCGCGCTACGCCATATCAATGCTCCCAAACCCGGTGGGAGCTTGCCAGCTGACGACTGACGCCCACAGTAGAATCCTGAAACGCATGCCCTTCCTCCTCTACTGCGTAATCGATGCCGCCGCTAGAATCGAACCTCCGGCTCGCGGCGTCCGCGATGCCGCCATCGAAAGCGTCATCGAATCCGGCCTCCGCTGCTTCTACTCCGAAGTCCCCTCCGTCCAAGGCGAGGCCGCCGTGGTCCGTGATGACGCCCTGGTTTTTCATCAAGTCATTCACAGGATTTTCACAGCCGCCACGATTCTCCCGTTCCGCTACCCGACCCTTCTCCCTTCGTTGGCGGACGTTGGCGCTCACCTGCGCCACCGTGCGGCCCAGTACAATAGCGCGCTCCTTTCCCTGGCAGGAAAGGCTCAAATGGATGTCCGCATCGCGTGGGCGGGCACGGACCAGCAAGCCAGCGGCGGCGCCGAATATCTTCGCCGTAAGGCGGCCCGGGACAGAGAAATTAACGCCGCCGTTTCTGCTTTGCGTGTTGCAGCCGGCGACAAAGTGCTAGACTGGCGTCAACGTGAAACGCCCCAAGGGGCGCGGTGTTTCGCGCTTTTGCGGCGTGACGATGTGTGCGACTTCCAGCAACAATTGCGGCAACTCCGGCTTGATCCGGAAGTCAACGTAACTGTCAGCGGCCCTTGGCCGCCGGCGGAGTTTCTTCCGGAGTTCAATGACTGAGAACCGTCCATTCTCGCCCGAGCAGATTGCGGCGGCAGTGAACGGGCTGAAGCGGCAACTGGATGACCGCGCCGGCGATCCGGTGCAACGCATCGAGTGCTCGCCTGACAATGTCGAACAGGGGCTTGCCAAGCTCGTTCTGGGTTTGATCGAGCTGTTGCGCCGGTTGTTGGAGCGGCAGGCTATCCGGCGCATGGAGGGGGGCTCCCTCACCGAGCAACAGGTTGAGGAAATGGGACTTGCACTCATGCGGCTGGAAAAGAAAGTGCACGACATGGCCGGCCAGTTTGGTCTCAAGCCGGAGGACCTGAACTTGGAACTCGGTCCTCTGGGCAATTTGCTGGAATGAATGGGTACGTAAAAAAGCAACCTGGACGGGTAGTTTCGAATCACAAGGCGTGAGCTGCTGCCCGCCTCCGTTGCCTTGGGGGACGCCACTTTGTGGCGGACAAGGTGCGAGAGGTGCAGTTTCTGCTCGAATCATCCGACATGGTTGTGAGGTTCAGGGCCGGTTCGCAAAGCTGGTTTTGTCTCTACAGGAGTATTGGCACGGACTGCGATGGAAAGAATACCGACGGTTTCGGGCACTACCAACCTGATCGACATCCTGGACCGCGTGCTCGACAAAGGGCTGGTCATCGCGGGTGACATTCGCGTGTCCCTGGCCAATGTCGAGCTGCTCACCATCCGCATCCGCCTGCTCGTCTGTTCGGTGGACAAGGCGGAGCAGATCGGATTGAACTGGTGGAAGTTTGATCCCAACCTCACCCAGGCGGTGCCGGCGCCACGGCGTCAGGGCCAATTGCCGGCGGGTCAGGCCAGGACCGTAACCGAGACCAGGACCAAGACCGTGACTGTGCCCTCCCCGCAACGGCGGGTCAGCCGCGGTCGGCGCAAAAAGTAAGCGGGCGTTGGAGGAGGACTTTACATGGCTGTAGAACGCGTATCGGGTGGATCAAGCCTTATCGATGTTCTCGATCGGGTATTGGACAAAGGCATCGTCATTGACGCCTGGGTCCGTATCTCCCTCGTCGGCATCGATCTGATCACGGTGGAAGCGCGCGTCGTTGTCGCCTCCATTGACACGTATTTGAAGTACGCCGACGCGGTGGGCTTGACCGGCCTGGTGTCGCGTCCGCAACTAGCCGAGGAATCCGAGGTCGTGCCCGTGGAAACTACCACCACGCGCCGTGTCAGCCGGGTTCCTGCTCGCGCCGGAGGCGCGCGCCGCTAGAAGGTATTCTTGAAGTCGGGGTCCCATGGGTATGGCTACGCCGGAATTACGACTTGTGTCCGCGCCCGCGGATCCGGATAATTCGCGCGCTCCCCGCATGGTCCGGGGCCGCGCTGCTCTCCGCCTGCTTTCCGCCGAGCGCGCCGACGAAATCTTCCCCGTCCTCCTGGAGGAAATCGTCGCTCTCGGATTTTCCCGCGCCGCCGCCCTCGCCGTGGATTTCGAAACCGGAGACGTCAAGCCCGTCGCAGCTCTCAACTGCTCCAAGTCCTACCTGCAGTCGCTGGAGACTTCCCTCTGGGCTAGTGAGAACCCGCTGGTTTCCGTGCTCCACAGCATAAAACCAGCCATCTTGCCCAGCTTCGCGGGCGGTGGCGTGTACTGCCATCCTCTCGTTTACCGCAATGAAAACCTCTGCTGGGAGGCGGAGCGCGACCGCCGCCACGATTGCCTCGCCGTCGAAAATTTCCGGCACCCACGCAAGCTGCAGCTCCAGGAGCAGGTCTGCTCCGCCTGCGATATGCGCGCTTACGCGGCCATGCTCGTCGTCTCAATCAAGAGCCGCACCAGCGATCGCCAGATCAAGAGCGCCGAGGCGCTCATCGAACTCGGCAACCGCTATCTGGCGCGCCTGTTCAAGGTCGAGCATTACTACAACCGCATGCGCGACATGGACACCACCATCGGCCAGATGCAGACCGTCATGGAAAGCATGGCCGACCCGGTGATCCTCACCGACGCTCATCACCGCGTTATCACGCAGAACAAGGCCGCCGAACGCTTCTTCCGCACTCCCGAGGGCATCAGCGAAGGCGGCTTGCGCGCCGTTGAGTTCAACAACCTGCTGTTCTCCGCCGCGCTTTCCTCCATCGCGGTCAGCGGCACCGACAGCTCGCGCGACCTGACGCTGGTGGACGTCAGCGAAGGCGAGGAAATTTTGTTCGAGGCTGTCTGCGCGCCTACCTACACGCGGGAAGGCATCCGCACCGGCATGGTCACCGTGATGCGCGACGTCACGGACCTGCGCCGTGCCGATCAGGAAGTGCGCGCCAACCTGGAAAAGCTCTTGCAGGCTGAAGAAGTCGTGCGCCAGGACCGCGATCGCCTCAACCTCGTCATCGAGAGCGTCGGCGATCCCATCGTGGTCGCCGATAGTGCCGCCAAGGTTGTGCTTCAGGATCCGCTGGCCAAGGAACTGTTCGGCGCCGGCGACGGCCCGCGCGAGCCTTCCCAGGTCAGGAACCAGGCCAAGCTCGATGCCTATCTCACCCGCTTTACGTTTTCTTTCGACGACAAGGGGACCGAGCCGGTGCGCCTGTTCAATCAGGTCTCTAAAAGCGACGTGGAATACGAGGCCCGTTCCGGCAAAATTTACGATACCCGCGGTCAGGTTTCCTTCACAGTTACCGTCCTGCGCGATTTCTCCGCCTGGAAGAAGCTGGAACAGCTCAAGCTCGAGCGCCGCATGCTCGAGATGGAAAAGTTCGCCGCCACCGGACGTCTTGCCGGCACCATCGCCCATGAGGTCAACAACCCCATGGAGGCCATCAAGAACGCCATCTACCTGCTCGACGGCCAGGTGAAGCCCAAAGCTGAGCCCATCTATTCCGTGCTGCGCAATGAAACCGAGCGAGTTGCCCGCATCGTGCGCCAGATGCTCGGCCTGTATCGCAACACCGACCAGGTCGGCTCTATGGACGTCAACGCCGTCGTCGAGGACACCATCACCCTGTTCAGCCGCCAACTGGAGCGCTCCGCCATCCGCGTGCGCACTGACCTGCATAAGCTTCCGCCGGTGGTCGGTTCAGCCGATCAGTTCCGCCAGGTGCTCTCCAACCTGGTAGTCAACGCGCGCGACAGCATGTCCAAGGGCGGCGACTTGGTCGTCCGCACCCGCCACGTACCCTCGCCCGACGGCGTGCACGGTTGGGTGAAGATCCTGATCGCCGATACCGGCAGCGGCATCCCCCGCGATCTGCTGCAAACCATGTTCGAGCCCTTTGTCAGCACCAAGGGCGAGAAGGGCACCGGGTTGGGCCTGTGGATCGTCAAGGGCATCGTCGAGAATCATGGCGGCAAGCTGCGCGTGCGCAGCCAGGAAGGAAGGGGCACGGCTTTCAAGGTCGAGCTGCCCGTGGTGCGCTGATCATGAAGAAGCGCAAGTACCGCATCCTGGTGGTGGACGACGAATCCTCGGTCTTGTTCACCTATCGCGTCCTGCTGGAGCAGAACGGATACACCACCACTGCGGTTCTTTCGTCCCGCGAGGCCATCGACGCCGTCACCAGGGAGGAATTCGACCTGCTGCTCTGCGATTTGTCGCTGGAGGAAGGCCACACCGGGTTTGAAGTGCTGGAACAGGCGCGCAAAACCAACCCGGCAATTCCCTGCGTGCTGCTGACCGGCTATGCCTCCTCCGACGCCACCCAGCGCGCCGAACAGCTTGGTATTCCCGTGCTGTACAAGCCCATCGAGATTAAGGAATTCCTGGATACCATCCCATTGGTCCTGAGGAAACGCTATGAGCAAACAGCGCCAGACGAGCGTGCGCACCGCCCCGAAGCCTCGTAGAGCGGAGAAAGTCTCCAGCGACGACTTGCACGTCAAGATCGCTGAGATGCCCCTGCCCCGTCCGGTAACTCCGCCATCCGCCACTGCCATCACCGCCCCCGGTGAGGGCGGCCGCTACGTGTACGGCATCATTGCCTCGCCCGAGCCTCTCAGCTTCGGCAAGATGGGCATCGGCGGCAGCGGCGAACTGGTGTACACCGTCAATTACAACGACATCGCCGCCGTTGTCAGCAAGACCGAGGTCTACATCTTCGATCCGACGCGCGAAAACGCTCTCGCCCACGAACACGTGATCGAGACGGTCATGAAGTCCTACACCATCATCCCCATGAGCTTCGGCACCGTTTTCCGCAGCGATGCCGACATTCGCGAGGTGCTGCGCAGCATTTACGTCTCTCTCAAGGACGTGCTCAAGCAGATGGCCGGCAAGGTCGAGTTCGGGTTGAAGGTCAACTGGGACCGCGACCAGGTGATCGAAGAACTGAAACGCGAAGACGAGGAAATCCACCGCTTCGACCAGGAAATCACGCGCAAGCACCTGCAATCCACCTATCTCGCCCGCATGCAGCTGGGCCGCATGATTGACAAGGCGCTGGTGGAGCGCTCGGCGCAATACGTGAAGGAAATTTACGACTCGTTGCGCGGTGTCTGCGTGGCTTCGCGCGACAACAAGCCCATCGGCGACAAGATGATCATGAACGCCGCCTTTCTCATTGACCGCGACAAGGAAGCCGAGTTCGATGACGCCGTCAACAAGATCGCGCGCAAGTTTGGCGACCGCTTGAATTTCAAGTACACCGGCCCCTGGCCGCCCTATAACTTCGTCAACATCCGCCTCAAGCTGGAAAGGGGAACGGGATCCTAGGAATTTGCGAGCACTTCACCACCGAGACACAGAGGCACCGAGGCTGCACCAAGAATACCGAAACATTAGAAAGCATTCTCGGTGCGACCTCCGCGTCTCGGTGCCTCGGTGGTGAAGACCGAAGGAATTCATACGAATGCTGTTCATTGACGACCTTCTCCTCGCGCCCATCACAGGATTCAAATTCATCCTGCGCACCGTGCAGCGCATTGCCGAGGAGCAATACACCGACGACGCCCCGGTGAAAGAACGCCTGCTCGAGCTTCAGGTGCTGCTGGATTCGGGCGAGATCAACGAAGAGCAATACGTGCAGCGCGAGGCCGAGATTCTGCGCGAGTTGCGCGCCATCGAGAACCGCAAGCGCGAGCTCGCCGGCGTCCAGCCCGATGAGGGACGCGGCCCGCTCAGTGGCAAGGTCGCCGAAGGTTCCGGCGCCTCGGTCAATTTGTCCTACGGCGAGCGCCAGCAGAAATAACTTAAACCGCTTTGGCGGTCACGTGCTGCTCCTGCTGCTGGTGCAAGTACTCTCGCACCGCGCCCTGGTAGCTTCGGCTCAACGGGATGCGCGATCCATCTTGCAGATCGCAGCTCATGCTGCCCCGGGTCGGCATGCGGAAATTCTGCACTCGCGAGAGGTTCACGATGGCGTTGCGGTGCACCCGCATGAACTGCCGCGGGTCCAGCGCCGCTTCCACGTGCGCCATGGTCTCGCGCAGCAGGTAGGTGTTGCTCCCGGCGTGCAGCCGCACATAGTTCGCCGCCGATTGGATCCAGTCAACTTCGTTGACCGGCAAGGCAAACACGCGGGAATCCAGTTTCAGAATAAAACGTTGCCAGTAGGCCGGCGAGGTCATGGCGGAGGAGATTGGCCGCTCCATCAGTTCTTTTCCTCTCGGAGAAATTCCCCCACTGCAAACCGTGCGCCGCGCCCCGGCACACGACTTCTCTGCGCCCCTTATCTGCATGATAGACACTTCCGCGCGGGAAAAGTTACTGCAAAAAGAGTGCGCCTTGATGCGCCGCACGCGCCCACAACAGCTTAGGGATGAATGGTGAAAGATTGCGGCAGTTTTTGGCAACACTGATGACTTCTTCTACGTTAGCATCGCGCGCGGTTTCGCTGCCGTCAAAAGGTCTTGTTGATTACGACGTCCACGTTACTGGAGCCGACGGCGGCCGGATTGCCCGCATAGCTGCCGCCGAAGGTCCCGGGACGCGGCGCCCCGACGGCTCCGGCCGGATCAATACGGGCGCTGACATACAGCTTGCCGCGAAACGACGATCCGACCATCGTGATGTCTTCAGCGGTAAGTTTGTATTTGTAAGGGAAAGTCACGTCGGCCTCCCGCTTCACCACCAGGGCGGCCCGCTTCGGATCGGATGACTCGGAGGCCATGATCAGCAGCAGCGGCGCGCTGCCTACTTTGTCCTTCAATTCAGGTGCGACCGTGATGGTGCCGGAGATGGAAGCATCGGCGGCCGAGCCACCCGCCGAACTCTCCTGCTGATTGCCGCGGGAACAGGCATTCAGAGCCGCCAGGGCGGCTACGATGACGATCCCTGCCCAGCTCATCCGTAAGCATGATTTCCAGGTCACGCGACCTCCTTCAGCCCTTCACCGCGCCGGTCATGCCGGCCACGTAGTGCTCGACAAAGAACGAATAAACGATGGCCACGGGCACCGAGCCCAACAGCGCTCCCGTCATCAGCTCGCCCCAATAAAAGACGTCGCCCTTGATGAGTTCACTCACCACGCCGACCGGAACCGTCTTGTTCGACGCATCGTAAATAAAAATGAGCGCATAGAGAAATTCGTTGGCCGACAAGGTGAAAGCGAACATTCCAGCCGACAAGATACCCGGCAAAGCCAGGGGAAAAACGACGCGCAGCATGGCATGAATACGGCTGGCGCCGTCAATCATGGCCGCTTCTTCCATCTCCTTGGGAATGCTGCGGAAATAGCCGGTCAGAAGCCAGGTGCAGAACGGCACCTGGAAGGTCGGGTAGGCGACCACCAGGGCCCAGGGCGAGTTCAGCAGGTTCCAGTGAAGAAAGGGCAGGCTGCCGATGACGTCGGAAAGCGGAATGAACAGCAGCGTCGGCGGCACCAAATACGTGACGAAGATGAGGACGCCAAAAAAACCGGCCCCTCGAAACTTGAGCCGCGCCAGCGCGTAGGCGGCGGTGATGCCGGCAAACAGGGAAACCGCGGTAGAGATAATTGCCACCATCAAGGTGTTTTCCAGCCACTTCACGAACAGCGTGTCGCGCAGGAGCACGCGCCAGTGATAGAAGCAGTTGTCCATGATGGCGTTCCCGTCGAAGCGGAAATCGCGGATTTCCTGCCCTAGAGTCGTGGTACAGGCAACGGGAATATAGGGATTGGCGGAGCGATTGTAGGTCTCGGCGGTGGATTTGATGGAGGTGACGAACATCCAGTAAAACGGGAACAAGGCGAAGAGGACAAAGAGAAAGAGCGGGATGTGGTACCAGACCAGCCGCTTCGCGAAACTCTCGCCGACGATGCCTGACATTTAATCCTGCTCCCGCCGCAGGTACACAAGCTGAAAGATGATGAGGATGGCCAGCACCGGAAACATGAATAACGAAACGGCGGCGCCCAGGCCCAAGCGCGAACCCACCATCGCGACCTGGTAGGCATACGTAGCGAACAAGTGCGTACTATTGGCGGGCCCGCCGCGCGTGAGTACATATACGATCTGGAAATCGGAGAAGGTAATAACGATCGAGAACACGAGAACGACCACGGTGATGGGCTTGATGCCAGGCATGGTGATATGCCAGAAGCGCTGCCAGGAGCTGGCCCCATCAATCATGGCGGCTTCGTACAGCTCAGGGCTGATCGTCTGCAGCCCGGCGAGAAAGGAAATGGCGTAAAACGGGGTGCCACGCCAGATGTTCACGAAGGTGACGGAGGCCAGGGCGAGTGTCGGCTCGGCAAGCCACAGCGGGCCTTTGACATATCCCCAGCCCATCCAGGTATAGAACTGCCGCAGGCTCCAGTTGATGACGCTGAAGTCGGGATCGAAAATCCACAAGAAAGCGATAGCGCTGAGCACGGTGGGAATAATCCACGGCAGCAGCACGGCAGCGCGGACGAAGCGGCTGAAGCGGACCATGCGGTTGAGCAGAATCGCCAGCCACATACCGAGCGCCCATTTAACGATGGTCGCGACAGCGGTATAGACGAAGCTGTTGCGGGTGGTGACCCAGAAAACGCGGTCGTTTTTGACCAGTTCGATGTAATTGCTCAGGCCAACGAAGTCCACCTGAGACCAGGGCATGCCGATGGTCTTGTTGGTGAGGCTCATCCAGACGCCCCAGACAAACGGATACGCGACGAAAAAGAAGATGATGAACGCGGCCGGGCTGAGCAACAGGTACCCAAGCACGTTAGGCCGCTCCAGCAGAGCTAGAGCGGCCTCGTACTTGGTCTTGCGGGGCGGGGGCGCGGGGACCCGAATAGAATGCGCTGCACTCATGCTGATGGGGGCAACGTCCGCCGCCTCACGCTCCGTACACGGATTTGAGTTGACCGTCAGCCCACTTCTGTGACTCCTCAGGCGTCATCTTGCCGGTGGCCACGTTGGCGAGCATATCGATCAGAATGTAATTCTGCACGACGCGCGCAGCCTTGGCATCGGCAGGTCCCTTCCATCCGACATGCTGGGCCTGCAGGAGAGAATCCCGGTACGGCTTGAGGGCCGGGAACATGTCCCACATGGCGTCCTTCATGTAGTCCTTCAGCGCGGCCGACTGGTAAGCCTGGCCGCGGCGGAGGTACTTGGAGAATTGCTCCTTGTCCAAGAGCCAGCGCAGAAACTCCTTGGCGATATCGGCATTCTTGGAGTACTTGGGAATCGCCAGTTGCTGGCTGTAGTGGTAGTGGAAGATACCTGCGGGACCGGCCGGATTGGGCACGTGCAGGATGTCGTTGACCAGCGGATTGCCCTTTTCGTCGAGGATCACCTGATTCGAAGCAGTCAGGTAAATGCTCGGCGCGTTGTTGGTGGCAATGATGGAGCCGGAGAGGAAAGCGCGGTTGTTGGCCGAATCGTCCCAGCCCGGACCTGCCGGATCCATGGTGTCGTCCCAGAGAGCCTTGAAGAACTTGAGCGCCTCCAGGGTCTGCTTGCTGTTGATGGCGACGTGGCCCTTGTCATCGAGCTCGGTAACGCCATAGCTCCAGAGGAAGGGATACGCGAAGTCCACGGCATCGCCGAAGGTATGCCCGACCGTCTGGCCGATCGCGTGGCCGGCGGCTTTCCACTTCTTGCCTTCGCGCCGCAACTCTTCCCAGGTCTTGGGCCATTGAGTCGTGCCGGCGGCTTTCATCCAGGATGCGCGGACGACAAAAATGTTTGGCACAATGGTATGCGGAACGGCATTGAAGCGGCCGTTCAGCATGGCGTCGGCTTTGGCGTAAGGAATGTACCCGCCGTACTTCGATTCCAAGGCGGTACAGATATCGGTCACGTCGGTGAGAGAATCGCCGTACTGGTTTTGCCAGTTATGGAAAAACTGGATGATATCCGCTCCCTGCTTGCTCTCAATGGCGGCAGCAGCCCGGGCGGGAATATCGTTGGCGTTGATTTGTTCGATGCGGACCTTGACTTTGTTTTGCTTGCCCCATTCCTCGCCCTGTCGCAGGATTTCAACGTCGGCAGGCGGCGAGAAGTTTTTCCAGAGCAGGAAGTGGAGAGATCGTTCTTGCGCGAATGCCGGAGCTTTACCGAAAACGCCGGCCGCGCCCACCCCGGCCGCCGTCATGCCCACGACTTTGACGAAATCGCGCCGGGTCACACGTTTCTTAGCCATCACATTCCTCCTTGAGAGCCCAAGGAGCCCCAGTCCCCATGACGGTCGCTTCATATATGCTTCTTCGGAAGCGAAGTCAAGCGAAGCTTGCTCCAGAAGCGGATTTTGGCCGATGGTTCCGGTGCAGTTGGGCAGAGATGCGTAAGAATCGTGCTACGACCCAAAAAATTTCTCTCTCGGAGTCCCCATATCCCAGAATTCGCGCTCATGCAGTGGGCAGAGGCATTTGAGAGCGCGGCCCTAAGCGCCGCGGCCACGGTAGAGCGAGTCCCGCGGGCATCCGAGGCGATTGCCGCGGCCGTGGCTCGGCTGGCGCCGCCGCGCGCGCCGATCGCAATCGCCGAGCCGTTTGTGCTCGCGCCGGAACTGCTGGAGGGATGCCGCCGGCTTCCCGGCGTCTTTGCCGGCCGCTCGAAGAAAGACATGGACGCCTGCATGATCGGCGTGACCGATGCTTTCGCCGGGGTGGCGCGTTCGGGCTCGATTTGCGTGTGCGTGGACCACGACCATGCGGGCACGGTGAGCCTGCTGTCGCGCACGCATGTGGCGATCCTGCCGGCGGAAAACATCGTGGAGCGGCCTGCCGACTTGTTTCGGGCCGACCGGCTCGGAGGAAAAGGCCTGCGGCACAATTTCGTCTTCATTACGGGGCCGAGCGCCACGGCGGACATGGGGCCGCTGGTGCGCGGTGTCCACGGCCCTCACAAACTGCATATCCTGGTTATCTGACCATGCCAACGGCCGCCGAATCTCCGCGCGCAGTCGCCGACAAACGTTCGAAACGAGCGCTGCTGCGCGCGATCAAGATGGCACTGCGCATCGAAAGCGCGGCGGTGCGGCACAACACGCAGACGTTCAATCGCAATCGTTACGCGGCCACAGCGGCGCTGCCCGATTACCAGGAGCTCAAAGACCGTGCCCGTTCCATCAAGGAGGCGGCCATTGCGAACCTGCCCGCCCTCCTGGCAACGCTGGAGGCGAGCGTACGGCGCAATGGCGGCCACTTCTACCTGGCGAAAACGGCGGAGGAGGCAACGCGCTACATCGCCGATGTCTGCCGGCGTGCCGGCGGGCGGCTGGCGGTGAAGGGCAAGAGCATGACCTCGGAGGAGGTCGGGCTAAACCGCGTGCTGGAATCCGGCGGCATGGAGGTGGCGGAGACGGATCTGGCGGAGTTCATCCTGCAGGTTGCCGATGAACAGCCATCCCACATCATCGCGCCGGCGATTCACTACAGCCGGGAGCGCATCACCGAACTGTTCAAGCGCGTGTTCAAGACCGATCTGCCGCTGGATACCGGAGAGGAACTGACGCGTTTCGCGCGCGAGCATCTCCGGCAAAAATTTCTGGAAGCGGATATCGGGATCTCGGGCGCGAACCTGATCGCAGCGGATTCGGGCACGATCGTCCTGGTGGAGAGCGAAGGCAACATCCGCATGACTTCCCTGCTGCCGCCGGTCCACATCGCGATCGCCGGCATGGAGAAGGTGGTGCCATCGCGCGAGGATTTCGGGCCGTTTCTCGAATTGCTGGCGGCAAGCGCGACCGGGCAGAGATTGTCTTCCTACACCAGCATCCTGACGCCACCGCTGACGGCGGCGCCGCTGCTCTCTAGCGGCGGCAAACCAGAACAGCGTGAATTTCACCTGGTCCTGGTGGACAACGGGCGCGGCACAATGCGGCAGGACCCGGTGCTGCGCGAGGCGCTGTGCTGCATCCGCTGCAGTGCGTGCCTGAATTCGTGCGCGAATTTTCAGACCGTGGGTGGTCACGCGTTCGGAGGCGAGACGTATTCCGGCGGGATCGGGGGATCCTGGGAGGCGGGCACTCGCGGAACCGAGAACGCGCGCTTCAGCGAGCTGTGCACGGGATGCTCGCGCTGTGTGCCGCAGTGCCCGGTGCGGATTGATATTCCGTGGCTGAACTCGGTGCTCCGCCAGCGAATCAACGAAAAGGACGCCGGCGGCGTGGCGCGCATGGCATCCAGCATGTTGGGCGACGGCAGCACTGATGTGGCGCCGCTGCAAAAGCTTTTCTTCGGACACTATGACCTGCTCGGCAAGTGGGGCACGCGCATGGCGAGGCTGGCAAACACGATGGCTAGCATGGGTCCGGCACGCGTAGTTCTGGAGAAGGTAGTCGGCCTGGACCGGCGGCGCGCACTGCCGCCGTTCGCAAGCAAGACGTTGGTCGAAATGTGGAGGGAATCAGCCGCCCGCCGCCAGCCCCCAGCCGCCAGTGAAGGCAGTCTCCACAAAGCCGTCGTGTTTGCCGATGCATTTACGAACTACGGGGCGCCGTTGCGCGGAATGGCGACGGTCCGGGTGCTGGAGGCACTCGGCGTGGACGTGGTGGTCAGCGACGTTTCGGCGGATGGCCGCGCGGCGCTTTCCCAGGGTTTGATCAAGACGGCGGAAAAACAGGCACGAGAGACGGCCGGACTACTGCGCAACTACCTGGAGCAGGGTCGCGACATCGTGGTGGTCGAACCCAGCGTGCTGGCGATGTTTCGCATGGATTACCGGCACTTTCTTGGGGCCGCGGAGTTCGACCGGCTGCGCGATGGCAGCTACGACGCCGCCGAATATGCGTGGAAGATCATCCAGGAGCGCAGCCTGGACGCGGCCAAGCTGTTCCCCGCTTCGCAGCATCGCGGGGGGACGAAAATTTTCTATCACAGCCACTGCCAGCAGAAGAGCGCCGGGGCCGCTGCCGCGACCGAAGCGCTGCTGCGCGCCGTCGGCTTCGACGTCGCTACTTCGCAGGTGGAATGCTGCGGCATGGCGGGGAGTTTCGGATACAAGAAGGAATATTACGAGCTGAGCATGGCGGTTGGTCAGGACCTGTTCCGGCAATTGGAGCAAGTGGAAAAAGAGGGTGGGCGGCGAACGCTGGTGGCGACGGGCACATCCTGCCAGGAGCAATTGCACGCCGGCATGGAGCGGGAGGCGATTTATTCGATGGAACTGCTGGCCGAAGTAGCACAGCCGCAGTCCGGTGGCGCAGACACCGTGTAAGCCAGTCCGAAGCTCGAACGCCAAAGCGGGAAAGTCCTGTCGGGACGCGAGATTCCCTTATTGACCGCGGCTTGCGGCTTTGCGCGGCGCGTACTATCATGCGCGGCTGCACCAGCCGCAGGGCGCAGGCTATTTACCCCATCTCAAGAAATTAGAAGGAGACAGCCGTGACGATTCGCCCGATTCGGTCTCTGAGTTTCATCCTTCTGGCGCTGATTCTTTTCACCTGCCTGCCGTCGCTGACGGCGTGGGGACAAAGTGAAATCAAGATCGGCGTCGTGCTCCCCACCACCGGGCGCGAAGGCAAGCCCGGCCAGTATCAGAAAGAAGGAATTGAACTCGCCATCAAGCAGATCAACGACCAGGGCGGCGTGATGGTCAAGAGCCTGAAGAAAAAGGTGCCGTTGAAAGAGGTTTTCTACGACGACGGATCCGACCAGGGCAAGTCCACCTCGTTGGCGGAGCGGGCCATGAGCTCCGACGGGGTGACCGCCGTGATCGGTGGCTATTCCACCGTGCTGGGGCAGGCTGAATCGGTAATGCCGGACCGCTACAAGACGCCCTGGATCACGCCGGGCGCGGCCGCGTCCGCCATCTTCGCCAAGGGATACCAGTACACGTTCGGGACCCTCAGCCCGGTGGAATCTCTGGGCGTGACTACGGGCGAGTACCTGGGCTCGGTGGTGGATTCCGGCAAGCTGAAGAAAGGCCTCAAGATCGCCATGGCGGTTGAGAACACCGACCACGGCGTGGACTACGTGAGAGGCATCAAGACGTGGGTGGACAAGCACCCCGGATACTTCACCATCGTGTTTAACGAGACGTTCGACCTCGGCTCGCCGGACTTTTCGCCGCTGCTGCAAAAGGTGAAGAACTCGCACGCCGATATTTTCCTGTCGGACGCGCACCTGCAGGACTACATCACCATGCAGCGGCAGTACCTGCAAAGCGGGATGTACCACCAGATGGTGAGCTACGGCGCGCGCGGTCCGGAAAAGGACGCCCGCAAAGCGCTGGGCGACGGGATCAATTACATTTTCGCCGGCGTGTGGTGGTCGGATGACCTGCCGTATCCGCAGGTGAAGAAGTTTGTCCAGGATTACAAGCAGTTCACCGGGCATGGTCCGGATTCCTGGTACGCGGCAACGGCCTACGACGCGGTGCGGATCCTGGCCTCCGCAATTGAGAAGGCGGGATCGCTGAACAAAGACGCCATCCGTACCGCGCTCAAGACAGCGGTACTGAAGGACTCGCTGCTACCGGGCCAGACGCTGAAGTTCGGCGCCAACGGCCAGGCTGGCCTGCCGTTTGTCATCGTGCAGAACAAGACCGATGGCAAGGTGGACATCGTGTACCCGAAGGACGCGGCCACGGGGGAGACCGTTGCCCCATCGCCGAAACGATAAAAGGCCGCAATGACGCTGGTGGATTTTGCCAACCTGCTGGTGGCAGCATTGCTGCTGGCGGGCATCTACGCCGTGATGTCGGTCGGTATGACCGTGATTTACGGCGTGATGAAGATCGTGAACCTGGCGCATGCGGGGTTCATGATGCTGGGCGCCTATTTCGCTCTCGAACTCTACGAGCGTCTGCACCTGGACCCGATCCTGGCTGCGTTGGCGGTGTTTCCCATCATGTTTATCATCGGCGGCGCGGTCCACTGGCTCCTGGTGCGGTGGCTGCCGCGCTCCGATCAGCCTACGTTGCCGTCGCTGCTGCTGATGTTCGGGCTGTGGCTGGTGCTGCAGAACCTTGGCTACGTGATCTGGGGGAACACAGACCGTTCGATCTTCACGCCGCGCACGCTGAGCGTCATTCACATCGGCCCGATTGATATTCCCACGATCCGGCTGTACGTGTTCATCGCCGCCGTGGTCTGCGTCCTGCTGCTGGAAGCGCTGCTGAACTGGACCTGGTTCGGGCGGGCCCTGCGGGCGCAGGTGCAGAACCGGTACGCCGGGCAAATTGTAGGCGTCAACGACCAGACAATCTCCGGCTTGACCTTCGGGCTGGGCATCGGCTTTGCCGGCCTGGCCGGCGGTTTGCTGGCGAGCCTGTATTCCTTTAATCCCGACTTTGGAAGGCCCTTCCTGCTGCGGGCGTTCGTCATCATCGTGCTTGGCGGATTGGAGTCCGTATCGGGCGTGGCGATTGGGGCGATCGTGCTGGCGCTGGTGGAGAGCCTGGCAATCATCTGGCTGCCGGCCGGCTATCAACTCGCGATCTCGTTTGGATTGCTGGTGGTGGTGCTCATCGTGCTTCCCGGCGGCATCGCCGGCTTGATCGGCAAAATTCGGCGGCTGGCATGACGGCGCGACGGTTGTGGCAATACTTGCCGCCGCTGATCGTGCTGGCGGCGCTGGCGGTGCTTCCGGCCGCTGGCATGGATGCCAACAACACCCGCCTGCTGTTCATCACCTTCACCTGGATCACGGCCAGCCTGGGATGGAACTTGTTGGGTGGATACGCCGGGCAGGTCTCGTTCGGCTTCGCGGTGTTTTACGGCATGGGCGCCTACACGGCGGCGATGCTGATTGATGGCAACCGGGTGCACCCGGCCATCGCTTTTGTCGCCGCCGGCTTGGTAGCCGCCATTGCCTCGGTGCTGATTGGACTTCCGACCTTCCGCTTGCGCGGCCCCTATTTTGCCATCGCCACCATCGGCGTCAGCGAAACGGTACGGGTGGTTGCGACCAATGTCGGCTTCACCGGAGGCGCCAGCGGCTATCGCATCGTCGAGCGAGGTGAGTTCGTTCAGGCTGAGCATTACTACAGCGCGCTGCTGCTGGCGGCCTTCGCGGTAGCGATTTCATTCAAGATTGCGCACTCGAAGTTCGGGCTGGGGCTGGTGGCCATCAACCAGGACGAAGATGCGGCCGCCGACACCGGCGTCAACCCGTTCCGCTACAAGCTGGCAGCACACGCGGTGGCGGCCGCGCTGACCGGCATGGCGGGAGGCGTGTTCGCGCGCTATGCAGCCTTCATTCACCCCCAGGGAGTATTCGGATTCAATATCAGCGTTTCGATTTTGCTGATGCCGGTGATCGGCGGGCTGGGAACCGTTTGGGGCGCGGTGATGGGCGGAGTTGTGTTCGGCATCGTGGAAGAAGAAATTGTGGCCCGGTTCCCGGACTTCCACCTGCTGATCTATGGCGGGCTGCTGATCATCATCGTGCTGCTGGAACCGGGCGGCATTCTGGGATTCGCGAGAAAAATCTTCAGGAGGATTCGTGAACGGGGATCGCGCAGGCGAGCCAATCCTGCAAGTGGACAAGCTGACGAAAAACTTTGGGGGGTTGGCAGCGGTCAAAGACGTTAGCTTTGAGGTGCACGAAGGAGAGATCTTCGGCATCATCGGGCCGAATGGCGCCGGCAAGACGACGCTGTTCAACCTCATTGCCGGGACCTACAAGCCGAACGGAGGCACGGTCCACAGCCGGGGCAGAAACCTGACCGGCAAGCCGTCGTTCGAGCTCGTGCGCCACGGCATGGCGCGCACGCACCAGGTGGTGCGGCCCTTCCGCGCCATGACCGTGCTGGAGAATGTCGAGGTGGGAGTGTACTTCGGTCGCCGTGGACACAAAGGGACGTCGGCGGCGGAGAAGGCGCTGGAGGCCATGAAGACCGTTGGCATTGCCGACCTGGCAAACACTCCGGCCTATGCGCTTTCGGTGGGAAATCAGAAAAAGCTGGAGGTGGCACGCGCGCTGGCCACCGGCCCCGAGCTGCTGCTGTGCGATGAAATCTGCGGCGGGCTGACCCACGCTGAAACCGCGGCCATGCTGCAACTGCTGCGCGACATCCGCAGCCGCGGAACCACCATTCTGTACGTGGAACACGACGTGAAGGCGATCACGTCGGTGAGCGACCGCATGATGGTGCTGAACTACGGCCAGAAACTTGCCGAGGGCACACCGCAGGAGATCCAGTTGGACCCTTCGGTGATCGAGGCGTACCTGGGTGTGGCCGCGAAATGGTGGGAAGGACAAGACAATGCCTGAGGCCGCAAGCAACGACGTCCTGCTCAAAGTAGAGAACCTGCAAGCCAGCTACGGCGCGGTGCAGGTTCTGTGGGGCGTGTCGTTCTCGGCAGCGCGCGGCCAGATTACCGCGCTGATCGGTTCCAACGGCGCAGGGAAAACCACGACGCTGAACACCATCCTTGGTGTGCTGAAGTCGCGGCAAGGACGCGTGATCTTCAAAGGAGAGGACATCGCGGCCCTGCCTCCGCACGAGCGAGTCAAGCGTCACATCAGCCTGGTCCCGGAGGGCCGGCAGTTGTGGCCGCGCATGACCGTCGAAGACACGCTGCTGATGGGCGCATACCCGCCGCAGCTCCGCCGCTCGGCGAAGCAAAGTCTCACGAAAGTGTATGACCTGTTCCCCAGGCTGAAAGAACGCAGAACTCAACTGGCGGGAACGCTGTCGGGCGGCGAGCAGCAGATGTGCGCCATCGGGCGCGGCATCATGGCAGAGCCGGAGCTGCTGATGCTGGACGAGCCCTCACTCGGCCTGGCCCCCAAGCTGGTGGACGAAATTTTCATTTTTGTGGAAAAAATCCGAAAGGGCGGCGTCACCATTCTGCTGGTCGCCCAGAACGTCAGCTACGCGCTCCAGGTTTCGGAAACCGCTTATCTGATGGAGACCGGCCGGATCACGCTGGCGGGCACGAGCAAGGAAGTCATGACGAACCCGTACGTGCGGGATGCGTACATCGGGACGACGTAGCAGGGGGACGGAACCCCCTGTCCCGAAAGGGACAGTACAGAGGTAGCCCAGCACTTCAGTGCTGGGAACGGATAGCTCTAAAGTCCCAGTCCCGGAGGGACGGCACAGATATCGCATTCATTCGTAAGCAACCGGATCCATCTCGTATTCAGCACGTTTCATCGCGAGGACCTCATCGCATCGGGTTTTCAGCCCAAGCTCTGGGCGTACATGGTCGGAATCGGAAAAAAACATCGGCGCGGAGGTGTTCTCTGTAGGCGGTACTGCGAATCACTCGCATGTTCTACTCGCGATTCCTCCCACACTCACGCTGGCATCCGCGGTCCAAAAAATCAAAGGAAGCTCCTCCAAGTGGATGGGCGACTCAGGAGTAAGGGATTTCAAATGGCAGGAAGGATACGGCGCATTCAGCGTGAGCGCGTCAGCATTCCACTCGGTGGTTGCGTACATTGGCAAGTAGGCGCAACACCACCAGAAACATAGTTTCGAGGAGGAATTCAGGTCCTTCTTGATACGGTACGGAATTCGGTTCGATGAGCGATACGTCTTCGGCTAATTTGTGTCGTCCCTAACGGGACTTTGCAATTTTGTTGATGGCTACCCAGCACTGAAGCGCTGGGCTACCCCTGTTTCGTCCCTGCGGGACGAGAAAGCATCTTCCGAGTTCCGTGGGTAGCCCACCCTTTCGCCCGGCGAGGCCTGCCGCGAGGAACCCGAAGGGGCGAAGGGTGGGAAACACCAGCCCGCGCAGCGGGCGTAAGATCGTAGCCCCGGGCGTAAGCCCGGAGTAAGCAGTGCCATGCGATCGCGAGTCAGTGCGGAATCTTCGCCGCCGCGCCGCCCTCCTCGCCGCCATGCCAGCACAGGGTGGAAGGGCACGAATCACCGCCAAGCCACCCACCCTTTCGTGTACGCCGAATAATTGAACTCGTCGATCCGCTTCAAGACCGAGCGATCGTCTGGGACAGGTAGGTAGGAAGCAAGCACCGCGGCGTGATCCACCATATCCCAGCAGAATGAAACGTAATCGACCCCGCTCATGACCGGGTACCCGAAACGTCCGGCGATCGGGTTGTCCCACAACGGAAGGAAGCTCGGGTTCATCAGGTTGAGCGTTTTTGCGACTGCTACCGGACTTGATTGATTGCCGCGTGTGTTTTCGCGGTGCGTTCCGTTCAAGAACTCTCTGAATAAGTTTTTGACTGTGAGTTCGTCCGCCCTGCTGAACGATTCGATTGTGCGAGGCCGCCCCTGCTCCAGAGCGGTCAAGTTGTTCTGAATGCAGGCAGCAATTGCGTTCAAGTTTGGAGCCCCGAAACGGTAAAAGTCACGGTGCCAGCTGTTGAGCAGCACCCAAACGGCGCCCGCCATCCGCTTCGGGTCGCCCCATGAGGATTGCACTCCTTTCAGCGCGTCGAAATACACTGTCCCCCGGCCTTCGTGGTCCTCATACGCAGAAATGCCGGCGAGGAACAGCTCTTTTGATGGTATTCGGGGCATTTGCAATGCCGATTGTAACTTAACGGCGCTGCTGGCCCGGGGAACTACCGCCTGTGTCGGCGTTCCACCGGTTTCATTTTATGAAGCGCCCGCTCAAACGCAACCGTCAATTGGGCTGGGCGGTCGCTTCGCATACCGAAGAAGCTGTACGCGATCGCTGTATGCACGTAAATCAGCACAAGAAAAAGAGTCGATTGAAACGTCTCGTGTAATTCTGAGGACCGCGATATCCGGTATCTTGTGTTGCTATCAACAAAATAGTTGTCAATAGCCGGCAACGAGCAATGCACGAAGCCGGACGTTTGGAAGTAATCGATAGCATACGAAGTTTTCCTGAGCGCTTGTGTGACCGGCCCATCAAGGGGATGATCGACGATCATCACATCCCAGATGAACCCACTAACTCCGGACCAATGGCGGCGCGCTGCTTTGGGATCGGGGGTAATTCCTTCACGTTCCAAATACTCGCGTATTTCAACTTCCTCTGGCCGGCCGGCGAACTGCTGAAGAGCGTTGTACGCCCAAAAGGCTTTGTCGGCGAGCGCGTACTTAACGAATTCGCGCGTCCGACTGTCCTGTAAATCGACGTCGGAAGTCAAGAAACGCAGATTGGTTGCACACTCCACGATCGATCGCGTGAGGCCGTAAGCTTCATCAGGAAAGTCCTCGCACAGCGCGAGACACGCTCGTGCCAACGCAAGCACTTTCGAAATTGTGGCGAGTGCGATTACATCGAAAGGATAGCGCTGTTCGACGCGCGCATAAATTCCCAAATCGTTGATCACATTTCCGGCTGTCTTGATGTACGACCGAACCTTGCGCACCTCCGACCGCTTCTCGGCAGCTGTCATTCGACCACCTCAGGCTCCACTTTGAATCTACGCTTTAGAGCGACTGGCCTGCTTTGACTGTATCGTTCTACCGTTGTACGCCCCGGACTCATTTCCTATGTCTTTTGGGCAAGGAAGAGGTCACGTTCAAATACTCGCCCAAGACTGCATCCCTCTGCTTCTCCGCGTCTTCTGCGTTGATGTATTTCCCAAATCCGGCATAAGAAATTCTGTTCACTCGCATTTTTTCGCTGCACATCACAGACACGCCCACCGCAACCGGCATATGTTCGTCAGGCTGCCCAGTGCAGCAGGTGGTTGTGTCTTTCGCGACGCCCCGTTGGTTCTTTGACAATCCGGTGCCTTGCTGCGCGGTTTTCTCGGCCATCTGCCGCCCCAAGGGATTCCAAGGGAGT
This sequence comes from Terriglobales bacterium, assembly GCA_051006995.1. GTDB lineage: Bacteria > Acidobacteriota > Terriglobia > Terriglobales > Acidobacteriaceae > JAIQGF01. Next base: position 78,691 of record JBPCSQ010000029.1, read on the forward strand.
CCCTTATGTAAGTCACTGATTCCACACGAGGTACCTAGGGGGGAGGGTCTCCCTTTCTAGTTACCGAACGTGTACTGTGGATGGACCCGCTGAGGACAATTCGCTCCACGGTATACCGTCAAATTCCCACGGTATACCGTGCAGAACTTCTTGTTTCTACAGGAGAGAGGGGGAGGGGGGTACCCCCGGAGTGCTGCACCCGGCATTATCATCTCTCTTACGGGAGGCTCACTTCCCCAACCGGCTGATTGCTGAGCAGGAATTTCCCGCCGCTTTCCTTGACGACGTGCAGCGTGCGCGCATCCACTACATTTTTCAGGCGCGCGAATTCGCCGGCATAGGCGAACAGATACCAGCGCGAGGGCTGGTTCCACAGGCGCGCGAATTCAGCATCGTCAATGAACATCTGCGGCGCTCCGGGCTGCCATGAGCCGTACTCCAGGTTCATGGTGCGGCCGTTCAGCAGCAGCGTATTCCGCCCGGTGTAGAAGAAGACGGAATCGAAAGAGTAGTAGGCGTTGGCTTCGATCAGTTGTCCCGGCGGACTTTGCTGGAGGGCCACGGCCAGGGGATAGGATCCCATGTAGGAGTCAAAGGCGACCATAGCGATGCGTGCCGCCTGGAGAAAGAAGATCATGGTGATCGCAGTCACCAGCACGATGCGCCCAACACTCTTCCCGGCCAGCCACAAGGCGAGCGCGCCGAAGGCAAAGCTGAATGCCGCCACGGCCAGTGGGAGCCGAAGGTAAGCGAAGGCAGCGAGCGTCAGATCGTTGATGTGGCCGAGCGAAAGGGTGTACATCTCGGGATGCTGGGTGAGGGCGTCCGCGAGTTCGCCGGCCGCAGGAGTGTTTCGAACGGCCAGCAGAAGACCGCCCAGCGCGACAAACAGCACGGCAAAGATGCCGATCAGAACGCGCCGCCCAATCCTCACCCACTGCTCGCTCTCCGCCATGGCAGAGCCGATCAGCAGCGCCAGCGCCGGATAGATGGGCATCGAGTAGTATTCCTGGGTGGTGGAGAAAGTGAAAAAGACCATGACCACGGCGATCCAGCACAGGCACATCAGGCGGACACGTCCGGCGCGGGTCACCGGGCGATACTGCAACTTCACCGCCCCGGGCAGGAAGACGCTCCACGGAAACAGCCACAGCAGGTTGAAGAGCCAGAACCAGAGCCGGGGCACTGTGTTGTAGTCAAACGGGTAGCGGCGGCCGAGGAAGCGCAGGATGTGCTCGTTGACGAAATAGAACCAGAAGAAGCCGTGGTACTGGCCGGGACCGCCCTGTTTGACGATATCGAAATACGGCGGATTGCGCAGCGTCGCCAGGATGTGCCAGGGCGCGGCGATGCCAATCATCACCGCGATCACGGGAACGAGGTGTAACCGCTTCCACGATTCCCACCGAAAGAGCTGCCCCGTAATCGCCATGTACAGCATGCAGGCGCCGATGGGGAAAACAATGCCGATCAGACCTTTCAGCAACAATCCTGCTGCAAAGACCGCGCCCATCAGCACCGCCAGCGGCGGGCTGGAAGGTTGGTCCGGTTCCAACTGCCGCAGCCAAATCCAGATGACCGCCGCGATGGTCAGCACAATTGAGGCGTCAGGGATCAAGATCCGGGTGAACAGAAACAGGCCGAGACAGGTGCTGAGCGCGACGCCGGCATAGAGCCCGGCGCGCTCGTCACCGAAGCCCCAGCGTCCGAAGCGATAGGTTAACCAGCACAGCAGGACGACAGCGAGGGCCAGGGGCAGCCGCGCCGACCAGTCGTGCACGCCAAACAGGTGAAAGCTGGCAGCCATCTCCCAGTAGACCAGCGGGGGCTTGTCAAAGAAGACGATGCCGTTCATGCGCGGCGACACCCAGTCACCGGAGACGAACATGCTGCGGGCAATCTCCGCCTGGGCGGCGTCCACGTCGTCCATGAGGTGAGGTGGGCTGACGACGGTGGTCAGGAATACGAGGGCTGCTGATAGGACAACGAACCAACCTGCGCACGCGCGCGCGCTTGCTCTGCCTGCCATTCCATGGTCGCGCGCGGGACCTCCACGTTCCAGCGCTTCATCCACACCAGCAACACCATCAATCCCCATAGGTGATAGCCGAGATTTGCCCTTCTGTCGAAGTGATCGCGGAGCATTTGCTCCACCGCGGGCCAGTCGAACATGCCGGTGGCGAGCACGGCGTCGCGCGAAACCGTATCCAGCAGGAACGGACGGAGAGCCCCGCGGAACCAGCGGTGAATCGGAATATCGAATCCGATTTTCGGCCGCCGCAATACCGCCGGAAGCAGTTTATCGCGCATCAGGCGGCGCAGGACATACTTCGTGGTCGAGCCATTGATCTTCAGGGCCAGCGGCAGCCGCGAGGCAAACTCCACGATTCGCGGATCCAGAAATGGCGGGCGCGCTTCCAAAGAGTGCGCCATCGTCATCCGGTCCACTTTGTACAAAATATCGTCCGGCAAGTAATAGCGCTGATCGAAATCGAGGAAGCGCTGCAATCCAGAATGGCTGCCGGTGCCGTTGAACACCGCTTCCAGCGGGCGCCGGTCGGAATATAAGAAGAGGCGCTGCTTCTCCGCCTCGCTGAAGGTGCCATTCCAAAAGACGTGCGCGTCTTCCGGCGAGAGCAGCAGGCCGTCGAGGAAGCGCTTGATCTTGTACTCGAGGCTGATCTTCTCGTCGGAAACGGGCAGATGATCGGCGAAGGAGCGGGCAGCGCGGCGCAACAGCGCAGGCATGCGGCGGGGCCAGGCACTGTAGCGGTCCGCCTGGTACGTCAAATAGCCACCAAAGAGTTCGTCCGCGCCTTCGCCGGTGAGCACGACGGTGACATGCTTGCGCGTCATCTCGGCGAGGAACCAGGCAGGAAGCGCGCCGGCGTCGGCGCTGGGCTCGTCGGAGTAGTAGGCCATGCGCTCGATCGCGCCGACCAGATCGGCGTCGGTGTTCAGGTCAAACTCATTGTGCTCGGTTCCGTAGAAGCTGCTGACCTCCTTCATGTACGAGCTTTCATCGAAGGAGTGCCCGCGAAAGGTGACCGAGAAGGTACGCAGGCGGCGGGTGTGCGCGGCAGCTGCGTAATGCAGCATGGTGGAAGAATCAAGCCCACCGCTCAGCCAGATGCCGAGGGGGACGTCGGAGACCAACTGCTCGCGGACCGCGCTGTCGAGCAGGTGGTCGAGTTCCTCGCACGCTTCATCGGCGGAACGCGGCGCATTTGCCGGAGCCGGCGCGGGGAGATAGGAACTCACCTTGCAGCGTCCTTGCGACCATTCCAGCATCTCGCCGGGCATGACCTTGGTCACACCCTCAATCAAGGTGTAGGGACCGGGCACGTAATTCAGCCGCAGATAACAGTTCAGTCCCCGCATGCAGATGTTTCGCGGCACGCCGGGATGCGCGAGGATGCACTTCAACTCGGAGCCGAAATAGATTTCCTGCTCCTGGAGGAAATAGTACAGCGGCTTGATGCCGGCATGATCGCGGGCCAGGATGAGGCGCTGTTCCGATTGTTTCCAGATGGCGATGGCGAACATGCCACGCAGGCGCGCGAATGACGCCGTCCCCCACTGCAAAAAAGCGTGGAGGACGACTTCCGTGTCGCAGCGGGTACGGAAGATGTGGCCTAAGGATTCCAGTTCCGCGCGAAGCAGGTGGTGATTGAAAATCTCGCCATTGAAAATGACGATGACATCGCCATCCGGGCTAAGGAGCGGCTGGTCGCCGCTTTCCAGATCAATGATGCGCAGGCGCACCGCGCCGAGCGAGATGTGGTGGTTGACGAAGCGCCCCTGCTGGTCCGGGCCGCGGTGGCTCAGACCGTGAAGCGCGGAGTCCAGCACACCTTCCGGAAGCCGCTTAGCGATATGGGAATAGCCCAGAATTCCACACACGGCGCGCTCGAATCAGTCATTCTAAAGGGCCGGGGAACGAAAAGGAAATACCTGATCATCACCACGCCACCAATGTGGCATGTCGAGTAACGATTGGATGCGCGGCAATCCCGGAAAGAACCACCAGCCGGTTCACGACTTGCCGCCTTCGCCTGCTTTCGTCGCCGACTCGCGCTTGTGGCCGTGCAGCAGGTCCACAACTTCCTGATACAAACGCGCACGCACCCCAAAGCGCTCCTTGGCGGACGTGATGTAGCGCACCAGCAGATCCATGCCTTGCGGTGTCGGCCGGATGTCAACCGCGGGCTCCACGGAGAACGCCTGCACACCGTAATGACGGGTGGCGTGCTGCCATTCCTGCGCAGCGACGCGCGCCGTCGCCTCGGTTTCCTTGCGGATCAATTGCAGCACGGCATCCATCACCGGGTAAGGATCGCGGCCGATCGGAATGTGGATGTCGAGCGAGTCCCAAAGCCACTGGCCGGTGGTGGAGAAATTGAAGTAGTGTCCCTCGATGGCGAAGCTGTTGACGAAGGTAACGCGGCGGCCGGTGGGATGACCGGCATCGGCCCAGTTGCCGGTTTCCAGCAGCACGGTGCGCAGGAGGCCGATCTCGACTACTTCGCCGACGATGCCGTTGATCTCCACCCAATCGCCGACGCGGATGCCGTTGCGCCCCATCAGCACGAACCACCCGAAGAAGGCGACGATGAAGTCCTTGAGAGCGACCGTCAGGCCGGCGCCCGTCAGGGCAAGTACGGTGGACAACTGCCCCGGTGAGCCGAACAGGACAAGAATCGCGAGCACGACCGCGACACCCTGGACGGCGAAGTGGCCGATCAATTTCATGGTGGCGGTGCGACGACGGTCCGAGACCCAGCCAGACGCCGCCCGGTCCACCAGCATGGTGGCGAGGACTGCGCCAAGGACAATGAGCACGATCCAGAGCACGCCCTTCAGCACTCCATGAATGGCGGCTAGCATCTGCACGCCGACAAGGGCGGCCCAGTCGGTATAGGTTTGCGATAGCTGCTGAAGGTCCTGAATGCGCTGGTCGTATTCGCTCAGAGTCTTGCGGTCGGCAGCCCGATGCTGGAGTTCGACAACACTCGACGACGGCGCGGACTCGACCTGTTTTTCGAGCTCGTTGTGGCGCGTGGTGAGATCGGCCCCGGAGACGGTCGTCTGACGTTGCGCTTCCAACAGCTGTTGTTGTTTTCCGCGGAGCTGTACCCATAACCGGAGCTGCGCCACGATGGCGCCGGGCACCTGAAACGGCTGGCGGCTGGTGTAAGCTGCCACGAGCTGCGACTGCTGTTCCCCGTGTTGCTGCGAGCTTTGGTGTTGGGTGAAAGCCTGCTGGATGCGGGCGCTAACATCGCCGCCGGCCCGCATCAAGTCGCGTTGCGCATCTTCCAATTCATTCTGGTGCAGGGCGTGCTCGGCCGAGAGCAGCTCCAGTTGTTGCTGGGCGGCGTCGGCATCCTTGGCTGTCTTGATTCCCGCGTCGGCCCGCTTGATCTGGTCATCCTCGTCCTTGACCTGCTTCTCCAGAGCGCGGACACGATCATGGATCTGCTTCACCTCGGGAGTTTCCGCGGGCGGATGTTCCTTGGCCTGCCGCAACCCACTGGCGAAGGCGAGATCCACAATATGGTCAGCGAGGTTCAGCGCGTCTCGTGAATACCGGACCTCTTCCCGGCTGGTGACCAGCTTCTCCATCTGCTGCGCCGTCTGCAGCGGCTGCTGGTCCACCAGGCGCGATTGCGCGATGGCGAAGCGGCGGCGCCGCACCAGGTTGGCGTTCTGGTTGCCGGTGTCGGTGAAACGGATGGCAAGGGAAATGCCGATGACAAGCAGCAGCAATGCTGCAAGGACCGCGAATTTGCGCCGGCTATGAGTCATGAGCAATGTCGTTGGAGCTCTCGGAAGTATAACGCCGGAACACGCGGTCGAACCCGGCGTTGGCGTCACTAAAGGCCGAGGTAGGCAGTGCGGATTTGCGGGTTGGCGAGCAAATCCTCCGACTTGCCTTGCAGCACGATGCCGCCGTTCTCGACCACATAGCCACGGTTGGAGACGCTGAGCCCGTCCACCACGTTCTGCTCCACAATGAGCACGGGGACACCCTTTTCGCCGATGCGGCGGATTTTCAGAAACACTTCTTCCACCAACTTGGGAGCCAGACCCAGGGAAGGCTCGTCGAGCAACAACAGCTTGGGTTCCGACATCAGGCCGCGCGCGATGGCCAGCATCTGCTGCTCGCCGCCGGAGAGCGTACCCGCGGGCTGTTTACGGCGCTCCTTCAATCGCGGAAACATCGTGTACTGCTCCTCCAGCAACTGCGGAACTTTCTTGCGGGTGCGGTCGTTGTAGGCGCCGAGCACGAGGTGTTCCTCCACCGTCATGTAGGGAAAAAGCTGGCGTCCCTCGGGCACATGGCTGATGCCCAGGGCAACGATCTCGTGGGCCGGTGTCTTGCGAATATCGTGCCCATCAAACGTCAGGTTGCCGAACTTGGTACGCAGAAGGCCGCTGATCACGCGCAAGGTGGTTGTCTTGCCCGCGCCGTTCGCGCCGATGAGGGTCACAATCTCGCCGCGGTTGACTGTCAATGTGATGCTGAACAGCGCCTGGAAATCGCCATAGGCGGCGGCGACATCTTTCAATTCCAACAGCGGAGCCGCTCCGTTGGCGCTCATTTCACCCGATCCTTATATTTCGATCCCAGATAGGCCTCGATGACCTCGGGACGGTGCACGACATCCTGCGGCTTGCCCTCGGCAATCTGCACGCCATGGTCCAGGACGACGACATTATCGGCAATCTTCATCACCACTTGCATGACGTGCTCGACCCCGGCGACGGCGGCGATCCCCCACTCCGGCAGGCGCTGGAGCAGCCCCGCCAATTCCAGCGCCTCGACCGTCGGCAGCCCCGCCACCACTTCGTCGAGCAGGATCAGCTTGGGTTTGGTGGCCAGCGCGCGGGCAATCTCCAGGCGCTTCATCATCGCCACTCCCATGCCGGAAGCGGGCAGGTGCATGAGTTTCGCCATGCCCAGGAATTCGAGCACTTTCTTCGACTCGCGCTCGGCCTGAGCGGCGGAGGGCGTACGCAGGAAGGCGCCGAGCATCACGTTCTCCAGAACGGTGAGATTGCGCAGCGGCTTCACGATCTGGAAAGTGCGGCCGATGCCGAGACGAGCCGCCTGGTCCGGCGAGGAGCGGGTGATGTCCTGCCCCTGGAAGAGGATTTGGCCCGAGTCGGCGCGGTGCACGCCGGTGATCAGGTTGAACAGCGTCGTCTTTCCAGCGCCGTTGGGGCCGACGATGAACACAATTTCGCCATCGTGGACAGCCAGGCTGACGTCGCTCACTGCCTTGAGCCCGCCGAAACGCTTGCTAACGTTTTTGATTTCCAGGATCGCCATGACTCAGACCGATCCTTCCCCGGGCACCGGCATGCGCTTGGCTTCGTCCACAACCGCGGTGGGCGGCGTCGCCGCGAACGGCGACTTGGGAGTCGAGCGCCAGCGCTGAAGCTTGCGATTCAGCGTGCCGACAATCCCTTCCGGCAGGAAAAGGACCACCAGAACGACAAGAATTCCATAAATCAGCAGGTGCGCTTCTTTGAAGATGTTCTTGAACACCTCGTTAGCAGTTTCCAGCACGATGGAGCCCACCACCGGCCCCAGCAGCGTACCAGCGCCGCCGAGCATGGGCAGGATTGCGATCTCGACCGAGACTTCGATACCGAACATCTGGTCAGGGACGATGAACAGGAAAAAACTGCCGTACAGTGCGCCCGCGAAGCCGGCAATGGCGGCGCTCAGCAGCATGGATTGCAGCTTCGTCCACGCCGTATTCACGCCCACGGCGAGCGCCGTGTCTTCATCCTCGCGGATGGCCATCAGGTAGTAGCCGAAACGCGAGCTCTCCACCCAGTAGCTGACGGCAAAACTGGCGATCGCCACGCCAACACAGGCGTAATAAAACGAACCCATGGTCTTGGTGGTGAACAGCAGCGGAACCTGCGTGCCGACGTCGCCACCGGTAAAGTTGGGCAGGTTCTTGGCTATCAGGCGCACGACTTCGGCGAAAGCAATGGTAGCCAGGCAGAAATATGGACCGCGCAGGCGAAAGGAGACGCTGCCAATGATGGCCGCGGCCAGCATGGAGAACACCACGCCGCCGAGTACAGCGAGCCAAGGCGACGTGCCGGTCTTGCTCAGCAGAGCGAGCCCGTACGCACCAATGCCGAAGAACGCGGCGTGGCCGAGCGAGAGCTGTCCGGCGTAGCCGCCAACCAGGTTCCATGACAACGACAGCGTCGCGAACAAAAACAGCCGGAAGATGACTTGGAGTACGTAGTCATTGTGGACGAAAATCGGAAAGACGAGCGCCACCGCAAAAATGATGGCCGCGATGATGACTTGCGGCCGCCTCATACCCGCTGGCTCCCGAAAATTCCGCTCGGCCGGAATGAAAGCACGAGGATGAAGATGACAAAATCAACTACCAGGGCCCATTCGTTGCCCCAGTAGAGACTGGTCAAACTCTCGACCACACCCAGTACCAGCCCGGCGGCAGCGGCCCCTTCGATCGACCCCATGCCACCCATCACTACCATGAGGAATGATTTCAAATTAAACAGGTGACCGACGTCAGGATAAAGATAGAAGACCGGCAGGAGCAGTCCTCCGGCAACGCCGGCCGCGGCGGCGCCCAGCCCGAAGGTAACAGCCTGCACGCGATTGACATTAATGCCCATGAGCGGCGCCGAGTAAGGGTTTTGGGCGATGGCGCGGGCTGCCCGGCCGAAGTTGGTGCGCATCACGAACAGGTAAAGTCCGAATGCTGCCGCCAGCGCAATCGCGAACGAGATGATCCAGGGCGCGTTCAGCGAAATCTGGTCGCCGAAACGCAGGTTCTTCCCCAGCAGCGGAAAGTTGAGCTGGTGGTAGTCGGCGCCGAAGATCAGCAGGACCGAGTCCACGCAGATCAGCGACACTCCCAGCGTCAGCAGGATGATCATGAACTCCGCTTTGACGGGAATGTGCCGCACCAGCCCGGCATAGACGATCACGCCGAGGATAAACAGCATCACGCCGGCGATTACGAAGCCGTAATACGGATTCAGGTGCGCGCGCTCGAACAGGATCCAGGTGACATACATGCCGAGCATGAGGAAGGCGCCATGGGCAAAGTTCACAATGCGCATGACGCCGAAGATCAGCGCCATACCCATTGCGATCAGCGCATAGAGCGCCCCCGTAAGGATGCCGTCGAGCACCGCCTGCAACGTCGGATAGAAATGCACCGCAGTGGGTCCTCAGGTCGGAAAGACGCGAGTGGCACGGGTTTGAAAAAACCGTGCCACTATTCCGCGGGTTACTTGCGTTGGCTCCAGGGTGGAGTCGGAATCACGGGCTTGGCTTCAGCCGCGTCCTTGGGCCAAACCACCTGGTACTTGCCGCCCAGCACCTGCGTCACCAGCACCGGGTGAGCGTTCTGGCCGCGGGCGTCGAACTTGATCGGACCGAACGGAGTGTCGGGCAGGTTCGTAGCCTTGATGGCGTCGCGAATGTCCGCCGGAGTCATGGACTTTGCGCGCTTGATGGCATCGGCAGCTACCAGCAACGTCGCATACGCCTGCATGGCGTGAAATGCGGGATGGGTGCCGGTCAGCTTGAAGAACTTCTCATCGAACTCTTTCGAGCCCTTCCACTTCGCGCTGGGGAGCCATTGCGCGACCGAGAATGTGTACTCGGCGTACTTGCCGGCGCCCTTTACTGGGTCGGGGAATTCCGCCGCAGCAAAACCGGTGCCGGCGGAGGTGTAGTACTTCGGATTGAAATTCACCTGCTCGGACTGCCGCATCAGCGTGGTTGCGTCGAGCAAGTAGGACGCCAAATACACCACGTCGGGGTTCTTGGACTTCACGCGCTGCAGCAACGATTTGTAATCCGGAGAACTGGCCTGATAAGCCTCGTTGTCTACCACCTGCAGCCCTGCGGCCTTGGCGGCATCGGTCATGGACTTCAAGTTGGCCTGGCCGAAATTGGTATTCTCGTAGACGATGGAAAGCGTTTTGGGAGCGCCGTTATTTTTCAGGAAATCGACGGTCGAAGCCGCATACGCGTTCGAACCGGCACAGACCCGGAATACCCACGGTGAGCCGCTTTCCATGACGTTCTCGGCCACTGCCGTCGGAATGATCAGCGGCACTTGCTTGGCCGTGATCACCGGCACGATGGCGCGGGTGCTCTCGGAGGAATAGGAGCCGAGAATCAACGTCATTTTGTCCAGATCCACGAGCTTGCTGACGCCCTGAACGGCTTGATCGGGCTTGCTCTGATCGTCGTAGTAATCGAGCTCGATTTTCTTGCCGTTGATGCCGCCCTTGGCGTTGATGTCCTCGACGGCAATGGTGTAGCCGTTCTTATGCGCCTGGCCGAAGGCCGCCTGACTGCCGGTAAGAGAAGTAATGACGCCAATCTTGACGGTCCCCTGGGCCGCAGCCGGTTCACCATAGGTCAGAAGAACCACGGCTGTCAGGGCCAGCAATACGATAATTGCGGCTCGCCTCATAGCAATTCCTCCTCCGAAATGACCCCGCATTGTAGGTGATGGGTGAGAGCAGTACAAGCTACGTCGGCGCGCCGCACGTTTCGCCGAAATCGCACGCAGCGTACAATGTCGGGCTCGGCGGATGTGCACTTCCCAGTTGGAGAAACCTATCTATGCGGTCTCTTCTTGTCATCATCACAGCTGCAGTCTTGAGTACGTGCGCGATCGCGCAATCGCAGCAAGTCGGGGTGTATGCCGGCGACATTAACCGCAGCGCCGATCCATGCAACGACTTCTATGACTATGCCAATGGCGCCTGGCGCGCGCAGAATCCCATTCCCGCTTCGATGGACCGGTGGAGCCGCCGCTGGCAGGCGGGCGAACAGAATAAGGAGCAGCTCAAAACCATTCTCGACGATTTGTCGCAGAAGCATGACTGGCCGAAGAGCAGCGTGGAGCAGCTTGTGAGCGACCACTATGGCTCGTGCATGGACGCCGCCAAGATTAACGCGGCCGGCATAGGGGCCATCGAGCCCATGCTGAAGCAGATTGAGGCCATGAAGAACATGGCGGACGTGCAGCGCATGATCGCCCGACTGCACGACATTGCCATTTTCGTTCCCTTTGGACTGTATGCAGCGCCAGACAACCACGACCCCGCGAATGTGATCGCGTATGTGTACGCCAGCGGGCTGGGTCTTCCCGATCGGGACTATTACGTCAAGCCTGACGAGCGCTTCAAAGACGCGCGAGAGAAATATCGCCAGCACGTCGCGAAGATGTTCGCGCTGGCCGGCGCAGCCGAGACACAGGCTAAGGCAGCCTCTGACACCGTATTCGCGATCGAAACGCAACTCGCACAAGCGTCGCTGGATAACGTGGCGCTGCGCGATCCGCAGGCGACGGATCACAAAACGCAATTTGCGGACTTGCGGAAGATGACGCCCTCATTTGACTGGACTGGTTATTTCAAACAGACACGAGTTCCGCAGGCCGCGCTCAACGTGAACGAGCCCAAGTTCATGGCCGAACTCGAGCACCAACTGACCGGGACATCGCTGGCGGACTGGAAAATCTATCTGAAGTGGCACCTGCTGAACACCGCCGCGCCCTGGCTTTCGCAACCTTTTGTGGATGAAGACTTCGCCTTCAAGGGCAAGTACCTGCAAGGCCGGCAAGAGATCAAGCCGCGCTGGAAACGCTGCGTCGAGAATACTGATGAATTGCTCGGTGAGGCCTTGGGCCGGAAATACGTGGAGCGTTACTTCCCGCCTGTCGCCAAGGCCCGCGCCACCGAGATGGTGCAGAACATCCTGGCGGCAATGAAGGACACCATTACCGGGCTGGATTGGATGAGCCCGCAGACCAGGCAGAAGGCGCTGGATAAACTAGCCAAGTTCAATGTGAAGGTCGGGTATCCCGACAAATGGAAGGACTACAGCAAGGTCAAAATCTCACGCGCTTCGTTCTGGGCTAACTACATGGAAGGCGCGAAGTTCAACGTCGAGGACGATCACTCGCAAATCGGGAAGCCGGTGGACCGCGCCCGCTGGGGCATGACCCCGCCCACCTCGGACGCGTACAACAACTTCCAGATGAATGAAATCGTCTTCCCCGCCGGCATCCTCCAGCCGCCCGCTTTCAATGCCAAAGCCGTTGACGCTGTGAACTATGGCGCCATTGGCGTGGTCATCGGGCACGAGGTCAGCCACGGCTTCGATGACCAGGGCGCGCAGTACGACGCCAACGGTAAGTTGCAGAATTGGTGGACGCCCGAGGACCTGAAGCGCTTTCAAGCGCGCGGTCAGTGCGTGGTCAACCAGTTCGAAAATTACTTCATCGAGCCCGGCATTCACCACAATGGCAAACTGGTGCTGGGGGAATCCATCGGCGATCTCGGCGGCGTAAAAGTTGCTTACCTCGCATTTCAGAAAGCCCAGCAGCAACATCCGGCGCCAACCATGGACGGCTTCACGCCTGACCAGCAGTTCTTCCTTGCCTGGGGCCAGTTCCGCGGCGATGAGACCCGGCCTGAGACACAACGACTGATGGTGCAGGGCGATCCGCATCCGGTGGCCAAGTACCGCGTCATCGGGCCATTGTCCAATTTTGCGCCGTTCCAGCAGGCATTCCATTGCAAGGAAGGATCGGCGATGGTGCGTCCGGCAGCGCAGCGATGCGAGGTCTGGTAGGGATCAGCGAACGGTAAGCACCGGACAGTGCGCGTCGCAGATGACGCGGTGGGCCGTTGCCCAAGGCAGGTGGGTGGCGGCGAACGCTGAGCTGGGATTCACGCCCATCACGATCAGGTTTGCGTTCTGTTCCTGGGCAATGCGCAGGATGGTGCTCGCCGGAAGACCAGACTCGACGATCACATCGGCATCCATGCTTGGGGGAATCATCGTGCGCAAGGAATCGCGGGCGCTCGCGAAATCCTGCCGATCGAAGACGGTGGCGCCATACTCGGCAGCCGTGATGTCGCTGCATAGCACGTGCAACAAAGTCAGGTTCTGCTTGGCCAAAGCCAGTGCGTAGGGCAGCGCATGCCGCGAGCTCTCGGAAAGATCGGTGGCATAGAGCACCCGGCGGAAGCCGCCGTCCTGCAGGCAATCGAGATCGAGGTGGGGGCCGACGGTCAGAACGGGGCAGGTTGATTGGCGGAATACTTGTTCCGCGACCGAACCCAGCAGCAGCTTCCTAAACCCTTCGCGCCCGTGAGTTCCCACCACCACCATGCCGGCATGCAGATGGCGGATGTTGGCCTCCAGGGCCGGCCAGAGCTCGCTACGGCAGAGCAGCGCCTCGTGGGGAATGCCCTTGAGCTCCGGCGCGGAAAGCGCCTGGTAGAGTTTGGCATTGGCGTCATTCTCGTCGCCGTCGAGCTCCGTTGACATCAGTTGCATGGGTTTGGGGTAGCCGGGCTGGAACGGCAGCACGTGCAGCAGGAAAATCTTCGCCTGCAGGCGCTGGGCAAGGGCGGCAGCGCATCGTAGCGCGCCATCGGATGCGGGAGAGAAATCGGTAGCCACCAGCAAGGTCGAAACCGAGACGGCAGGGCGCTCCGATGTGGGTGCGGGAACGTGAACCGGTGTGGCTTGGAGACTGGCCATGCCGCTCATCCTCAGAGAGCCTTGAAATCAGCTTAGGACCAACCGACCCGAAACTCAGTGATATCGGTCACAGGAGCTACTCGTGAGCGTTGGGCAGCCAGCGCAACATGCGGCTCTGTGCCCGATTGACGATCGCGTTCAGCAGGATGCCGATCACCCCGGCAATGATCACGGCCGCGTACATCTCAGGAATGCGGTAGGTAGCCTGGTACTCGTAGATGGCGCGGCCCAGGCCCCGCTCGCCAAGTCCGACGAGCATCTCCACGGCGATCACCAGCACCATGGCATAAGAAACGGCGGTGCGGATGCCGTCGAAGATGTTGGGCAGCGCCTCATAGAACAGGATTTCGCTGATAGTTTCGTAGGCGCTGAGCTCGAACAGCCGCGCCTGGTACAGCCGGCGTTTGTTGGCCAAGGCGGCGCCGCTGACGGTGTTCACCAGGATGACCAGCGTGCTGGGGTAGGCGGCCAGCGCTACGATCGAGCCCTGCCCAACACCGATCACGATCAGCAGCAGCGGAAACAGCGCCGAAGCCGGCAGCGAGCGCAGCGCATTCAACGGTCCTTCCAATGCCTGATACCAACGGCGCCGGTAGCCGAGGAACAGTCCGGCGGGAATACCGATGACGCAGGCAATAACCAGCGCGCCCAGCACACGTGCCATGGTGAGAGCGACATCGCCAAACATGCGATCGTGTGTCAGCGGCACCAGCGCGCGCGCCACGCTCCAGGGGGCGGGTAGCAGGATGGGGTCCACCAGGCGGAACGCGGCGATGGCAGCCCACACCAGCAGCACCGACATCGCAGGAATCGCGATGTGGGTGTGATGTCCGAAACGTTGGACCGCTGCTCGCAAGGTCCTCCTTAGACCAGTCCTTCTCGAATGCACGAGATCAGAATCTTTTCCATGCTGGCATGGTCGAGCGTGCCCTCGGCGCGCGGATGCGGCGACTTAAAATCCATGTCCGACATCACGCGCACCGGCCGATCGCCGATCACCACGTAGCGGGTGGCGATGGCCAGCGCGTCAGAAACGCTGTGCGTGATCACGATCAAGGTCATGCCGTCTTTCGACGACAGCTCCTGGAGGGCGGAAATGATGTGGCTCTTGAAGTCGCGGTCCAGGGCCGAAAAGGGCTCGTCCAGCACGGCCAGCTCCGGCTTCCATGAGAGGCAGCGCGCCAGCGCCAGGCGCTGCAGTTCCCCGCCCGATATGTTCGCCGGCAAGGTATCCAGCAGCGCTTCCAGACGGAACAACGATGCCAGGTAGGAAACGCGCGCCTCGATCTCCCGCTCCTCCCAGCGCAGCTTCTCAAGCGGGTAGCGCAGGTTCTGGCGCACCGTGTGCCAGGGGAAGATGCTGTTCATGGCATGCTGGTCCATGTACACGACGTCGGAGCGTTTCTTGAATTCGGTGGACCACTCGACGCGGCCGGCGGTAGGTCCGATGATGCGGCCCATCATTTTGCCGAGCGTGCTCTTGCCGGACCCGCTGGCGCCCATCAGCGCGACCACTGAACCCTGCTGGATGGCAAGATCGAAGCCCGTATACAACGGCCCATTGGCTCGGCCAGTGCAATAGGAAAAGTCCACGGCCCGCAGCCGCACCGCATGCGGCTCGAGCGCGGCGGCGCGCGCCTTAACGCGTTGGCTGGACAAGTCGATGAGCATCGATCTTCTCGGGAATCTCGCCGATCTGGTAGAGCAAGTCAATGAAACGTTGCATGGCAGCGACGTCCACCGCGTTCGACAGCGTGACGTCGTCAATTTTCACGCGCAAGGCCATTTCCGGCGTCATCTTGGTAAAGTGGGGCAGCAGCGCCGCCGCTTGCTGCGGATGCGCGCCCATCTGCTCAATACCATGCTGGAGGGCATTAGCTGCTGCCGCTGCCGCCTCGGGATGGGTGCGCTCGAAGTCGCGCGCTATCACCGAAACGCCGACAGGGCAGAATTCGCTGAGTTCGCCATATACCGAATTCGAAATATCGCGATAGCGGCCAGGCTCTCCGATTAACGACAGTGGGTCGTAGGAGAACAGCGCGTCCACGGCGCCGGATTCCAGGCTTGCCACCTGCGCCGCCGGAGGCAGTTGGACGAAGGCGATAGTCTTGGGGTCCACCTTGTGCTGCACGAGGAACTCGCTGAGCAGCCGCGTCGCCGAAGTTCCAGGGAAGACGCCCATCTTTTTGCCGCTCAACTCCTGCAGCCGCTGCACCGGCGAGCCACTCTTGACGACGATGCGGTAAGTGGAATTCTCCGGCTTCATGCGGCTAGTGGCGAAAACGCGAATTTTGCCGGGGTGCTGGATTTCCAGATGGATCAGCGGCACCAGAGAAACCGCCGGCAGCAGATCCACCTGGCCGGCGACGAGCGCGCTCACCATGTCGTTGCTACTGCTGAAGGGCACGGTCTCCGGCTGGACGCCTTCCTTTTGGAACAGCCCCTGGTCTTGCGCGATGAAGACCGGCAGGCTTCCCATGATGGGGGCGTAGGCGAGCCGCACATGACGGGGGGAACGCCTGGAGCCGAGAAGTACGCCGAAGCCCACCATCACGAGCAGCAGCAAGGCTCCGATTGCGCGAGCTGTGTAGCGGTGCGGCACCTTAGCTGTACCCCGCCGAGGTGGCTGCGACCGCAGCGCGGCGCTGAGCCAGCTTTTGCTGCCGATGCGTCAGCTTCGCTTCCAGGCGCTGCAGGCGCTCCGGCCCGCCCGCCGTGCGCTGGATTACGTTCTCGACATTGACAAGGAAATACGGAAGCTTCTGGCGGATGCCGGGCAGCAACCGGCTGAACTTAGCGAACACGCAATACATCTCGCCGCTGGAATCAAAGAAGAGCTGCTCATCCAGGGCGCCGCGCAGCACGAACGATGCGGCCATCTCCCAATACGTGGTCACCTGGCGAAGGAAGCCGTTCTCACGGCTGGGATAGGAGCGTGCCAACTGGAGCACGTCTTCGGCGGTTTGCGGCCAGAAATCGGCGGAAATAAAGTGGCGCGCCTGGCGCATCTCGGCGTCGCGCCGCAGGTCATATAGATAAAGGATGACCTGCGCATCGTCGGTCGTCGCGAATCTGCGCCGATGATCGAGTGGTGGCTCCTGCCGCTTACGACTCATACCTTTCAATGCCCGCTAAATAATGAGAAGTACGCGTCCTCGCCGATCCATTCGGCGACGTGAGCGCGAATTTCGTTGATAAACCGCAAGTCAGCGTCAAACTCGTGCGCCACGATCCGCTGGTCCTGCGCGTCGTAGTAGCGAACCACGAACGTGCCCTCGGGAGTGGCCACCAGGTCAATCGGCTTGGCGTCGTCGAACAACAGGCCCATCTTGAACAGAAGGTCATCGATCGTGTACTTCGTCCCGGCAATCGTCATCTCCTGTTTGCCGGTCCCGATCACGCCGAAGCGGCCTTCCATCAATTTGCGCCCGTGCGCTTCCATCATGACCCGGCCTTCTGTGCCTTCCCCCGGTGTTCCGCCAGCCAACTGACGGAGGAGCGGATCACCTCGGAATTGAACTTCAATTCACCATGGTTGAACCAGCGCGGCAGATAGCGAATGAAGCCGTTTTCATGCTGCACGTCGGGACGAGTCTCCTTGCTGACGTAGCGCACTTCGGCCTGCGGCAGCACCGCTTTCAACCCGGTTGCGCCATTCATGATCGCGGGGATGTCGCGC
Source organism: Terriglobales bacterium (assembly GCA_051006995.1). GTDB lineage: Bacteria > Acidobacteriota > Terriglobia > Terriglobales > Acidobacteriaceae > JAIQGF01. Next base: position 95,955 of record JBPCSQ010000029.1, read on the forward strand.
TCAGCGTAGAGAATCAGGCAAGGCCGCGAATGCGGCGCCACCGGGCCCAGTTCGTCCAGCAACTTCATCACGTATCCGGGAAAAGGTTCACGGACCGCGGGGCTGGGGAAATTCTCAAACATCCACTTCCCTTGCGGCGACATTTCGGTGATTACCGACGGCGAGAGCGCGACCATGGCGTCTGCCGAAGAGCTCAGCGCCAGGCGTCCTCCCAAGCTGAGGCCGATTGCGGCGGTCGGCCCATAACGACGAGCCCAGGCCAGCGCCGCCTCGACTTCCTCGACCATGCCGATCCCGATCGGCGCAGGATTTTCGCCGTGACCACACAGATCCGGCACCAAGGCCGCCCATCCGGCTTCCGCCAGGAAAGCAGCCAGGCCCAGCATGTGCTCTTTGCTTCCGCCGTAGGGGTGAAGCAACACCACGCCGCCCTGTGGCGAATCCGCCGAAATCAGGAAGCCAGGGATGGGGCGCTCCGCCGATTTGCCGACATCAATGCGTTGGAAATTCATAGGTTCGCTCAGCTCTTTGCAGCCGCCTGTGTGTTCGGTTCTGCCTGGCGCTCCAGTACGGCCAGGCGGGCGCGCAACGCTTTATCTTTTTCCCAGCGCGCGGTGACGTCGTGGACCATGGCGGCGGCGCCCAGAATATCGCCTTCGGGCGAGCGCACAATCGAGATGCTGAATTGGATCGAGATGCGCGTGCCATCCTTGCGCACTGCCGGCACGGCGAGCAGGTCGCGCCCATATTTCGTGATCCCGGTGGACATCACGTGCGAGTAGCCCTCGTTATGGCGCGCTCGATGGCGCTCCGGGACGATGATCTCGAGCGAACGGCCAACGGCCTCCGCCGCCGGAAAGCCGAACATCATTTCAGCACCGCCGTTCCACAGGCGGATCACGCCCTCACGGTCGGCAAAGATGATGGCCACCTGCGAGCCGTCCACGATCTTGCGGCAAAGCCAGTCGTGCGTGGGTGCTGGGTTCATGGGAACCAGGAGCTTATCTGAAAGCCCGTGATAAATAAAATGCGGACATCACCTTATAACGCCTCGCGCTGAGCGCCGGCGGCTACGGTGATGTCCGCCAAAACACGGCAGGTTCTCCCTCCAGCCGTGGTAGCTACGTTCGTTCTTCGATCACGACACCGGAACCGCGGCCTTTGCCGCAGCCGCCTTGAGGTGTTTGTCGCGCAGCACGCGGCGTAACAGCTTGCCGGTAGGAGTGCGCGGCAACTCGGTGACGACCTCAACCTCGCGAGGCATCTTGTAGGTGGCAATGCGCCCGCGGCAGTATTCAATCAGCTCTTCGGAGCTGACCGCCTGCCCGGCTTTCATGACCACAAATGCTTTCGCGATTTGGCCGCGGACCTCGTCCGGAACGCCGATCACGGCTGCCTCTGCCACCGCGGGATGCGAGCTGAGCGTAACCTCGATTTCCTCGGGGCCAATGCGGTACGCCGAGCTCTTGATGATGTCATCCTCGCGGGAGACGAACCAAAAGTAGCCGTCCTCGTCCACGTATACGTAATCGCCGGCACGATTCCATCCGTCCGGGGTGATAGCGTGCTGCTGCTTATCTGCATCCCGCCAGTAGATGGTGCCGGTCGGGCCGCGGGCGATGAAGTGGCCGGAGTTGCCGGGCAGGGTTTCCTTCCCGTTCTCGTCCACCACCTTCAGCTCGTACCCGGGGACCGCCTGGCCGAAGGAGCCCGCCTTCGCTTTCCGGCTGACCACGTTGGAAGCGAACACGTAGCCCATTTCGGTTGTGCCCAGGCCTTCGAAGATATCTTGCCCGAACTTGGCCTTCCAGGCGTGATAGGTCGCCGCCGTCAGGCTTTCACCGCCGCCGGTGCAGACGCGCAGGGTGCTGAGATCGTACTTCTTCTCCGCATCCGGCACCTGCATCATCTTGCGGTAGGCCGTCGGCGCCAGAGAAAGCACAGTGATCTTGTGCTTCTGGATCATGTCGAAGACCTTTTCCGGTTCGAACTTGGAGATCAGGGAGGCCGCCGCTCCGAAGCGGAACGGGATGGTCGCGAAGGTGGAGTATCCGGCGCCGAACGCCAGCGGCGCGGTTCCGCCGACGACGTCATTCTCCGTCACTTTCCAACCGTACTTGCCGAAGCTGTCGGGGATGACGAGGGTCTCCTCAACAAAGTGCACCGTTCCCTTCGGCCGGCCGGTGGTGCCGGAGGTGTAGAGCAGGATGCCGACGTCGTCGCGCTTGCGGCGCACCGGGTCCACGTTCGCCTGTCCCGACTGCAGCAGTTCGGGATAGGGGATGAAGCCCTTGGCCTTCAGCTCCGCGGGCTCACCGCCGATCACGATGATGTGATCCACGGTCTGGAAATTCTCCCGCGCCGCTTCCAACTCGGGCAGCAAGGCGAAATGAACAAAGATCGCGGTTGCTTCCGCATCGTTCGCAACATGGGCAATTTCCGCTCGCGAGAACAGTGGCGAAGTCGGAGTAAACACTCCCCCAAGCCGGTGGACGGCAAAGTTCGCCACCAGGGCCGGCGGGATGTTGGGCGTGCGCAAGATGACGCGGTCGCCCTCGGATACGCCGAGAGAACGCAGCGCGCTGGCCAGCTTGTTGGACTGCGCCAGCAGCTGAGCGTAACTAATACGCTGGTCCTCAAAGAGGATCGCGGGCCGGTCGCCCCGGCCGGCTGCCACCTGCTTGTCGAGAAGTTCCTCGGCAGGGTTCAGCCGGTCGGGATACGACGCAAACTCCGGCAGCGTGTAAATGCGCTGCGGCCAGAATTCGCGAGGAGGCAAAAACGTGGTTTCGGACATGCCTCCTCCTTAGTGAGCAGCCGCTACTGCGGCGCCCTTGGTTTCCTGGACCAGGTCTTCCAACGCCTGCTCGACGCGGATCAATCCGCGTTTGGCATCGCTGCGGGGGAATGCCTGGGTGGGGTAGCGGTCGCCTTCAAACACCAGCAATGCGGGAACCGTGGTGCCGAAGTCGTCCACCAGCGCGCCCTTGGCGCCGAAGACCGGCCGGACCGTGGCGTCAGGTCCGCTGACCGACTTGTGGTAAATCGGGAAGCGGTCCTTCAGCGTGGTCACGTCAACGGCCTTAGCGTTAACGCCGGCGAGTTCCAGTTCCTTCACCAGCGCGAGCGCCTTGACATTGTCGCAGGGGAACAGCTCGCCGGATTTCTGCTTGCTCGAGTAATAGAACTCGACGTGCTTTTTCCCTTTGGCGGTTGTGGTTGTAGCGGCCGCAGCCACCGCCGGATTCGGCGGCACATACGTCTTCCCGCTATCTTCGAAGAACTCGCACTCGGTCCAGCCCTGGAGCGTGATCGCCAAAGTAAATGGGAACTCACGCTTCACGCACTTGCCGAGATAGGCCTTCTGAATATTGGGATCCAGTGCCGGGCGCATGTTGGTGCAGCGGACGCAGAGCGAATTACCGTTGTGATCCATTATGCCCTCCGTTTCACTTCGCCCCGGCAACCATGAATTTTGCGCGGCTGCCGACGATGTCGTTTTTGGTCAAGGGATAGCCCGCGATGACGTTGCCGCGAACGTTCCGCTTGAGCGGTTTCGGTTTGCAAACGGTTTCCTTCTGCGCTTTGGGCGCTGGGCGGGTTAGCCCGTCTCCGGAAATCGGCTCGTAGGCCTGGGTTTCAGCGAATCCGGGCAGCAGGTCGGCTTTTCCCGAACCTGCTTCCGGGCCGCTGACACACGCCCCGTTGGAGGTTTCCAGCCGCCAGATCTTCTTGCACCCGGCGCACTGGGTCGACCCCTTGAAATTCCAGAAGGGGTAGGGATCCAGGAAATTCTTGGTCTTACAGCTCGGGCAAGTAAGCAGCATGGTGCCTCCTCAAATGGTTTCCTGTTCTTCCAGCCGCTTGATGTCTTCCGGCGTCAAGCCAGCCAGTTTGCCCAGGATGGATTCGTTGTCTGCGCCTACAGGCTTCAGGGCCCACTTCAAACGCGGCGGTGTCGCCGACATCTTGTAGCCCGGTCCCTGATGCATGAGGTCGCCGTAATAGGGATCGTCCAGCCAACGAACCGCACCGCGCTGCTGGAAGTGAGGATTGGTAGCAACCTCCTTCGCATTCCACACGGGCTGGTTGTTGATGTTGGCCTTGTCCAGGATGGTGGCGACATCTTCCTTGGTCTTGTCCGCCGCCCATTTCTCCAGAACCGGGTAGATCTCCATCTGCGACTGAGGTTTCACGCGGTCGGCAGCCTTGGCGTACTTCTTGGCAAGATTGCCATCGCCAATGGTTTTGCAGAGATGCGCGAAGTCTTCGTCGCTGTACGCGCTGACCAGAATGTAGCCTTCCTCGTTCTCCTGCGGGTTTTCAGACTTCGGGTACGAGGACTTGCCGCACTTGATGATCCCGTGCACGCACAGCTGCGTGTCCCAGGTTCCCCAGCGTTCACGAGTGATGCCGTGACGGCCGTAGAGCGGCAATGCGTACTCGAGTTGCCGGGTCACCCCGTGCACCTGCGAGTACTCCATGAAGTTGCCCTCGCCGGAAATCTTGTCGCGGTAATAGAGCGATGCCAGAATCTGCACCGCGCCCATCATGCCGCCCCAGTAATCAGCGAGCCAGATGGTGTGCTTGGCCGGTGAACCTCCCATGAACTCGGGCTTGCCGGTCATGCCGAAGTTGCCGCCCTGGGCCTGGCCGAGGATGTCGTAAGACGCGCGCACGCGCCCCGGACCCCAACCGCCAAACCCGCCCAGCCATTGATAAACGAGCCGCGGATTGATCTCCTTCAACTGCCGGTAGCCGATGCCCCAGCGGTCGAAGGTGCCTGGGCGATAGTTCTCGACGAACACGTCCGACTTCGCCGCCAGCTTCTTCACCAGGTTCTGGCCTTCCGGCCGGTGGAAGTCGATGGAGCAGAAGTATTCGTTCGGATTCGCGCCCAGGAAACCCAGGCCGGTGCCGCGCTCCGGAACATATTTGGAGAGCGGGTAGAGAAATGGTTCGTTGAACGGCGTCGTGTGGCGCATTGCCTCGCCACGCCGCGGAGCCTCGATCTTGATGACCTCGGCGCCCAGTTCCGCCAGATAGGAGGCGCAGGATGGACCCAGAATGTACTGCGTACAGGAGAGCACGCGGATGCCCTTGAGAGCTTCCGGCTTGGCGAACTCGCCTTTCGGGTCGAAGGTCCTGCGGCAAAACTCCTCAAAACTGATCTGCGGGGTTTTGGAAACAGCGGTATCAGTTGCCATGTTTATCCTCCGCCTCAAATGACGTTCGCCTGTTTGAGCCGCGTGAAGTCTTCGGTGGTGAAGCCCAGCAGCCGGCGATAAGTATCCTGGTTGTCGTACCCCGTTGGCCGGCCCAGCCATTTCAACCGGCCCGGTGTCTTGTGCTGCTGGAAGGGGGTTGTGGCGTACAGGATCTTGCCGTAATGCGGCGACTCGGTTTCCGCCACGTGGCCGCGGTACTTGAAGTGCGGGTACTCGGCCACTTCGTTCACGTAGAGCACGCCGCCGGAGGCCACCTGTTGCTTGGATAGTTTCTTCTCGGCCTCGCTGCGGGAGTTGTCCTTGAGCCACTCGCCCAGCATGGTGTAGGTCTTGATCTGCTGGTTCATGGCCAGACGGTCTGCCACTTCGCGGAGGTGCGGATCGCCGAGGATGTCGTCTTCCACGGTCGGATGCTCGTCACCGACGACGCGCCAGATGCGATACCACAGACGATCGTGTCCGCCGCCCACCATCATGTAGCCGTCCTTGCAAGGATTGACGGCGTAAATGTTGATGGCCAGGTCCCAATTGCCGAAACGCGGACGGATGCTGCCATCCATGCCGTACCACGCCCAGGAGTAGTCCAGAATACGGATGATCGCTTCGGCCGACGTCGCCTCCACGAACTGACCCTCTCCGGAAACTATTTCGCGGTAGTACACCGCGGCCAGGATGCCCATCGCGGCTTGGGTGCCGCCGACGTGATCGGCCATCCACAACGCCGAACGCATCGGGGTGCCGCCGAATTCCTTCGGATCGCCGGTGCCATGGCAGAAGCCACAGGCGGCCTGCGCCGTCGGTTCTAGCATGCCCGGCTTGTCCTTGTGGGGACCCCATTGGCCGAGCTGGCCGACCCAGCAGTAGATCAGCTTGGGATTGATCTCCTTCAGCTGCCGATAGCCGATGCCCAGGCTGTCCCGGTGTCCCGGCGGATCGTTTTCAATGATGATGTCCGCATGCACGGCCATCTTCTTGAAAATCTCGCGCCCTTCTTCCGTCTCCAGATTGAGCGTGACCGACATCTTGTTGCGCATCTCATGGAGGAAATGCGCCCCGACCGGCTCGCCTGTCTCCTTGTCGGTGAACATGTATTCTTTCCGACCGAAAGGAGTCAGCTGGCGGAGTGGATCGCCGCCCGGCGGCTCGACTTGAATGACCTCGGCGCCGAGCTCCGCCAACAGCGAGGAGCACCAGTGCCCGATCATCATGCGGGTTGTGGTATCGAAAATCCGCAAGCGCGAGAGCGCTTCCGGCTTCTCGAAGTTATGGGATTGACGACAAATGGATTCGAGAAACAGTGGATAATCTTTCGCCTGATCGCTCAAACCGGCGTAGACCTCTTCCGGTTTGGGGATCGGCACTGCCGGCCAGGGAATGACCTTATCACTGCTCATGTACCGCCCTCCTCCGCGTCTTCGCTTCTTTGGCTCCGACGCGCTATGGCGTGACGTTCCGTAATCAATTGCGACTCGGCCCTGTGTTGCTGGACAAAAAAGCGCTACCAACCCAACCTGACCGCGAACTGCATGCGCCGCGTCGAACCAGCGGCGTTGTAGGCGGCGAAGCTGGAGCTCGATACCGTGCGCCAGTTATCGCCTTGCGCGGTCAAGAAGGGGATGTTGAACACGTTGTAAGCTTCCATCCGCAACTGCAGCGTGAGCGGCGCCGAACCCAGCACACCGGACTCGCGCAGCGTGGTTTCCTTGAACAGCGACCAGTCGAAATTCAACAGGCTGTTCATGCGGATGGTGTTGCGGCCACACGTCCCGTTGTTCCCCAGGAGTGGCTGAGAGAATCCGTAGGTCTGGCTGGGCGAGCCGAAGGCGAAGGAGCCGCCCGGCGCGCAGTTGGCGCGCGTATTATCGGCGCCGGTCGGAATCAGGTTGCCGTCCAGGTTCACATCGGCAAACGAGACCGTCTTCGGCTTGTGGGTCACGGGATCGATTACCGGACTGCCGGTTCCGTCCAGCACCGGCAAGGTCCGGCTGCCTGACAGCAAGGTGGCCGGGATGCCGCTCTGCCACATGTTCACTGACTCAAAGCTCCAGCCGTCCAGCAGCTTGCGCGGCCAGGATTGCAGATGGTGGAAGAAGCGCATCTGCCAAATGGCGGTCACCAGCACGCGGTGGGTGATGTCGAAGTTCGACACGGCGCGCTCGGCGCGCAGATTGGTGAAATCCTGCGCAAAGCCGTTGTCATTGGCCTGAATGGTCGGGCTGAAGTCGGAAGCGTTATCAATGGACTTCGACCATGTGTACGAGGCCTGGAACTGCACCCCGTGCGAGAGGCTCTTCTTCAACTCCGCCTGGAGCGAGTGATAAATGGAGCTTCCGCCGGCTTCCTGCAGGTTGACCTGGTCGAAACGGGGATCCAGCCGCAGGTTTCCGGGGCCGTTTTCCGCCGCTGCCACAGCTTGCAAGGCGCTCATTCGCGCCAATTCGTTGGCCGTGCTGGTGGCCGGCGCCGGCGGGTTCGCCAATGGGTTGATCGCTACCATTCGTGTCAGCTGCGTGCCTTTGGCGCCGACGTAAGCCGCGCTGAAGACCATCTTCGCCGGCAGGCGCGTTTCCACTCCGAGGCTGAACTGCTGCACGTAGGGATTCGGCAGATTGGGGTCAATCGTGGTTATGCCGCCGAAGTTCTTCAAGGCCCCGAAACCGCCGACCTGTGCTTGCGTGGAGGCGATGATGGGAGCGGTGCCGTTGAGCAGGTTGGCCAATGAGTTGGCGCCGGTAATCTTCGCCCCCGTTAACGTCACGCTGTAATTCAATGGCGGCACGGCGCGCGAAGCGGCCATCGGGCTGAAGGTGAACGAATCCCAGTAGATTCCGTATCCGCCCCGAACCACCAGGCTTCCGCCTCGCGGGTTCCATGCGAACCCAATCCGCGGCGCGAAGTTCGCCGGATTTCCATTCACTGCCGTGGGTCCCACCGAGAAAGCGCCCAGAGGGCCGCTTCCTGCGGCGCCAATCGGACCCGGGTAAAGCGCCGACAGAATCGAGGTGCTATCGTCGGCTTCACTGAGAGCGCCCTGGATTTCCCAGCGCAGGCCGGCATTAATGGTGAGCGTCGGCCGGACCTTCCAGTCGTCTTGCAGGAACATCGCATACAGGCCGGTACGGAAAGCACGTCGCGTGCCTCCGAAGAGTTCCGTCCACTGGCTCGGCTGCGCATTCAGGAACTGACTGGTCGAAGCGAAGGTAAAGACGCCCCGCACATTGGTGGCGCTGTCGGAATTGTCCTGGATTTTTCGCACGTCGCCGCCCAGGCGCAGCACGTGACCGCCATGAACGTGGCTCAGCACCTCATTGACCTGGAAGACGTTGAAGATTCGCGCCGAGGGCGCCGTCTCCAGGGCTCCGAAGTTCACCAGGCCATTGACGAGGAACCGCGGCGTTTGCAAGCCGTTTTGCGGATTGCCTTGCGCCAGCGAGCGGCCGTAGCCAAGGCGCAGTTCGTTCACGCTCCGCGGGCTGATCGTCCAGCTGTCGGTAATGTTGGCGTTCCGCAGCTCAAAATGATTGTCCTGATCGAATCCGGGCAACTGGTTCTTCGAGGTGAAGCGAGCCACAAAGGAAGCGGTACCCTGCAGGTAGCGCAGCGACAGCATGTGCGCGCGCGTGAGCTGATGGTCGGCCTTCGCCACGAAGAGGTAGTTGTCCACCGGAGACGGGATCTGCACCGGAATCGTGCCCACCAGCGGGTCCTTGGTCGCACCCGTGGGCAGCGGAAGAAAGCGTTCGATCAATCCCTGGATGTTGGGATCGGTGACGCTACCGCGCGCCGCCAGGCTGGGGACACTGGCCAGCGTGGTCAGGCTGCCGCCGCGCGTTTTGCGCCCTTCATACCCGGCAAACAGGAAAGTACGGTCCTTGATGATCGCTCCGCCCGCCGTGATGCCATACACGTTCTGCTTCAAGGGAGAAGCCTTGCCGGTCTGGTCGAAGTAGTCGCGCGCGTTAAAAGCGTCGTTCTGCAGGAAGTCGTACGCGGAGCCGTGAAAGGTGTTGCTGCCGCTCTTAGTCACCATGATGACTTGCGCGTTCGACTTCACGCCGTATTCGGCGGAGAAATTACTGCTCAGGATCTTGAATTCCTGCAGCATGTCGGGGGTGATTGCCTGCATACCGGGAGCGAATCCGCCGCCTTCCCAGTCGTTGGCGTCGGTGTAATCGAGCTGCACCGAGGTGGCGCGAGCCCGGCCTCCATTCGCGGAAATCAGGCCGGATTGCACGCCTAGGACGATGACGAACGAGCCGCCGCCGCCGAAGGTCGAGCCGCCGCGAGGATTGTTCGTCGGCGAAATACCGGCCCCGAGTTGCACCGTGGAAATCATGTTGCGGCCGAGGGACGGCAGGTTCGCCAGCTCCAACTCGGTGCGAGTGGTGTCACGTTGCGCGTCAGAGGCCACCAGTTGGGCTTCTGCCGTCACCTCGACCGTAGTGGCGGTTCGGCCTAACTCCAGCGAAAGATTCTGCGTAACCGTCTCGCTGGTGCGCACGGTCAGCCGTACGGCGCGGGTGTTGAAATTCTTCGCCGCCGCCGAGAGCACGTAATCGCCCGGCGGGAGCGCAAAAAAGAAATACCGCCCATCGCTGGCGGTGGTGAAGCTGCGAACGGCGTTGGTGCCCTGATTGGCCAGCGTGACCGTCGCCCCGCCCAGCAGGGCCCCGCTCTGGTCCAGGATCGCGCCCTCAACCCGGCCCACCGTGTACTGCGCCCATAACGGCTGCGCCACAACGACGCAGACGCATAGCAGCGCCACCCGGATTGCGGCCGATGTCTTGGTTGGTGAAAGCACCATCGCCCCTTTAAACGGAGGGCCAGCGGGACCGCCGCCGGCCCTTCCCCGGACAAGTTCCAGGCCCGAAACCTACCCCCGTGCAGTAACCGCAGCGGCCTTGATGTCGGCAGCTTCCGGCACCGCCGGGCGCTTGGCCAGCAGTTCACAAACCAGCGCTACGCCGGCCAATACTGCCGCCGTATAAAACGCAGCCTGGTAGTTCTTGTACTTGTCGAAGAGCACGCCGCCGATGCGGGGTCCAATGATTCCGGCCACGCCCCAGGCGGTGAACAGCATGCCGTAGTTGATGCCGGCATTCTTCGTGCCCCAGAAATCGGACGCCGCTGCGCCGTTGACGGACAGCTGCGTGCCGTAACACCAGTAAACGACAAATACAGCGATATACAGGCCAACGACGTTGCCGCCCACCATGTACAGAATGGGCATGGCGATGGCCGAGGCGCCGATCATCAGACGCAGCACGTTAATGCGCCCGATCGCGTCCGACATCCAGCCGGACAAAATACGACCGGAAGCATTCCCGGCAGCGCCCACGACCAGCGTCATGGTGGTGAGGGCAGCGGCAGCAATGCCGACGCTCTTGGCGAACGGCACCAACTGGCTGATCACCATCAGACCGGCCGAGCAGCCCAGGGCGTACGCCACCCACATGAAGTAGAACGCCGGAGTCTTCAGGGTTTCGCTGGGAGTGAATTCATACGTCGTCGCCGCCGCTTTCGCGCTGGCCGGCGCCGGCGTCCAGCCCGGCGGACGATAGCCCGCCGGCGGGTTCTTCATCAGGAACGCCCCGAACACCGTCATCACCAGGAAGATGGCGCCCAGGATCTGGAACGTGGTGAACACGCCATAGGCCGGAATCAACTTCAGTTGTGCCAGCGGGCCAAAGATGGCGGACCCGCCACCGTAACCTGCCACCGCGAGTCCAACGGCCAGCCCGCGCTTGTCAGGAAACCACTTGGCCATGACCGGAATCGGGCAGGCATAGCCGAAGCCGTTCCCCAGTCCGCCAATAACTCCGAAACAGACGTACAAATACGTTAGTGATTGCGTGTATGCGCACAGGAAAAATCCCAGGCTAACCAGGATTCCGCCCGTGAGCGCAATCTTGAATGGCCCGAGTTTGTCCTGCAGGCGGCCTGCGACCACGAACGTGATCGCGAAGACCACCACCGCGATGGTGAACACATTGGAGGTCTGTGCGCGCTTCCACCCGAATTGTTTTTCCAGGGGAGCAACGAACACGCTCCATGCGTACAGTGACCCGAGGGCCAGGTTCATTGCGAGCCCGCCCACAACACGCCACCACCGACTGACACCCACCTGAGGACTGCTTGCTACCGCGGTTGACATAGATGAATCTCCTTCGTGAATTGCTGCTGGTCACGGGCCTGGATCCTGCGCCGCTTCCGCCTGCTGCGGCGGTACCGCCTTGCTGCTTGCTTCCGCCTGAGCTACTCCCCGGCTCAGGCGTCCTTGATGTGCATCTCGCCCAGGAAACTGCGGTCTTCCCGGGACAGGCGCAGCGCTTGCTCTTGCGGCCATTCCTGATGCATGCCGGAGCGCGTTCCGACGATGAGGAACGCTTCCGACCGAGCGTCCCAAACGACTTGGCTCTCCGGATCATGCTGGGAGAGGACCGCAAGCAAATCGCGCACCCTCATACCGTCTCGATCCTTGCCACGGCTGCCGACTCAATCGAACGTTCGTTCACTTGCGGCTTACGCAAAGCAATCCGCTTCACGGTCCGCGGGAAAACGACTTCCTTACGGGAAACGGGCCTTTCGTCCGGCGCTCCTGAGTTGGCGGGTGCAGAGTCGATTACATCCGTCTCGGCGGGTGAGCGCTGAACCCTCGCCTAGCCTGACCCTTGGTGGGAAGCGTAGAGTCGATTACGACCGCCGCGCCAAGTCTCCAGGAGCGAGGATGGAGTCGCAGTCTCTACTCATGTGCAGCACCCGTCAGTGATGGGCGTCACTGCTGCCTGTGATGTTTGGTCACGGCCGCCCGCCGCGCGCGCCGGCTTGGGCCGCGCAAACGCAGCAATGATGCGGGTTTCTCGCGACCCGGTCAGAACAGGATGGAAAAGGTGGCGGGGAGCGTTATTCCAGGTCGAGTGAATCGCCGTAAGCAGAACCGCCTCGACTGCGGTCGTTGAGCAGGCCCTCGGCTTCGCCGGATGTCAGATCGTACAGGCAGAGCGCCAGCAGGATGCCGCCAATGGGCAGCCATGCCACCAGGCAGATGGTCCAGAAATCCTCCAACGTGCACCCCACAGTTGGCAAGCATCTCAGCACACCTGGGGTTGAAAAGCAAAACAAACCCAGTAGAACTTCGATACCCGGCGCTTTGGTGGGGGTAACGCCAAAAAACAACACGGGCCGGACAGTCTCGCTGACGTCCAGCCCTGAGTTTTGGCGCGCTACACTTCTTCGAGTTCTTCGATTTCCTCAAAGACGGCGCGGTTGAAATCGATTACAGGCGTGTGCTCGGTGGCGAATTCGCGGTTGCACGCTTGGCAGCGCACGGACGTATCCAGAACCAGCCACGTCTGATTTCCGCAACTGCAGGTGTACGCGTTTTCCATGATCCTCTCCGTTGACAGCGGTTGAACTTTGTGTGGTCCCTCAAAACGGGTAACAGAGAGGCAGTTGGTCGACACTGCTTGCTGCGAACTGTACGACGGACAAGAAAGGCGGGATGTGATGAGGGTCACCGCCGCGCGTGCCGTTCGCCCAAAGCGGAATGGCGCGGCGACGACCCATTGGCGCCGCCCGCGAGCCGGCGGAGCGCGTCCACATCCTCGATCAGAATCAGCTGTCCCTGCATGCTGGCGACATGCTGCAAACGCAGCTCGCGCATCGTGCGCCACAGGGTTTCGCGTGCCATGCCCAACGCCTCCGCGAGTTCGTTATGAGTCAGTTGAGTCTCGGCCCGCACCTCGCCCCGGTCGCCGTTCCTTACCTGCGCGAACTCCAGAAGGAAGCGGGCCAGCCTTTCCCCGGCCGAGCGCGCGTGCGCCAGCGAAAAGGCCATGTCGCCCGCCGAGTCGTAGGCGCGGGCGACCGCCTCTGCTGCCCGAAAGCACACGGCTTTGTCCTCCTCCACCATGCGCAGCAAGTCGTCGGCACGCAGGAACAAGGTTTCGCAGGCCTGAAGGGTCATGGCCGAGAATTCGTGCGCCGTTCCGCCAATACAGGAATGCAGCCCCAGCACTTCGCCAGCGCCGGCGACGCGCACGGTGACACCGGCGTGCCGGCGCGTGGGCGCCGTCAAGCCGACCTTGCCCGCGCACACCAGGTGTACCCCGGTGGGAGCATGGCCGGCAATGAATAACGGGCTGCCCTTCGGGTAGATGGTGCGGAATGAACTTTTCTCGATGTTGAGCAACGAGGATCGCGGCAGGGCGCAGAAGAAGTGAGGGGAACGCAGCTGGCAGCCCACGCAGCTCTTCACCAGATCCAGACCGTAGGGAGCAGACATACAACTCCTCCCCGGCACGGTCGGATGAGCCGGCGGCGTTCTGTTCAGCTAGCGGCGCGAGAGTAGCACAACCGGGGCGCGCGTCAAGGAGTTTTGTTCGCGCTCCTGCAGCAGCGCCGCCTGGCTTCTAACTTGCCGACGAGAAGAGCTCCAGAGCTAGGAGCCGGGTGACGCAGCTCTTGATTCTGCCGATCGAGGCCGGGTCACGACAAAAACGAAGTTCGGCTGCAGGCTGCCGTTGGATCCGGGGCGCTCGATCTTCCTCAGAAACTTCGCGCCGATCTTCAGGATCGCTTTTTGCGAGCGGAGATTGTTTTCCCCAATCACGAACACCACGCGCTCGACAAAGCGGAAGGCATGCTCCAGCATCAACCGTTTCAGCTCGCCGTTGTACGTCCCGCCCCAGAAGGCGCGCTCCAGGAAGGTGTACCCGATCTCCACTTCGCTTTCCCGTGGCTTGAAATCGTGATACCTCGAGCTTCCAATGATCCTGCCCGTCTTGTGTTCGATCACCGCAAAGGCGCCTTGGGATTCGATCGCTGAGTCGAAGTAGCGCTGGAAGACCTCGCACTGGTAGCGGGTCGGTTCCGGGTGCTGCTCCCAGATGAGGGGATCGCTGGCAGCCTCAAACAGGGCAGAAAAATCCTCGCGCCGCAAAGGACGCAGCTCTATCAAGTTTCCGGTTAAGGTGGGCTGCAAATCGAAGTCCACGACGAGTCTCATGGCTACGACGACCGCGTTCGTAGTGCGCCCTGGCGCACGAGGAGTTTTGACGTGGGGCACAGAAGGGCTTCGTCGTTGTCCACCAGCAAAACGCGATATTTGAATTCTGCCAACATGAGTTTTGGCGATGATGTGCCCCTGCATCGCCATTGAGGCGAAGAGAGATCACCCCGGCCCTTACGGTCGGCCCGGATGGAGAGTCAGTCAAATATGGGCGCTACGGGCTGGCGTTCGAGCGGCTACCAGCGGGGTTCGCGCGGCTGACGAGCATGGCCACGATAATCGTCACGACCGCCGCCGCCGCTACGGGAACCACCGCGGCCACCGCCACCACCGCCGCTGCGCTCCGTCTTGGGCCGTGCTTCGTTCACCGTCAGCGCACGTCCGCCTTGGTCCTTGCCGTTGAGGGCGGTAATTGCGGCGGCTGCCTCGGCATCGCTCGCCATTTCCACGAAACCGAAACCGCGCGAACGGCCAGTGTCACGGTCCGTCACGAGCGAAACACGTTCTACGGCTCCGTAAGGCGCGAACATCTCGCGTAGATCACTTTCGGTCGTCGAAAACGTCAGATTTCCAACATACAGGTTCTTCACGGTGATTCCTTCCAAGTTGTGCCCCGAAGGGGTTGATGAGCGTCTTGCGCGCGCCGCAAGCTCTCGGATTGAGTTTTCCAGCCGCCAAATTACGCGTTCGGCCAGCTTGATTCCGTGCCAAATCCTAGGAGCTCTGGTCTTCCTCTGGGACGGTAGCCTCCACGTCCTCGGGGACGGTAGCATCCGCGTCCGGCATGTCCGCTTGAGGCGCATCTCGGTCCAGCTTCCGCTGCTGTTTGCGCTCGGCCTTGAGACGCTGCTTCTCTTTGCGGGCCTGCTCTTTCTGTCGCTTCTGAAACGAAGGTCGGGAACTCATGAGAGGCACCTCCAGCGTGACTCCAACAATCCGCGAAAGTGCGGGGGAATGAGAGATGAATGAAAAGATCGAATCAGCGTGGGTCTCGGCAGCTTTCTGTCTAGTTGCGCAGTGAAACGCGGGTGCGACCGTGCGGAACAGTGCGAAAAGAGACAGGTTAAGTATACGCCCCCCCTGCGGACGGCGGAAATAAATCACTGCTACCAGCATCCGCATCCGGAGCGCCACGATGCGGCGGACCAATACAGGACGCGATGGGGCGCGGAATGTTCGCCGCGTATGCCGTCGGCGTGCAACAATGGAGCATGAGCATACATCGAATGCCAACCCAAGAACGTTGTCCGATGTGCATCGGCCGAGGCACCAACACCCGAGGCTCCTTGTGTCCCATGTGCAATGGGATTGGAGAGATCCCCGTACGGCTCCAGCCGGAGGCGGCGAAAGAGAACAGCGGGCGTGAACGCCCGGTTCGCAGATGAGTGACGCCGGCGGTTATACAAGCCGCTCGTGCTTCACTGGAGGGACTTTGCTCAGAGCCGAGACGAAATCCGGAACGCAGGCTGAGATGATCGGGTATTGTCCGCGCTGTGATCAGCCGATACTGGACGATCAGCCCACCAAACTAGTCTTGGGACAGCTCTTTCATGCCGCGCACGCTCCCCTTTCACAAGACCGGAAATAGTAACCAGCCGAATACCCTGCGGATCGTCCCATACTCTAGCGTGCTATACTGTCAAAGACGCTAGTGACCACGGTTCGCTTGTGGCGCGGCAGTCCGATCTAAACAGCCGGCCTGACCCCTCCTTGGCTTCCCTGCCATCCGTTTCGTTCCCGGCGCTGACTAAACATTGAGTGGCTTCCTTTGTACCGTCGCGAATCGCATCGAGAGTGCGTGTCGCGAGACGCCTCTCCAGAAAGATACGATTCGCATGAAGAGTTTTACTGAACTGCCTCTCTCTGCGGCATTACAGCAGAGACTGTCAGCCGCACAATTTCACATTCCAACGCCGATCCAATCGGCTGCGATCCCGCACGCTCTTGCGGGCACGGACCTGATGGCGACCGCCCAGACCGGCACGGGCAAGACACTAGCCTTCGTGGTGCCCATGATCGAGCGCCTGCTGCAATCCCCTTCCTCGCGCCGTGTGCAAGCCCTGGTGCTTGTGCCTACGCGCGAACTTGCCATGCAAGTGCACGAGCAATTTGAACAGCTACGGGGCAAAACCATTCCGCCGGCGGCTCTGGTGATTGGAGGCGTGGCCGAAGGGCGTCAATTGGATGCCATCCGCTCGGGCGGGCGCGTACTGGTCGCAACTCCAGGACGCTTGGAAGATTTCCTCAGGCGCAAACTTGTCGACCTGCGCTACGTCCAACTGCTGGTGCTGGATGAGGCAGATCGCATGCTCGACATGGGGTTCCTGCCGTCCATCCGGCGCATTGTGTCCATGTTGCCCAAGCAACGCCAGACGATGTGCTTTTCCGCGACCCTGGAAGCCTCGGTGGCAGGACTGGTGAACGATTACACGCTCAACCCGGTTCGTATCGCGATCGGCTCCACCCTGAAGCCGGTGGATAGCGTCGAACTGCACGCCTTCGAGGTCGCAACCGCAGACAAGTTCGATGCCTTGAGTCATCTGCTCCGCCAGGAGAAGGGCCGCACGCTGGTTTTCGCGCGCACCAAGCGCGGTACCGAGCGCCTTGCAAAGCACTTGGTACGTGACGGATTTCTCGCCGCCATGATTCACGGCGACCGCTCGCAGTCGCAGCGTACGGGGGCCCTTGCCGGATTCGACGAAGGGCGGTACAGAGTGCTGGTGGCAACCGACGTCGCCTCCCGCGGGCTGGATATCCAGAGTGTGGCGCACGTCATCAACTATGACCTGCCCACGTTGCCGGAAGACTTCATTCATCGCGTCGGACGTACAGGACGCGCCGGCGCAGCCGGCCGAGCTTCCACGCTGGTGTCGCCGGCGGAGATCCTGGAGTTGCGCAACATCGAGCGCGTTTTGAAGCTCCGGATCCAGCGCGGTGACATTAACGCCGACATTTCGGCCCAGCGCTCTTCGCGTCCGCGCAACACGCTGCCCACCCGCACTTTGCAGGCGTTGCCCGGTGAAGTGTTCGCCTGATGCAAGCAGTTTGGCGGTAGAAACGCCGCATTTCGATAGGTACTTGCATGAAGATGAATTGCGAATGTGGTCACGAGAAACGGGACCATGGATTGCCACGGATAGGAACGCAGCAGGGCTACGGCAAGTGCAAGATCTGTCTGTGCGACCAATTTGTGAAGGCCGAAGCGCCCCTTCTCGCCGGCGCCGCCGCAGGTAAGCAACCATGAGCAGTCCCTCCCTTCGCAGTGAGTCCACTGCCATCATGGCGAAAGTGCTGGAGAGGCTGGAAGGCAAGCGTTGTCCGCAGGGATTGCATGTCATCGTCGAAGAGCTGCATTGGATGGGAAACCGCTCCATCACCTATGAGAAGGTGTTGAAGATCGTCCGTGCTGAGCTGCGGCATGATCATCCGCGAATCCGGCGAGTCGCGGAAGGGGTGTATTGGTTCGCGGATCTGGAAATTCCTCTCGGCTGGTCCCTATACGGCGACCGCCGAATGCTTCCCTGCTTCTATCGCAAGTACCCGCCGGAAATATCCTGGGATAATCTTGATCTGCCGGAAAACCTGCTTCCCTGCCCACACAAGCTGGCGCACTAAGCGCCGATTTCCGTCGGCAGCAGAAGAAGCGCGTATACTCGAAGTCGCACTTAACCGCGAAAGGACCCTCGGCTCTGTGCGCCTTCGCGATCAGATTTCCCGGTGAAGTGACAACTCCTTGCCAGAGGTTCCCCGGCAATTTCTTGTGGCGTTAGCGCTCGCAACCGCGGGCCACGTGAAGAATCAGGTTCACAAACGAAGGAGTTCTCATGTCACCGACAGCGGCTACACGCCCGACCACTCCGCCTAAACGAAAGGTTCTGCTTGTCCACTGCGTCGGAGCTCATCGCAACCTGCGTGCCAGCATAATGCGCAAGCGAGGTTTCGAGGTGGTCTGTGCTGACGACTGTGCCGAGGCGCGCATGCTCTGGCATCCCGCGGTGTACGATCTGGTTTTGATGGACGGAGGCCCTGGGGAAGCCGCCGCAAACGAGGAGTTGTGTCACGACATGAAGAGCGCCTACCCCAAGGAAAGAGTCGCTTTTCTGGTCGGCAAGCCGGAGTTGCTGGCGTCAACTCCATCGCCCAATGGGGATCACACCGTGAACCCTTCCAAGACCTACCAGCGAGTTTTTCAGGAACTCCTGACCGAAGCGTGCGAGGTGCTCCCGCACCGGCACGGATTCATGGAGGCGGTGTGGCGCATGTACCTGGTGAAGTCCGCCCGCCTGCCTTCGACTCCCGCCAGGCCACCCGTGATTCCGGTAACCACAGAGCCGAATCTGAATCCGGAGCCTCTGATTTCCTTCGGCGACGCAGTGCGGAAATTCGAACGGGAGGTCCCGTCGCAGGATGACGGCCCCAGCGCCTGAGGTAAGCGCACCTACGATTGCACCGGCACGATGCGCACACCAGCAATCCGCCTCGCGGAGGCTGCACTCCATGTCCGCTGGATGGCCGGCTGCCGACGGTACTTGTCAGCAACATTCCTCAACCAATCCGCAGTGGTGTCGTTCAAGGCCTGCGCGCGGCTTCAGGGAGCCCGAATTGGATACCGTTGACGGCCGGCCAATGGGTGAGAGCGCAGTTGCAATCTCATTTCACCCCCGTCGCGCCGCTTCGATGGTGGCGACATCGATCTTCTTCATCGACATCATCGCTTGGAAGGCACGTTTTGCCTCGGCGCCACCGGCCGCGAGGGCATCGGTCAGCGCGCGTGGGGTGATCTGCCAGGACAGGCCCCAGTGGTCCTTGCACCAACCGCACGCGCTTTCCTGGCCGTCATTGCCGACAATTGCGTTCCAGTACCGGTCCGTTTCTGCCTGATCGTCCGTTGCGATCTGGAAGGAGAACGCCTCGCTGTGCTTGAATGCCGGGCCGCCGTTGAGACCTAGGCAGGGAATGCCGAGAACAGTGAACTCCACGGTTATGACATCGCCCGCGCTGCCACTAGGGTAGTCGGCAGGCGCCTTGTGGACGGCGGTCACTTCACTGTTCGGAAAAATGGAGGCATAGAAGCGCGCCGCGTCGAACGCGTCCTTATCGAACCAGAGGCAGATCGTGTTCTTCGATTTCATTTCGTGCGTTCCTTGTAAGTCGCTGAAAAGGGATGGTGAGCGCGGAAGGAATCGAACCTTCAACCTACTGATTTCGATCAGCAAACCACAAATCAATGGTTTCACGGTTTCCCAATCGTTTTAGTGGTCACAAGGAGGCAGATTTAGGCGAGGCTGTTCCCTAGTGTGTTCCCCACTCTGAAGTGGAGTCGGAGCGCACGCGGGCCGAGAGGTGACAGGGCAGGCAGGTTTTAGTTGCCGATGTTGTCATGGGCGATCGAAGGAAGCGCCATCGATCGCAGGCGTTCTGCGAACCGCGGGTCACCGCGCATGCTGTCCCACTCCGGTGCGACCGCCAGGTGCACGAGTGCTGGGTCGTGGTTCGCGATGGCCTGATCAAGGCAGTCGAACGCTTCGTCGGGTCGGCCTGCTCCCCCATACAGAATGGCGCGGAAGAATGCCATCTTCAGCAAGACATCGAAGTCCAATTGCGGGTTCGTGATCTGATGCACCAGGAATCGCCTCACTCCGGAGAGGCCGGCCCTCGCGTACACCTGCTGCATGTCCCCGGTGACCTGCTTCAAAACCGCCACTCTTTCTTCGGGAAGGCCCCACGCGATGGCCTGGCTGACGGTCCAGGCCGCAAATCTATTGACGTCCCCGATCTTCAAATAGACCTTGTTAATGAATTGGCATGCCAGCACATGCTTCGGGTCGACGTCGAGCGCTCGCTGGGCCCAGACAAGCGTGTCGTCGTACTTCCGTTGATGCCAATGCGAGATGGCGATCTGTACCAGAACGCCGGGCGATCGCGGATCGCGCGCGAGCGCCTGTTGCTTGCAATGCAGCCCATCGTCGAGCCGCCCAAGCGCTTCCTGGAGCGACCCATACTGCAAGAGCGCCTCGGTGTGATCCGGATTGATTTCGAGCGCACGTTGCAGGCTGCGCTCCGCCCCCGTCCAGTCCCACTCGCTGAGAAAGAGGACCGTGCCAAGGGCAACCTGCGCGTCCGCCGAGGCGCTGTCCATCGCCAGCGCGCGTAAGGCAGACGCCTTCGCCTCTGCAAACGCTTCCTGGTGCGGCACCGCGCGAAACGCTGCTTGCACACACCGTGCGCGCGCTAAGCCGGCGTGCGCCGGTGCATAGGTCGGATCGATCTCGATCGCGGAATGAAAGGCGTCCACGGCGGCAGGCAGTTCGAAGTACGAGCCTGACAACAGGTGAGACCGGCCGCGGCCGACTAGCTCGTAGAGTTCGACGGGTCGCGTTATGGCGCTCGGTGTTAATGGCTTCTCGTGGGCCAGATCGCAGGTGACTGCAGCGATGAAGCGGTACCCTGACTTCGCCACCGTTTCGATATAGATCGGCCGGTGGGCGTCCTCGCCAAGCGCCTTGCGCAGCGCCGACACGTGAACGTTGAGACTGCCTTCTTCGACGAATGACCCGGGCCAGAGGCGCGTCAGCAATTCATCCTTCGTGACCAGACTGCCCCGCTGTCGTACCAGCGCAACCAGCACATCATAGGCCTTCGGTGACAAGCGGACGGCTTCCGCGCCGCGCAGGAAACGCCGTTCTTGCACGTCGAGCGTGAACTCGTCGAAATGGAATACCTCACGGCTGGCCATCAGATTTCGGCGAATCTTAACAAATCCTTAAGGACGCGTCACGGACGGGACAGCTTATCGTGAGCGCGCTTTCAAAGGAGAAGATAATGAGCATGCGATCGACGGTTGCTGTCATTCTGATCTGCGGATTCACAGCACTCTCACTCGCACAAGCTCCACCAGAGCGCCCGAAGCCAGGCCCCGAGCACAAGAGGTTGGAGTACCTCCTTGGCACATGGAAAGTGGAGAACGAGATTAAAGCCAACGAGTATGTGCCGCCCGGTAAGGGTGTCACCACCGAAACATATACATTGGGTCCGGGGGGATTCTGGGTCGAGCGCCGCGCTGAAGGGCAAATTCCGGAGACGTTCGGCATCATTGCCTACGACAGCTATGCGAAGGCCTACGTATCCTATTACGCGAGCAGTGTCGGACTCGTGGGCACCGGCACAGGATCGGTTAACGGAAATACTTGGACGTGGATGGTGGAAGACAGGCTAGCGGGCAAAGCCGTCAAAGGAAGAACTACACTCACGATGCTGTCAGCCTCCCAGTATACGTCGAAGTATGAAATGCTCGACGCGAACGGCCGTTATATAACCATCGTAGAAGGAACCGCCACCAAGGTCGCGCATTAGAGACGCAATCAGGAAATCCATCGGCGTCTCGAGCAGGGGCCGCCTTGGTTTCGCCAGCGGCGGATTCCCGCCCCAGCGCATCCCATCCGTTATAAGCTGGCATGGAGGCCTGCATGCGAAAGCTTTGGGTCTTGGCTGTCGTGCTCGTAGCCACTTCCCTGGCGGCGCAAGACGGTGCAGCCGAGTTCAAGAACGGCAGGTGGTGGGACGGAAATGGCTTTCGAACTCGAACTGCGTACGTCTCTGGCAATCGGCTGACGTTCCATCGCCCGCACAAGATCGGCGCAACCATCGACCTCGCCGGGAAGTACGTAGTGCCACCGCTCGCCGACGCGCACAACCACTACCTTGACCGCCAGAGCGCGTTCGCCGATGAGTCCGCTGCGTTCCTGCACTCCGGCACCTACTACCTCATCAACCCCGATGCCATCGCGACGCTTGCCGCGGGCATCCGCGACCTTGTCGGCCGGCCAGACACCCCCGACGCTCTCTTCGCCAATGGTGGCTTCACTGCCACCGGCGGTCATCCGCAAAAGCTCTTCGAACAGTTTCTCTGGCCCTCCATCTACAAGGCGGAGGGCCTGACGAAGGAACAACTGAACGAAAACGCCTATTAC
Organism: Terriglobales bacterium; assembly: GCA_051006995.1. GTDB lineage: Bacteria > Acidobacteriota > Terriglobia > Terriglobales > Acidobacteriaceae > JAIQGF01. Next base: position 118,163 of record JBPCSQ010000029.1, read on the forward strand.
CTCGTCGACAGCCCCGCCGATTTCGAGCGCGAGTGGCCGCGCTTCCTTGCGACGAAGCCGCAGGTCGTGAAGGTCTTCCTGCTGCGCTCGGACCGCTACGCGGAGTTGAAGGACGACACAAAGGCGTTCGGCACCAAGGGTCTAGACCCTGCTCTGGTCCCGATCATCGTCGACAAAGCGCACGCTGCCGGCCTGCGGGTGATCGCCCACATCGAGAATGCCGCCGACTTCCACAATGCGCTCGTGGCCGGCGTCGACATCATCGGCCACACGCCATACGGACTCCATAACGCACCGCTGGAGGGGTTCCGCATTCCTGACGCGGATCTCGAACTCGCGGCGCGGCGTGGCACCGTGGTCACGACCACAATGACGCTCGGAACGCATGAGAAACGCGTCGCCGAACTGAAGTCTCTGCAAAAGGATCTGTTGCAACGGATGCTGCGGCATCACGTGCGCATCGCTATCGGGACCGACTCGCTTGCTGGCAAGACGCTTGACGAGCTGCAATACATTCACGACCTCGGCGCCATCCCCGACCGAGGCCTGCTGCGCCTGGCGTTCGGCACCGCCCGAATCATCCTCCCGGATCGACGCGTGGGCGAACTGAAGGAGGGTAGCGAAGCCAGCTTCCTCGTTCTCGATGCCGACCCCCTCCAGAACATCGCTGCCCTCCGCTCCATCACCATGCGTTTTAAGGACGGCCGCGAGCTGGAAGTGCCGCTCGAACCGCCCGCCGTCCGCTGAACATACCGGTTCGTCGAGTTTCAGGTTCGTCTAATAGAACCGTTGAACTTTCATCCTCACTTATGAGGATCAAAGCCCGCCCGGCCGATGCGCTCGCTGATTCCAAAGGAGATCGGCAGCAGCTTGGCGCGTTTGGAGAACAACAAGGGAACAACTGTCTGACCACGAAAGGACATGCCGCCGCGAAACGCTGCTGAAAATAGAGGGGTTGGTGAGCGCGGAAGGAATCGAACCTTCAACCTACTGATTAAGAGTCAGAGCAGCGCTCTCCCAAGCTGTTGACGAGACAGGCCTTATCCCGTGCAAGCTCCTCTCTTCGGGACTTCTTGGGGAGTCTCTTCGTCTTAGCCGACAAACTCGAAACGAAGGTGAGCCTACAGCACGCGGCTGACACTTCTTCTTCCGTGGACATTCGATGAGCAGCTGTTCGTCTGATCGGGTAGGTCGCTACTAAGGCGTTTCAGGGCTTTTGGCACAGCCTCCCAGACGTTCCTGAGTACGCATCGGATAGGACTCTGCTTGACAAGCTCGAATGCTCAGCATTGTATGGCTCACACCGGAGCCAGAAGTTCGTGAAGCACACGCGAATCGTCGTTACCCACTACGGCGGGCCTGACGCACTGCAGCTACTAGAAGAAGAGTGCCCCGAGCCGAAGCAAGGTGAAGTGCGGGTGAAAGTACTGGCCGCAGGTGTTGCCTTGCCCGACTTACTGGCGCGCGAGGGTGTTCATCCCGAGACGCCCCCGGTGCCGTTCACGCCGGGGTGGGATCTGGTTGGCGTGGTGGATCGGCTCGGCAGCGGTGCCTCTGGAATCGAACCCGGGCAGATCGTGGCTGCGATGCCGATCAGCGGTGCTTACGCGGAGTTCGTCTGCCTACCGCAACGCGAACTGGTTCCAGTGCCATCCGGGTTGGACGCCGCCGAGGCTGTCAGCCTCGTGTTGAACTACATCACGGCCTACCAGATGCTCCATCGTTCCGCTCGGGTCAAACCGGGCCAGCGTGTATTGATTCACGGCGCGGCCGGCGGAGTCGGCTCGGCACTCTTGCAGCTTGGGCGCCTCGCCGGACTGGAGATGTACGGTACTTGTTCCTCGCGAGGGGCGAAGACCGTTTCCGACCTGGGCGGTGTCCCAATTGATTACCAGCATCAGGACTTCGTCAAAGAAATTCACCGCCTCACCGGCGAGGGCGCAGACGTCGCGTTTGACAGCATTGGTGGTACCCACATCTGGCGTTCCCGCAAGGCTCTCCGTCCCGGCGGGAGGGTCGTGGCCTATGGCCTTACTGGCTCGCTGCGTGGGGGGCAATTGGCTTCAGGTCGTGGCGGTCGTCGCAACCGGTTTGGCGGAATCGCCATTTTCGGGCTGTACATTGCCGCCGGCTGGCTTTGCCCCGGCCGGAAACGGGTGGTCCCCTACAGCATTCAGACGCTCAAACGAATGAAGCCGGCATTGTTTCGACAGGACCTAATCGCCCTCCTTGACCTTCTTCAACAGAAGAGGATCAAGCCGCTGATCGCGCAGCGCTTTGCTCTTGCCGAGGCAAGACAGGCGCACGAGTTGCTCGGCAAGGGAGGCGTGATAGGCAAGATCGTGCTCGTGCCCAACTAGCGCTATCGCACCAGCAATTGCCATGTACGCGTGCGACAGCGTGGGCCGAAGCAGCCATCGTTCGTCTTTTCACGACTTAACGACGCTGAAGTTGCACGCCGAAGGCCGCATTCCACGCCTCGCTCTGCACTTCCGGAACCGGGAGGCGGTAGTTGCCTCGCGTTGCAGCAGGACGTACTATTCCTGTTGTTGAGCTCTCGGCTCCAGCCATTCCTGCGAATTCGATGGTTTCCGTTCAGGGACACTTATGCGTCGTCCGATAAGAAAACCTGCACCCGCACAAAGGAAGCGAGGTACCGCTATGGAAGCGCCAGCCAAGAAAATTGACGTGAAGGCAAAAGTTGCGACCGACCCAGCCGCCGGCAACGGCGCATCTGGCGTTGAAGCCGCCGAGCAAGCCGGCGCCAGCGTAGAAAAAATCAGGGATATCCTCTTCGGCCCGCAGATCAAGAACTACGAGTCGCGCTTCACGCGCCTTGAGGAGACCGTAGCACGCGAATCCGCCGACTTGAAAGAGACGATGAAGCGCCGGTTCGAGTCGCTCGAGGGCTTCTTCCGGAAGGAAACGGAGAGCCTGACGGCGCGCCTGAAATCGGAGCGCGAGGAGCGGACGGATGCGTTGCGATCCCTCAGCCACGACCTGAAGTCCTCGACGGAGAACCTCGCGAAGAAGATCCAGGAGCTTGATAACAAGACAGCCGAGGGCCAGAGCGGCCTGCGGCGTGAACTGATGTCGGAATCGCGCAAGCTCGCAGACGAGATCCGCCAGCGCACCGACGAGTTGACCGCTCTTCTCGAGAAGCGCATTGCCGAGCTTCGCGAGGATAAAGCCAGCCGCGCCACGGTTGCCGCGCTGCTGGCGGACATGGCAGTCCAACTCACCGAAGGCCTGGATGGCGGAAAAACCAAGACCGCCAAGGCGGGCAAGGACGCGTAACTCCGATGAGCAGTGCTCCGGGACCGACCCTCATTCCGAAAGGCGAGGACCGTCGCGCCGACGCCGACAGCGGCGGTCGCCTGTCCGAACTGCGCCAGCTTCTGGTTGGCCCGGAGCAACGCCGTCTCGACCGGCTCCAGCAGCGACTGGATGATCCCGCAACTCGCACAGAAGACTTGAGCACGGTCGTTGCGGAAGCCATTGCCCTGCGGTCGCAGCGGGATCGAGTCCTTCAGAATTCGCTCAAACCCATCATCGAAGAGGCGCTTCGGCTTTCGGTCGAGCGCAACCCTCACCTGCTCGCCACCTCGCTGTTTCCGATTATCGGCGAGGCTGTGCGTAAGGCCGTAGCGCACGCGTTGCGGGGCATGGTGGAGTCGCTGAACCAGGTCCTGGAGCGCAGCTTGTCCTGGGAGAGCCTGAAGTGGCGTGTTGAGGCGCTGCGAACCGGCAAGTCCTTCGCGGAAATTGCGCTGACCCACAGCATGCGCTATCGCGTCGAACAGGTCTTCCTGATTCACCGGGAAACCGGCCTGCTATTGCAACACGCGGCCAGCGACAAATTGGCGGTGCAGGATACCGACCTGGTCTCCGGCATGCTGACTGCGGTCCAGGACTTCGTGCGCGATTCCTTCTCCGGCAAAACGACCGAGGAATTGGAAACCATGCAGGTGGGCGAATACACCGTGTGGTTGCAACACGGACCCCTGGCCCTGCTGGCCGCCGTCGTGACCGGCACGCCACCTCCGGAACTGCGCGACGTGTTCGCCCGCGCTCTGGAACGCGTGCACGGGGAATTCGGATCGGCGATGTCAGCCTTTTCCGGAGATGCCTCGCAACTCGCCGCCACCCGGCCCATGCTGCGGGCATGTTTGCTTGGCAAGCAGGCGACGTTCGTGAAGAAACCGCAGAAAGGGCTTTGGCTTCTGGTGCTGCTCGGGATCGTGATCGTCGGCGCGCTCTCCTACGTCTGGGACCAGAACCGGCGCTGGACACGCTTCATCGAGCGACTCCGGTCGGAGCCTGGAATTATGCTGACGTCGTACGAAAAGACATGGGGCGGCTACTCGGTCGTGGGCATGCGTGATCCGCTCGCCGCGGATCCTGATGACCTGCTGCGAAAGTCAGGCGTCAAACCTGACAAAGTGACCTCGCGTTGGGAACCTTATCTTTCGCTGGACCCTGAGTTTGCCCTGGCGCGAAAAGTTCTCGCGCAAAAGCAGGAAATCGAGAAGCAGGTGATCCGTTTCAGCTTGAATTCCACCCGGGTGGAACCAAGCGAGATGGCGAAAATCGACCTCATCCAGGCGCAGGCGATTTCACTGCAGGAGTTCGGGCGTTTCCGGCGGCAGAATATCTCGATTGAAATCTATGGGCACACCGATCAAAGCGGGGCGGAGCAAGCCAACGTCCTGCTCAGCAAGCGGCGAGCGGAGGAAGTCGCAAAGGCGCTGATCGATCGTGGCGTGTCCCCCGATGTGATACGCACCTTGGGCGTCGCCGCTTCGGACCCCAGCCTGCGCGGTCAGCCCACGTATCTGGAAGAGCTCGATCGCCGCGTCACGTTCCGGGTAGTCATGGAATCGCCGCAGGTTAAGCGATGATTCAGAAGAAGATCTGCATGGTCGGGGCCTTCGGGGTCGGCAAGACCAGCCTGGTTGCACGTTTCGTGCACAGCCTGTTTTCCGAAAAGTACCAAACCACGATTGGTGTGAAGATCGACAAGAAAGTCGTCACTGTCAACGGCCAAGAAGTAACGCTGATGCTTTGGGACCTGGCGGGAGAGGACGCACTCACGCAGGTGCGTCCCACGCATCTGCGCGGCGCGTCGGGCTACATTCTGGTCGTGGACGGATGTCGCAAGAGCACACTGGACACCGCCATTAGTCTTCAGCAGAGGGCAGAAGAGGCGTCGGGCAAGGTGCCGTTCGTTGTCGTCGCCAACAAGGGGGACCTGCGCGATTCTTGGGAAATCAAGGACGAAGACCTGAGCCAATGCTTTTCGCTCGGATGGCCGGTCGTGATCGCGAGCGCGAAAACCGGTGACGCCGTCGAGCAACTCTTTTACGGGCTCGCTTCACGGATGCTGGAGGAGGAGCATGGCCGAGGGCAGTCGGCTGGCACGGCTGGACAGTGATCGGTCGGAGTTGCTGTCCCGGCTGATTTCCTCCATGCAGTTCGCCCTCTTCGAGCGCGGCGAAGACGGTGAATTTCGTCTGTTGGAAACCGCGCCCGATTGGCTGCGCCAATTACACCCTGAACTTCCGCAGCCGGGCGGAAGGTTGGACCTGCTGGAGCGCTTCCCTCTTTTCGAAGGCTTCTTGCCCGAAGCGGAAGAAACTTGGCGCACCAGCGAGCCATGCCGGGTCGAGTCGGATCTCTGGACTGAATCAAGCAATGGTACCGACATTCACCTCAGGGCGTGGGCGGCGCGGATCAGCGGGCGTGAGTTGCTGGTCATCGAGCCCGCCGACGCACTCTACCGCGAGCGCCAGGTCGCACTGCAGTACGCACACGAGACGGCCCTCCAGAACGAGATCATCACGCGGTTGAACCGGGAAGTCGAGCGCGCCACCAGGGCCAAAAGCGAATTTTTGGCGACGATGAGCCATGAGATTCGCACGCCGATGAACGCGATTCTCGGCATGGCCGATCTGCTGGGCGAGACCGATCTCGCCCCTGAGCAGCGCAAGTACGTCGAAATCTTCCAGCGCGCCGGCTCGAACCTGCTGAGTTTGATCAACGACATCCTGGATCTGTCGAAGGTCGAGTCGGGCAACATCACGCTGGAAAGCATCGACTTCGATTTGCACGATGTGCTCCGCCGGATCGAAGAGCTGGTGAAAATCAAGGCGCAGGAAAAGGGGCTGTCCGTGGCATTCAGCGTTGCGCCCGATGTGCCTCGGATGTTGATCGGTGACCCCACTCGTCTGCGCCAAATGGTTCTCAATCTGCTTGGGAATTCCATGAAGTTCACCGAAAAGGGCGGCCTGACGGTCACCGTCGAGCGCGATCGGGAGTCACCGGAACCGGGCGGGTTGCGCTTCGCTGTTCAGGACACAGGAATCGGCATACCGCAGGAGAAACTCGGGACCATTTTCGAAAGCTTCTCGCAGGCGGACTCCTCCACGACCCGCAAGTACGGTGGCACTGGACTGGGACTCTCCATCACTAAGAAGTTTGCCGAATTGATGGGCGGGCGAATCTGGGTGGAAAGCACGGTCGGACAAGGAAGCACGTTTTATTTCACCGCCAGGCTGGGAATCTCAAACGCCGCTCCCATCGAGCCGAAGGTGCTTTCAGCAGCGAGCGTTCCGGCCACGTCATTCGCGGGCTGCCGGATCCTCCTGGCCGACGACTCTGACGACAACCGGTTTCTCATTGGCGCTTATTTAAAAGATACCGGCTGCGTGCTCGACGTTGCCGAGAACGGCGAGGTCGCTCTGCAAAAGCTGACTGCCGGCACTTATGACCTGGCGTTGATGGACGTCCATATGCCGGTGATGGACGGTTACACGGTTACAAAGCGCGCTCGGGAGTTCGAGTCGTCGAGCGGCAAGTCGGCGTTGCCAATACTCGCGTTAACCGCCGATGCCTTCAAAGATGCTGTGGACAAGAGCCACGAGGCGGGATTCACCGCCCACCTCACCAAACCGATTCGCAAGGCAACACTGCTGGAGGCCATCCGCCAATACGCGCGGCCGCATCCTCCCGGCCCGACACCTCTTCAGCCGGTCACCGTCGAAGTTGAGTCTGCGCTATCGGAAATTGTTCCCCAATATCTCCACAATCTGCGCGAGAGCTTAGTGGCGCTCAAAGATGCGCTCGCCCAGTCCAATTATGCGGTCGCGCAGACCATCGGGCACAACATGAAGGGCACCGGGGCCGCGTACGGGTTTTCGGAGGTCACGGCGATCGGAGCAGTGATCGAGCAAGCGGCAAAGGACCGCAAACCGGATGTGATCCAAGAACGTGCTACTGCGCTTGCTGCATATCTGTCGAGTGTTAACGTGCAGTACAGGTAAGGACTCATGCGAGTACGTTTCTGGGGAACGCGAGGGTCGGTTGCAACCCCGGGCGCCAGCACGCTTCGATTCGGCGGCAACACCTCGTGCGTCGAGGTGATCACCGATTCGGGCCAACGGTTCATCCTCGACGCTGGCACCGGGATTCGCCTGCTCGGTTTGGAACTGATGTCCAGCGCTTCGAAACCAATTCGCGCGACGATACTCCTCGGCCATACCCACTGGGACCACATCCAGGGCTTCCCTTTCTTCATACCGATGTTCGTGCCCGGCAACGACTTCGTCGTTTGTGCTCCCGGCGGCGGCGCCAAATCACTGGAGACCGTGCTCGCCGGCCAGATGGAATTCACTTATTTCCCCGTGGAAGCCGCGCAGCTGCCGGCCAAGATCGAATACCGGGAGCTCGCCGAAGGAACCTACGATTTCGGTGGCGCCCGCATCATCGCGCAATACATCAATCATCCGGCAGCGAGCCTGGGTTATCGGCTCGAGGCCGACGGTGCGGTCGTGGTGTACATCTGTGACCATGAACCGTTTGGTCCTGCAATCTGGCGAGAAGGTGCCGCTGCAGGCCAGCTGTCGGATATCGTTCACGCGGGAGATCGCCGGCACGCCGAGTTCATGAAGTACGCCGACCTGCTCATTCACGACACCCAGTACACGCCCGAGGAGTATCCCGCCAAGAAGAATTGGGGCCACAGCACGTTTGAGTACGCAGTGGAATTGGCTGCGGCCGCCGACGTGCGGCAGCTTGCGCTGACGCATCACGATCCTTTGCACAACGACAATCAGATCGCCGAAATCGAGCAGCGCGCACGCGCGTTAGCCCGGCAGCGCAACTTTGCGCTGCATGTGTTTGCAGCGTACGAAGGTTGCGACATTTCCGTTGCGCCATCGGCGGCAAATCGGTTACGTACCGTCACGGTTGCGGACGCTGCCGTAAACGCCGGACCTGAGAAGGTCCGCGTTTTGGTAGTTGACGACGATCCGAATATGCGGCTGCTTGTCAGGGCCGCACTTGGCCGCGAAGGGTTCGCCCTCTCCGAAGCAGAGGATGGTCAACGCGGGCTGGCCCTCATTAGCGCTGAATTGCCGGACCTCGTGCTGCTTGACGTCAACATGCCCGGGATGGACGGTCTGTCTGTGCTGAGAATGCTGCAAGCGGATGGGCGTACTCGCAACCTGCAGGTCATTATCTTGACCGCCCACGGAGACGAAGCAACCACCGCAGCCGGCTTCAGCGCCGGAGCCACGGATTTTCTGGCCAAGCCGTTTACGATTCCGCAGTTGGTTGCACGTGTGCGCGCGGTATTGTCGCGCAATGCGCGCAAGGCCTCGGCAAATTAGAACGTCAAACTTCTTTTGAAAGCTGTGGCCAATGGTTACACCGATAACAGGAAAGTCGACGCTGTCAATTCTCGCGGTGGACGACGATCCGTCCATGCTCAACTTGCTGGTGCGTTTGCTTGCGAACGGAACCACGACGGTTGAAACCTGTGGCTCCGGAGGCGAGGCGATCAAGGCGCTCGCCGCAAAGCCGTTCGATCTGGTCCTGCTCGATGTAGGCCTTCCCGACTTCAGTGGATTGGAAATTCTAAACGCGTTCGCGACGAGCTACCCGGCAACCCGCTTCCTCATCATTACCGCAGACGATACAGCGCAGACGGTGATGGATTCAGTGCGCGGCCATGCTTTCGGATACCTGCGTAAACCTTTTACGCCCGATCAACTGCGAACCTTGGTGGAGGAAACTATTGCCGCTCCGCCCGATCCGCAAATTGTCGTCGTCTCCGCACGGCCCGAATGGTTCGAACTTTCGCTGCCGTGCACGCGCGCCGCCGCCAATCGCATTGACAACTTCGTGCAGCAGCTTGAGTTGGATGTGACCGATGACATCCGCGACATGGTCGCGCAAGCGTTTCGCGAGCTGTTGATGAATGCCGTCGAATGGGGCGGCGGCCTCGATCCCAGCAGACGCGTGCGTGTGGCCTGCTTGAGAACCAAGCGCATGCTGCTGTACCGGATTGCCGATCCCGGCCCAGGCTTCCGATTCGAGGAATTGAAACACGCCGCCGCCGGCCAGGCTGCCGGCGATTCGGTGGCCCATATGGCGGTCCGCGAAGCGAAAGGCATTCGCCCCGGCGGTCTCGGCATTCTTATGGTACGAGCGTTCGCCGACGAGCTGCTCTACAACGAACGACACAACGAGGTCGTGTTTATCAAGTACCTCGAATAACCCAGGGGCGGAATCGAGGGCGAACGCGAGCGGACCTTCGTCTACACCGAGCAGCTACGGCAGAAGTACGACGAACTGGCGCCGGAGCCGCTCAACAGCTGCATCCAGCTTTCTTGCGAGATTGGCATTTGCGAGAGCGAGATGATTGGGCTGCTGAAGGCGGACGTCCACATGGCGAACAAGGCGGACGCCTGCGGCCACTACGGGTATGTCCACATCCGGGAGGGTAAGACGGAGTTCCGCAAGCGGAGCCTTCCGATTACCGCCCGGGCGAGAGCGATCTTCAAGCAGTGGATGTCGAGCTCGAAGTGCAATCTCGTGTTCACCCGCGAGGACGGCATGAACCAATCTCGCGGTACACCCTGATCCAACAGCAGGAGAAGATGCGCAAGCTTCTGAACCTGCCGTGGGACGCATGCGTTCACTCGGCCCGGCACACTGCGTTAACCAACCTCGGTCTTACTGGCGTGGATGTATTCACCCTGCGCAAGGCGGCCGGACACGCCAGTCCGACGACGACGGACAAGTACATCCATCCGACACCGTTAGCGACCCAGGAAGCATTCCGGAAGAAGGCACTGGCGGAGCGGCGGAATCGAGGGTCGGTTCGCAAGCAACCGGCAACCGTCGTGACGACGCCGGCTCCTCGGGAACTTGCGGCTGAGGCTGTTTCGGGTGGCTGATGTCCTTCGGGACTTCGGGACCCCTGGGCAAAAACTTCGGGGATTCTTGGGGACCCCTGGTTGCTCAGGGCTACTTTTGGTTACTTACTGTGCAACCGGGCAAGAATTCGAGAATCGTCGAAAAGGCGCGTAAACACAGGGCTTGCAAGGGGGTAAGGTGGTGAGCGCGGAAGGAATCGAACCTTCAACCTACTGATTAAGAGTCAGTTGCTCTGCCAATTGAGCTACGCGCCCTTGCAGGTTGGAAAACAAAATTGCGGCACGTTCAGTGTAACACACGGCAAACGTCCTCGAGTTGCGGACAAACGCGTGAGCGGCGAGGCGCATCCAAGCTGCTGAATCCTTTCGCGCGCCACGCGGAGTCCGCATGAATCGCTGGATCGTTTTTGATCAGCCGACCGCCAATGCTGTAAAAACGCAGTCGGGCGACAATGCCGAAGTTCGTCCCGCATCGCAAGCTAAGGTCGTGGCTGGCGTTCTCGGCGCGCAGCACGCGGTCGGTGTACTTCCCACCGGAACTCCGGGGAAGGTCCTGCTGATGCACGCGCAACGGCGCCAGCGGCCGCAGGGGCAGCCCAAGCGCGACAACCATCTTGCGCCCGCAGGTTTTCTGGGTTTGTCCGACAGCATTGACATGGATACCGAGCCGGAGCCACCCAAGAAATGGTGGAAAAAAATCACAGGTTAGGCTGGTGTCCTTCGCGCCACGCGCCTGTAAACCAATCCTTACCGCTTTGATATTAGAAGTACCCCGAAGCTTTGCTTTTCGTGGGGCACGCGCGCGATTGGCCCCACGCGTGCCTCAATTCCGAACAAATAACAACAGCTCACGCTACCCTTTTTATACTCAAGAAATCGAAACTGTCCGGCGGCGACCGCTAGAAAACAAATGCCACGCCGCCCCGGACGGCACGCGCGGACTGCACTAGGTACAGCGTATGCCCGTCGCGTCCAATCACCGGCACGTATCCCTGAGCAAGCAGGTTGCGCAAGTCCACCAAAGCTTCCATCTTTGCCGGCAGGAAGGCAGTTCCCGGAATCGGCTGCCGGATGAAGACGTTCCAGTAAGAATCCATCGCTCCCGGTGAGGCGTCGAACATGTCCACCGGGGTGAGCGACTTCTGGTTTGCCCAGCGGTAGGAAGTCGCCCAGGAAGTGTGCGTAGCCGGCACCTTCCCCGAGAGACGCGCGCCAATCGAGTGCCGCCACTCCTCGTGCACCGAAGAGCGGATATCGCGCCAGGCAACGTCGTTCTGCAGCAGATCGAGCACTCCGCCGTACGAGTAATTGAGTGTTCCCGTCAGATGGCCCGGCAGTTTCTGCTGTAGTACCACGCGTACGCCGCGAGTGCTGAGATTCCCGCCGTTATAAGTGAACGTTCCGGAATACAAATCAGGCAAAAGCTGAGCGATCGGAGTATCCAGGTCCCCGGCGCCGGTCAGGGCCGTGTTGTGTACGGTGTCGGAAAACATCGCCACTTCCACGTTGGTTCCACGATGACGGCGGGCAACGGAAACCTCCTGGTGACGCGCGCGCTCCAGCACCGCTCCGCGCTCGACCATGGAGATACGCGGGCCGGATTCACCCAAATCGCCAAGCGCTGCATCGAAGCCGCGACCGAGGGTCATGTTTGGCTCCGCGGAAGCGTAGCGGTATCCGACCACGGTGTCAGGACTGAGGTGCACATCCACGGAACCAAATGGCCGCATCGCGCTGGCGTGCCCAATGAACTGCACCATCTGGTATTCGGTTCCGAGGCGGACATCGGCCAGGTCCAACAGCGAGAAGCTGTCGGAAACGCGCGCCGACATCGCCTGCAACGCGGTACTGCGCAACATCGGGTCTGAGCTGGCAAAGTGGCGGACGGTTAAGGATATCTCCGGGGTCGAGCCGTCGGACAGGCGGTGGGCATATGTCGTGCGCAAAACCCCGTTCTGCGGCCCGGCGCCATAGCCGACGTTGCCGTTGACCGAGAGCGTCCCCGCGGCGAACAGCGACTTCTCGAATCCGAAATTGGTGCTCATCTCGCCCGAGCTGCCGAATCCGTCGGCCCCGCTGCCGGCAACGAACGCCAGCCGCGCTTTCAGGGTGCGATCGTCGCTGCCGGACTGCGACACCACCACCGGCCCATTGCCCACGACCCGAAGAATGGGGCGGTTGGCCGCCGACCGCAGCGTCCACTTCCACCCATCATCGTCCTGCTTGCCCTGTCGCTGCGGCAGCAATTGGACCGCTTCGAACAGCGTGTTCAAGGTCACGTTGACCAGCACACTGGCGCCGGCGCGCAAGGAAACGTTTTCCCGCAGCGCGGGCAAAAAGGAAGGAGCGGTGACTTTGACGTGATACGTGCCGGCCTCCAGACCAACAGCGTTGAAGAAGCCGCGCGCATCGGTAAACACGGTCATGGCGCGAGTGGCCGTGGTAAACACCTCCACGGCGGCGCCCATCTGCGGATGTCCCGCAGAATTGCGCACGAACCCGCTAATCGTGCCCGGCCGGCCAGCAGCGCAGGCGGGAACCGCCAGCGCCAGCAACAACATCATCCATCCGAGCTTTCGGCCCATGACATCCACCTCCATCGTGGAATTCGGCCTGTGTGCCCGCGGCTACTCTACCGTGAACTTTGCCGAGGGCGTAATCGTCTGCTTCGAGATGTTGTCGTCCACCTTGATCGTGATCCGGTACGTCCCCGGAGGCACGTTGACCAAGGGGAGCGATTTCTCCAGCGTCATCTGCTCTCCGGGGTTCGCCAGCTTCTCGGTCGATTCGGCGATCTCCAGCAGCGGCTTATTGTTGCTCGTATTCACGATCTCGTAAGAAATCTTGGCCGAAGGCTTGTGCGTTTGCTGGTCAATGCCCAGGTTGTACACCTGCATCCAGAAGTTCACCCTCTGATCGCGCTTGAAGCTGGCCGGAACACCGTTCCCGGCATCCACCCGCGGACGCACCTTGGTATCGCCGATCACGAATGAACCGGCGCCCACACTCTTGCTCGGCACCTTCTCCATTTGGTCGGCGATGATCAGCGTGGAGGAGGCCAGCTTGTCCTCCTCGTACGTGGGCACCTGGATACCACGGCTCCACTGGCCGATACGGTCGCCATTGACGTCCTTCAGCACCAGGTCCAGCCGGTACATCCGGTTCTGTGTGCGCAGCGGAACTGCCTTCCAGTACACGTGGGAGTTCTCCAGCACCTTGGGCAGGAGCTCATCGGGCACTCCGTCGGTCACCGTGTCCTCGAAGGTTTGCACCACCTTCCCGGTCATGGTGCTCACCCGGCCGAAGATGTTGACGGCCATCTTCTGCACGCCTTCCTTGCTCGACCAGGTCACGTCCTTGTTCTTCACCTGCAGCGTTATTGGAACCAGCACGGTGTCGGAAGTCACCTTCACAAAATCCAGGCGCACGTCGAAGGGCAGCAAGTTGACGCGGATCTTGTGGCTGACAATCTCTTCCAAGTCCTTGAACTTGACTGACGGTGGCCGGTTCAGCTTGGTGTACATCTCGAGGCGGTCAAACTGCTGGTTTCTCGCCGTATCAGAGAATGGGCCGCTGCCCAGATGCTCGAGCCCGCCGCCGACCGTAAACCGGTCCGCCTTGTTCGCCATGCCCATCTCTTCCCACTGCGTCAGGCCTGCTCCGGGAACATTGAGCAACGCGTCCTTCTCGGAGCGGTCTATGGTCATGCGGTACTCGTTGCACATGCACTTGTCCACGAACTCGATTTCGATCTCCTGGCCAACGCCTTCCAGGTAGCGGTAGCGCCAGGTTTCGAACGGGAACGTCGAGGTGGAGCCGCCGCCTTCTTCCGGCTTGCGCTGGTAAAAGCCACCGCTGGGATGCGAATCAATTTCGTCCGGCTTGCCGTACATGATGTACATGCGCCCGCGGTCGGTCTTCCATCCCGGAATGCCGGCGGCGAAGTGCTCATTGGCATAGGCGATACGCCGGTAGTGTTCTTCCTTAAATTCGTTCTCCGGGGTGTCGGGAGTGGGATCGCGGCGCAGCCAGAACTGCTCGATAAAATTGTCGCGCTCTTCGTCGTTGCTCAGCTGCTTGAACGCGGAGCGCTCTTCATCGGTAATAATCCAACGGACATCTTCATCCAGCCATTTCTTGTAGGAGCCGCCAACTTCCTTGTTGAACGCCTTTTCGCGCTCTTTCATCTGCTTGGGCGTCAGCGGACGCTTCAACGGATCGGTTTCCTGCCCATTTTGCCCCTGCGAGGCAGCGGCGCCTTTGCTGTCCGCCTTGCTGCTTTTGTCCTGGGCACACAGACCTGTCCCCCACATCAGGCAGCCCGCCAAAACAACTGCCAGACCACCACCCCAACCTGCTTTGCACCACATCGGCAATACACTCCTCAGAGACACTTCGGGCGCTTAGATTCTATGTGGTTGCGGTTCCAGAATCAAGGCAGGGCCGCACAGAAAAGTGGGATCATCCGCGCCAAGTCGCGAGTTGCCAAAGCTTTCCAGAGCGCGCCAGCTCTGCTCATCCCCGCCGCCTACGCCGGACTCGCCGGAAATGTTTGGCCGCCCGCAGCAGAGTCACTATAATCTGAAGGTACTACTCATTCTTTTAAAAGGCTCCCGGAAGGCCTGCGCGGTAACCTTTCCTGTTGCGGATCGTCTGAAATGGGAACTTTTCTGCGCCAGGGCCCGTATGTGTGCTCAGGCCCCTGGGTCTTCCAGCGCAGTGTGAGCGGCAATGCCTGCGCGGGAGAGGCATCGTGAAAAAAGGGAAAAAAGTCGCAATCGCGATCGGCGCGGTGGTGCTGGTGCTGGCCATTGTCGGCTTCACTGTCCACGAGAGCGGCAAGGGCGTGGTGACCGTACAGACGGGCAAGATTTTCCGTCAGGATTTAGCTTCGGTGGTCAGCGCCTCCGGTCAGATCAAGCCCAAGGACTACGTCAACATCGGCGCCAACGGTTACGGCAAGATCACCAAACTTTTCGTCCACGAAGGCGAGCAGGTGAAGAAGGGCCAACTGCTGGCCAAGCTGGACTACGTGCAATCCGCCGCCGATGTGGCCTCCATGCAAGCGCAACTGGCGGCGGCGAAGACCGACTTTAGCGCCTCCGAGGCGGCTTTGAAGAGCGCGCAGTCCGACTTGGACAAGGCGCGCGCCGACTACGATCGCGCCAAGCTGGATTACCAGCGGGGCGAGGCACTCTACGGCCAGCAACTCATTCCCAAGCAGGATTACGACACGCGCAAAGCGACCTTCGAAGGCGCCGACGCGGCGGTCGCATCGGCCCACGCCCGCATCGCTCAAATCAAGGCGCAAACGGCGTCGTCGCAGCAGCGGATCCATCAGATGCAGGCGCAGTTAACACATGCCAGCGACGTGCTCAGCAAGACGGAGTACGTGGCGCCCTACGACGGCATCGTCAGCAATCTTCCGGTACGTGAAGGGGAGACCGTCATTATGGGCATTCAAAGCTCGCCCGGCAGCTTGCTGATGACCGTTTCCGATATGTCGGTAGTGACCGCCGAGGTGATGGCGGATGAAACGGATATCGTGAACGTGAAGCTGGGCCAGCCGGCCGAAGTCACCATCGATGCGATTCCAAAGAAAGTGTTTCACGGCAAGGTCACCGAAATTGGGGACAACGCCGTGGTGCGTTCCACCGGGCTGTCCACCTCGCAAAGCAGCACCGGTAGCCAGGAAGCCAAGGATTTCAAGGTCGTGGTGACGATTCAAGACCCGCCGCCGAATCTGCGTCCCGGGCTTTCGACCACGGCTAAGATCACGACCGCCACGCGGCCGAATGTGGTCGCCGTGCCCATCCAGGCGCTCACGGTACGGCAGAAAGCTGACTTGGAACCCAAGCCCAAGAAGGGCACGGTGCAGGCGGCAGGTCCTGTATCGGCGAAGGACAAGGAAGATATCCAGGGCGTGTTCGTGGTGAAGAACAAGAAAGCGGAGTTCGTGAAGGTGGAAACCGGGATCACCGGCACCACCGACATTGAGGTCGTAAAGGGTTTGGAACCGGGAGCGGAGATCGTCACCGGAAGTTACAAGGTACTCCGCACCTTGCGCAATGGCGCCTCGGTAAAAGTGGACAACTCGGCGCCTAAAAAAGAGGAAGAGAAGTCCTAACGTTCCGGCGCGATGAGCGTCCAAACCCGGTGTGGGCAACGTGGCTGACCCAGAGAACGAAAAACCGAGAGATCCTATGGCAACCGAAGTAGCGACTCTTTCCGAACCGATCGTGGCTCCGCCGGACGGCTGCATCATCGGCACTGAAGACCTATGGAAGACGTACGACATGGGCTCCGAGCAGCAGGTGCACGCGCTCCGCGGCGTCAACTTGCGTATCGAGCAGAACGAGTACGTCGCCATCATGGGACCTTCAGGTTCGGGCAAGTCCACCCTGATGAACCTTATCGGCTGCCTGGACACGCCCAGCAAGGGCCGCTACTGGCTCAATCACCAGCTTGTCAGCGAGCTGGATGACGATGAGCTGGCCCGCATTCGCAACAAGGAAATCGGCTTCGTTTTCCAGACGTTTAACCTGCTGGCGCGCGCGACGGCGCTGCACAATGTCGAGTTGCCGCTGATCTACGCCGGCATTACCGCCGAGGAGCGCCAGGAACGCGCCCGGCAGGCTTTAATCGCCGTAGGCATGGAAAAGCGCATGATGCATAAGCCGAACGAGCTCTCCGGAGGCCAGCGTCAGCGTGTGGCTATTGCCCGCGCCTTGGTGAACCATCCTTCCATCCTGCTGGCCGATGAGCCTACCGGCAACCTCGACTCGCAGACCGGCAACGAGATCATGGCGCTAATCGACAAGCTTCATGAGCAAGGAAACACTATCGTCCTGGTGACGCACGAGCATGACATCGCCGAATACTCGCACCGCGTCATTCATCTGAAGGACGGACTCATCTCGGGCGACATCCGCAAGCCGCGGTAATAACTCCAGACCGAGTAGCCTGCCCCGTGACCGATGTTGTACGCTGGCCTCATGCTTCGTCGTGCCATGCTCCTGGCCTTGCTGATTGTGTCCATCGGTTCCTTTGCCCAAATCCGGCTGGAGCGCCGCGGCAACGAGGCCCGCAACACCGTGCAGAGCTACTGCCGGCTCGATTACGACGGCGCACGGCTGACCAAAGATGGCTGGACGCGGCTGCGTCCACTGAGCATGTGGAAGCAGAATCCTGATTGGCAGGGATTCACCGTGGTTTCGCAGTACGAAATTATTGCCGCGGAGCAAGGCCTGCGCGGCGCCACGGTGGCGGTAAAGTACCCGGTGCTGGGGAGCTTCATCGTCGGAGAAGGTTACACTTCAGAACCAGCGACCGAAGTCACGACCTTCCGCCTGAAAGAAACAGATGACGCCTGGCGGATCGACAGCATCGAGCCCAATATGCGGCCGCACGTCTCGAAGCTTCGCGCGCTTACCTGGCTGAAGGGCGCCGCCTCTTCCGAACAGGATCCCGGCAGGAACGCGGCATTACAGCAGGCCATCAAAGCACTCGGCGAAAACACCTCCACGGATTCGCACTGATAAAGGCTGATCGCGACAGAAAAAAGGCCTCTCATCGAGAGGCCTTCTAGCTGAAATAATTGTGGAAGCTGGTCGCTGCGCTACTGCGATACGCCGTTCAGTGTCCGCTCCTGCACCGCGGTCCCGCCGGCAAAATAGCTGTGATCGTAGAGGTTACGGTACATGCGTCCTGCGATCTCCGCCGCTTTCGGCCCGAACGTGGGACGTCCGCCTTCCAGGAACACTACCACCGCAATCTTCCCCGCTGCGGTATTGGCGTAGGAAGCGAACCAACCGAAGCGGGTGCCGTTATTCGAACAGGTACCGGTCTTGCCCAGCACTTGTTCCTGGCTGAAGTTCCAGCGCACGCTCTGCGCCGTGCCGTAATTCACGGCCGCCGCCATTCCTGGCGCGACCTCCGGAATCAATGGCCCGATGTCCAAATAGCGCTTGATGATCGGCTGAAAATTAGCCGCCTGCTCCGTCGTTTCCGGGTGCTGCAGGTAGTAAAGCGTTCCGCCGTTGGCGATAGCCGAAACCAGCGCTCCCAGTTGCAACGGTGTCATGGAAATGCTTTCGCCGAACGAGCACATCTTGCCTACGCCGCCGAGCTTCGCATCCAATTCCTCGCTCGGATAGACGCCAAGGTGCTCACCCTCAATGTTGTACCCTGCCAGCTCACCCAGCCCGAACTGGTGGGCGTAGTAGCTAACCTTCTCAAATCCCATCTTGCGGCCCAACGCTTCAAAGTAGGCGTTGTTGGAATGTGCCAACGCCTGCGTTAGATCCAGGGAGAAGCGCCGCCCCAGCGGTACCCTGGTGTCGCGCGTGATCACGTTTTCACTCAGCGCTGCCAGCGCCACCGAAATCTTGATGGTCGAGCACGGCTCCGCGCCTTCCGCCAGTGCCAGTTTCTGGTTCACCATCGCCAGGATTCGGCCGCTGTTCGGGTCGATCGCCACCACCGTGCCGTTCATGTTGCCCAGCGCGTCAATGGCGGCGGCGCGCACCACCGGATCCTCGCCCGCCGTGACGTCGGACGCGGTCAAATCCGAGTCCGTGAACGAGCTGGCCGTGAAGCGCTCGGAGTATCGGTTGCGCTTCAGGCGATGTCCATTAACCCAGACGTACTTGCTGGCCCGGACACGGACCCGGCGCGAGCGGCGCAGCCGGCTCATTCTCTTCTGCGTCTTGGAACTTTCCGTGACGTTCTTGTTCTTGGAAGTGTTGCGCGGGGTGGAGACGGTCGCCGCCGTCGCGCTTAACGCTAGCGCCAGGATGGCCAATAGAATGCCCGAAATGACGAAAGAGCCTTTTCTCATCACCGTATATGTCCCAGGTCCGGTTTCCGCCAGAGCGCTCTACCCCGGACATACTCCCGCGCCATGCTGGACGGCGAGGTCATATTCCGGGGAGAACTGCCGGATAATAGGGGAGTTTTGGGTCCAAAAGCAATCCAAATCTGCATCAGGGATGTTACTCTCTTAATCAGCCATCGTATTGAGATGCAGCTACTTAGGCCGGAGTTGCGGCAGGACAGGGGCTTCCGTAACCAGCCTCACCAGGTTGAACTTACCACACCGTCAGGCTGACCTGGTCCACCCACTCGGTCATGGAAGAGGGAGCCGTGGCCTTCTTGCCATGGCTCCTGCCGGTGGTTGCGGAACCGTTGAAGTCCATCTGAAACTGGACGCCCATCTGGTGTCCCCATCCGCTGGGCAACTGCCCAGCGCCGGTCACCAGGTTCATGTTGTACGTGTAATCGGACGTGATGGTGGTATTGTCGGCGGCGTACTCCACGACATGGAAAGAGTTGAACGACATCTCGCCGTACGGATGGGTTGCCGTTGATGGCAGTCGGCTGAAGTTCTGCGTCACGTGATACCAGACGTTCGGCTTGAACCGGTTCTGCGTCGGATTCACGCAAGGCATATTCGACTGCGGGATCCAGTGTCCGGCGTACTGGTCCCAGATGTCCCAGACGCCGCCGTATTGCGCGTAATCGCATTGCGAGCCGAACATGAACTCGCTGTTCTTGCCCGACACTCCCTCGAAATTCACCAGGAACTGGTAGGTGTCGAACTCGATCGCCTGCCCGATTGTGGTCTCGTTGCTGTCGAGCATGAACCAGTAATCGGTCTGGAAATTCGACGCACCATCGTTCGCGCCCAGGTGGTGGTAGAAGAGCACGTCGGTCCACGCGCCGCCCTGGACGTAGAACTTGGTGCTGCTGCCGTCCAGCGACGGTGTCGCCTGGTTCAACGTAAATGTCGCGGTCTGCGGATTGGCGCCCCCGGCGCACGATCCCGAGCAGATTTGCCACGTATAAGGCGAAGTAGTGTCGTCAATGTTGGAATACACCGTAGCGCCAACCGGCGGCAGATTGCTCTGCGCCGGCGCTGCCGTTGAAAACAGAACGGCGGCAAACACGACAACCAGTCCCGTACACAGGCGGTTCATGGCTTCTCCCAATTTCAGGCGTGAGTAGCTGAATTAGGAGGAGCCTAGGCTGGCAGTGGATCGCCGCCCATCCGTCGAAAACCGGGTTAGCCGTCAAGAATCGTACTTAGGCGCTTGCAGGCAGGTTGTTTGGCCGGCTCTCGGTTTTCGGGTCTTCGGGCGTAACTTACGATAAACCCTGCTATCGCCAGTTGCGATGCCTCATCCTGGCTCACTTCAGCAGTTGAACCGCGATAACATGGTATTCGCTCGTGCCGTCATTCCGCACTCGATGGATACGTGTCCGCCTCGAATCGCCGCTGAATGCTACCGCTCCCGGTTCCTCTTTTTCCGCTTTTCCCCATGCTTGCCCTTGCACCTGCGCCGTTTCCAATCCGCCTGAGATCTCGACAAGTACGGTATCGAAGGCGTGGACGTGAAAATCGGTGGTTTCGCCGGGCGGGATCCGGACGTCATAAACGCGCACGTACTGGTTCTCGAAGAGCCAATGATGGAAGCGCTCATCGAGATACCCAACCAGACGAGGCGTAGGCGGATGCAACAGCGACTTCCCGGGACCAGTGGTGCGTTTCAATTCGACTACGATGTTTTCCAGTGGATCGGCGCCGTTGATTACGGAGCGCTGGGTCGGCTCGCTCCATGCGGCCGCACCTGCGGGAGCCCTAACTACGGAGGTCGCGCCGCCGGGACGTGTAATGGTGACGTCATTTATGGTAAGCGGGACTACCACTCGCGCCGGCCGGTCGTGCATCGGCAACGACGTATTCGGTGCAATCCGCAATCGCACCACCCGGATGTTGGCATCTTCGTATTCGATCGTCGCCGCTCGCGGGGCAACGGTCATCAAGTCCTGACACAACACTGGCCTGACCGCTGCGAGAACCAGCATCACGCCGAAGACTGCTCTTCCACAGCGCACTATGCACCGTTCCCTTCCATAAACAATGAGGGGGTACCGAGGGGGATGGCGATCCCCTTCCTTGCCCTGAAGCCTACGTCTCGTTTCGCTTGCGGATGAACGCCGGCACGTCCAGATCGTCTTCCTCGTAGTTAGTCTTGACCGTGTTCTTGACGTCGGCAATGGAGGTGCTCTCGCGCTGCGGCGCGGCCGCCGGCCGCGGGTTCACCGTCGGACCGGGCGTGGGCGGCGCCGCCTGCTCCGCGCGCGCCTCCGGCCGTGGCGCGGGCGCGTACGATGACACCGTTCGCGCCTGCGAGATTGCTGCAGCCGCAGCCGACACGGTGTGCTCGCGTCTTCCTGACTGCTCGGTTTTGAAGCCGGTGGCGATGACCGTGATCTTCACCTCGTCCTTCATCTTCTCGTCGAGCACGGCGCCGAAGATGATGTTGGCGTCCTCGTGCGAGGCGCTCTGGATGATGGTGGAAGCCTCATTCACTTCCGCCAACTTGAGCGAACTGGAGCCGGTGATGTTGATCAGGATGCCGCGCGCGCCGTCAATGGCGCCCGCTTCCAGCAGCGGCGAGGCAATCGCGCGCTGCGCCGCGTCCATGGCGCGGTGCTCGCCCTTCCCGGTCGCGGTGCCCATGACGGCGTAGCCCATGCCGGCCATGATCGCCTTCACGTCGGCGAAGTCGCGGTTGATGATGCCGGGAATGGTGATGATGTCGGAAATGCCCTGCACCGCCTGGCGCAGGATGTCGTCGGCGACACGAAACGATTCGAAAAAGCCGGCGTTCTGCGCCACTGCCAGCAGTTTCTCGTTGGGGATAACGATCATGGTATCCACGGAGTCGAGCAGCTCCTGAAGCCCGCGCTCCGCCTGCGACATGCGGCGCTTGCCTTCGAAGCCGAACGGCTTGGTGACGACCGCAACCGTCAGCGCGCCCATCTCGCTGGCCAGCGAGGCGATGATCGGCGCCGCACCCGTGCCGGTGCCGCCGCCCAGGCCGGCAGTGACGAAGATCATGTCGGCGCCTTCGAGCGCCTCGATGATCTTGTCGGCGTCCTCGAGCGCGGCCTTACGCCCGGTTTCGGGATTGGCGCCCGCGCCCAGCCCATTAGTGAGCTTGACGCCGAGCTGGATGCGTACCGGCGCGCGTGACATTTCCAGCGCCTGAAGGTCGGTGTTCGCGGTCATGAACTCCACGCCTTCCAGGTGCGCGTCAATCATGCGGTTCACGGCGTTGCTGCCGCCGCCACCCACGCCGATGACTTTGATCTTGGCATTGTTGCGCGGATCTTCGTTGAACTGGATGCGGATGCCGTTCTCTTTGGAGTCAGCCATCGTCTTGGTCCTTTTTCATCGCCATCGGCCATTGGCCTTTGGCCGTGCTCTGCTGATTGAAACTCGAAAACCTCGACCGTGAAACCGAAACTTTTACGCGCCTCGACGCGCGAACAGCGCCTTCAATTTCGCGCCGAAGCCGTCGTTACCATGCGGGCCGTGCGCCAAGCGCGCGCGATGGCCGTACAGCACAAGCCCGATCGCCGTGGCAAACTCGGGTTCGGCGAGAGACGCCGGTATTTTCGCGATTGCCGCGGGCGATGCTACACGGGACGGTTTGCGCAACACCGTTTCCGCGACCTCGGCCATGTAAGGCAGGCGCGCGCCGCCGCCAGTCAAAACCGTTCCGGCGGCGCACAATTCCAGCACGCCTCCCTGGCGCAGATGGTCGCGCAAGAGTTCAAACAGCTCCCGCGCGCGCGGCTCCAGCACTTCCCCGAGCAGGCGCTGCGGCATCAGTCGCGAGGGCCGGTCGCCCACGCTGGTGACCTCGATCTCGTTCGCCTCTGGAATGCGCGTCACCATGGCGCAGCCGAACAGCCGCTTGATCTTCTCCGCGTCCGCCAGCGGAGTACGCAGGCCAACGGCGACATCGTTGGTAAAGTGGTCGCCCCCGATCGGCACGACGCCGCTGTGCACTACCGCGCCTTCGTGGAAGACCACAACGTCGGCGGAGCCAGCGCCGATGTCGGCGACGCACACGCCGAGCTCGCGCTCGTCGGGGCGCAGCACGGCATCAGCGGAGGCCAGCGCCTCGAAGATGGTGTCGTCCACGTGGATGCCGGCGCGGTTTAGCGCGGTGACAACGTTCTGTGTCGCCGTGGCCGCCGCGGTCACGACGTGCACTTTGACCTCGAGCTTGCCGGCCACCATGCCGGTGGGCTCGCGAACGCCGGGCTGATCGTCGAGGATGAACTCCTGCGGCAGCAGGTGGAGCACCTGGCGGTCGGACGGCAGGGTGATGGCGCGCGCGCGCGCGACCGCCTGCGCCACGTCGTCGCGCGTAATCTCGCGCGGCTTGGACCCAAGGCTGATGCCTCCCTGGCTGTTGACGCCCCGGATATGCGATCCCGCCACGCCGGCGAGCGCATGCTCGACGGGCGTGCCGCAAGCGTCCTCGGCGTCTTGAACAGCTTTCTGGATGGAGGCGACGGCGCGGTCGAGATCGACAATGATTCCCTTGCGGAAGCCGCGCGACTCGGTAACGCCGTGGCTGACGTAGCGCAGCCCCGAATCAGTGATTTCCGCCACCAGCGCGCACGTCTTGGCGCTGCCCACATCAATTGCCGTCAATAAATTGCGGTTCTGCTTTCCCATGGGCCCTTACGGAATCTGTAATTTGTAATTTGTAATTTTTCGACTTGACCGTGATGTTGCATCTTCCAAATTACAAATTTCAAATTGCAAATTCACTGCCTCGCCGGTTTCCGTGTTTTCGACGCTGCTTTCGCCGGCTGTGTTTTGGTTTCATCCGGGTTCACGATGACCTGCCGGTCGTAGCGCAGGTCCACCGAACGCACTTTCTGGAATTGCTGGCGCCACTCCTGCACGTGCGCGACATACACCTTGTAGCGCTCCAGGAAATCAGAGCCGCCCAGGTGCACCAGCACTTCCCCATTTTCGTCGCTGGTGGTGATTTTCACGTCGTCGGGATCGGAAAGGTCTACCTCGCTGAGGCTGCGCGAGTAATTGGCGCCGCCGGAATCCAGCTCACCCAACAGCCGGGTAAAAATTTTCATGCGTGCCGCGCGCGTAGACAGTGGCTCGCTGTCGCCCACGCCGGTGATGACCGGGAAGGAGTACTTCTTGGCTCCGCCTGGAGGCAGGTCCATGAGCACGCCGTGGGAATCGACGAGCAGGATTTTCGAGCGCACTTGAACAAACGCGATCGGCGTGCGCTCATGAATCTCGACGCGCAGGCGATTGGGCAGCAGGCGCATCACTGACGCCGACTCCACCCAGGGAATGTCCTCGAGCTGCTTCTTGCGGTCGGTCAATGGGACGAAGAAGAGGTTGCGGCCAATGTCGCCGCCCATGACCTCCATGACCTGCGTTCGAGTGACGTTATGGGTACCGGCAATCTCGAGCTGGTCGCTGGATTCCAGCCGGAAGCGCCAGGAATGCGCACCGTAGCTGTAAAGGGTCACGGTGACTGCGCCGGCAACGCCCGCCAGCACCACCACGACGAGCGCGATCTTCAGGCGGTTGGCAGCCTTGCGCGGTAATGGACCCCGTCGCACCGGCACGCGCTTCTGGCCGCGGAGAAATGCTGGCTCCTCTTCTGTTTCCAGATCGAGGAGACGCGGGTCGAGAGAATCCTGCAGGTCCTCGGTGGCGCGGCCGCTTGGGCGCGCGCTGGATACAGCTTCGTCGTCCGGAATCAGAGGACCGTTATTCCGTGCCATCGAGTGGAGTTGATCGTCGAGAATCGCCCGCGAGCCAACTATAACTTTTTTTTCGAAGAATGCGGAGAGGAAAACAGCTGGTTGAGCGATCGATTTAGAGCGTCGAACCCCAAGTTGCGACGGAGATGATGGAGGGAATCGAAGCGCGGGCGGAGGCTGTGCTGCTGGCTGCAGAAGCTGCCGGGGGCTCTGGGTGGCTTGCGTTGGTTTTTGAGGCTTCGGCGCGCTGCATCAGGCGAAGAGCGGCGCCGGTGTCACCAACAGCGGTCTTATACATAGCCAGGGCATACAGAATCTTGGGGTTGTTGACCGTGACCCGGGGCGGCGGCAGCAGCATCATCCCAAGGGCAAGTGTGAGGGTCGTTATTGTCAGTTTCATGGGCCACCCCGTCGTACAGTTCTAAAGACGGAGGGAGGTGGAAATGGTTAGCAAGTCATCGCTGACCGGCACCAAACTCCATCTTTCCGGAGGTGGTCGCAACAGGTCGCTCTCTGCGAATTTTGAAGTTTCGTTACGGTGCTGACGACTGGCGACTGACGATGGAGGAGTGCTTTTCCAGCGCCTCCACCACCTGCGGGCCAAGCTGGGAGACGCTGCCGGCGCCCAGCGTAAGGATCATGTCGCCAGGCTGCGCGGCGGCTACGGCAGCGTCAATGGCGTCGGTGAAAGATTTGACGTTGCTGACGGCGTGACCGCGCTCAGCGATGCGGCGCGCCAGGTTCTCGGAGGTAACCCCCGGGATGGGCGGCTCGCTGGCAGGATAGATATCGAGCAGCAGCAGCGAGTCGGCATCGGCAAACGCGGTTGTGAATTCTTCCTGCAAAGCCTGTGTTCGCGTATAGCGGTGTGGCTGAAAAATGACGTGAATCCTCTTGTAGCCGCACTGGCGTGCGGCCGCCAGCGTGGCGCGAATCTCGGTCGGATGATGACCATAGTCGTCAATCACGCTAATGCCGGCCGCCTGCCCACGCAATTGAAAGCGGCGATCCACGCCGCGGAACTCGGCAAGCGCAGCACGAACGCTATCTGCAGGCACGTCTAATCCGACACCGACGGCGATCGCCGCCGTGGCGTTGAGGACGTTGTGCACACCGGGAACGTGCAGCTGAAACTCGCCGAGCGAACTGCCGCGGTAGCTCACGGAAAAACTCAGCCCGGTCGGTCCGCCACCGGGCCCGACCAGTGTGGGGCAACTTCCCGGAAATTCCGCGCCCTCTCGCGGAGACTCTGCCCCCGGTTGCGTTCCGAGCTCTTCGCGTGAGGAGGAGCGGCCCACATTGCTGAATTGAATGTGAAAATCGGAACCGTCGCGCAGGCCGTAGTTGACGATACGGCGGCGGACGCGCGGCAGCAGCGTGCGCAGCCGGTCGTCATCATTGCAGACAACCACCGTGCCGTAGAACGGCACGCGGTCCATAAACTCGACGAAGGTATTTTCCACATCGCCCATGTCGCGGTAGCAGTCCATGTGCTCGCGGTCAACGTTGGTGACGACCGAGAGAATGGGCGAGAGCTTGAGGAAGGAGCGGTCGCTCTCGTCGGCTTCTGCGACCAGATATTGCGATTTTCCGAGGCGCGCGTTCGAGCCCATGGCGTCCACGCGTCCCCCGACGACCACCGTGGGATCGAGGCCGCCGGCAGCAAGCACGGCCGCAATCATCGAAGTCGTCGTGGTCTTGCCGTGCATGCCGGCGACCGCGATGCCATACTTCAGGCGCATGAGCTCGGCCAGCATCTCGGCGCGCGGGATTACCGGAATGTGCACGGCGGTTGCGGCCACGACCTCGGGATTATCGGAACGGACAGCCGAACTGATGACCACCACCTCCGCGCCGGCGATGTTTTCCGCGCGATGGCCTTCGAAAACAGTTGCACCCAGCGATTGAAGGCGTTGCGTTACCGAAGAGAACTTCAGGTCGGAGCCGGAGACTTTGTAGCCGAGATTGAGCAGCACCTCGGCGACGCCGCTCATGCCGATGCCGCCAATGCCGACGAAGTGGACGCGTTGGATCTTTGCGAACATTTCAGAAACTCATTCGCCACTGATTAACACTGATGAACACAGATTAATCGAAAACTTAAATCGATGAACGCGGCATGAACGCTGGTCAGAAATCAAAAAAGCAAAATCGGTGCTTATCAGTGTTCCTCAGTGGCTGATGCCCCCGCCAATTTCGCGGCCATGCGAGCAATATCGCTGGCGGCGTTGGGATGCGACAGAGCCCGTGCGGCGTTCCCCATGGCCGCGAGCTGCGCCCGGTCAGTCAGCAACTGCGCCGCAGTTTCCGCCAGCCTAGCCGGCGTCAGCTCCGATTCCTGAACCAGAACACCGGCGCCACGCCCCGCCAGCGCCTCCGCGTTGCGCCGCTGGTGATCGTCGGCGGCACGAGGCAAGGGCACGAAAATTGCCGCCTTGCCTGCAGCGGTGATCTCGGCGACGGTGCTCGCGCCGGAGCGGCAAACCAGCAGGTCGGCGCGGGCAAACGCCGCCACCATGTCGTCAATGAACGGAGAAACTTCCGCGGTAATACCGGCGCGCAGGTAGCTGGCTTGGGCGTCATTATAGTCGCGCTCGCCGGTCTGATGGATCACGTGCAGCCCGGGAACCCTTTGGCCGAGCTCCGGTAGCGCCTGAATGAGCGACGCATTGAGCGCGTGCGCGCCCTGGCTGCCGCCGAACAGCAGCAGCGTGGGCGGCGCGTCCGGCGGCCGCGCTGGAACGTCGAAAAAAGCGCGCCGGACCGGCACGCCCGTCACCGCGCAGCGGCGAAACCAGTGGCAGGTCTCGGGAAAGTGCACGGCCGCGGCGGATATCATGGTCGCGACCATGCGATTGGCGAATCCGGGCACGAGGTTGGGCTCAAATGCAATGGTGGGCACGCTGCTGAGCGCCGCTGCCAGCATCGCCGGACCCGAGGCGTATCCCCCGACCCCAATCATCACGTCTGGACGGAAATCGCGCAGGATCTGCCAGGATTGGAGGATGGCCTGTGGGAGGGCGAATGCGGTCTTGAGACGGGTCGTGAGACTGACATTTTTGAGCTGTCCCACCTGGACTAAGCGCAGTTCGTAGCCGGCCGCCGGAATGAGACGAGTTTCAATGCCGCGCTTGGTGCCGACAAAGAGGAGGTCGGCGCCGAAGCAGGAGCGCAATTCGTGCGCGATGGCGAGCGCGGGGATGACATGACCGCCGGTACCGCCACCCGCGAGGATTGCGCGCATCATTTCAGCTTACATTATGCGAGCGTCTTAACGGCATTGGCCATTGGCCCTTCGCCTTTAGCACTGGCCATCCATAGCTCGGGAACGTTAAAGCCAGTGGCTAACGGCGAACGGCCAACAGCAAATTAGTCAGTGTGCTGCGAGATGTTTAACATCACGCCCACGCTCAGCAGCGTGATGAACAGGGAAGATCCGCCATAGGAAATGAACGGCAGTGGGATGCCCTTGGTAGGGGCCATGCCCAGCACAACGCTCATATTGAACAGAGCCTGCACGCCAACCATGGCGGCGATGCCTGTAGCGAGATAACGGGCGAAGACGTCTTCGCTGAGCGCCGCCGTGCGGATGGCGCGATAAAGGAAAATGGCAAATAGAACGACGATGAGCAGCGCGCCCAGCAGTCCCAGTTCTTCAGCGGTCACGGCGAAGATGAAGTCGGTGTGCGGCTCCGGCAGGTAGAAGAGTTTCTGCTTCCCTTCCATCAGCCCGACGCCGGTCAGGCCGCCGGTGCCGACGGCAATCAGCGACTGGATGATGTGGAAGCCGCGCCCTTGCGGGTCGGAATAGGGATCCATGAAAGCCAGGATGCGCTGGTAACGCCAGGGCACGCGGACGATGAATATATAGAAGAAGAGCGGCAGCGGCGCCAGCGCGTAGGCGTAGTACTTCAGATTCATTCCCGCGACGAACAGCACGATAGCGCTGATAGCGCCGCAGGCAAGAGCGGTGCCGAGGTCGGGCTGCATCAGGATAAGCCCGGAGAGCACGACGCCGGGCGCCAGCGCGGGCAGCAGCGTGGAGCGCAGGTCGTCCATGGACCGGGTACGCATCTCCAGAAAGTAAGCAAGAAACAGGATGAGCGTGGGTTTGGCCAATTCGGATGGCTGGAACGACAGCGGCCCAAGCTTGATCCAGCGGTGCGTGTTATGCGACCGGTCGAGAAAGAAGACCAGGATCAACAGCAGCGTGCTCAGTCCGAGCAATGAGAACACTACCGCCGGGTGCTTGTAGCGGCGGTAATCGAGCTTCATGCAGGCGAACATCGCCGCCAGTCCGGCCAGGGCCCAACCGAACTGCCGCAGGACGAAATGGTAAGGCGAGCCGAAGCGCTCTTTGGCCACGACCGCCGAGGCGCTGAACACCATCACCAGGCCGATGAACACCAGGATCAGCGTGACCGTGAAGAGCGTTTTGTCGACGCTGACTCTCTTAGCCATGGAACCGCTCTCAGCTGTCAGCCATCAGCTTTCAGCCGGCAGAATTTTCCTAGATGTTTGTAACACTAGGGGGCGTACGGCTGAGGTTACTCTGCGGATTCGTACCGCGGGTCGCAATGCCAAGAGCCAAAAACTAAGAGCTAATCGCTTGCTTCTTCTCCGCCAGCGACTGCACCAGGTCCTTGAAGACGCGACCGCGGTGCTCGTAACTTTCAAACTGGTCAAAGCTGGCGCAGGCCGGTGCGAGCAGGACAGTGTCGCCGGGCGAAGCGGCTTCAAAGGCGCGGCGGACGGCGTTTTCGAGCGTCTCGGCGTGAACGATCTCAACCGCGCCGGCGATTTCCTTCTCGATTTTCGACGCGGCTGCTCCGATCGTGTACACGCGCTTGGCGCGCTGCTGGAGCAGCGGCTGGAGCACGGTGTAGGGAAATCCTTTGTCCTTGCCCCCGAGAATGATGTGGATGTTGCCGGGAAATGATTCCAGCGCCTTGATGGTCGCGTCCACGTTGGTGGCTTTGGAGTCGTTGTAGAACTCGACTCCGTTAACGCTGTTGACATATTCCAGCCGGTGCTCGACCGCCTTGAATTCCTTGATGGCGGCGCGAATACGATGCGGCTCGCAGGGGACCAACATGCCGACGCACACCGCCGCCAGCACGTTTTCCAGGTTGTGCGCGCCTTTCAGCGGGATTTCGGACACCGGCACGATCTCGTGCTCGCCGCTGTCATCGCGATGCAAGATGCGTTCGTCGCGCACAAATGCTCCTTGCACGACCTCTTTCTTGCGGCTGAACCAGCGCACCTGGGCGCGGCCGGCATTCTTTAGCTTTTCACATTGCGGGTCGTCTGCGTTCAGGATGGCGTAGTCACTCGCCGTCTGGTTTTCAAAAATCCTCTTCTTGGCGCCGAGATAAGCTTCGAAACTGCCGTGCCGGTCGAGGTGGTCGGGAGTGATATTGAGCACCACCGCAAATTGGGGATGGAAGCTCTGGATGCTTTCTAGCTGGAAGCTGGAGACTTCGAGCACGTTGTAGGTATCCTCCGTGGACTCCCGCACCAGCGAAATGGCGGGCGTGCCGATGTTGCCGCCCACCAGCGACTCGTAACCGCCCCAGGCAATTACGCTGCCCACCAGCGCCGTGGTCGTGGTCTTCCCGTTCGAGCCGGTAATGGCCACCACGTGGCCTTTCAGGAATCGCGAGGCCAGCTCGATTTCGCCGATGACCGGAATTCCCATGGCCTTGGCCTGCGCCAGTTGCGGGACGCCGGTAGGAACGCCGGGGCTGACCACGATCAGGTCCTGCTGGCGGAAGGTACGCTCGCCGTGCCCTCCGGTTTCGACGGTGACGCCAAGATCGAGCAGGGCGCGGATATCGCCGCGCAATTCGTCTTCAGCCTTGGCGTCGGAGGCGGTGACACGCGCGCCGAGCTCGTGCAGGAACTGGGCTGCCGCCACCCCGGACTTGCCGAGGCCGACCACCAGCACGCGCTTGCCTTTCAGGTTGAGAGCTTCCGCCATACCAGTTGCGTGTTCGAACGCATCCGAAGCCAATGATTGTCGCACAGTGCCCGGAGCCGCGTCAGCGCAGCTTCAGCGTCGTCAGCGCGAACAGGGCGAACACCAGCGAAGCGATCCAGAAGCGCACGATGATCTTCGACTCCGACCAGCCCAGCAGCTCGAAGTGGTGATGCAGCGGCGCCATTTTAAAGATGCGCTTCTTGCGCAGTTTGTAGGACCCGACCTGCAAAATCACAGAAACTGCCTCGATCACGAATACGCCACCGATGAAGGGCAGCAGCAATTCCTGCTTGATGATGACCGCCACGGTGCCGATCGCGCCACCGAGCGCGAGCGAACCGACGTCGCCCATGAAGATCTCGGCAGGATGAGCGTTGTACCACAGGAACCCGATCGCCGATCCCACCATGGCGCCGCAAAAGATCGTGAGTTCGCCCACCTGCGGCATGCGCTGCAGTTCCAGGTAGTCGGAAAAGGTAGCGTGACCGCTGACGTAAGTCAGCACCGTAAGTGCGCCGGCGGCAATGACTGTGCAGCCGATGGCCAGGCCGTCCAGGCCGTCAGTGAGGTTCACCGCGTTGCTGGAGCCGACGATCACCAGCACGACAAAAGCGATAAATGGCAGGAACGCAATCGGCCACAGGTGTGGCTCCCGCACCAGTTGCGAGATGACCAGGTCAGGGCGGAAATTCTTGAAGAACGGCACCATCAGGTGCGTCGAGTACTGGCCCTTGGCCTGGAGCAAAATCAGTGCCACCGCGACGATCACGCTCACCAGCACCTGGAGCATCAGCTTGCTGCGGCCGGTGAGCCCGAGGTTGCGCTGGTTGACAACTTTCAGATAGTCGTCGGCGAATCCGATTGCCCCAAAGGCGGCGGTGGCAATCACCGCCAGCCAGACATATTTATTGCTCAGGTCGGCCCAAAGCAGCGTCGGCACCACGATGGCAATGGCGATCAGCAACCCACCCATCGTCGGAGTGCCGGCTTTTTTCTGATGCGCTTTGGGGCCCTCTTCGCGGATGTACTGCGAAATCTGGAATTGCTTCAGCTGCCGCACCACTGCCGGGCCGATGATCAGTCCCATGAACAGCGCGGTCAGGCTGGCGAACGCGGTGCGGAACGTCAGGTACCGGAAAATGCGAAAGGGAGAGAAATAGCGGAACAGTACCTGGTAAAGAAGCCAGTAGAGCAAATACCTCTCCCTTCACGATGTGCGGAACTCGCCCTAAGAATACAGCACGAAATCTTCGAGTTGCTAGACGTTGGCAGTGCGGCGGGCCTGCCAGCGCTCCAGCGCCTTTTCCAGCTTGACCCCGCGCGAAGCTTTCAACAGCACGAGATCACCCGGACGGACCACGCGTTCCAGCCAGTCGCCAGCCTCCTCTGGAGTGTCGAGGAATTCGGCACGAAGGCCGCCCTCGCGGGCCGCGTCCACAATGTTGCGGGCCATGCCGCGCACCCCAACCACAATGTCAATCTTGCGTTCCACCATATGCTGGCCACAGCGGCGGTGCAGCTCCGCCGAGGTTTCGCCGAGCTCCAACATTTCGCCGGCAACCACGATCCGCCGTGCTCCCGGCGGCCCGGCCATGGCGGCCAGTGCGTCAACCACCGAATCGAGGGCGCGCGGGTTGGAGTTGTAAGTGTCATTGATTACGGTGGCGCCCCCGATGTTGAGCAACTCGCCGCGCTTGGCAGTGGGAGTGACCGACGCTAGCCGCGCCAAGGCTTCCTCCAGCTCCTGCCCGGCGGTGACGGCAACCGCAATGGCTCCCAGCGCGTTGTAAATATTGTGACGTCCGAGGAGCGGCAGGCGGGCACGCGCGCGACTGCCCTGGACGACGACGTTGAATTCGGAGCCATCGCCACCCAGGTCGCGAATGGTGTCCGCGCGGACGTCGGCAGGATGCTCGATTCCGAAGGTGACAACTTTGCCGGCAAAATCGCGCCCGAATTGCGAGACGTATTGGTCATCGGCATTGAGCACCGCCGCTCCGCTCGCTGGCAGACTCTGAATCAATTCGTACTTGGCGCGCGCGATGTGAGCCACCGATTCAAAAAACTCCAGGTGCACAGGCGCGACGCAGGTCACCACGCCCCAATCGGGCGTGGCCAGCGCGGCCAGCGCGGCAATCTCCCCCGCGTGGTTCATGCCGAGTTCCATCACGGCGAGATCGTGCTCCGGTTCCAGTCGCAGCAGTTGCAGCGGAAGCCCGTAATGGTTGTTGAGATTGCCTTCCGACTTGAGCACGCGAAAACGCCCTCCGAGCAGCGCCGCGATCATCTCCTTGGTCGTAGTCTTGCCCGCCGAACCGGTGACGGCGATCACCCTCTTGCCCCACATGCGACGGACGGCGCGCCCCAGAGTTTGCAGCGCGTCCACGGTGTTACCCACAGCGATGATGTGCCGCTGATCGGGAAAGCGCACGGACTGGCCGATCTCTACGACGGCGGCAATGGCGCCTCGTTGCAACGCGGCCTGCACGTAGTCGTGCCCGTCGAGGCGGTCGCCGCGAATGGCGAAAAACACGTCACCGGGTCGCAGCGTTCGCGAATCAATCGAATAACCGGTCGCCACCGCGTCGCGGTGGCCGTCAAAGGTACCGCCGCTGAGTTCCGCAATGCGCCCCAGCGGCAGCTTCATCGAGCACCTCCGGCCACTACCGGCTGTTTGTGGTAGCCCGCGGCGTTTAACGCCGCGCCCGCCACTTCCACGTCGTCAAATGACCGCACGCCTTCGCGCGTGGTTTGCGTCTTCTCGTGGCCCTTGCCGGCGAGGAGCACGATGTCTCCCGCCCCGGCCAACCGCACCGCGCGAGCGATGGCTTTGGCGCGATCCGGCTCCACCTCGTACTTCACGCCGGAGCGCTGCAAGCCGGGGAGAGCATCGTTAATGATCGCCATGGGGTCCTCGCTACGCGGATTGTCGGAGGAAAGAATCACGTAATCGCTGCCCCGTCCGGCCGCCTCGCCCATCAGCGGGCGCTTGGCGCGGTCGCGGTCGCCGCCGCAGCCGAAGACGGTGATGACGCGTCCCGTTGATCCGCGGGTATTCGGCGGTTTTGGCTGGCAGCACGCAACCGGGTGCATGATCTTTGCGCCGGAATGACACGGGCAACGACAGCTGACGAATTCGCGCGCCAGAGCCGTCAGGTTTCGCAGCGCATCGTCTGTGTGCGCGTAATCCACCACCACGGTGAAGGGCTGCCCTGCATCCACGCGCTCAAAGCGCCCTGGGACGCGGGTGAGACGCTCGACCCCGGCGGCGATCGCCTCCGGAGAACAGTTGCGGGCGTATGCTGCCGCGCTCGCCGCCAGGATGTTGTACACGTTGACGCGCCCGATCAGTGGCGACCACAGCGGCACTGTTGTGGTGGGGGTCACCAGGTCAAAGCGCGCGCCATTCATGCCGACGTCAATTTTGTCGGCGTGAAAATCCGCTTTGTGCACGCCGTAGGTCAGCACCTGCGAACGCGATTTGCTGAATTTGATCAGCTTCTGCCCGTATTCATCCTCGGCATTCACCACCGCCACCCGAGGAGGATCCGTCCCGACGCCCTCGAACAGGCCGCGCTTGGCGTCGAAATAGTCGGCAAAGTCCTTGTGGTAGTCGAGGTGGTCGCGGGTGAGATTGGTGAAGATGGCGACATCGTAGGGGATGCCGAAGACGCGCTGCTGGACGAGGGCGTGAGAAGAAACTTCCATCACCGATTCGGTGGCGCCGTCGCGCAGCGCCTCGGCGAGGAACCGATTCGTCTCCAGCGGCTCGGGCGTGGTATGTGGCGCGGGCAGCACTCTTCCGGCAACGTGGTACTCGACGGTGCCGATCAGCGCCGTCTTGCGCCCGGCGGATTGCAGGATCGACTCCAGCAGAAACGAAGTGGTGGTCTTGCCGTTCGTCCCTGTAATGCCGCTGTTGGCCAGCCGCTCGGCGGGGCGCTTGTAGAAGTTCGCGCTCAGGCGGGCGAGCGCGCGGCGTCCGTGCGGCACCTGAGCCCATGCAATTTCTCCCTTGGGCTCGATCTTCGCATCGTCGCTGACCACTGCCACGGCGCCGGCCTGAAGCGCAGCGTCAATGTAACGATTGCCGTCGGTAGTCTCCCCTTTCATGGCAACGAAGCACCAGCCCGGCTGCACGCGGCGCGAATCGTAGTCGAGGCCGAGGATCTCCGGATTGCCGCGCTGGAGCAGAAATTCCGCGCCGTCGAGGAGCTGCTGGAAACGCATTGCCATGCGATTATACGGGGGAAATCTAGCGGCTGAAGCGTACCGAAATCCTGCTTCCCGCGGGTACCCGCGTTCCCGCCGCGGGGGACTGCTCACGGGCGACGCCGCTGCCCAAAGCTTCCAGTTCCAGACCGGCCTCTTCCGCCAGCTCGATCGCCACGCGCAGAGGTTTGCCGGAGAATGACGGCACGGATACTCCCCCACCGACGTCCAGTACTACTGTTCCACTACCGCCGCCGTGCTCCCCGCGCCAATCGTTATGGCACGGGTCTCCTGGCCGTGCACGCGGGTCCGTCACACATTCCGCTGGCTTCGGCGGAGCCATTACATCCGGGGTCTGCTGAACTGCTTTCGCGGTCAAGACTTTCGCATTTGCCGCCGGCACGAGCAGGGGCGCGGGTTTCGCAGCCGGCTCCAGCGCGGTCTCCTGCGCGATCTCCAATCCTCCGCCGAGATGGTCGGCAGAGCCTTCGCTCAGTTCATCGTCTTTGGCGGAAGCGCGCAGAAGCAAGCGCTTGTTGTTCTTGACCTCGGCATCGTGCGGGACGTTCATATATTCCAGCGCCTGCTGCGCGATGCGCGCGAAGACCGGCGCTGAAATCTGGCCTCCCTGGTGGAGTCCGACGGCCGAATCGAGGCTCACCACGATGGTCAATGCCGGATTAGTGACCGGTGCGAAGCCGGCGAAAGTGGCAACGTATTTTGTCCGTGAATAGGTGCCGGTGCTGGGATCCACTTTCTGGGCGGTGCCTGTCTTTCCGGCTGAGGTGTAGCCGTCCAGGATGGCGCGCTTGCCGGTGCCGAACAGCACGACCCCTTCCAGCATCTTGCGCATCTGCGCGGCGGTCATGGTGGAAATGACGCGGTGCTGCTGCGGCCGCTGGAACGTCACTGTCTGCGGAGTCTTCCGCGGCGGCAGCACGCCCGCGACGACACGCGGCGGTGTGTACATCCCGTCGTTGGCGAGGGTGGAAACCATGGATGCTAATTGCAGCGGGGTCACGCCGATTTCCTGCCCGATGGAGATGGCCCCGATCGAGACCTTGGACCAGCGGTTCGCCGGCTTGGCCATGCCACGCGTCTCCCCCGGCAGCTCGATCCCGGTCTGCTGGCCGAAACCGTAGGAATGGATGTAGTTGTAGAAACGATCGTCCCCCAGGCGCATGCCAACCTTCACCGCCGCCACATCGCTGGAGTGCGCGATCGCCTCAGCGATGGTGACCACTCCCATCTTGTGCAGGTCGTGAATCTTGATCCCACCCACCGTGATCACGCCGCCCTGGCAATCAATCGGGTCCTCGGGCTTGGCCAGTTTTTCTTCCAAAGCTGAAGAATAGGTGACCATTTTGAAGACAGAACCGGGCTCGAAGATGTCGCTCACGGCGCGGTTCTTCAGCGCCGCTGGGCCGGCGTCTTTGTAGAGATTGGGATTGAACGTGGGCCGGTTCGCCAGCGCCAGGATTTCCCCGGTACGCGGGTTCTGCACGATGACCATGCCGGCCGCGGCCCGCGTGTCCTGCATCGCTTTGTCGAGCTCGCGCTCAACGATGTACTGGATTTTTTCGTCAATGGTGAGGACCACGTTTTCGCCGGCGTCGGGCTGCCGCTCGACGCGCCCGAACCATTTCCGCCGCGCGTCCATGGTGATCAGCATCTTCCCGGGCGTGCCGCGCAGCCGTGGTTCGAACGCGTGCTCGATGCCGCCCAGCCCTTCGTCATCCATGCCGACGTAGCCGATGGTCTGCGCCGCCAACTCGCGCTTCGGATAAAACCGCTTCGGCTCCTTCTGAAAGTAGATTCCGCGCAGGTTCATGCCGCGGATTCTCTGCCCGGCATCGGCGTCCACCTTGCGCGCGATCCAGGCGAAGGAGCGCGATGCCTTCAGCCGCGCCATGATCTCTCCCGGATCGCTGTGCAGCACGCGCGCCAGCAGGCTGGCCGTATTTTCGGGATCGGGAATTTCGCTGGGCACGGCGAACACGGAGTCCACCGAAATCGACATCGCCAGTTCGTGGCCGTTGCGGTCGTAGATGATGCCGCGCCGTGGCGCTACTTCGATGGTGCGCTGCTGCTGGCGCTGCGCGCGCTGCATCCAGTCGCCGTAGCGCACGATCTGAAGTTGGACCAGACGCAGCCCGATTCCGCCGCACCAGAGAAAAAGAATGCCTCCCAGCAAGTACAACCGCCGCTTCGGGTCGTTCAGGAACTCGCGGAGGGCCACCGTCTCCCCTGAATCGCTTACCAAAAAAGTTTCACGTTTCGAGTTTCACGGTGCACGCCGGAAGCAACCGCGTGAAACTCGAAACGTGACACGTGAAACCTGCTTACGGAGTCGAAACGACCGCCACATCGGCACGCGCCATCACTGGCACGCCTGGATCGTTGGCGCTGCTCTCGATGCGCACCACCTGTCCCGCCTGTGGCGTGGTCAATCCCATCTGCCGCGCCAGGGTGTCGATGCGCTGCGGATCGCGCAGCGACGCTTCTTCCAGGCGCAGCGCGCGGTTGGTTTCGACCAGGCTGTCGCGCTGCGACTTCGCCGACTCGATCCGGTAGCCGTACTCGATGGCGCTGAAGTGCTGCCACGCGTACACCATCACCAGCAGGAACAGCACCGCCAGCGCGCAGGCGAACTGCGTCATTTCGCGGCTGCGTTGCGCGTCGGCCACTTTCACCAGACGCGAATTGTCGATCACCTTGGGAAAGTAGATTTCCGGCGTGCCGCACCAGGAGCGGCGGCCGGCCCACATCTGCGGCGCGTTGGCCCCGGCGGCCATTACGCCACCCCGATATGCATCGGCTGCGACTGCGGCAGGTCGTAGAAGAAGCGCGGCATCGACGGCTCCAGCCGCGGCTCCTCCATTACCTCGATGTGCGCGTGCTCCTCGGCCCGCATCACCATGTTCACCAGCTCGTCAATCGTTTTGCCCGTGTACATCTCGCACCTCCGAATCCTTCCCGGGACGGCACCGAAAGGAAGGATTGTTTGTGGAACTTCTTATTCGCCCTAAGTCAGAGAGGCGATGCCGTCCCGGAACCCGTACAACAAAAATCTATCGTGAGACGATGTTTTCCACATTTCCCACAACTTTTTCCACCGCCCGCAGTTTCGCGCTGCGTGACCGCGGATTATGCTCGACCTCGTCCTCGCCCGCCGTCACCGGCTTCTTGCTCAGCAGGCGGTACATGCCGCTCTGCGCGCCGGCCCGGAACGCGTCCTTCACGATCCGGTCTTCCAGCGAGTGGAAGCTGATGATCACCAGCCGCCCGCCTTGGCGAAGCACTCGCGGCGCCGCGTCTTTGTCCAACAGCGCCCGCAAATCGTGCAATTCGCGATTTACGTAGATTCGGAGAGCCTGAAAGGTGCGTGTCGCCGGATGAATTCGCTCCGATTTCATCGTCCGGGCCGCGGCCCCAACGACCTCCGCCAACTGCTTCGAGGTTCGTATCGGCCGCGACCGGACAATGGCTCTGGCGATTCTCCGCGACCTCCTTTCCTCACCGAATTCGTAAATCAGATCGGCGAGATTTCTCTCGTCGAGCTGGTTTACCACCTGTTCGGCAGTCATCTCGGCGCTCGGGTCCATGCGCATGTCGAGCGCCCCTTCTGCCTGGAAACTGAAACCGCGCGCCGCGTCGGCCAACTGCAATGAGCTCAGCCCCAGGTCGGCCAGCAGACCGTCGGCTTGGTTCTCTCCGACGTGCTCGCCTATTCCTGCGAATGAGCCCTGCACCAGCCGGATCTCCGGCCAGCTTGCTTCCCTGCCGGCCGGCGGCTTCAGCCGCTCGCGCGCGATCTCCAGCGCCTGGGGATCTTTATCGAGCCCAATCAAACGACCCTGTGGGCCGAGGCGTCTTGCGAGCTCGAAACTGTGCCCGCCCAGCCCCACCGTGGCGTCGATATAGGTCCCGCCAGGCCTGACTGCCAGAAATTCGATCGCTTCGTTTAAAAGAACTGGCACATGGCCAACTTGTTCTTCCCGACCATGTGGGCCCCTGGGGGCCTGTTCCCCGCTGCCATCCACCGCTAAATGCCCAGTTCGTCCAGGTTCTTCTCGTCATCCGCCGTGAAGGGTTCCTCAACTTCGGTTCGGACCGCTTCCATGCTCTGGACTTCGAGCCGGTTCAGATAGCCCAGGACCGCCACTTCGCCTTTCAGCGCCGCCGCATCGCGTAACAGTTGCGGCAGCAACAGCCGGCCCTGGCCATCCATCTCCACCACCTGTCCCCAGTAATTCGTGCGCGTCAAAAACTTCTTCTTCGTGGGATTGAAATTGGAGAGCGCCGCCAGCTTCTGCTCGATCCGCTCCCATTCCTCGAAGGGATAAACTTGTGCAACCTTCCCATCCAGCGACGTGATGTAAAATTGGGCGCCGTACTTTTCGTCGATCACGCGCTTGAACTCGGCGGGGACCTTCAGCCGGCCCTTTTCGTCCACGCGAGTTGGGTGATTGCCGCGAAACATCGTCTTTCTTCCATTTCCAGGCTGCGACTGCGGCAGCCAGGGAGGCAAAAGCGGTCAAAACTTCTTCAATTCGCGGTTCGTTGGGGACGGTTTGGATGATTTTCTCGTCCATTCCACTGTCGCCCCTCATCGGCGACGAGCTGCCCACGACGACGAACTACTTAACCACTTTCGACCACTTTGGACCACATCCTACGCCTAAGTAGTTGCTTGTCAACAGGAATTTTTTAGGTGCTTAGCCCATCCGGTAGCTGCTTGTGGAAAATCCTATGCCTTGGAGTTGCTGAAGAAGTACACACAACCGGTGGGGTTTACTGGTGTGGTTCAGCCAGCCTGGCACTCAGTAATCAGCGTTGAAGCCGGACGCCAATCCTGAGTGCAGGTGGCTAAGTGCTTCTAGGCCATGCGACTGCGGTCCACGATGTCCTTGCCTACAAGCTTCTCGGCCGCTTGGTCATACGCCTGTTCCGTCGTTTCTCTCGCTATTTCGCTTGCCTTCTTACGGCCCATTTCAATGACTTCCGCCATTTTCTGGCGCGGCATCTCTTTCAGCTCTTCAGCTCGGTCGAGCAGCTCGCGGCGAGTTTCTTCTCCGGATTTCGGCGCGATCAGCAGCCCTATGCCAATCCCCAATCCCACGCCCAGCAGGAATTTCGTCATAAGTCCCTCCGCTATCTTCTGTATGAACCGATGCGACGCCTGACCAAAAGTTTGCCGCCGGTCACATACAAGGCGGGGGCGCGACGATATACTCCGCAGTTCTGCCGCGAATCCCGGCACGGAGACTCCGAATCCAATGAGACGAGACTGATTCTGCTGCTCCTGTTCATGAACGCTATTCTCTCCAGCACACCTTCCTTTTCGGCGGATAAGGAAAGCGCACCCAAGCAGCCGGTAGCCAAAGTCATTCCCAAAGACGTCAGCGTCCACGGTGACCAGCGCATCGACAACTACTTCTGGCTGCGCGACAAGCCCAATCCCGACGTGGCCGCGTACCTGGAGGCCGAGAACGCCTACGCGGACGCGATGATGCGCGGCACCGAGCCGCTCCAGGCCGCGCTCTACCAGGAGATGCTCTCGCACATCAAGCAGACCGACGTGAACGTGCCCTATCGCGAGGGCGGCTACTTCTATTACTCGCGCACCAAAGAGGGGAAACAGTACCCGATTCTGTGCCGCAAGAAGGACGCGCTGGACGCGCCCGAGCAGGTCTATCTCGACGTGAACGAACTCGCCAAGACCGAGAAGTTCATGCAGCTCGGCGCCATTCGCCCCAGCGACGACGGCAACTTGCTGGCCTACTCCACCGACAACACCGGCTTTCGCCAGTACAAGCTGCACGTGCGCGATCTGCGCACTGGCACGCTGCTGGAAGAGGTCGCGGAGAAGACCGGCTCGATTGCGTGGGCAGCCGACAATAAGACCATCTTCTACAGCGTGGAAGACGCGGCCAAACGCCACTATCGCATTTACCGGCACGTTATCGGCGCCGGCAAACCCGACGATCTAATCTACGAGGAAAAAGACGAGCGCTTCAACGTTGGCGTCCAGCGCACGCGGAGCGGCCGCTACATCGTGATGGAGATCGGCAGCCACACCACGTCCGAGGCGCGGTTCCTTGCAGCCGACAAACCCGCGGGCGAATTCCAACTCATCGCGCCGCGTCGCCAGGACCACGAATACTACGTTGATGACCATGATGACCAGTTCCTCATCCGCACCAATGACAAGGGACGCAACTTCCGCCTCGTGACCGCGCCCATCAGCGCGCCGGCTGAGAACAACTGGAAGGAGCTGGTGCCGCATCGCGCCAATGTCATGCTCAGTGACATTGACGTATTCAAGAATTTCTATGTTCGCGTGGAACGCGAGGACGCGCTGCCCCACCTCACCATGGTGGACTTCAAATCCGGCGAGGCGCACCGCATCGCCTTCCCGGAGCCGGTGTATTCCGCGTTCCCAGGCACCAACCGCGTGTACGACACGGGTGTCTACCGTTACAGCTATCAATCCATGGTGACACCGAGTTCGATCTTTGATTACGACGTCAACAAGCGCACTTCCAAGCTGATGAAGCAGGTTGAAGTGCCGGGCTACGAATCGTCCAAGTATGTTTCCGAGCGGCTCTGGGCCACGGCGAAAGACGGCACGCGCATTCCGATCTCGATCGTCTACCGTAAGGATTTCCGGCGCGACGGCTCGCATCCGATGTTTCTCACGGGCTACGGGTCCTACGGCTACGCTATTCCGGTAACGTTCAGCTCCAACATGCTGGCGCTCCTGGACCGCGGGTTCTCATATGCGTTCGCGCACATCCGTGGCGGCGGCGACATGGGCAAGCCCTGGCACGATGCCGGGCGAATGTTCAACAAGAAGAACACCTTCACCGATTTCATTGACTGCGCCGACTTCCTGGTCGCCGGCAAGTACACCAACTCCGACAAGCTGATCATCCAGGGCGGCAGTGCCGGCGGCCTTCTGATGGGTGCGGTCACTAACCTCCGTCCGGACCTGTTCCGCATCGTCATCTCCAAGGTCCCATTCGTGGACGTGCTCAATACCATGCTGGACGCTTCCCTGCCCTTGACCGTGGGTGAATACGAGGAGTGGGGCAATCCCAACAAGCCGGACGAGTACCGCTACATTCGCAGCTACTCGCCGTACGACGATCTGGAGAAGAAGGCGTACCCGACCATCCTGGTGAAGACCTCGTTCAACGATAGCCAGGTCTTCTACCACGAGCCCGCAAAGTACGTGGCGCGCCTGCGCACGCTCAAGACGGACAACAATCCACTGCTGCTGAAGACCAACATGGCGGCTGGACACGGTGGCAGCAGCGGCCGCTACGATTATCTGAAGGAAATCGCCTTCGATTACGCTTTCATCCTGTCGCAGTTGGGCATCGAAAAGCCGGCGGTGGTGCAGGCAGGAAAATAAAGTGTGGCACACGCGCCCTCGCGTGTGCCGCGCGGATTTCGCGAATCTTCACGGATGTTGTGAATGTTTCTTCATCCGCGTTCATCCGCGACTTTTTTGTTCTTACTTCTTAGGTCCTAGTTCTTACTTCTCCAGCACCGCCGCGGCTTCCTCAATTACCTTGGCCTCGTTCTGCAGCACCTGCCCGACGCGCGCAATCTGCGCCTCGGCCTGGCTCCACTGCTTTTGCTCGATGGCCTCGCGCACTCCAGGAATGGTTTTCACCCCATATCCGGTGTAGAAACCCGGAGCGTAGATCTGGTGCTGGAACCAGGGCCGCTGCGGCAAGCCGTCGGGCAGCGTCATGGCGCGCTCGCTCTGCATGATGCTGCGATTCACCGCCGCCACATTCGCCGGCTTGTCCAGACCCGCTTGCTGCGCCCGATCCAGGGCCGAGCGGTAGTGCTGCGACGCCCGCGTCAGCGCCGTCAGGCCGTTCTGCATTGGCCCGAAGTTCAGAGAGGGCGGCACCGCTTCCTTCGCCGGCGGAACGTACGGAAGCTTCGGATCGGCGGTCGCCGTGTACGCTCCTTCGTCTATTTCGCGGTTACGTTCGACAATTGCGTCGCGCTTGTCTTTCGCCAGTTTTTCGAGCTGCTCGAGGTAGCGCCGGATGGTATCGGTAAAGTTGCCGAAGCTGAACGGCAGCACATCGGCATCGGCCAGACGCATCACCAGCGTGCCGCCGGTCTGCGCCAAGGCGCGGCCATAAAGCAAATCCGCGTCGTCGAAGTGTGTGTACCAGTAGAAGTCGTCGTAAATCGAGTGATAAATTCCGCCGCCGCCCTCTCCGCCGTAGCCGATATTCAGCGACGCGATACCGAGGTGGTCGAGGAACACGGTGTAATCGGAGCCCGAACCGAGCGCGTCCAGGTGCAGCGAGGGATCTTTGCGGAGCTGCTCGGGATTCCGCTCTTCCCGGTCCTCGTCGTCACGCATGCCCCCGCGGCGTTCATCCTCACGCGCCTGCCGGATGCGCTGCAATTGCGCTCGCTTCCACACTGAAATCTTCTTTTCCGGGTCGGTGATGTCGCGCGCGACGTCGTTCACCAATTCTTCCAGCGTATGCGACCCGATCAGCCCCAGGTAGCCGCGGCTGTTGGAATCGGAATTGATGTAGGCGACCGCGTGCTGCCGCAACTCGTCGGCATGCGCCTCCGCCCATTCGGTCGAGCCCAGCAAGCCCGGCTCCTCGCCGTCCCACGACGCATAAATGATGGTGCGCTTCGGCTTCCAGCCCTGCTTCAGCAGCTCGGAATAGGCGCGCAGCTCTTCCATCAGCGCCACTTCGCCGGAAACCGGATCGTCCGCGCCGTTCACCCATGCGTCGTAATGATTGCCGCGCACAATCCACTCGTCGGGATAGCTGCTGCCTGCGATTTTGACGATGACATCGTTCACCGGCTTGATGTCCCAGTTCGATTTCACCACCAGGTGCACCTTCGCTGGGCCGGGCCCGACGTGATAGGTGAAGCCGAGCGCTCCACGCCAGCTTTCCGGCGCTACCGGCCCGCCCAGGTTCTGTAGCAGCGGCGTCGCGTCGGCATACGAGATCGGCAGCACCGGAATTTTGGTCAGCGTCTTCACTTCCCCGATCGCCAGGCGCTTGGCATCCTTGGTCGCTCCAATTCCCGGCGTCAGCGGATCGCCCGGATACGTCGGCATATCCATCACGCTGCCGCGCTGCACGCCGTTCGGATTGCGCCACGCGCCCTTGGGGAAGACGTC
Source organism: Terriglobales bacterium (assembly GCA_051006995.1). Classification (GTDB taxonomy): domain Bacteria; phylum Acidobacteriota; class Terriglobia; order Terriglobales; family Acidobacteriaceae; genus JAIQGF01. The sequence goes on from JBPCSQ010000029.1 coordinate 162,369, forward strand.
CCCCTGAAAGTAGCCGTCATCGCGCGGATCGGAATAGATGATGCAGCCCACCGCCCCATGCTCGGCCGCCACCTTCGGCTTGATGCCGCGCCACGATTTGCCGTAGCGCGCGATCACAATTGCGCCCTTCACCGATATGCCCATTCGCTCCAGGCGCTCATAGTCGTCGGGGATGCCGTAGTTCACGTACACCAGAGAGGCGGTTACGTCGCCGTCAATCGAGTACGCGTTGTAAGTCGGCAACTGCTCCGGCTGCTGGTTCGACGTTGGATCCACCACAACCGCCGGTTCTTGCAGCGTGGCCGTGAATTTCACCGGCTCCAGCAGCTCGACCAGCCGCTGCTTCGGCGTGGGGAACAGCACGTTGAAGGTTTCGATGTGCGCGTCCAGTCCCCACGATTGGAACGTGCTCAGCAGCCATTGTTCGTTCTGCAGATCGTAAGGCGAGCCCACGTGGTGCGGGCGCGCAGAAAGGCGTTGCATGGCGGCCTTCATGTTCTCGGGCTTCGGAATGGCGCGAAACTTTTCCTCCCATTGGCGCTCGGCGCGCGCATTGGCTTCAGCATAGCCGCGCATCGTACGGTCGGGAGCGGTCCTGCCGGCCAGCTCGCCCGGCACTGGCGCCTGCGGCTTTTCCGCTGGGACCTGCGCCGGCTGCGGCGCCTGCGACTGCCCCGCCGTTGCCATCACTAGAATTGCCGCTGCTACCCCAATCGCGATCCGCCGCATGAATCCTCCAATTTATCGTCCAGCGATGTATCAACCCGCCAAGAATTGCGAATTATAAATGGTTAATCGGTCTGTCAGTCCATCGGTCAGCAGTAGCAGACCGACGGACTGATCGACAGAGAGACCTTGCGCACATCCCCAGTACAATGGATCTATCGCATGAAACGCCTCCTCCTCCTCTCCACCACCACCGGCTACCAGGCGCAGCAATTCCGCGCTGCCGCCGAACTCATGGGCGTGCCTCTCGTGCTGGCCTCGGATTCCTGCCATGCCATGGACGACCCCTGGGGAGACGGCGCCATTTCCGTGCGCTTCCAGAAGCCACAGGAGTCGGCGGCGAAGATTTGCGAACTGGCGCACCACCAGCCCATCCACGGTGTGGCCGCGATCGGCGACGCGCCCACGCGTACGGCCGCGCTGGTGGCTCGCGGCCTTCGGCTTCGCTTCCACCCGCCAGAGGCGGTGGACGCCGCCCGCAATAAGTTCCTGGCGCGTGAGCGCTTCAAGCAGGCAGGCATGCGCGTGCCGTGGTACGCGCGCTTCAAGGCTGCTTCCGATCCCGCCGCCGCGGCCAAGGCGGTGCCGTATCCGTGCGTGCTCAAGCCGCTGGGTCTCTCGGCCAGCCGCGGCGTTATCCGTGCCGACGATCGCGAGCAGTTCGCCGCTGCCTTCCGCCGCGTCCACGAACTGCTCCAGCAAAAAGATGTGAAGATCATGCGCGACGAGAGCGCCGGATGGATCCAGGTGGAGAGCTTCATCGCCGGCCGCGAGTTCGCGCTCGAGGGGCTGGTCACCAATGGTGTCTTGCAGACGCTCGCCATCTTCGACAAGCCCGACCCGCTCGACGGCCCGTTCTTTGAAGAGACGATTTACGTCACGCCGTCGCGCCTGAGCGACGTTGAGCAGCGCGCGCTGCGCCAGTGCGCGCAGCAGGCGATCACCGCGCTCGGCCTTGCCGACGGACCCGTGCACGCCGAACTGCGCCTCAACGCCGAGGGTCCGTGGATGCTCGAGGTGGCCGCACGGCCCATCGGCGGCCTGTGCGCCGGCGCACTGCGCTTCGCCCGCAACGGCGACAACCTCTCGCTGGAAGAACTGGTGCTCCGCCACGCGCTCGGCGAATCGGTGGAGGGAGTGGTCCGCGAGCCCGCCGCCTCGGGCGTGATGATGGTTCCCATCCCGCAGGCGGGCTTCTATGAAGGCGTGGAAAATGTCGAGGTCGCGTCGCAAGTGCCGGGCATCGAGCGGGTGGAAATCACCGCCAAGCTGCGCCAAAAGCTTGTGCCGCTGCCCGAGGGCGCCAGCTACCTGGGATTTATTTTTGCGCGCGCCGACGCGCCGTCGGCGGTGGAAGAAGCGCTGCGGGAGGCGCACCGCAGGCTGCGGTTCGTCATCTCGCCGGACCTTCCGGTGTTATAGGCCGGGAATGTTCCACGTGGAACAGATGTGAATAAGTGCCACTTTCTGTGGAAATGTGACTCGTCCCAAGGAAATCGTCAGAGACGCTTCCCAACTTGGAAAAAGTCCAAAAGCAAACGCGCCCGCAGTCGAGCGCGCTCACAGCATTACGTCGGAAAGATGCACACGCCAAGCGTGTGCCCCGCGTTCTATCCCTTGCTGCGTTGGGGGACGTAGCCCGGCGGGAAGGCCGCGCCTTCGCCGAAGAAGTAGTCCTCCATGTGCTTCATGATGATTTCCTGGTCGTTGCGATTGGCGGGATTGAGGCGGTATTCGTTGAGCACCATCTTGCAGTACTCGCCCCAGAGTTTCCACGCCTCGGCGGAGACGTTCTCATAGATCCGCTGGCCGAGCGGGCTGTCGAACGGGGGCTCGTCCAGACCCGGCATCTCGCGCTGGAACTTCACGCAAAACACCTTCCGGCCGTTGGGATCGTCTGCCTGCTGTTGCGGCGGCCCGCCGCTGAATGGATTCCCACAGCTCATGTGCGCTCCTTGTGTAATTAGATGATTCTAGCGCATGCGGCGGGACTGTGCTCTACGCTCGCGGGGCGCTTCGATGCGGTCGGCGAGGGCGCGGAATTGAGGGTCGCAATGGGTCAGATTGCCCGCTTGGATTGGCACTCGGATTGTGCGACAGTAAGGTGCACTCCAGCGCCCGATCTAACGCCATTGAACTTGCGTGGCGGTCGCTGTTGATCGCCGGGGCGCTCGTATATCTTCCGCCACATGGAGGTGCATATGGCAGGCGCCAAGGCTGAAGTAGCCGTTCCTGCAGGGGTGCGTGAGCTACTTCGTCATACGCTCGCTACCCTGGCTTACCGCAGCGGCAAGACGCTTCGGGGCGCACCGCAAGGGTTTGCGGAGTTTCAGGCGTGCGCGAGCACGCGTGAACCGGGAGAGATTCTCGCTCACCTCGCCGATTTGTTCGACTGGGCGTTGTCGGCAGCCCGCACCGGCAACCCGGAATGGAACGACTCCGCACCCCTGGCGTGGGACAAGGGAGTGGAGCGATTCTTCACCGCGCTGGGGCGGTTCGAGAGTTACCTGGTCTCCGGCGCTCGGCTGTATGTTCCGCCCGAACGACTCTTCCAGGGCCCGATTGCGGACGCGCTGACGCACGTGGGGCAGATTGCGATGCTGCGCCGCATGGCGGGTGCGCCAGTACGCGGCGAAAATTATTTTGTGGCCGACATTGTGAGCGGCCGCGTGGGTCCCCACCAATCAGCTCCCCGGCGGGAGTTCGACTGATCGGCAAAGGGAAAGGCGCTGAACGCTCGCGCTCAGTCGATGGTGATGTTCCCGTACTTTGCCTGCAGAGAATTCATCAGGAGTTCGAATTCCCGCACACCTCGCAGGTTGCGGAGCCAAGGATCATTCCGGAAAAGCTTCCAGCAGGGAAATCCCGTGTCAACGGTTCGCTCCAGCCATTCCATAGAAGCGCTACTTCTGCCCAAAATGGCGTGTGTGCAAGCGATCTGATAGTACGTGTGATGGTTATGGCCGAAGGATTTCGGCGATTCGCACGCCTTCCTGGCACATTTCAATGCCCGTTCATCTTCGCCAGTCAACGCATGCCAAACGCCGCGTAAGCTGATCACTAGCGGTTCTTCTGGGATTATGCGGGTTGCTCGCTCCAGAAGGGCGCGTCCCTCCGTCCAGTCTCCTTCGTAGAGAGCGGGCTGGGGCGCATACCACAGCGGATACTTGCTGGCAGGGTTCTCCGTGCACCACAACTCAATCTGGCGACGGGCCGAATCGTATTCTCCATTGCACAAATACACCTGGGTGATGCCATGGCTCATTGCACCCCTCGGTTCGAACCGCCGGCCCTGCTCGTACATAGTACGGGCCTGCTCCAGCAGTCCGATGTGCGCCAGGATATTGGCCAGGCGGTTGTGGGCATGCGGCAGGTTGGGCTGCAGCGCCAGAGCCCGGCGCAATTCAGCTATAGCTTGCAGATGCTGAAAGTTCTTCGAGGGTCCCCAGAGGATGTAGGCGTGAGCCAGGTGCGCCTCCGCCAGTTGCGCATCCAGTTCCAACGCTTTTTGGGCATGGAACTCAGCCTTCTCCAGCCATAGGCGGCTGGGATCGAACTCGAAGTGTTTGTTGGCGCATACATAAGCAAGCATGGCGTGCGCCAGCGCGAATTTCGGATCGCGGGCGACAGCACGGCTGAGGTGCTTTTCGGATTCGTCCAGCATGTGCGGGTCTTCCGCTGAGCTGCCTCCGTAACCTCGCATGAACTCTGCATACGCCAGCGGGTCCTTGCTGTAGCGATCGCGTGTCTTGAGCCCTTTTTCGCGAAAGCGCCGATTCAGCGCGCTCGCGACTCGCTGAGCGATGTCGTCCTGCACCTCCAAGGCGCGGTCCAGGTCAATGTCATATTTCTGCGCAAAGGCAACACTCTGCGATTCGGCGTCGAATACTTGCACCGAGACGCGCGACACCGAGTCCTGCACTTGGATGGTGCCCTGCAGCACGAAATGCACGCCGAAGCGTAAAGCCACCGTAGCCGGATTGGTATCACCGGCGTACTTGATGACGGACGAAGTGGGCAGAACAAAAAATCCCTCTAAGTTCCCCAGGGTCGAGATCAGCGCATCGGCGAATCCCAGCGACAACCCAGGCTGCTGCCCGGCGCCAAAAAAGATGAAAGGCAGAACCACCAACGAGGAGTGTTGGCGGTGCGATGCCGCATGAGGGTCCACAGCCCCGTTCAGTCCATAAGCCGCGACGGCGTCTGACGCCGGGATGATCCGGACCGTGCCGATGAAACGGTAACCTTTCCCAAACACTGTCTCCAGCAGGCTGGGCCGGGAGGGGTCGTCCCCAAGTGCGGTGCGAATTTTGCGCACCGAATTGTTAATACTGCGCTCACAGTCAATGGTAGGATGCTGCCCCCACAGCTTGGCCTCGATCTCCTCGCGTGCCACCAGTTGTCCGTGGCGATGCGCGAGCAGGATCAGCAACTCCATCGGCTTTCTCTCGAGCTTCACCCGGTGACCGGAGCGGCGCAGTTCGTAGCGGCCCAGGTCAATTTCGATTTCCCGTTTTGGGGTCTTGCTGCCCAAAGGACCCGCCAGAAAAATTGCCAAAGTATAAGCCCGATGTTCAGCAACAAACCTCACTAATTCGATAAACGCCTCGCTTTCATCTACTTGGCTCGATACAAAAACGTGACAAAAGGGTTATCCCGTCCCGATTGTGCCTTTTTGGGCGATGCGCGAACGTACCCGCACATAAGTTCACATCCAATTGGCCGACCAGAGGGAGCAGACGATGCGGCGGAATGCTCACTGGTCTGTGCTGTTGGTTGCGACTTGCCTGCTGGCCGGCTGCGGCGGCGGATCTTCGGTGCTGCCAGCAGCGTCACCCAATCTGAGCGGAACCACGTCGTCAAGCTCCGCGACCGTTACTGTTTCTCCGAGCACCGTCAGCGTGAGTTCCGGTGCGGCCCAGGCGTTTACCGCCACGGTGAGCGGGTCGACTAACGGCGCCGTCACTTGGAGCGTGCAGGAAGGAGCGTCCGGCGGCTCGATCAGCGGAACGGGAGTTTTCGTCGCTTGTCAGACCCCTGGCACCTACCACGTCGTGGCCACCAGCGTGGCCGATCCATCGAAGAGCGCGGTCGCAGTGGTGATCGTGAGCTTGCCTAGCGCGATTGTGGTCAACATCAGCCCGAGCAGCGTGACTCTGAACCCAGGCGCAACCGAGCCGTTTACTGCGAGTGTCACTGGACTGGCGAATACGGCTGTGACCTGGAGCGTTGCTGAAGGTACGCCTGGCGGTTCCTTCAGCACGACGGGCAACGATACAACCCTCTTTGTGGCTTCCCAGACGCCGGGCACCTACCACGTCGTCGCCGCCAGCGTGGCTGATCCATCGAAGGGCGCGGTCGCAGTGGTAACGGTGAGTGCGCCCGGCGCGGCTGTGGTCACCATCAGCCCGAGCAGCGTGACTCTGAATGCAGGCGCCACCCAGCAGTTTATCGCTCCTGTAACCGGACCGGCGAACACCGCCGTAAGCTGGAGCGTACAGGAAGGCGCGGCCGGTGGCTTCATCAGCAGTACGGGAATTTACATAACTCCGCAGAACGCCGCCGGCACTTACCACCTAGTGGCAACCAGCGTGGCCGATCCGTCGAAAACCGCGGTCGCAGTGGTGACGGTGAGTGCGCCCGGCGCTATTGGCGTGTTTGTATCTCCCACCACCGCCACGGTATTGGAAGGCGACAGCCAGGGTTTTTCCGCCCAAGTTAACGGCACGATGAACACCGCGGTCACTTGGGAGATTCTCGAAGGACCCGCTGGAGGCACAATCACCCCGGCAGGAGCGTACACGGCGCCAGTGATCGCCACCGGCGGCACCTTCCATGTGATTGCGATTAGCGCGGCGAACGGGACGAGTTTGGGCTATGCCACCGTCACTGTGCCCCCGGTCAGCGTAGCCATTACTCCCTCCGGTTCCGTGCAGGTGTTCGCTACAGCCAGCCGGCAGTTTTCGGCCGTGGTCAACGGAAGCACGGACCAGCGCGTCACATGGTCAGTGGCGCAGGGCAGCACCGGCGGCGCAATCAGCGATTCGGGTCTTTACACCGCTCCCAACAATCCCGGCACGTATTCCATATGGGCATCTAGTGTCGCGGTGGGTGGGAGCACAGGCGTGCAAGTAATCGTTCCGGACGTTTCCCTCCAGATTTCGCCTATGGCTGACGTCCTGCTGAAAGGCTCCACTCGGCAATTTTCGGCCACGGCGACACCGCAGGACGCAGTGTCATGGACTACCAACGATCCGAACGGCACGATTGACAGCACCGGGCTCTACACCGCCGGGTCGGCGCCCGGTACGTACCACGTGACAGCCAAACCTGATTTCTACCCCGCGAAGGCCGTTGAGGCGACCGTGACCGTTACGGACCGCGGCTTCCGCTATACCGCGCAGCCGATGAGCGAGCGTCACGGCGGAGGTAGCGCGACGTTGCTGAATTGCAGCGCCCTGGGTATCACCGGATGTGGCTCGCTGGATGGCAAGGTCCTGGTCGCCGGCGGATTTCATTGGGATCCCAACGATTGGTATGAAGTGCCCGATCTCGACCTTGAGGCTTACGATCCAAACACCGACGGCTTCTCTGTCGTAGGGACGATGCCAGGCATGCGCATCTTCCATGGCGTTGCGTTGCTGAATACGGGCAAGGTGCTGCTGGCGGGTGGATGGACGGGTGGGGACGGGTGGGGTGAAACAGCCAGCTCCGATGTGTACGATCTTGCAAAGCAAACCGTCACGGCTGGCGCCACGATGGCGGTAGCGCGCGTGTATCCAACCGTAACTGTGCTTGCTAGTGGAAGTGTGCTGGTCACGGGCGGGTATCCGACATACAACGGCGCGGATTGCTACGATCCGACGACGACGGCAGAGGTTTACGACCCTACGTTGGGCAGTTTCACGATCACTAATGGCCCTATGAACGTGGCTAGAGACGGTTACACGGCTACGCGCCTCCTGGATGGGCGAGTGCTCATCGTTGGCGGCGCTAACGGTTATTGCGGCAATGGAGCGTGGTGGGCCAGCGCCGAAATCTACGACCCTGCTTCCGGCCAACTCACACTGACCAAGGGCAGCATGGCGACAGCGCGCGCCTTCCACACGTCGGTCCTGCTGTCCGATGGCCGAGTCCTGGTCCTCGGCGGCATCGACGCTTCCGGTAACCCGGTGGATACAGCGGAGATTTACTACCCGGCCACTGACCAGTTCACCTCGGGTGGAAAGCTGCTGGTCGCACGCTTCATGCATAGCGCCAGCTTACTTGGGGACGGGAAGGTCCTGGTCGCTGGAGGCAGGACAGATAACTACGTACAGGTCGACGGGCTGTATGGGCAAGGAGACAATTCGATGCCATGGGGCGAGATCATCCAGGATGCCGAATTGTTCGACCCAGCCGTGGGCACGTCGACAGTCACCGGCAGCTTGCGTGAGGCCCGCTACGGACATCACGCCACAGTCCTGAACGACGGAACGACCGTGCTGGTCACGGGCGGCTGGCGCGTTTGGAGTTGGCTGCAGCCGCAGTATACAGCCGAGATTTACAAATAGCTCAAAGGGTCACTAAGAACCGCTACCAATGAGTTGAGGCCCCGACGATTGTCGGGGCCTCTGGTCATGAAGGAGATACTAGTCGCCGGCCAGGCGATCGCGCTGCGGGATGGCAGCGGGCGGGATTGCCATTTCGACGACATTCGCTTGCGGCTTCACCTCGAACTGCTCGGCCTCGGTCGAGCCCTCCAGCGCCTTGGTGGAAGTGACCCCGTGCGTGATCACCTCGTTGAGGGCGTCGAAATACCCGGTGCCGACAAACTTCTGGTGCTTGACCGCCTCATACCCGTACTCGGTCTCGCGGGCGAATTCCTTCTCTTGCAAGCGCGCGTAGGCGGTCATGCCACGATCGCGGTAGCCGCGGGCCAGTTCGAACATGCTCAGGTTGAGGGAATGGAACCCGGCGAGGGTGACGAACTGGAATTTGTAACCCATCTCGGCCAGCGCGGGCTGGAAGCGCGCAATGTCGGCGTCGCTGAGCTTCTTCTTCCAGTTGAATGACGGCGAGCAGTTGTAGGCGAGAATCTTGCCGGGGAACTTCTTGTGCACGCCTTCGGCGAAGCGGCGCGCTTCCTCGATGTTGGGCTCGGAAGTCTCGCACCAGATCATGTCCACGTAAGGCGCGTAGGCGATGCTGCGGGCGATGGCGTAGTCGAGGCCGCCGCGAATGCGGAAGAAGCCTTCGCTGGTGCGCTCGCCTTCAATGAACTCGCGGTCCACGGGATCCACGTCGCTGGTGAGCAGCTTGGCGGAGTTGGCGTCGGTGCGCGCCAGCAGCAGCGTGGGCACTCCCATCACGTCAGCAGCCAGACGGGCGGCGACCAGCTTCTGAATAGCCTCCTGCGTGGGCACCAGCACCTTGCCGCCGAGGTGGCCGCACTTCTTGGCGGAGGAGAGCTGGTCCTCGAAGTGGACACAGGCGGCGCCGGCTTCAATCATGGCGCGCATGAGCTCGTAAGCATTGAGAGGCCCGCCGAAACCGGCCTCGGCATCGGCGACCAGCGGCGCATACCAATGTGTACCGTTATGCTTTTCAGAGTGCGCAATCTGGTCGGCACGCATCAGCGCATTGTTGATCTTTCGGCAGAGGTTGGGGACGCTGTCCACCGGGTAGAGGCTCTGGTCGGGATACGTCTGGCCCCAATCGTTGGCGTCGGCAGCGACCTGCCAGCCGCTGACGTAGATGGCGTTCAGCCCTGCCTTCACCATCTGCACGGCCTGGTTGCCGGTGAGCGCGCCCAAGGCGGCGACGTAGTTTTGACCGTGCAGCAATTCCCAGAGGCGCTCGGCGCCGAGCCGCGCGAGGGTGTATTCGACGCGGACGCTGCCGCGCAGGCGCTCGACGTCGTCCATGCTGTAGGGGCGCTGAATGCCCTGCCAGCGGGGATTGTCGGCCCAGTTATCGAGAAGTTCTGGTTTACCGTTCACCGGCATGAGTGTTTCTCCTATCGGGTCGTTCGTTCCAGGGGACCAGGGGCCGGGTCGTTCAGAATTCTGAACAGCCATTCAAGATGGTGTACGGAGAGTAGAGGTTGGATCGGGGGCCGTCAATTTTGATGTTCAGCATATTGAACGCAAATTCGTAATCGTGTACACGCAAGTTTTCGATAGCCCCGGGGGGAGGTAACCGTTCAGCATATTGAACAAAGGTTCGGAATTCGGTACGATCGCTGCTAAGAAATTCAACACCGGCGCTTGTGAAAACGCGAGCGCCCGTCCTCTATGCCGGTTGCCGCGGAATCACCATCAACGGCTGTCCATCGCACCATCGCCATCCTGGAAGCGGTGGCGGCGCGCGCCATGAGCAACGCCGAGATCAGCCGCAAGCTGCATATTCCGAAAAGCTCGGCCAGCTACATCCTGCGGGCGCTGGAGAAGCACGGCTACCTGCGCCGCGATGGCGACAGCGGCAAGTATCGGCTGGGGCTAAAAATCCTGAACCTGGGGCGCGGTGCCCTATCGGGCGTGGACGTGCGCGAGGTGGCGCAGCCGGTGATGCGGCACCTAGTGGAGCACGTGCACATCACCTCGCACCTGGCAATTCTGGACGGCACGCAAGCGGTGTACGTGGAGCGGGTGGAGGCGCCCGGGTTCATCAAGATGGACACCTGGATCGGACGGCGCATGGAGGTGTATTCCACCAGCGTGGGCAAAGCGCTAGCGGCGCACCTGCCAGAGGCAGAGGTGCAGGCGATCCTGCGCGACCGCGGAATGAAGAAGCGCACGGCGACGACGATCACGAATCCGGCGCGGTTTTTTCGCGAGCTAGAAGTGGTACGCGAGCGCGGCTATGCGTTTGACGACGAGGAGAACAGCCCGGGCGTGCGCTGCGTGGCCGCTCCGGTATTCAATGCCGCGGGAGAAATCGAGGCGGCGCTCAACATCACCGGGACAACGCAGCAGGTGACCGGCGAGACGCTGCCGCGGATCGTGGAGCAGGTGAAGGAATCGGCGCGCCGGATTTCGACGCACATGGGATACCGGCCAGCACGAGTGGCGAGCCGTTAGCTTTCAAGGTCACGGTTTCCAGTCCCCGGGGGCGATGACAGCAGGTCCCTCGCTGCGCTCGGGATGACTCCAATCAATATTTTCACTTCCTGATTTTCACTTCCTGTTACGCCGTTTGTTTGCCCTGCGGGCGCGCGGCTTCAACCTTCTTTCCTTCCGCTGCGGGAAAGACGTCAAAGATGTAGTCGTGCGCATGCAAGGCGAGCTTGTCCATCTTGCCTGCCTGAACGCGTTTGACGACTTCCTCCCGCGTCAGATCAAAGACTGCCTGCAAGATCTGCTCGCGCTGCTGCGGGTTAGCTTCTCCGACCACCCAGAGCACGCGCGCGCTGTGCTGGATGTAACGTGGCGAAAGCAACTGCCGCTTCAACAGGTCCATGATGACGGGCGCCTTGGAGCGATCGAAGCGGCCGGGATCGCCTCGGCGATCGAGTTCGGCAAAGAACTGAGCAGTCCACTCGTTGTGATAATTCCAGACTTTGTCGAACATCTCACGCGTGAAGCGAGTGCCGGCTTTAACGGGTTCGGCGTCCTGCGCCAGTTCGACGCCGTCGTCGGTGAGAGTGGAGCGCTTGAAATGGCCATCCTTGGTGATGGTGGCCTGATGGTGCGCCAGCGTCCATAGCCAGGAAACGTCAATGCGATAGGTGGCCAGATCGTTCATGAAGCGGAGCTTGAGCTCGTAGTCATCAATGGCGGCGGCAAAGTTGCCGTTCAAAATCTGGAAGCCGTAGTTGGCCGCCATGTAGAAGGCGTGCTGGATGTGCTCGATGGTGACATCGCCTTGGGGAATGCCATAGATGGAATCCCAAAGTTCCTGGGTGAAAATCTTCTCCGGCGTGGCCACGGAATCGGCATTGAGCACGGCAGGCGTGATCGTTCCGCTGGAATTCAGCACACCGCGCGATTGCAGCACGGCGCGCTCGGCCGGCACCAGCCCGCTCTCAACCGTGGGCACGGCTTTGCCTTTTACATCCGTGGTGACGGGAGCAGCGTCAATCATCGCCTGCAACTGCGCCAGAGGAACGCGCAGCGGATTGTTGCCGGCGGCCACATAGGCCGGCTCCGGACTGGCGACCCAGCTCTGGCGGTAGGTGTCGTAGAGCCGGCCTTTCACCTTGTTGGCGAGGATGTCGCTGAGGGTAGGCTGCTGGCCGGGAGACGGAGGCTTGTCGGGAACGAAGATCAGGCCGAGCAGGCGCTCGCGCAGCTTGTCCACGACCATGGCGCGCAGCGCCAGCGGATTGTAGCGAGAACGGCCATAGGGATCGCCGCCCTGGTAGATCATAACCGCAGCCATGCCGCCGATGGGCGCAGCCTGAGTGAGTTCGGCATTCTTCATGCCGGCCATGAGCATCATCAGCGCGTTGTAGCGCTGGTAGGCGATCATGTTCGGTGAGGCCATGCCGATGCTCTGCGGGTCGGGATAGACGCCCTTGGGATCGTCCTTCCACATCTCGATGATACTGCCGAGATAATCCCAGCGGCCGACGTTAGTGCCGAGCAGGCGACGCCGCAGCACCCAGGCAATGGCCGGCAGAACGCGGCCCGCATTGCCTTCTTCGTAGAGAACTTTAATCTTGAGCGTGCCCGCGGAAACGCCGATCAGGCCTTCGATCCGGGAGAGAAGTTTCTCGAGGATGAGCGCTTCCTGTGGCGTCTGCAATTTCGGAATATAGAAATACACGCCGGCGCCGTTGCGCTTGAGGGCGTCGTAGATATTGAAGGTCCACAACACCGTGACCGCGATCAGGCCGGGTGCGGGTTCGCCGTCCACCACAATGTGATCGAACAGGACATGGTTCCCCGGCGGGCGGCAGAAGCGTGTCGGCCAGCCTGATGGAGGCCTGTCAATTTTGTACGAGCGCTTCTTGCCCTTCTTGATTACGTCATAGGTGCGGTTGTTCCAGCGGCCCTCGTGAATGTCCTTAGCGTTCTGCAGCGCAGCGAAAATACCGATGGGCTCGTTCTTCGGTGCACCGTCGGGGCGAAAGTGCGGAGGTGACGCGTCTTCCCAGTCGGGCATGTTGACCGGTGCAGGGCTGTTAAGAGCGTTGAATGCCATGTCGAGAGGCTGCCAGGGGCCGGTGAGCTCCAGGCCAGGGTTGGTCAGCGGGTGGGCATCGGGTGGAATATCCACCTCATCGTTCAGGCGCCAGCGCCACTCGGATTCGCGCCCCAGGAAATTGTCGATCATTCCCTGGACGATGTTGCGGAAGGTCCAGGGCTTGCCGGAGACGGGATCTTCGAAAGATTCATTCCACTTCGGCCACGAATATTTGTCGCGCACCGGCGCTGGGTTTTGCAGCAACTCGCGGCGCGCGCTGAGGGCGGCAGCGAGGGCGGGGCGCAACTCGCGCGTGAGTGTGGCGATGGCGTTCTCAACACTGACGTCACGGCCGTTGACCTTCTTTTTGCCAAAAAGTTCCGGGAATTGCTGGATTACCTCTTCGCGGACCATACGGCGGTCCTCCTAACAAATTTTCGCCGGAGCACGCAGGAAAAACAAAACCGCCCGTGTAGATGCGATGCCACGGGCGGCCGATGGAAAAAAATCGTCTCGCAGCTCCAAAACGGAACTGAAGGCTACTTTCCTCCGAGGACAATCTTGGCGATGGTCGCGAGCTGCATGTTGGACGTGCCCTCGTAAATCTTGCCGATCTTGCAGTCGCGGAAATATTTCTCGACCGGGTAATCCTTGGTGAAGCCGTAGCCACCGTAGATTTCCACCGCAAGCGAGCAGACGCGTTCGGCTACCTGCGAGGAGAACAGCTTGGTCATGGCGGCTTCCTTGACGAAGTTCATGCCGGCATCCTTCATGCGGGCGGCGTTGTACACCATGAGGCGCGCGGCCTCGATCTCGGTGCCCATCTGCGCCAGTTGGAACTGGATGCCCTGGAATTCGGAAATCGCTTTGCCAAACTGCTTGCGCTCCTGGGAATACTTGAGGGCGTGCTGCCAGGCGCCAGTGGCGACGCCGACCATCTGCGCGCCGATGCCGATGCGGCCTTCGTTCAACGTCTCGATCGCGATCTTGTAGCCTTTGCCCGCTTCACCGAGGACATTGGATCTCGGCACGCGGCAATCTTCCAAGATCAGCTCGCAGGTAGAGGACGCGCGGATGCCGAGCTTGTCTTCTTTCTTGCCGACGGTAAAGCCCGGGAAATCCTTGTCCACGAGAAACGCGGTAATGCCCTTATATCCGGCCGAGGGATTCGCATTGGCAAAGACGATGAACAGCCCTGCCTCCTTGCCATTGGTGATCCACAGCTTGCGGCCATTCAATACGTACTCATCGCCCTTGAGCTCGGCCTTGGTGGTGAGCGCGAAGGCGTCAGAGCCCGAACCCGCTTCGCTCAGCGCGTAGGCGCCGACCAACTCGGCAGCCATACGCGGCAGATAGCGCTTCTTTTGCTCGTCGGTACCCCAGCGCAGCAGCGCGTTGTTGACCAGCGTGTTCTGCACATCCACGACGACGCCGGCGGAGGCGTCCATCCGCGACAACTCCTCGACGGCGAGAATGGCTTCGAAAAAAGTTCCCGCGCCGCCGCCGTACTGCTCGGGAATCTCAATGCCCATCAGGCCAAGCTGGAAGAACTGTTCAATGAGAGAGTGATCGAAGACACCCTTCTCGTCCATCTCGCGAGAAAGCGGCGCGACTTTCTCTTCCGCAAACTGGCGCACATTGTCGCGGAAGAGAAGCTCGTCCTCGGAAAGGGCAACCAGGGGCGGAGTGAAGGGCGCGCGCTGCAGGGTAGCTTCAGCCATGAGAATTCCTTGAACGAAGAATGACGGCAAACGAACTGGCGATTTTAATATAGCCGTGGCCGGTGGTCAGTGGCCAGTGATGCGGAAAAAGAAGGGCGGGCCCAGTTTGGAACGGACGTTCGATTAGTCGCCGGTCGCCGCCGTGCTGGGCAGCGAAAGCTCGGCCGCGATGGGAGAGACCTCGGCGACAATGGCAACCCCGTCGCGGAAACTCACGGTCTTGCCGGAAATTGCGGGTACGCGCTCACCGGGGACGATGACGCCGACCAGGTTCATCGGATCGGCGGCGGAAACCACGATCGTCTCGCCACTGGGTTCGATCTTGCGCATGGCGCGCAGCGATTCCACCGCGACCGGCAGCGCATACTGCTCGCCGAGGAATCCGCTGACGAAGCGTCCGCCGCGCACGTCGCCGCGCGCTTCAAGGCGACGGAAGGCCTGCACCAGTTCGCGCCACTTCGGCGCGATGGCTTCGCGGGTCAGCAGGTCGCGGAAGACCACGCCATAGCGCTCCAACAACATGCGGCAGGTAGCCTCGATCGCCTTATCACGGTCGGTCTGCTCGATTGCATACAACAACGACCAGCGGCCGGAAGAATGGCGCGGACGCGTCGTGCGTCCGCCTCCCTGGCCGGCGCGACGCTTCGGATCGATCAGCGAGCGCAGATTGTCGAAACCATCGGCCGTGACCAGCCCGCCAGCAACCAGCTCCCAGAGCGCAGTCTCGACTTCCGACTTCAGCTTGCCGGTGCCGCGCACGATATCGGTGAAAAACGATGCCCCGCGCTGGCGCAGAAACGTCAGCACGTCGCGTGCGCCGTGGCTCAGGCCGCGCGCTTCTTCCTCGATCGCCTCGGGACGGCGGGGCGTCATCCAGTCCGCCTCTTCGCGCACGAAAAATGTGATGGGCGCGACGCTGGTGGGAATTACGCGGCGCTTGCCGCCACTCTCCTCCAGCGTTGCCGGATGCGGTGACAGGCGTCCCCAGCCCACCGCGCCGGTAAGACAGAGCTGATCGAGCTGCTTGGGATCGTAGTCGCTCAGCCGGCGCGCCAGGACCTGGCGTTCCCAAGCGTTGGCAGGAATTTCGAACCCCTGCAGTTGACGAAGGACGTCAAGCAAGCCGCGTTCGCCGGCAGCTTGCGCGTTCGGCGCGACGTGCTGCCAGCGGAGCAGCCAGCGCATGAGTTGCGCGGGAGTGACCGGCTCGATTTCGCGGCGCAAAGCGCCCAGGGTAAGACGATGGATACGAGCGAGCAGGCGGCGATCGCAAAATTCAGTTGTCAGTTGTCGGTTGTCAGTTGTCAGTCGGAAGCTGCCTCTTAGCACGGCGCCCGAGGACTCCAACCGAAGCAGCGTCTGGTCAACTTCGTTCTCCGGCAGTTGAAGTAACGTCGCAAGTTCCGCAGCAGTTGT
This sequence comes from Terriglobales bacterium, assembly GCA_051006995.1. Classification (GTDB taxonomy): domain Bacteria; phylum Acidobacteriota; class Terriglobia; order Terriglobales; family Acidobacteriaceae; genus JAIQGF01. The sequence goes on from JBPCSQ010000029.1 coordinate 178,340, forward strand.
GGGTCCCAGATGCTGCGTCCAGCCGGTCAGCATCTGCAGCAGCGCGTCTGGACGACTCGGCGCGGCCTCGCCGGGCGCTGCAGCGCGCTCGCCTCCACGCTCGATGTCGAACGTTGCTTCTGGATATATCGCACGGAATGCGGGAACGCGTTCGGCCGCGACCCAGAACGCACGCGTGTGGACCGGGTCGGCGACCCGCGCCACATAGGCCCTTCCGCCCGACAGGAGTGGGTCGAGATACTCGTTCCAGGCGGGCGCGCTCGAGGGCGAGCGCGCTCCATCGTCATTGGCCGCCGGGACTGCCAAGAGCGTCAGCAGTGCGTCGTGCAACTCATCGGTATCGCGCACATCGGGCCAGGCTTCCTGCTGGACCTGTGCAATGGCGTTGGGATCAAGCCTGCCGACCTCCTGCAATACAGAATCTGGAAGCACCTGGCGCATCTGCACGGCGCGCGCGCGACGCTCCTCCAGCGGCGCGTCATCCAGATATGCGTAGGGATTCGCGTTGAGAATCTCGTGCGAAAACTGTGAGGCAACGGGTGTGTCCACCGCCAGACAACGCACCGAGCCATCTTCGATCCCGTGAAGCACTGCTCGCAGCCCATCGAGGTCCATGGCCTCGTGCAGAACGTCTTTCATGACCTCTTTGACCAGCGGATGATCGGGAATCTGAATGTCGCCCTGGATGTTCTCGCCACAGGCTGCGACATCGGGAAACACAGTTGCCAGCAAGTCGTCGGAGAGAATGCGCTGCACCTGCGGTGGAATTTTCTTGCCGCCGCGATAACGCAACAGCGCCAGCGCGCGCGTTGCATCCCAGCGGAAGCGCGTGCCGAAGACGGGTGCTCCCGTAAGCACCGCCTGCTCCAGAACGCTCTGCACCGTTTCCGGCTGGAGAAAATGGAATACGTCTGCCAAGGGGAAGCTGTGCTGCTCGGCGAGGGCGATATTGAGCCCGTCGTCAGTCGCTGCGGCCTGCAGTTCAAAATTGAAGCTGCGGCAGAATCGCTTGCGCAACGCCAGTCCCCACGCTTTGTTGATTCGCCCGCCGAAGGGCGCGTGAATCACCAATTGCATGCCGCCACCTTCGTCGAAAAAGCGCTCCGCGACGATGGTTTGCTGAGTCGGCACCGCGCCGAGCACCGCGCGTCCTGTAACTAAGTGCAGGATGGCCTGCTCCGCGCCCGCCGGGTCGAGCCCACACTCCTGCTTGAGCCACTCGATGGCTTCAGCCACTTCGGCGCTACCGGTTGAAAATGCCACCGGCGAGGTCTTCGGCAGCATCGCGCTGAGCTGCTCCCGCAACTCTGCGACATGCGCGGAAAGCTCAGGCGTACGCGAGGGCGCCTCGCCCAGCCAGAACGGAATCCCCGGCGGTGCCCCGTGCGCGTCTTCCACCAGCACGCGGCCGGAGGCGCTCTCGATGCGGCGAATCTTCCAGGAGGTGTTCCCCAGGAGCATGATGTCGCCAGCCAGCGACTCCACCGCGAAATCCTCGTCCACTGTGCCGACCACCACGCCCTCCGGCAGGGCGACGACGGTGAAGAGAGCATTCTCCGGAATGGCGCCGCCGCTGGTGATGGCCGCCAAGCGCGCGCCGCGCCGCGCGCGAACTCTGTGGTTGATTTGGTCGCGATGCAGATACGCGCAGTAGCGTCCGCGACGGGCGGAAATGCCGTCCGACAGCATGGCGAGGATCGCGTCAAAGTCTTCACGGCCCAGATCGCGGTACGGATACGCGCGGCGGGCGAGCAAGAAGAGATCGTCTTCCGGCCAGGAATCACCGGCATCTTTCCCAACAGATTCCTCGCTGTGCTCGGAATGACTCCGATATGGCGATGTGCTGAGGCTGGAAGTCGAACTCGCGCAGGTGGCCACCAACTGCTGCGCCAGAATGTCGAGCGGCGAATCCGGAATGATGATGCGGTCCAGCTCGCCCTGTTGGATGGCGCGGATGAGGGCGGCACATTCGAACAGCTCATCGCGCGTGGTAACGAAGAAACGTCCCTTGGGAATCGCCCCGCGCCAGTGGCCGGCCCGCCCGACGCGCTGCAGCGCCACAGCGATGGACCGGGTGGAGCCAATCTGCACCACCAGGTCCACCATTCCGATGTCAATGCCGAGCTGCAGCGAGGCCGTCGCCACCAGCACGCTCAGTTCGCCACTCTTCAGCCTGTTCTCCGCCACCAATCGCAGCTTGCGCGAAAGACTGCCATGGTGCGCGGCCACCGCGTTTTCGCCCAGGCGCTCGGCCAGGTGATGCGAGATGCGCTCCGCCATCCGCCGCGTGTTCACGAACACCAGCGTGGAACGATGCTGCCGGACAAGCTCGGCGATGCGGTCGTAGATTTCGTCCCACATCTCGTTGGAAGCTACCGGCCCGAGGGCGATCCCGGGCACCTCGACGGCAAGATCCATCTTGCGGCGATGCCCGACGTCCACGGTGGCCGGATCGCCGCGGCCGTTACCGGTTAGAAAGTGCGCGATCTCTTCGATCGGCTTCTGAGTCGCCGACAATCCAATGCGCACCGGCGCGGGCCGCCCGGCGCTCGTCACCAGCGCGTCGAGACGCTCGAGCGAAAGTGCGAGGTGAGCCCCACGCTTGTCGCCGGCGACGGCGTGAATTTCATCCACGATGACCGTGTTCACCTCACGCAGGATGGCCCGGCTCTTCTCCGCGGTCAGCAGGATGTAGAGCGACTCCGGCGTGGTGACCAGGATGTGCGGCGGCCGTTTTAACATGGCGCGGCGCTCGTGCATGAGCGTGTCGCCGGTCCGCACCGCGGTGCGAATTTCCGGCATCAGCAGGCCGCGTTCGCCGGCGAGCTGAAGGATTTCGCCGAGCGGAACTTCCAAATTCTTCTGGATATCGTTGCCCAACGCCTTCAGCGGGGAGACATACAGGACCTCGGTGCGGTCCTCAAGATCCCCAGCAAGCGCTTGGCGAACCAGCCGGTCAATGCAGGCGAGAAAGGCCGCCAGGGTCTTGCCTGAGCCGGTGGGCGCGGCAATCAGGGTTGGACGGCGTGCCAGGATGTAAGGCCAGCCCTGCTCCTGCGGCTCGGTCGGACTCCCGAACTTCGCCGTGAACCAGTCGCGAACGACAGGGTGGGCCCAATGCAGCGAGTTTTCCGCCCCCACAAACATTCCTTCAATTCTACCAGTTTCGCCTATTCTTCGCCACCAGAGGAGGTGAAGCGCCGCTTAGTAAAATGGGAGCGTGCGAACGCTGAAAGACATCATCCGCTGTCCCAAGTGCGCCGGTTCGGAAATCGTTTATTCCTGCGAGCCCAAGTGCTGCTTCAACCATGTGTGCGCCGATTGCCGCAGCACGTTTGAAATCAACACGGTTAAAACCGGGCAAGTGATGACCGCGGCGACGACTCAAGTGGATGAGCCAGAATCGGGTGAACCGACCACGTGGTGCGCTTCCTGTGAAAGCCTGCGGGTAGCCGTTCTGAAATCGGAAGACCACCAGACCCTGCTGTTTTGCGGCGCCTGTGGCGCCATTTCGAAGATGGTGATCGAGGAATTTGTCCCCGGCACGTTTTAGCGGGAGCCTCTGTATACTCGGAACTCGCATCTCGGAACTCCGAACATGTCTGAAGACCGGGCACGCAAAATCCGTCTGCTGCTGTTCGATGTTGACGGCGTCATGACCGACGGCACCATCTGGCTCTTCCCCGCCCCTGCCGGCGCGAAGCAGCATACGAAAGACAAGGCCGCCGAGATGGCCGATGGCGGCGGCTATGCCATTGCCAGCGACAGCGTAGTTGAAGCCAAGGGCTTCCACGCACACGACGGCACCGCCATCTCGCTGGCGCGCCTGGGCGGCATCAAGACCGGACTGATCACGAAAAGGATTTCAGAAACTGTCGCGCTGCGCGCGCGCGATCTCCGGGTGGATCACGTGCATCAGGGCATCGCCGACAAGCTGGCGGTATTCGACGAAATCCTGGCCAAGGAAAAGCTCATGGCAGAGCAGGCAGCGTACGTCGGAGACGACATCATTGACCTGCCGGTGATGCGGCGATGCGGTCTCGCCATCGCCGTGCCCAACGCGCGCGAGGAGGTGAAGCGCGAGGCGCATTGGGTGACTTCCAGTCCTGGCGGGTATGGCGCTATCCGCGACGCGGTGGAGTACGTCCTGAAGGCGCAAGGGAAATTGGATGCCATAATCGCGGATTACCTGAAAGTCCGGGCGCCCAAGAAAACAAGCCAGAAGTAAAAAGCCCCAACAAAATAATCACCGCGCGGTCGTTCTTCCGACTTTTTGACTCCTCCTTTTACTGTGGGATGGACGCAGGCTTCTGCGCCATCAGCTCAGTGAAGCGTGGGTCCTTGCGCAGGGTGGCAAATTCCTTGTCCTTGTAGACCTCGTCGATGCCTTTGTACCCGTCTTCCATGGCGCGCCGCAGGTAGAGCAGCGAGCGCTCAAGGTCTCCCGAAGTCGCAAACAGCTTCGCCAACTGGTAGGAGAAGCGCGCGCGGTCATCCAGGCTCACCATGTGGGCCGCGATGCCGGTTTGCGAGTTACGATCGAAAATATCGGGGTCCAGTTGCAAAGCGCGCCGGTATTCTGCAGCCGCCTTGTCATATTCCTTCTTCTCGAAGTACGCGGTCCCCAGATTGCTGTGGAACGATGCCGCTGTCTCGCGAATCCGCAAGGCCCGCTTGTAGTACTTGATGGCCTTGTCGTATTTCTTGCGCGCGTAGTTCACCGCGCCGAGGTTGTTGTACCCCTCAGGGGCAGAGCGGTCGGCCTTCACCGCCTGGTTGAAACTCTTTTCCGCCTCCTTGAGGTGCAACGTTTGCAGCTCGAGAATGCCAATCTTGTTGAAGATCGCGGCAGAGCGTTTCTTCTGGCTAGCGGCGCGGTAGTAGTCCAGCGCGTCCGCAAACTGCTTGGCAAGTTTCAGCTGGTCGCCCTTGGTTTCGAGCTCCTCGGCGGTAGCGTTGGCCGGAGGCGGCCCGACTCGCAGGGGCGGCGGCGCAGTCTGAATCTCTGGTGGCGTGGTTGGATTCTGCGCCACGGCAAGCAGCGTGGCGCAAAGCAAGCTCAGCAATGCAGCGAATGTCAGCCGACGAACCATGTCGGGCCTCCCCGCCGCAGACCCGCATCTTCCTTCAGTGCGGGTTGGCGCCGTTCTCCCGCTGCGGCGGTGGCGGGGACGGCTTGTCCTGCTTATCGTCCTTGAAGATACCCACTATTTTGCCGAAAATTCCCTTCTTTTTCTTCTGCTGATCAGCCTGCCCCTGTTCCGAATTGGCGCTGGTCGCCGGCGCCGTGGCGGCGGGGCCCGGATGGGCGGCGCCGATCACCGGCTGCGGCGGCGTACTCGAACCAAAAATACGCGTGAGAATGCCGCGATGGTCGCCGAGCGGCTGGTCGCAACTGTCCTTCGGTTCGGTGCCGGCGATGAATGCCGCGGTGTAGTCGTCGGGGCAAGCGGCGGTCGCCAGCCGATTGGTGATCTTATCCAGCCGCACGTCCACCACGCCCGATGGCTGCTTGAACGTGGACGCGTCGCGATAAGCCGGCAGTTTCACCGCCCGCTTCATGAACTCCGCCCAGATGGGCGCAGCCGTGCTGGCGCCGCTCAACCGTAAGTCGCTGTAATCGTCGTATCCGACCCACACGATGCACAGTAAGTTGCTGGTATAGCCGGCGAACCAGCCGTCGTGAGACGTCCCGGTCTTGCCTGCCGCCGGGGCCGAAAATCCCATGCCACGTACGCCAGCCGCAGTGCCATTGTTGATGACACTTTCCATCATGGAGGTCATCACGTATGCGACGCGCGGGTCGAGCACTTGGGTACGGTCCGCCTGGAAATTGTCCACCAGCTCGCCATGCGCGTCGCGGACGGAGGTAGCCAGGACGGGCGAGAGGCGTGTGCCGTCATTGGCAAAGACGGTGTACGCCGCGGCGACATCAATGGGCGTCGCATCGTAGGCGCCGAGCGCCATGGCAGGCGTGGGTTGAACCGACTTGATGCCGGCGGCGCGGGCGAGCGCAGCGACCTTCTCATACCCGACTTGTTCGGCCAATTTGACTGTTGCATTGTTCAAGGAGTGCGCCAGCGCGAAACGCGCCGTCACCGTCCCGTGATACTCATCCTTGTAATTGCGCGGTTCGTAAATCTGGTCGCCATAGCTGTACGTGCCGGGATTGTCGTCGATCAGGGAAGCCGGGGTGACGGGGTTGGCGTCGTCGCCGTTCAAGGACGTATTGACCGCCGCCGCGTATACGAAGGGCTTGAATACCGAGCCAGTCGGACGGCGCGCCACAGCGTGGTTCAGTTGGCTCATACCGTAGTTGCGCCCGCCGACCAAAGCGAGGATTTCGCCGGTGTGCGGATCCATCGCAACCAGCGCAACCTGTGGCAGCGGCCCCGGAGCCACCTTGACCTCCGTCTTGGCGCTCTTTCCGGTTCCTACCTTGACCCGCTTGGTGCGCAGCTTCTGCACCTGCGCATCCACCTGCTTCATGCCCTGCTGCACCGCGTCGGCGGCAGCCTGCTGCAAATCGGGATCGAGGGTGGTGTAAATGCGAAAGCTGTTCTCGCTGAGGTCGCGCTCGCTGTAGCGGCTCAGAAGCGTGTCCTTCACCAAGTCCACGAAATAGGGCGCATCACTGGCTTCGACGTTCGGCGCGGCAAGCTTGAGCGGTGTCGCCTTGGCCTTGTCGCATTCTTCGCGCGTGATCGCGCCGGTCTCGGCCATGGATTCCAGCACAACATTACGGCGCTCCAGCGCCCGCTCGGGATGGCGGTACGGCGACAAATAGCTCGGCCGCTGGATGATCCCCGCCAGCAGTGCCGCCTCCGGCAGAGTGACGCTTTGCAGGTCCTTGTTGAAGTAAGCGCGTGCCGCCTCGGCAAGGCCACTGATGGTGTAGGAGCCGCGCTGCCCCATCGGGATCTGGTTCGCGTACAGCTCGAAAATCTGTTCCTTGCTCAGCTTCTGCTCGAGCTGAATGGCGATCAGCATCTCGACCGCCTTGCGCTTCAGTGTCTTTTCCGGGGTGAGAAAGAAAGCTCGCGAAACCTGCATGGTCAGCGTCGAGCCGCCTTGCCGCCTGGCTCCGCCTTCACGCAGGTCCACGAGTGCGGCTTGCATCAGCCGCCAGTAGTTCACCCCGCTGTGCTGGAAAAACCGCCGGTCCTCGATGGCGAGCACGGCGTTCACCATCACCTTGGGTATGTCCTTGTATTGGACGAGCTGCCGTTTGGTGCGCTGCTCCGTGTCCATCGCTGTCAACAGCGCAGGTTCCAGCTCGTAAGCGGATAATTCTTTGCCCTCGGAGCCACCGGTTCCGACGATGCGCTCGATCTTGCTGCCGGTAAAGCGCACCACGGCGCCGTCTTCGTTGTGGTAGGACTCCGGGCCGGGATGGATCTCGAGTCCGCTATGCAGCAGCCGATAGGCGCCCATGCCGCCGGGCTTGTTTGAGGAATCCACGTACCCGGCGCGGCGCAGATCGGAGGCAATCGCCTCCGGAGCAATCGTCTCGCCGACCCAGATGGATGCCGGACGCGAATACACCTTGGTGGCATTGGTAAAGATTTGCCCGTGCAGCCGCCGGTCCACGATCTTCTCGTACTTGACGTAGTAGCGTAGGAACACGCTGAGCACGATGACGGTAGCCACGAGGAAAAAAGTGACGCCAATCTTGACCCAGGGATCGGAGAAGCTGAAATGCGTCACCCGCGAGCGCGGCGAACTGCGCGCCGGGCGGGCCGGTTGGGAGCGCGGAATTTTGACTTTGAGTGCCACCGTGAAAATCGTGCCGCCGGACGCGTCACTGACTGCCGCGCTGGCGCCTGATCCTCTCGTGCTGAGCGGCCGCTTTCCCTCACTGAGACGGCGAACCGCCGCAAAACGTTATCCAGAAAACCCGGCGAAGAGGCGAAATCGCGGTTTGAAAGCCCGGCCAGAGGCTGACAGCATTGTAAATGAGCGGAATACCTGTTGGTTCCGTTTCGCGGCTCGCCTGTGGGCGAAACCGAAGTGAACCTCTCAGTAACTCTTATTCTTCGATGAAGGATGGAACTGCAGGTCCAGCGGATAGGCCGGCAGGTTGACGTGCACCGTGTAATCCACGGAGATGCTCACCGTTTGCCCTTCCCGCCGCACATTGATTTGGTCTTGGGTGACGGGAATATCGAGTTCCTTGGCCTTTTGAAAAATGCTTTCGCGTATATCGTTTTCACTCTTGGCCGTGTAGGTATTCACGCGCGCTTCCTCGGCGATGACATCCTGGAATTTGTAATTGCTGAAGTAGGGAGGAACCAGCACGAATACCGCGTAGATCGCGGCCACCATAAAAACAACGCCGAAGATTGCCCGTAGAGCCTTCATCGAGTCCCGCCTCCGCAGCCACGCCCCGGCGTGGTGGCACCCCGGATATAGCCGGCGTTACTGATTCTTGCGGAACATCGCCGCGAGGGTGTCGGTAATTGCGGCGATACTAGCATCGTGAGACTCACGTGTCGAGCGGCGAAATACCTCAACTTGTCCCTGGGAAACCTTCTTGTTACCCACGTTAATCCGGAATGGGATACCCACCAGGTCGGCATCCTTGAACTTTACTCCGGGACGCTCGTCGCGGTCGTCGAAGAGAACGTCGTACCCCGCGGTCTCCAATTGTTGCGCGATCTCTTCGGCTACGGAACGCAGCTTTCCGTCGGCCACATTGATGGGTGTGACCACTACGTCAAAGGGCGCGATTTGCGCTGGCAGAAAGAATCCATCGTCGTCGTGATTTTCCTCGATGGCGGCGGTCAGGATGCGCTCGATTCCGATCCCGTAGCTGCCCATGATGGGCGTGACTTCCTTGCCGTCCTTGTCGAGGACGCGCGCCCCCATGGACTCCGAATATTTATAACCGAGCTTGAAGATGTGCCCGATTTCCACGGCTTTGGCGACCTTCAGCGGCGCGCCGCAGTTGGGGCAGCCTTCGCCTGCTTCGACCGCGCGCAGGTCGGCCCACTGCTCTTCCGCCACCGTGAAATCGCGCTGTGGCGTCACGTTACGCAGGTGATAGTCCTGTTTATTCGCTCCGGCGATCAGGTTCTTGCGGCCGAGCAACGCGCGGTCTACCAGCACTTTGGCCTTGATACCCTTGTAATGCCAGTTTTCTGAACCGATGGGGCCAAGAAATCCCGCCGGAGACTTGAACACCCCTTCAATTTCTTCCGGATGCATAGGGCGAAAATCGGCGGTACCAATGGCGGCCGACAGCTTGGCCTCGTTGAGCTGGTGATCGCCGCGCAGGAAAGCCACCACCGGGATCTCGCCCGGCTTGCCTGGTTCGCCGACGGTTGCCATCAAAGCAAGCGTCTTCATCTTGTTCTTGGGCGAAACGCCGAGGTACTTCGCGACCTCCTCGATGGTCTTCATCCCCGGTGTGTGCACTTCAACCGGCTTGCCTTCGCCGACGGGCGCGTAGTCTTCTACTTCCTCCAGGCGCGAAGTCGCCTTCTCCAGGTTAGCGGCATACTTGCAGCTCGGGCAGCTCACCACCAGGTCCTCGCCTGCGTCGGTGTACACCATGAATTCGTGCGATTGTGAGCCGCCCATCGCGCCGGAATGCGCTTCGACCACCACATATTGCAAGCCGCAGCGGTCGAAGATGCGGCAGTAGGCGTCGTAATGCTTCTGGTAGGAAACATCCAGGCCGGCAGCATCCAGGTCAAATGAGTAGGAATCCTTCATCGTGAACTGCCGGACGCGCAACAGGCCGGACTTGGGCCGGGGCTCGTCGCGGAACTTGGACTGGATCTGATACCAGATTTGCGGCAACTGCTTGTAGCTGCGCAGCTCACGCCGCGCGATGGCGGTCATCACTTCCTCTTCGGTCATGCCGAGGCAAAGGTCGGCGCCCTTGCGGTCCTTGAGGCGAAACATGTTGTCGCCCATCACCGCCCAGCGTCCGCTCTCCTGCCAGATTTCCGCCGGATGCAGGGCCGGCAGGTAGAATTCCTGGCCGATTTTGTCCATCTCTTCACGAACGATCCGGGTGATTTTCAGCATCGCCCGCTGGCCGAGAAACAGGTAGGAATAGATTCCGGCGGCGAGCTGGCGGACATAGCCGCCGCGCAGCAGGTACTTGTGACTGGCGACCTCGGCGTCGGCGGGAGCTTCGCGCAGTGTGGGAACGAACAATTGCGACCAGCGGTGCATGAACGTGCGGACCTCTCCAAGGAATTTTTCATTGTAAATGACGCCGCGGCGGACGCATATTCACCCAAGCGTGATTCGATGATCGCCGTGCCGCAGTTCGAACTCGTTAGGCGAGCCTGAACGATTGACAGTGCTGCCGCTCGATGCAACACTGAGCCCACAACCAACGCAGCCCCCGGCGCAAGACTCGGCGCATCGCGATGCGGGAAGGGCGGACTGCCGCTGATTCCTTGCTCCACCCATGCGTATCCTCTACATCAGCTATTTCGGCGTGCAGAAACACCTGGTGCAAACGCAGGTCGTTCCTTACCTGCGCGAACTGGCCGCCGCCGGCTGCCAAGTCGTCTTGCTTTCGTTCGAGGAGTCAACCGGGGATCGCGCTGCCGCGCAGCGCGAGCGGGAACGGCTGGCCAAGCTGTTGACTGAATATGGAATTGCGTGGCACGCGCTTCGCTACCACAAGCGGCCGTCCTTGCCGGCAACCATTTACGACGTGGTTGCGGGCACGGTGTATGCCGCCGGACTGATGCTGCGTCGACGCTTTGACGTGGTCCATGCGCGCAGCCACGTTCCCGCAGTCATCGCCTTGTGCCTCAAGTCCCTCTTCGGCGTGCGCATGGTATTCGACCTGCGCGGTGTGATGGCGGAGGAATACGTGGATGCTGGCCGCTGGCGGCAGGGCGGCATCGCATACCGCTTGACCAAGTGGACCGAGACACGCGCCCTGCGCTCGGCGGACGGCATCGTCATGCTGACTCACAACATTCGAGAGGCGCTGATGGAGCGCTCGCCGGAGCTCCGCAAACGAAGAGGGGATATTGAGATCATCCCCTGCTGTGTGATGACCGACAAATACCATCCCCGCTTGCGCGAGCCGTCCCGAAAGCGCCTCGGCCTTGAAGACAAAAAGGTCATGGCCTATGTGGGCAGCCTTGGATCGTGGTACATGATGGAGGCGATGGCGCAGGCGTTTGCCGAGTTTCGCAACATGGATCCCTCCGCACATTTTCTTATCATCACGCAGAGCGAGTACGAGCTGATCACCACGCCTCTGCGGGCGCTGGGAGTGCCGGAATCGGCGTACACGGTGATGACGGCGCCGGTGGAGGAAGTGCCGGGGCTGCTGATTGCGGCCGACTTTGCCATTTCTTTCATCCAACCCTGTTTCTCGAAGCGGTCGTCATCGCCAACGAAGATTGGCGAATATCTCGCGGCCGGCCTGCCCATCTTGACCAACGCCGGCATCGGCGATGTGGACGAGATTGTTACCGGAGAACAGGTTGGAGTGCTGGTGGACGGCTTCGACCCGGGTAGCTACCAGGCTGCGCTGACCGCGGTCGCCACTCTGTTGAATGACGGTACGATCCAGGCCCGCTGCCGGGAAACAGCGGAGCGCAGGTTCGCCATGCATGGCGTCGGCCGAGAAGGCTACCTGCGCGTCTACCGGCGTTTGGGATTGCAACCCGCAGGAGCGACGGCGTCAGGCGCCGGATCCTGACGGGCCGGGAGAATCAGCAGTCGGCGCGAACACCCGCGGCGCACCAGAATGGCTGCTTATCGCTGAATCGGATATTGCGCAAGCCCGCGCTGAGCATCATTTCCTCGATCTCCGCTTTGGTGAAACGTCGCTCCAGCTTCGTACCAAAGCGATCCAATGCGTCCGTCCGCATGGCATAGAACGGGTATTCGCGATAGATCGCCAGCGGAAAAGCATCGACCCGCATGCCGCATCGTTCCGCCAACCCGGCGATGCACGCCAGCGGCCAATACACCACGGCAGCGATGACCTCGCAGATCAGACTGCGCAGGAAAAATGGTAGCCGCGAAATCCCACGGCGCAGCAGGTCAGTGATCTTCCAAAGAATCCGAAACCAGACAGGGCGCGTTTCCAGTCCGTAATAGAGGTACAGCAGAAACTGACCGCCGGGTTTGAGCTTCCTGACGCAACAGCGCAGCGCCCCGGCAGTATCAGGAACGTGGTGCAAGACACCGAGCGAGTAACCGAAGTCGAAGCTGCCGTCGGCCAGGGAATTCTGGTTGGCGGTACCTACGATGAACTCGCAGTTCGAACGGTCCGAGAGATTGGCTCGGGCAACTTGCAGCGCCATCTCGCTGGGATCAACGCAGGTGAGGTGTCCGGCGCGGGTCGCAACCAGGCGTGCCCACCGGCCCGAGCCGCAGCCCATGTCAAATCCCGTGGCGTTGGCGGGTAGAGCGCTCCAATCCATCACGGCAAAATACGCGTTGAAAGCGCGTAGAACGAATGCCTCCGACGCACCAGCGTGATCGAACTTCGCCCACTCACGGCCGAAGGATTCGACAGTCGCGGTATCGACGTTGTCTTGCGGCTGTGGCATAAGACGCGCACAGAATACATCATCTCGGAACCGCCTTCTCGGCCGCCGACAGGGGCATGGCGAACGAATCGAAGGCTTCGGTTTTGCTGGTATTCTGTTACATAATGCCCGAAACCAAGATTCTGGTGATCACAGATTACCCGCTGGGTCGGGCGCCCGGCCCGCGCTTTCGTTATGAGCAGTATCTTAGCTATTTCCGCGAGACGGGCTTCGGGGTTGATTTGGCGCCGTTTTACGACGGCCCCACCTGCGACATCCTTTATAAGCCCGGCTATCTGGCCCGGAAGACTTGGGGAGTTCTGCGGGGGTTCTTGCGGCGGATGAAATCGATCGCGCGAGTGAGCAACTACGAGTATGTATTCCTCTACCGCGAAGCGGCGCCCATTGGGCCTCCGCTCTTTGAGGCACTACTTTTCGCACTGAAGAAGCGCGTGATCTATGACTTTGACGATGCCATCTTCCTGCGTAGCCAATCTGGCGTGAACCCCCTGGCGGCGTGGCTGAAATGGCCTTCGAAGGTCGCTTACGCAGTGCGACGGAGTTACAAGGTTTCGGTCTGCAATCCGTTCCTGGTCAATTGGGCGAAGCAATTCAACGACCGTGTCGTCCTGATTCCGACTTCGATTGATCCGGAATATCACAGCCCGAGGCCGAAGAAGCACAGCGGAAGAATCGTGATTGGGTGGACCGGATCGCATTCCACCGCGCCATACCTCGAGTTGGTGCGGCCAGTATTGCGGCGTCTGGAGCAAGATTACGATTTCGATTTTCAGGTTATCTGCGACACCGACCCAGGGTTTCCCGAGCTGCGGAACTATCGCTTTTTGCCCTGGCGAAGGGAAACCGAGATTGAAGACCTGAACGAAATTGATATCGGAATCATGCCGGTGCCGGAAGGTACGTGGGAAAAGGGCAAAGTGGGGTTCAAAGCCATCCAGTATTCCGCCATGGGAATCGCGCCGGTTGTCTCCGAGGTCGGCTCCGGACATGAGGTGGTGCAGGACGGAACCACGGGGCTGGTGGTAAGGAATACCGAGGACGATTGGGTGGAGGCGCTGGCCAGCCTGCTCCGAGAACCGCAGCGCATCACGACGCTGGGAAGGGCGGCACGCGAATACATTCTGCAAGGATACTCAGTGCCCGCACTCCGGGAGCGTTATCGCGGACTCTTCAACTGAGCTATGCATATGAACCAGGACACGCGCATTTACATCGCCGGATGCGGCGGCATGCTGGGGGCGGCTGTGTATCGCCAGTTCAGCGCGGTTGCCAGCGTCGAGGCAACCGACATCGACGTGAACGAGTCGTGGCTCACTTTTGGCGATGTTCGCGATTACGACGCTATCCGGGAATCGGTTCTGAATTTCCGGCCGGCCCTTATCGTGAATCTTGCCGCCCACACCGACATGGAATATTGCGAACGCAATGCCCAGGACGCGTGGCTGACGAACGCATTCGGCTCGGAGAATCTCGCCGTGGTTGCCAACGAACTGAATGTCCCCTACGTTTACATCTCGACCGCGGGCATTTTTGGCGGAGAAAAAGCGGAATTCAACGACTACGACGATCCGCTCCCGCTCTCGGTTTACGCGAAATCAAAGTATGCCGGGGAACGGTTCGTCCGCGAGCACGTTTCGCGCTTCTACGTTGTCCGCGCCGGCTGGATGATGGGAGGCGGGCCGCGGAAGGACAAGAAGTTCGTCAACAAGATTTACAAGCAGCTTGCCGCCGGAGCCAGAGAATTGTTCGCCGTGGACGACAAGGCGGGCACCCCGAGCTACACGGAAGATTTTGCGCGCGGGCTCCTGGCGCTGGTCCAATCCGGTCGCTATGGGGTGTACAACCAGGTGTGCGAAGGCTCTGCCAGCCGCTATGACGTAGCTGTCGAGTTGGTGCGCTGCCTCGGTTTGCAGGACCAGGTCAAAGTCACCCCGGTGAGTTCGGAGTGGTTCAAATCCGAATATTTCGCGCCGCGTCCTGCCAGCGAAAGGCTGGTCTGCCTGAAATTGCGGGCGCTGGGTCTTTATCTCATGCGTCATTGGAAGGTCAGCCTCGCCGAATACGCTGGACAGTTTCCACCTCTTTGTTCCGCGGCCAACGCTACACGCACCAAGGGTTCGGCAGTCTAAATGTGCGGCATCGCTGGAATTGTGGACTACGACGGCGGGGGCGAAGTCCTGCGCAACATCGTCTCCTCGATGACGCAAACGCTGGCGCATCGCGGCCCTGACGGAAGCGATGTCTGGGTGGATGCCGGCACGCCGAGCTGTGCCCTCGGACATCGCCGCCTGGCGATCATTGACTTGAGCCCAACCGGCGCCCAGCCCATGCTCTCCGCGTCCGGCCGTTATGCGATCACGTTCAACGGCGAAATCTACAACTTCCGCGAATTACGCACAGAACTGCAGAGCCATGCTGCCTTTCGCGGCATATCCGACACCGAAGTCATGCTGGCCGGATTCGAAACGTGGGGGATTGAACCCACGCTGAAGCGGCTGAATGGGATGTTTGCCTTCGCGGTCTGGGATCGGCGCGACCGCACGCTCTACCTGGCCCGCGACCGCTTCGGCGAAAAGCCTCTGTACTACGGCTGGATGCGCAATGGCTTCCTGTTTGGCTCGGAACTGAAGGCGCTAGCCGCGCATCAGGATTTTGTCGCTGAAGTTGATGCCGGACCTTTGCCAATCTACCTGCGTCTCGGATACATTCCTGCGCCCTTCTCGATTTACAAAGGCGTGCGTAAATTGCCGCAAGCCCATTTTCTCGTGGTGAAGCCTGGGGAGCAGTACGCCGAGCCGCAACCTTATTGGTCATTGCTCGATGTCGCCGGGCGCGGCGTGCGCGCGCAATTCACCGGGACAGCCGAGGAAGCGACGGAAGAGCTCGAGCGCCTGCTCTTGCGCGCCGTGTCGTTAAGGATGATCTCGGATGTGCCGCTGGGGGCATTGCTTTCAGGCGGCGTCGATTCCTCCACCGTGGTTGCCCTGATGCAGGAGCAGAGCAGGCGCCCGGTGCGGACGTTTTCCATTGGCTTCCGCGAATTCGGCTTCGACGAGAGTGCGTACGCGCGTCCGGTCGCCAGGCACCTGGGCACGGATCACACCGAACTGCAGGTGACCGCCGCTGACGCTCTGGCCGTGGTGCCGCGCCTGCCGGTCCTGTACGACGAGCCTTTCGCCGATGCGTCACAGATTCCCACCACCCTGGTCGCCGGCTTGGCGCGCCGGAGTGTCACCGTCGCTCTCAGTGGGGATTCCGGGGACGAGGTCTTCGCCGGATATAACCGGCACCTCTGGCACGGAACCATACAGCGGCTCGCGGCAATCCCTCACCCAGCGCGCAGAGCGGCAGCGGCCGCGATGACTTCGCTCTCTCCGGCGCAATGGGACCGTCTGTTGCGTGTACCGGGACGGTTATCGCGCGCCACGCAGGCCAAAGGCGAGAATGTTTACAAGTTTGCCGGCGCGCTCAAGGCAAGAACGCCACGGGACGTCTATCTCCACTATGTGGGTGTTTGGCCGGACGCGCACAAGGCTGTGCTGGCTGGCGACGGCAGTGATCTACGTCTGGACGATCTGTACCGCTGGCCCGATTTCCCCGATTTCGTGCACCAGATGATGTACATGGACATGATGACGTACATGGCGGATGACATTCTGGTGAAAGTGGATCGCGCCAGCATGTCGGTCGCGCTGGAAACTCGGGTGCCATTCCTCGATCCCGATGTGGTGGAATTTGCCTGGCGCCTGCCGCTGTCCATGAAAATTTCGGGACGCACCAGTAAGTGGATCCTTCGGCAAATCCTCTATCGCCGAGTGCCGAAAAACATGGTGGACCGGCCCAAAATGGGGTTTGCGTTCCCGATTGCCGCCTGGCTGCGAAGTGAGTTGCGCGACTGGGCCGAGCCGCTGCTTTCTTCAGACGCGCTGCGCGACAATGCCTTGAATCCGCTGCCCATACGGCGCAAATGGAAGGAACACCTTTCGGGACGCCGCAATTGGAACAACGAGTTGTGGCACGTTCTGATGTATCAGCAGTGGATGACTTCCTCTCCGCTGGCCCGTAAAGACACGCGGACGGCCACCATGGACGGCTAGGTCTAAGCATGAGGACCGCAGCCGAGCAGAAACCGTCGGCTATCGAACTGCATTCATCTGTATGAGCAGACGCCCATACCGCATAATGCGCATTATCGACCGGCTGAACGTCGGCGGCCCGACGCGTCATGTGGTCTGGATCAGCACAGGCTTGAATCCGGAAAAGTTTCAAACGCTGGTGCTGACCGGCGTCCCTCCCGACAATGAAGAAGAAGCCACCGATATCGTCGAAAAAGCAGGCTTGCAGCCGCTCAGGATCCCCCAACTCTCGCGCGAACTTGGATTGCGCGATCTCTATGTGATCGGCCGGATCTTCCGCGAGATGTGCCGCTTTGGCCCTGATGTCGTCCACACCCACAAATCCAAGGCAGGCGCGACGGGACGGATTGCGGCGTGGCTGTATCGCTGGCTGACCCCCGGCGCTCTGCTCCTCCGGCCGCGGCGGTGCGCCGTGCTGCACACGTTCCACGGCCACATCTTTCACAGTTATTACGGCCGGTGGAAGACAGGACTATTCGTAAACATCGAGCGCGTGCTCGGCCATCTTTGCACCGACCGCATCGTTACTATCAGCGACCAGCAGCGCAGGGAAATCTGCGAGGATTTTCACATCGCGCGGCCGCGACAATTCGCCGTCATTCCGCTCGGGTTGGATTTTTCCGCACTGGCGCCGGCTCCCGGCCGTTTCCGCCAGGAATCTCGTATCGCCGCCACCGAGTTCCTGATCTCGATCGTTGGGCGTTTGACCGAAGTGAAGAACCATGCTTTGTTTCTCGATTCCTGCGCGCTGGCCGTGAAGCGCTGCCCGAATGTATGTTTCCGTTTCGCGATCGCCGGAGATGGTCACCTGCGGGCCCATCTTGAACGGCAGGCTAGGGCACTGGATCTTGGCGACCGGGTGATCTTCTGCGGCATCCGCAAAGACATTGAAAATATTTACGCTGACAGCGATGCGGTCGCGCTAACGTCGGTGAATGAAGGAACACCATTGACGTTGCTGGAAGCCATGTCGCTGGGAAAGCCGGTGGTCACCACCGAAGTCGGCGGTGTGGTGGATATTCTCGGCGACCGTCAGACCGAGCAGCAAGCAGTCACCCGCTGGTCCCATGGTCTATCTGTACCTAGCGGTGATGCGGAGGCATTTGCCCAGGCGATGTGCACCATGGCCGCATTAGCGAAAGTCGAGCGGTCCCGGATGGGCGAGGCCGCCAATCAGTTCGTGCGGCGCCGGCACTCGAAGGACCGCCTCATTGCCGACTTGGAAAATCTTTATCTCTCGATGTTGGACGGGAGCAGCAGCTAGGTGAAACAGGCAGAGCTATTCTGTGCCGGCGGCCACGCTCCGCGCTTGGGCAGCCGGCAGGATGGAGACGTCAAATTCATTGGCTTTGATTCCAGCGCGGGCACACTCCACCAGGACCGCCTTGCGGACCTGGCCGTCGCAATCGGGCAGGAGGTAGACGGCGGTCACGCTTCCGGCGGCAAGCGCCTCAAGTCCTTCCTCGCTGGGAATAATGGGCGTGCGGCCGATGGGCGTCGTAATCGCTTCCGCTGCAGTAGCGACCGCCAGGACTTGGTCGTCGGGATACTTCCAGGCGAAGTAGTGAACAAAAAACTCGGCGCTCTGCCCGCCGAAGATCAGGAACCCGCGGCGCTCGGACCGCGGTAGCACATCGTCGAAGACGTGTTTCGAGACTCGAGCGAAACAGAGCAGCACGACGGTCATCACGCAATCCATCAGGAACACGGTGCGGGAGGCCTCGCGGAATCGCGTGGTAAACGTCAGGGCGGTTACCAGGGTGAGCATTCCGATCACACTGGCCTTGACGATGGCATAGATGTCTCTCAGCGATCGGACCGCCCAGGCGCGCCGGTAGACGCCGAAAATGGCGAGCAGCGGCAGTTTGATGCCGACCGCTAGGGCCGCCGCCAGGAAGAATGACGACAGCGTCTGTCTCGGCACACCTGAAAAACGTAGCAGAAAGGAAATGTAAAGCGACAGGAGAATGAGCACCACATCGGTGAACATCATCGCGGCCGCGGTCATGACCGACTGCAAGAACTCGGGCAACACAAAGGTGAAAACGTTGGTCTGGGAGAGCCAGTCCTTCGGCAATTGAATCTTCGCCAGGTACATCCAGAACAGGCCGGCGATCAGCAGGAACAGCAGCATGAAACCAGGGCCGGCTTCCGGCCAGACACGCTTCCAGAGATACGCGACCGTGCCGCTGGCCGCGGAAATCATGTAGAGCGTCAGCACTGCTCCCCGTTCCGAAAGTCCGAGCGTGACCAGCCGATGGGAAGAATGGTCTTTGGCGCCGGCCGAAATGGCCCGGCCGCTGAGGCGGCGCGTCACCATCACCAGTGCCGTGTCGAAAATCGGAAGAAACAACATCAGGCCGGGAACAAACAAGACGGAGAACGTGGTGGCTAGTTTTTGTGCGCCCAGGATTGAGATCGCGGCCAAGAAAAATCCGATCGACAGGCTGCCCGTGTCGCCCATAAAAATCTTGGCGGGCTGAAAATTGAAGACCAGAAATCCCGCCAGGACGCCGACCATGGCCAGCAGCAACCGCGGACCATCATCCGGCAGCCCGGTGACGAACAGCAGATTGAGCAGCGCCACGATGGCCACGCCGGCAGCTAAACCGTCCATGTTGTCGAGCAGGTTGAAGGCATTGGTCAGGCCGACCAGCCACAAAACCGTAAAGGCCACATTCGCGGTCAGGCTATACGTGAGCGGATATACGACTCCCAGATATGCGGCGAGCGCGGCCAGCAACACCTGCGCGGAGAATTTCCAGAGTGGCCGCAGGCTCCACAGATCGTCGGCGAGGCCGATCATGCCCATGCCCACCGTCAAAAGGAGAACGACCCAAAATTCCCGTGACAGCGGGAGAACGGATGCCGAGGCGATTAGAGCCGCCAGGATGGCGACGCCGCCGAACTTGGCGGCCGGCTTGCGGTTCCAGCGTTCCTCGCGAGGATGGAAGAGCCAGCCGTTCTTTCGCGCCACCCAGACAGTTATGCCTGTGCACAGCGCGGACAACGCGAGCCCGACGAAAAACAAGCGAATACTAGCCGGCATGAGCAGCTACTTTAGCGTTAGCCTTGCGATGCAGGCGGGAACGGGCATCCTGCAGAACCGCCTCAATAATCTCCGCGAGCGTGCGCTTCGGGGCGTACGCGAACCATTCATGCGCCTTGCTGATGTCAGGGACCCGGCGGTCCATGTCTTCAAAACCGGCGCCGTAAGCTTCCTCGTAAGATACGTAGCGAATCTGGCTTTTCGACCCTGCGGCGGCGATCACCTTCTCCGCCAGCGAGCGAATGCTGATCTCTTCCGTGTTGCCGATATTAAAAATTTCGCCCACGGTTCTGTCCATCAGCGCGCAGGCAACCAGGCCATCCAGCACATCGTCAACATGGCAGAAACAGCGCGACTGTTCACCGCTGCCGTAGACGGTTACAGGTTCGCCGCTCAATGCCTGCCGCGCGAAAGTGGGCAGCACCATGCCGTAGCGGCCAGTCTGCCGCGGCCCGGTCGTGTTGAACAGGCGAACCACGGTGACGGGAAGCTTGCGCTCGCGGTGATAGGCCAGGGCGAGAAACTCATCAATCGCCTTGGAACAGGCATAACTCCAGCGCGAGTTGTACGTGGACCCGAACACCAGGTCGTCGGTTTCGCGAAAGGGAAACCTGTCGGACTTGCCGTACACCTCCGACGTGGAAGTGATCAGCAGCCGCTTGCCCTTCTTGGCAGCCAGCTCGAGCACCAGTTCCGAACCGCGCACGTTGGTCTCGATGGTTCGCACCGGCATCTCCACGATGCGCCGCACTCCCACCGCCGCCGCCAGATGGAAAATGAGGTCGGCAAGGTCCACCTGCTCGGCCATCAGGCCGTGATTAAAGATCGTGTCCAGGTGGTATTCGAAGGCCGGATGGCCCTTGCATTGCCCTAGGTTCTCCATGCTGCCGGTGGACAGATCGTCCACGATGCTGACCTCATGTCCCATTTGGAGAAGCCGGAAGGCCAAGTGGGAGCCGATAAAGCCCGCACCACCCGTAATAAGCACCCGCATGAAGGATTCCCTTTTGCTTGCTTGGCAGAAAAGATAAAAGTGCGCGGATTATAACACGGTAAATTTCGTCTCGAACCGGCATGGACCGGCGCGTCTGCCGGAGAAGGCAGCAGACGGCAATGCTAGAATGCGCAAAGCTTCGCCTCGGAACGAGCACTCTCACCGAACCCTGGTGCGAAATGATTTCCAACTCGATTCACGGGGTTGAGAACATTTCATGGCTGTTTCCGATAGCGCGCCCGGGCGCATTCTTCACCTGCTGAATACGGCGCAGCCGGGTGGCACCGGGATCGCCAAGATAATCGCCACCATCGCGAGCCACCTCGACCCGCGCTTGCGCACCGCCGCCTGGTTTCTTTACGAAGATGGACCCCTGGTAGATGAACTGCAGCGCGCCGGCGTCGACGCGAAGTTCGTGCCCTGGCGGCCATCGCTCGCTAACCCCGCGGGTCCCCTGCGGCTGTGGACGGAGTGCCGGCGCGAGCGCCCTGCGCTGATTCACCACCATTCTGCCGACTGGCGAGTTCGGTGGATCGTGCGCCGTGCCGTGGCTGCACCCATACTGCTGCACCTGCACGGGCCCGCCGTGGATGAAACGTCGCACCCGGTGCCGCTCCCCATTTCCACTCGCGATGCCGATCGCATCATTGCCGTTTCGCAGGCCGTGCTTCCCTACATCCGTGCTTCCGCGGAAGTGGTGCATACTGGGGTGGAAACTGGGTCGCCCACCTCCGATGCTGCCCGGGATGGAATTGTTATTGGAACCGCCGGCAGACTGGTTGCCGTCAAAGCCATTGACCTCCTCGTGCGCGCATTTGCCCTCGCGCACGAAAAGCTTCCCCATCTTCGCTTGGAAATTGCCGGCGACGGGCCGGACCGCAAGCGGCTTGAAACGCAAGTGGCTCAGCTTCACTTGCAAGAAGCCGTACGTTTTCTAGGGTGGCAGAATCCCCTGCGGCCGGTGATGCGCCGCTGGGCGATCTACGTGCAACCGTCAGTCGAAGAAGGCTTGGGGTACTCGATGTTAGAAGCCATGGCCGAAGGCTTACCCGTCGTCGCCACTCGCGTTGGCGGCATACCAGAGGTGGTGATCGATGCCGGGACGGGCTGGCTGGTGCCGCGCAGCGACGTCGACGCCATGGCGTATCGCATCGAAGAACTTGCGCGTAACGCAAACCTGCGTTCGCACATGGGCGTGCAAGGCCGCGCCCGCGCCATGGAGAAGTTCTCGGCAGAAGGTTTCGTACGCCGGATTGAAGACATTTATCGCCAGATGCTGGGGATGGCTGCGGACCCTGGTGGCACATCCCTGTTATAGAATTGCGAACAGCTTTGCTGGCAATCGTTCAGAAAATTCGTTCACGCCGCGCAGCACGGCGGGCCTCGGTTGACATTTGAATCGTCTGGAAACACAGCCCGGCGAAATTCCCTTCCCTTCGTTCTCCCATTGGTTACGCGGCGCCGTTCTGGCTAACTATGGCGCCGTCGGTGTTTCGCTGTTGTGCTCTGCCGTCACCATCCCCATCTATCTGAAGTACCTCGGCGCAGAGAATTTTGGCATCTACACCCTCGCGATTTCGTTGGCGGTCTTGCTGCAATTACCGTTCAGCGGACTCGACGTTTCTGCATCGCGGCTCGTTTCCCGTAGCAGCCAAGGTGACCAATACGGCATGGTGAAGTCGCTGCTACGGGCTGGTTTACTCCCCTGCGCAAGTGCGAGTGCGCTCTTGAGCGCAATAGCAGCAGCGGCGCTTCTCGCCGTTCCCAGGCCGCTGCTTCCCGGCGCATTGCAGGCCAGCATCGGCGGTGTGAGCAGTGCATTCGCCATCGCGTGTCTGGGAATTCCGGCTCGCTGCGCGAGCCACCTGGTCGAGGGCATCTGCAATGGGCTGTTCCGCTTTCGCACGATCGCTGCTTTAAACGTCGTCTCCGGCATTTTCCAAACCATCGCATCCATCTATGTCGTTCTTGCCGGGTATGGGGTGGTTGGGTTGGTACTGGTATGGACAGTTGTGGGCTTGCTTGAACTGGTTGCGCAGCTCACGGTAGTGCTCGTCGCGGCTCGCGGCTATAGCGGCCCCCTGCAACCATCGTGGCCGCTGCTGAAAGACCTGGCTGGACAAACGGGCTGGCTGAGCGTGGAAGCTGGCGTGGATGGTATCCAGACGGAAGCGGACAAATTCATCATCGTGACGTGGGCGTCAGCCGCCGCCGCCGGCTACTATGCGATCGCGTTTCGCATACCGATGATGCTGCTGATGATGGTCGGTCAATACACCACGCTCTACGTCCCCGTCGCTGCTGCTGCCGATGCAGCAGGCAGGCGCGGATCTCTCGCTTCCGTGTTCCTTCGCGCCAACCGGCACATCTTGATTGTGTTCGTGCCCGTTGCCGCGGCGCTTGCCGTGTGGGCGCGACCGCTGCTCACATGGTGGCTCGGACCGTATTCTGCCGAGATCGTACCGTTGCTCCGCATCGGACTGGCCATTGCGGGCATACACGCGATCTCAGAAGTCATGTACCCCATGCTGCGCGGGCTCAACTATTCTCGAGAATTAGGCGTGGTCTCCTGCTGGCAGGCGGGGTTGCGCATTGCGGTATCCCTGATGCTCGTTCATCGTTTCGGAGCAGTCGGTGTTGCGCTCGCCGTCCTGATTTCAGTTCTGATATCGGAATGGGTCCTTCGCTGGAGACTCGTCCGGAAGGCCTTGGAAGTGAGTTTCGGCACGTTAATGAAAGCCTTGTTGCTGCCATCGCTGGCGGCAGGCGGAGTGCTCGTCGCCGGCTTTTCCCTGGCCCTAATCCAGGTGCACTTGGCAGGCAAGGTGGTGCTGACGACCGCCAGCTTGCTGCTATTTGCCTGGGTCATAGGGAGAATGCCCGCAGTGGACACAGTTGCCGCCAAGTCACAAGTCAAAATCGTGGCGGCTGGACGGGGAGCTTGACGTTGAATAGCGACAATCGGTACAGGACGATCGTCCGCCGGGTGATTCTGAGTTTTATTGTCGCAAGCTGGTTGGCGAGTGCCCGCCTCGTAGTACTGACCATCCGCACGCCTCCGCAAGGGCCGAAGCACATACAGCGCTTTTCCTCGTTGCGTCCATCGCTGCCGCCGGGCTCCCGAATCTGTTGGGCCTCTCCGCTACGCAATGAGGACGATGCCGAGGACCTGTTCAGCGCCCAATATGCTCTTGCGCCACACGTAGTCTCGTTGGATCCTCCCTGCACTTTCTTCCTGGACGTCGAAGGGAAAATTCGGCGCAATCCCCCCGTCACCGGTCGAGACAGGCGAACATGGCAGGCTTCGTCCATGAATGCATTGTGGATCATCCTCCTGATTTCCTGTGCTTGGGCATTGGGTGTTTCCATCTGTGTCCTTTTCTGGCCCGCGACACGGGAGAGCCGCGCTTCGGTTGTGTTAAAGGCCGCGATCGGGGCCGGTATTGGATTCGGCATCGCGGCTTGCCTGATGGTCTCATTATTGTTGGCCGGGGCGGCAGAAAGAGCCTTTCGTGCAGCTGATTTGTTGGCGGTATTAGCCGCCACATTCATCCTCATCCGTTGGCTCCGTAATCGACCCAGCCTCACTGCGGGAACACCGGACCGAGTTACGGTATCCACATCACGTCTGCTGCTCGTCTCATTTGTCCTCGTGGCGATCCTCTGCCTTGGCGCGTTTGTCTTCGCCTCAGCCGTTAACCCACATGGCAACGCGGACGCGTGGCAAACCTGGAACTTGCGGGCGCGCTTTCTGTTTCGCGGTTTCTCTGGCGACTGGCGCAGCGGGTTCGACCTAGCAAATTATTGGTCGCACCCCGACTACCCGTTGCTCCTGCCCGGGGCGGTTGCGCACTTGTGGTTCTATCTGCGGACTGACAGCACCCTCGTTCCCATTCTGCTCGCCGCGACCTTTGCCATGGCAACCGTGACCGTGCTGTTTGCCGCGACTGCTGTTTGTGGCTCCCGCACCCGAGCCTTCACCGCCGGTCTGCTGTTGCTGGGAACACCGTTCTTTACCGTGTGCGCTGCCTCTCAATACGCGGACGTTCCTCTTTGTTTTTTCATTCTGTCCGCCATTGTGCTGGTGCATCTCGCGCGCGACATGAATTCGATGGGTCTGATGGCGCTATCCGGCCTCAGTGCCGCGTTCGCCGCATGGACGAAAAACGAGGGTCTCTTGTTTTTCGTTTGTCTCGCTATCTCTCTTGCGCTGGTCCGCCAACCGGAGCGTAGCGGCAGACTGCGGCGCGTCGCTGCCTACGCTGCGGGCGCCGCACCGGTGCTGGTGCTCCTCTTGTACTTCAAATTCCAAGTGGCAACCCCGACCGACCTATTCGCTGGGCCATATGCGCTCATGGGGGACGTCGGAGGCGATCCATCGCTACGACACGAACTGTTGGATTTGTCGCGTTACGCCTTTATTTTCGCTCGATTTGTGCGAGGGCTGCTCACGTTCGGCGCAGCTGTAATTCCGCCCATACCACTTCTCGTCGCGGGATGTGCCGCCATCGCGTTCACGGTGGGAAACGCGGGGCACCGGCTGCTTTCGAAGGCTCTACGATGCGCGCCACCAGCGCTGATCTCCATCAGCGCGCTCTCGCTCACCCTCACAGGATACGCGGCTGTGTACGTGATCAGCCCGATGGATCTGAAGTGGCATCTCGACACGTCATTAACGCGGCTCTTGCTTCATCTCTGGCCCGCCGCGCTCTTCGTATTCTTTACGAGTTCCGCGCTCGATGAAGGAACTGAAACAGCGCCCCATTCGGCGCGGCCTATGCCGGCCAAATCGCAGGTCAACGATGCGGCGGCTGTGCGAGGCGCCTAAGCTGCGGATCAGTTAATCTTTGGTTCGTGTCGCATTATCGTCCGGCTTAACGGCCTGCCGACAGGTGTAGTCAACCCGGTTTAGGAATGGGAGCTTGTCGCCGAAGTACTCGTCCACCGCGCGACGCGCGCCCTGCCAGTGGCCATAATCGTCGATGATAAGGATTCCACCTCGGGAAAGCCTCGGATAAAGGTAGGCCAACTCGTGGCGCGTGGATTCGTACCAATCGGTATCGAGACGGAGCACAGCGATCTGCTCCGGCATCGTCGCCGGAATCGTCCGCTCCACCGGACCCTGCACAATCTTGATCCGCTCCCGCGGCAAAGCGGTTTGCCCGAGGTTGGAGAGAACGTCCTCCAACGTGGCGTACGCCCACTCGTTCCGCTCCCCCGCGATTCGTTCCAAGGAAGACAAAATGTGTGCAGCAGGTTCGCCGTCGCAGCTCACATCAACATCAGTAGGCGGCACCATGCCCGTGAACGTGTCGTAGAGGTATAAGTTCCTTGTCTCCTCTGCAGAGCGGGCCAGGGTACGCGCGATAGCCATGGCACTGCCTCCGCGCCACACTCCGCATTCGACGAAATCACCGGGAATTCCGCTACGCAGCACGTGTTCAACGGCACGGATCAATGCGATCACGGCTTCCATGCTCGTCATCGTGAACGGCTGCACACACTGCCATGTCTCCCATTCGAAGTCGCGGATGTCCGGATTCAGCTTGCGAGGATCCGGTGACGCCGCATTTACGCGGCCTATTTCCAATCCCACGCCGCGAAATGCTCGCTTCACCACGGAACTGAACGTCCGATCTTTCATTGCTGTCGGGCAAACTCCTCACCTGTGAGCGGTTCGCAAAAAAAAGCGAAATCTGTGGCCCACCGCGACAGCCATACCAATTCGGCCCAATACAGCAGTCGCGCCCGTCCGGAAGTGACCTTGTATGGACAATATCTCAGCTCTCGGATCGCAAACCCCGCGTCAGCGAGCATGTTCTCCCACTCGCGTTGATCGTAACGAGTTTCGGGGGTCTGCCCACGCAACCGGCGCCGCAGAGTTCTGCCCAGAGAGTTCGCATTCGGTGCGATGAGAATCAGTCGCCCAGCCGGAATCAGGATGCGTCGAACTTCTCGTAAGACGGAGCGCGAATCGTCCACGTACTCAAGTAATCCCGAAACGACTACTGTGTCGAACGACTCGGCGGCAAACGGCAGGGGCTGTTCGGCGTCCAAAGCGAGTACCGGGATGGCGTACGTTTGGCTGGCAACGCGGGCGTAGGCGAAGCGATCCCCGCCCACCGCGAAGACGCCGCCTTCCTGCAAGCGGTCAACCAGGGCTCCATCGTTGCAGCCAAGGTCCAAGATCCGATTGCCTCTCGCCCACTGAAGCACGCACTTGAATTTTGGCTGGTTCTCACTGAGACGAATTGTGGTCTCGTGCGGATCCCAGTGGTCGGGCGGGGTTTTGCGAGTCGCGGCGGCACTCGCCGGTCTAGTGCTCACAGATCGTGCGCTCCAACTCCTGCCACCCCATGACCTCGCAGGCTCCCGACCAAAACGCCCGGAACTGTTTGAGCCGGTGGTCAAGCGACGCCAGGCGGGAATGGCGAAGGCCAGGCGCCTTCGCGGCTACTCGAGACAGACTACTGATCGCGTCGAATAAGAATGGCGCGTGCTGTAAGACGCGCCGGCCCCACACGGCGCGCGGCACGGTGTAACCGCGGACCAGAAACGCGCTGCGCACATGCGGCGCGTGCGGCCCGTATTTCATGAGCATCTGCACCTGGTTGCGGCCGGTAAGCTTCAGCTTGTCGTAGTAGTAGCTTTCCGTGCCCATGCCGATGTGGGTGCCAACCGGCCCTGGGTCGAAGAAGAATCGGGCGCCCGCTTCCTGCAATCGCAACGCGAGGTCCAGTTCTTCCAAGCCTCCGTGCGGATCGAAGCTTTCATCGAATCCGCCGACATCCATGAGCAACTGACTCTCAATCGAGAAGTTTCCCGCCGGAAAATCCAGCACGCCGCACTCGTGCCTGGCGCCCCGCAACTTCTCCGCCGCACCCCCGGCTTCCTGTGCCTGGATGGAAATTCCGGAGCACGCGCACTGCTCGTCAACCACAAAACGAAGATCGCCGATGATCACCTGCTTCGTCGCACCCTGGTGTGCTCGCACATGGGCGGCAACGAATCCGGCCGCGGTGGTTACGTCGTCGTCGAGAAAGATCAGCAACGACGCCCTCGCGTTTCGTATACCCAGGTTGCGGGCAGCGGAAACCCCGCGACTTTCCAACCAGAAGAAACGAAAATTGGGATACACCTCCTGCAGAGGTAGCGCTTCCCGGGAGCCGTTTTCCACCACCAAAACCTCGAATGTTTCCGGCTGCGGCTGTGCCGCCAGCGCCGCAAGCGTTTTGGCCAGCAGCCGCCCTCTTCCCCAACTGGGGATGATGACCGAGGCTTGAAGAGACGGGTGTCCGCTGGTATTTGACGGTGGGCTACTCATTGCTTTCTCGCTATTTTAGCGTGATGCATTGCGCAGGCGCACCTCGCCTTGAACTCCTTGGATATCTCGTTGACGCAGATGAGTAAGGAATGCGGTGGAAACGAGCTTTTGCGACCAAATGAAAAGAAGGTTCGCAGATTGTAGCTCTCAGGACACTCACGCGTCTTGCTCACCCAGCAGCCGTTTCTTGGTACGCGAGAGCCGCGCCCGCAGCGCCTGGAGCGGGTGGCGGCCGTTAGCGGCTCGGAGCCAAACTCCAAGGGCCGAGTCCCGCGGCTGCACCATCGTACGGCGCAGCTGGTACCGCGGCGTCGTTGTGGTGTTCATACCTTCTTCGACGGTGAATGCGACCTCGAATTCGCGCCCAACGGATTCCACGACGTCCCTGTTGTAAAAGCCGTAGGGATACGCGAAACACTGGACGCGCGCTTGCAACACGGACTCGAGCGCCCGCCTGCTTCCTCCGACTTCTTCTGCCAGAGCGGCCGGCGGGAGCTTTGTCAGGTCGGCGTGAGTCGCGCTGTGCGCGCCGAACTCAATTCCTCGCTCGGCCCAGTGGCGAATCTGCCCCTCGTCAAGCAATCCCTGCGGCGATTTTCCTTCGCGACGCAGCCATTCGTCCTCGCCGCCCATGAGCGCCGTCACTACGAACACCGTCGCCGTAAAACCGTGCTTCTGCAAAACAGGAAACGCATGCTGGGCCAGTTCCTGGTACCCGTCGTCGAAGGTAAGGATCACAGATCGTGGTGGAAGTGCGCCGTCTTGGGCAGCGCGAAG
This sequence comes from Terriglobales bacterium, assembly GCA_051006995.1. Lineage (GTDB taxonomy): Bacteria > Acidobacteriota > Terriglobia > Terriglobales > Acidobacteriaceae > JAIQGF01. The sequence continues at coordinate 207,162 of JBPCSQ010000029.1, forward strand.
CCAATCCCGCGCGGAAATTCCCGTGTAGCCGCGGCGTGCCAGCGCTTCCATCTGGCGACTGAATCTCGCGGCCGGCACCGTCAGGCTCGGATAGGTCCCCGGAAGTTGCGCGCCCACGTTGTGGTAAAGCAGGGCGGCCACTGACGCCCCCCTCCCGCGTGAGTTGTTGGTTCCATCCGCCATGAAAAAGATCCCACAATTGTACGAGATCGCCACGCCACGGTTTTTTTCCAGTAAACTGGGCAGGTGCCCACCCATCCTCAGCCGCTGGTGACCATCGGCTTACCGGTGTTCAGTCCCGGTCCCTTTCTGCGAGGAGCGTTGCAAAGCATTTTCGCCCAGACGTTCACCGACTGGGAACTGATTGTGGTGGATGACGGCTCGACGGATTTCTCCTGGCAGATGGTTCAGCATCTGTCCGATCCCCGGGTGCGGGCATTTCGCGACGGACATCATCGCGGCCTGGCGGCTCGCCTGAACCAGATCATCGGCTTGGCTCGCGCTCCATTCATCGCGCGCATGGATGCTGACGACCTCTGTCACCCCGAGCGCATCGAGCGGCAACTTGCTCACCTGCAGGCGCATTCCGAGATCGATACGCTGAGCACCGGGCTCGCCGTCCTCGACCGCCAGGGAGCCGTCTCGGGGTGGCGTGTCGCGCCTCCAGATCACGAATCCATTTGCCGCAATCCGCTGCGGGGATTCGCCATGGTGCATGCGTCCATGCTTTCGCGCGCTGATTGGGCGCGGCGACATCCTTATCGGGAAGGCAACCGCCGCTGTGAGGACTGGGAACTTCTCATGCAGGCACATCGAGACAGCCGCTTCGCTAATCTGCCGGACTGCCTGTATTTTTATCGCGAGTACGATTCTTTCTCCTTCGTGAATTACGCCCGCAGCAAGGCACATCAGGTGGCCGGCGAACTGCGGCTCGGACACGATTACGGGATCCTGTCCCGCGCCGTCTCCGCCCTGCGCCATTTTTCGCATGTCGGACTGTATGCCTGTGCCTACACATTGCGCTGTCACGACTTGCTGATCCGCTATCGCAGCCAGCCCGCGCCACCGGAATTGAAGAGCGCCGTCGAGAACGCCATCGCACGCGTGGCTGCGACGGAGCTGCCGGACGGAACGCTGCGGCAAGCCGAATCGACGCCACAGTACCTCCCCGCCTCGGAGCGCGCGGTCGGCACATTTGAAATTCGCCCCTTCCGCTAAGCAGGAAGATTCCTGTTACGAATGGCGCACCGATGTTGATCCTTGTTATCTACGTCGGCCGGGGTTTGATTGTTCTGGTAAGATGGGCCAAAGAAATTTCCAGGATTGATTTTCAATGATCTGTTTCCGCAGTTTTGTCCTGTCTGCCGTTGCCGTTCTGGGTGTGTGCGGTCTCGCCTTCGGCCAGGAGCCCGCTTCGTCGCAGCGCTCGCCCAATGAACAGGCTCCGCCGGCGGCGCAGGCCCCGGCTGCCGGTTGGCAGGCCACGCCGGCCGGGCCGGCCACGCAGGATCTGAAGATCGGTCCGGGCGATGAAGGCGACATGACGGTGTACGGCATTCCCGAAATGACACAGCACGTCCGGGTCAATACCGAGGGAGAAATCAGTATTCCGTTGATCGGAAAGGTCCTCATTGCAGGAATGACGGCCGCGGAAGCCGAAGCCGCCATTGAAAAGCGTTTCAGCGAGACGGGCACGCTGAACAATCCGCATGTCAATCTCTACTTCAAGGAATCCAATTCACAGAGCGTCACCGTGCTGGGCGAAGTGGCGCACCCGGGGTCCTATTCGCTCACTCACGCGCGGCGTCTTTATGATGCCTTCATGGTCGCCGGCGGGCTTACCGTAAGAGCCGGCAACACGGTTGCCATCACGCATAGCGGCGAGAAGACCTCGCAGGTATTGCCGCTTGCCAGCGATCCCGTTGCCTCCTCCCAGAACAACGTCGAGCTCCGCCCTGGGGACACCATCGCGGTCTCACGCGCCGGAGTGATTTATGTTGTCGGCGAGGTGATACGTCCCGGTGGCTTCGTCATCGACACCGATAAGGAACCCACTGTCTCGCAATTGCTGGCCATGGCTGCGGGGCCAAGCCGGGTGGCAAACTTGTCCCACGCCCGAGTGCTCCGCCGCACTGCCGACGGCTTGAAGAACGAAGAAGTGGATTTGAAAAAAGTTTTGGCGGCCAAGGCTCAGGATTTGCCCTTACGCGCCGACGACATTCTGTTTGTACCCGCCAGCAAGGGCAAGTTGGCCGTAGACCGCGGCAGTAGTTCGGTTCTGAACATGATCACCGGCCTCGCGCTGTATCGTTTCTGAAATAAATATTCCTCGCGAAAAGTGCAATCTCTTGCAGTTCCTGCTCTTAAGTAACTTTTCCCACCGATAAACTCTTGACGCAACATTTTCACGTGAGTAGGATGCGGCGTGGGAGTTGATGATGACCTTTTCGCGGCACGCACAGATTTGGGCATGTGTGATGGTGATTGTGTTTCCTCTGTCCGCCATGGCGGCGGATATGCAGGGAGCGATTCTGTACATGAACAATGCCGCGAAGGTGAATGGCATGATGGTGAATCACTCGACCGTCATCTTTTCGGGCGATAAAGTTCAGTTGACCAACGATCTTCCGGCTTCTTTGACGATGTCGGGGACCGTGGTCACCGTGGCTCCGGGATCTACCCTCATCTATCGGACCAACGCCCTGGAGCTGTCCAACATAAGCGGCGTGGTCGTCTCCACCAGCAATGGCACTGCGGTCCGAGTAAACCGGGTTACGATTGCTCCGGCCAGCGGCAAGGGGAAGTTTCAAGTGGCGCGAGCTGGCGGAAAAGTTCTCATTGCTGCCAAGAGCGGGGCCGTCAGCATCTTCGACGGCGCTTCGACGCGCACCGTTGCAGAAGGCAATTCCACCACCGTGGCGGATCCCACGCCTGCTGATCAGCCCGGCGCAGTTCCGGGCGCTTCCGGCGGCGGTTCTGCTGGGACGGTCGCCGGCGTAGTGGCGGGAATTGCGGCCGCTGCGGTCGGTGCGCTTACCGCCTACGTGTCCACCGGCTCGGGGAATCTCCAACCCATATCGATACGCGTCCCGTAACATTCAAAATTTAAAAGAGAAGCCCCGGCGAACCGGGGCTTCTCTTTTTGCTGCTGGTACGCACCGCTACCATCAAGCAGCTATCGCATAGTGATCAGGACTTTGGACGGCGAAGGATCCACTTCGCTGTCCGCGCGGGTAACCACGGTGCAGAGCACCAGGAAAACGGCTGCATTGGCCGGAATCTCAAGATTGAAGTCAGTCCAACTGTGTGCCAGCAGGCCAGTCACTCCCATCATGGCGGCAAAGCAGATCGCGCGGCTGGATCGCTCATGCCAATCCGCCAGGTGCGTAAGACCTGAGCGATACACGACCATCACCAGCCACAGGAACGCCGCGAATCCGATCACACCAGACTCGACCAGGAATTGCGCATAATCGTTGTGCGCCGCGTTCATCACCGCGGCCGCATAAAAACTTTGGTATCGCGGATAGACGTCCTCAAACGTGCCGAGTCCCCACCCCAGAACAGGGCGCGCAGCGACAAGATGGCGGCAATCGCGGAGAATATTCCAGCGGGTGGAAAATGAAACATCACGGCTCGGATTCAGCAGGGTCTCGCTAAAGTGCTCCATCGTAACGGTGCGGCTCAGCAAGAATGCAGACCCGCCGAAAAGCGCCAGCAGAATTGCCATCCGCAATACCTGCTTGCCGGAGCTTCCCTTCCTCCCGACCAAGAGAAAGAATATTGCTTCCGCGCCCAAGGCCATCACCCCGCCGCGGGAGCCGCTGGCTACCACGCTGCCCGCCATCACCAGCCCGGCAAAGATCAGGGCAGCCCGGCGTGGTCCCGCATTCGAGCGCAGCCCTGCCAGAACGAAGGGAAATGGCGCCAGCATTTCCAGTAAACCGGCGTAATGATTGTGATTTACGTACGGGCCATAGATCGAGTTCGCGATCCGTGGCAGGACCACCCAGTAAAGCCTTCCATTGGAGGTGAGGTCCTGGACGACGGCAAACAGTGCCAGCGCCGTGCCGAAGATCACGATGGCAACCGCAAACTGCATCAGCTCGTCTCGTTGTCTTGTGACCTGGGCCGCAACCACACACAGCGCGGCGTAAGCCACCCACAAGAGCGCTTGCTCGCCGGTCTGATACGAAGATACTGTGCGGTGCAGCAGCAGCTGCGCTGCTGCCGTTACCAGCATCAGCGCAAGGGGCGCGTACGTGGGGGCCAGGACCAAACTCCGTTCCCCGAAGACCCATTGCCCAAGCACCACCAGGAACAACAGAATCGCTCCCGCCTCCAAGCCAAAGCTAGACCATGGCTGGACGGCGCCGAAAGCGCACACTGCGGAGCCCAGGAGCGCCAGCAGGCCATAAAGCGGGAGCATCGCTGCCGTGGATGATTGGGCGCGCGCATCCGTTCCTCGGAGAGGCACCACCGAAGCCATCACTCTCCTCGCACCGCTCGCAATGAAATGTGGTCTAACCAGATCGTCCCGCGAATCCGGGTGTTTGCCGGCGAACGCACCAACCGAATTTCGGCGAGCTGTGTTTCAGACCCAGTGCGGAATACCTCCCTCGACTCCTGCCAGGCGAACGTCCCCCGAAATTCCTTGCCCGTGAAAAGCACCGCATGAGTTTTCAGGTTGCGGACCTGAAATCTGGGGCCGTTCGCTCCCAGCAGGCTCTCGCTCTTCTGCATCGCACCCAGTTCATAGGTTGTATTTGGCTGCAGAGCCAATACCTGGCTGATACCGCAGTCTGCCACCGGATCGCCTTCGAAATTAATCCGCAATGCGCGGCCGGTTTCGGAGTTTTCCAGGTCCACGCTCACGCCCGCGCTCGGCTGGTAGCTCCAGTCAAATCCGCCGTTCAGAATCGCATGCTCGAAATCCGGATTGAAGACCAGATTATGTTCCTGTTGGAAAGGCCGCAGCTCAGGCTGCGCTGCCACTAACTGCTCCCAGGCGGTCAAGGCAGTCCCCGCGTCCCCGGCTCGTATCAAGGCATTGACGTACGGCAGCGCCGCCCGCGCAGAAAATGAATATCCCGAAGCAAGAAGCTCCTTCCACACCGCTGCCGCCGCCGGAAGATTGTCCTGATCCACCAGAGTATTGAGAACATTCAGGCGGGACGCCGCGTCCGGCGGCAGCAACGAAACTACCGTGGCCACGCTTTCGGATGCGCGCAACAACAAGGAGGCGCCGCTTCCGATCGTGTGCCGATCCATCGCGAACGCACGCCGAAAATATGGCAGCGACGATTGCACTTCGCCTTCAGCCAGAAAACCGACGGCCACGTTCCAGTTGATTTCGGCATTGCTGGGGTCTGCGTTCGCCGCCGTGATCAATGCATGCCGGCGCGAATCCGAGTCCCCGACGACGTTGTAAGCATTTCCCAGGGTCAGCCAGTAACGCGCTACATGCGGCGCCAGTTCGGTGGCGCGCCGCAAGTGCGGGACAGCGGCGGTTGCGTCCTGCTCCACCATCAGGTCGTAGGCTCCCAGCCGATGCTCGTATTCCGCGTTCAGCGGCTGTAGACGCACCGCCGCCTCCATCGAAGCTCGGCTCTGGACCGCCATCAGCTGGGAAGCGCGGTAAATGCGCCAGGTGGAACGCAGGTACACTGCCCCTGCAAGAGTAAGGAACAACAGGACCAGTACGCGCGGGGCGCGGCGCGTCGCATCCACCACCACGGGACGCCGTTCGCTGCGCCGCAGTAATCGCTCCTGCTCACTTCCCGTAGTAGCCGCCACGATAGTACTTCGACCCGTAGTAGTAATAATGGTAGAGATCCGGTGAGGTCAGATCCACGCCGTTCAGGACGAATCCCATCACCGGCGCGTTGACCTGCCGCAACATCATCTCCGCCCGCCGTACCGCCGCCTTGGTGGTCCTGCCGGATCGCACCACCAGCAACACGGCATCGGCGTTGATCGTCAGCAGCATGGGATCGGTGACCGTAAGAATCGGCGGCGAATCCAGGAAGATGAACTCATATTCGGTGCGCCACTGCTGGATCAGCTTCGCCATCATTGGCGAGCCGATGAGCTCGGACGGATGCGGCGGCAGCGGCCCTGCAGGCATCACAAACAGCGACGGCATATCGGGCAATGGCTGGATCACCTCGGCTTTGCCCCCCGCCAGCAGCGTGCTCAACCCGCTACGCGGCGAGCGGACGTTCAGTGACCGGTGGACGCCGGGCCGGCGAAGGTCGCCATCCACCACCAGCACGCGCGCTCCCCGTTGCGCCATGACGATGGCCGTGTTCAGCGTTGTCGTGGTCTTTCCTTCTTCTGGCAACGCGCTGGTGACCAGCAAGACTTGTGGGGGGGCCGACGGCTTCGAAAGCAGCAGGGCCGTCCGCAATGAGCGATAGCATTCTGCCAGTTCGGATCGCGGCGTGCGGTGCGAAATCAACGCCAACGCGGTCTCCCGCTGGCCTTCCTGCGGCTTGGTGTCGCCCTTGAGCGCTCGTCCGTAGGTCCCGTATTTCTTGAGGGCGCCGCCGGCCAGCGCCGTCGGTATCACGACCAGGTTTGGAAGCCCAATCATTTGTTCCACTTGATCGGGAGTTTGGATCGTGTTGTCCAGGATTTCCTGGCCGAATGCCAGCACAATGCCGCCGGTCAGGCCGAAGACCAGCGCCAGAAGAACATTTCGCCAGATGTTGGGACTTGAGGGGTGGTCCGGAACGCTGGCTCGATCAATGACTCGAACATTGCCGGATTTCAAGCCCGCCGTGATCCCTGCTTCCTTCAACTTCTGCAGCAGCCCGTCGTAGAGTTGACGATTGGAGTCCGCATCCCGCTTCAGCATCGTGTATTCAATCGCGCTCTCGTTCAGCTGGTGGGCCTCTTCTTTCTGTGCATCGAGGCTCTTGCGCAACAGCTGCTCGCGGGCGAGCGCTGTCCGGTAATCGCCATCCATGCGGCCCATCACCGTCGCTGCCTCGGCCTTTTGCGCGGCGGTGTTTTCCGCCAGTCGGCGGTTGATCTCCAGTACTTTCGGGTGCGCCGGCCCGAACTGGATGGACACTACGGCCGCCTGCGATCTCAGATCGGTTTCCTCGGTACGGAGTTTCTGCAAGAGCGGCGAATCGAGCACGTGGGCATCACCGCCTCGCGCTGAGTGCAGAATGGCTTCCTTGTGGATCCGTTCCCCTTCCGCGTCCGTCAATTCCTTGTTGATCTGATCGAGTTTGCTGGTAATCGTGTTCTGCTTGTCGTTCAGCCCAACGATGCCGTGTTCCTTCTGGTATTGCGCCAGCTTTTCTTCCGAGCTCTCGACCCGCATCTGCAAGTCGGCGAGTTGCTTCGACAGCCAGTCAGCCGCCTGCATGGTCGATTCGAACTTTGTTTTGTAGTTCTGCTCCACGTAAGCCGAAATCAGCTGGTTGGGGACGGCGGCGGCCATTCGCGGATCGGGGCTCTCGTAGAGCACCTCGATGATGCGAGTATTAGGAACGTTGGCCACATGCAGGTTCTGGCTGATGATGGATTTCACCATTCGTTCCGCTTGCGCCGAGTCGGTGCGCTGGAGCGGATTGTGCGCCGAACCAGCCGGCGCTGGGCTGGCATGCTGCACCAGGTTAAGGCTGCGCACCACCTCGGTCAGCAGCGAATCACTGCTCAGGATTTTTACCTGGGTTTCGATATTCACCGGGTCGGAAGCATCGTCCACCGGCGCCGGCGCCTGCGGACTGGTGGACACTTCGGCGGCGCTGGAATCACGCGTTAACGCGATGCGCGCCTTGCCGGAGTAAATCTTCGTCATCTTCAGCGAGACGATGGTGGTCGCCGTCAACACGATGCCGATGGTCACCACGATCGTCCACCGGCGTTTCAGCAGAACACGCCAGTAATCCGCGATATTGGCTTGTGCTTGTGGTCCCGTCGGCTCCGGGGCAAAGACTCGTGGGGTCGCTCCCGGCGGTGCCAGCCTCGACTCGCCGGCCCGCCAAGGTTCAAGCTGGTCAGTTGTTCCCATCACACCTCAACGTTAATTCCGCGAGCGTGCTCCAGCGTGAGATCTACGGGTGCCAGGCACACTCTGGGCTGTGAAAAGATTCCTGTTCGATCGGAACCGTATCCAGAATGGCTGGTGCTAAAGATAGCACAAAAAACTGCGTACATTTTTAGCGAAACCGGACCATAGTTAAGATTCGGATAACACTCCACGCTTCGGCATTGCTGAGGCGCGGCCTCTCGAAAAACTCTAGTGTCCCGACGCTGACCCGTACTACACTCGGCTCACTTTCGCGGGAGGAAACCGATGAACCGGGCTTCGGAAGCGCGCTTCTGGCAGGCCATTGGGGCAGTGGTGGGAATTTCCGGGGGACTGCTGCTGGCTTATACCTACGGCCGATTTGGGTTGGCGTTCGTCGACCGGCGAGCCTTGGCATTCGCCACGGCTGGGTCGTTCATCGTTCTGGCTGCGGCAGCGGCGTTCCTGGCCGGCCGCGCCCTCCACGTGGAAGACGAGGCCCTCACCCCGCGCGAGTCACGGCTGTGGTTTTTGCTGGCTTACGTTTGTCTCTTTGGCGGCGCTTTCCTCGTAGTCCTCGCAAAAATACATCCGTTGGAATCCATGATGGACCGGTTGTCCACCGGGCTGGCTGGCGCCTTCTCCATGATGATGGGCGTGCTCTGCCTCGTCGGCCAGCGCGTCATGGCTCACATGCACGATGTGCTGGTGGTCCAAAAGCCAGGGGATAAGACCAATGCCGCCAATGCCTGAAACAAGTTTATCCGCGGCCTGCAGCCCGTAGCCCATAGCCCGCCCGCCTGTCATCTACTCGAACTTCTCGTAATGAATCGACTTCCTCTCCCACCCCAGTCCGCGCAATAAGTCTCGATTCGCGGCCACCATGTCAGGTCTGCCGCAAAGGTAGGCATCTACATCGGTGCGGTCTCCCGCGATTCGCCGCACATATTCCTGCACGTACCCGCTCGCCCCTTTCCATCCCGGATTATCGCGGCTCAGCGTCGGCACATAATGAAAATTGGCGTGCCCGCCGGCCATGCGCTGAAACTCCGCGTCGTAATACAGGTCTCGCGCGTAGCGCACTCCGAAGATGAGCGTCAATTGATGTCCCCAGTGGCGCGCCTTGTCGGCTAGCAGCCATTGCAACATGGCGCGGAGCGGCGCGATCCCGGTGCCGGTCGCCACAAACAACGAGTCGCGCACCGGCTGCCTGAGCGCAAACCGACCGTGCGGCCCGTGCAACCGCACCGGCTTCCCTTCCGCAAGATCGCAAAGATAGTTGGAGAAGAACGCATCCGGCACGCGGTTCACGCAGAGCTCGAAACGATTGTCGCCGCGCGGCGCCGAGGCGATGGAATAGTGGCCGCTGGCCTGGTGCCCGTCGTGCGGCTCCCGGATTGATACAAATTGCCCGGCCGCGAAGTTGAACGGCTTCGCGCCTTCAACTTCAAATTCCAGGTGCTTCGTCTGCTCGGTCAGCGCAACCGAACGCACCAGCCGGGCGGTGAGGAGTAGGCGATCCATTGCTGACAGGATTGTAAAGAACACCCTTCACCGTTGGCGATTGGTCGTTGAGCAAATGCGATTGGCTGTCGCGTGGGCCCTCAGCCAACAAAAAAAGCCCCGGTTTCGCAGGGCTCTCAACAGCCAAATGCAAATGGCCAAAAGCCAGCGTCGAATTACTCCACCGTCACCGATTTCGCCAGGTTTCTCGGCTGGTCCACGTCGCACCCGCGCCGCACGGCGATGTGGTACGCCAGCAACTGGCAAGGCACGACTTCCAGGATCGGCGCCAGCAGTTCCGGCGCCGGCGGCACGTGCACCACGTGATCGGCGGCTTCGCGAATCTCGTCGTCGCCTTCGGTGGCGATGGCAATCACCCGCCCGCTCCGCGCCTTCACTTCCTTCAGGTTCGACATCGTCTTCTCGTACCGCATCTTCGAATTCGGATCGTCCGGATCGCAGGTCGCCATGATGACCACCGGCAGGTCTTCGTCAATCAGCGCGTTCGGACCGTGCTTCATCTCGCCGGCAGGATAGCCTTCCGCGTGAATGTAGGAGATTTCCTTCAGCTTGAGCGCGCCTTCCAGGGCGATGGGGTAATGCACGCCACGGCCCAGGAACAGGAAATCCTGCGCGCGGTGGTACTCCTTGGCCAGATCTTCCAACTCCTCTTCCCTGGCCAGCACCGACTCCAACTTGCCGGGCATTTTTCCGAGCTCGCCGATAAACTTCCGAGACTCGTCGGCCGTTAGCGTCCCGCGGATTTTGCCCAGGTACAGAGCAAACAGAAATAGCGCCGTCAATTGCGCAGTGAACGCCTTGGTGGAGGCGACGCCGATCTCCGGCCCGGCATGCGTGTAGATGGTCCCGTTCGCTTCGCGCGTCACCATGGATCCGACCACGTTGCAGATACCCAAGGTCTTCGACCCCTTGGCCCGGGCCTCGCGTTGCGCGGCAATCGTGTCGGCTGTCTCGCCCGATTGCGTAATCAGCACGGTCAGCGTATTGGGATCTACGATTGGATCGCGGTAGCGCCACTCGCTGGCATAATCCACTTCCACCGGCAGGCGCGCCATGCGCTCGATCATGAACTTGCCGGCCAGCGCCGCGTGCCAACTGGTACCGCAGGCGGCGATATTGATCTTCTGCAGCTTGGTGAATTCTTCCTCGGTAATCTCCATTTCGTCGAGGAATATCTTGCCGCTATCGAGCGAGACTCGGCCCAGCGTCGTGTCACGGACGGCGCGCGGCTGCTCGTAGATTTCCTTGAGCATGAAATGCTTGAACCCGCCCTTTTCCGCCATGATCGGGTCCCAGGTGACGTGCTGCACCTGGCGCTCGATGGGGTGTCCGTCGAAATCGCTGAGCTGCACACCTTGCGGCGTGATGACCGCCAGGTCGCCGTCGGCCAGGAAGAACAGGTCGCGGGTGTGATACAGGATGGCGGGCACATCGGAGGCGACGAAGTACTCGTCCTTGCCTAGCCCGATGACCGCCGGCGGACCATTCCGCGCCGCCACAATCTTGTCGCGCTCGTCTACTGAGATCACCGCCAGCGCGTACACACCGGAGAGTTCCTTCACCGTCTTGCGTACCGCTTCTTCCAGCGACGGCCGCGCTCCGCCGTTGTGTGGCTTCAGGTGCTTCTCCACCAGGTGCGCGATGATTTCGGTGTCCGTTTCGGTCGAGAACTTGTGGCCTTCTTCCGCCAGCTTCTTTTTCAGCGTCAGGTAATTTTCGATGATCCCGTTATGAACGACGACGATGCGTCCGGTGCAGTCGCGGTGGGGATGCGCGTTTTCTTCCGTGGGGCGGCCGTGGGTGGCCCAGCGGGTGTGGCCGATGCCGTACGTGCCGTCGAGCGGCTTGAGGCGGATGACCTCTTCCAGGTTTCGCAGCTTGCCTTCCGCGCGGCGCACCTGCAGGCCCTCGCCGTTACCGGCGACCGCAATTCCCGCGGAGTCGTAGCCGCGGTACTCCAGCCGGCGCAGGCCGTCAATAATGACCGGCACGACGCGCTTTTTGCCCACATAACCGACTATCCCACACACGTGACTACCCCCGGCAAAGCCACGGCTCCAGCCGCAAGCCCGCGGCTGGAACTCATGCCAGCTACCCTATCTTAATTGGATTCTGCTGCTGGAAGATATGATTCCAGCATTACTGTTGTAACCCTAGGCGGTTTCCAGCGAATAGCGGAATTCCTCGATCACCGGGTTGGCGAGCACTTCACGCGCCATCCGTTCCAGTTCTTTGCGCGCTTGGGCCTCGTCGAGCCCGTCCAGCGTCACCTCGAAAAACTTTCCCTGGCGGACGTCGCTCACGCCGCGGTAGCCCATCTTCTTTAAGGCGCCGTGAATGGTCTTGCCCTGCGGGTCGAGCACGCTCTTCTTCAGCGAGACGTACACATACGCTTTCATCGCCAGCGATTATACCTGCAGTGCGCCGCAGCCCTCGATTTCAGACAACAAACTCCAAAGACGCGGAATCGGAATTACTGGGAGGAACCTTATGCCAGACATGACCAAGCAGCAGCCGGGTGGCGGCCAGCAGGATCTCAGCTTCCGTTGCGCCGACGTTGGCGACAAGAATTGCAACTGGGAAGCGCGCGGCCGCAACGAGGACGACATCCTGCGTCAGGCCGAAGAGCACGGGCGCAGCGCCCACAACCTCAAGATGGACGATAATCTGCGCACTAAAGTGCGCGGCGCCATTCGCCGCAAAGCAGCCTAGCCGAATCGTGAGGCACGGGTCTCGGACCCGTGCACCCGGCTCGAACACCTTATTCAGGAGAGGTAACAGTGGCCATCATCATCAACCGTGAGGGTAACCGGCGTTTCCGCTGCTCCGACGCCCTGGATGGCAACTGCCAGTGGGAGGCCCTTGGCCAGGATGAAGACGAGGTCCTCGCCTCCATCGAGAATCACTGGCGGGAACGTCACAACCTGCGGGCGATGACGGAAGTCGAGCGCAACCGTATTCGTGCCGCCATTCGTGGCGATACGGCTGCTTAGAAAGAAAGATTTGTAAACCGGCAACCCGGGCCAGCTCTCGATTCCAGACAACGGCTCCGTGAGCCCTCCAATCCCACTTGTGGGAGGGAAACCGATGGCGCATGACAAAGGGAAGAAACCGTCGCAAGGCAGCTTACGCGTGAGCTGCGCCGATCTCGGCGACCCGAGCTGCCGCTGGGAAGCCCGTGGACACAACGACGCCGAGGTCATTCAACAAATGGAGCAGCACTCCCGCGAAGCCCACAACCGGCCTTTGGATAACCAAAGCCGCACTCGCGTTCACAGTGTGCTGCACGGCAAGAAGGCTGCTTGACCAGTTCCTATTTTGAAAAATCAGGCCCGCTCTAAAGCGGGCCTTGCTTTTTCCGACTCATTTGGAACAGAAAATGAAACTCTTCATAACCGGAACAACTCCCTCAACCGCTTCGTCTGCGCCCGGCTGACCGGAATCTCCGACTGCTTCTTGTCGTCCATGCGGAGCTGGTACGAGCTCTTAAACCAGGGCACAACCTCGCGGATGCGGTTGATGTTCACCAGGTACGACCGGTGCGCGCGCCAGAACAGGTTCGGATCCAGTGAATCCAGTAACTCTTCCAGCGTGCGGCAGTTCGACTGCCCTTCCATCTGCGATGTCACTACCGTGATCACGCCGTCTTCAATCGAGGCATAGCAGATGTCTTTCTGGTCCACCAGGAACAGCCGCCCGGCGGCCTTCAGCAGGATTTTGGCCGGCTGCGGCTTCGGTTCCAGGCTGCGGATCAGCGTTTCCAGCCGCTCTGTCGGCGCCGACGACGTGTCCAGCTTCTCCCGCACCTTGCGCACCGACTGCGCCACGCGCGTCTTGTCGAACGGCTTCAGCAGGTAATCGACGGCGTTCACCTCGAACGCCTTCACCGCGTATTGATCGTAGGCCGTGGCGAACACGATTTGCGGCATCGGAACTTTCTTGTCCATCAGCTTCTTGATGACCGCAAATCCATCCAAGCCGGGCATTTGTACGTCGAGAAACACCAGGTCGGGCGAGTGCTCTTTAATGAGATTGACCGCTTCCACCCCATTCTTGCCCTGCGCGACCACGTTAACGTCGCCGACGGACTTCAGCAGGAAAGCAAGCTCGTCGCGCGCCAGCTGTTCATCATCAACAATGACGGCAGATAAAGACATGACTCCCCCACTCAAGCCTGCAGTATAGCCGAGCGAATTCGGAATTAAGAAGTCAGAATGAAGAATGGCATTAGATCAAGTTCGCCGCGAACCATCGCACCGTTGAAGGCTTCTTCATTCTTAATCCTGACTTCCTAATCCTGATTTCTTCATTCTGCGTTCTCCACCGCCAGCGCCATTCCCATGCCTCCACTGACGCACAGCGTAGCAATCCCGCGCCGCGCCCTGCGCTTGCGCATCTCGTGCAGCAGCGTGACCGCGATGCGCGTTCCCGTGCAGCCGATCGGATGGCCTAGCGCGATGGCGCCGCCATTCACGTTCAGCCGCTCGCGATCGAAATGCAGTTCGCGATCGCAGGCCAGCACCTGTGCGGCGAAGGCTTCATTCAGTTCGATTACGTCCGCGTCTTCGATCGAAAATCCAAACTTCTCGCGGAGTTTCTTGAGCGCCGGCACCGGCCCGATGCCCATGATCTTCGGGTCCACGCCGGCGGTGGCCGCCCCGGCGATGCGGGCCATGACCTTCAGCTGGTGCTGTTTCACAAAGCGCTCGGAAGCGAGCACCACCGCTGCCGCGCCGTCGGTAATCCCGGAAGCGTTCCCGGCCGTGACCGTTCCCTCTTTTCCGAACGCCGGCGATAGTTTCACCATTTTCTCCAGCGTTGCGCCCAGAAACGGGTGCTCGTCGCGGCTGAACACCTGCAGTCCCTTCTTGCTTTCCAGCGTCACCGGCACGATTTCATCATTGAAACGTCCACTGTTGATCGCCTGCTCGGCGCGCTGCTGCGAGCACAGCGCGTACTGGTCCTGCTCCTCCCGGCCGATGTTGTATTGCTTCGCCAGTATCTCGGCGGTCTCGCCCATCACCATCTTCGACATCGGACAGAAGAACCCGTCGCGGTACATTCCATCCACCAGCTCGGCATCGCCAAGCCGGTATCCCCAGCGCGCTCCCTCCAGGTAATACGGCAGGCGCGACATGCTTTCCGTACCGCCGGCCAGCACGCAATCCAGATTGCCATGCGCAATCTCCTGCCATCCGAGTGCGATCGTCTTCATGCCCGACGCGCACGCCTGGTTCACCGTGTACGCCGGCGACGTTTGCGGAACGCCACTGCGGATGGCGATCTGGCGCGCAACGTTCGGCCCGCCGCCCGCCTGGCGAGCATTGCCGAACATGGTTTCCTCCACCTGCTCGGCAGACACTCCGGCGCGCTCCAGCGCGGCTTTGGCGGCAATCACACCCATGTCGGCCGCAGTCAGCGACGCCAGCGACCCGCCGAACTTGCCGATCGGCGTTCGCACCGCGGAAATTATGAATGTTTCCATCACCACATGATTAGTCTAGCAGCGAAAATTCTAAACCCACCACCGAGACACAGAGGACACCGACCTTCACCGGGAATCCTGTCTTATGAGTATGGACGATCATTCTCGGTGGAATCTCGGTGACTCGGTGTCTCGGTGGTGAGCTGAATCAACTGCTAGACTTGTGCGCATGGCGGTGATTTACGGCATCAACGCTGTCACCGAAGCGCTGAAGGCTTGTGGGCGGGCGTTTGAGTACGTCGCGATTGCGCGCGAGCGCCACGATAATCGCCTGCAGCGAATTGTCGCCGACTGCCGTGCTCAAGCCGTTGCGGTCCGTCCCATGCCGCGGCAGGATCTGGATCGTCTTGCCGGCGGAACCTCGCACCAGGGCGTCGTGGCCGTCACCTCAGAAAAAGAATACGTAGACCTGGACGGCCTGCTCGCCAATCGCCACCGTCGCCACATCTTTATTGTCGCGCTCGATGGCGTCGAGGATCCGCACAACCTCGGCGCCATTATCCGCACCGCCGATGCCGCCGGCGCCGACGGCCTCATTCTTCCCGAGCGCCGCGCCGTGGGTGTAACCGGAACGGTGGCCAAGGCTTCCGCCGGAGCTTCCGAGCACCTGCCCATCGCCAAGGTGACCAACCTCAGCCGCGCGCTGGAGGACCTGAAGCGCAACAACGTCTGGACCGTCGGTCTCGACGAACGCGGGGACCGTCCCTATGACCAGCTCGACTTCAACATGGATTGCGCGCTCGTGCTCGGCGCCGAAGGCAAAGGACTCCACGAGCAGATACGCAAACACTGCGATTTCGTCGTATCCATCCCCATGCTCGGCAAAGTGCCTTCGCTGAACGTGTCGGTGGCGGCTGCCGTTGTGATGTACGAGGTCGCGCGCCAACGACGTGCGGCGAGTTCCAGCGTCACGGACGCGAAGGTCACCAAGGAATGAAGAAAGAGAGTTGGTTGCTCCTTTGCGTCCTCTGCGTCCTTTGCGGTTCAGGGTTTTCCCTGGATCGCACCGCCTTCACCTTCACCAGCTACAACCTCGAACTCCGCGTCGATCCTGCCGGGCAGGCGATTGCCACGCGCGGCACAATCCGCCTGCGCAACGATTCCACGGCGCCGCAGCGCACCCTCGTATTGCAGATTTCCTCGTCGCTCGACTGGCGCATGATCGAGTTCAACGGCAAGCCTCTCCAGTACGTCGCCACCAACTACACCACCGACCTGGACCACACCGGCGCCGTCCGCGAAGCGGTTGTGTCCTTGCCCGCCGCAGTCGCGCCCAAAGCATCTGTCGAGCTGCAAGTCGGCTACGCCGGCGCCCTGACGCGCAACACCATGCGCCTGGAAAACATTGGCGTGCCCGCCTCGACCGCTACCCGCACCGATTGGGACCAGGTCGCTGAGCCGGTCACTGCTGTGCGCGGCATCGGCTATGTGGCCTGGTACCCGGTATCGCTGCCCGCCGCAAAGCTCTCCGACAACACCTTGTTTACCGCGGTGAACGATTGGAAGAACTCGCAGCGCGATACGACCATGCGCGTGAACCTTTGTTGGATCGCGGAAAGCGACCTCACCGTCGTCGCCAACGGCAGCCTTGAAGGCGTCAACCGCCACCTGCTCGGCGCCGATGAGCAGGGGGAAACCAGCACCAACGCCGGTTGTTCTGTGTACAGCTTCGGCTCGCTCGCATCAACGGTCCCTTCGTTCGCCATTGCCGCGTACAGCGCTCTCGACCGGCCCTCGCTCACGGTTTATCACCTGCCGCCGCAACAAGCTGCCGCCCAGGAATATGCCGCTGCCGGCGAGAAGGTCCTGCCGTTTGAAACGCAATGGTTCCCAGCGCCCCAGTCCAAGGTCCAGGTGGTGCAACTCGGCGACCAAGCCGATGCCCCCTTCGAAAGTGGCCCGTTGCTGTTCACCCCACTCTTGCTGGTGAGCCGCAATGACATCCAGGCGATCATGATCCACCAACTGGCGCACGCTTCCTTGCATTCGCCTCGGCCGTGGATTGAGGAGGGACTGGCGCGCTTTGCCCAGGCGCTGGAGCGTGAGCGGCAAGGCGGACGGACCGCGGCGATTGCTTACATGCAGGGCTCGCTGCCCGCGCTCCAGGCGGTGGAAGCGGACGCGACGGCGGAAAAGCGCGCCACACAATCGCTGCTCAATTCGAACGACGAAATCCTGTTTCGTGTCAAAGCCATGTACGTCTGGTGGATGCTGCGCGATCTGGTGGGTGACGAAGTTCTACGTCGTGCCATCCATCAATATCGCGCCGCGGACGACCGGTCCGCAACCTACATGCCGCACCTGATCGCCCAGGCAGCCAAGCGCGACCTGGAATGGTTCTTCGACGACTGGGTTTATCGCGACCGCGGCCTGCCGGACTTCACCATCGAATCTGCGTACCCTCGCACCACCCTGAATGGCAGCTACGTCGTCACCGTTACGGTGAAAAATGCGGGCGGCGCCGCTGCGGTCGTGCCGTTCACGGTGCGCGCTCCCGGCGGCGAGCGCACCCAGCGCGTTCAGGTGAACGCGCGATCGGAGGCCGTCGAGCGGGTTGAGCTGCCGCAGATGCCCACCGAGGTTCGGGTCAACGACGGCAGCGTGCCCGAGTTGAACATGAACAACAACTCGCTGCTCGTTGCTCCCAAGTAGCGGCTTTAGCCGCTGGTGGGAGCACCGGCCTTCAGGGGCGCTTCGCTGATCCGCACTTCGCACTTGGCGCTTCGCACGAGTAAAATCGCGGCTCGAAGCGGGAGGGCTCTTGTCCTACATCCAATTCCTCGGTGCCGCCGGTGTAGTCACCGGCTCCAAGCACCTGATCAACACCTCGGCTATCGCCGGTGGCACAGATGGCCTCCAGGTCCTCATTGATTGCGGTCTTTTCCAGGGACAAAAAGAATGGCGCGAGCGCAATTGGCAGAACCTGCCCATCGCCTGCAACCAGATTGACGCCGTCATTCTCACCCACGCGCATCTCGACCACTCCGGCTGGATTCCCCGGCTGGTGAAGAATGGTTTCCAAGGGACGATCTTCGCCACGCCCGCCACCATTGATCTATGCTCCATCCTGCTGCCCGATTCCGGTCACCTCCAGGAAGAAGACGCGGCGTTCCACAACAAGCGCAAATCGTCGAAACACACGCCGGCCCTGCCGCTGTACACGTTTGAAGAGGCGCAGGATTGCCTGAAATATTTTCGTCCGGTCGAGTTCGGCGCCAGCCAGGCATTGGCGCCCGATTTCGGCTTTCGCTTCGTGCGCGCGGCGCACATTATCGGATCGTCCATGGTCGAGATCACGCTCGGCACGCGCCGGCTCCTCTTCACCGGCGACATCGGCCGCGTCCGCGATTCCCAGATAGCTCCCGGACGCGTGGTGCACTCCGGGCCAACTGAGGGCGAATCCGCCGACCTGCTGGTCATGGAATCCACCTACGGCAACCGCCTGCATCCGAAAACCGATCCGCGTCCCGAGATGGCCCAACTGGTGCGCGACACCGTCAAACGCGGCGGCTGCGTCATCGTGCCCGCTTTCGCCGTCGAGCGCACCCAGAAGCTTCTCTTCATGCTCAAACAATTAATGGAGTCGGGCGAGATTCCCCGTGTGCCCGTGCACACAGACAGCCCCATGGCCATCCAGGCCGTGAACATCTTCCTGAAGCACAGCGAGGAATTCAGCGAAGAGACGAAGCAGCTCATCACGCGCTACGGCTCGCCTCTCACCTGGGACGGCTTCTATTTCGACACCACGCCGGCCGATTCCAAGAAGATCAACGACAGCCACTATCCAATGATCATCGTCTCCTCCAGCGGGATGGTGACCGGCGGACGCATCCTCCATCACCTGACCCAGCGCATGCCCGATCCGCGCAATCTCGTGCTGTTCATCGGATTCCAGTCGCCCGGAACGCGCGGCTTCGTCATCAAGAACGGCGCCAAAGAAGTAAAGATGTTCGGCGAAGTCGTTCCCGTGCGCGCCCAGGTTGCGGCCCTGGAGCAGTTCAGCGATCACGCCGATACGCCGGAACTGCTGGAGTGGCTGCACACGTTTCCGCAGGCGCCCGCGCAGACTTATCTGGTGCACGGCGAACCTGCCGCCGCGTCGCAACTACAGCAGGCTATGACGAAGGAACTGGGCTGGCACGTGGATGTAGCCGAATGGATGCAGAAGGTGCCGGTAGAAACGCCCGTCTAATTGCCGATTACTAATTGCTAATCGCTAATTGCTAACCGCCTTCTCTCGCGTGAACTTCACCAGCGCCGCCAGCTTCTCCCGCGCCGCGCCTGAATCCAGCGACTCGGCGGCGATCGGGATTGCCTCGACGATCGCCTCTGCCCTGCCGGCCGCCACCAGCGCCGCCCCCGCGTTCAGCAGCACCACGTCGCGCCGTGGCGACTTTGCCCCGTCCAGAATCTCGCGAATGATCTGCGCGTTCGCCTCAGCATCTCCGCCTGCAATGGTCTCCAGCGACGCCCGCTTCAGGCCGAATTCCTCCGGTGTGATTTCGTATGTGCGCACGCGTCCATCGCGTACTTCCGAGACACGCGTCGGACCGGTGATGGTGATCTCATCCAGTCCATCGTCGCCGTGAACCACCAGCGCACGCCGCAAACCCAGCATGGCCAGAGCTTCCGCCAGTTTCTGCACCAGCTCGGCGGAGTAAACGCCAACCACCTGCGCCGACGCTCGTGCCGGATTAGTCAACGGTCCCAGCAGATTGAACACCGTCCGCAACCGCAACTCGCGCCGCGCCGGCTGCACGTACTTCATCGCCGAATGCATCGCCGGCGCGAACAGGAACGCAATTCCGACCTGCTCCAGGCACGCCGCCACCCGGGCCGGCGGCAGCATGATGTTCACTCCCAACGCTTCCACCACATCGGCCGAGCCGCACTTCGAGGTGACGCTGCGATTGCCGTGCTTGGCGACTCTCACCCCCGCGCCGGCAACACACAGCGCCGTGGCGGTCGAGATGTTGAACGTGCCGCTGGTATCGCCGCCGGTGCCGCAGGTGTCCACCAGCGCGTCGCGCTCGGTCCCGCTCACGTCCAGCGCGGAATCGCGCGACAACTCCAGCGGCGTCGCGGCGGCACGGATGGCCTCGGCGAAGCCCACGATCTCGTCCACCGTCTCGCCCTTCATGTGCAGTGCGACCAGCAGCGCGGCGATCTGCGCGTCCGTGGCGCCGCCGGCCAGGATGCTAGCCATCACGGCGCGCGCCTCCTCCCGCGTGAGCGACTCGCGGTGGGTGGCGATTCGGTGCAGGGCGTCGGTAATCACCGCCTCGAAGTTACCTCAGCCGCGCGGCGGTTTCAACGCGAGACTAAGGCAAGAATTCCCTGAAGCCCGCCACCGGGCGGGCGCGTCTAACTTCACGCCGGAAGATGTGCAACCGCGGGCCGAAGTATTTTTTACGGGGCTTGCCTTTCCACAGAGGACGCGGTTAACATCATAGTCGGCCTCCGAACGGCATCTCTTGTGCCGTCAGTCCGCGCGCAGCACGATCCAGCGCCAGGCGGACGAGAAAGTTCACGAATTCCATCCGCACCCCCGGCTGTGGGCCGGAACAGTGCGTGGCCAAAGTGGGCGTCTCCGACGGAGCGACTCAATCCAAGTGAATAGATCGTCCCGTTCCCCGCGGGACACGTGAGAGCACCATGACTTTTGTACCGAAGAACTCCTCCGGTTCCGGAGGAGGACGAAACAGGCGTCGCCGTGGCCGTCGCGGCCAGGGAAGCCGGCCCGCGCAAGGCAAGGGCCAGCACAAGCAGCCGCACTCCGGCATCTTCACCCATCCCATGGACCACAGTTACCGCAACCAGGGTGGGAGCCAGGGCCGCCGGCCGGGCGCCTACGTCGCCCATGAGCCCGAGCCGCTGCCGCAGCAGCACGAAAATGCCGCCCCTCGCATCTTCGCCTTCATTGACGACCTGTTTTTCCTGGCCAAGATCCAGGAAGTGGCGCGCAAGCTCAACGTCAAAGTCGAGTTCGTCAAGACCGACAAGGACATCCTCGACCGCCTCGAATCCAACGGCAACGAGAAGCCTTCGCTCATCATCTTCGACCTGAACAACGCCAACGCCAAGCCGCTGGCCACCGTTCCCAAGCTCAAGAAGGAGCTCAAGAAGGGCACCACCATCATCGGATTCCTGTCGCACGTGCAGGGCGACCTGAAGGTCAAGGCCATGGAAGCCGGCTGCGACATGGTGATTCCGCGCTCCGCGTTTTCACAGAACTTGCCGTCGCTGCTTCGCCGCCACGGCGCTCCCGACGAGCTGGAAATGCAGTAGTCGCGCCGCCGCGTCCTTGGTTCTTCACTCGCGGCTCGCGGCTCTAGCAACTGAAATCCCGCCGCTCACGTCCAAGTTGTTGAGGCTCCTCCCATGGCCCTGACGCGGCTCTACGAAGAACATGAAGTGACGCCCCAGTTGCGCCGCCTCTATAGCGATGTCCGCTCCAGCTTCGATCTTCCGTTTGTGCCTTCGCTGTTCAAGGCCGCTGCCTACGTCCCCGATTACCTGAAGAGCATGTGGCATGACCTCGGCCCGGTGGCGCGCTCGCGCGAGTTCCATTCTGCCGGGATGGCGCTGGAAGAATTCACTCGCTCGCTGGCGGTGAGCGACGGCTGGCACTACTCCGACCAGGAGCGCGTGCTCGCCGAGCAGAAATTTTCCGGCGAGGACATCGAGCAGTTCGCCGCCATCGTCGGCATTTTCGTTCGACTGCTGCCGCGCATGGTGCTGTTCGCGCGACTGGCGCAGCGCGGATACTCGGGCGGCCAGGCTGGCCGCATCAGTTCCGGCAAGCACGTGTCGGCCGTCTCCAGGCTCGTGACGCTTCATGTTCCCAACGAGCGCGACGCAGGCCTGCGAACCTGGCTCATCTATAACGACATTCGGAAGACCACCGGCGGAGGCCACGTCCTCAGCATGCTGCGCGTGCTCTCACCATTCCCCGGCTACCTGAATTCGGTGTGGGTGGAAACCAAGAAGATCATGCGTGAGGATTCCTTTCTCGCCGCCCGCGAGCGCGTGAACAAACGCGCGCTCAGCTTGCTGAATGGCCTGCCGGTGCGTGACCATCGCCTGCTCGCCAAGGGCGTCACCCCCGGTCAGTGGAAGGACATCGAGGAAACGGTGGACGGCTACGTCAAATTGCTGCCCGCCTTTTCCCTGATCGCCCCGGCATGGCAGCGCTCGTTCCCGAAAGTCCGCTCGGCGCTGTTTGCGGCGTGAAGACTAGCTCTTAGCTCTTAGCTCTCAGCCTTTAGCTCTTAGCTACAGCATGCTGTCACCGCGAGCCTCGAAGTCCGAAAATTGCTGGAGCGCGCTCGCCCTCGAGCGCGAAGGGCGGGTGGCCCACCCTGGCCGAATTTGCTAGGGTGGGGTTTCGGATTCCTCAATAACCGCCAGTCGAAGTCGTTGAACTAAAAATTTGTCATCCTGAGCGAGGGCGAAGGCCCGAGTCGAAGGACCCCGCGGATGCTTGCAGCTGGCATGCTCCCCAAAAGCATTTCTATGACGTTCCAACCTCGCCACCCTTGTCGCTCCGGGGGCACCGTGGGTGGGGATTTTCTCTCACCCGCACAAACTTCTGCGGGGCACGTGCCGGGCTATGAACTGGCGTCCTGCCGGACTCGCCCCAGTTCGAAAATTGCTGGAGCGCGCTCGCCCTCGAGCGCGAAGGCCCGGTACCAAATCGGGCAGAACAAAATTTTCCCGCCGCACTTTTTCGCTCGCCAATCACAGACACGCTCTGTCCGGCCACGTATGCTGAAATTGCGCCAAATTGGTGCGGGGTTTTGTGTCTTCCGATGCGAAGCCAGTTAGCTCTTTGACAACTTCAGGCCTTTTGCGAGCCCGCCAAACTTTTACTTCCCGGTTAAGAGACCCCCAAGGGATACGCAACGGATACCGCACGGTAACCGTCGGTTACCGTCAGGCTGCAAATCACTCCTACTCACCTCATTCTGCAGGAGAACTCTCACTCCGCCGGCTAGGGGAGGGGGGTGGTAAACATCACATCGTCACTCATCAATACCCGGCTGGTAAACCCATTTGAATTCGGCGAAGCGACTGTTTACCATCGAGCCTTCGCCAGACCACTGTTATGGCCGACTGCCTCTTCTGCAACATGATTGCCGGCAAGGCGCCCTGCCGCAAGGTATACGAAGACAACGACGTCTTCGTCGTCGAGGATATCCGCCCGCAGGCGCCCACGCACGTGCTCGTCCTGCCCAAAAAGCACATCCGCGGCCTGAAGGAAGCGCAGCCCGAGGATGCCGAGATCATCGGCCGCTGCCACCTGGTCGCGGCCAAGATCGCGCGCGAGCGCGGCATCGAAGACGGCTACCGTACCTGCTACAACGTCGGCGCACGCTCCGGCCAGTCGGTGTTTCATTTGCACTTGCACCTGATTGGCGGGCGCGACATGAAGTGGCCGCCGGGATAAACCAACCTTTAGCTCAGATTAGTCCAGCCGGACCAGGAAGGTCTGCTCTTTGGCGGCGGGGCTGCTCTTGGCCACTTCCTGGGCGCGGCGTTTGTCGTCATCGGCCACGCGCACCCGCACCCACCAGTCGCCGGTCGGGCTGGAAAAGGCCAGCACCTTGGCGCTGTGATACCGCCGGGTAAGCCGGTCCTGGATTTTGCGGGCGTCGTGCTCATCGGGGAAGCCGCCCAGTTGCACCGCCCAGCGACCGCCGCTGCGGATGGAAGCAGGAGACTCCAGCACTTCCACCTTCACCAGCGCCGTGCCCGGACGCCAAACATCCACGGCTTTGGCGGCCGCCATGGACAGATCAATGATGCGGTCTTCGACGAACGGCCCGCGGTCGGTGATGCGCACCAGCGCCGAGCTGCCGGTCTTCATGTTGGTGACCCGCACGATGGTGTTCAGCGGCAGCGTGAGGTGCGCCGCCGTCATGGCGTTCATGTCGTAAGTCTCGCCGTTGGCGGCCTTGCGATTGTGGTAGGGCGCGCCGTACCAGCTCGCCTTGCCCATCTGCACCAGCAGGGGCTTGGTGTTGGGCGGGATGACGATAGGCTCGGGCCGGGCATCTTCCGGCACGGTGGAAGTCGCCGCAGAAATATCGGGAGGCGGCGGAACCTTGGCCTTGGACTGCTTCTTCTCGCCGCAGGCGGTGAGGAGCAGGCAAGCTGCCAAGATCAGCGCGACTGATGAAAGCAGGTCCCTCGCTCCGCTCGAGATGACCCCCGAGTGAGATGGCGGCGGCGTTACCGTTTGCGCCTCTGCGTGTCGAGGTACTTCGCGAACTTGTCCAGTTCCGTCGCCGCTTTGCGCAGGCCGCGGCTGGAATGCTCGCGGACCGAGGGAACGACCTCGTCGTTGAGGTAGGCGATCAGCTTGTTGGTTTCGCTTTCCAGGCGGCGGGCCGCCTCGCCCATGGCGTGGTCGAGGCGACGTCCCGCACCCTCGAAGGAGGCCGACGAAGACTTGCGTTTCTTGGGTGTCATGTTGTTGTTCCACGCGCGCGGCGCGGAGCCAGGCGCAGAAATTATCAGCCGCTCTCATGGCTGGGGTCAACCGGGGGCACCTTGTCCGTTACCAGGGTCTCTGCTGTAAGATGCCGCTGCTTGCGGCGCTGCCGCCTTACGGGAACCAGCTTCCGATTCCTCGGCTCCTTACACCTAGGCCATACAAACTCTGGCGCAAATCTTTCCTCTTAATTACTGCTTAGTAACTAAAGGTTTGGGGACGAATGCTCGGACGGATTCCAAGGAATGTAGCGCTCTGGCTGCTGGCGAGTGTATTCGCGGCGGCGCAGGGCGGCCCTCCGCCGCCCAACATCCGCAACGATTCAAACTCGCTGCCGAACGCGCCTTCCGCCCAGCGTAACGTTCCTGCCGATCCGCGGCCGCATGTTCAGTCCTGGTGGCTGGTGTCGTCGGAACGCGCTCCGTACCGGCCGCTGACCAAGCGTGAGAAATTCCAAAGCTTCGTCCATCACGCCTATTCTCCGTACACCTTCGTCGGCGCCGCCTATGACGCGACCTACGCGCAGATGGTCGGGGATCCATACGACTACGGTGGGGGAACGCAGGGCTGGGGAAAGCGTTTCGGCGCGGCGGTGGCGGGAACGGAAGCGCGCAGCTTTTTCGGCACATTCCTCTTTCCCTCCCTGCTGCACCAGGATCCGCGCTATTTCGCGCTGTATCACGGGAGCGTGAAACAGCGCGCGCTGCACGCGCTAAAACGGGTGGTGATGGTGCGTGCCGATGACGGCCGCGAAACCTTCAACAGTTCCGGCCTGTTGGGAATCGCCTTCACGGAATCGCTCTCGATCGCGTGGGCGCCGGAAGGACAGCGCTCCGCCCACACCACCGGCATGCGCATGTTGGGCGCCATGCAAGGCGATGCCGCCGGATACATCCTGCGGGAATTCACGCCCGACATCCTGCGCCTGTTCAAACGTCACGCTCCCGAGCGTTTGCGCAAGATCGAGGAGCGCATGCCAGCCCAGATCACCGGCGACTCCGCCGCAAGTCAGGAGTGAGTTTCTAGTTGTTGGTTGCTAGTTGCCAGTTCCACAAGCAACTGGCGACCCACAACGGCTTCCAGAGCCCTCACCAGCAACTCAGCACAGCTCGCAGGCAACGGACTTGCGGCGGCGGTCCTCCAACCCAGCAGAGGCCCAGAAAAGCTTCAATTCTCCTTGTTTTCAAGGGGTTAGCTGCTGAATGGTGGACCCCGTTCAATGCACATGCACGCCACTGAGCAGCCAAATCGTTCCTTTTCATGATTTTCGGGTACGAGAATACCAGTGCCCTATTTACTATCGCCACCGTGGGGAAAGCTGCGCCGCCCGGGGTATGCGGCGCGTAACTCTGAGTCTTTGCAGCGAACTACAGCGGGATTCATCTTCTAATTCCTGGGACCCGGTTGTGGCAGCGCGAAGGGGTGAGAACAATGCCGAAGCCGATCAAGTTTGTCGAATTGGGGCTAGTGTATTCAGCCAGGGCGGCGTGGAGGGTGTTCGAGTTCGCCAACCGCTTTAATCAGAAGCCCTCGTTTACGCCCAAGTGGTCCGACAAACCTCTGCTGAAGTCCTACCAAAAAGAGAAGCCGCCGCTGGGCTGGCCGCGCACCACGGACTCACTGTGCCCGCGCTGCGTGCCGGAAATCCGCCAGCAGATCCTGGACGGCAAGCTGCCGCACGAAATTCTTCTGAACGAGCGCGTGGGGGAAATCAAAGCGCAGATCATCGAGCGCGACGGCAAGATCCTGATGGTGAAGGACTGCCCCATCCACGGACATTTCGAAGACGTGATGTCGATTGATTCGGCGATGTTCAAGCACATCGAAGACGTCTTCCCCGGGCGCGACGTTCGCGCACACAACGACGAGAAGCTGCACCACCACGGCTCCTCCACGGTGAAGTGGGGGCGCGGCGCGGTTCTGACCGTGGACCTGACCAACCGCTGCAACATGATGTGCGATCCCTGCTTCATGGACGCCAACCAGGTTGGTTTCGTTCACGAGCTTACCTGGGACGAGATCAAGACGGTCCTGGACAACGCCATCTCGATCAAGCCGAGGCGGCAAATGTCAGTGCAGTTCTCCGGCGGCGAGCCAACGCTGTCGCCTTACTTCCTGGATGCTGTCCGTTACTCGCGTAAGGTCGGCTACAACTCGGTGCAGGCGGCCACCAACGGAATCGAGTTCGCCAAGAGCAAGGAATTCTGCAAACAGGCCGCCGAAGCCGGTCTGCGCTATGCCTACCTGCAATTTGACGGGATCGGCAATGCCGCCAACGCGCACCGCAAGGTCGGTAATCTGTTCGACGTGAAGCTGAAGGCGATCGAGAACCTGTACGAATCCGGCGTGGATGTGGTGCCGGTGGTCACCATCGTGAACGGCATCAATAACGAGCAGGTGGGACGGCTGGTGAAGTTCGCGCTCGACAATCCCAAGGTCATCTCGTTCGTCTCATTCCAGCCGGTTTCGTTTACCGGGCGCGACGAAGCCATCACCGACGAACGCCGGCAGGCGCAGCGCTACACGCTGTCGCACCTGGCGCATGACGTGAAGGGCATGACCGGGCTGGGCGAGCCGACGCGCGACTGGTTCCCGCTGTCGTTCATGGCTACCTTTTCCGATTTTGCCGACCACGTGCACGGGCCTACGGCGGAGTGGGGCCAGCTCAGTTGCGGCTGCCACCCGAATTGCGGCGTCGGCATGGGCATCATGGTGGACAAGGAAACCAACGAAGGCGCGCCCATCACCGCATTTCTGCACGCCGACCAGTTGGCGAAGGACGTCGCCAAGATCACCGACGGCGGCCACGGAAAGAAGTGGTCGTCGCTGGGCATGGCTCTGGCCGTGCTCCGCAACTACAACCCTTTCAAGACGACGAAGCACTTCACCATCTTCGACCTATTGATGAAATTCGATAAGGGCTTTGGCCTGTCGAAGAAGGCGCAGAGCGGGGCATACGGTAAGGTGACCAGCGACCGCAGCCTGGAAGACGTCGAGAAGCGCCGCAAGGACCGGTGGAACATCCTGTTCATCGCCGGCATGTGGTTCCAGGACCTGTTCAACTACGATTTCCGCCGCACCGAGCAGTGCATCATTCCGTACGCGACGCAGGAAGGCGAGATCAGCTTCTGCGCGTATAACACCGGCATCGGCTGGCGCAACATTATCGAGAAGATGCACATGACGGCCACGCTCACCAAGTGGTACGAGGAGCATGGGCGCCACGAAATCTTTGCCGGCGGCAAGAAAGTCGCGATCAGCGACGGCGTGCAACTGAAGGCGCTGCAACTCAACCGCGACCTGGTGACGGAGGAGGAGCAGCACGATCTCGACCGGTTGGGGATCGCCAAGAATGCGCGCGAAGAAAAAATTCGCGCCCGCGACGCTCGGCAGAAGAACGATCCGGCGTACAACGAGAAAATGGCGAAGCTCTATCGCGAGGTGGTGCTGAAGGAGAAGCAGCCCGAAGGTTTCATTCCCATCACCACCCTGGTGCAGCCGGCCAACGGCAATGGCAACGGTAAAAGAGCGACGCACCACGAAGAGACCGAGGCCGTGCTCGGCGACTAGATTTTGCTTCCTCCGCTTAAAGGCCACCGGAAAACGGTGGCCTTTTTTGTTTATCGCGCGGTGTCACGGCATCAGCGATCGGAGTCTTTCCGAGCGGAGCGAGGAATCTGCTTTCATCACCACCAGGCAGGTGATGACCACGACAGATCCCTCGCTGCGCTCGGGATGACTCGCGTTAGTTTTGAGGTTTGGCACCGATGGAAACGCGAAGCAAGTGTTCCAGCTTCGCCCGCAGCTCGCGCCAGGCTTCCTGAGACTGTTGGGTAGGCGCGGCATCGGCGGTATCCAGAACATCGAGCAGCGTCGCCAGGTGACTCACCGTCTTGCTCAGCGGATCGGTATCGGTGGAGGCCTGCGCTTGCGCCGGAGGAGGAACTTTTCCCTGCCGCTGCAAGACTGCGTATGCCTGCCGCATGGCGGCACTGATCTGCAATTCCAGGTCAACCTGCTTCTGTAAATCGGCGGCGCTGACTTTCAGTCGCGGATCGAGCTTCACGGTCAGCGGTTGGGTGAGCACCTTCCCGTCCACGTCTAATCTCACCTGATACTCGCCGGGCAGCGCCAGCGGGCCGCGCGGCAGTCCGACCAGCGGTACACCCCACACCGCCGACAGGTCATAGCTGTGGCGCAGCACTGGCGGCGCAGGATAACGCAGGTCCCAGACAAAGCGGTGCTCACCCGCGGTGGTTTGCAAGACGGGCGGCTCGCCGAACCATGAACGCGGGAAGGCGACGGTTTCCGCGGGCGCCGGTGGATCGCTGGAAGAGAACTTGCGGACCGCCTTTCCGCTGCTGTCCAGGATCTCGAGCGTGACTTGCTTCGCGGCCTGCGCAAGGTAGTAGTCAATGATGGCGCCCGCCGGCGGGTTCTGTCCCATCGGCGTCTCCGGAGGCAACGGCGTATCGCGGGCAACATCGCTGCGCACGCGCATCGCGGGCTGCGGCACGAACAAATGCGTTCCTTCGTTCTTCAGCGCCGGTGTGATCTGCCGCAATGGCGTGAGGTCGTCCAGAATCCAGAAGGAGCGGCCGTGGGTGGCGATCACCAGGTCGTCGTCGTGCACTACCAGGTCGTGCACCGGCGCGACCGGCAGGTTCAGTTGGAGCGATTGCCAGTGGTCGCCGTCGTCGAAGGAGACGTACACGCCGAGTTCCGTGCCGGCATAGAGGAGGCCCTTGCGCTTGGGGTCCTCGCGCACGGCGCGGACGAACGGACCAATAGCCTTACTACGAGGGTCGCGACCAACATACACAACCGTTCGCTTTTCGATATCGGATAAGACAATCTCTCTCGGCAGGCCAGACGTAATTCCTCGCCATGATTCACCGAAGTCGCCGGTACGGTAAATATATGGAGAATTGTCATCGAGGCGGTGGCGGTCAATGGCAACGTACGCTATGCCAGCGCCGAACCGCGATGCCTCGATTATGCTGATTTTGCTCCATGCCGGGACCAGCGACGACGTTGAACTGTGAGGCAGCGCGATGCTTCTCGCACCCGGCAGCGCCTGGTCGTCCAACCACTCGCTTGAGGAGACGCCTACACTTCGCCATGTCTTGCCGCCATCGCGCGTCAGCCAAATCTTCCCGTTGTCGGTTCCCGCCCAAATCACGTTTGCGTCCAGCGGCGACGGCGCGATGGTGTACACCACGCCATAGCAGCGGGACTCGGCGTTCTGAACGGTCACTGGTTCGTTCTTCGCGCTCAAGGGCGAGCGCACTCCAGCGTTTGTGCCTGTTGGCGAGCGCGCTGTTTCACAACCGGTCAGATCGGGGCTGATCTCCTGCCAGGAATTCCCGCGGTCGGTGGAGCGCAGCACGTACTGCGAGCCGAAATAAATCGTGTGCGAATCCTGCGGCGAGAAGACCAGCGGCGAGGTCCAGGTAAAGCGCAGTTTCTTGGCGGTGATCGGAGTGTCCCAGTCCTCGACCGCAGTGGGCGAAATGTCCAGCGACTGCCCGGTGATCTTGTCGAAGCGGTAGAGCCGCCCGTAGGTGCTGCCGCCATACACGGTGCTCGGGTCCACCGGGTCGGGCACGATGTAGCCCGACTCGCCCGCGCCGACAGAAAACCAGTTGCGATAGGTGATGGCGCCGTAGTCGGAGCGGCTGGCGGTGGCCACCGTGCCGCTGTCCTGCTGCGCGCCGTAAACGTAGTACGGAAACTGATTGTCGGTGGCGACGTGGTAGAACTGCGCCGTCGGCTGGTTGAACCACGACGACCAACTCGCGCCGCCATCCATGCTGACCTGGGTTCCCTGATCGCTGGCGACAATCATCTGGCGCGGATTGTCGGGATCAATCCAAAGAAAGTGGTAATCGTCGCCGCCGGGTGCGCCCTTCAGAACATTGAATGTCTTGCCGCCATCTACGGATTTGTACAGCGAGACGTTCGGCACATACACGATCTCGCAATTCTTCGGGTCGGTTGTGACTTCGCCGAAGTACCACTGGCGGCCATAAGTCCGCTTGTCGGCGCTGACCTGCCGCCACGTGCCACCACGATCGTCGCTGCGATAGAGACCGCCTTGCTTACCGTCGAGCGTATCGAGCAGCACGTACACGGTGGCGGCGCAGGTGGCAATCCCGGCGCGGCCCCATTCGGCGGTTGGCAAGCCATTCCCGGTGATTTGTTTCCAGGTGTCGCCATCGTCGGTGGATTTGTACAGTCCGGCGCCCGGACCCTGGATGGGTGGGTAGGCGCTCCACGGCGGCCGGTGCGCGTTCCACAAGGTGGCGTACACGACGCGGGAATCGGCGGGATCGAACGCCAGGTCAATTCCGCCGGTGTTCTCGTCTTTGTAGAGGACCTTCTTCCAGGTCTTGCCGCCGTCGGTGGAGCGGAACACGCCGCGTTCAGGGTTGGGACCGTAAGCGTGGCCGAGCGCCGCGACGAAGACGACGTTGGCATTCTTCGGATCCACCAGCACGCGGCCGACATGCCGCGTGTCCTCCAATCCGATGTGCTGCCATGTCTTCCCTGCGTCGGTGGACTTGTAGACGCCGTTGCCGAAGCTGACGTCGGAGCGGATCGAGGCCTCACCGGTGCCGGCGTAAATCAGGTTTTCATCCGAGGGCGCGACGGCCAGCGACCCAATCGAGGCAATGGGCTGCGAATCGAAAATCGGGGTCCAGGTCTGCCCGCCATTGGTGGTCTTCCATACGCCGCCGGCGACGGCGCCGAAGTAGTAAAGGTCGGCGCGTCCGCGCACCCCGCTGGCCGCGACGGCGCGCCCGCCGCGGAAGGGGCCAATCATCCGCCAGCGCATGCCGGAGTAGAGATCAGGAGTAATCTCCTGACCGGTGCTGGAGATGGGCGCGACAACGGCAATAAGCAACAGAACCGCGCAGGAGAGGACAAACTTGCGGAGCTGCATAGGTCGGCCTCAGAAGTATAAACAATGGCTGAAGCTGAGGAACGGAAAGCCGATCGCTGATGGCCGACAGTTTCCTTGTGACCCACCTCACATTGATCCGTGACAAACCTGCCCGCCCTGCCGAATCCCGGCGCTGAACCGCTGCCGGGTGCAGCGAACGGCGCAGCCGCGCATTGGAGCGCTTTTGGAATTTGCCCCCGCCAGGGGTTCTAATCGGACAGTCAGCGGAACTGCGCGGGCTTGCGTCCGTTTGCGCCGAGGACTACCCGATCGAGGAGGACTGTTCTTTTGAGCACGCAAACATTTTCCCCGGCGCCGAAACCCGCGCCCGTCCCTGCATCCGGATTCGCCGGCGGCAAGCGCCCCGGCTTCAAGGTCCTCCAGCCCGAGACCACGTACACCGGCTCGCCGATCACGCCGGTGCAAAAGGGTCTGCCGCGCCTGACGCAGTCGCTGTGCCCGGAATGCAGCCAGCTGGTTGACGCCCGCCTATTCGAGGAAAACGGCCGCGTGTACATGGAAAAGTGCTGCGAGCAGCACGGCGATTTCCGCGACCTGATCTCTCCCGATGTCAGGTTTTATCTGAAGATGGAGCAATGGCACTTCGGCGACAACCGCGGCGTCAAGAATCCCGCGATCCCGAATGCCACGCGCTGCCCGGAGCAGTGCGGCTTGTGCTCGATGCACACCTCGCACACCGTGCTCGCCAACGTGGATCTGACCAACCGCTGCAACCTGACTTGTCCGGTGTGCTTCGCCAACGCCAACGTGCAGGGATATCTCTACGAACCGGATATCCAGCACGTCCGCCGCATGCTGGAAGCGCTGCGCAACGAGCAGCCGGTGGCTGGGCGCATCGTGCAGTTCTCCGGAGGCGAGCCCACCATCCATCCGCAATTTTTGGAAATCTGCTCGATGGCGCGCGAGATGGGTTTCTCGCATGTGCAGGCGGCCACCAACGGCATCCTGCTATCGGAGCTGGAATTCGCGCAGAAGGCGAAGGAACACGGCCTTTCCACGCTGTACCTCCAGTTCGACGGCATTTCCGACGACGTCTACCTGCGCACACGCGGCGAATCGTTGATGGAGAAGAAGCTGCAGGTCATCGCCAACGCGCGCAAGGTGGGGATGAAAATCGTGTTCGTGCCTACCATCGTGCGCGGCGTCAACGACCAGCAGATCGGCGACATCGTGCGCATCGCGATGGACAATATTGACTGCGTCTCCGGAATCAGCTTCCAGCCCGTGGCGTTCACCGGGCGCATCGCGCGCAAGGAACTGGAGGCGAAGCGCTTTACCATCGGCGATCTTGCCCATGCGCTGGCCGACCAGACCGGCATCTTCGACCCCTACCAGGATTTCTTTCCGCTGTCCTGCGTAGCGCCGTTCTCGCGACTCACCTCGGCGCTGCGTGGCGAAGATGTTCCGACGCTGAGCTGCAACCCGCATTGCTCGATGGGGACGTACGTGTTCGTGGACGAGCGCACCAAGACGGCGGTGCCGGTGACGCGGTTCATGGACGTGGGCGGCATGTTGCAGGATATGGAAGAGCATTCGCGACGCTCCACCCGCGCCATCTCCAAAATGTTCACCAAGGTAAAGGCGTGGAACACTCTGCAACGGCACTTCAAGCCTGAATTTGCGCCGCCGGGACTCACCTTCACCAAGTTTTTGCAAACGCTGCAAGGCTTCACCGACAAGAAGCTCGGGCGCGACGGTAAGGACGGCAAGTTCACCTATCGCACGCTGCTGGTCGCGGGCATGCACTTCATGGACCTGTACAACTACGACGTCGAGCGGGTGAAGCGCTGCGTGATTCACTACGCCGCGCCCAACGGGCTCATCTATCCGTTCTGCGCCTACAACTCCGGCCCGACTTTCCGCGAGAAGATCGAGCGCAAGTACTCGGTGCCGCTGGAGAAGCGGCTACACCAGTTGTGAGTTCTGAGTTGTGAGTGGAATTCCCGGGACGGAACTGCGCGCAAGGAATTCCACCACTCGCGGTAGCCACCTGCGGTTCGTCGGACCGTAGAATGTGCCGCATGGCCACTGCGAGCACGCCCGAAAAAAGGCATTACAAAGATCTTCTAGTCTGGCAGAAGTCACTGGCGGTCGTACGCGACATTTACAAGCTCACGGGTCGTTTTCCTGGTACCGAGCGCTACGGCTTGGCAGACCAGATGCGACGTGCTGCGGTGTCCATCCCGCGCAATATCGCGGAAGGCCAAGCACACCATAGCACCCGCGAGTTTCTGCACTTCTTACATCATGCTCGCGGTTCCCTGGCCGAACTGAACACCCAAATGCTAATTGCGATGGATTTGGGTTATGTCCCGAAAGAAACAGGCGAGCCATTGCTGAAGCGCATTGAAGAGATCAGCCGTATGCTGAACGGGTTAATCAGCTCCATAACCCCCGATTGAAAGACTCACAACACAGAACTCACAACTTACAACTCTTCCGCTACAATGCCCGCCATGTCCAAACGCCTGACCATCCTTTTCGTCCTGTTCGCAACCGCCACCGCCTGCAACATGTGGAGCAAACCGCCTAAGGGATGGAGCGGCGCCACCGGCGGCGAGCAGATTGAAACTCTTTTCTGGAAAGACGTGCAGACGAAGGATTGGAAGGAAGTGGACCGTCATCTGGCGGCCACCTTCACCGCCACTGGGTCCGGCGGCACTGCCGATCGCGCCGCCTTCCTCCAGCGCTTACAGCAGAGTCCGGTGGCCGATGTTTCTCTCACCGGCTGCAACGTCGAGACCAACGGCGCCGACATGGTGGTTGCCTGCACCCTGAACGCGCGCTGGGGCGGGAACCCGGCCTCGGTCTCCAGCACCCTCAGCGTCTGGCAGCAGCTCAAGAAGGGCTGGGTGATGGTGGCCCACGCGGATACCCCCCTGGCCCCCGGGCAAGTAACTGAAAAGTAACGACAAGCGGTTGTTTTCTGCTCCGCCAAGGTCACCTGAATCCGCTCCTAAGGGAAACCAATGTCCTTGTACCTCAGAGACATAGACCGTGTTAATAGGTGTGGAACTCGGAAAGGGCTGGTGATAGTATTCGCGCCATCTCCCCCAAAGATGGCCGCGGGTGCGGCCGCACTGAGCCACATTCGACAGGCAAACTGAACCGATTCTATGTACCGGAAAGATGAAGCGATGACCCGTATTCGCCTTCGCTCGGCGCGCGGCTTTTCGATCCTGGAATTGATCATCGTGGTGGC
Organism: Terriglobales bacterium; assembly: GCA_051006995.1. Lineage (GTDB taxonomy): Bacteria > Acidobacteriota > Terriglobia > Terriglobales > Acidobacteriaceae > JAIQGF01. Next base: position 241,862 of record JBPCSQ010000029.1, read on the forward strand.
GATCACGCTGACGATCGCCGCCATCGCCATTCCCAAGGTGGTCATTGCCACGCAAGATTTCAAGTTGCGCAGCACCGCTTCCAGTCTTTCCGGATTGGTTCAGAAGTGCCGCATGCTGGCGGTGGCGCGCAATATCTTTAATCCGGTGACTTACTCCGGCGGCGGTTTCAGTTGCGCCGTGACCGGGACCAACAGCGCTAATGTCCTGCTGCCGTCCACCGTGGTCGTTGACAATACTGGCGGCGGATTTTCGACCAGCTCGATGAGCATGAGTTGGACGTCGAGCGCGGTGGTTGGGCCGCCGGAGTTCAATCCGCGAGGTCTGCCCTGCGTCGTTCCCAGCGGTGGCGGCCAATGCGCGGTCACCGGCCAGGGCTACATCTACTACCTGCGGCAAGACCGCGCTGTCGGAGCCACGGGCTGGGCAGCCATCACGGTTACACCGGCCGGGCGCGCGCGTGTCTGGACCTGGGACGGCAACAACTGGCAGTAGCGCAGGAGAAACTGTCGTGAATAATCCAATGACATCACGCCAATCGCGGTCGCAGGCCGGCATGAGCTTGATCGAACTCATGATCGCCATGACTGTCCTGGTGGTCGGCTGTCTCTCGCTGATGACCCTGGTGACCACCGCGATCAGCAGCAATAACCGCAACAAGCTGGATACGGCGGGCACCCTGCTGGCGCAAAAAGTCCTGGAAGGCATCGCCGCCCAACCGTCGACCGCCAATACGACCTTCACGATGACCGATTGTGCAGGAACCGGTTTCACCCTCGCGACCGCCGGCGCGGCTTCCCCCGGGGTGGGCGCTACCGTCAATTCCAGCGGCAATATTGATTTCACGCAGGCGATCTCCGGGGTGACGGCGAACTACTCCATGCAGTACGTCACGTGCGGCACCGGTGGCCAGCAGGCCACGTACGATATCCGGTGGAATGTTCGGACGCTGACCGCGTATACCAAGCTGGTCACGGTTTCGGCGCGGCAGACCGCCGTCTCCACCACCGGCACGAATCTGCCGTTCTTCTCCCCGCCGATCACCTTGCGCACCATCGTGGGACAGTAGCCGAGGCAGCTATGAACAGAGTCACTCAAAGAAAACAATCCGAGCGCGGCTTCTCGCTGATTGAAATGATCACCGTGGTAGCCATCCTCACCCTGGTGATGGGAGTGGTGTTCCGCCAGATTATTTCCGTGCAGCAGCGCTATCGCTCGGAAGAGACCAAACTCGACATCGGCCAGGAAGGCCGCGAGTTCCTCGATCAAATGGTGCGCGACCTTCATCAGGTCGGCTATCCGACGTACCACATCTACACCGCCACGGTCGCGAATACCGACCAGCGCATGGCCGCAGGTCTGGTGAAATACGCGTACAACGATGTTTGGTTCGAAGGCGACGTGGATGGCGATGGCCAGGTGGAAGTTGTGCGCTACACCTTGAATGCGCCCAGCGGCTCCTGCCCATGTTCCATCCAGCGTAGCATGACCAAGAAGCTCAACAACACCGCGCCCCTGAGCCAGACTTCGACCAGCTACTCCACCGAATTGGACAATGTGGTCAACAGCGGCGGCTCCGGCGGCGGCGGCACCAACGGCGCGTATGCGATTACCGGCAACTCCACTATCTATTCCGGCGGGGCTACCAGCAGCGTCACCAATGACAGCCTGTACGGCGGGCTGGCTTCGCCCTACGTCTTCCAGGCCTTTGACGCCAGCGGCAATGCGGTGGCGCCCACCGACATCGCCACCAGTCCGACCACCCTGGCCAGCATTCGTTCCATCCAGATCACGATTAACGTGCTGGCCAAGCAGAGCGCCAGCGATTTGCAGACGCTGCGCCGTCCCGCGGTCTCCCTCACCGCCACGGCGCGGATCTTGAACCCGATGAATTGAGGAGCAACGTGATGAAGACCCGACAACGCGAGCGAGGAGTGGCGCTGATCATCTGCCTCTTTGCCCTGATGCTGCTGTCCGGCATCGGTCTCGGCATGATGTACATGGCCGACACCGAGACCTCCATCAACAAGAATTATCGCGACTCGCAGCAGGCCTATTTCGCGGCTATCAGCGGTTTGCAGGAAGTGCGCGAGCGGCTCATGCCGACCTCCGCCAGCGTCATTACCGCGGCCAATGGGCTGCCCACCACGCTGCCGCTGGATAATGCCAACACCGGCGTGACCTACGTTGTGAACTACACCAACAGCATCGCCAAGAGTGACATCCAGCCCTGGACGAGCGGCAGCGTTTACTTCGATACCGAGTTATGCCACCAGAATTTCTCCGGTGTGACCGCTGCCAATACCGGTGCGAACACGCCCTGCGCGGCGGTGCCTACGGGCACCTACTACAAGATTGTTGACAGCAACTCACCGTTCCTCGGCAACGACAACAATCTGCTGTACCGCTGGATCCGCATCACCAAGAAAGCCAACTCCACGGCGGTTCCGGACACGTCGCTGACGTCGTCGTATTACGTGGGCAGCAGCGGCTCGTCCAACACGGTGCCGATCTGCTGGGACGGGGTTCACGAATTGCCGCTGCCCGCCGGGTATGCGACGTGCGACGACAACCCGCCCGCGGCCCCGAACACCACGTATTACAAATCGGTGTACGTGCTGACTTCGTTTGCGCTCACCACCGCCGGTTCCCGGCGCATGGCGCAGATGGAAGTTGCCAACGACCCGCCGTTCGTAAGCAATGCGGCCGTGGACACGAATAACTTCGTCAACGTCAGCGGCGCCTCGGTCACGGTGAATGGTTACGACAATTGCAAGTGCAGTTGCACGACTGCTGTTGGCCAGTCCGCACCCACCTGCACCGACCGCGCGACGGGGGCATCCTGCACCGGCAGCACGTACGCCATCTACAGCAGCCAATCGGTCACGACGTCCACCGGTAGCGCCCAACCGGCGCTGGTGGCGGGCACGAGCCCGCCGGTAGCCCAGAACCAGAACTTCCCTTATGACGTGGGTGGATTGATCAGCAAGTACAGCAATCAGCCAGGCGCGGTGAATGTCACGGGCGCACCGTACAATCAAACCTGTACAGCTTCCACCGCCACTCCTCCCGGATTTGCAAATTGCGGCCTCATCAGCAACGGCACCTTCGGCACAGTGCCCAGCCCGTTCCCGCCCACGGACCCGACCAATCCTGTGGGCGCCGTCAACCAGATCACCTACGTGCCAGGCTCCATTGACATCACGGCGCAGACCAGCGGTTCTGGGATCCTCATCGTGGACGGTGACCTGACGCTGCATGCTGGTTTGAATTTTTACGGGCTGATCATCGTTCGCGGCGTGCTCACGTACTCCGGCAGCGGTAACGGCCAGAACCTCAACGTGGCCGGGTCGGTCATCGCCGGCCAGGGGTCGGTCGCCGACGCGCTGTCGGGCGGTATCAACATCCAGTATGATCGCTGCGCGCTGCTGAACAATCAGACGCAGCGGCCGCCTGCCTTAATTGCTACCCACGAAGTAACCTACTGAGGTGAGTGCGATGAACTGGAACCGAACGGCTCGTTGGGCAGTCTCGCTGCTGTTGGTGTGCCTGGCTAGCGGTGTGCTTTGGGCCCAATCGGATCAGCCGCCGGCTTCCGGCGCACAATCCGACCAGCCTTCTCTCGGGGATATCGCGCGGCAGAAAGCGAAATCCAAGGCAAAGAAAGTAGTGACCAACGACGAGATCCCGCCCAGCGCCCTGGCCAATGCGCCGGCGCCGGCACCGACCGGCGCGACGGCCTCGCCGGCCGGCGGTCCCGCGAATACCTCCGTCGGCCCGGCTGCGGGCAAGCCGGGTGATGCCAAGACCGACCCCAAGGAGCAGGAGAAGCAGAGCAAGTTGGATAACCTGCAAAAGGAGCGCGATAGCCTGGATAAGGTCATCGCGCAACTGCAGAAGCAGATTGATGAGACCAACGAAGAGAATCGCAAGGCGACCTTCCGGGAAGTGATTGAGCACGCCAAGCAGGAACAGGCGAGAGCGCAAGCTGATATCGACAAGCTCAAGGCCGGCGGCGCAGGCCAGCAGGCCCCGCCAGCCGCCCCACCGAAATAATTCGGCTGCGCTTGCCCTACCGAGATCCCCACGTGTTACGTGGGGATTTTTTTGTGTGCAGATTGATCCTGTAGCTTGGTTTTTAGTTTTAATGCCAGCGCGTGGTGTAGTTGGGCTGTGCTATCGCTCCGAATACCGACGTGTATCCGGCAACATCGCTAGCGCTAACCGGTCCATCCAGCGGTTCCGCGGTGACAATGTAGGAATCGGCGGCGGGCAATCCGGTGATGACGTAGGTACCGTCCGGACGCGTCAGCGCGCCGATCGGGCTCTTGCGGACAGAAGGGAAGGCAGAGAACGGCTGCAGGCCGGTAACGGATTCGGCAAACACATGGGAGCCGAACACCACGTTGGATCCCAGCCGCACGGTTCCGGAAATCGCCCCCGTGGCTACGTCAGGAACGCCCTTCGGATAGATGAAGGAAATTGCCGCCACATCGTCGTAGCTCAGGGCGATCACGGAGCTGGCGGCCGGAAACATCACCGAGCGCACCACGGCACTATGATCCAATCCCAGGAAGTGACCGATCTCATGCGTGGCAACCGCCTGCAGGTTGCCGCCGATTGCGGTGCTCCACGTGGTCTTGGGGTTGAATACAATGTCGGCCTTCGTGATCTGACCGTTCGAGTTATTCGTCGTGGTGATCGTCACCGCCAGCGTTTGGGAGTCCTTGCTGAAGTCGGTAACATCCGTGCATGCGCAGATGATGTTGATTCCCGCGGCATTGCCTTCTGCCGTCAGCGGCGTATCAACCGGGTTGCGCTGCACCGAGACGGCCGCGTTCGGGGCATTGTTCCATACGCCAAAGGCTTGCTGGAGAATGGAGCCGGCCGCCGTCGGGTCCACGCCGATACTGCTGAATGAATTCGGACTGAAGGTCCATTGCACGGGAAATCCCGCCCAATGGTCCACCTGCGGGCCTGAAGACGTCTGGGTGAACTCGGGCAGATACGAGTACGCAGGAGCGGCAACCAGCAGCAGGACAGCCAATGCCGCAAGCAGTCCGAGCACCACCAGCGAGCGGGCCTTCACTGCTGCCCCCTCAGAACGCGCGATTCCAAGTCTGACAGTCTGATCGGCATTCGGGCGGCCCGCGTCGTAACTTGCGTCGAATTTTCTTCCAGCATGGTTGACGCGGTCACTCCATTGGTCGCCAGGACCGAGCCGTCACCGGACTGGTAGACGCGGAAGTGTCCCTGCATCAGTCCCACCACCACAAAGGTTCCATCCGCGGCCGCGCTCGGACGCAAGAACAGCACGGTTTGTTCGCCTGTCTGCGCGTAACGGACACCAGCGACCTTCTGGGTATATCCTTCGGCGCTGCCGCCCAGTTGCTTCACTGTGATGGTGGGCGAAGCAGCGCCCTTGAGCGCGCGCTGCACCTCGAAAGTCGTGTAGGTAAAAATCAGGGTGTGCTCGGCGTTCCAAGCGCTGCGCGAACTGACGGCGCGTGCCTCGATTACCTGCGTCGCGGCGGCCGTCAACTCCTCCACCGACATCGGAATCACCGTGGTGGCGGAGCAGATACTAGCTCCAAGAACCAACAGCGCCACAACGACTGCGATTGCCCGCACGTGCGGCCACAAGCTTACTGCCGGGAGCCTGAGGCCTGGGGCCTGAAGCCTGGTTCTCACGGCACCACCTCCAACCCGCCGGTAAAAGTCGTGATGTCCCCATTTGCGTTTTGCAGGACGACGGTTCGGGCGCCCAGGGCCGCGCTCGGCGAAACCAGCGCCGTAAAGGTGATGCCGGGCGTGCCGTCGGTGGCGCTCGTCCCGGTGATGTCGGAGATGGTAATGTCGCTCGGTCCGCGGATGCTCACTTGCATGTTCGCGCTCAATCCGGGCCCGAACAGCAGCACGCGATTGGTTGCGCCCCGGTGAATGATGTCGCCGGTGTTAAAGGCTCGTCCCGTACCGGTGAGTGCTGCCACACCCAGATCCTGCGTATTGGGGGGCGTCGTCGCTCCAGGAGCGATGACAGTGATGTCCACGCCGGCAGCCGTCTGCCCGCCCAGCACTCCCACGATAGCTGGACTGTTGACCGGATTGACTGCTCCCGTTCCGGTGGCCGGCGGGGTTGTAGTCGACGTGGACGGAGCCGATGAACCGCCGCCTCCGCCACCGCAGCCGGCCAGCGCCGCGCACAATACTGTGATTACCGCGATTCGACGCACCGATTCGGCTCTCCTGTTTCCGCTTGTGATGAGCGTCTTCCGGTTCAGAGTTGCACCTGCTTAAATCCCGAGACCGGCGCAAAACTCACAAGCCAGTCTACAATGCCGGAACCTCGGTTATGATCCCATTCACTCCCGCCGAACAACGGCTCTTCCGCGCGCGCCTGCTGCGCTGGTACGCCCGCCACCGACGGCCTCTGCCATGGCGCGAGACTCGCGATCCGTACCGCATCTGGGTATCGGAAATAATGTTACAGCAGACCCGCGTCGCGGCCGTGCTCGACCACTATGCCGCCTTCCTCCGCCGCTTCCCCAGCGTTGCCGCCCTGGCGCGTGCTCCGCTCGACGATGTCCTGGCCGTCTGGAGCGGTCTGGGATATTACCGGCGCGCTCGCTCCCTGCACGCTGCGGCGCGGGTTGTCGTTCAACGGTATCGCGCAAAATTACCAGCAAACGCGGCTGAACTTCAGATGCTCCCGGGGGTCGGCCGTTACACCGCCGCCGCGATTGCCAGTATCGCTTTCAAGGAGCCGGTGGCGGTAGTGGACGGCAACGTCGAGCGCGTCCTGTGCCGCGTGGCCGGATGGCCGCGCCGCTCCGATGCCCGCGTTTGGAATACCGCACAAGGCCTGCTCAGCCGCCGCTCCCCCGGCAACTTCAACCAGGCGATGATGGAACTCGGGGCCACCATCTGCCTCCCCGGCCGTCCCAACTGCGCGGTTTGCCCGGTGCGCGAGCTGTGCGCCTCTGCCAATGGTGTGAACCCAGGAGCGGCGGCATTGTCGCGTTCGTCGCTGGCCAAGAACGGGAAGAATACGCGACGCCGCACTCTCATCTCCTATGCTCTTGCTGCGCGCAACCGCACTGTATATCTGGTTCGGCGGAGCAGCGCGGAGTCGTTAATGCCAGGGATGTGGGAACTTCCGCAACTTCCCAACACCGGCCCACATCCGCCAAAAACGGGCAGATGCGGGGAACCCTCAGTCGAAACACCCGACTTCATCCTGCGCCACTCCATCACCATTACCGACTACACCGTTCAGGTCTGCCGCTGCGATGGTGCGGCTCTCCGCGGCGGGCGCTGGATTCACTGTACCCGCGTCCACGCCCTGCCTCTCACCGGCCTGACTCGCAGGATTCTCCGCCGCGCCGCTCTGATTTAGAATCAGTACCTGAGTACCTAAGAGAGCAGTGGAGGATCGATGCCGGCTCTTGCCGCGGGGAAGATGGCCCCGGATATCTTGTTGCCCGACATGCATGGCAAGCAGTTCTCCTTGCGGAGCGCGCTCCAGCATGGCCCGGTCCTGTTGGCGTTCTTCAAGATTTCCTGCCCCATTTGCCAATACACGATGCCTTTCCTGGAGCGCATTTGTCGCGCGCTCGGCCTCAAGGCGCAGGTTCTCGGCGTATCGCAGAACGACAAAAAGGACACCGCGCATTTCCTGCGCGAGTACGGCATCAGCTTTCCCGTCTTACTCGAAGATTCGTCGCATTACCCGGCCTCGAATGCGTTCCGCATCACCAACGTGCCCACTTTGTTCCTGATCGCGCCCGACGGTGAAATCGAGGTTTCCAGCGTGGGCTGGTCGAAGCAGGACGTAGAAGACATTAACCGCCGTCTCGCCCAAGCGCTATCGGCCAAACCGGCGCCGGTATTTCATCGTGGCGAGCAGGTTGAAGATTTCAAGGCCGGCTGACACTCGATGAACTGACCCGCAGTTTGCGGGCATAAAGAAAACCAAGGGTTTTGTCATTCCGGGCGCAGCGAGAGATCTGCTGTAGCTCACCGCTCGATACGAGGAGTTCATGCGCAAAACAGCACTGATCCTTCTAATTTCCGCGATCCTGTCTACTTCCCTGTTCGCCCAGACCAAGACGGCAAAAGCAGCCAAAGCTCCGCACGTGGCCGTGATCAACCTGCCGGCGGCGGCCACCGCCGCCATGAAGTCCATTGACCCGCAGCACATCCGGGAGCACGTCCGCTTTCTCTCGCTGGACCTGCTCGAGGGCCGCGGGACCGGCCAGCGCGGCGGCGACATTGCCGCCCAGTACATCGCCGCGCAATTCGCGCTCTACGGTCTGAAGCCCGCCGGCGACAACTCGACCTTCCTGCAGAAGGTCCCGATGGTCGGCATTAGCACCGATCCGTCCAGCACGGTGTCGCTGGAAGCGCAAGGCGCCGCGCCGCAGAAGCTTCGTCTTAGCGACGACATCGTTGCCATGGACGAAACCCAGAATCCTTCCGATGACGTGGATGCTGATGTGGTCTTCGTGGGCTACGGGATCGAAGCGCCTGAATACCAGTGGAACGACTACAAGGACATGGACGTCAAGGGCAAGGTGCTGCTCATGCTGGTGAATGAGCCTTCTTCCGACGATCCCAAGTTCTTTAACGGCAATGCCCTCACCTATTACGGCCGCTGGACTTATAAGTACGAGGAGGCGGCGCGCAAGGGCGCCATTGGCGCCATCCTGATTCACAAATCGGACATGGCCAGCTACGGCTGGGACGTGGTCAAGAATTCCTGGGGCGGCGAGCGCGCTTACCTGCGCGGCACAACCGATCCGAAACTGAAGCTCGCCTCCTGGATCCAGTTAGACGTCGCGCGCAAACTGTTCAGCGACTCCCACCAGGATCTTGACTACCTGCTTAAGGCCGCCAACGACCGCTACTTCAAGCCGATCGCGCTTCCGGTCAAGGTCAAGGCGCACATGGTGAACAAGATTCGTCCCTTCGATTCCCAGAACGTCGTCGCCGAATTGCCCGGCTCTGACCCCAAGCTCAATGACCAGGCTGTGCTTTACAGCGCGCACTACGACCACCTTGGCATTCACCCCGAGCAGCCGGGCGACAATATCTACAACGGCGCCGTGGACAACGCCACCGGTTGCGGCGTCCTGCTGGAGCTTGCTCACGCTTACTCGCGCGCAGCGCAGCACCCGAAACGCTCCATCATCTTTGCCGCCGTCACTGCTGAAGAGCAGGGTCTGCGCGGCTCCGAATATCTCGGCCAGCATCCCCCTATCCCCGCCGGCAGCATCACTCTGGGCCTGAATTACGACGGCCTCGCTCCCAACGGAATTCCGCAGGAGGTGGAGGTCACCGGCGCCGAGCGCACCTCGTTCTACCCCACCGTCGAAGCCACGGCGAAGGACTTCGGCCTGGTCATTCGGCCCACCTCCAACCCTGGCGCCGGTTTCTACTACCGCTCCGACCATTTCAGCTTCGCACACGTCGGTATCCCCGCCTTCTCCGTGAATGAAGGTATGAAGTTCAAGGGCCATCCGGTGGAATGGGGCATTCTGCGCGAGCGCGATTACAACGAGAAGAACTACCACCAACCCAGCGATGAATTTGACCCGGCGTGGGACTTCTCCGGCTTGGCGGAGATGGCGCGGTTCGGCTTTGACCTTGGCTGGAAGGCTGCCACCCAGCCGGAGCTGGTGTCTTGGAACAAGGGCGACGAATTCGAGGCCGCCCGGATCGCCAGTCAAACCGCCGCCAAGAACGGCTCGAAGTAGTCCGGCTACGAAGCTGTAGCCCGGTGTGCCCGAACGGGGCCTACAGCTTTGCGGGCCGAGCGAAAGCCGCCGATTCCCTACTACTAACTCCTAACCGCGGAGTTTCCGTGGTACCCTCTGCACCGCACAAACGCTGAAATCTACGGCCGGTGCACGGGATGGCGCCCTTTTCATTTCTCCAGCGCGAAAGCTTGTCCGAGCTTGCCCGCCAGGTCTCGCTCACCGGCTATACCCCGGAGCTGGAGCTTACCGGACTGTTGACCGGCATTGATAACATCCGCCACGACGTTTATCTCAGCCCCACCTTCGCCGAGGTCGCCCGCCAGCATGTCCATCGCTTGATTGTCCGGCACGGCAACGTGGAAGAGCTGGCCGCGCCCGAAGCGCCGCAGCAGGCGCAAGTCGCGCCTCCTTCGTTTGCCTGGGGAAAGAATTCCAGCACTAGTCAGCAGCCTGCCATCAAGGCGCCGCCTGAAGCCGCCGATTTCAAGCCCATGCTCAGCAATCTTCTGATCCTTGCCCTGAACCGGGCCAAGGCGGAAGGCAATGTATCTCTCGACCTGTTCGCGCGCGCCGCCATCATCAAGCTGCTGCGCGTTGAGCTGGCTTCGCAATTCGCCGTCATCCTGGAGCGCCTGCGCGCCAAGCAGGCGGCTTACGAGGGCCCGCGCCAGGCCACCATTCCCAAGGGCATCGAGCTCCGCGAGCGTACCGCTGCCTTCCAGCTTGCCCGCAAGCCGCTGCTGCGCAAAGCCGGGCAGGAGCTCTTCCAGACCCTTCGCGAAATTGAGAAAGAGACCCTCAGCCGCATGCGCCGCGCTCTGTTCGGCGGCGCCGAGCATCCCGGGTACGCGCTGCTGCTCAACCGCCTGATGTTCACCGAGGACGGCCGCGACGATTACATCAACGCCGAGCACTACGTCATGCTCGGCAACTTCGAGCGCGATCCCGACCGCTTTGCCGCCTTGCAGGAAATCGCCCATGCCTTCCTGGCTTCACTCGAACTGGCGCCCGCCGAGGGCCAGGATCACGTCCAGCTCGACCCGCTGCTCAACTTCCCCGACAACGCCCAGGAATTGGTCGCGGGCGGCACCCCGGACGAGTCCACCCCCAAGGGCCGCGCTCAGAAGGCGCTGCTCGCCGCCTTGACCGATACGCTGGAGCGCAATGGGGTGATGGACCACATCGTCGCCGCCTACGAATGCGCGCCGCTGCTGGCCGAGTATTCCCCGCACATCAACGCCCAGCAGATCAAAAATGCGCTCATCAACAAGACCGAGCGCACCCGCGTGGAAAATCTGATCTCCCAGCACAGCCGCCTCTCGGCCGCCAGTTTCGAGGCGGCCCTGAAGCGCATCGGCAAGTACGGCTCCGCCGATCGCGCCAAAATCGCCGGCCGGTTCCTGCGCGACTTCATCCGTTATCACCGCGACCTGCGCAGCCTGGAGGCTCTCAACCGCGCTCTCGACACCATCAACCTGCTCTCCAACGAACGCTTGCGCGAGCTCTCCGCCATCAACCACACCCTCTACGAGTTCCTTCTGCCGCAGGAGCAGAAGCCGCCGGAGGAGAAGGTCGTCAACCACATCATCCTCAAAGCCGACATCCGCGATTCCACCACGCTCACCCGCACCCTGTCGGAGCGCGGCTTGAACCCGGCGTCGTACTTCAGCCTGAATTTCTACGACCCGGTGAACAAGCTGCTGGCGAAATACAAGGCTACCAAGGTGTTCATCGAGGGTGACGCGGTCATCCTGGCGCTGTTCGGCCACGAGGGCAAGCAGGAGTTCCCGGTGGCGCGCACCTGCGTGCTGGCGCGCGAGATGATCTCCATCGTCCGCGCTTACAACGAGCACTCGCGCAAGGCCGGGCTGCCGACACTGGAACTCGGGATCGGCATCTCCTTCCAGGACTCCGAGCCCATGTACCTGATGGACGGCGAAACCCGCATCATGATTTCCAAGGCGCTCAACGAGAGCGACCGCCTCTCCTCCTGCAACAAGGGCGCACGCCGCTTGCTCGCCGACAATGAAGGCTTGTTCAACGTCTATACCTTCAAGACGGTCGAGGACGAAGATACCGGCGGCAATCCCGACGAGTTCCTGATGCGCTACAACGTCGGGGGCGTCAACATGAACCAGCCGGCCTTCGAGCAACTCAAGAAAGAAATTTCGCTCGATCGGCACGAAGTCGAATTGCCGACGTTGTGGGAAAAAGAGAAGGTGCGGCTCTACAGTGCTCTGGTGCCACTGGGCGGCGGCAGCTTTCACCGCATCGTGCTGCGCGAGGGACGCATGCCCCGCATTGACGCCAGCGACTTTTCGTTCAAGTCCTGGACCGACCGACTCTACTACGAAGTCTGTACTAACGAGGCGGTGTACGAGTACGTCGAATCCGGCGCCACGCAGTCCGCCAAGCCGGACTCTGCGGGATGATGGCCGCGACGATTATCGCGGCGGAGCGCTGGTCCGCGCCGTGGTTGTCGCAGTGAGGCGCCCGACGGCGTGAACGGTAATTTCCACGTCGTTGCTGACCCGCAGGAAGAGCGTGCTCGGGTTCTTCATCCCCCACTGCGGATACGGCACCACGAAGTGCAGGTCGGCGCTGACCTCGTTGCCGTTGATGTGCACTGGACCAGTGGCAACGATCTCGTGCGTCTGACCGTGCATGATCATCAGGCCGTCAATTTGCAGTTGTGAATCGCCGGAAGTCGCGACGTGTCCCACCACCCGCTGTGGTTGAAAGATAATGTCGGGAAAGCGCGCGCTCTCCAGCACCTGTTGGTGCATCTTGCGGTCGCGTCCTTTGCTGCCGCTTTCGCCCGACGTCGCGTCCACCGTCAACTGGCCGGAAGCCGCGCCATTCTGCTCATCCAGGCGCAGGAAACCGCTCTTGAGCTGAAAGTCTCCGTGAACCGTGTGCAGCACATCGCCGAGCGTGAAGTCCACCCGCGTCTGCGCCGGATTGAGTTCCACTGCCAACTCCTGCGCAGAGACCGCGGCGGAGCCGATTGTGATCAGTGCAAGAACGAAGGCGATTTGAAAACGGCGAAACATCCGGTGCGTGTCTCCGTTATGCGGTCAGCATCTGCCATCCGAAGCCGAACAGGCGATGCATGCCGAACTTGAGCAGTGGCAGTTCGCCGACGTGAACCGCCAACATGCGCTGAAACAGGCTTGGCCTTGCGGACAGCGCCCGCAAGGCGCGGTCGCGGACCCAATTGCTCTTGTCCATCAGCAGCATGGTGCGGCCCATGAACTGGGGCAGCGCGCCAATGCGGCGGTGTTCGACGTCATACGTTACCAAGTCATCCGCCGCCATGGCCCGCGCCAGCGCCAGCGCCTGCCGGAAGGCCATTGCCAGACCTTCGCCGGTGATGGCATCGGCGGCGCCGGAGGCATCGCCGATCAACGCCACGTTGCCGCGCGCGACCGCATTGAGCCTGCGCGTGACCGTCACTGCGCCGCGTACGTCCGTGGTGGGGGGCGCTGTTCCCAGGCGCTTCGCCAACCGCGGGAAGGATGCGATCGCCTCCGCAAAAGACCTGACCGGCTGCTTGGAAATCAACGCGACGCACACACTGTTCTCCGCAACCGGTGTCACGTAGGCCTGGCGATGTTCGCCCCAGTAGATTTCGACGAATTCGCTCCACGGCGCCACCTGGAAGTGCTGACGCATACCGATACGCCGCTCGTATTCGCGACCGGCGGTCAGGCCAGCCCACTTACGCACGCGGGAATTGTGGCCGTCGGCGCCCACGATGAAACGGCACGAAACCGTGCGGCCGTCCACCAGCACGGCATCGCTGCGCAGCGTGGAAACCGCAGCGCCCCACATCAGCCGGACGCCGAGATTTTCGGCGCGGTTCACCATGGCATCCTGCAGCAGCGTCCGCCGAAGGCCGACGGCCTCGCCATGCGGGAATTTCGCTTCCACGGTTACGGCGTCGCCGAGAAATCGGATGCCGCGAAAAGTGGCCATCGCGACGCCCGACAGATCGACTCCCAACTCGCTCAGCGCCGCGATGCAATCGGGCATCAGCCCTTCGCCGCAGGCCTTATCAATCGGGGGGCGAGAGCGATCGGCCACGGTCACCTGAAACCCGCGCTGCCGCGCTGCAATCGCCGCCGCCAGCCCGGCGGGACCGCCACCCACCACGAACACGTCCGTGGCGCCGCTATGGTCGCTTTTCAGTACCAGGAGAACTCACCCCACATCCATGGTAATAACAACCTTAAACGCCAACCCGCGGCGAAAGTTGCCGCTGCCGCGGAACCCCATCCCCTTAGTCCCAATTCATTCGATGACCTCGCCCGCCATTAGATACGCACTGCCCGGCGCGCCAAACGCAGCGCGTCCGACCAGAAGGTAGTCGAGGAGTGCACCAATTCGATGACATCACGCATGGCAGTGACGAATTCCTCCAACTGCTGTTCATTCACAACCAGCGGCGGCGCGACTTTCAGCACCATGAAATTGTTCCCGCAGATCTGAGTCAGGATGTTCTTCTCCTTGAACAGCCGCATGACCAGCATCTGGCCGAACATGCCGGCGTGAATGCGGCGGAACGTCTCGAAAGCGACACGCAGGCGGACCTGGCGCGGCGCGGTGAATTCGATGCCGCACATGAGGCCTTCGCCGCGGATCTGCTTGATCATCTCGAAGCCGGACAATTCCTCTGTCAGCCGTTCGCGAACATAGCGTCCCATGCGGTCGGCGCGCGATGCGAGTTGCTCGTCGTCGAGAACTTCGAGCGTGGCCAGCCCGGCACGCATCGCCAGGGCGTTTTCGCTGTACGTGGAGGTATGAACGATGGCGCGTTTGAGTGAATCGAAGACCGAGCGGTAAACCGCCTCCGACATCAGCACTGCTCCGCTGGGAATCAGGCCACCGCTAAGCGCCTTCGCCAGCACCACCATGTCGGGCTGCACGCCAAATTGATGGGCAGCGAGAAATTTGCCGGTGCGGCACAGCCCTGTCTGCACTTCATCGAGCGCGAACAGCGTTCCGTACTTGCGGCAGAGAGCTTGCGCCGAAGCCAGACAGGTCGCATCCGGAACCCGGATTCCGCCTTCGCCCTGGATGGGTTCCAGCACAAGCGCCGCGATGTTCCGCGACTTCAGCTTATTTTCCAGCCCGGCAAGACCGCCGAAATCAACGCCTTCGGCGCCCGGCAGCAGCGGTCCGAAGCCGCTCCGCCAGAAAGCGGTGTCCATCAACGAAAGCGCGCCGCTGGTCAGCCCGTGGAAAGAGCCCCTGGCATAGAGCAGGCCGCTGCGGCCGGTATGCGCCCGCGCGAACTTGATGACCGCCTCGATGCCCTCGCTGCCAGAGCTGCAAAAAAATACTTTCGACAGCCGTCCGCCAGCGCGGCTGCACAACTTTTCTGCCAGCTCACCAGCCAGTTCGGGGACATGGCTTTGCAGCATCGCCGGCCCGGAGCGCGCCAACTCGGCCGTGAGCGCCGCGACAATGTAGGGGTGATTGTGGCCGGTATTGTGAACGCAGTAGCCGGAGAGGAAATCGAGGATTCTGCGGCCATCGGACGTGTGCAGCTCGGCGCCGCTGCAACGCTGGTAGTGGACATTCATTCCCAGCAGATCGAGCAGCCGCACCCATTGCGGATTGACGTATTGCCGGTACGCCTCCGCCGACTGCTCCTCGCCAACGCCACCCGGGAACGGCTTCGCCGGGACCGCCGCGGCGGCCGCTTGCACTGCATCAATGTTCATGATTTGCCGAAAAAAAGAAGTCTGAAACTTGATGATGTAAACCCTAACAGCAGGAGAGAGTTGCGGAGGCAGGCAGGGTGGAGGCTAGAAGCGAAGGCGCGACGCGACAAAGGGGATTTGCACTACGGCCTCCAGGTCCACGGCGGCGCCGTGCTTGGTGGCCGGACGGAACTTCCAGCGGGAAAGTGCGAGGCGGGCGTTTTCGTCGAGCCGTTCGTCCACTCCGCGCAGTACCTTGACTTCGCCCACCGTGCCGTCTTTGCGAATCACGGCGTAGAGCGTGACCGTCCCTTCCACGCGATCGCGAACCAGTTCGGCTGGATAAGCGGGATCCACCTTGATGGTGGCGACGGGCGCGGCAAGCTCGGACTTGTCCTGGGAGTCGGCGAGCTCGGCGAAGCGGATGATCCAGCTGCCGCCGGCGCTGGTCAGGTTGGGCATGTTGAGCATCATGGAGTAGTAATGCCGCGCGCCAAATACCTGGTCCTCTATCTTGGCCGGCGCGGTTACCGACGTGGAAGGCCGGTTCGCCCGGCCAATATCGGCAACGCGCGATGGCCCGAGAGCGGCCATCAGCGTGGGCTTGACCTCGCGGCCAGCCGGAGCTGCGGCAGGATTGCCTTGAACTACTACATCTGTCGTTTTATTGCTCGGTCCGCGGCCAACGGAAATACCCGCCGGTCCGGAGAGCGCGCCGCTGCCTGCACCGGCGCGGCCATCGTTTCCGACCCTGTGTTCTACGTTTGTAGTATTTGAGGCTTTGATATCCGGTGTGCCGGGCGCGTCCGGCTTGCCCTCGGGGGTGGCTGCAAACTCGCCATGACGGCTACCAGCGGGAACGTGGATCGCCCCATTCACGGCTGCTGGGTCGAGGCCCAAAGCAATCAACTGACCTGTAGCTCGTTTTCCGTTGCCGAGACCTGCTACCACATCGGGCGGCGGCGGCGCGGGAGCCGCTGCTGGTGGCGATCCGCTGCCAGCTGCACCGGCGCCCTCCGACGCTTTATAGGCCGCCTGCTCGCGGACCGGGAGCTTTGGCTGAACTACGGTGGAATCGAGCCGGTCTACATTCATCTCGCCTAATGGCCGTCGTACGGCGCTGGCGGAAACGGGCGGCTCAATCACCGATGGCTCAGGAACATTCGGCAGGCGCACTCTGGATCTGGCATCTTCGGTGGAGGGCGCCGGCGAAACCACATCAGGTGAGGCCATGCTAGGCGCCAACCGCGAACGCAGCGACTCTGTGGCTGCCGGCGGAGAGACGACTTCGGGCGCGGGCGCCGGCGGGAGCTTGGCATTGGCCAGCCTGCTGGTATCCGGCGGCGGCGCAATCACCGGCACGGCCATGCTGGGCGCGGTCAACTGATGGGTGAGCGCCGCTTCCGGAACCGGCGTCGGCACCGGCGTCCATGCCACCACGTTGGGCATGGGAATGTCGCTGGGCAACTTGATCTGATCGGGGGTGACGATGGTCTGGCGGAAATTGTCCGGCGACGCGGGAACCGAAATGATGGGTTGGCGCGCGTACCGGGGCTGGCCACGTCGTTCTCGCTTCGGCTGCGCGGGCGCGGTCCCGGTGCTGATCTCCGGTAGATATTCGGAAACGCTGTAATAGGTAATGCGGCTATTGTCGAACGGACTATGGGCGCGCACGCGCGCGCGCTCGGTCAGCCGCGGGGAAAGGGTCCAAATCAGCAGCAGCGCCAGGGTATGGCACAGGGCCGAGCGGCCCATGCTGCGCCATGCCACCGGACGATAAACAAAGACATCAGGCCAGAATTCGGCCGGGGGCGAGGTCGCACGCGGCGGCGCCGGCTCACGCCAGAAGAATGTGTCCCATAAATTGCCGAGAAATACGCGGTGGGCTGAGGCCGCGGTGATCAGCAACACCGGGGCCGTTTGCGACGGCGCGATTTGTCCGAGAATTTCGCGGCCGGGACTTTGCTGCATCCAACACCAAAACCAGGAGTGTTCCGCGATTATAACCTAGTAAACGGGCGCCAACGCAGCCCACCAGCTTTTGTCCGCGCTCGCTGGAGCGTGTGGTCTAATCGGATAACGGGCAGGAACCCTGTGATGGATAAGCTCTTTCTTAATAAAAGCATCTTGCTGATTCTGCTTCTGTTGCTGATCTGCGGCCCCGGTTGGGCGCAGAAGGCGCCGCCGGCGCCGGCGGCTTCGACGCCGGAGATTTCCGGGATGTACACCTTTCTCCGCGACGGCGAGTTCGTCGAAATTGACGTGAACGGCGACAAGGTGACCGGCTTCATCTCGCGGTATGGCGAGTTGGAAAGCGACCGCGGCGCGTTTCTCGACCACATGTTCACCAAGGGAGCGCTGAACGGGAACCACATCACATTCGCCACGCGGGCGGTGCACGGAGTTTCGTACGAGTTCCAGGGCAAGGTGGAACGAGGCGAGGCCAAAGCTGCGGGCGCGGAGGGCTACTACGTCATCCGCGGGACGCTGACCGAAACCACGACCGACAAAGATAAAAAGGCCAGCGCGCGCGCGCGCGAATTGGTGATGAAGTCCTTCCCCGCCGACGCCCTGGCGGAGCCGCGCAAGAAAGATTAGCGATTGGCTTCTTCCCTACCGTTTTGCCTCCGGCGGCGAAGTGTACTCCACCGGGTTGGCCCGGTTACCGAAGCGGTCCACCGCTTCCTTCGAAGGCGAAGGGGAGCTGCTGCCGAACGTACCGGTGGCGCGGCCGACGTCGGTTTGGGTCATGCCCGTGCCGGGATCCACGCCGCCGCCGCGCACCGCTGGTTTGCGGCCTTCCTGGCCCTTGCCCTCGAGGGCGGACTTGAAGTCGCGCAGCACCTGCTCGATGCACCGCCCCATGTAGCCGCCGACGTTTTCGGCGAACGGCTTGAGCAGCCGAGAGGGCGGAGCGTAGTTCATGGTCACCTGCACCAGGGTATCGCTGCCGATCGGCGAGAACGTCATGCGGCCGGTGTGTTTAGGCCCGCTGATGCTCTTCCATCCGATGGCCTGATCGGGAATGAACTGCTCGATGATGGCGTCCCATTCCAGGGCACGGCCATCCACGCGGACGCTCCAGTGGGAACGGTCGCCTTCCGCGCGGATGTTCCCCAGGACATCGGACATATTGGGCAAGCGCTCCAGGTTCGTCCAGGAATCGAAGACCTCGTGAACGGGACGTCCGATTTGCAGGCTCTTCTCGAGGCGGACGACGCGTCGCTTGCGCGCGCCCAGCGCGTTACTCAACACGAAAGCACCCAATCCCGCACCCGCGCCCGCGGCTGCTCCGATTGCAAATCCACGCCAGAATTTTCTCGCCATAAACTTCTCCCGGTGATGAGAGAGTGTGCGCGTTCTGCCGGTTGCCCTGTTTCGGCAGCCGCACGGGATTCCGTGGATGCAACAGTGCGCGGCGGCCTACCATCCAGACCTGCGAAGCACAATAATGATGGCGCGCGTGCATATCGGGACCTCGGGTTGGCATTACAAGCACTGGTGCGGGCCGTTCTACGAAGACAAACTGCCGGCCTCAAAGATGCTCCCGGTTTATTACCAGCGCTTCGACACCGTCGAGATCAATAACAGCTTCTACCGGCTGCCGAGCGCGGAGACATTTCGCTGCTGGCGGGAATCCACGCCGCGCGGCTTCTGCTTCGCCGTAAAAGCGAGCCGCTTCATCACCCACATGAAAAAATTGAAGGAGCCGCGGAACGCGCTGGAGAATCTCCTGCCGCGCGCCGAGGAGCTGAAGGAGAAGCTCGGTCCCATTCTTTTTCAGCTTCCGCCGAAGTGGACGCTCAACGGGGAGCGGCTGGAAGAATTCCTGTCGGCGCTGCCGCCGCATCATCGCTACGCGTTCGAATTCCGCGAACCCAGCTGGCACAAGGAAGAGATTTACGGCATGCTGCGCCGCTACAACGCGGCATTCTGCATTTACGAGCTGAACCAGTTCCGCTCGCCGGAGCCCATCACCGCCGATTTCACCTACGTCCGGCTGCACGGGCCGGGCGGTCCCTACCAGGGCAGCTACAGCGCCCGGGCCGTGCGCGGCTGGGCAGAAAAAATCGCGCGCTGGGGCGAGCATCTGAAGAAAATCTACGTGTATTTCGACAATGACCAGGCCGGTTATGCGGCGCAGAATGCGCTGGAGCTGAAGCGACTGGTCGGCGCACGAGAGCGAAAGGCAGCGTAGCGCATTGTCGTTAGTAAGCGCCGGCCACTGACCACTGGCTACCACATCCCCGCATCCCATTTTCCCAGGAGGCCGCCATGCCCAGAGACCCCGTTTGCAACATGGAAGTCAGCCCGGAAAGCGCCTTCGATTACGACGAGTACAAAGGCAACACCTTTTATTTCTGCTCGATCACGTGTGCCGAAAAATTCGAGGAGGATCCGGAGCGCTACGCCGGGCACGCCAGCGGGGGAGAGCTGGACAAGCCGCCGCGAACCAACGTCGCGTGAGAGCGCGATTCCAAGTACAAAGTGCGAGCAAGGAGCTGAGAGATGGCGCGCAAGAACGGATTCCAGGCGCGGGAGCGCCGTACGAGGAAAGCTGTCATTCACGAGTTCCCATCACGTGAGCAGAAAAAGACGCGCGGCGGCAAAGATGAGCCGATGAAGGAGCCCAAGCCGCCCAATCCGCGGCAACACCAGCGCAAGCCGGGGATCGAGTCGAAGATGCAGCCGCGGCCGCGCTATGAAGCGCCGCGCTACAAGGCCGCCGGCAAGCTGGAGGAGAAGGTTGCCCTCATCACCGGCGGCGACTCCGGCATCGGGCGCGCTGTGGCCGTGCTCTACGCTAGGGAGGGCGCGGACGTGGCCATTGTCTACTTGCGCCAGGAGCAGAGCGATGCAGAGGAGACGCGCCGTGCCATCGAGCGCGAAGGCGGACGGGCGCTGTTGATTCCCGGCGACGTTTCCGATCCCAGGTTCTGCCGCGAGGCAGTGGAACAGGTGGTGAGCAAGTTCGGCCGCCTCGACATCCTGGTCAATAACGCGGCGTTTCAGGACCACAAGGCCGACCTGGAAGAGATTGGCGAGGAGCAGTGGGACCGTACGTTTCGCACCAATATCTACGGCTACTTTCACATGGTGAAGGCAGCGCTGCCGCACTTGAAGCCGGGCAGCGCGATCGTCAACACCGGATCGATCACCGGCCTGCGCGGCAACAAAAACCTGCTCGATTACTCTTCGACTAAGGGCGCGATCCACGCTTTCACCAAGTCGCTGGCGCAAAACCTGGTGGAGAGAAGGATTCGGGTGAACTGCGTCGCGCCGGGGCCGGTGTGGACGCCGCTCATCGTTTCCGACTTCGAGCCGCAGAAGGCGTCGAAGCAGGGGGCGGACACCCCGATGGAACGCGCGGCGCAGCCGGAGGAAATCGCGCCGGCGTACGTGTTCTTCGCCGCGGAAAGTGATTCCAGCTACATCACGGGAGAAGTGCTCGCGCTTCTCGGTGGGGAAACCACGGCAGCGTAAACAACTTCTTCACCACGAGACACCGGGAACACTGAGGCGGACCGAGTTTGCCGTTGGATCCTTCCCGTTGGTATTGGAAGATTGAAACTACGCGGTTTCTCCGCCGCTGATGGCGCGCTTGGCATCGTCGAGTTTGCGCTGCAAGAACTCGGTGTGATCGGCTTCGAAGTTGGCCAGCTCTGCGTAAACGGCCCGCAGAGCGCGATCGCGGGTGGTCTCCACCAGGTTGGCATAGTAGCGCATGGCGGTCAGTTCAGCGTCGAGCGCCACCTGGAGAGCGGCCTTGCGCGGCGAGACGGCAGCGTTGCCGCGGGCGACTGCAAACAGCTCCGTGTTCTCCAGTCGCGGCAACTCCAGCAGCTCGCGGATGTCTTCTTCGGTCACCACGCAGGCCTGCGTGCCGTAACGCTCGAAATAGCGTTCCTGCAGCATGGTGCCGTGGCCGCGCTCCTCGTTGGACATATCCCAAAACACCTGCGCGATCTCCAACGAGCCGGGGTCTTTAAATTCGGCGAACAGTTCAGCGAATTGCTGGTAGAGCTCGGCGTTACGCTCTTCGATAAAGATGGCGACGTGCAATGCTTCTTGCGGATTGAGCGAGGAGAATTCCCGTTTCATGGCCGGCTCCGCCTGAATCACAGGAACGACAATTCAGTTTATAACGCGATGGCAACAGGGTAGCAGAATTCAGCGGAACTGCTTCCCAATATGAATCCGGCGATCACGCGGCGCTCAAGCCAGCCTGAACGCGCTGCCCCGGCCGCGGCAGGCGGCGCACTATGGCGCGCCCATTCTCGACCGCGACAGTCCAGGACGCAGCGCAATCGCGGCACAGCCAGTACCGCTCCAGCGTCCGCAGATGGATCTCGCCCCAAGTCGCGTCGGGCGGCTCACCGGAAGCCGCGACCACGGTAAACAGCCGGCCTTCGTGGAAAAAACGGAATGCGGCGGAGCAGGCGGGATTGGCGCACTTGGAAAGCATAACCACCTCACGCATCCCAGGGCAGGGAGCGCGCCGGATCAGAAACCGACGGCTTGGCGGGCGCGCTCCTGCTCGAGCCGAGCGATGGTGGCACGCAACCAGGCGATGACGGCTTCTTCCAGCTTGGGCTGATTGTAGCCCGATTCCATCCCGGCGATGCTGCGTCCGTCGGCGGTGAGCGGAATATGATGGCAGGGCACACTCTCATTTCGGTCCTGGTCCGGAACGAAATCGATCAGCATGCACTCGCTGCAGGGGTGCGGCCGTTCCGGCTCACCGAAATTCAGGCAGGTAATAGAGTCCTGAAAGACCGAGGTCGGCTGCTGGGGCGTGTGGACGGAACGTCCATAGCCGCCCTGCTCGAGAAAATTGAGTTCAAACCTGAGGACTTCGAGAATGTCGCGTTGGTCGCTGGCCATGGCTCACCTCCGGGCGTAAGCAGATTGTGGCGCAGGATGTCCGCCCGGGCTGTGATGGTCGTCACTTTCAGACGTGACCGATGGCCCGGATGCACACTGGTACGTGACGCGGGTCACATCGGGCCGGCTCAGGAACCGGCGCCGCCCTTTCCCTGGGCGGCCGATTTGCTCACCAGGCGGTGCTCGATGGCAAACAACGCCAGCTCCAGGCGGGTCGAGACGCCCAGCTTGCTGAAGATGCTGGTGAGGTGGTGCTTGACCGTATCCTCGCGAACGTTGAACTTCTGCGCGATCTCGCGATTGCTGAAGCCCTCGACAATGGCGGAAACCATCTGGGTCTCACGCCGGGTGAGGCCGTAGCGCTCCCCGCCTTCTTCCGGCAGGACCTTGCTGAGCACCAGGTCCTTGAGATCAGGAACACATTCGCGTCCCACCCAGTAACCACCTGACATGACGGTCTCAATGCTCTTGAGCAAGACCTGGGTAGCGGATTCCTTGAGCACGACTCCGCGCGCCCCGAGTTGCAGAGCTTCCACCATCTGGGGACGCTCGATGGAAGCGGTGAGCAGGATGGTCCGCACCGGCTCACGCTTGCCCGCCAGATCCCGCAGGGCGTCCATGCCGGCCACGTGGGGCATGGCAAGATCCAGAAGAAGGACGTCGGGCTGCAACTGCGCGGCCAGGGAAACAGCCTCGGCGCCATCGGAGGCTTCGCCCACGACGCGCAAGTTGGACTCAGATTCGAGCAGACGCCGCAGCCCATCTCGAAAAATCGGATGGTCGTCGGCAATCAAGATCCGGATGGGTTGGCTAGACATAGGCAGCATGGCCCTTTTGCGTCAAGGCGACTTCCAACTTGGAACCCTGGCCCGGCAGAGATTCTATGCTCAACTCGCCATCCAATGCACGCACTCGTTCTTTCAGAATGGACGGACCTTTATGGCAGGCCTCTAACTCGGCAAGGTCCTTCTTTCCTGGGAAATCGAAGCCCCGGCCATCATCTTCCACCCCGAGAATCCAGCGTCCCCCGTGCTGCCCGAAGCGCACCAGCACGCGCGTCGCACCGCTGTGCTTGCGCACGTTGGTGAGCGCCTCCTGAACGATGCGCACCAGTTCGCGGCAGACGCGTGGGGCGAGGTCGACCTCCTCGAGCCCGGAGACGAACTCTGCCTTGATGCCGGTATCGCGCCGGAACCGCTCCACGGTATCAGCAAGGAAGTCGAGCAACTGACCCGGGGAAAGCTCCACCGGACGCATCTGCTGCATCAGGGTGCGGAGGTCGAGCACCTGCTCGCGGAGCATTTCCTGAATGCGCTGCAATTGGGGAGCGAGCATGCCGGCCTCGGCC
Organism: Terriglobales bacterium; assembly: GCA_051006995.1. Lineage (GTDB taxonomy): Bacteria > Acidobacteriota > Terriglobia > Terriglobales > Acidobacteriaceae > JAIQGF01. The sequence goes on from JBPCSQ010000029.1 coordinate 265,559, forward strand.
GGGCGCGAGGCTTGGCGCCGTAACACGTCAACCTCCATCTCCACCGCGATCAAGGCCTGGATGGCGCCGTCATGCAGTTCGCGGGCGACCCGGGCGCGCTCGATGGCGCCGGCGCGGGAGCGCAGCCGCCGCAGGAGATAGATGGTATAGATCGCCGGTCCGACCTGCCCGAGGAGCTTCTGCACGAACCGCAGCTCACCGAATTTATTGATCCCCATGCGCGCGTCGAAGAGTAGAACGCGCCCTGTCCATTCCTGCCCCAGGTTGAAACCGACCGACTGCAAAGACCGGGCGCTCCCCAACTGCGGCACGGCCTCCGGCGACCAAAACCCATCGAGTCGGGTACGCCGGCCGTCGGCCTCCAGCGCCCAACTTGCCCAACCGCTGCCGCGACGCTCGGTGTAGAACGCCAGGCCCGGGAAGGGATCGGCATGCCGGGAGCGCTCTTCTGGCGGCACCTCGCGTGAACTGATCCTGGCGCCCCTGGTCGGGTCGGACTGCCACAGGAAGATCCGTCCGGAGCTGCTCTGCTGCATGATAGCGAGGGCGCGGGGCGCAATGAAGATGCGCATCAACTCGCCGAGAATCGCCTGCATGGTGCCGCGCAGCCCGGTTTCCACGCGCGCCAGGTTCGTTATCCGCCGCACGACGGCATTCTCAGCTCGCAGTTGCTTTTCCTCTTCCGCAAGGTATCCCAGCAACACTCCCAGGATGACGAGGTACGAGAGGCGAATAATGAAGCGATTGATCTCATATTCGCCCAGCCCCCAACTGCCCAGCTGACGGTCCATGTGGAAAACGGGAACGGTGGCGCCCCGCAATAAGGCGCCTTCAAATAGGATCACCGACGCGATGAAGCCCGAAGTCGCCGCCGTTTCCCACAGCCCCCAGCGAAACGCTGCCGCCGTCAGCACGAATACGAAATAGAGAAAGAACGGGCTGTTCGGGCCGGCAGTGAACAGCGTGAAAACTGCCGGAAAGATCATGTCAAAGGCGTGCACCGCAAGAAAGGAGGGCGAAACCTTCTGCAGGCGGTCCAGCGCCATCCACACGGCGAGGCTGTATGCGAGATAGCCGAACAAGAGCAGGTACGCGAGGGTTGCGTAGCGGCTGGGCTCCGTAGGGTCGAGGTAAATGGCGAGGGCGCCGGCGCTGGCGAGGAAGATGCGCGCGGAAGCAAGCACGCGCTCGGTGCGCAGGCGCTCGGCGGCGTCCGGCGGCGCGTTCAGCCGTGTAAGAAATCGTGGAACCCTGGCCAGCGGGAACATGCAATGGGTCTCTGTTTACCTTCTTTTTACCTTATCCGGTAGCCACATCACAATTGGTGAATTCTCCAGGCAGGACGAAAAAGGCTTGTTTTTACGGGCGCAGTCCTGTGATGGGCCTCACAGTCACGGGCGAATTCGCGGGTTAGGCTTGGAGCAGATACCGCCGGCGGAAAGGAGGCGCAAGCCAATGAAATCAAACTTCCGTCGATTCCTCACCTTCAGTGTCCTGCTGTGGGCGGTGACAATGGTCGGCCAGGCGAACAAGCCCCCGGCCGACGCGCCCAAGTATGACCTCCGCAGTGAAGTCACCGTCAAAGGGAAAGTGGAGGAGGTCCAAAAGGTCGCAAATGCCAAGGGGCAGGTCGGAATTCACCTTCTGGTTAAGACCGAAACGGCGACCCTCGAAGTGCGCCTGTGCCCCAACAGCTTCCTGGACGACATGGACGTGCGGTTTGCCAAAGGCGACGCGCTGACCATCACCGGATCCAAGGTCAAGGTGGAGGAGAAGGACGTAATCCTCGCCCGCGAGATCGAGCGCGGCACCAGCAAGATCGTCTTGCGCGACAAAGAGGGCGTCCCGGTTTGGCTGTGGCTGGTTAAAGGATAGCGTCAGCTTCGCGGTTCATCTCCTCGGTGCAGGCTGCGCGAACTATCGATTCCCAGCAGCCTCTTTCATTCCGTTTTCCCGTGCGAAAACCCATTCCTGCTTACCGTGGCGCGGCATCGCTGCCGGTGCGGTAACATGGTCCGATTTTGCCTAAACCCGGCTGAGGCCATGCAACGGAGTTAAGCGGTCCTTCGTTCTAATGGGGCAGTACTGACAGAAAGCGAGAGAGCTGATGCGCTCCCCGGATACGGCGCTGCAAACCCCCGGTGTGACTTACGAGTTCAGCCTGCTGAGCGACTACGACCTTCACCTCTTCAATGAAGGTGCGCACAACCGGCTGTACGAAAAAATGGGAGCGCACCCGGGCACGTGGCAAGGCACCCCGGGCGTGTACTTCGCCGTATGGGCGCCGGACGCCGAGGAGGTGAACGTCTTCGGCGAGTTCAACGGCTGGAATAAGTACAGCCACCGGCTGCGGGCTCGCGGCAGCTCCGGCATCTGGGAAGGATTCATGCCGAACCTGGGCGAAGGCACTCTCTACAAGTATTACGTGGTTTCGCGCTACCACGGATACCGCGTGGACAAGGCCGACCCCTTCGGCTTTCAGCACGAGATGCCCCCGCGCACCGCCTCGATCGTCCGCACGCTCGACAACCAATGGGGCGACCAGCAGTGGTTGCAGATTCGCCACACGCGCAACTCGCTACAGGCGCCGATCTCGATTTACGAAGTCCACCTGGGCTCCTGGATGCGGGGCGACGGCAACCGCTTTCTCGGATATCGCGAGCTGGCGCCGCGCTTGAGCGATTACATCCAGCGCGCCGGCTTCACCCACGTGGAATTCATGCCGATTATGGAGCACCCGTTTTACGGCTCGTGGGGATACCAGTGCACCGGCTTCTTCGCGCCCACCAGCCGCTTCGGCTCGCCCCAGGAATTCATGTACCTGGTGGATCACCTGCACCAGAACGGCATCGGCGTGATCCTCGACTGGGTTCCTTCGCACTTCCCCGCCGACGAGCACGGACTGGCGTACTTCGACGGCACGCATTTGTTCGAGCACGCCGACTGGCGCCAGGGCTTTCATCCCGACTGGAAGAGCTACATTTTCAATTACGGCCGCAACGAGGTGCGCAGCTTCCTGCTCTCCAGCGCCATGTTCTGGCTGGACAAGTACCACGCCGACGGGCTGCGCGTGGACGCGGTGGCCTCCATGCTCTACCTCGATTACTCGCGCACCGAGGGCGGCTGGATCCCGAACCGCTATGGCGGGCGCGAGAACCTGGAAGCCATCACCTTCCTCCAGCGCATGAACCACGACGTGTACCAGGCGTTTCCCGCCGTCCAAACCGTCGCCGAAGAGTCCACCGCATGGCCGATGGTGTCTAAGCCGACCTATCTCGGCGGCCTTGGATTCGGCCTGAAGTGGGACATGGGCTGGATGCACGACACGCTGGTTTTCATGAACAAAGAGCCGGTGCATCGCAAGTTTCATCACAACCAGCTCACCTTCCGCGGCCTATACGCATTCACGGAAAATTACGTCCTGCCGCTCTCCCACGATGAAGTGGTGCACGGCAAGCGTTCGCTGCTCGACAAGATGCCGGGCGACCAGTGGCAGAAACGCGCCAACCTTCGCCTGCTGCTCGGATACATGTGGGCGCAATCGGGAAAGAAATTACTGTTCATGGGCGGCGAGTTCGGCCAGTGGAAGGAGTGGAATCACGACCACAGCCTCGACTGGCACCTGCTGGACTATCCCGATCACCAGGGCATCTTGCAGTGGGTGTCGGACCTGAACCGCGCCTATCGCGAGGAGCCGGCGCTACACTTCCTCGACATTGATCCCGCGGGATTCGAATGGATTGACGCCAGCGATGCCGACAACAGCGCGCTGAGCTTTCTGCGCAAGACCGCCGACGTGAACGACGCCATCGTGGTCGCGCTGAACTTTACGCCCGTGCCCCGCAAGAACTACCGCCTGGGTGTGCCGCAGTGCGGCTACTGGCGGGAGTTGCTCAACAGTGACGCGCAAGCCTACGGCGGATCGGGCATCGGCAACGCCGGCGGAAGCCAGTCGGAACCCATCGCCTGGCACGGGCAGAACTGCTCCATCAATCTGACCCTGCCGCCCCTGAGCGCGCTGTTCCTGAAGCGGCAGACTTGATGCTTGCCAAAAGCAAAGGCACGGCCGCGGCCGTGCCTTTTCCCGCAATCGAAAATCTCTAGTCGTTCATCACCCGCCAGCCTCCGCTGTCGGTCTTCACCAGGGTGAGCGCCGACTTCTTGACGTCCCCGTGGTAGAAGTTCGCGCCATACTTGTCGATCAGCGCCTGCGTGTCCCAGATATTGAATTTCTTCATTTCGGGGCTGGTGGCGTCGAACAAGTCCCCGAGCGGCGTGGTTTCCCATTTCCAGGTGTACTCCACCTTGGCCACGCTTGGGCTGTTCATGGTCACCTTCGAGACCTGCACCAGCTTGCGGCGCGCAAGAGGAACCATCAGCAGCTCGCTGCCATCCTTTTCCTTGCTTTTCTGAAACTCGGGAAACGCGGTGAGTTCCTTTTCGCCCTTGGGCGTGAGCGCGATGTCGTAAATCTCGCCTTTCTTAGGCGCAACGACTTTCACCAGCCCGGCCTTTTCCAGCAGCTTGTAATGCGGATCGCGCGGCTTTTCATTGATGCTGGCTTTGACCTCTCCCGTATGAAAGCGGAGCGTCACCGCGCCCTGTGCTTTCAGGATGTCACCTACAAACGCGGTCGCTTCCTGCGGCGTCAGCACTTTCTTGGCCTGCACCACCCAATAACCACCCGTGCCGATGATCACGCCGGCCAGGGCCAGGATGAGCAGCAAGGGCACGATCGAAGACGATCTCTTTTCCAGTTCGATTTCCTGTTCGAACATAGGCACCTCCCGCGACGCTGCGGGTCATTTATCACGAGAAACGGCGTCAACGCCAGTATTCTCCGCCGAGAAACGCGGTTCTGTGACTGGTATCACCGGTTGGGGTGAGCGTTAACCTATGAATTAACCGGCAGACTGGGCGGCGGCCTTGGCCGGCAGGCGGGACCGCGCGGCGCGCAGGCGGCGCAATTGGGCCAGATAGTTCAGCATGACGGTGGCGGTCACCTTCGACTGGCCTGCCACCCTGGGCCGGAAGACGAAGGGCACCTCGCGGATTTCCGGCGACGGCAGTTGCGCCGCGATTTCGATCAGAATCTTGAAGCCTTGTGCGCTCAGCCGGTCGCGGACGCGAAGGAACTCGTCGCGGCGAACCATGAAATAGCCGGACATGGGATCACGCAAACGCAATCCCAGCGCCGACTCGGCCAGTTGCGTGGCGGCGCGCGAAGCCAGGCGGCGCAGCAAACCCCAATCGGAAGTGCCGCCCCCGGGCATGTAGCGGCAGCCCACCACCAGCTCGCCCCCGGCGGTCAACTGCCGCAGCATCTCGGGAAGGATGGCGGGATCGTGCTGAAGATCGGCGTCCATGCAGGCTACGGCTTGCCCGCGTGCCGCCGAAAAACCCTCGATAACCGAAGCGGCCAGGCTGCGCTCTCCGCGGCGGCGAAGCACGCGCACCCGCGGAAACTCCGCCCGCAGCCCTTCCGCGACTTCCCAGGTGCGGTCGGGGGAATCGTCATCCACGATAAGGATTTCGTGGTCCACCCCACGCAGCACCTCAGTCACGGCGCGCGCGAAGGCGGGCACGTTGGCGGCTTCGTTATAAGTAGGCGTAACGACGGTGAGTTGCACGCGATGCCTGGTTTCGGAAGTTATGCATATTTTATCGCGATTTCGTGGACCTGGCTGCCGGCTATCTGGTTTCAGCGGCGTTGCCTGGGTCGTGTAGGATGTTCGCGCATGGAAAACGTCCCCTTCGTGGACCTGCGCGCGCAGTACGCCGGCATCAAGCAGGAGGTGCTGGCGGCGATCACGCGTGTGCTGGAGAGCTCGCAATTCGTCCTCGGCGACGCCGTGGCTGAATTCGAGCGCAACTTTGCCTCTTACTGCACAACGCGCGAAGCGGTGGCGGTGAACTCCGGGACAAGCGCGTTGCATCTGGCGCTGCTGGCCGCCGGAATTGGCCCCGGCGACGAAGTGATCACCACCCCGTTCACGTTTGTCGCTAGCGTGGCGGCCATCCTCTACGCCGGCGCCCGCCCGGTGCTGGTGGACATTGACCCGGTATCGTTCAACATTGATCCGCAGAAAATCGAGGCGGCCATCACGCCGCGTACCCGCGCCATCCTGCCGGTCCACCTCTACGGTCAAATGGCCGACATGGACCCGATCGTCGCGATTGCGCGCCGCCACAAGCTGCTGCTGATCGAAGACGCGGCCCAGGCGGTGGGCGCCGAGTATAAGGGCCGTCGCGCCGGCAGCATCGGCGATCTGGGCTGCTTCAGCTTCTATCCCAGCAAGAACCTGGGCGCCTACGGCGAGGGCGGGGCCGTCACTACCAGCAACGCCGAGTATGCCGCCAAGCTGTGCATGTTGCGCAATTGGGGCGAAGACCGCAAATACCATCACATCCTGCGCGGTTACAACTACCGCATGGAAGGAATCCAGGGCGCGATTCTGAACGTGAAACTCGGCCACCTGGAAGCCTGGACCGAAGCTCGCCGCTCGCATGTGGCGCGATATCGCGAGCTGCTGCCGGAACGCGGAGTCGGCCTGCCGCAAGAAATGCAGTACGCGCGCCACGTTTATCACGTGTTCACGGTGCGATCGGTGGCGCGGGACGGATTGCAGCAGGCGCTGGCCTCGCGTGGAATCCAGACCGGCCTGCATTATCCCGCCCCGGTACACATGCAGCCGGCCTATGCGGATATCGGATATCAGCGCGGCGATTTTCCGCACGCCGAAAAGGCCGCCGCCGAAGTGCTGTCGCTGCCCCTATTTGCCGAAATGACGGAAGAGCAGATCGTGCGGGTCGCGGCCGCCCTCAAAGAAGCCTTGAGCGCCATGCCGGCCGGCCAGCGGGCCTGACCGGCCACATGACTGCGCCCGCGAGATCAGTGTTGCAATGCGGAATTATCCTGCGTGAGCGTCCGATCGCCTGACGAGCCAATCTCCAGCACGTAAAACTTCTGGTCGGCAGTCAGAACGCCCAGCCGGTTGCCATCGGCCGAGAATCTCGCCGCGCTGATCCAGCTGGGGAAGCTGAATTCGTCCCGCTTCTCCAGGGTTCCACTGTCCAGCACGCTCAGAATGCCAGGTTTCTGCTCCACACACAGGAATTTGCCGTCGCGACTGGCGATGGCGTAAGAGCCGAACACATGTCCCTTCGGCTCGCCCGCGAGGTTGTAAAGCAGCACTCGCTTTTGGTTGTCGAGAACCATGATCTGATTCTGTTTGACGCTGACGTCGCGAATCCGGATGGAGCCCTTGCCGGTATCCACAGCGAAGCGGCTGCGCGACTGGCCGGTTTTCAAATCCACGACGTCCACCAGCACCGCTTGCTGGTTCTTGAGTTGCTGTACGCGCTGGCGGAGATCATTGTCGCTCTTCATCAGGTCTTTGGCATCCTGTCGATCCAGACCAAAGATGAAGGCGATCGTGCCGCTCTCCGAATCGGTGGCAAAGCTGGGCTGATGCCTGAGTTGCCTCGACCAGAGCACCGTGGGCGCGTGCACGTCCCGGACTTCAACCGTCCAGTCGCCCCACGGCTGGTCCTTCTTGACCGGCTGCCGTTCGATCAAGAACGATCCCGCCTGCGTCATGCGTACTTCATGGTTGAACCACTGGCGCACCTGATCGCCGCCGGTATTCAGATCCATCTCTGCCAGGCTGAACTCGATTTGGGGGTCGCTGGGTTTATCCGCGGCACTATTTTTCGGTTTGTCCTTCGATTTCTCATTGACCTCGACATCGGCTACGGCCCGGCGAAGAGGATCGGGCGGAAACAGTGCGTAAACGTGGTTGTTCTCGCCAAACCAGGCGCCACGAAAGCCCCGGATATGCAGCAGCCGCGTGCCCGCTTCCAAATTCCAAACCCCGCCCCGCTCTCGCTGGCTGACAGCCACGAATTTGAAATCCGGGCTGATATTGACCGCGAACAGCGATCCCAGCATGGTCTGCGGCAGGGTCAGCGTTCTAGGAGCCTCCTTGCCTACGCCGGATTCGGTCAAGTGATACGCAGCAATGGTTCCTGACCTCTGCGGGTTCAGCACGGCCGAATCGTAGATATCCATCGCGCTGTTGGGGCTGGCGGAAACGACCTTCTGCGTCTTCAAGTCGAAAATGCCGACGGCAAATTGCTGCAGCGGCCGGATTAGCAGATATTCGCCGTGCGCGGCTCCCTGAATTCTGCCGCCGATCGGAGGCTCGGTATAGAGCCGTTCTCCACTGGGAAAACCCACCACTGCTGCCGATTTTCCGTTTTCGATTCCGTAGAGCCGGTCCGGGCCCACGAACACGAACTTGCGACCCAACAACGCCGTGATGGTTCCGGGCAGCTTCACTTCCGACATGGAATCGAGGTGGATCGCGAGGTGGGTCGAACGCCGTCCCGCTAGCAGATACTTCCCGTCGGGTGAGAACTGCAGGTTGATAAAGGGCGCCGGATTTTCGCTCACCCTGTCGATCAACAGGCTCCATGCGTCACTGTACGCGGTGTCCGCCAGCATGGAAGCCGGCGAGTAAAACGACTTCTTGTTGTACACCGGAGCGCCGGAGCTCACGTTCAGGATGCTGAGCTGGAGCGGGAAGAGCTCGCGTTGATCCGTCTGCACACAGGCCAGCCACCGCCCGTCCGGCGAGAGCGCCGAGTCCAGGCATCCGCCGGCGACGTAGACCTCGTTGAGCGCCGACTGCTGTTGCGTGGCAACATCCCAACGCTCTACTCGCAACTCGGAATCGTAAAAAACGATTTGCCGCGAGTCGGGCGAAAATATCGCCGGGTACATGTCGCGCGCTGTGAACTCGAACAGGTACTGCAACGGGTTCATGGTCACGACGTAGATGCTTACGTCGGTTTGCACCAGCGCATACTTGCCGTCCGGGCTGAACCGGACGTTCATAATGTCGCCTTGCAGCGCCGGGGAAAGCTGCTGCTGCGAGACAATCCGGTGCTCGCTGGCCTTCAGCTTGAACGTGTGCGCCATTACTGTCTGGCGCCAGCGCTCGAACTCCGCCGCCGTCGGGCGCGGCCCCTTCTCGACGCAGGAAGCGGGAATGTTGGAGACAGTCTTCACGATTTCGCGCAGCCGCTTGGAATCCGGGCGCGTCGATCCGAACAGGTCGGAGAAAAAGCTTCCAGTCTGCCCTTTGGTTCCGCTGACTCGGTCGAAGATGTCCACCGCCGCTTGCGGCGAATAGCCGGCTCTCGCCAACAAATAATTGCCGAGGTCGTCAGCGCCGTGCTGGAGTTTTTCCATGCTCGTCGTGCGGTCACGCTTCTCCAGCGCGTTGCTGTTCTTCCGGTAGGTATCGAGAATCTGGTGGTAATCGGGCTCGATTTCGGCGAGGCTGCCGATAGAGTTTTTCTTCAGGACGGCCGTCCACAGCCGGCTCAGCAATACCGCCGGGTCGCGAGCCACCATGTGTCCGAGTTCGTGCGCCATCACTGCCGCCAGCTCATCTTCGGAGCGCGCTACGGTGATCATCCGTCGGGAAACGTACACTTGTGCCCCGGGAATCGTGAACGCGTTCGCCTCGCCGGTATCGGTGACAAACCACTTAGGCTTCGGCGTACCTGGAGGCAGCAGCTTCGCCAGCCGGTCTCCAATCCTGCGCAACGGCCCAACCACGTCCTCGTCTTCAATGAGGATGGTCTGGACCGCGATCCGGTCCGCTACCACCTCGCCCAGCCGCTTCTCCTGCTCGGGGGTGAAGATCACCGGCTCTTTGGTAGTGACTACCGGCATCGTGCAGGTCTGAGCCGCCGCGAACGACGTCAGCAGGCACACTGCGAGAGCGAACGACCATTTGATCGACCGCACCGAACTCTCCTTGTCTTGAAACCGTGCAGCGTACCACCGTCAGCGGTGACAAATGGCTGAATTTTAGGGGAGCTTTTGCCCTGCGGTTCCCGATGCGGGAGGATATCCGCCGAACTTCTGCAACCGCCGTCCGCACCCGCACATCTAACAACTTGACAACGTTACACTCAACCTTTATATTGCGACTGTTATAAAAGCAGAGCAGCGGCTGAAAGCATGATAATTCAACGACTTAGAAAAGTTTAGAAGTAGGAGGCAGGCTCCAATGGCAAAGATTATCGGCATAGACTTGGGCACTACCAACTCCGTGGTTGCCATCATGGAGGGCGGCGAACCCAAGGTCATCGCCAACGAGGAAGGCGGGCGGACCACGCCATCGGTGGTGGCCTTCACCAAGACCGGCGAGCGCCTGGTCGGGCAGGTGGCCAAGCGCCAGGCCATCACCAACCCGGAGAACACCGTTTACTCCATCAAGCGGTTCATGGGACGCCGCTACGATGAAGTCAACGAAGAGATGAAGATGGTGCCCTACAAGGTGGTGCGCGCCGGCGATCACGTCGCCGTCGTGGCGCAGGGCAAGGAGTACACCCCACCGGAAATTTCGGCGCTCATCCTCCAGAAGCTGAAGAAGGCGGCCGAAGACTATACCGGCGGCGGCATCAGTGAGGCCGTCATCACCGTCCCGGCGTACTTCAACGACGCGCAGCGCCAGGCCACCAAGGACGCCGGCCGCATTGCCGGCCTGGAGGTGAAGCGCATCATCAACGAGCCCACTGCGGCCGCGCTCGCCTACGGCCTCGACAAGAAGAAGGACGAGACCATCGCCGTGTACGACTTCGGCGGCGGCACGTTTGATATTTCGGTTTTGGAAGTTGGCGAGGGCGTCATCGAGGTGAAGGCCACCAATGGCGATACTCACCTTGGCGGCGACAATCTCGACCAGCGCATCGTGGATTGGTTGATTGACGAGTTCAAGAAGAAGGAAGGCCTCGACCTGCGCTCCAAAGGCAATGAGATGGCGCTGCAGCGCCTGCGCGACGCGGCCGAGCGTGCCAAGATCGAGCTCTCCACTACCATGGAGACCGAGATCAATCTGCCCTTCATCACCGCCGATGCCAGCGGCCCCAAGCACCTGGTGGAGCGGCTGACACGCGGCAAACTGGAGCAGATGGTGGACGACATCATCCAGCGCTCCGTCGGCCCGTGCAAGCAGTGCATGAAGGACGCGGGCGTTGATGCCAGCAAGATTGACGAAGTCGTGCTGGTCGGCGGCCAGACGCGCATGCCGCGCATCCAGGCGCTGGTGAAAGAGTTGTTCGGCAAGGAGCCGCACAAGGGCGTCAACCCGGACGAAGTGGTCGCGGTCGGCGCCGCCATCCAGGGCGGCGTGCTCGGCGGCGAGGTCAAGGACCTGCTGCTGCTCGACGTGACCCCGCTGACGCTGGCCATCGAAACGCTCGGCGGCGTGGCTACTCCAATGATTCCGCGCAATACAACCATTCCGACGCGCAAGACGGAGACGTTCTCCACCGCGGCCGACAGCCAGACGTCGGTCGAGGTGCACGTACTCCAAGGCGAACGTCCCATGGCGAGCGCCAACCGCACTCTCGGCAAGTTTCACCTGACCGGCATTCCGCCGGCTCCGCGTGGCGTGCCGCAGATCGAGGTCACCTTCGACATCGACGCCAACGGCATCCTGAACGTCACCGCGAAAGATACGGCGACGCAGAAGGACCAGAAGATCACGATCACGTCGTCTTCCGGGCTGTCGAAGGAAGAAGTGGACCGCATGGCCAAGGAAGCCGATGCGCACTCGGCCGAGGACAAGGCCAAGCGCGACGAGATCGAGGCCCGCAACCAGCTCGACTCGATGGTCTACAACATCGACAAGATGCTGCGCGAGCACGGCGACAAGATCTCCGGCCAGGAGCGCGGCGACGTCGAGAATGCTCTCGCCGACGCCAAGAAAGCGCTCGAGGGCACCGACGCCAAGGTGATGAACACCGCGCGCGAGAAGCTGACGCAGGCTTCCCACAAGCTGGCCGAAGCGATGTACCGCCAGGCCCAGCCGCAGGGAGGCGCTCCCGGCGCGGGTCCGCAGGCTGGTCCGCCTCCGGGAGGCGACGGCGCTGCCGGCGGCGAGAAGAAGAAGGACGAAGGCGTGATCGACGCCGAGTACGTGGACGTAGACGAGAAGAAATAAGAACGTCGATAGCCGATGGTCGACGGCAAAAAGGCCGTCGACCATCGGCCGCCCGAGCATAGGAAAGCTTACAAGCTGTCATCCTGAGCGAGGGCGCACCGCCCGAGATGCACAGACAGCTTAGAAGCTGTCATCCTGAGCGAGGGCGCACGCCCTAGTCGAAGGACCCCGCGGTCGTTCGTATCGGAAATGCCGCGTGAAGGCATTTCAAAGGAGTTTTCCATTGCAATTTGAAGTGAACGGCCAAAATTATTTTCTGAATTTCGTGCCCGAGAAGGGCCGCTGGTTCTTGTTCCAACCCACACGCACGGGTTTCACCGTCCTGCCCGTAGTGGACGACGACCGCTCCTTCTTCCTTCCGGAAGACATTGACCTCAACGGCGATGTCGAGGTGGTGAACTAGTGCGATATCTCGATCTGCGCGCGACCCTGTCTGGAATGCCGGTGGCGATCGCGTTGTTGGCTATCGCTCTGAGCGGTTCCGCACCGGCGCAAACCGCGAACACTTCGCCCACCGCCAAGCAGCTCACTTCCCTGCTGAACGAATTCCTCGACGCGGCCGGGCGCAATGACCGCGCGGTCTTCGACCGCTTCTTCGCCGACGACGTCATCTACACCCGCTCGGCGGGCGTTACCGTGGACAAGGCCGAGATCATGAAGAATGTCGGCAACCGTGAGGATGCGGGCGGCAAGAATACGTTCTCCGCCGATGATGTCACCATTCATGACTACGGCACTACCGCGATCGTGAACTTCCGTCTGACGGCGAAGACCGAGAAAGACGGCAAGACTGAAACGTCGCACTACCGCAACACCGCCACATTCCTGAAGCGCAACGGCCGCTGGCAGGTGGTAGCGTGGCAGGCGACCAAGGTGCCGGAGGAGACCGCGAAGTAAGAGCGCGCGCAGCGCGATAGAAATTGTGTAGGTCATGGCTTCAGCCATGACTGAGGCGCGCAGCGCCGAAACCCCCGGCGTCAGCCGGGGGTTAGGCGTTTGGTATAAAGGGAAGCCCGCTTCCGCGGGCGACAGAATTCACGATGGCCACTGCGACCAAAAATTATTACGAAACCCTGGGCGTGAAGAAGTCCGCCTCGACGGAGGAGATCCGCAAGGCGTTTCGTAAGCTGGCGCGCAAGTACCATCCCGACGTCAATCCCGGCGACAAGTCGGCGGAAGAAAAGTTCAAGCAAATCTCCGAGGCGAACGACGTCCTCAGCGATCCCAAGAAGCGCAAAATCTACGACCAGCTCGGCTACTACAGCGACAACATTGATCCGGCGGCGGCGGAGGCCTACGCGCGCGGCGGCGGCTTCGGCGCCGGAGGTTTCGGCGGACCTCCGCCCGGCGCTGGACGCGGCGGCGCGCAGGAAGTTCCCTTCGATTTCAGCGGCTTCGATTTCAGCGACATGTTCGAAGGTGGCGGACAGCAGCAGCGCCGAAGCGGCGGCGGCATCCGCGACATCTTCTCCGGCATTTTCAGCGGCGGGCGCGGCGGCGCCGTACAGGAAGAGCCCGAGCAGGGCACCGACCTGGAGTACCAGGTCAACGTCGGCTTCTGGCAGGCGATTCGCGGGGCTGTGCTGCGCCTGAACATCACCCGCCTCGACACCTGCGCGAATTGCCGCGGGCGCGGCTACATCGAATCGCCGGGAGTCTGCCCCGACTGCAAAGGCACGGGACACATCCAGCAGACCAGCGGGCGCATGAAGTTCAACACCGTGTGCCCACGCTGCGGCGGCACCGGCAAACAACGCGCGGTGTGCCACGTCTGCGGTGGACAGGGCGCGGTGAATCGCACCGAGCCGCTGGAGGTGCGCCTCAAGCCGGGCACGCGCGACGGCCAGCGCATTCGCCTCGCCGGAAAAGGAAACGCGGGAACTCACGGTGGCCCGGCCGGCGATTTGTACGTCATCATCCGCGCCGGCGAGCACCCGGTATTCCGCCGCGAGGGCGACGACATCCATGTCACCGTGCCGGTCACCATCACCGAGGCCGCGCTGGGCGCGAAGATCGAGGTGCCGACGATTGATGGCCGCGCCCTGCTGCGCATTCCTCCGGGCACCGCGTCGGGCCAGAAACTGCGCCTGCGCGAGAAGGGTGTGCCCTCGGCAGTGAAGGACAGTCAGCGCGGCGATGAGATTGTCGAGGTGAAGATCACCGTGCCTATGCCGCGCGACGAGAAGACGAAGGAACTGCTGCGCGAATTGGCGAAGCTGAACCCCGACGACCCGCGCGCAGAATTGTGGAGCAAGGTTTAGCCACAGAGGACACGGAGAAAATATTTTCCTCTGCGACCTCTGTGGCGGAATAGACATGGCTAAAAGAAAAAGCAAAGGCGCGTACATGATCTCGGCGGTGGCCGAGATGTACGGCATTCATCCGCAGACGCTGCGCCTGTACGAGCGCGAGGGCCTGCTGAAGCCGTCGCGCACCGAGGGCAATACCCGCCTCTACACCGAGGAAGACCTGCAGCGGCTGGAGGTGATCCTGTCGCTGGCGCGCGACCTGGGCGTGAACATCAGCGGCATCGCCATCATCCTGCAAATGCGCGAGCGCATGGAGCAGATGCAGCGCGAGATGCACGAGTTCCTCACCTCCTTCCAGCGGGAGATGCTGGCGCGCATGGGCACGGCCGAGCCTTCCAAGGGCGCAATCATTCCGGTGCGGCGGATCACTACGCCGCCGGCCGCCAACAACAAGGAAAGAAAATAGCGGGTCGCAATCTGCAACGCGGTTTGGCATGGCCAGGCCGGCATGTTCCACGTGGAACACTGTGGAAATCCGACAAAATTTGCGCTGAAAATTCCCGGTTCGGAACAGAGCCTAATCGGCACTGACGTGGGCGCGGAACCGCCTGGTGCGCTGGCGCTTCTCGATCACCAGATGCCACAGCACGCTGAAGATGACGAGCTCAAGAACGGCGACCGTGACGCTGGTGACGGCGAAACTCGCGGCCAGGTGCTGCCAGGGAGACAGGCCAGGGCCGGGCGTCCACTGGGAAAGTCCGCGCGCCAGTCCCAATCCCACCGCCGCAAACGCACATACGGCAACGATCATCAGGTTGGCGGCGGGAGACAAGCGCACCGGCAGGCGCTGCTCCGATTGCGGCGCGTTCCGGTACCAGCGCAGGACATAGAGCAGGATGACGATCGCTCCAAGCAAGGTGCTGCCGTGCTGCGCGAGCTTCCAGACGGTGATGCGGGTCGGCCCGACGTGGAACAACATCAGGCGCAACGCCGACCAATGCCTCACGCCCCAGCCCTCCTCGTGTGTGAACGCGTCCCAGAGAAGGTGGGTGGCAATGCCCACGGCAACGCCGGCCAGCGCCAGCAACAGATGGCCGAAAGGCCACCAGCGAAATTTGCGCGCCGGCGGCACCATGCGGCGCTGCCAGGCGCCCGGCATCAGCGAGATCACCGGCCACTTCAACAGCAGGTGAAACGCCGCCAGAGCGAACCAAGCAAACGGAAACGTCAGGTACAGCACCCCGGGCCAGGTATGGGCGGAGCGTCCCTGCTGCGCCATGCGGATGAAGTATTCGAAGTCGGGGGCCATGCTGCCGATCACCAGGGCGGACAAGGGCAGGCGAGTGCTGTACAGCGGCGCGACCGCCGCCGGATGGGACAAGGTGAAGGGCACAAGGGCATTTTAGCCGCAAAAGCGCGGTGTGGGATTGAGGGGCCGGCGGGCCCGGAGGCGGCAAGGCTTATCACGTAGGTCCCGTGACGTGCGTCACATTACTTAGTTTGGGGAAGCGGTATAAGGGATTTGCCTTATCCCGAAAGCGAATGAAGCGGCGCTGCGACTGTCAGTGGCCGGCCCGACTCGCATATGTCGGCCAGCAATTCCCCTCGGCGCGACGCCGGTTTTATCCAGTTCCAGTCCCGGCCCAATCCGTAGCCTGCGCGCCGCGTGCGCCGAGGAGGCTGGTCACCATGGGTGCAGCCCTGTTCTGTCGTGTTGCTCTCACGCACCTCACCTCGCAGTTGAATGTTGTTTCATCGGTTCGGCACAGGGCCGCCAGAAATCGTGCGCTGGCATGGACGGCGGCTGCGCTTCTCGCGTTTACTGTGCTTGCCGCGGGCCCTGCCTCGGCCGCCAACCGCGCCCGGCGGTCCGCCGGAAGCGCCTTTGCCTGGGGCAACAACTCCTATGGCCAGTTCGGCGACGGCACGACGAGCAACAGCTACACGCCCGTCCAGGTGAACAGTCTTTCCGCGATTGTCGACCTTGCTGCCGGCGGCATGCACACCGTGGTTCTGAAGAGCGACGGCACGGTCTGGGCGTTCGGACGCAACTCCGAGGGCCAGCTCGGCAACGGCACGACGGGCGCGAGCAACACGCCGGTGCAGGTGAACGGCATCTCCGGCGTCGTGGCGGTGGTCAGCGGCTGGAACTTCAATGCCGTGTTGAAGAGCGACGGCACGGTTTGGACCTGGGGATACAACTACGACGGCGAACTGGGTCTTGGTACGACGACATCCGGCGGTTGTTCCTGCGTCGCAACGGCAACGCAGGTGAGCAGCCTCTCGAACGTGGTGGCAATCGCGGGCGGGAGCTATCACATCCTGGCACTGAAAAGCGACGGCACGGTGTGGTCTTGGGGACAGAACAGCAGCGGCGAACTCGGGATTGGCAATTTCCTGGCCAAGACTTCGCCGGTGGAGGTCAGCGGTCTCACGGGGGTGGCCGCCATCGCGGCAGGAAACGATCACAGCGTTGCGGTGAAGAGCGATGGTACCGTGTGGGCCTGGGGAGACAATTCGCATGGCGCGCTGGGGGGCGGCACCACTCAATCTGCCAGCACTACGCCGCTCCAGGTGACCAACATTTCCGACGTGGTCTCCGTCTCCGCCGGGCGATATTACAGCGTCGCCGTGAAGAGCGACGGCAGCGCTTGGGCGTGGGGATACAACTATTATGGGGAACTCGGCAATGGCACCACGGCCGACAGCAGTCTGCCTCTTCAGGTGAGTAACCTCAGCGGCGTGCGCGCGGTTGTAAGCGCCGAATATTACAGCCTCGCGTTGAAGAGCGACGGCACGGTCTGGGCGTGGGGATATAACAACGACGGCAATTTGGGCAACGGCAGCAACACGACCGCAGTCACACCGGTGCAGGCGAGTGGGATCTCCGGCGTTGTTGCGATTGCCGCCGGCGGATACCACGCGGTTGCGGTACAGACCCAGTCGTCCGCCCAAGCCTGGGGTTACAACCACTACGGTCAACTCGGAGACGGAACCACCACTGATCGGCATACACCAGTCGTAATCAACAGCCTCAACAATGCGATAGCACTGGCATCCGGAGCTAACGGATATCACACGCTGGCGCTGAAAAGCGACGGTACGGTCTGGGGGTGGGGCTACAACGTTTACGGGCAGCTGGGCAATGGAACCTCAACCGGATGGAACACGCTGGTACAGACGAACAGTCTTGCCGGAGCGATCAGCGTCGCTGCTGGATCCAACCACAGCCTGGCGCTCAAGAGTGACGGCACGGTTTGGGGTTGGGGCTCGAATGGCTTCGGCGCTCTGGGCACGGGCAGCATCGGGCAAGCATTTCTTTCGCCGGTGCAGGCGAATATCTCCGGAGTGGTCGCGATCGCGGCCGGCAACGATCACAGCATAGCGCTCGAGAGCAATGGAACGGTGTGGACGTTTGGCTGGAACGGGATGGGACAACTCGGGAACGGCGCCAGCGGCACGGGAACGGGCACGGGAACGCCGACTCAAATCAACGGGCTTTCCGGCGTGATTGCAATTGCCGCGGGCGCGAACCACAGTGTGGCGGTGAGGAGTGACGGCACGGTCTGGGCCTGGGGATCCAACTCATACGGCCAGTTGGGGGACGGGACGACTACCGACCGAAGCATACCCGTGCAGGTAACCGGTCTCTCGGATGTCATCGCGGTTGCGGCCGGCAACTTTCACACTCTGGCCCTGAAGAGTGACGGCACGGTCTGGGCCTGGGGGTGGAACGCCGTAGGACAACTCGGGAACAGCACGACAACAGACAGCAGCATACCGGTGCAGGTGAGCACATCAGGCGTGGTTACCATTGCGTCCGGCCTCCATCACAACCTTGCCATTACAAGTGATGGGAACATCTGGACGTGGGGGTACGACCTCTACGGTCAGTTGGGAGACGGGACCGCCGATAATCTTCCCCACAGTACACCTGTGTCGGTAAGCAGCCTTTCAGGCGCGACTGCGGTGGCTGGAGGCGCGTACCACGGTCTGGCAATCGCACATACCGGCGCAGGTTCCGGTCCCGCAGCCACAACCACGACGCTGGTTTCGGACGTGAATCCGGCAGCGCCCGGCGTGCCTGTGAAATTCACTGCCACGGTCGAGCCAGTAGTTGCCGGGGCGTGCGTGCCGACCTCGCAAGTGATTTTCAAAGACAACACCAGCGAGTTCGCCTGGGCCATTCTCGACAACAATTCCCAGGCGACGGTGACGGTGACGAATTTCAGCGCCGGCTCGCACTCGGTGACGGCGACGTACATGGGGAATGCAGCCTGCGCGGGCAGCCTGTCGCCCATCCTGACGCAGGTGGTGAGCACGCCGAATTCAACCACTAGCTCGCTGGCCTCATCGGAAAATCCTTCGTACTACGGCAACACGGTTACGTTCACGGCCACGGTGTCGGGAACCTCCTGCACGGGGACGGTGAGCTTCATGGAGGGGACGAACCTGTTGGGCACGGGCACACTCGGAGGCAATGGCCGAGCGACCTGGGCCAACAACCGGCTGGCGGTCGGTCCGCACGACATCACTGCATCGTATGGAGGCGATGCGAATTGTTCCAGCAGCACGTCTGGGGTGGTAACGCAGACGGTGAACAAGCAGTGGCTGGTGGTCTCGGCCGACAACAAGACCATGGCCGCGGGCGCGGCAGTTCCGGCGCTGACGTACGGCATCTCGGGGCTGGCGAGTTTCGACACCAGCGCGGCCTATAGCGGCACGCCGATTCTCACCACCACGGCAACGAGTTCCAGCCTGGCTGGCCAGTATCCGATCACGGCGACCATCGGCACGCTGCACGCAACGAATTATTCCTTCTACTTCCTTGATGGAACGCTGACGGTTACGGGCACGGCCCCGCCAATCGCAGGTTTAACACCGACAATTACCAGCATCACGCCGGCAACGGCGATGGCCGGCAGCGGAGACCTGACGATCACGGTGGTGGGCGCGGGATTCATGTCAGGGGCAAAGATCCGCTGCGATGGCGAGGAGCACAACACGACCGTGGCCGGCGCGACGCAGTTGACAGCGACGATGCCGGCGCACCATTTCGCATCGCCAGGCATGGTGACGATCTCGGTGATCAACCCCGCGCCGGGCGGAACATCCTCGAGTTTCACATTCGTGGTGGATACGGCGTCGAGTGCCAGCGGTGGCGGCGGCAGGGACATTCGCGCGCGAGGCGGCGCGGACTCGCTGTCGGTCGGTCGCGGGCAATCGGCGACGCTGCCCGTCAGCTTCACTTCCAACCCTGCCGGCATGCTGGTGAGCGCGCAGTGCGTGAATCTGCCGCCGGGCGTGAGCTGCTCCTACAGTTCGACTACGCAAGGGGTGAGCTTCTCCACCTCGTCCACGACGCCACCGGCGTCGTACCAGGTGACGGTGGTGTTTACGATCAGCTGGCCTGGAGCGGCGTTCGCTTCCCTCACTGGCTTGCCCTTGGTCATGTTGTGGCTGGGGATGCTGAGGCGGCGTGGAGTGCGCATGCGCATCCTGGCGCCAATGGCGATTCTGCTGATCGCGCTGCTGGTCGGCTGCGGCTTCTCGCCAGCGCCGGAGTTGGCATCCACGGTAACGGTGCAGTCGTCGGTGCCGGTAACGATTACGGTGACACCATAGACAGGAGTTAAATCGGGAGTTAGGAGTCAGGAGTTAGCGCGCGCGGGGGCGAGAGTGTCCGCGCGCTTTTTTTCTTCACATGCCGTCGTAATTCGGACCGCCGCCGCCTTCCGGGGGCACCCAGGTGATGATCTCGTACGGATCCATGATGTCGCAGGTCTTGCAGTGCACGCAGTTGGAGGCGTTCAAATGGATCTGTTTTCCGCTGGGCACGTCCGAGGCTTCGACCATCTCGTAAACATTGGCGGGACAGAAGTGCTGGCAGGGATTGCCATACTCGGTGACGCAGCGTGTGTTGCAGATGTTGGTGTCGTGAATCACCAGGTGCGCGGGCTGGTCTTCCTCGTGCTTCGTGCCGGAGTGATACAGGTCGGTGAGCTTGTCGAATGTGAGCTTGCCATCCCCCTTGGCATTGTTGATGAGGTGCGCTTCGCCGTTGCCGTCGGCGGGCAGGTCGGCCAGCTTCTTGAGGCGGCGATGGCCGGCCTGCGAGGCGTACTTTTCATGCAGGCCGCGTCCGCCGGTAATCTGCTGGAGGCCGGCGTGAAACATGCCGTGCCAGAATCCGTGCTCGAAGCCCTGGTGAAAGTTGCGGACCGGCCAGAGCTCCTGCTTGATCCAGCTCTTGTCCACGCGGTCGACAAAGCGGGCCAGGGTAGCTTTGCCGAAATCGTTTGCGACCATGGCGTCGAATGCGGTTTCCGCGGCCAGCATGCCGCTCTTGATGGCCAAGTGAATGCCCTTCAGGCGCTGTGAATTGAGGAAGCCGGCGGAGTCGCCGAGGATCATCCAGCCGTCACCGGCAACCGGCGGGATGGACCACCATCCGCCATACGGCAGTGATTTCGCGCCATAGCGGATCATGTGTCCGCCTTCGAGCAGCTTCGCAATCCACGGATGCTTTTTGAATTCCTGCAGCACGCGCTGCGGATCGAGGCGCGGGTCGGGATAATCGAGGCCGGTGACGAAGCCGAGCGAAACGACGTTGTCCTTGCCGCCGTAAATCCAGGCGCCACCGTACTCGCGCGAGGTCAACGGCCAGCCCATGGTGTAGATCACTTCGCCCGGGGCAATGCGTCCGGCAGGCACTTCCCACAATTCCTTGACGCCGACGCCGTAGGTTTGCGGGTTGCGGCAGCGGTCGAGCTGGAAGCGGGCGATGAGCTGCTTGGTGAGCGAGCCGCGCGTGCCCTCGGCGAGGATCACGACCTTGGCTTTCAGATCGTAGCCGGGCTCGAAGTTGCCCTTGGGCTGACCATTCTTGTCCACGCCCTTGTCGTCGCTGCGAACGCCGACGACGCGATCGTTCTCGATCAGCAGTTCCGAACCCGCGAAGCCGGTAAAGATGGTGATGCCGGTGGCTTCGACTTTTTCTCCCATCCACTTGGCAAAGCGGTTCAGCGAGATGACGTAGTTGCCGTGATCGCGCATGGGCGGGGGCGTAATGGGAAATTTCAATTTGCCGTTTTTGGTCAGGAAATAGACGGCTTCTTTGCTGACCGGCGCTTCGATGGGCGCTTCCTTCTCGAAGCCGGGGAGCAGCTCGCTCATGGAGCGGGGGTCGAGTAGCGCGCCGGAGAGGCAGTGCTGGCCGATCTCGCGAGCCTTCTCGAGGACGTAGATATTTTCTTTCGAGAGCTGCTGATCTGCGTGAGTGGCGTTGTGGTGGTCGATCAACTGCGCAATTTTCAGAGCGCACGCGAGCCCGGCAGGGCCTCCACCGACGATCACAACATCTGCGTCCATCACTGGACGCTCCACGCTTTCGATAGGTTTGCGGAAGACGATCATTGGAAGGTTTCGTCGTGAAACTCGAAACGTGAAACTCTCAAGCGCCTTTCGCCTTCTTCACTTCCTCGATCAGTGGCGGGACGATGTCGAACAGGTTCC
Organism: Terriglobales bacterium; assembly: GCA_051006995.1. Classification (GTDB taxonomy): domain Bacteria; phylum Acidobacteriota; class Terriglobia; order Terriglobales; family Acidobacteriaceae; genus JAIQGF01. Next base: position 287,346 of record JBPCSQ010000029.1, read on the forward strand.
CCACAACGCCGAAGTCGGCGACTTCGAAAATGGGGGCCTCGGCGTCCTTATTGACGGCCACGATGGTGCGCGAGCCTTTCATGCCGACAATGTGCTGGATGGCGCCGCTGATGCCGAGCGCAAGATACAGCTTGGGCGCGACGGTCTGGCCGGACGATCCGATCTGGCGGTCCATCGGCAACCAACCCGAGTCGCAGATGGGACGGGACGCAGCCAGTTCCCCGCCGAGCGCGTCCGCCAACTGCTTGGCAATGTCGATGTTCTTCTGCTCCTTGATGCCGCGGCCGACGGCGACGATGATTTCCGCCTGCGTCAGGTCCACCGCCTGCTTGGCTTCCTTGAATGGCGCTTCGGGACGGGTGCGGATGACGCTGTCGGCGATTTCGACGCTCACGGCTTCGACGGGCGCGGCGGCGGCGCCGGCTTCCGCCTTGTCGGCGCGAAACGCTCCCGTCTGGAAAGTTGCGAAGTACGGCGGATCTCCGGTTAGCGCCACGTCAGCGGCGAACTTGCCCTGAAACATCTGACGCGTGAACAGAAGGTTGGCGCCATCTTTGCGGAAGCCGATGCAGTCGCTCACCAGACTGCGGCCCAGGACGGTTGCCAGTTGCGGCGCGAAGTCGCGCACCTGATAGGTGTACGGCATCAGCACCAGGCGTGGCTGCCGCTGCGCGATGAACTGCTTGAGGCCGGCGACGAACCCGTCGGGCGTGTAGGGCTCGAGTTTCGGCGATTCGACAGCGTAGACCTTGGCGACCTTTTTCGCGGCGACTTCGTTCGCGATGCCGGCGATGCCGCTGCCGGCCACGGCGGCTTCCAGCGTCCAGCCGAACTCGGCGGCGATCGCCTGCGCGCCCGCAATCGTCTCCAGCGAAACGCGGTTTAGTTTGCCCTCTCGCTGCTCGACCACAACCAGAATGGTGTCAGACATAAATAGTTCTTACTCTTAGCTTTCAGCTCTTAGTAGGATTCGCGCGAGACCGAATCACGATCCCGCTCACAAACAGTGCAAGGCCGATGACGGCAAACGCCGCCATAATCACCAGAAACATGGCCCTATGCCCCACCTTGATGGCGGCGGGAAGGAAAAACAGGATGAGGAAGTCGAAAAACCAGATCATCCCGCCGATCAGTTCCAGGCTGAGGCCCTTGTCCCTGACTTCTTCCGCGTTCCCTTGGACCGACACCGCGCACCTCCGAGCAACCTGTGCCCTGGTACGCAATATCACAACGGCGCGGCCGGCGCGAGGACGCGCGTCACAACCCAGCTGTCTCAGGCAGCCCGACGCTCAACCTCTCCGGCATCCACGTGAGTGAGGGGCTCGTGCCCTTTCGCGAGCACGGCTCTGCGTTCCTCATAAATGCCGGCGGCAATCAGTCCGAGCGCCATCACGCTCTGGGCCACCGTCAAGTACAACCACAGCAATGAACCGTCCCGCAGGCCCACAAAAACAAACACCGAGTCAATCATGACGGTGAAGATCAGCAGCAACCAACCGACCGCGCGAAGGGTTAATCCCAGGTGCTCGCGGGCCTCCGGTGACAACGGTTGCGATTCGTGCGCGAGGTGTTCTTCGACACGGCCCATGGCTAGCCTCTCCGACCGGCAGCCGCGGCGCTCAGATTACTCGCGCTTCGTCCCGCAACTTCTCCACCAGCTTCCTGGCGACTTCGGCGGGCCCACCTTGCAGCAGCTCGGTCTTCTTCGTCTTCTCAGGTATATAGAGGCGGCGAACCTGCTGAAGGTTGGGGCCGAGGGCGGCTTGTACCTCCGCCAGCGTCACTTTCTTCAAAGGCTTGTTCTTAGCCTGCTTGATGCCGATGAGGGTGGCATAGCGCAATTTATTGATTCCCGACTGAATGGTCAGCACCGCGGGCAGCGGCATATCCACGAACTGGAAGAAGCCGGCTTCCAGCTCGCGCTTCACGCGAATACCGGCATCCTTCTTTTCGATCTGCATGATGATGGTGGCGTGCGGCCAGCCAAGCAGCTCGGCGAGAACCACTCCGGTTTGCGCGAAGCCATAATCATCCGATTGCAGGCCGGTGAAAATCAGATCGAACGATTCATCCTTGATGGCGGCGGCAAACGCCTTGGCGGTGTTCAGCGCGTCCAGGGCAACAAAGCCCGCATCTTCGAGATGGATGGCGCGATCCGCGCCCTTGGCCAGCGCCTCGCGCAAGACCTGCTGCGAGCGCGCCGGGCCGGCAGTGATGACCACGACTTCGCCGCCATGCTTTTCCTTCTGCCGCAGCGCCTCTTCCAGCGCGTAAGCGTCGGGTTCGTTCACCTCGTAGGAGACGTCTTCACGAATCCATGTTCCGGCTTCGTTGAGCTTGAGGGGAGCGTCCTTCTGCGGGACCTGCTTCATGCAAACCAGGATTTTCAAACCACACCTCGTCTCCCAGCCGGTGGCACCGGCCCGTGGGCAAACGGAGAAGTATAAATGACGCCTCGCAAGCGTCACCAGCCGCGCCAATAAGATGCGCCTGCGCAGCGCGAATGAAAGTGACAAAGCAAGAAAAAAGCCCCGCGGGATGCCGGGGCTTTTTTCGGTTTTGGGAACAGCCTTTATTTGTCCTTGTCCTGATCGGGCTTGCTCTGCTTCTGCTCGTTGGCTTCGACCTTGGCCTTGCCATGAGCATTGGCGCGGGTCTCGGCGCGATCCAGGCCGTGCTTCTTGTCGGCGCCGGAGTTGGAATTCTCAGCCGATTCCGTCGAGCCCTTGGTGGACGCGTTGGCGTTCGCGCTGGTGGAGGTTTGCGCGCTCGCCGAGGTGCCGCCCGCCTTGACGCCGGTATCGCTCGACGCCTTGGCGCCAATGGCAGCGGACTTGGAATCTTCCGCTTCGTGCTGCGCGGCCGTGGCGCTCTCCTTGGTTTCTTCCTTCGCCTTCTTGGCGGCCTTCTTGGCCTTCTTGTCGGCCATTTTGGCCTCACGGCGCGTCTCAGCTTCGGTTTTTTCTTCGGCGCTCGTGGTGGCGCCAACCGTCGAACCCAGCGTACGACCGGCATCGGCTTGCGCACCGGCGCCCGCACCGAGGGTCTGGCCGAGGCCGACGCCGTTGCCACCGATCTGGCCAGCGCCCACGCTGCCCAATCCAACATGCGCGCCGCCGCGCTGCGCCGCCGCCGGCAGCGTCAGTGCCAGGCCAGCAGCGAGAATCAAACTATATTTTCCGAACGTCATGAACCATCCTCCTTCAGCTTAGCCGCGGGGACATCCCGCAGGCTCACATCAGCCTGTGACAAAGCAAGCTCCATGCCAGCCGAGGCGGGCATTGTAAGTAGCTGCTTACGGGGAACTTAGTCCTGTCTCATGTTGAAGATGGCACGAAAGTAATCAGCAAAAGCTACACAGGTCGAGCGATTTCTTCCGGGATTGTAAGGATTTGTATCGTGCCGAGATCAATCGAGGAAGGCCACCGACTGCACGCCGGAGACCTCGAAACGCTTGCGGCAGCGCATGTTCTTGCACATGACCATGTCGTCGCGACGAACCATGTAGGAGCGCGCCTTGGCGAACTTGGCGCGGTCACGCTCGTCAGCGCGGGGCGGCAACTGGCGTTTCTTGGTGCGCACGATCCAGCCGAGCTCGTACTCGCCGGGCTGGTGACAGTGCGGGCAATTCATGGTCGCCATTTTCTTGTCCTGGCGCTCGTCGTAAAATTCGCGCTCGTCCATGCGGCATGGATTATAGAAGGATTCGGCCGTGCCGCTTCAACTTTCGAGCTAGACTCGTCCATCGAGCCATGGCGAAGAAGAAGAAACCGAAGCCGTTCCGCGCGGTGACGGCCGTCAAGTCGGCGGCGCGCGAGCATATTGGTGCGCCTCCGCCGACGCGGCGCGTACCCGACGTAACCAAGCAGGAAAAAACGAAGCACAAGCCGACGCTGTCGAAAATGCTGGCCGATCCGGATGCGAGCCAGTGAGAGGGCTCTAGGCAGACCGGCATTTGCGAGCGTCGGGCCCCGCTGGAGTGCAGGTTTGCTCTGGGTCTGTGCGGCAGATAAAATAGCATTACGGTGTAGGCGCGTAGCTCAGTTGGTTAGAGCGCTTCCTTGACACGGAAGAGGTCGCTGGTTCGAGTCCAGTCGTGCCTACCATTTCTTAATTTCTCCCACACAACTTCCGCAGCTAGCGCGCGGCCGCAAGCATCGTCTCGGCGGCGACCGCGTCCAGCGCCTGGCGCAGGTCGGCGATCAGGTCTTCGACATCCTCGATGCCGACGGAGTAGCGCACCAGGCCGTCGCTGAATCCGGCAGCGCGACGTTCCTCCGGCGTCATGCCGGCATGTGTCATGGATGCCGGATGCTCGATAAGCGTCTCGACACCGCCGAGTGAAACCGCCAGAGTCGCGACCTTGACCGCGTCCATCAGCTTGCGGCCGGCATCGAGTCCGCCTTTCAGCTCGAAGCTGATCATCGAGCCGAAGCCCTTCATCTGCCGTTTGGCGAGCGCGTGCTGCGGATGCGATTCGAGCCCGACGTAGCGCACGCGTTCGACTTCCGCCTGCCGCTCCAACCAGCGTGCAATCTCCAGCGCGTTGTGCTGCGCGCGCTCGATGCGAATGCCCAGCGTCCTCAGACCGCGCAGCACCAGGAATGCCTGGTGCGGATCCATGTTGCACCCCGAGTTGATCATGACGCCGCGCAGGAGCTTGCCGACCGAAGCGTCTTTGGTCACCAGGATTCCCCCGACCACGTCGGCATGGCCGTTGATGAACTTGGTCACGGAGTGCAGGACGATGTCGGCGCCAAGTTCCAGCGGCTTCTGCAGGTAGGGGCTGGCGAACGTGTTATCCACCGCGACCAGGCATCCGCGGGCATGCGCCAACTCCGCCACGGCGGCGATGTCGGTGACCTGCATGGTTGGGTTGGCAGGCGTTTCGATGTACACCAAGCGGGTGTTGGGCCGGATGGCATTGTGAACGTTGGCGACGTCCGACGTATCTACGTAGGTGGATTCCACGCCGAAGCGGGAGAAATGGTTCTCGATCAGGCCGCGGCTGGGCCCATACAACGACGCTGTGCTCACCAGGTGCGCGCCGGTGCTCAAGGTTCCAAGATAAAGCGTGCAGACCGCGCCCATGCCGGAACTGGTGGCGATGCCCACGCTGCCGTTTTCCAGTTCGGCCACACTCTCTTCCAGCGCGCGAATGGTCGGATTGGCGATGCGCGTGTAGATGTAGCCGTCTTCCTGCCCGGCAAACAACGCTGCTCCGTGGCGCGCGTCATGGAAGGCGAAGGTGGAAGTCTGGTAAATGGGAACGTTGACCGACCCGGTCGGGTCGGCGCGGTGGCCGGCGTGAATGAGCTTGCTGTTGATGCCCAGATGCTTGGTGTCCATAGCCTTCCTCACACAGAAGACACTGCCCAACTTATGAGTTTCGCGCACCGCCGGCCCGGGCAACAGTGACACTCCGCACTGAAGGGAGTGACTTGGCCAGGCCGTCTCCCAGCTTGGGCGTAAAGCCCGGCGTGAGGTGATGATCGTCACAGCCGCTTCGCAGCCGGGTCCCTAGGCTAGGAGCAGCTCATGGAAAAAGACTTTATCTACCTCGATAACGCCGCCACGGTATGGCCGAAGCCGGAGGCGATTTATCAGTACATGATCGATTTTTACCGCAGCACCGGGGTCAACCCTGGCCGCAGCGGCTACGACCTGGCGCTGGAGGCCGGCTCGATGCTGGATCGCCTGCGCAAGCGCCTAACTAAGTTTTTCGGCGGTGATGAGGATGCACCCGAGCGCCTCTGCTTCGGCTACAACGCAACCGACGCCCTCAACCTGATCATCGCCGGCTCGCTGGCTTCCGGCGACCACGTAATCACCACCAACCTGGAACATAACTCGGTCATTCGTCCGGTGAACCATCTGGTGCGCGACGGCGGCGTGACCGCGACCTTCGTTCCGTTTGACAGCAACGGCTTTGTGGATCCCAATGACATCGCGAGAGCAATCCGGCCGAACACCAAACTGGTGATCGTGAACCATGCATCGAACGTCATCGGCACAGTTCAGCCGGTGCGGGAAATCGGGCGGATTTGCGGCGAAAAAGGCGTAACGTTCGCCATCGACACGGCCCAGACGGCGGGCGCCATTCCGATCAACATGAAAGAGATGAACGTGGACGTGCTCGCCTTCACCGGCCACAAGGCGTTGATGGGCAGCATGGGAATCGGCGGGCTATGCGTTCGCAAGCACGTCCAACTCCGCTCGACGCGCAGCGGAGGCACCGGTGTGCGCTCCGCCGAACCATATCACTTGGAGGAATATCCCTGGAGAATGGAATTCGGCACGCCCAATATGGTTGGCGTGGCGGCGCTCTGGGCAGGGCAGGACTGGCTCGACGCTACCGGCGTGTCTGCCATCCATGCCCGCGAAATGCGCCTGGCGCGCAAGCTGGTAGATGGATTGCGCACCATCACTGGCGTACGGCTCTATTGCTGCGGCGATCTCAGCAACCACCTCTCCACCATCGCGATGAATGTAGAAGGTCTGGAAGCCGCCGACGTCGGCATCATGCTCGATGTAGACCACGACATCGCCACCCGCACCGGCCTGCATTGCGCCCCGCTGGTGCACCGCCAGCTTGGAACCATCGACCTCCACGGCGCCGTGCGCTTCTCGATCGGCGCGTTCAATACCGAATCGCAGATCGACGCAGCCATTCAGGCGGTCGGCAAAATCGCTCGCTGGGCTGCCACGCGCAAGCCGAGAAGTCCCGTAGCGGTTTCTGTTTCCTGAGTGGTCGGAGAATTCGTTACACGGCAGAGTAAATGCGGCCCGCGAGCTCGGGCCGCTGGAGCTGCACCACCAGAGCCAGCGCCTTGCGCAAATCAGTGTAAGTCGCCGCGGCCAGGTTCAGCGAAGGCTGCCACCATGGCAGCAGCTCGGCAAACCGCAGCTTCATATCGGCCTCAATGGCATACATGCGGGTGTTGAGCGCCAGCGCCAGCAGCTTGGCGCCCGCACTGCGGATTCCCTCGTCCGGACTGTGCTGCGCGTACTGGCCCAGCCGCACGAAGACGGCAGCGTTGGCCGAAGCCATGGCTACGTACTGGCGGGCGGCGCGGCACCGCAGCCGATGAATTCTGAGATAACTGTTCCAGGGCAACGAGGCGCGCAGATAATTCTCGTCGCTCACGCTGATGAGATTTTGAAATGCAGCGAGATCGACTGGCTGAGTGCGCCCCAGCAACTGTTCCGGATCGGTGATGGCAGCGGCGTTCCCGCGGATTGCAAATCGAATAGCAACCACCGCCAGGATGGCCAGGATCGCGACCAGGATCGGAATCGTCATCGGGATAGCAATTCCAACAGGGCCTGGTTCCAGGATGCCAATTGGTTCTCAGGCACCGTCCGAAGCGCGGTTTTGCCGCTGTCCCTGGCCGATAGGTAATACAGCCAGACCAGCACCGCGCAATTCCAAGCGGCCATTTTGAAGATGGAGTATGGGAACGCCGCCAGCGGCCCAGCCGCGCTTCGCGCTACAGCGACAGCTAATTCCACGCTGTTGTACAAGCCCATGCCCATGGCAATCCCGAAAGCATAGTGGGTCCAGCGCAACGCCAGCGCGGACGACAGTATCAACAAAAATGCGACTAAACCGACTTTGAGGACGGCAGCGGCTATGTCGAAAGCCAGGATTCCGGCCATCAACTTCTGGGAATCCCCCATCGGAACCGAGGCTGCGACCACGACGGCCACGAAGATGGACATGGCCGCCGACCAGCGGAACAGAATGTCCTGAAGCTTTCGCAGCCCGGCATGGCCGGCGAACAGTTGTGAATAGATCTGGTACACGATTGCCACGACCAGAAAAACGTCGAGGAGTTCTCCCAACCAATACGCCCAGAAATAGAAATACGGGTGCTCGCGCCCAAGGTACACGCCCGCCTTGAGCACTTGAATAGCGAGATAAGCAACGAACGCGCCGTACTGGCGCCACATTCGCCGCCGACACGCCTGCAAGAACGCGAGCATCGCGAGTACTGTGCCCCCTACGAAGAGGCTGTTCGTAACTGCTTGATTCCACGCCATCCGCTGCCGCAAGAGCATAGCTCCGATCACGGCAAGGGACAAGCGCCATTGCTAACTGCTCGGCCGGCCCCGCTGGCTTAGTTGCCGGCCGGTAACATCATCGCGCCAGGGCAGCCGGCGGGATCGTCGGTCCGGGAAGAGGACCGTCAGCGAAAACAAGGGAACTCGTCATCCTGGTAGCGGCCGGCGGAATCGTCGGGCCAGGAAGAGGGCCGTCAGCGAAAACAAGGGAACTCGTCATCCTAGTAGCCGCCGGCGGGATCGTCGGTCCGGGAAGAGGACCGTCAGCGAAAACAAGGGAACTCGTCATCCTGGTAGCCGCCGGCGGAATCGTCGGGCCAGGAAGAGGGCCGTCGGCAAACACGAAGGAACTCGTGGCCAACAACATGAACAACGCGATCAAGCGGGTTTTGCGCATGGTGGAACTCCTATTTGGCTGTCGAAATTTTTGGTGTCGAAACAGGGATTACTGTGCTATGAGAGTAGCTGTAGTCAACGGCTAGGTTCACTTTGTTCGAGTTTCGGAAATTGGAACAAAAATGTTTTTTCTGTCCGCATTCGAAGATTTTGTGAATAGGACGGTGCCAGCCATACCCACGATGCTGGGCCGCCTGGGGTACGTCGCGGGGTTACGCCGCGGCGAACACTACAGCCACTGGGGGCTATCCAGGGTGCATGGCGAGCAGGCCGCCGGCGACGCCATCGCGCAAGCTCACACCGCCATCTGGCTGGACGTGCTGCGAACCCCGCTGCCCGAGTTGTTCGCGCAGATGCAGGGTGTCAGCCCGGAAGAACGACAGGATTTGCTACGCGAGCTGGACGAACGCTGGAACGACGCCGTGCCGCAGGACCTGAGCGGGGGAGTTCCCGCGCATCTCAGTTCAGTTCTCGAGGCCCTCGCTGCGCTTTCGCGGGCAGCGCAGGCGCCAGTTCGCCGAGCCGCATAGCCACCCCAATCACCTGTCCGATCACTTCGGCTTCCTGCTGGTCCTTCACGATTCGCGGTTGTACCGGCGATAGGGGGTGCGGCTGCAACACCAGTTGTCCCGCTCGCACCGCGCACCAGCAGCAGGTGTAGCCTTCGCGGGTTTCGACGAAATAGATGGGCCGCTCGTACTCGGACCGCCACATTCCTTCCACCACGCGGTTCCGGGACTCATCAATCTGGACAAAGGAACCGGGAAGGATGATCGGATACATGGCGTAATCTTCCGTGCCGATGTACCCATAGCTGAAGTCGGCACCCATGAAATGTTGGAGGTAATCCAGCGGAACGCGGCCCCACTGCTCCACCATGCGCCCGATATTGGAGGTCTTGCGCAGATCGAAACTGGGATCCATCTTGACCGGCAGTTGGATTTTGACCGGGCTGGCCGTGCTGCACAGGTGCGACTTGGTCAGCTCGATAATGGAGAAATCAGCGGTGGTTCGGCCCAGGTCGATGCCGTACCAGGAAAGCAATTCGATCAGGCTCTGGCGATAGATCACCGCCAGCGCGTACAGGCGGAAAATGCTCGGCACCACGCCCTTGGTTTCGATATCGGAGAGCCGGCTGAGTGGGATCTCGTAATCGTCGTTCTTATACTTCTGTGCCAGCCGGGTGCTGGCAGTCTCCACCTCGCGGATAGTCAGTCCAAGCTGCTCTCGCAGCGCTCGTAACTGCTGGCCTGCATTCATGGGTGCCTCAGACGGTTACGTATAGGTATCACCTGAGTTCAACTTACACAAGGCTTATAGCATCGTCAGGCTGAGCTTGGACGTTGCAAAACTACCTGCTACACTGCATGGCGCCTTACAAAGGAGAACGCTCTTGCAGATCAGCCATATCCTTACACAGCTGGAAGAGGAACGCGACCGCCTGAACGAAGCCATCGCCGCTCTCCAACGCATCACTCCCACCGGTACCCGGGCTCCTGCCAGGCATGCCGGCAAACGCCGCAAACGGCGTCTCACCCCTGAGGGGCGGAAACGCTTATCAGAGATGATGAAGAAGCGTTGGGCGGAGCGGAAAAAAAGGATGCGGGCGGCCTGAGCGCCTCCCGCTTCACACCAGTCTTTTGTTACGAATTCGTAACACGTCTCGAAGCTTCGCGACGGGAGGCGTTCCGTTGGCTTACGCCGCGGAACGCCGCTTCGCCGCCCGAAGCTTAACCGCAGCTTTATTGCGAGCCAGCGCCGCGATTTGCGTCTGCTGGTAGCGAAGTGCTTCCGAGATCATAATCAACAGTTGGGCTCGCCGTGCCAGAAGGAATTCGCATTGCGACCACACCTTCTCAAAATCCGGGTGCCCTCGCTTGACGCCGCGCGGTACTGGTGACTTCCGTTTTTCTTTCTTAAATGGGGCGCTTTGCACCCATGCATCGAGTTCGTCGGGAAACGCGATCACCGCGCTGCGTTCTCTTCCCTTGGGCCGATGCGTCGGCAGCCCCAATTCGATTTCCCAGCGCTGCACGGTGCGGACGCCGCGGCCAAGATACCGCGCAACTTCCTTCCAGGAATTCAACATCCGCGCCCGTTGCGGCCAGGCTTGCATGACGTAGACTTCTTCTTGCACGGCTAATTGCATCGCTGCACCCGCTGCTGCTCGAAACGCCGGTTTGACCTGCCGCAGCTTCGGGGCTGTGTAGCTACCCACGTGGAAAGTAGCCCAATCAAATCGCGAGGCTCGATCGGTTTGGTTAGAAAGTGGAACTGCTCGCCCAGTTCCGCCACCGAATGCATTACCTGATAGCTGGCGGGACTCCCCGAAATCAGCACCGTGCGGCACGAAGGCCAGAGTTCTCGCATATGTTTGGCCAGTTGCACGCCATCCATCTGCTTCATGCAAATGTCGCTGATCAATACGTCGGGTTTGGACTTGCGTGCCACCACCATCGCAGCTTCGCCGCTGTAAGCAGCCGACGCCGAAAATCCCTCCCTGGAAAGGATCGCAACCAGCGAGTCGGCGATCACACGCTCATCATCCACCACCAGGACGTGTAGCCGTCGCTTGGCCGCACCGCGTTTCGTCCTAAGCGAATCTCCCATCAGGCCGCGCCGGCGCAATTCCTGCAAGCTCACTGTTTCGAATTTCGTTTTCATGACCCAACTCCAGTCTCACCGTAGCAGCCTGCGCCAGATACGGGGAGACTCTTTACCGCCGCGGTTTACCCGAGGAGAGCAGCGATTGTATTTTCCAGTTGCACTCACATTACGACTACGATACGATAACGATACGTTTAGGCAACTGTACTCTATCGTTACGCATCTGAAAGGATTCGCGAGGTGGCCATCATGGCGCGAAACACAAAGATGAACTCCCCGCGCTCTCGCTTTGGGTCGGTCGCGGAAGGCGACGTGCCGCACAGCCGCAACGGAAAGCACAAGTCGATCATTACCGCCATCCTTGAGGACCTCGATGGTCTGCCGGCCCAGCGCGCGCTGAAAATCGCGCTTGCGGAGCTACCCGATACGAAAGCCAACATCCGCTCGGCGCTGAACCGCGCCAGCCGGACACGCGGCCTCGAGGTCGCCACCTCGAGCGACGATGTGCATCTCTATATTTGGAAGAAGAACGGGCACGTCGCCTAGGAATTAGGCGATGCCCGGAACAGCCTTCTGTCCTTCGCTGAGTTCGCGCGCGGCGCGTTCCGGCGGTTCCAACCGCGACAGGCGCAGGGACACCAGCCAGCCGATGAGGAGCAAAGTGCCCACCGCGGCCGCCACTCCCCTCCAGCGGCCAAAGGCCCAAAAAAATCCGGCGAAGGTCCCTACCAGGCTGGATCCAAGATAGTAGGCGAACAGATACAGCGAGGCGGCAATGGCTCTCGCTATCCGCGCGCGCCCGCCTACCCACCCGCTCACCACCGCGTGCGCTCCGAAAAATCCGAAGGTTACCACGGCCGTGCCTAGCACGATCATTCCCAGGGGCCGTGCCAGCGTGACTCCCAGGCCCATTAGCATGATGACAAGCATCCGCCACACGACCGCGCCCGGGCCGCGACGTCCGGCCATCCGCCCAGCCCATGCCGAACTCAGCATGCCGATCACATACACGCCGAACAGCAGGCCTACGTGCGATTGGGTCAAACCGTAAGGCGGCGCGACCAGGCGGAACTGAAGGTAGTTATAGGTGGAAACGAAGCTGCCCATCAGCAGGAATCCCATCAGGAACATCCAGCGGAGTCCGCTGTCGCTCCAGTGAGCGCGGATGGTGGCTGCCAGTTCCGCCGGATGTGCCGAGCGGCGCACGAAGTGGCGCGATCGCGGCAAGAGTAACCAGAACAGGACTCCCGCCAGCAATCCCAAGCCGCCGATGATGGCCACGGCACCGCGCCAGGAGAACAGGTCGCAGAGCACGCCCGCCAGCAGCCTTCCTGACATGCCTCCCATGGCGGTGCCGCCGACATAGACACCCATCGCCAGCCCGCCCGAGTCGGGCGCGATTTCTTCGCTGATATAGGCCATGGCCACGGCAGGCACGCCGCTGAGCGCCAGCCCCGCCAGCGCCCGCGTCGCCAGCAGCATGTGCCAATTGGGTGAGAACGCGCTCGCCAGGCTGAGCGCCGCCGACGCCACCATGGACCATCCCATCAGCGATTTGCGATCGATGGTTTCCGAAATCAACCCGGCGGCGACCATGCCCAACGCCAGCACGCCCGTGGTCAGCGACAGCGCCAGGCTGCTCACTGCCGGCGAGACATGGAATTCGGCCGCCAGTACCGGCAGCAGCGGCTGCACGCAGTAGATAAGGGCGAAGGTGCAGAACGCGGCCGCCACCATCGCCAGGTTCACCCGCCAAAACAAGCGCGTGCCGGTGTGGATGTAATCCGAATTGGCGGCTGCCGCCACGCACTCATCGTAGGGTCGGCGCGGCAAGTAAGTCCAATTTACCTCTGGCGGTGGGCGCAGGAATTTTCGTAACCGCCAAGCACGGTGTGGCGTCCTTATTGTTTGGCAATCAGCATTTCATAGCGAAAAAGGGGGAGACATGGCGGAAACGCCGCAGCAGTACACGCAAAGGATTCTTACTACCTTGGGCGATCGCGATCCGGTGAACGTGCTTCAGGAAACGCCGGCCAAGCTGGCGGAGCTGGTGAAATCGCAGCCGGCGAGCACCCTGAACCAGCGGCCGGCGCCCGGCAAATGGTCGGTCGGAGAAATTCTCGCCCACCTCGCCGACGCCGAGATGGTCGTCGGCTTCCGCGTTCGTCTTATCCTCGGCCACCCCGGCGTGCCCATCCAGGCCTTCGACCAGGATGTCTGGGCGGCCTTCAGCCATTATGAGCAGATTCCCGCGCCGGAATCGCTGGAGCGGTTTACGGCGCAGCGCCGGGCCAACGTGCGCCTGCTGCGTTCGTTGTCACCGGAGCAGATGCAGCAGCACGGCATGCACAGTGAGCGCGGGCGCGAGACCGTGGAGCAGGTTATCAAGATGTGGGCAGGTCACGACCTGAATCACCGGGCGCAGGTGGAGAGAATTCTCGGCAAATCGGCCGCCGCGTGATGAGCCGGTAGGAGCAGAGAGCCGCGATGCAGGCGGGTGCGGAAGTTACTTTCCGTTCGCGGCGGCTGATGTGCGCGCCAGCACCGCGCGCACGCGCGCTGCCAGTTGGGGCGGAGTGAATGGCTTTGCCAGAAAGTCGGTGGCTCCGGCTGCGAACCCTTCGCGGGTGCTGTTCTCGTCGCTGCGTGACGTCAGCACCACGACCGGCAGGTGGCTTGTTTCTTCGCAGGCGCGAAGCCTGCGGAGCACTTCCATCCCGCCAATCTTCGGCAGGTTCAGATTAATCAGCACGACGTCGGGGTGCTCGGTTCCGACGGCGCGCAGTCCCTCCTCGCCATCGGCGGCCTGCCGGACTTCGAATCCTTCCCGCAGCAGCGCTGCGGCGGCGCTGATGCGCAAATCGGCATCGTCGTCCACCACCAGCACCAGCCGGTGATGAGGCGGGAACTCCAGCGCTGCAGCAGCCACTTCCAGGGTGCGCTCGCGCGTGCTGTGCGGCGGCGTAACCGCAATCTCGCATCCTTCCCGCGCGCAGAACACGTGCAGGCCGAAGTTCCGCGAATGAGCCAGCTCCTGGGCCCGCCGTTCGATTTCCTCCAACGCTTCGTCGTCGTGGGTGGGATCGTGGTGCGTGAGCGCGAGCTGCCGAACGTCCGCGGCCGACGCCAGATCCACCACGTAATCGAACGCGCTGTGTCCCCAGTTCCTTTTTTGCGGGTACTCCTCGGGCGTGTACTGGGCATCGTGAACCAGCAGGTCGGCATGTTTCATGAACGCTGCGTGGCGCCGGTCGCCCTCATGCACGATCGAATCAATGCGCCCGGGCTCCGCCTCTTCCTTCCACAGCGTCCTGCCAAAAGGCTCGTGGTCCGCCATGTAGACCACGATCACCCCGTCGGCTTCGATGCGATACGCCAGCGTGGTTGCCGGATGATTCAGGAACTGCGTGACCACTTTGACGCCGCCGAAATCGAAGGTACCTTCCGTCAGATCGCGGTATTCGATTTTCGAAGGCAACTGGCCCAACTCCACCGGGAAGTAGGTGAATTCCATCTGCCCGGCCAGCACGTGGGCCAGCGAGCCGCTGACGCCGGCCGGCGCGCAGATCAAGAACTCGTTGCCGGCCTCAAACACCGGCATGAAAAACGGGAAGCCCTGGATGTGGTCCCAGTGCGTATGGCCGAGCAGGATGGTGGCGTGGATAGGACGCGGCCCCTTCAATAGTTCCAGGCCCAGCGGACGCGCACCCGTGCCGCAATCAAGGATGAATCGCTGCCCGCCGTCAGTAATCACCTCCATGCAGGAGGTGTTCCCGCCGTACAGGACTGTGCTTTTGCCAGGGGTGGCAATGGATCCGCGTGTTCCCCAGAACCGGACTCGCATGCGATGCGCTGCTCCTGCTTCGGCGGCTCCTGCGACGCCGAGCCGAAACTTCGGGCCGTGACCACCGACTAATGAAATCGAGGGGAGATCCGGCCGGGGGATTTATGCCGGAGACAAAAGACCGTGCTTATGATGCCCTGTGAAGCTTAAGGAATCAAGAAAATCGAGCAAGGGCACAATGTCCTTAGACCGCAAAACATTGCAATGCCGCTGCCCGGACATCACCCCAACAACGACCGCGCGAGAGCGCGGCCGCTCCAACAGCATCTTGGCGCTGGCGTCACCAAGCCGTCAGTTTCACCTGGTCAATCCACTCCGTGACCGCGCTGGGATAGCCGCTGGCCCCGGAATTTCCATTGAGATCAAGCTGGAACTGCACGCCCATGTTGTCGCTCCATCCGCTGGGTTCCGGTCCCGCCGGCTCGCCGGTGTTGAGCGTATAGGTCACGTTGTAGACGGCGTTGTCGTTGGCGTCGTACTGCACCAGCGTGAGGCTGTCGTAATACATCATCGGCTGCTGCTTCCGCGCGCTGCGGTGAAAATTCCAGGTGGCGTGGTACCACACGTTGGGCGTAAATTTCGGGCAGGCAATGCCCGTCTGGATCCAGTGGCCGGACTTCTGATTCCAAATATCCCAAACGCCGGCGCCGTAGTCGCACTGCGTGCCGAACATGTACTCGACGCCCTTGGCGAATTGGAAGGCGTCGAATTCGATCGCCTGGCCAATCGTGGTGGAGTTGCTGTCGAGCATGAACCAGAAATCGAATTGAAAGTTCGAGAACGAGTCATGCGGTCCGACCTTGTTCCAGAACAGCATGTCGGTCCACGCCGGACCGTCCACATAAAACTTGGTGCTGTCGCCATCCTTGGAAGGCGTGGTCTGGAATTGCGCCATGTATGACGTCGAATAGGCGGTGGCGCCTCCGGCGCAGGTTCCGGTGCAGTTGCCCCAATTGGTGGTGTTGTCATCAATGCCGCTGAAGACAGTGGCGGTGGAAGGTGGCGTCACCTGCGCCAGTGCGGCGCATGACGCCAGCAGAGCGAAGCCCAACAGACGGATTTTCACGGTACTCCCTGGGAGATCGAGGAGGGGAATTTCTCAACAGCATACCTGTCCGGCAGCAACTTGGAAATTGGGAGAAAGTGGGAGTACACGGGCCACAGGCATTGCCCTTAACCCGGTGGAGCGGTTGGTGGTGAATTCCCGGGAGCTGACCGGGCAGTTCAGATTCCCATTTTGGGAAAGTGCCGATAGAGAACGCGCAGTTGGTTCCACGCGCGCGCTCCGCCGCATACGATAATCCGCCAGCACTATGTCTTCGTCTGCCAAGACACTGCAGAAACCCGGGGCTCTGATTGGCGAGTTCTGGGGCGGGCTGGCGGCCATGCTGGTGGCGCTGCCTTCCGCCATCGCTTTCGGCGTCACCATATTCGCGCCATTGGGAGGAAGCTACGCCGCTCGCGGCGCTCTGGCCGGTATTCTTGGCGCCACCGCGCTCGGGCTGATCGCGCCGGCGCTGGGTGGCACCCGGCGCCTGATTACCGCCCCGTGCGCGCCCGCGGCGGCGGTGCTCTCCGCGTTCGCAATTGAGCGCACACAACACGGCGCCCCGCCCGAATCGACTCTCGTGATGATCGCCCTGGTCGCCCTGCTTTGCGGCGGGGTGCAGGCGGTGTTCGGCATCGTGGGCCTGGGCCGATTGATCAAGTACATGCCCTACCCGGTGGTCAGTGGTTATCTGAGCGGCGTAGGACTGATCATCATCATCAGCCAGGTACCTAAATTTCTCGGGGTGCCGAAGAATACCCATTTCTGGAACGGACTTCTGTCGCCGGCACTCTGGAACTGGTACGGGGTGGCGGTTGGAGTGGTAACCGTCGGAGTCATGATCATCGCCCGCCGCGTCATTAAGGCTGTACCCGCAGCGATCCTCGGCCTGGCGGGTGGAGTTTTCACCTACTTTGCCCTCGGGCTATGGAACCGCTCACTGCTGACGCTGGCCGGCAATCCGCTGGTCGTGGGCTCGCTGGGCAACTCCGGCGGCGGATTCTTTGCCGCCATGGGCGAGCGTTGGAAAGCGGTAGGCGCGCTGAACGTCATGGAGCTGAAGTTCCTGATTGTTCCCGCGCTCACCTTGGCGGTTCTGCTGTCCATCGATTGCCTGAAGACGTGCGTCGTGCTCGACGCGCTTACCCGCTCCCGCCACGATTCCAACCGGGAGCTGATCGCGCAGGGCGTCGCCAATCTGGCCTCCACCATCGCCGGCGGAGTCCCGGGTTCCGGCACCATGGGCGCGACGCTCATCAACATCTCCAGCGGCGGGCAGTCGCGGATTTCCGGGGTGGTCGAAGGAGTCTTGGCCCTGCTGGCGTTTCTGGTCCTCGGCCAGTTCATCGCCTGGGTCCCTATCGCCGCGCTGGCCGGCATCCTGATCGTCATCGGCTTTCGAATGTTTGACCGCAACAGCGTGCACTTGCTGAAGTCGCGCTCCACCATCCTGGATTTCGTGGTGATAGTTGCGGTCGTAGTGGTCGCTGAAACCATCAGCTTGATCGCCGCCTCCGCCGTCGGCATCGGGCTCGCCATCCTGCTGTTTATTCGCGAGCAGATCGGTGGCGCCGTGGTCCGGCGCAAGGTCTACGGCAACCAGGTCTTTTCCAAGCAGATGCGCCTGCCGGAGGAGCTCGCCATTCTGGAGCAGCGCGGTGACCGCACCGCGATTTTCGAATTGCAGGGCAGCCTGTTCTTCGGCACGACCGACCAGCTCTACACTGCGCTGGAAGCGGATCTTAAAACCCGCACCTACATCGTCCTCGACATGCAGCGTGTGCAGTTGGTGGACGTCACCGCCGCCCACATCCTGGAGCAAATCGAGGACATGGTCTCAGACCGGGGCGGCTATCTCGTCTTTACCCACCTGCCGCAGCACGTGCCCACCGGTCAGGACATGCAGCGCTACTTCGACCAGGTCGGGTTGGTCCGCCCCGAGCGCCACGTCCGCATGTTCAGCGAACTCGACGAGGCCTTGGAGTGGATCGAGGACCGCATCATCGAGGAGCAGAGGCTGGAACGGGCTCTGGAAAAGCCGCTGGAATTGCGCGAGATTGACGTCTTCAAAGGCCGCAAGGAGGAAACGCTGACCGCCCTGGAGGCTTGCGTCGAGCGCCGCTCCCTGCGCACCGGCGAGCTCATCTTCCACCGCGGCGATCCCGGCGACGAGCTTTTCCTCATCCGCTGCGGCGCTGTCCGCATCCTGCTTCCGCTAGACGGTCAGCAGGGCCACCACCTCGCCACCTTCGGACGCGGCGACTTCTTCGGCGAAATGTCGTTCCTGGATGGAGAGCCGCGCTCGGCCGATGCCATTGCCTTTGCCGACACCGAGTTGTTCGTGCTTTCGCGGCGGCGCTTCGACACCATTTCCGATGAGCACAAGAAGCTCGCCATGAACCTGCTGGAAGGGCTCGCACGGGCCCTTGCCTACCGTCTCCGCCACACCGACTCGGAGCTTCGCGTACTTCAGGAAGCCTGATGCCGCAACTCGCATATACAATCGCCCCATGAAAAGAGCTTTCCTCGTTCTGCTGCTCTTCGTCGTTCCGGCATTCGCCGCTCCCAAGTGCATGCGCGTGGATTACTACCATACCGGCAACGACCACCAGGAGATGTTCGCGTTCGACCGCATCGTGATTGAGCCGACGCCGTGGCCCGGCGACCTGCGCAAGACGTTGGACGAAACCAATATCGGGAAATATTTCTTCGAAGTTCGCGATCGCGCCACCAATCGGGTGCTCTACTCGCGCGGATTCTCATCCATCTTCGGCGAATGGGAAACCACGGGCGAGGCAAAGCAGGTCAACCGGACATTTTCCGAGTCGCTGCGCTTCCCCGCTCCTGCCACCCCGGTCCAGATCGTGCTCATGAAGCGCGACGCCGGCAACGTTTTCCATGAAGTGTGGTCTCAGATCGTCGATCCCAGGAACCAGTTCATCGATACCTCCGTTCCCGCTTCGCCAGGGCCGCTGCTCACCATTCAGAAGAGCGGCGAGCCTGCGGCCAAGGTGGATTTCCTTATCCTTGGCGACGGCTACACCGCAGCGGAGTTGCCGAAATTCGAAAAAGATGCGCGCCGACTGACGGAAATCCTCTTCTCCACGTCGCCGTTCAAGGAACACCGCGCCGACTTCAACGTGTGGGCGCTCTGCCCGGCCTCGGCCGAATCCGGCATCTCGCGGCCCTCCACCGGCGTGCATCATCGCACGCCCGTCGGCGCCACATACGATGCTTTCGGTTCCGAGCGCTACATCCTGACTTTCGACAACCGGCGCTTCCGCGACGTCGCTTCCTTCGCTCCGTACGAGTTCGTAGAAATTCTGGCCAACGGCAAGACCTACGGTGGGGGCGGCATCTTCAACCTGTTCAGCACTGTCGCCGCCGACAGCCTGTGGTCTCCCTACGTTTTTGTGCACGAGTTCGGTCATCACTTCGCCGGCCTGGCCGACGAGTACTTCACCTCCGACGTCGCTTACCTGCCGCCGGCGCACAAGGTCGAGCCCTGGGAGCCGAATGTGACGGCGCTACTCGATCCCACGAATCTGAAGTGGAAGGACCTGGTGACTCCCGGTACCCCGCTTCCCACGCCTTGGGACCAGGCCGCCTTTGAAGCCTATGAGCGTGAAATTCAGGCGCGTCGACGCGACATCCGCGCCAAAAACGAGCCCGAGTCGGTGATGGATGCGCTATTTACCGAGGAAAAGAAGCACGAAGACCAACTGCTGGCTGCCGACAAATATTCCGGCAAGGTGGGCGCCTTTGAAGGCGCTAACTATGAGGCCAAGGGCTACTACCGCGCCCAGGAAAACTGCATCATGTTCACGCGCCACGACGCCTTCTGCGCCGTTTGCCGCCGGGCAATCGAGCGCATCATCGCGCTGTACACCTAGCAGGCGTGTGTGGCGCGGGTCTCGGACCCGGGCCACACACTCCCGGACGCGGTCGCGTAGAGCGGTTGCATTCTTCTTCCTGCACTGTGACAATCTTTCTGTGAGCGACCTCTCTCCAGCGCCGGTATTCGCACGTGGGGCAGTTGTTCTGGTTACGCTGAACAGCCCGCGCGAGAAATTCTGGGGGACCGTCCTGGAATTGACCGCCGCCGGGTTGGGCATACGGGGCATTGATCTGAACTCGTTCGACGATTTCGCGCGCCTGGTGCGCGAGGGTGAGCCGGTGGCCGCAGGGGCGGTATTTTTCCCGATGCATCGCGTCGAGCGCATCGAACTCGACACCCGCAACGGCTCCATTCCCTCCCTCGGAGAGCGCTTCAGCGCGAAAAGCGGTCAGGAAGTCGCGGCCCTGTTCGCCGCTCCTGAATTCGCAGCGGAGCGCCACGGCTGAATGTTCCGCCAACTGCTCACCGCGCCCAACCAGCTCACGCTACTGCGGCTGATTTTTATTCCCTTCATCATCATCAACATCGTCGACGGGAGTTACACCTGGGCGCTGGTGCTGCTGGTAGGCGCCGGCATCAGTGACGGCCTCGACGGCCTGCTGGCCCGCGCCCTTCACCAGCAGACCCGGCTCGGCCAATACCTGGATCCGATCGCGGATAAGCTCCTGCTCAGCAGCCTGTTCCTGGTGCTTTCCATCCTGCATCGCATTCCGTGGAAGTACACCGTTCTGGTGTTCAGCCGCGACTTCTCCATCATGATCACGGCGGCCGTACTCTATGCCACGACCTCGATCCGCGATTTCAAGCCCAGCATCTTCGGTAAGGTCAATACCGGCGCGCAGGTGATCACGCTGTTCTTCGTCCTGCTGTTCCAGGTGGAACCGGCGCCCTGGGTGTATTACGCGCGCAAGCTGGGCCTGTACTCAACCTTCACCTTTACCCTGATTTCGGGTCTGCACTACATCTACATCACCGGCCAGCGGCTCCGCTCCAGCGACCGCTCGCGCGCGGCAACCCCCAATTAAATCGGCCGGAATTTTCGCTGAGATCTCTAGGTGTTCCAGTCCCTTCGTCCGTCTCTACTCTTGGGTACATCAGGAAGTTGATCGGCGGGTCGCGATACGCGTTTGCAAGCGGATTTCAGGCGGTTGGGATAACCGCCTACATCTGGGGCATGTTCGCGATGCGCTCGATTTCCGCCGCGATCCCGCACTGGCCGGCCGAGGTCTCGACACGCACGATTCGGCCGTGGCAGCACACCATTTGGCTCTTCTCCAAGCCGAGCTCCTTGGGAAGCATCAAAACGACCTCAATGTCCGATCCGGCCCGGAAAGGCACGTCCGTGAAGAGAAACAGGCCCCCGACGCTGATGTCCTTAGTGGTGCCGGCCAAGGTGTGCTCGCCAACCTTGACGGTCGCCGGAACCGTATGGCTGATGCGCTCGTGCCGACGCTGTGCTTTCACCTTCGGCGTCTCCATGCGGCCCCTCCCCCTCGGGAAGTGTATGCCGCGCCGCCCAAAATGTCCCGCTTTTCGTTACGCGGTTGAATCCCTGGATTCCCGGAACGTTCACGTCCCCATTGACCGCGTTTTCCGCTGGCTCCTACAATCGAAACTCGCCTCCGTCGCAGCTTGTGCGCGCTCGTCTTCTTGCCGGCCGCCGAAAGCCTGCCGCCGGAAGCCTGTACCCTGAACTCATGCCGCAATTCTTCAACACGCTTTCGGGCCGCGTGGAGGAGTTCCAGCCGCTGGCGGACAACACCGTCCGCATGTATGCCTGCGGCCCCACGGTTTACGACTACGGCCATATCGGCAATTTCCGGACGTTCGTCTTTGTGGACGTGCTGCGCCGCTTCCTCCGACAGAGCGGGTACACGCTCCAGCACGCCATGAACATCACCGACGTGGACGACAAAATCATTCGCAACGCCGCCAAACAGGGTGTCAGCGTCCAGGAATACACCAAGAAATACGAGGAGGCGTTTCTGCAAGATTCCGGCTTCCTGAACATCCAGAAACCGGAGATTTTGGTGCGAGCCACCGATCACATCAAGGAGATGGCCCACTTCATCAAGCAACTGGTGGATAGCGGCCACGCCTATCGCACCGAGGACGGCTCCTACTATTTCCGCATTGCAACCTTCCCCACGTACGGCAAGCTTTCCAAGAAGGATTTTGGCGGGATCATGGAGGGCGCGCGCGTGGATGTAGACGAGTATGACAAGGACAACGCGCGCGACTTCGCGCTGTGGAAAGCTCCCAAGCCCGGTGAAGCTTTCTGGGAGACTGAGATTGGTCCCGGCCGCCCAGGCTGGCATATCGAATGCTCGACTATGTCCATGAAATATCTGGGCGAAACCTTCGACATCCATCTCGGGGGCGAGGACTTGATATTTCCCCACCACGAGAACGAAATCGCGCAATCCGAGGCGCTGACCGGAAAAATGTTCGCGCGCTTCTGGATGCATGCGCGATTTTTGCTGGTCGAAGGCGAGAAGATGTCGAAGTCGCTCGGCAACTTCTTCACCATTCGCGATCTGATTCTCAACAAGGGGGCGAAACCGTCGTCCATTCGTTTTCTGCTGACCTCGGTGCCGTATCGCAAGCAGCTCAATTTCACTTTTGACGGGCTGCGTCAGGCGGCGCAATCGGTGGAGCGGTTGCGGAATTTCAAGCGGCGTCTGGAGACCGACCAGCTTCCCGCCGGCGGCAATCCGCAGGTGAAGCAGTTGGCGTCGGCGACCATGGACAAGATGCGCGCCGCGCTCGGCGACGATCTGAACACGGCCGAGGCGCTGGCGGCGATCTTCGACATGGTGCGCGAGGCCAACACTGTCGCCGACAGCGGGCAATTGCATCGCGACGACACCGCGCCGCTGCTGGAGGCGTTGCGCCGCTTCGACGAGATCTTTGCCGTAATGGATGATGAAGATGCCGGCAAGGTCCGGCACGTGCTCGCGTGGGCGCAGCAGGAGGGCCGGATTCAGGAAGCGAGCGAAGAGACGGTCGAGGTTTCCAAGTCCGGCGAGTTAAGCGACGAAAAGATCGACGCGCTGGTGGCCGAGCGGCAGGCAGCGCGCAAATCGCGCAACTTCGCCCGCGGCGATGAGATCCGCAATCAACTGGCGAGCGCGGGAATTATTCTGGAAGATACCAAGGACGGCGTGCGCTGGAAGAGGAAATAACTCCGTGCCAAGTTCCAAGTACTAAGTGCGAAGCAAAACCGAAATCCTCGGCACTTCGGATTTAGCACTTGCCCTACGTTCCCGCCGCCCGCCTCTTGATCATCTCCCTGTGCTCGTGGTGCAAGTCAAGGAACTGCACCCCAATCCGGTCCCCTTGGCGATAGCGGACCAGCACCCGCACCGTGATCAGCGGATCATCGGGTTGCAGGCGATACTGCAGCAAGGCCTCGCTGTTGACCGGCAGGTCGGCGCCGGTGACGAACGACATGCCGTCTTCACTCAGATCGAAGGACTCGGCCAGGAACGTCTGGTCGCCAGTGTCACAGTGGATCTGACAGCGCACCGGAAACCGTAGCGCCGCCCGCTTGGTGGTGATCGGGTCCATGCGGCGCACAGCATATATCAGTTCCGATTTCCTGTTTCTAGTTTCTGGCTCGTGAAACTGGAAACCAGAAACTAGAAACCGGTTTTTAGGCTCTGCGCCCATGGAGCTTGATGGACGCGATGGCGTTGGCCGCTGCATCGGCGATGGCCGCGTCGATCTTGGAACCGCAGCAGCCTCCGTCGCTGGGCGCGACCGCCTCGGCCAGCTTCTTGCCATGAGCGATCTGCGGGATGCTCAGGTCGGTAAGCCCGGCGTCGAGCGCAATGCGGACATAGTCATTCATCAAGCTGGCGCCGGCGATGCAGCCCACATACGCGCTGACGCTGCTGGCCACGTTCGATGGAAGCTGCTGCAGCAGCACCAGGTCACTGACGGCGAAACGGCCGCCGGGCTTGAGCACACGCGCGATCTCGCGAAACACAGCCGGCTTGTCCACGCTCAGGTTGATAACGCAGTTGGAAATCACCAGATCCACGGATGCATCCTCGACCGGCAGCTTCTCGATGACGCCTTTGCGGAACTCGACATTGCCGGCGCCCAGCTTGGCGGCGTTGGCGCGCGCCTGCGCCAGCATGTCGTCGGTCATGTCCACGCCAATCACGCGTCCGCTCGGACCGACGCGGCGCCACGCCAGGAAGGCATCGAAACCGGCGCCGCTGCCCAGATCGAGCACGGTCATACCGGGCTGCACCTCCGCCATGGCCAGTGGATTACCGCATCCCAGGCCGAGATTGGCTTGGCCGGCGAGCGCGATGTCCTCGGCGGTGTAGCCGATGGCCTGGGCGAACTCCGAGGTGGAGGCGCATCCGCATCCGGCTTCTTCGCCGCGCGCGACCGCGCCGTAGTGTTCTTTGACCGCGTCTTGGATTTTCATGATTGCCTTCCTTTCAAAACAGCCTTCGGCCTCTGGCCGTTGGCTTTCGGCCGTGAAGATTCGTGAGTGCCGGCAATCTGCGCCAGCGGAGTGAGTCCACAGCAGTTGTTCTGTTCCAGAGCGGTACTGAACTCGCCCAGCGCGCGCAGAACTTCGCCTCGGCGCGCTTCGGGAATAGACTCGGCCACCGCACGGGCGCGCTGCCGCATGAGCGAGTCGATCTTGGAGCGCGTGTTGCGGCCTGCGGCGGTGATCCCGACCACGGCGGCGCGGCCGTCAGGTTGCGAGCCGCGCAGGCGCCGCACTAGACCCTGCTTCTCCAGTTTTTCGATCACCCGTGTCATGGCGCTGGGAGTGATGCGGGACGCGGCGGCCAGATCGGACAAGCGTGCCCCCTCCTGCGCCACCAGAATCCGCAGGATGGCAGTCTGACGGGGAGTGAGGCCCTCGCAGCAAATTTCGTCGGGTCCGACGCAGGTGAGCACGCGCCCCAGGCGATCCAACTCGCGCCACCACTCGTCGAAGGAGCAGCAGTTCTTCATGCGCAGCAGCGTAGCAAATATAGTTGCATGAGTCAAGCAACTTTATATCGTGGGCTGTAGCGGACGCACTTCTCCTCTGGGTCGGGCGAATCGGCGCGTTGGGGAGGGTCGCTAGGCGTCCGTGCCGGTGGATCGCTCTTCGATGGCCATGTCTTTAAACTCGCTGGCTTCGAAGATCTCGCCGCATTCGATGCACTCGACAAATTCCGAGTCCTCTTCGCGAGCGACGATCCGCACACGCGCGTGCTGACACTGCTGCTTGTTCATGCTGGTGCTCTGGGCGGGTATCTTGGCAGGTGGTCGCGGCTGGTTGAAGTTCATATATCCGGTTTAATGCGCCGGAATTGCCGGGTATTTTAGACCGGCCCGAAACATTGTCAAGCCCCCATGAGGGTTTACTCGATGAGGACGGATGGATTTGGGATGAGGCGAGCGTCAAAGAGGATGTGCGCCGCCCACCCAACCGCCGAGCTACTCGGCTGGTGCGGCCTCTCCGTCACGATGGCCGCGCTTGGAGCCCGGCGACGGCATGGGGTAGATGCCCGCCAGGCGCGCCTCGCCAATCGAAATCCGGGTGATCTGGTCCGGACGGAACTTGCCCAGGCCGCGGCTGGCGCTCAGCACCGCGTTCTCAAAGTTGACGCGCCCGGTCAGCGCGGTCTCGATGTAGAGATAACCGTCTGAATTCAGGGCCTCCCGTACGCCAATGTACGCATGACCCGGGACCAGCACAATCACCGGCTGCATGCCCAGGTTCTCGAACAGCGATGCGAACATGACCGCCCCGTCAATGCAATTGGCGGAGACTTGGTTCAGCGATTCGCGCGGGAAGCGCACGCGCTCGCTCACGTCGAGGTGCCGGCCGAATGTTGTGGAACTCTTGACGTAGGAAACGCCCTTCTCCTGCAGGGCGCGGTAGATGGCCTGCGCCTGCATAAACGTCGAGTGGGTCTGCGCGGCGGTGTTCTTCCAGTTCTCGTAACCGGGCAGGCGACGGCCGGGCATGAATTCCTTGGCCCGGCTGAGAATGGCTTCTACGCTGTCGTCATGGGGTGTGACCCAGGCGGCAATAAACGGCGCGAACTTGAAGTTCGCTCCCCAGAAAATATCCTCGGAGGCTCGCAGCCGGAGGGGGACAGTCTCGGTGAAAACCGTGCGGCCGCCCTCGCTGGCGGTCACCACGGCAGTCGCTGGAACGATCTCGTGATTACCAAACAACCGCGGCAGGAATGCGGGCGCGAAGGCAAGATTGCGCATTTCGCCGGCGCCGATCTCGACCGTCTGGATCTCCTGGTCGCTCCAACCGGGGATCTGCACCGTCACACGGTTCTTCAGCGTGTCTTTGGTCGAATTCAGAATGCTTACGGAAATTGTGGCCAAGCGGCGGTCGCGCGGCTTTTGCAGCGAGGCGTAGTTCGCAAACGCGGGGAAGATCTCGCCATCCATCCCGGCCTGCACGGTGTACACCGGCTCGATGCCCGTGGGCTGGGCAATCGGCGGCGGGGGCGGCGCCGTTTTATCAGCCTTTAATGTCTCCCCGGTCAGCGGAATCAGTGCGGCCAGGCCGATCAGCAGGGCTGCGGCGACAACCAGGAACACACGAATTCGGACCGATGGACGAAGCACGATACCTAAACACTATTCCAATCCAGCGGTTGCGCAATCGAGGGATTACCTTACGACCAAATGACCCGGATTAAGGCGGGTGACCTCCCGGCGAGTCCACCGTCTAACCCGGCATGCGGACCTTCACCTTGCATGCTCTTCTGCTTCCCGCTCTGGCGCTGTATCCAGCGGCGCAAACCACGGCTGACCAATTCCATCCCCAACAAGAACAGGATGGCTGGACGGTTACGGACGCCGCTTCCGCCGGCCTCGACGCCGCCCGATTGCAGGCGCTGGATGCCGCTGTAGCGGCGGGCACATTCAAGAAGATCGGCAGCGTGCTGATCGCCCGCCATGGCAAGCTGGCATACGAAGCGTACTTCGACGGCGATGCGTCCACTCTGCGCGACGTGCGCTCGGCATCCAAGACCGTCACCAGCATGCTGGTGGGGATTGCCATCGACAAAAAGCAATTGGCCGGCGTTCAAACCACAATCCTGCCCTTCTTCCCCGATAAGCAGCCGCTCAACAATCCCGATCCACGCAAGCAGAAGATTACCGTCGAAGATTTCCTGACCATGAGCTCGCTGCTCGAATGTGATGACAACAACAATTTTTCGCGTGGCAACGAAGAGCGTATGTACGTGCTCGAAGATTGGGTCAAGTTCGCGCTCGACCTTCCGATCAAGGGGTTCGCTCCGTGGGCACAGAAGCCACAGGAGTCGTCCTACGGGCGCAGCTTCAGCTACTGCACGGCGGGGGTGACGACACTGGGCGCGGTGGTGGAGCGCGCCACCAGGACAAAGCTGGCCGATTTCGCCCAAGCCAGCCTGTTCGCGACGCTTCAGATTCGGAATGCGCAATGGCCTTATTCCCCGCTGGGGCTCGCCCAGGGAGGCGGCGGGCTGCGCCTGGCTAGCCGCGATTACCTCAAGCTGGCACAGTTGTACCTGAACTCGGGCGCCTGGCACGAGAAGCAGATCGTCTCCCGACAGTGGGTTGAGACCTCCCTGAAGCCGCACGTGGAGGTGGACGACAATACGCTGTACGGATATTTGTGGTGGCTGCGGAAGTTCTCCTGGAAGGGTCGGCAGGTTGCGGCGCAGCTCATGCAGGGCAATGGCGGAAACAAGATTGTCACCGTGCCGGAACTGGACCTGGTTGTTGTTATCACCAGCACCAACTACAGCACTCGCGGCATGCATGAGCAGACGGACAAAATCTTGACCGATTACGTGCTGGCGGCGGTGCAGTGAGCCTCAATGAAGGCGCGGCCTCCGTCTCGGCAGGGCCGTGTCAGCAGGGCGCGATGAAGTTTCCTTCACTTGGGCATTGCATCTTTCGTGTACCTCTCCGACAATTTAGAAGGCGGTTGCGGTCCAGCCCGTGACGCAGCTGTCAAAGACCGGAGTCATCCCATGAGTACCGATCAGGCGCAGGGCAGCGGCATGAAGTTCCCCATCTATATGGATAACCACGCCACCACGCCGCTAGATCCGCGAGTGCTGGAGGAGATGCTGCCTTACTTCGGAGAGAAGTTCGGCAACGCGGCCAGCCGCAACCACGCTTTCGGCTGGGTCGCCGAGGAAGCGGTACAGCAGGCGCGCGAGCGCATTGCCAAGGTGGTGGGCGCCACCGCCAAGGAGATCATCTTCACCTCGGGCGCCACTGAAAGCGACAACCTGGCGATCAAAGGCGTGGCCGAGATGTACCGCGAGAAGGGCAACCACATCATCACCGTGGTCACTGAGCACAAAGCGGTGCTGGACACCTGCAAACGCCTGGAGAAGCACGGATTCCGCGTTACCTACCTGCCGGTGCAGAAAAACGGATTGATCTCGCTGGATGACCTGAAACGCGCCATCGATGAGAAAACCACCCTGGTCACCATCATGGCGGCGAACAATGAAATCGGGGTGTTGCAGCCCATCGAGGAAATCGGCAGGCTATGCCACGAACGCGGCGTGTTGTTCCACAGCGATGCCACGCAAGCGGTGGGCAAAGTACCGATCGACGTGCAGAAGATGGGCATCGACATCCTCTCGATCTCGGCCCACAAGATGTACGGCCCGAAAGGCGTGGGCGCACTGTACGTTCGCCGCAAGAACCCGCGCGTGCAACTTTCGCCCATCATTGACGGCGGCGGACACGAACGCGGCATGCGCTCCGGAACGCTGAATGTGCCCGGCATCGTGGGATTGGGCAAGGCATGCGCGATTTGCCAGGAGGAGATGGCGCAGGAGAGCGCGCGGCTGACTGCATTACGCGATCGCCTGAAGGACAAAATTTTCGCCGGGCTGGATGAGATTTACATCAACGGCTCGATGGAACACCGGCTGCCGCAGAACCTGAACATCAGCTTCGCGTATGTCGAAGGCGAATCGCTGCTGATGGGCATCAATGACGTCGCGGTCTCCAGCGGTTCCGCGTGCACCTCGGCGACGCTGGAGCCCTCGTACGTGCTGAAGGCGTTAGGCACCGGAGACGATCTGGCGCACAGCTCCATTCGCTTCGGCTTGGGACGGTTCAATACCGAGGCGGAAGTAGATTATGTTGCGGCGCGCGTAATCGAGGTCGTGAAACGGCTGCGCGAACTCTCGCCGCTCTACGAGATGGCCAAGGAAGGCGTGGACCTGAAGAAGGTGAGCTGGGCGCAGTAAGTAGGAGACGTTATCAAATGGCGTATAGCGACAAGGTACTGGACCACTACACCAACCCGCGCAATGTGGGCTCGCTCGACAAGACCAGCGCCGAGGTCGGCACGGGATTGGTGGGGGCGCCCGAGTGCGGTGACGTCATGAAGCTCCAGATCAAGGTCAACCCGGAGACCAAGGTCATTGAAGATGCTAAGTTCAAGACCTTCGGCTGCGGTTCGGCTATCGCTTCTTCGTCGCTGGCGACCGAGTGGGTGAAAGGCAAGACCGTGGATGAAGCCTTGTCCATCAAGAACACCGACATCGTGCGCGAGCTGGCCCTTCCGCCGGTAAAGATCCACTGCTCGGTGCTGGCCGAGGACGCTATCCGCGCCGCCATCGGCGACTGGCGCAAGAAGAATGGGAACAGCCAGGCTCCAGACGTTCACCCCAGTGAGGCGGGTCACAGCCAGTGATTCTGCGTCGCAATTAACATACCCGCTATGACAGAACAGGCGACAGAACACGCGACCGCAGGCATTCACGTCACCGAGAAGGCACTTGCCAGGATTCGCGCGGTACTGCACAAGGAAGGCATCGCGGCAGAGCATGGCGGATTGCGCCTGGGCGTGCAGGGCGGCGGCTGCTCCGGGCTGAGCTACGTCATCCGCTTCGAGACGCAGGCGCAGGAGCACGACCACGTCTTTCAATTTGGCGACGTTCGCGTCTTCATTGATCCGAAGTCGTTCATTTATCTGCACGGGATGACGCTGGACTGGCAGGAAACTTTGCTGCAGCAGAGTTTCGTCTTCGTCAATCCTAACGCCACCAAAACCTGCGGCTGCGGAACATCATTTTCGTAACGCGGCGATTCGCCTGTCACCAGCCTATATGAGCGCCATTGATAACCCGGAACCCGCGCTGCAGGTGGCGGGCAGCGCTGGCCCGAACGCCTGCTGGTCGTGCGGAGACATGCGCGCGGCCCACTTCTGCGAATCCTGCGGCAAGCTCCAACCGGCAACCCCAACCGATTTCTTCAGCTTTTTCGGGCTGCCCCGCAAATTGAATATCGACATTCATGCGCTGGAGCAGGAGTTTTACAAGCTCAGCCGCAAGCTGCACCCTGACGTGCACGCGCGCGCCAACCAGCAGGAGCAGCGGTGGAGCCTGGAAAAGAGCTCCCAGTTGAACGACGCCTACCGCACTCTGCGCGAACCCATTGCGCGAACCGAGTACCTGCTCAACCTGGAAGGCGTGCAGTTGGAAGAGCAGTCCAAGGCGGCGACCGAGAAAGCACGGCAGAGCGGCGAGCAAAAGAAGCAGGTGGTCCCGCCGGAGCTGCTGGAGGAAGTTTTCGAGCTCAACATGCAGCTGGAAGAAGCGCGTATGAGCAGGAAGATGGGCGAGCAGGATGCCTCCATCACCGAAGAGCTCCGCGCCACCAAGAACAGTCTGGAAGCCAAGTACCAGGCCTTGGATAACGAACTGCACGGCTACTGGGCGGATTGGGACCGGCTGATTTCCATGCCCGGATGCGTGAAGAGCCGCGACATGTGGGCCGTCCAGCGCAAGGCCATGCTCGACAGTATGCTCGGGCTGCTGAACCGCCGCTCCTACATCCGAAACCTGCTGCGGGACGTCAACGAGGTGTTGCAATAACAAATCGCGCTTAACCATCATTTGTGAGCAGTGTGCAGTAACGCAGAATGTCGAAGGCACACCCCATTGCTAGGACGAGCTAAGAGCTAATCGCTAAAAGCTAATGGCTGAACCACGCGTCGTCGGAATCGATCTCGGCACCACCAATTCCCTGGTAGCGTACATGCAAGGGGAAACGCCGGTCGTCATTCCGGGCGAGGATGGATCAAATCTGGTCCCCTCGCTGGTCGCAATCCATGCCGGCGGCCAGGTGGTGGTTGGCAATCCCGCGCGCAGGCTCCTGATTGAAACTCCCGAGCAGGCGGTGTACTCCATCAAGCGGCTGATGGGGAGCGGCGTCGAAGATGTCCAAGAAGAGCTGAAGCTGTTTCCCTTCAGGCTGGCCGAGAATCTTCGGCCAGGTGAGGTGCTGCGAATCAAGCTCGCAGAAAAGGACTACACGCCGCCTGAGATTTCCGCATTCATCCTGCGCCAGCTCAAACGCAATGCCGAAAGATACTTCAACGCCCCCGTGAAACAGGCCGTCATTACCGTCCCCGCATACTTCAATGACGCGCAGCGCCAGGCGACCAAGGATGCCGGGCGCATCGCCGGACTCGAGGTCTTGCGGCTCGTCAATGAGCCCACGGCAGCCTCGCTGGCCTACGGCCTCGATAAGAAGCGGAACGGAATTGTCGCCGTTTACGACCTCGGCGGCGGCACGTTCGACATCTCGATTCTCCGTTTGCACGACGGTATCTTCGAAGTGATCGCCACCAGCGGCGACACCCACCTCGGCGGCGATGATCTTGACAACCTGCTAATCACCATCGCGCTCGACGATATCCGCGGCGACCTTGGCGCTGACTACCGGCGTAACGCCGCAGTCGTGCAGGCGGTCCGCAAGGCGGTGATTGAGGCCAAGATCGCGCTCTCGGCCCAGGAGCGCGCCGCGATCGAGGTGGCGCTTCCCGAAGGCGGGGCGTACCAGCGCGCCATTACGCGGGAACAGTTCGAAGCTCTGGCCGAGCCGATTCTTCAGCGCACCGTCGGCCCCTGCAAACAAGCCATGCGCGATGCGGGCCTGCGACCGGAGCAGATTGATGAAGTCGCATTAGTCGGCGGCTCGACACGGATTCCGCGCGTTCGCCGGATCGTGGAGGAGCTGTTCCATCGCAAGCCGCACTCTGAGCTGAATCCCGACGAGGTGGTGGCGCTGGGCGCGGCGGTGCAGGCCAACATTCTCGGCGGCGGCTCGGAAGCGACCCAAGACATGCTGCTGCTCGACGTCACACCGTTGTCGCTCGGCATCGAAGCTCTCGGCGGGGTCGTCGCAAAAATCATCCAGCGCAATTCCACCATCCCGGCCTCGGCGACTGAGCACTTCACCACCGGCGTGGATGGTCAGGCGAATGTCGCCATCCACGTTTTGCAGGGAGAACGCGAGCTGGCGAAAGACTGCCGCTCGCTGGCGCGGTTTGATCTGAAAGGCATTCCGCCGATGCCGGCCGGCCTGCCGCGCATCGAGGTACGCTTCCTGATTGACGCCAACGGCATTTTGAAGGTCTCGGCGCGCGAGCAGCGCAGCGGCAAGGAAGCGAAAATCTCGGTGCAGCCCAGCTACGGCCTCACCGACGACCAGGTCGAAAACATGATCCTGGACTCCTTCGATTATGCGGAGGAAGATTTCCGG
This sequence comes from Terriglobales bacterium, assembly GCA_051006995.1. Classification (GTDB taxonomy): domain Bacteria; phylum Acidobacteriota; class Terriglobia; order Terriglobales; family Acidobacteriaceae; genus JAIQGF01. The sequence goes on from JBPCSQ010000029.1 coordinate 319,758, forward strand.
CAGCGGCAGCTGATTGAGGCGCGCCACGAGGCGGCCACCATTTTGTCGGCGCTGGAAAAAGCAAAGTCGAATGCTGCATGGCAGCAGATCACCAGTGACGAGCGTAAGCAGATCGCCAAGCAGGAGAAGGCCCTTCGCAGTGTTATGGAAGGCGAGGAGCACCAGGCTATCCGCGATGCCATAGACGCGCTGAACCAGGGAACGATGCGGTTGGCCGAGCTGATGATGGATTCAGCGGTTTCTTCGGCGTTGAAAGGGCGCTCTATGGACGACGCTAATGTCGGCGAAGGACCGCAATCGCCGCACCCGATCGCGCCCGCCGAGATTGAATAACTCGGCGCTAGACTCTCGGCTCTGTATCTCTCGGCTCTCGGCGCTGGCTCTCGGCTCTGGGCTCTGGCTCTCGTCTCTGGGCTCTGCGCACCCCAGTCGCGAAGCGGCGGCAGAATGTGCAGCCCACGGCGTAAGCCGTGGGTGGGCGATTAGGAAATCTCCAAGCCCCTTAGGGGCGGCAGAATATGGCGAGCGCGTCAGCGCGAGCAACTCATGGCCGAAGAGAAAACGACTGACGCAGGGATTGCAACGACGGAGCTTCCTCCCGCTACCGTCCGCGTCACCTTCCTGCCGGAAGGGCGCACGGTGGAATTCGTGCACGGCAAGCTCCCCTACCAGGAGCACGGCAAGCCTGAGTCGCTGCTCGACATCGCGCTGAATCATGGAATCCCGCTGGAGCATGCCTGCGGCGGCAACTGCGCCTGCACCACGTGCCACGTCCACGTGATTCAAGGCGCTGAACTGCTGAGCGAGATGGACGACGACGAAGCTGACCGCCTCGACATGGCTGCCGACCTCCAGCTCAATTCCCGCTTGGGATGCCAGTGCGTGGTCACCCGGCCGGGGCAAATCGTCATCCAAGTCCCGGAGTGGAATCGCAATTACGTGTCCGAGGGCGGCGAGCACTGATTCTTCAGCCGGTACTCGGAAAGTCTGGTACTTTCGTTCGCCAGTTTCGAGTCTTCCGTCGCTGCCACATCAGGCCTGACGCGGCTGGAGGCTATGAGTTGTTACAAGCTAAGGAGCTTTATGGCCACCGCTCTGCGTTGGGACGATGCTGAAGACCTCGGACTGTTGCTGGCCGAAACTTATCCCGATATCAATCCGCTGCAGCTACGCTTCACAGACCTGCACCGCATGGTGACCGAGCTGCCAACCTTCGTGGACGATCCCAAGAATTCCAGCGAGGGCAAGCTCGAAGCCATCCAAATGGCCTGGAACGAGGAGTTCGAGGACAAGCACGCGGCCTAGCTTCCCCGTCCGGTCGCGAGCCGCGACCCTGGAGCCGCGCCCCTGATTTGTCCATGTTTTCAATCGCTTACGCCATCAGTTAACTATTGTGACAACCCGCCGATTCCGACCAGCACCTCATCACAAGCAGGCAGAAACAGTGCCCGCAGAGGTGAACAATGCTGTGGTTGATCTTTGCCATACTGCTGATCGCCTGGATTCTGGGGTTGGTGGGCACGTACACGATCGGATCATGGTTGTGGCTGCTGCTGGTAGCCGCCATCATCGTGCTGATCATCCAACTTGCTACCGGCCGTAGAGTGGCCTGACGATCGGCAAGAAAAAACGCCCGTGGCGACCCCACGGGCGTAATTGTCTCTAGTGGCTGTTGATCACACCGCGACCGGCTGCTGCGTCTCCACGCTGGCCTCGCGCAGGAACTTGGCCGCTTCCTCCGGCGGCGTCGGATTGATGTAAAACCCCGTTCCCCACTCGAATCCCGCCGTTTTCGTCAGCTTGGGCATGAACTCGATGTGCCAGTGATAGTGCTCATTGAACGGATCCTGGCATGGCGAGGTGTGGATCACCAGGTTGTAGGCAGGATTATCGAGTACGTTGTGCGCCTTCGCCAGCAGGCTCTTCAACGCTTTGGCCAGGTCCTCGAACATCGCCGACGAGGAGTTCTCGAACGCCGACTCATGGCGCTTCGGCAGGATCCAGGTTTCAAACGGAAAGCGCGGAGCATAGGGCGCCATGGTTACGAACTGCTCGTTCTCGCCAACCACGCGGATGCCGCTCTCCAATTCCTGGCGAATAACGTCGCAAAAGACGCAGCGCTCCTTGTAGAGGAAGTACTGCTTGGCGCCGTCCAGCTCCTCAATCACCTGCTTCGGCAGAATCGGCAACGCGATCAGTTGCGAGTGCGGATGCTCCAGCGATGCCCCCGCCGCCTCGCCGTGGTTCTTGAAGATCAGGATGTACTTGAACCGCTTGTCCTGCTTGAGGTCGAGAATGCGGTCGCGGAAGGCCCACAGCGAGTCCTCGACCCGCCGTTCCTTCATCGTCGCCAGGCTGGCGGCGTGGTCCGGCGTCTCGATGATGACCTCATGCGCTCCGATGCCGTTCATGCGATCGAACATGCCCTCGGCGCGACGGTTGAGGTTGCCCTCGATGCCCAAGGCGGGGAACTTGTTCGGCACCACCCGCACCGTCCAGCCGGGTGAGTCCTTCGACGGTGACGGCCCGCCGTTCGGGTTCGGACGGTACGCCAAAATCTCCGGCGGCGTCTTGCTCTCGTTGCCGTAACAGAATGGACAGAAACCGCCCTTGAGCTTCATCTGCTCTCGGGCGAAGTCGGTGGGACGCTTGGCGCGGTCGGTGGAAATAATCACCCAGCGGCCAACGATTGGGTCTTTTCTCAGTTCAGGCAATGAACTTTTCTCCCCGGAGAGGCTGACACCATATTACGGCATCGGGAAGGCATTTTTGAATAGGGTGATATCCGGAGAGCCGTTCTCAGTGTCGAAATAAATGCTGACAATGTCGAAACGGCAAAGCGCACCGCGAATGGTGCGATTCCGCGCTGCTCTTCGCCGATAGTCGCGGGCGACGGCAATCAGGTCGCCTCGCTTCTCTTCATCCACGGCGGCTTCGGCCGTCGCGACCTCGCGCGTACTCCGCGTCTTGACTTCGATGAAACAGAGCACATCGCCGTCCCACCCCACCAGGTCCAGTTCTCCGCGATGCCGCGGCGAACGCCAATTTCGGGCTGTAATCACGTATCCGTTGCGCCGAAGGTAAAAGTAGGCGGCATCTTCGCCGCGCCGCCCCGTCAGCAGGTGCTTGGGCAGACGTTTGGGGTTCTCCCGTCCGAGCGCGCGTGTGGCGGAGTCGAGCACGCCCACAAGCCGTTCGACGACTCGCCCCTTCATGGCGCGCGAGTGTAGCACCAGGCCGTCGAATTCGCTGTGATCAACAAAAGAACCCGGCTTTCGCCGGGCTCAATTCCGCACTTCCGCTATCGCGCTACGCGCCCTGCGGCTTTCCTTTTCCTGGCTGGTCGGACTTGGTGCTCTTTTCGACCTCACCGATGCACTCCTCGAGGATGTCCAGCCCGATGTCCGCCTGTTCCTTGGTGACGATCAGCGGCGGACAGATGCGCACCGAGTTTTCGCCTGCGCCCAGGAACAGGCACCCGCGCGCGAACGCCAGCTCCACCACTTTGTCGCGCGCCGGCCCGGCGGGAGTTTTCTTTTCTTTGTCCGTGACCAGTTCGACGCCGATCATCAGCCCGCGCCCGCGAACGTCGCCCACCAGCTCGTGCTTCTGCGGCCACGTGCTGGCGCGGTCCATGATGTGCCTTCCGACGCGTTCGCAGTTCGCGATCGCCTCGCGCTCCAGCACGTCCATCGTCGCTAGTGCGGCCGCGATGCATACCGGATTTCCGCCAAAGGTCGAGGCATGCGAGCCCGGCACCCAGTCCATGATCTCGGCCTTGGTCAGCATCACGCCCAGCGGCATGCCCGACGCAATGCCCTTCGCGCTGCAAACAATGTCCGGTTCGACGTTCGTATGCTGCACCGCCCACCATTTTCCGCTACGCCCGGCGCCGCTCTGCACTTCATCCACGACCAGCAGGATGCCGTGCTGATCGCAAATCCGCCGCAGCTCGAACATGAACTCGGCCGGCGCAGGAACGTAGCCGCCTTCGCCCTGGATGGGCTCGACGAAAATCGCGGCCACTTCCTCCGGCGGCAGCGTGGTCTTGAGCAGCTTCTGCTCGATGAAGCGCGCGCATTCCACCGCATACTCCACCGGGTCAGTGCCGCTGGGCCGGCGATACACGTTGGGATACGGAACGTGCGTCACGCCCGGCATGAGCGGGAAGAACCGCCGGCGCTGCTGGATTTTCGATGCCGTCAGCGACAGCGCTCCCATGGTCCGCCCGTGGAATGCACCGTAGAAGGCAATGATGTTCTGCCGCTTGGTGTGGTAGCGCGAGAGCTTGATGGCGGCCTCGATCGCCTCCGCGCCCGAGTTGCCGTAGTACACACGGTGCGGCCCTCGCATCGGGGCCACCGCCGAGAGCCGCTCGGCCAGCGTGATCATGTTCTCGTAATAGAAGTCGGTCCCCGACATGTGGATCAGTTCGGCCGACTGCTTCTGGATGGCGGCCACCACTTCCGGATGGCAGTGTCCGGTGGAAGTGACGGCGATTCCGGCGGCAAAATCCAGAAATTCGTTGCCGTCCACGTCCTCGACGATCACGCCTCGGCCGGACTTGGCCACCAGCGGGTAAGAACGCGTGTAGGACGGCGAGATGAACTGTTTGTCTCCGGCCAACACGCGTCGCGCGTTGGGGCCGGGCAGCTCGGTGCGAATCCGCGGGCCGGCGGGAGTAACGATGGTGCTCGACATGGCTTCCTCCGATGTGTCGCGAGTAGGTGGCAACGCCCGAACTCCGCAGAGAGCTCTGCTGGTTCGGAGTAGCGGAAGCGGAGGAAAGTTGCTTAGTCGCCGCCGAATAGGCTCGGCCGGGAGTGGGATGGAACGAAATTCATGCCCGCGCGCGGGCGAGAGAGGATCTCACGCAACCGGCACGGAGGCGCGGCCTCAATGTTGGCGTGATGTTTCATCCGGCGGATCATCAGTTTTAACCCGACGTCATTATAGCCCGGTTCGCAAAGGGCCGGAACCCCGCCCCAGGGACGGTCAGGTTACGAAAGTGACACCGTAGCCACCGCAAGGCCCGCGAATCCAATCTGATATCGTAGGTTTTCACCTCCACCGTGACTCAGACTGAGCGCCAGCGCCGCTTCCGCGTAATTCTTGCCTTCGCGCTGGTGTACGTCTTCTGGGGCTCGACTTATCTCGGCATTCGCCTTGCCATCGAGCACATCCCGCCCCTGCTGATGACCGGCACACGGTTTCTGACCGCCGGCGTGCTCATGCTGGCGTGGTGCGCTTTTCGGGGGCGGCGCATTCGCGTCGGCGCCGCTGAATTATTGAAGCTGGGCGTGATTGGAGCGCTGCTGCTCACCGTCGCCAACCCCGTGCTCGCACATGCCGAAGAGGTAGTGCCGACCGGGCTGGCGGCGCTCATCGTCTCCATCACCCCGATATGGTTCCTGCTGATTGATACTTGGATCATGCGCGGCGATCATCTCGCGCTGCGCGGCTGGATTGGCCTGCCGATGGGCCTGGCAGGGGTGTTCGTGCTCCTGTTGCCGGAATTGCGGCAGATGTCCTCCACGGCGGTGGATCGCCGCCTGCTGCTGAACGCGCTCACGCTGGTCGGCGCCTCTTTGGCCTGGGCCATCGGCTCTGCCCTCTCCAAGCATTGGAAGACCAGCCTGGATGCGTTCACCGCCACCGGCTGGGAAATGACGCTCGCGGGCGCGATGAATCTCACGCTGGCCGCCGTTTTCGGTGATTACTCGCGCGCGCAGTGGACCGGGCATGGCATCGCCGCCATCGTTTACCTCATCATCTTCGGTTCCTGGGTCGGCTTCAGCGCCTACATCTGGCTGCTGCAGAACGTTCCCATGCCGAAAGTTGCGACTTATGCCTACGTCAATCCTGTGGTGGCGGTGTTTCTCGGTTGGCTGGTGCTGCACGAGACGGTGGACGTCTACATCCTGAGTGGCAGCGCGATCATTATCGCCGCCGTGGCACTGGTCACCAGCGCGAAAGTGCGCACGCGTTCCGGCGAAGAGGCCGCCGAGGAACTTCCTGCCGTGGAAAGTACCGGCGACTAACTGCGCAAAAAATGGCACCAAGGTAACGCTGCACCCTGCAAGTTATCTTGTCGCCGCTGGGGGCTTTTGATACTGTTCCCCGAAGTTAGAAGTTTCTCGGCCGCGTGGGAAGCTCCACAGGAGAGTTCTGTCAACATGCCGCAGCTCGCGCTGGTGGTGGACGATTCCATGTTGATCCGGCACACCGTGTGCCGGTTCCTGGAGCAGCGCGGCTTTGCGGTGGAAACCGCCAGCGACGGCGCTGAAGCCCTTCAGATGCTGGGGAGCCTCCGCCCTGACCTGATTGTTACCGATTTGATGATGCCCAAGATGACCGGCAGCGAGTTGATAACGGCAGTCAAATCCGATGACGCTATCTGCAAGATTCCCATCATTGTGCTGTCGGGCCGGCGTAGCGCCGAGGAGTTGCGCCCGGAAAGCCGCGCCGACTACGTAATCTTCAAAGATATTGATATCGTCGAGCAGTTGGAGAAGGCGCTGGCCACCACCGTCGGGCGCACCGAAGTCGTTAATTAGCGCCTACCGCAGTTGCAAACCCGCCTCCGCCGAGAGCTCCGGCTCGGCAAACTCCTTCGCCAGAAACTTCGGGTACGCCGCCGCGGCAATCATTGCGGCATTGTCCGTAGACAGCGGACGCGACGGAAAGAAAACCGGCAGACCTTGTTGCGCAGCCTGCTCCTCGAACCGGCGCCGCAGTTCACTGTTGGCGGCCACACCGCCGGTCACGAACAGCGTCGCGGCATCGTAGTCGCGCGCTGCGGCGAGAGTCTTTCCCACCAGGTCGCCGACAACGGCGTTCTGAAACGACGCCACCAGGTCCAGCGTTTCGCCGTCGGTGACGCGCAGATAATCCTCCAGCGTTGGCTTCGCGATTGAGGCAAGCGCAGCCCGGCGCGCGTCAATTGAGGCCTGCAGCCCGTGCGTTTCCCCGTAGCGCAGCACCGCCGTCTTGATCCCGCTGAAAGAAAAATCGAATGTAGCGCGAGAATCGGGTGTGGTGCGGCCGCCCTCGGCCGCGACACCGCGGTCCTTTCGATCTCGATGCTTGATCTGCGCAAAGGTGAATTTCACCGCCTCGGGATCGCCGTGCTCCGCCAGTTTGTTGATGATCGGGCCGCCGGGATAGCCCAATCCGAGCAGCTTCGCCACTTTATCGAATGCTTCGCCGGCAGCGTCGTCGCGCGTATGCCCGATGTTCTGGTAAGTCCAGTGCTCGTCTCGCGCTTGCGCCAGGTACAAGTGCGTGTGCCCGCCGGAAACCACCAGCGCCAGCACCGGAAATTGCAGCTCCCGGTTTCCCTTCTGCCGTTCTTCCAGCAGCACGGCGTGGATGTGTCCCTCGAGGTGGTTCACCGCGATCAGCGGCTTGTCCACCGCGAACGCCAGCGCTTTGGCGAAGCTGATGCCCACCAGCAGCGCGCCTGCCAGCCCCGGTCCGCGCGTGACCGCAATCGCGTCCACGGTTTCATACTTCTGATTGGCTTCCGCGAGTGCCGTGCGAACCACCGGGATAATGGCCCGCAGGTGCTCTCGTGACGCCAGTTCCGGCACCACTCCGCCGTACGGACGATGCGTGGCGAACTGCGACAGAACCACGTTCGAGATCACCTGCTCGCCCGAGCGCACCACCGCCGCCGCCGTCTCGTCGCAGGAGCTTTCGATTCCCAGGATGTAGGCGTCGGGCATATCTCTATACTAGCAATTAGTTATCAAGACTAATGGCTGCTTCTCCCAAATTCGCCGCCTTCGAGATTGTCCGCACCCTCCGCGAACGCGGCCACCAGGCCTACCTGGTCGGAGGATGCGTGCGCGATCTCGTGCTCGGCCGCGAGCCCGCCGACTACGACGTTGCCACCGACGCGACCCCCGACCAGGTGATGCGCACCTTCCCCAAGACCTGGGCCGTCGGCGCCCAATTCGGCGTGGTCTTGGTCCCGATTGACTCGATCAATAAAGATGGAGCGCGCTCGCCCTCGAGCGCGATGGAGACCTCTCTAAACTGGAAGCCGGAAACTGGAAACGCAACCATCGAGGTCGCCACCTTCCGCTCCGACGGCCTCTACACCGACGGCCGTCATCCCGACGAAGTTACCTACTCGAAGGATCCGCGCGAGGATGTACAGCGCCGCGACTTCACCATCAACGGGCTGCTGCTCGATCCGGCAAACAACCAGGTACTTGATTTTGTCGGAGGGCTAGGCGACCTCAAGCACGGACTCGTCCGCACCATCGGCGAACCCGACAAGCGCTTCGCCGAAGACAAACTGCGCATGCTGCGCGCCGTACGATTCGCCGCCCGCTTCGGCTACAAGATCGACGTCGGCACCATGGACGCCATCCGGCGCCTGGCCCCGCAGATCGCGCAGGTCAGCCGCGAGCGCGTCCGCGACGAGCTCGGCAAAATGCTGACCGAGGGCCGCGCCCGCGCCGCGTTCGAGCTGCTGGACCAATCCAGCCTGCTGCGCCAGGTTCTGCCCGAGATCGAGAAAATGAAAGGCGTTCGGCAGCCGCCGCAGTTTCATCCCGAGGGCGACGTCTGGGTGCACACCCTGATGCTTCTGGAGCAACTCCCGCCGAACGCATCGCGCACCCTGGGTTGGGGCGCGCTTCTGCACGATGTCGGCAAGCCGCCCACCTTCCGCGAGGCGCCCGATCGCATCCGCTTCGATAATCACGTCGAGGTCGGCGTCGCCATGGCCCGCGACATCGCCCGCCGCCTGCGCATGTCGAACGACGATGCCGGCCAGATCGAAGCGCTGGTCGCGCAACACATGCGCTTCGGCGACGCGCTGAAAATGAAGCCCTCCACCCTGAAACGTTTCCTGCGCCTGCCGCAGTTCGAAGAGCACCTGGAGATGCACCGCATTGACTGCCTCGCCAGCCACGGCGATCTCACGATTTACGATTACCTGCGCAAGAAGCTGGAGGAAACGCCGCCGGAGGAGATTCGCCCGCGACCGCTCGTGACCGGCGATGACCTGCTAACGCTGGGCTATAAACCCGGCCCGCGCTTTCGCGAAATCCTCGCCGCCGTCGAGGACCTCCAACTGGAAGGGCAATTAACTACGAAGGACGAAGCGCTCTCCTTCATCCGTTCCCAGTTTCAACTGCACAACTAAGCGTACCCGGTGTTCGGTTTTCAATTACCGATTACCCGATTCCGCAATTGCCCGATAAAAAAGGCACGGCCTGTTCAGCCGTGCCCATCACCTCAGGACTTACACGGGGCGTCGCGCCCTCCCCCAAGTTCGCGGCGTTCGTGATCATCCAGGCGTTTTAATGCGGGATGAGCCAGTAGGCCATTGCCGCGAAGCCCAGCAAGATCGCTACGGAAAGAAAGTTCCACACCCGTGTGTCGATCGTGGCTGGTTGCATTTGCGGCCTGTGCGCTGCTTTCATGCTCAACCTCGATGTGCATCCTACCGCTCCGGAAAAAATGCGCAACTTACGCCGGTAATCGGGGGTGGTGACGAATGGTAGAATCGCGTCTTCAAGGGGCTTGCACTCGCCCAGCCGGTCACGAGCCGGTTCTCACCATCGGCCACGCGGCTCGCTGAAACAGAAACAGAAACAGAAACTCGAAACTGAAACTGCTTTCCCATGGAACACGCGCGCGACACATTGCAGAAGATTGTTGCCGATGCCATCCGGCGCGCTCCCGCCGAGGAAGTGCCGCTGCTGGCGTGGCCTCTGGCCTGCGGCGCAACCGTTGCCGCGCGCACCAAGGCGCTGAACTACTCCGATGGCGTGCTGCGCGTCCAGGTGCCCGATGCCGCCTGGCGCTGTGAACTGGTCGGCTTGCTGCCGCATTATCTGGCCACGCTGAACCAGTTTGCCCGGATCAAGCGCGTCGAGTTCGTCGTTGCCGGCTCCGGCGACTGCAAGAGCACCCGCGCCAGCAATACGTAAACCGATGACCGATGACCGATGACCGATGACCGATGACCGATGACCGATGACCGATGACCGATGACCGATGACCGATGACCGAAAACCGTAAACCCATATCCGAAAATGACGTCGTCTATGTCGCCGATCTCGCCAACCTCGAGCTCACGCCCGAGGAGCGTGCCCGCATGGTCAAGGATCTCAACTCCATCCTCGACCACATTGACCGCCTCAACGAGCTCGACACCGCGAATGTCGAGCCCATGGCGCAGTTGAGTGGCACGGGTCCTCAACCCGGGCACCCGGGTCAAAGACCCGCACCGCTCCATGCCATGCGCGAAGACCAGACCGGCCCTTCCCTGCCGCGCGATGAAGTAACGAAGAACGCTCCGGAATCGGACGGGACATTCTTCAAAGTGCCGAAAGTGATTGAAAGATGATCGGGTGATCGGATGATCGCTAAGAAAATCCGATAATTCATGGACATTAGCCTCCTCACCCTCGCCTCCGCCCGCACTGCCATCCTCGAGCGGCAGATCTCCGCCGTGTCGCTGGCCGAGAGCTTCTTCACCAAAATCGAGGCTGAGGACGAAAAGATTGGCGCCTATCTCACCCTCACCGGCGAGCGCGCTTTGCAACGAGCTGCCGACATCGACAAACTCGCCGACCGGGGCGACCCGCTGCCGCCGCTCGCCGGCGTTCCCATCGCCGTGAAAGACGTAATGGTCATGCGCGGCGTGCGTGCCACGGCCGGCTCCAAGATTCTCGACAACTTCATCGCCCCGTACACCTGCACCGCGGTCGAGCTCCTGGAGGCTGCCGGCGCCATTGTCCTCGGCAAGACCAACTGCGACGAGTTCGCCATGGGCTCGTCGAACGAAAATTCCGGCTACCACCCCGTCCGCAATCCGCGCAATCTCTCCCGCGTTCCGGGCGGCTCGTCCGGAGGCTCAGCCGCCGCTGTGGCCGCTGGAATGGCCGTGGCCGCGCTCGGTTCCGACACCGGCGGCTCCATTCGTCAGCCCGCGTCCTTTTGCGGCGTCGTCGGACTCATGCCCACCTACGGCCGCGTCTCCCGCTATGGCCTCATCGCTTTCGCCTCTTCGCTCGACCATATTGGACCCATCACGAAAACCGTAAAAGATGCCGCGATCCTGCTCCGCCACATCGCCGGACGCGATCCCCGCGATTCAACCTCAGCCGAGCTCCCTGTCCCCGACTACGAGCAGGAAATCGAGAAGCCCGTTCGCGGCTTGCGCCTGGGGATTCCGAAGGAATATTTTGCCGAGGGGCTCGACGCCGAAGTTCGCCGCGCCATCGAAGCGGCCATCCATACGCTCGCCGGCTGCGGCTGTGAAGTCGTGCCTATTTCTCTGCCCCATACGCGCTATGCGATTCCCACCTATTACGTCATCGCCACCGCCGAAGCCTCCTCCAACCTGGCGCGCTACGACGGCGTCCGCTACGGCTTTCGCTCGTTGCAGTCGCGCACGCTCTCGGAAATGTATCGCCGCTCGCGTGACCAGGCCTTTGGCGCCGAGGTCAAACGCCGCATCCTGCTCGGCACCTACGTCCTCAGCGCCGGTTACTACGACGCCTACTACTTGAAGGCCCAGCGCGTCCGCACTCTGCTCACCCGCGACTTCGAAGCTGCCTTCCAGCAGGTGGACGCCATCCTCACGCCCACCTCGCCGACGCCTGCGTTTAAGCTTGGCGAAAAAGTAGACGACCCCGTCTCCATGTACCTGGCCGACATCTACACCGTCACCGCCGATCTCGCCGGTGTGCCCGGCATCAGCGTGCCCTGTGGCGAATCCAGCGAAGGCCTGCCCATTGGATTGCAGATTCTTGGCCGCCACTTCGACGAGGGCACCATCATTCGCCTCGCCCACGCCTACGAGCACGCCAGCGCCGCCACTTCCGGCACTACCGGCCACTGACAATTCGTAATTAGAAGAAATCGCCCAAGCAGGGTAAGAACTACCTTAGGCTGCTCCTAACGGGTGCTGCTTGGACGTTTCAAATGCTTTGTAAGCATCTACTTACATCAGACAGTACTTTGGCCCTGCTCCTGCATCAACCAGAGCTGAACGGAGGACCTAATGAGTAAGCGACTGATTCTCCTCGCGTTGTGCGCCACCCTCGTGACTGGCACCGCATTCGCGCGCGACCATGACCGGGACCGCGATCGCCATGATCGCGATCGTCATGCCTTGCGCGATCGTGACCATGATCGTGACCACGACCGCGATCGTGACCGTGCCCGCGACGCGCGTCGCGAACACCGCAACGGCGTGTTCGCCCAGAACAATGGCACGCCACCGGGATGGAGCAAGGGCAAGAAGACCGGCTGGGGCGATTGCGATGTGCCGCCGGGCCAGGCGAAGAAGATTGGCTGCACGCCGCACAGTACCTACCGCCGCCATCGTCACTCTGCCTATCGTCGGCCTGTGATTGCTCCCAACAGTACGCGGCAGCCGGCGAAGACGCCGAACCAGCCCGCGCCCAACCAGCGCAAAGGTACCATCTGGCAGAACTGGCCAGAGCAGAACCGGCCCAAATAGATTTGCACGCGAACGCGTAGATCTCTCTGAGCTGCAGGCCGATGGCTTGCAGCTCAGGATTGTTTAGGAAGCTTTTTCGGCGAACAGCTCACACAAGTCGGCGGGTGGCCCAGCCTTTTCGCGCGCGCTGTTCGCGCGAAAGCGTGGGAATCTACAAACTCGAGGAACTCTTCCTTCGCTGCAGTCTTAGTTGTGCCAGGATCCGCTCGGCGGCCACCGATACTGGACCGTCAAGCGAGCATCCGCTGGCGCAGCGATGTCCGCCACCGCCGAAGCGCGCCGCAATGCAGGCGACGTCCACGGCTCCCTTGCTGCGCAGGCTCACGCGCCATCTCCCGCCCGACACTTCGCGGAAAAAGACCGCCACCTCCACGCCCTCGATTCCGAGCGCGTAATTCACCAACCCCTCGCAGTCCTCGTCCGCCGCTCCACAGCGATCCATCTGCTCGCGATTCACCGCCATCCAGGTCAGGTCGCGATCGCGGTGCAGGCCGTTGAGCGCCACGCCCAGCAGTCGCATCTTCGATGTCGGATAAGAGAAGTACACATTCTGCGCGATCCGCGGCGCGTCGGCGCCCGCCTGCACCAGCGCGCGCGCCAGCGCGAACGTGTGCTCGTCGGTGCCCATGTAGCAGAACGAACCGGTGTCGGTCAGGACCGCGGTGTACAGGCAGGTCGCAATTTCAGGGGTGATGCAGACCTCAGCCTCGCACGCCAGCTCATAGATGAGTTCCGCGGTCGCGCAGGCATGCGGATCAATCCAGTTCACGTCCGCGAAGGGCTTGCCGCTGAGATGATGGTCGATGTTGATGAGGAAATGGTCGGATAGCCCGCTCAGCGCGGTGCGCTCGATGCTGTCGCACTCCAGCACGATGGCGGCTTCGTACTGCCCATTCACGCTTTGCGCATGGATGACGGTATCGGCGAACGGAAGACGCTGGTAAATGTGCGGGACCGGGCTGTGGAGCACCACCTCCGCGCTCTTGCCCATCTTGCGCAGGATCTCGGAGCAGGCGAGCACCGATCCGATCGCATCGCCGTCCGGCCGCGCGTGCGAGGTCAGCACGAACCGCTCGCGCTGGCCGATTTCCTCCAGGATCTCGTGGACCTTCTCCACAAAAGCCCGCCTCTGGCCTATTTGCTCCGTTTCTTCACTCGCCGGAGCAGTTCGTCAATTCTAGTCTCGTGCTGTTGCGACCTGTCCAGTTGAAAGTACAGCTCGGGCACGTGGCGAAGACTTAAATGGTACTGAATCTGCCGGCGAATGTAGGTGCGCGAGGCGAGCAGCCCCTTCATGGTTTCGGCGGCTTCCTCATCGCTGCCGGAGACGTTCACGAAGATATGCGCGGCCTTGCCGTCGGGCGCCAGCTTCACTTCCGTCACCGTTGCCAGCCCGATGCGCGGGTCTGCGAGCTCGCCCTCGATGATGGCGGCGATCTCCTCGCGCAGCGTCTCGCCCAGTCGTTCGATATGATGTTGATATCCGCGACGTTCCATGAAAACCAGCTCTTTTAGCTTTTAGCTTTCAGCTCTTGGCTTCTAGCTACTTCACACCGGCGGGAACGCCATCCGCGCTAACCCAGATCCGGTTTGGCTAAGAGCTAATGGCTAATGGCTAATGGCTAAAAGTATTCGATGAACGAATCCGTGATCTCGGCGCCGGCATTGTTCACGATCCGTGCCGACGCGCGCTCCACGTTTTCCATCAGGCCCCGCAGGTAATCGCGCGAATCCGAGATGCTGGTCACGCCCACCGTCGCCCGCTGCCACAGGTCGGTGACTTCCAGCTCCGCCACCGCCACGTTGAAGCTGGCGCGCAGCTTGTCTTTCAGGCTGCGCACCACCTGGCGCTTGTCCTTGAGCGAGTGCGCCGCTTCGATGCGGAGTTCCAGGGTTAGGAAAGCAATCATGGAGAGTCGTCAGTCTCCTGTCGTCAGTCGCCAGGCACCGAAGGCCGACGACCAACGACTGACGACGAATTACGCCATCAACTCCGCCGCGATGCGCTCGGTCACGAAGGCCTCGATCACGTCACCGACCTTGATGTCGCCGTAATTCTGGATGGCGATGCCGCACTCCAGGCCATTGCGTACTTCGGCTGTGTCTTCCTTGAACCGGCGCAGCGACGAGACCTTGCCCTTGAACACCACCACGTTATCGCGCAGCAGCCGCACCTCGGAGTCGCGCTTGATGATGCCGTCCACCACAAAGCACCCCGCGACGGTGCCGACTTTCGGAATGCGGAACGTGTCCCGCACTTCCGCGCGGCCCTGGTAGGTCTCCTTGATCACCGGCTCCAGCAGGCCCGTGATCGCCTTCTTGATCTCGTCCTGGAGCTCGTAAATGATCGAGTGCAGGCGGATGTCCACCTTCTCCTGCTCGGCCACTTCCTGCGCCTTGCGTTCCGGGCGCACGTTGAATCCGATGATGATCGCGTTGGACGCCGACGCCAGCAGCACGTCGGTTTCGGTGATGGCGCCCACGCCGCTGTGCAGGGTCTTGACCTTCACCTTGTCGGTGGATTGCTTGGTGAGCAGGTCGGTCAGCACTTCCACCGAGCCCTGCACGTCGGCCTTCAGGATGATGTTGAGGTCCTTCACGCCGGCGCTCTTCAGTTGTTCGGCCAGGCCTTCCAGCGACACGCGCGAGCTCTTGGCCAGCGCCGCTTCGCGCGCTTTCTGCTCGCGGAATTCCGAGATGTCGCGCGCCTTCTCGCGGTCGGTCACCACCAGGAACTGATCGCCCGCCTGCGGCAATCCTTCCAGCCCGAGCAGCTCCACCGGCGTGGACGGCGGCGCTTCTTCCAGAGGGCTGCCGTGCTCGTCGAACATGGCGCGCACGCGTCCGAAAGTGTTGCCCACCACGTAGTAGTCGCTGTTCTTCAGCGTACCGTCGGCCACCAGCACCGTGGCTACGTTGCCGCGGCCGCGGTCGAGCTTGGCTTCCAGCACCGTGCCCGATGCCGGGCGATCGGGTGTGGCCTTCAATTCCTGCAGATCGGCCACCAGGCAGATCATCTCCATCAGCAGGTTGAGGTTCTTCTTCTGCTTCGCCGAGACGTCCACGAAAACGGTCGTCCCGCCCCAGTCTTCGGGCATCAGCCCGCGATCCGCCAGTTGCTTCTTCACGCGGTCCGGCAACGCCTCAGGCTTGTCAATCTTGTTCACCGCCACCACGATCGGAACGTTCGCGGCCTTGGCGTGATCCATCGCCTCCAACGTCTGCGGCATCACGCCGTCATCGGCCGCGACCACCAGCACGACGATGTCCGTGACTTTCGCGCCTCGCGCGCGCATGCGGGTGAACGCCTCGTGACCGGGCGTATCAATGAACACGATCTGCCGCCCGTAGGCCGGCGAGTTCGTGTCCTGGATCGTGACCTTGTAGGCGCCGATGTGCTGCGTAATTCCGCCTGCTTCGCCTTCCGCAACGTTGGCGTGGCGGATCGAATCCAGCAGCGTGGTCTTGCCGTGGTCCACGTGGCCCATGATGGTGACCACCGGCGGGCGCGTCGAAGCGCCCGGCGCTTCTTCGGCCGCGGCTTCGGCTTGCGCCAGTTCTTTGGCGGCCTGCTGCTCGAAGCTGATGACGTCCGCTTCGGCGCCGAAGTGGCGAGCCATCTCGGTCGCCAGCGGCGCGTCCAGCGTCTGGTTCACGGTGGCAAACACTCCCCGCGCGAGCAGGCGCGTAATCAGGTCTTTGGCGCGGATACCGAGCTTCTCGGCCAGGTCCTTGACGCTGATGCCTTCCGCGATCGTGATCTGGCGGGTGATGGGCAGCGGCTCGGCCGACGCGCTCAGGCGCGGCGGCGGCACGAACCCCTTCATCGGTCCTTCCTTCACGCCGCGAGGAACGTAGCGCTGTCCCGGACGGCGCGCGGGTGCCGGACGTCCCGCGGGACGCCCGCCGGGCGCTCCCGCAGGCGGCCCTCCCGGGCCTACGCCGATCGGCCGTGCACCCGTGGGTGATTGCCGCGTCGGATGCATCGGACGCCGTTCGCCCGGACGCAGCGTGGGACGGCCTCCCGGCATTGACGGACGCGGGCGCTGGAAAATTGGCTGCCCCGGCACCGGCCGGCCTGGCGCGGGACGCGGTGTGCTGCTCGCTGCCGGTTGCACCGGTGCGGTGTACACCGGACGCGGCCCAGTCTGCGGAATAATCATGCGGCGCGGCGGCACGGCAGGAGTTTTCGGATGCGACGGTGTCGCGGCAGCCGGCGGATGCGCCGGCGTCGCGGCCGCTGGAGGCGCGGCGGGACGCTTGGCGGCTGGCGGCGCTGCTGCCGGTGCGCTGGGTGGCGCTGGAGTTTCAGCTTGTGCCTCGATCGTCGCGGGCTCCTCGGGAGCTTTCACAACTTCTTCCGGCGCCGGCTTCGGCGGCGGCTCGGGGACGCGATACACCGGACGCGGCGCAGGCTCGGCGGGCTTCACCAATCGTGGCGGCGGAGGCGGCGCTTCCGGCTGGGGCGGGGCCGCGGCAGGCGGCGCTGCCGTCTTCGCCGCCGGCGGAACGGCAACCGGCTTCGCAGTCTCTGTCGGGCGCGGTGGCACGGCAACCGGTCGAGCCGACGCGCTGGGCGCTACGTGCTGCTTCTGTTGCAGCGCCTTCAATACGTCGCCGGGCTTGGAGATGTGTGAGAGATCAATCTTGGGCTTGAATTCTTCCGGACGGGTGCGCGGCGCGCGCGCTCCGCCGCTGCCTCCATCACGTTCTGCGGCGAAGTGCTGGCGCACTTTTTCCGCCTCCTCGACGGTGATGGAGCTGGAATGCGTCTTCTTTTCGGTAACGCCGACCTTCGGGAGAACATCCAGGATCGCCTTGCTTTTGACTTCCAGTTCTCTTGCCAGATCGTTGATTCGTGTCTTCGAGGTATCTACCATCCGTCCTTCGTTTCCTCCGTGTTGCCTCGCTATGTCTTCATAGCTACCTCACGGGTTGATTGATCTCACAGCTCAGAACTTGCAACTCACAACTGCTAACGACTAGGGACTAGCGGCTAGCTACTTTTTCTCCGGCGGAATATTTTCCTCGTCGGGATGTTGCTCGTGCGTCGTTACTTCCGCTTGATCCGCCGGCGGCGCATTCTCTGCCCCGCTGATCTGTGCTGCTTCGACGTCCTGTCCTTCTTCCACCAGCTCGCTGACGCTCTGCGAGCTCATGTCCGGCTGCTGCGGCAAGCCTTCTGTGTCGCCCGACTGGCCCGCCGAATCTGGTCCCACGTCGTCGGCTGGTTGCGGTCCTGCCTCGGCCGCCACCGGCTGATCTTCCGGAAGATCGGCGTTGGGCGCCGCGCCAGACTCCCCGGCTTCCAGGCTGGAAAAATAATTATTGACTGCAATGCTGATTTTTTCCACCGTCTTGGGCCCGATCCCAGGAATCTCTTCCAATTGTTCCGGCGTCATGTCGGCCAGCGCCTCGACCGTAGTCACGCCCGCGGCGGTCAGCTTCTCCACCAGTCCTTCGCCAAGATCCACCACATTGGTCAGCGGCGTCGACGGCCCGCCAACCAGTGCCGACATCTGCTGCTCGACCTCCTGCCGCTTTTCTTCCTCGCTCTTGATGTCGATCTTCCACCCCAGCAGTTTCGCCGCCAGCCGCACATTCTGGCCCTTCTTGCCGATGGCCAGCGACAACTGCGTGTCGTCCACGATGACTTCTAGGTGTTTTTCGGCCGCGTCCAGCACGCTCACGCGGCTCACTTTCGCCGGCTGCAGCGCCTTCTCCGCGAACGTCACCGCATCTTCGTGGTACTCGATGATGTCAATCTTTTCGCCGCGCAGCTCGCGGATGATGGATTGCACGCGCATGCCCTTCATGCCCACGCACGCTCCCACCGCGTCCACGTCTTTGTCCTTTGACATCACGGCAATCTTGGTGCGCTCGCCGGCCTCGCGCGCGATCGCCCGGATCACCACCGTGCTGTCATAAATTTCCGGCACCTCGGTCTGGAACAGGTGCTGGACCAGCTCCGGCGCCGCCCGCGACACGATCACCTGGGGTCCCTTGGAGGCTTTTTCCACGCGCGTGATCACCACCCGCACGCGCTCGCCCGCCGCGAACGACTCCAGCCGAGATTGCTCTTTGCGCGGCATGCGCGCCTCGGCCTTCCCGATGTCGTAAATGACGTCCGGCCCTTCGATGCGCTTCACCGTCGCGTTCACGATCTCTCCGACGCGCCCGATGTACTCGTTGTAAACCGTGTCGCGCTCAGCCTCGCGCACCTTCTGGAAGATCACCTGCTTCGCCAGTTGTGCCGCGATTCGGCCCAGCACATCGGTGGCCTTCGGAATTCGGATTTCCCCGCCCACTTCGGCGTTGGCATCGAGCTTGCGCGCATCCTCAATCGTGAGCTGGTTGAGCGGGTCTTCGATCTGCTCCGGTGTCTCCACCACCTGCTTCACGATGAAGGCGTGAATCTTCCCCGTGTCCTTGTCCAGCTCCGCCCGCAGATTTTCCTGCGTCTTATAGTATTTGCGGGTGGCGACCACGATCGCGTCTTCCACCGCGTTGACTACGATCTGCGGATCAATTCCCTTCTCGCGACTCAGGGCATCGATGGTGTTGTAAAGCTCGCTTGCCATATGCCTTCCGTTTCAAGGTTTCAGAGTTTCAAGGCTTCCGGGTCCAAAGGAAATTTGGAACCCTGAAACTTTGAAACCTAGAACTCTGGGACCAAATTCGCCTTCTCGACGTTGCCCAACTCAATCTCCACGGTTCGTGCCGGCGCCTTCTTGCTCGCGCTCATCTCCACCACCACGCGCCCGTCGCGCAATCCTTGCAGCCGGCCGTCAAAGTGACGGTTGCCTTCCACCGCTTCGTGCGTCATCAGCCGCACCCGGCTGCCGCGAAACCGCTCGTAATCCCCCGCCTTCGTCAGCTTTCGATCCAGCCCAGGCGAAGAAACTTCCAGCGTGTACGATCCGCCGGGAACCGCGTCTTCGACGTCCAAAAGCGTTCCCACCTCGCGGCTCACCCACGCGCAATCCTCATGCGTGACGCCGTCCGGCTTGTCAATGAACACGCGCAGCATGCGGGCCTTACCGCCGCCGCGAAACTCCACGTCCACCAGCTCCAGACCCTGCGATGCCGTCGCGCGCTCCACGATCTGCCGCACTCGCTCGATATCGATCGCCATCTGAGAGGCCGTTCAAACAAAAAGTGGGCTCTCGCCCACTGGGGATCGTCGCCGAAGCTCAGGCTGCCCGCACACTCGGGAGCCGCCCTGTCCTACACAGCAGTCAGGACTATGATACGCGCCGTCAGCTCAAAAAACAAACCACGCTAACCGCATCAAATCAAAGCCTATGAATAAGATGCAGCGCCGCGCGTGAAAGATTCACCTCGCCTTCGTAGTGCCCGGCGCCGCGTTGAATTTTGTCATTCCGAGCGCAGCAGAAATCTGTTTTCCCGGCCGCCTGTAGCCTGCTTTCACACCAATTCAAACTTCAACTCTCCCAGCTTCTCCAGACTGCACGCCAGCTTGTCTCCGGGCTTCAGCCATACCTGCTGGTCCTTCGGCATGCCCCAAATCACTCCGTGCGGCGTGCCCGTATAAATGATGTCGCCGGGCCGCAGCGTCATCCGTCCGGAGATGTAGCTGATCAGCGTCTTCACCGGAAAGATCATGTCGTTGGTATTCCACGACTGCCGCGTCTCGCCGTTGACTCGCGTCTCCAGCTTCAGATCTTGCGGATCAATCTGGTCTGCGGTCACCATGTACGGCCCATGCGGCGCGAAACCGTCCGGCGTCTTCCCCACCAGCCACTGTCCGCCGGTGTCGTATTGCAGGTCGCGCGCCGTGAAGTCGTTCCCGGTGCAGTATCCGGCGACATAGTTCAGCGCGTCCGCCTCGCTGACGTTGCTCGCCGTCTTGCCCATGACCACCACGAGCTCGACCTCGTAATCGAACTTCTTCGCCACGTCCACCGGCAGCTTGATCTTGCCGCCATGGCAATTCAGCGCCGAGTTGAACTTGCTGAACAGCACCGGCATCTTGGGATATGGCGCTTTCACCTCCGCCACGTGGCGCTTGTAGTTGTGGCCGATGCACACGATCTTCTCGGGACGCGTCACCACTGGCCCGTACTCGATGCCATCTTCCTTGACGATGGCCTTTTGCGCGGCCTTGGATTTTGCGGCCGCATCCACCAGCGCGTTCAGGCTGGGGCCGTCTTCGTTTTGCAGCAACTCGTCCACTGTCGCCGGCGCGTGCATCTTCAGGATCTTGGCCGCTTCCACGACATCCAGAATTCCACTCGGCTGCTTCACCGCCAGGTGATATTCGCCGCCGCGCCGGAGGTTGAGCACCGTCAACCCGCGCGCCATGCCACGCTCGCCGCTGCGCTGCGGCGGCCCTGACGCGCTCGCCACGTTCTTCAGTCCACCGGCCGCCGCCACCGCCCCGATCGCTCCCGCGCTCTTGATGAAATTCCTTCGCGTCCCGCGCATGATTCTTCCCTCCTTCAACCGCCTTAAACTCTGAGCGGAGCAGGATTATAGAAAGACCAAGCGCCAAGTACCAGCGCCAACAAGAAGGCCGCAGAGGGATTCCTGCCTCCAGCGGCTACTTGGTACTCGGCACCTGGTACTTGCGAGTCGGCCGGCGATCGGCTGTGCAAAGCGCACCGCGGCACCTGATCGGCACGATCTCAGCCGTGCCGATCAGGTGCATGGCACAGGACCTTTACCGAGAGTCCTACTTCGCCGCCGCCGGCATCACTCGCGGCGAAGAATGGTGGTGCGCAATCCGCCACTCATTGCCACGCTTGGTCACCAGCATCGTGAAACGCGACGGCCCCGGGACCGGCTTCCCTTCCTGCATGCGCGTGAACTCGTAGAACCCGGTCACGACCACCGCGTCCTTCCCCGCCGGAATGCTGTGCCGCTCCTGGATGGTGTTCTTGTTGCCGCTGCCCGCCAGCTTCAGGTCGGTGAAGTATTTCTTGATCGCCTCCGAGCCGGTGGAGATCACCGGGCTCTTCGTTCCCAGTAGAATTGCGTCCGGCCAGTAACTGTTGGTCACCGCGTCCACATCGTTGGCGCTATAGGCCGCCGACCAGCGGTCAATGGCGGCATTGGCTTGCTGCACCGCCTGTTCCGAGCCTTTTGCCGATTTCTTTTCCTTGCCGAACGCTCCCGTAGCCAGTACTGCGACCAGGGCCATCAACAGAATCACTTTCTTCATGTTTGCTTCGTCCTTCCCCATCGAACCTAAGATGGCCGTTGAAATTTGCCGCAGTGAAGCGGCCTTGGACCGGGCACAGCTTCGCAAATATGAATCGGGAGAACGAGGGCCTAGTTACGGCGGTCAGCCTGGACAGAAGAGCCGTGTACTGCGGTCAGCCTGGTAACACTTTGGTGGAGTATGCTCTCAGATTTGCTGCAGGGAAGGCAATCCCCAATTTCATCCTGAGTTTAGGGATCAGCCGATAGCGCTCCAGAGAAAGCCACCCCCCCACCATGCGCGCGTGCGCGCCTAAGGACACCAGAGGCATCTTCGATTGCGGCCATTCACATCCGATTCCACGTGCTCCGCTCATTGCCAATGCTTGTCCGTGTGTTCTTCGCCGTCTGTCTCGCTTTTGGCGGAACACTCGCGCCGGCGCTCGGCCCCGCGAAGGCAATCACCGTGGCACAGATCAGCGACACGCATATCGGGCTCGAGGACAATGCGCCCCACGCGGAAGAAAACCTGAAGCGTGTGGTCGAACTGGTGAACGCCCGTCATCCGGATGCGGTCATCGTCAGCGGCGACGTCGGCGAAAACACGGAGGCGCGCACGCGGGCGCGGGCGATCCTCGCCAATCTCAATGCGAAGGTCTACTTCGTTCCCGGGAATCATGATGTGACCGCCGATACGGTGGACAAGTGGCGGCGGCAGTTCGGGCCCGACTATTACGAATTCCAGGTAGGCAACATCAGCTTTCTGGCTGTTGATTCCCAACTGCTCGGAAATTACAACCAGTTCACCGCGAAGAAGCCTGCGCCGCTCTCGTCGCAAGGAGCGGCAGAATCCGAAAAAATGCTGGCCTGGCTCAAGGAGCAGGCGCATAACCAACATCGCGATCGCCCGATCTTTGTGGTGCAGCACATTCCGCCCACGTTGGGCGGCGGCATTCCTGAGAACCGCCCCTATTGGACGACGCAGGAGCCGTACCGCAGCTTGGAGCTCGAACTGCTGCATCGCCTGGGTGTGCGCCACATGTTCGCGGGCCACTGGCACCTGGCGACAGTATTCGCAGCGGACGGCCTGACGTATCACATCGCGCCGGCAACCAGTTGGTCTCCGTTTGGAAGTCCACTCGGTTTCGCGCTGCATACCATCACCCCCGGCGGCGACGTGACGACCACGTTCATTTCGCTTTCTGGCGAGACATTCGCCAACAGCGAACGCATCTCGACAAAGCCTATACGTTAGAAACAGGCGAAACCCTGATCCGTAGTCGTGGCTCGTAGTCCGGGTCGAAAAATATCCGGCTTTCGGTACGGGCTACAGGAGGTGGTGAGGTTTCCGCCGAAGTTTACTGGATGGTTATTGACGTTTGGAGGTGAGGTGTTTACCCACCCCCTCCCCCTCACTTCACTACAACTGGCGAAGGAAACTCTTCTGAACCATAGGGATAGTAGAAGGTAAGGGCTCACGGTAACCGTACGGTTACCGAGGGATTCCTTTCGGTATCACTTGGGTGTGACCTTGACTGGCGAGTAAACATTTACGCGGCCGGAAGTAGCCATGAAGTTATCAAAGAACTAACTGGCGGGCATAGATGGACGCAGCCAGCGTGCGCGAGATTGGCGCAAAAGTAGCGTGCGCCCGAGGGATTTGGAAGTCAAGAACTTTATTTCATTTACATTCATCGTGTTATCTTAATTATATCTTTTTGATATTATCATAGGCTTCGTGTGCCGTCCTCCGGGACTCAACCGTCCCCTGCTGACCCCACGTCTGCGCGGATCTTGACGCGAAAGCGGCCGCTCGGGCATTCTTTTCGTTCCTTTTTCGGGAGTCACCACTGGTGCCTAGTTCTTTTGCGTGGCTGCTTCCTGCCCATCCGAAGGATAATAATTAAGCGGCAATCCCCCAACAGGCCATGCGGGTCAGGCCCGATCCAGAAATTATCCTCCAACGAAGCGACTGCGCGAGTGGGCATGCGCAACGTTGTTGAGTGCACCCCCCGTTCTCCTGCCCTCCCAGCAGCGCATGAAAGGCAAGAAGGAGTGAAAGTATGGGCACGCAACGTTTAACCACAATCCGCTGGAGTGCGACACTGATACTCCTGGCGGCATTCTTGGGACTCACGTCCTTGGCTGGGGCGCAGACGTATGTCCGATGCAGCGGGACTCCGGGACCTGGAGAATACTCAACCATCCAGGCCGCGTTGAATGCCACGCCACGAAGCGGCGGCATCATCACCGTGGATGGGGCATGTCATGAAAACGTTAGCATCGACGCCTATAACAATTTGACGATCCAGGGCGGCACAGCAGGAGGCAGCATTGTGGATGCCGGCCCATCGGATCTTGGCGCAGTCATATCGCTTAATGTCAGCTCCGGCGTGCAGTTGAAGCAGCTGACGCTGCAGGGGGCCGCCGGAGGTAACACCGTGCTGGTTATCCTCGACAGTTACGTGAGCCTCACCGACAGCATGGTACAAGGAGCCGTGGACTCCGACGGTATTGATGTTTACGGCCGGTCCGACCTGAGCATCCGCCGGACCACCATCCAGAACAACGGTGGCAATGTTGACGGAGCCGGGCTCTCGGTGGCAGACACATCCTCGGCTTCCCTGGCGGGCGCCGGGTCCATCGTGCAGAACAACTATTTCGGTGTGTGGGTGGGCGGCAACGCGATTGTGTCCATCAACAACGGAGCACAAGTGCTGAACAACAGCCTCGGCGTGATGGTGTGGGGCGCACAGCTGGTGATGAATGGGCCGGCTGTCATCCGCGGCAACACCATCAATGGCATCCGGCTCCTGCATGCGATAGGTCGGCTGCAGGGCAATGCCAGCCAGCAAGGCGCAATCATCGAGCAGAACGGTGGCGCCACTGTCTGTTGCCTTGTATCTGCCGGCATCGATGCCACGGATGGGTCCCATCTTGATATTTCGTGGGGCCACGTGGCGAACAATAATGCTCCAGGCATTTACTTGCAGGACAGCTCCACGGCCAGAATTTACGGCGGAACGATCAGCGGAAATTCTGGAGGAGGAGTGCAGGTCACAAATTTGTCGGTGGCGCTGCTGGGGCCGCAACCGTTGAACATCTCAGCCAATCCCGGCGGCGACTTGGTGTGTACTGATTTTTCGATTGCGTATGGCGATTCTTCCGGCGTCGCGAAGATGAAGTGCGCCAATTTTAAGAAAATGGCGTTCCCGTATCCATAGCTGGAAAATTCCGCTCGTTATCAGAGGGGCAGCGGGAGACGGACACCGCTGCCCCAAGTTTTATCGCTAGCCCGACGGCCTCACAGATTGTTGATATCAACAGCTCCAAGCCGCACCTTCGGTCACTTCCAAAGGAAGGTCCGGCGCGATTACACCCTGCCGCCGCCGCAACTCGGAACTCGCAACTCGGAACTCACTCCCCGCTGCTACAATGACGAAAAGCCCGGCGAGCGAACGATGATTCATTTTCCTGTCCCTGAGGCCCTCACCTTCGACGACGTTCTCCTGCTGCCCGCGAAGTCGGACGTAGTTCCGGCCGCGGTGAACACGCAGACGCACGTCACGCGCAACATCCTGCTCAATATCCCGCTGATCAGCGCCGCCATGGACACGGTCACCGAGGCTTCCATGGCCATCGCCATGGCGCAGCAGGGCGGCATGGGCATCGTCCACCGCAACCTGACGATCGAGCAGCAGGCCGGCGAAGTGGACAAGGTGAAGCGCTCCGAGAGCGGCATGATCGTGGACCCGATCACCATGTCGCCCGACGACAAGGTAAGCGACGCGCTGGAAGTGATGAAGCGCTACCGCATCTCGGGCGTGCCCATCACCAAGCACAAGAAGCTGGTCGGCATCCTGACCAATCGCGACCTGCGCTTCGAGACGCGCACCGACATCCCGATCAGCAAGGTGATGACCAGGGAAAACCTCATCACCGTGCCCGTGGGCACCACGCTGGAACAGGCCGAGCAGATCCTGCACAAGCACCGCGTGGAAAAACTTCTGGTGGTGGACGACAAGTACACGCTCAAAGGCCTGATCACGGTCAAGGACATCCAGAAGAAGCTGAAGTATCCGCACGCTGCCAAGGACCCGCAGGGACGTCTCCGTGTGGGCGCCGCGATTGGCGCCACCGGCGACTTCTTCGAGCGCGCCCAGGAGTTGGTGCACGCCAAGGTGGACGTGCTGGCGATTGACAGCGCGCACGGTCATTCCTCGCGCGTGCTGGATGCGGTGCGCCTGATCAAGTCGAAGCTGCCGGAGACGGAGCTGATCGCCGGCAACGTCGGCACCTTCGACGGCGCCTGCGAGCTGGCGCGCTGCGGCGTGGACGCGGTCAAGGTGGGCATCGGACCAGGCTCGATCTGTACGACGCGCATCGTCACCGGCGCGGGCGTGCCGCAGATCACCGCCATTGCCGAGGCGGTGCGCGCCGTCCGCGACGCGCATATCCCGATCATCGCCGACGGCGGCATCAAGTATTCCGGCGACGTCACCAAGGCACTGGCAGCCGGCGCGGGCGTCTGCATGCTGGGCTCGTTGTTTGCCGGCACGGACGAGAGTCCGGGCGAAACCATTTTGTACCAGGGCCGCACCTTCAAGGCGTATCGCGGGATGGGCTCGCTGGCCGCCATGGCCGCCGGTTCCGGCGAACGCTACTTCCAGGAATCGAACTCGGATTCTTCTGTGCCCGTGATCAGCAGCAGCGACGACGGCGAAGGCAACCGGCTGGGCAAGCTCGTACCCGAGGGCATCGAGGGCCGCGTTCCCTACCGCGGGCCGCTTTCCATGATCATCTACCAGCTCGTCGGCGGGCTGCGCTCCGGCATGGGATACACCGGCTGCGCCAGCATTGCCGAGTTGCAGCAGAAGGCGCGCTTCGTCCGCATCAGCGGCGCCGGCATGCGCGAGAGCCACGTGCACGATGTCACCATCACGCGCGAAGCTCCGAATTATCGCGGCGAGTAGATGAGACGAGTTCTGCTGCGCGCCTGGATTCCGGTTGCCCTTTGGACGATGGTGATCGCCCTGGAGTCCACTGGGCTGGGCTCTGCCACGCACACCAGCTGGCTGGTGATGCCGCTGCTGCGATTTTTTTTCCCCCACGCCTCCGTTGCGCAACTGGAGTTTGCGCATGATCTGCTGCGCAAGGCAGGCCACTTCACCGGATATGGCCTTCTCAGCCTGCTGCTGTTCCGCGCCTGGTGGACCACGTTTTCGGAGTCGCGCTCACCGGTGAAACCGGCAGGATTCCTGGCCATGCTGCGCTGCTGGAGCCTGCGCGCGGCGCTGCTGGCGGTGGTTTGCACCGCCGCGGTGGCCGGCCTGGATGAGTGGCACCAGACGATGCTTCCGGGAAGAACCGGCACGGTGCACGACGTCGTGCTGGACTCGATGGCGGCAGCCTTCGTGCAGTTGGTGCTGATCGGCGTAAGCGATGTAAAGAAACAGCGATTGGCGATTGGCGATTAGCTGGTCTGACTGATGGCTGGTTTTGGCGCCGCGAGCAGCATCACCGCCGCAAACGCCGCCAGTATCGCGGAGAGAAGAAACGGAAGTTTCGCGCTGTAATGCTTCCACAACTCTCCCGTCAAAACGCTGGAGAGCAGCGCGGCCACGCTGGTGGCGAAATAAAAGATGCCGAAGGCGCGTCCGCGCGCCTCGGCAGGCGCGCTGCCGGCAACAACGGCCTTCAGCACCGGCGTGGTGAGCGCGTAGAACAATCCGTAACAGGACATCATTGCCCACAACGCCGCGCGCGATGGCGCCAGCGCAAATACCGCATAGACGATGGCGAACACCACGTATCCTGCCGCCACCAGCGCGTACTTCGAGAAGCGGTCGCTCAACTTTCCCGCCGGCCAGGAGAGCGCGGTGTAAGTAATGTTGAACACCAGGCCGAGCAGCGGCGCGTGCGAGGCAGGAATGCCGGCGCTTTGCGCGCGCAGCACCAGGAACATGTCGCTGGAATTGCCGAGCGAGAACAATCCCACGGCGAACAGGACGTAGTAGAAGCTGGCGGGAAGCTTGGGCCGAGCGACAACAACAGGTCCCTCGCTACGCTCGGGAGGACTCCCTTTGCTAGCAGCTTTGAATCGTCCAGTTTCGCGGGCGCCGAGGGCAACGATGAGGATGCTGGCCAATCCAGGCACGGCCGCGGCCCAGAAGACACCACGAAATCCGTAGCGCGAGATGAGGTACAACGCAGCCAGCGGGCCGAGGATCGCGCCCGCCGAATCCATCGCCTGCAGTAGTCCGTAGGCGGAGCCGAGGCGGGAGCGCTCCACCGATTCGGCCAGCATGACGTCACGCGGCGCGCCACGCAGCCCCTTCGAGACGCGGTCGCCGAAACGGATGATGAGCACGTGCCACCAGGCGGTTGCGATGGCGAGCAACGGCTTGAGGGCGTTGGCGACGACGTATCCGAAAACCACCACCGGCTTGCGGCGGCGCACGCGGTCGGTGAGATATCCGGAGAACAGTTTGGCGAGCGAGGCGACGCTTTCGGCGACACCTTCAATGACGCCGAGCGTCGCCGGACCCGCGCCGATGGAGATCAGAAATACCGGCAGCACCCAGTAGGCCATCTCGCTGGCGGTGTCGTTGAACAGCGAGGTAGCACCGAAGACGTAGAGATTGCGGCCTTGGGCGTTTTCTGATGATCGCGACACGACCGCATTGTAACTGCCCAGAAAATCGTGGCCGTTAGTAAAGCAGGTCCCTCGCTGCGTTCGGGATGACACCAGCGAAGGAATGGGTGGACACAAAATACGGGCAGCCTGCGCTGCCCGTGAACCACTCCTCTGTTAAAGAGACCCGAGACTAGAATCCCGGTGGCGGTCCCTGCGGCGGCGGCTGCTGCTGCCGCCCGCGTCCGTTGTGCATCTTCTGCAGTTGCTGCTGCTGCTCGGGCGTAAGGATGGCGTTCGCCTGCGAGCGCGCGTTCTGATGAATGGAGCGGATCTTCTCCTGCTTCTGCTGCGGCGTGAGCGTCGTGTCCTGACGAACCGCCCGCGCCTGCTCGCGCGCCGACTGGAAGATGGGCTGGAGTTTCGACTTCTGGTCAGGCGTGAGGTTCAGCCGTGACATCGGACCCATCTCGCCGCCCATGCCTTTGCCGCCCATCCCTTTTCCGCCCGGGCCCATCATGCCCTTGCCCATGCCGCGTTGCTGATGCATCTGCTTCGCCTTCTCCTGCTGCTCCGGCGTGAGGATGCTCAGCATCTGCTGGTGGGTGGACTCGCGAAGCTGTTTGAGCTTGTCCTGCTTTTGCTGATCGGTAAGCGAGGTGTCCTGGCGGATGGACTGCATCTGCTGGCGCTGCGTCTGGTGAAGCTGCTGGATCTGAGTCTTCTGCTGGTCGGTCAGGTTGAGTTCCTGCGCCATGCGGTCCATGCCGCCCTGGCCCATTTGGCCGTGGCGATGCATCTGACCCTGCGGCGGAGTGGGCGTGGTGTCGGGAGCGGGAGTGGCGCCGGTCTGCGCCAGCGCCATGCCGGCGGTGAGCAGGCCCGTGAGAAGTGCGAAATGAATCCTGCGCATGCTTGTGTTCTCCTTACAAGACGGTGTTGTTAGTAAGAACCGGGCCTGGGACGAAAAGTTGCGAGGGATCAGGCCTACAGGAAAGCAGGTTCCTCACTGGACTCGGAATGCCAAGCCATAAAGGAAAGCCCGGCCGAGGACGGCCGGGGCTAGAGCGTTGGCGGTTCCGCTATTTTTCTTCGCCGCCCTTGGATTCTTCGGCAGCGGGAGTTTCCTGTGCTTGCGCCTCTTCCATCTGCTTGCGAGTTTCCTCGCGGCGCTTGGCGCGAGCATCAGCGCGTTTCTGCTGCTTCTGGGCAATCACCTTCTCGCTGCCCATGAGTTCGACGAAGGCCTTTTCGGCGCCGTTGCCCTTGGCCCATCCGGAACGAATGATGCGCAGGTAGCCGCCATTACGGTCGCCCATGCGGGGGGCCACGGTGTCGAACAACTTGTCCACGGCGGCGCGGGTCATGAGGTAGGAGGCAGCCAGGCGGCGCGCGGCCACATCGCCGCGCTTGCCGAGGGTGATCATCTTCTCGACATGGGGACGCATGGCCTTGGCCTTGGGTTCGGTGGTCTCGATTCGCTCTTCGAGAATGAGCGAGGTCACCAGGTTGCGCAGCAGGGCGCGACGATGGCTGGTGTTACGTCCGAGTTTCTTGCCGGCTTTTAAATGACGCATGACAGATTCCTTGTCGTTGGCCGTTGGTCGTTGGTCGTTAGCGGAATTCAGCGAACGACCAACGACGACCGACTGTAGTGCTACTGCTGGTGCTCGATGCTGCCGAGGCCCATGGCGTTGGAGGGCTGCTGCGCCGGGTTCACGGGGACGGCGTTGCCGTGCTCGTCAATCTTCATGCCCAGGCTCAGCCCCATGGAGGCCAGGATTTCCTTAATTTCGTTGAGCGACTTGCGGCCGAAAGTCTTGGTCTTCAGCATTTCCGCTTCAGTCTTCTGCACCAACTCGCCGATGGACTGGATATTGGCGTTCTTCAGGCAGTTGTAACTGCGGACGCTGAGTTCCAGCTCTTCGACGGAGCGGTTGAGATTTTCGTTGCGAATCTCCGGCTTGCGCTGCTCCTCGGTGGCGGCGGTCTCCATCTCCTCTTCAAAGTTGATGAAGATGTTCATGTGGTCCTTGAGCAGCTTGGCGGCCAAGCCGATGCTATCGGCGGGACCGACCGAACCGTTCGTCCACACTTCCAGGGTGAGCTTGTCGTAGTCGGTGATCTGCCCTAGGCGGGCGGCTTCGACAACGTAGTTGCACTTGCGCACCGGCGAATGCACGGAGTCGATGGGAATGAAGCCGATGCCGAGGTCCTCTTCGAAATTCTTGTCGGCGGAGATGTAGCCGCGGCCGCGCTTGAGACGCATCTCCATGTCGAGCTTTCCGCCTTCGCTGACGGTGGCGATGTAGACGTCTTTGTCGAGCACCTCGACGTCGGCGTCCGCCTCGATCATGCCGGAGGTGACGACGCCGGGCTGGTCGGCGCGCAGGTAAATAGCCTTGGGACCTTCGCCGTTCAGCTTGAAGGGCACCTGCTTGAGGTTGAGGATGATGTCGGTGGCGTCCTCGACCACGCCGGGGATGGACTGGAACTCGTGGAGCACGCCCTCGATTTTGACGGCGGTGACGGCCGCGCCCTCGATGGACGACAGCAGCACGCGGCGCAGAGCGTTCCCGATGGTGGTGCCAAAGCCGCGCTCAAAGGGCTGTGCCCAAAAGCGTCCGTACTTGTCGGTTAAAGTTTCGGTGTCGGCGGCGAGGCGCTTGGGTTTCTGAAAGCCTTTCCACAGCATGGTTACATTCTCCTTCGACCGTTTGGCTCAAGATGACCCGCGCTGGCCCATGCGCAGTTGACGCCATCAAGGCTGATCTAGTCGAGAAGGGGCCCCAAAATTTGAGCCGTCCCTACAGGACTGCCTTTGTTATTCGCATCTTCACCTGGCGCTGAAGCGCCGGGCTAGTTTCATTCGCCGCTACGCGGCTGGAACAGCACGGGTAAGACCGGTGCCGCAGCGTTACTTGCTATACAACTCGACGATCAGCTGCTCGTTGATCGGCAGGTTCACGTCTTCACGCTTGGGAACCGCGTTCATGCGGCCCTTCAGGTTCTCGCGATCCATCTCCAGCCAATTCGGCGTGGGCTGATGGCTGGTGTACTCGACGGCGGCCACGATGGCGGGCAGCTTGCGGCTGCTTTCCCGCACGGCGATCTCATCGCCGGCTTTCACCTGGTACGAGGGAATGTCCACCTTGCGGCCGTTCACCTGGATGTGGCCGTGGCGCACGACCTGGCGCGCCTGGCGCCGGGAGGTGGCAAAGCCCAGCCGGTAGGTGACGTTGTCCAAGCGGCGCTCGAGCTGTTGCAGCAGCACTTCGCCGGTGACGCCCCTGGTGCGGCTCGCCTTCTCGTAATAATTTCGGAACTGGCCCTCGTTGGTGAAGTAGATGCGCTTGGCCTTCTGCTTCTCGCGCAGCTGGAGACCGTAGCCGACGATCTTGGCTTTGCGGTCCTTGCCGTGCTGGCCGGGGGCAAAGTTGCGGTTTTCAATGGGGCACTTATCGCTGAAGCACTTCGCGCCCTTGAGGAAGAGCTTCATGCCTTCGCGGCGGCAAAGGCGGCAGACTGCACCTGTGTATCGAGCCAATTTACTTCTCCTTCTTTATCGAACGGTGACGATCGGTTTACGCGCTTGGCCAGCGTGTCTTCCCGATCCGAAAATGTTTCACGTTTCACGTTTCGCGTCGTCACGCTTTCGATGAAAACGTGAAACGCAAGACGTGAACCTTCACACTCTGCGCTTCTTTGGCGGACGGCAGCCGTTATGCGGAATGGGCGTGACGTCCTTGATGGAGCGCACTTCAATGCCGGCGGCGGCGAGGGCACGAATGGCCGATTCGCGGCCCGATCCCGGGCCGCTGACCCGCACCTCGACCGAGCGCAGCCCGTGCTCGCGCGCCATATTGGCGGCGTTCATAGCGGCCTGCTGCGCGGCAAAGGGCGTGCCCTTGCGCGACCCGCGGAACCCCAGCGATCCCGAACTCTTCCAGGAGAGCACGTTGCCCTCGCTGTCGGCGATGGTCACGATGGTGTTGTTGAACGACGCCTGGATGTGGCAGATGCCGAACGGGACGTTCTTCCGCTCGCGCTTCTTGAACTTCTTGGTTTTGCCTTTTTTCGCCGGTGCTCCGGCGGTGGTCTCTGCTGCTGCTGGTTTTGCCATATCTCTCTCGTAGTCCGTAGCCCGTAGACGGTAGTCCGGATGCGGACTACGGACTACGAACTACCTGGTTACTATGTCTTCGCCACGGACTTCTTCTTCTGCGCGACCGTGCCCTTGCGCGGGCCCTTGCGGGTGCGCGCATTGGTGTGCGTGCGCTGGCCGCGGACCGGCAAGTTGCGGCGGTGACGGAATCCGCGATAGGAGCCGATTTCAATCAGCCGCTTGATGTGCATCGAGGTGTCCTTGCGCAGGTCGCCCTCGACGTTGCCCTCGCCCTCAATGACCTGGCGGATGCGGTTGACCTCGTCTTCATTGAGGTCTTGCACCTTCTTTTCGCCATCCACATTGGCGGCGGCGACGATCTTGGCCGCGCGCGGGTGCCCGATACCATAAATGTAGGTCAGCGCGATGCGCGTGTGCTTGTTGCGCGGAAGATCCACGCCTGCAATACGAGCCATAAATCCTCAGTCCTTCGTAGTTAGGAGTTAGCAGTTAGGACGGAAAAAGTCCGCCCGCCGCTAGCCCTGGCGTTGTTTATGCTTCGTGTTTACGCAAATCACCCGCACCACGCCCTTGCGGCGGATGACCTTGCACTTGTCGCAAATCTTTTTAACTGAAGCCCGTACTTTCATGATGGTTCCTGCATTTGGTGACTTAGTGATTTGTGATTTGGGGATTTGAAATCGCTCAATCACTCCATCGCCAAATCTCCAATTTTATTTATAGCGATACACAATGCGGCCCCGCGTGAGGTCGTAGGGAGAAAGCTCCACCGCGACCCGGTCGCCGGGCAAAATGCGAATGAAGTTCTTGCGCATCTTTCCGGAAACATGCGCCAGCACCTGGTGCTTGTTTTCCAGTTCGACCTTGAACATTGCGTTGGGCAGGGGCTCGATGACCACCGCCATAACTTCAATCGCGTCTTCTTTGCTCATTCAACTCCAAAACAGCTTTTAGCTCTTAGCCTTTAGCTCTTAGCGTTATCAGGCCGTCAAAATCACCGGGCCGTTGGAGGTCACGGCGACGCAGTGCTCAAAATGAGCGCTGAAGCTGCCGTCCTCGGTGACCGCGGTCCACTTGTCGTCGAGCACGCGGGCGCCGGGATGTCCGGCGTTCACCATGGGCTCGATGGCGATGACCATGCCTTCCCGCAGTCGCGCGCCGTGGCCGCGAGTACCGTAGTTCGGAACCTGCGGGTCCTCGTGCAGCCGGGTACCGATACCGTGTCCGACAAACTCGCGCACCACGCTGAAGCCGTTGGCTTCCACCAGTTCCTGCACCGCCGCACCGACGTCACCCACGGTGTTGCCGATGCGGGCCGCTTCAATGCCTCGGTACAGCGATGCCTCGGTGACTTCCAGCAACTTCTGCACCTCGGGCGCCACGTGATTGCCCACTGGCACGGTGATGGCCGCATCGCCAAAGTAGCCGTCGAGCACCACGCCGCAATCAATCGAGACGATGTCGCTTTCCTTCAGCATCCGCCGTGCCGACGGTATGCCGTGGACAATCTCCTGGTTCACCGACGTGCACAGCACGCAAGGGTAGTCGTAATAACCCTTAAAAGCCGGCTTGGCGCCGAGTTCCTTGATCTTGCCCTCGGCGGCGCGCTCCAAGTCCATCGTGGTCGCGCCGGGCTTGACCAGACTGCGCACGTGGTCGAGTACCTGGCGAACGATGCGCCCGCTGGCGCGCATCTTCTCCAGCTCGGCGGGCGATTTACACACGATGGCCATCAATCGCTTTCAACGTTTCGGCGCTCACCGTACTCGAATCCTGGTCGCCGTTCACTTCCACCAACTGCCCCTTGGCGCGATAAAACTCGGTCAGAGGCAGGGTCTGCGCCTCGTATTCCTTCAGACGCTTGGAAATGACTTCCTCGCAATCGTCACGGCGTGTAACAAGCTTCGCGCCATCAACGTCGCAGGTGTCAGCAACGCGGGGAGGCTGGAAGTACACGTTGTAAATGCGCCCGCAGGTGGGACAAGAACGGCGGCCGGTAAGCCGCTTCAATAGCTGATTATAGCTGACGGCGATGTTGATCACAACCGGCGCCAGCTTGCCCTTCTTGTCGAACGTCAATCCTGCCATGTGCTGATCCAGCCAAGTTGCCTGCGGCACCGTACGCGGAAATCCGTCCAGGATAAATCCGCGCGAGCAATCGGGACGGCCGAGCCGCTCGGCGACCATGCCGCAAACCAGCTCATCGGAAACCAGCTTGCCCGCTTCCATGATGGCCTTGGCCTGCTTGCCCAATTCGGTGCCGCGCGCCACGTGGTCACGCAGCAGGTCGCCGGTGGAAATCTGCGGGACCGAGTAGCGCTCGACGATTTGTTTCGCCTGCGTTCCTTTGCCCGCGCCCGGCGCGCCCAGCAAGATAATGGGGCCGATCACAGCCATCGTTTTGTTTACCGCCGCCTGTCCTTCCATGTGCTCCTCCAGTTTGTTGAGACCCGAACAGCGACGTTCTTCTATCACGTTTCGCGTTTCGAAGTTTCACGTTTCGCGTTCTCGGGATGCGCGCCTAAAGCAGAGCCCGGTAGCGTGAAACTCGAAACGTGAAACCTTGAACCGTCCTTACGCCCACGTGCGGCGGCCACGAATGCGGCCACTGCGCGGGGTAAATCCTTCGTAATGGCGCATGATTAACTGCGCCTCCACCTGCTGCACGGTGTCCATGGCAACGCCGACCACGATCAGCAGCGACGTGCCGCCGAAATAGAAGGTGACGCCCAGGCCGTTGGTCATCCAGGCAGGAAGATTTTCAAACGTCCTGCCCAAAGCGCCCGGCAAGTGGTTGAGGTGGATGCCGGCGATCATCCATTCCGGAATAAAGGAAATGATGATCAGGTAGAGCGCGCCCACCAGGGTAATGCGCGTCAGGATCTCGTTGATGGAATCCGAGGTCCGCTTGCCCGGCCGGATGCCGGGAATGAAACCGCCGTACTTCCGCATGTTGTCGGCAACCTCGTTGGGATTGAAGACAATGCTGACGTAGAAGTAGGCGAAGAAAATGATGCCCACGGCGTAGAGCAGCGTGTAGAGCGGCTCGCCCCAGCCGAGGGCGCGCAGCAGCGGACCGAAATAGCGGTTGTCGCGGAAGGCGAAGCCGGCGGTTTGCGGCAGCGTCAGCAACGAGGAAGCAAAGATCACGGGCATGACGCCGCCGGAATTGACGCGCAGCGGCAGGTGCGTGGAGCCTCCGCCCATAACCTTGCGTCCCACGACGCGCTTGGCGTACTGCACGGGAATGCGCCGTTCACTGCGTTCGACGTACACGATAAAGGCGACCACCACCACCATCAGCACCACGAGGATCGCGATGGCGGGGACGGTGAAGGCGCCCCAGGCTTGGTTCTTGGCCTTGTCAATCAGGTCGGCGACGCCGCGCGGCAGACCGACCACAATGCCGGCGAAGATCAGCAGCGACATGCCGTTGCCGATGCCGCGTTCGGTGATCTGCTCGCCCAGCCACATGATAAAGACGCTGCCGGTGGTGAGCGTCAGCACCGTCATAGCGACGAAGCCCAACCCGGGGTTGGTCACGTACGCGGTGCCGCCGCCGACCGAGGAGCGCT
The DNA here is from genome assembly GCA_051006995.1 of Terriglobales bacterium. GTDB lineage: Bacteria > Acidobacteriota > Terriglobia > Terriglobales > Acidobacteriaceae > JAIQGF01. Next base: position 355,748 of record JBPCSQ010000029.1, read on the forward strand.
CCAGCGTCAGGGCGATGCCGAACGACTGCATGGCGCTGAGGATCAGCGTCAGGTAGCGGGTCCACTCGGTGATTTTCTTGCGCCCGAGCTCGCCTTCCTTCTGCAGCTTGGCCAGCGGCTCGTACACCACGGTCAGGAGCTGAAGAATAATGGAGGCGGTGATGTAGGGCATGATGCCCAGAGCGAAGATGGTCAGGCGGCGAAGCTGCCCGCCGCTGAACAGGTCCACGAAGCCCAGGAAGGTGCCGCGGTTCTGCTCGAAGAACTGCTGCAGCAGGTCGGCGTTGATTCCGGGCGTGGGAATGTGGCCGCCCAGGCGATACACCGCCAGCAGCGCCATGGTAAAGAGAATGCGCTTGCGAAGGTCCGGAACGCGAAATACGTTGGCCAGCTTTTCCAGCATTGATCGAAACTACTTTCCGGGTTGGAAACCCGTTTTCAGGTTTCACGTTTCGTGTTTCACGTTTCACGATGCCGCGATTCAGCTGAGAATCATGCAACGTGAAACCTTGCAACGCGAAACGTTTAAGCCGTCTTCTGCTTTCCGGCACGCTTCTGCGCGCGAGCCTGCTTAAACTTATTTTCCACGGGCGCGACCTTGATCTCGATGACCTCGGTCTTGCCGCCAGCCTTGCGAATCTTTTCCTCGGCCGACTTGGAGAACTTGTGCGCCAGCACGCTGACGGCGGACTTCAACTCGCCATCGCCAAGAATCTTGACGCGCTTGTTCTTGCCGTTGACCAGCCCGCGGCTGTGCAGCAGCTCGGGCGTGACGTTGGCCTCGCCAAGATTCGCCAAATCGGACAGGTTCACGATGGCGTACTCCTGGCGGAAAATGTTGGTGAAGCCGCGCTTGGGCAGGCGGCGGTGAAGCGGCATCTGGCCGCCTTCAAAGCCGCGCATCAGGCGCGAGCCGCTGCGCGAGCCCTGGCCCTTGTGACCGCGGGTGGACGTCTTGCCCATGCCCGATCCCATGCCGCGGCCAACGCGCTTGCGGTTCGGATTAGCGTTCTTGGGACGATGAATCGTAGATAAATTCATAATGTTTTCCGTCTGCCAGTCTATCGGTCCGTCGGTCGTTCGGCTTGTGACCGATTGCCCCGAAGGACTGAAAGACTATTCGTTTACCACCTTCACCAGGTGCGGCACTTTGGCCACCATGCCGCGGATGGAAGGCGTGTCCTCGCGCTCGATCACCTGGTTCAGGCGAGTGAAGCCGAGGCCCTTGACGACCTTCTTGTGCTTCTGCGGCGCGGCAATGGCGGAGCGCACCCACTGCAAACGCATGGTGCCCTTCTTGGCGGTCTTCTTTGCAGTCGCGGCGGTCATTAGAGTTCCTCCACCGACTTGCCGCGCGAGGAAGCAACTTCCTGCCGATCGCGAAGCTTCTTCAGGGCATCGAAGGTCGCCTTGACGACGTTGTGCGGATTGGTGGTGCCGATGGACTTGGTCAGCACATTCTGCACCCCGGCCGAGGTCATGACCGCGCGCACGGCGCCGCCGGCAATCACGCCGGTGCCTTCGGGGGCGGGCTTCAGCAGAACCATGCCCGAGCCAAAACGCCCGAGAACGGCGTGAGGAATCGTGGTCTGGGTCAGGTTGACCCGGACCAAGTTCTTCTTGGCCGACTCGATTCCCTTGCGGATGGCCTGCGGGACTTCCTTGGCCTTGCCGGAACCAAATCCGACGACCGCAGCCGATGGATCGCCGACCACGACGAGCGCGGCGAAGGACAGGTTCTTGCCGCCCTTGACTACCTTGGTGACGCGATTGATGGCGACGACCTGGTCCTTGAGCTGGAAGTTGCCGGCGTCGAGCTTTTTTCTCACTGTTGCAGTTGCCATTTAGGACTCTCAAATCAGTCGACGGTCGATAGCCGACGGTCGACGGCTAAAACTAAAATTGCAAACCCGCCTGGCGGGCAGCGTCGGCCAGCGCCTTGATGCGGCCGTGGTACAGGTATCCACCGCGGTCGAACACCACCTTGGCGATGCCCTTTTCCTTGGCCCGCTCGGCGACGCGCTTGCCTACTTCCTTGGCAGCAGCGACGTTGCCGCCGGTGCGCTTGCTGGCCTTGGCGCCCTCGACCGTGCTGGCCGAGACAATCGTCTTGCCGTGCAAGTCGTCAACGACCTGGGCGTAAATGTGGTTCAACGAGCGGTACACGTTCAGCCGCGGGCGCTCCGGCGTGCCCAGCATCTTCTTTCGAATGCGGTCGTGCACTTTGGAGCGGGTCTGATTTTTCGAAATCTTCGTTAACATTGTTACTTTCCATTTAGTGATTTAGCGATTGAGTGATTTAGCGATTTCGAAAATCACTAAATCAAAATCGCTCAATCGAAGATTATTTGGCGCCGGTCTTGCCAACCTTCTTCTTCAGGCGCTCGCCGGCGTAGCGCACGCCCTTGTTCTTGTACGGATCGGGCGGACGGAGGCCGCGCATCTCGGCGGCGACCTGGCCAACCTTCTGGCGGTCAATGCCGCTGATGCTGAGGCGCGTCTGCTTCGGATCCACCGCAACGGTGATGCCCTCGGGCAGCGGGTACTCGATCGGGTGCGAGTAGCCCAGGCTGAACACCACGACGCTCTTGCCTTTGAGCTCCGCACGGTAGCCGATGCCAACGATTTCCAGGTCGCGCGTCCAGCCCTTGGTGACACCCTCGACGGCGTTGTTGATGAGGGCGCGAGTCAGGCCATGCAGCGCTGCCTGCTGATCGTTTTCGCGCTGCGCCACCAGATGGCCGTCCTGCTGCGCAACCTTGATGCCGGTGGGCACACGCGTTTCCAGAGCACCCTTGGGGCCCTGGACTTTGACGGTGTTCCCCTCGATGGAGACCTTCACGCCCTGCGGGATCGGGATCGGTTTTTTGCCAATTCGTGACATTTCAGCTCTCAGCTCTCAGCTGTCGGCGCGCAGCCTGTTGGCCGGCTTCCAGCGTTTTGGTCTTTCAGTCCGTCAGTCTGTCAGTCTCTCAGTCCGCCAGCGGCCGAAGCGACTGGGAGACGGAGAGACCTGGGGTCACCAGATCTCGCAGAGGATCTCGCCGCCGACGCCATGCTTGCGGGCATCGCGGCCGGTCATCACGCCGCGCGGCGTGGTCAGGATATTGATGCCCATCCCGCCCAGCACGCGTGGAATCTCATTGCGCCCGACGTAGACGCGGCAGCCGGGACTCGACACCCGCTGCACTCGCGAAATGGCCGCCTCGTTGTTGGCGCCATATTTGAGGTAGACCCGCAGAATCTTGCGGCCTTCCTCTTCGGTCGGCTTGAAATTCGAGATGTAGCCCTCTTCCTTCAAAATGCGGGCGAGTTCCAGCTTCAGCTTGGAAGCCGGCACGTCCACCTTCTGCTGCCGCGAACGAATACCGTTGCGGATGCGCGACAGGAAATCCGCCACCGGATCGGTCAAACTCATGCGTTGCTTCTCCTTTGCCCGTTCGCTCTCACGTTGAGAGAACCAGCGGCAATTTCTTCAGTACCAAGTAGCGAGTACCGAGTACCAAGCGATTCGTGTGGCCAAGAGCCGAGTACGTGGTACCCGGCACTTGGGACTTCGTACTTACCAGGACGATTTCGAGACGCCGGGGATTTCGCCCCGCAGCGCCAGGCCACGGAAACACAAGCGGCAGAGGCCAAACTTGCGCAGAAATCCGCGGGGGCGTCCGCAGATCTGGCAGCGGTTGTGCTGGCGGCTGGAAAAAATTATGCCTTTCCCGCCGCATGATAGACACGCCTTGCCGTCGATCTCGCGTTTGCCACTGCAGACCGGACATGTCTTGCCCGGCTTCCTCGCGTCCTTGACTCGTTTTGCGGTTGTAGCCATGTATCTCCAGTTCGTTATCGGTTATCGGTTCCCGGTTATCGGCCGAGAGCCGCTGGCCGGGGCCCAAGCCCGAACTCATAGCCCGCCCGAAGGGCACGGCTTAAAGCCGCGCCCTTCCGTTATGCGCGGAAGGGCATGCCGAGCCCCTTCAGCAGCGCGCGCGCCTGATCGTCGGTACGCGCGGTGGTCACGATGGTGACGTTCATGCCTTTGAGCTTGTCCACCTTCGCGTAATCAATTTCCGGGAAGATGAGTTGATCGCGCAGCCCGAGCGTGTAGTTGCCGCGCCCGTCGAACGACTTGGTGGAGACGCCGCGGAAATCGCGCACACGCGGCAGAGCCACGTTGATCAGCCGGTCCAGGAACTCGTACATGCGGTCGCCGCGCAGGGTAGCCATCACGCCGATGGGCATGCCTTCGCGCACCTTGAAGGCGGCGATGGACTTCTTGGCCTTGGTGATCACCGGCTTCTGGCCAACGATCTGCTGCAACTCGGCGGCGGCCGGATCGAGCACCTTGGCGTTCTGCGTGGCTTCTCCGACACCCATGTTGACCACGACCTTCTGGATCCTGGGCACCGCCATGGGGTTCTTGAGCTCGAACTCCTTCATCAGCGCGGGCGCAACTTCCTTATCAAAGCGGTCGCGCAGGCGCGCCGTCCCACGGCTGCTGGCCTTGGGACGCTGCGGCTTGCCGTCGCCCTTGGCCTCAACCGCGGCTTCGGGCTTGCCCTTCGCCTTGCCCTCGGATTTCTGCTTGCCCTGCTGCGGCTTCTTCTGCTGTTTCTCGTCTGCCATGTTCTCTTCTTCTGCTTCCTCTCACGGTTTCGGAGTGGGTACCGGTACGTGAGGTGCTCAGTTTTCGCCAGCAACTCGCGGCCAGCGGCTGATAACTATTTTTCCAGCGTCGTGCCGCACTTGTGACAGACGCGGACTTTGCGCTCGCCACGGACTTCGTGGCGGATGCGAACCGGACCGCAGCTGCCGCAAACCAGCATCACGTTGGAGATCTGCACCGGACTCTCCTGCTCGGCGATGCCGCCCTTGACGTTGCGCTGCGGGTTGGGCCGCACGTGCTTCTTGCTCAACATGACGTGCTCGACCAGCAGCGTGCCCTTCTCGGGGAACACGCGCAGCACGCGTCCCTGCTTACCCTTGTCGCGGCCGGAGATGACCTTCACCTGGTCATTGCGGCGGATGTCTCTGTGTACTCGTTGCATGATTACGTTTCCTGTTCGTGCCGTCCCTACGGGACTCAATTGTCAATTCGCCGTTTCTCCCAGGGCTTCCGCCCTGGGCTACCAGCGCACGCGCCTCCGGCGCTCCAACATCTCCGCCGGTGCCTACAGAACTTCCGGCGCGAGAGAAACGATCTTCAAAAACTTCTTCTCGCGCAGCTCACGGGCGACGGGGCCGAATACGCGCGTCCCGATGGGCTCGTGGGCGTCGTTAATGAGCACCGCCGCGTTCTGGTCAAAGCGGATGTAGGTGCCGTCGCGGCGCCGGTGTTCCTTGCGCGTCCGCACAATTACCGCCTTCACCACCGTGCCCTTCTTGGCCGTGCCGTCGGGCGAAGCTTCCTTCACGGCGGCGGTGATCACATCGCCGAGCCCGGCATTGAGGCCGGTGGAGCCGCCCAGCGGGAGGATCATCTGCAGCTTGCGGGCGCCGGAGTTGTCGGCTACCTCGAGCATGGTTCTCATCATCACTGCCATGGCATTCAAACTCCCTCGGCGCTTCGCGCCCCAATCAGTCACGGCCACAGCCGTGACCTACCTCTTCTTCTCTAGCGTGCCGCGCCCGGCTGCTCCTCGGTACCAGGCGTCACCGCCTCGGGGCCGACCAGCTTGGCGCGGCGGACCACATCCACCAGGCGCCACCGTTTCAGCTTCGACATGGGCCGCGTCTCTTCCAGGCGGACCACATCGCCGACATTGGCGGTGTTCTTTTCGTCGTGAGCGTAGAAGCGGCGCGAGCGCGCGATGACGCGCCCATACAGCGGGTGCGACTTCTTGCGCGTAATCTCGACGATGATGGTCTTCTGCATCTTGGTCGAGACCACTTCCCCAACCAGCGTCTTGCGCGCCGAAGCTTTCTCGGTCTTGGTGGTTTCCGGCATTACTTCTTCTCCCCGGCCATCTGGCGCTGCCGCGTGATGGTCTTGACACGCGCGATGTCCTTGCGCAGCCCGCGGATCTTCTTCAGGCTCTCGGTCTGCCCCATGTTGAGCTGGAACTTGAGGCGGAAGAGCTGATCGTTCAGCTCGCGCTCCTGCTGCTTCAGTTCCGTGTCGGTTAAATTGCGAATCTTTTCAGCATCCATAAAATCGGCTCTCAGCTTTCAGCTCTCAGCTACTGCCGTCCACGGCTGTTCGCTGGGTTTCAGTGTCCGGCGCCGTGGCGCTCCACGAAGCGCGTCCTGAGCGGCAGTTTGTGCGACGCCAGGCGCATGGCCTCACGCGCGTCGGTCGGCGTGACACCTTCCATCTCGAACAGAATCTTGCCGGGGCGAACGACGGCGACCCAATGATCGGGAGCGCCCTTGCCCTTGCCCATGCGGGTTTCGGCCGGCTTCTTGGTGACCGGCTTGTCGGGGAACAGCCGCAGCCAGACCTTGCCGCCGCGCTTGACGAAACGCGTCATCGCGATACGGCTGGCCTCGATTTGACGGTCGGTGATGTGGCCGCACTCCATGACCTTGAGGCCGTAATCGCCAAACGCCAGCTCGCTGCCGCGCCACGCCTTACCGGCCATGCGGCCGCGCTGCTGCTTGCGGTACTTAACTTTTTTCGGCATCAACATAAGTAGCTCTCAGCGACTAGAATCCGGGCGCGGCCTGCGGCTCGCGCTTCTTGGTGGGCAGAATCTCGCCCTTGTAAACCCAGCACTTCACGCCGATGACGCCGTACGTGGTGCGCGCCTCGGAGAATCCGTAATCAATATCGGCACGCAGCGTGTGCAGCGGCAGACGCCCCTGGAGATACCATTCCGAGCGCGCGATTTCGTTGCCGTTCAACCGGCCGCTGACCCGCACCTTGATCCCCTTGCAGCCGAAGCGCAGCGCCGAATCCACCGACTTGCGCATGGCGCGGCGGAAGCCGACGCGCTTTTCCAGCTGCAGCGCGATCGATTCCGACACCAGTTGCGCGTCCAGTTCGGGCTTGTGCACTTCCTGAATGTCGACATAGACATCGCGGCTGGTGCGCTTCTGCAGCTCGCCCTTGAGCTTGTCGATCTCCGCGCCCTTGCGCCCGATGATGATGCCGGGACGCGCGGTGCGGATGATGATGCGCAGCTTGTTGCCGGGACGCTCGATCTCGATGGAGCTGACGCCGGCCGACTTGAGCTTGTCCTTCAGCTCGTTCTTCAGCTTGACGTCTTCCAGCAAGAACTTGTCGTAGTCGCGGGTCATGAACCAGCGCGATTTCCACGGTTTGGTGTAACCGATGCGGAATCCGTAAGGATGGACTTTTTGCCCCATAGTTATCTCTTCTTTCCCGTGCCGGCGAACTTCTTCGCCGGAGATTTCTTACCCGCGCTCTTCCTGGCCTTGGGAGTGGGCTTGCGAGCCGGCTTGGCGGCGGCCGGAGCCCGGCCTTCGGTCTCAGCCTGGGCCGAAGCGCCGTTGCGGCCCTTTTCCGCCAGCGCGATTTCAATGTGCGCCATGCGCCGCTGGTAGCGGAACGCGCGGCCCATCGGCGCCGGACGGATGCGCTTCATGCGCGGCCCTTCGTTGGCCACGGCGCGCGAAACGTAGAGATTGTCCACGTCCACGTCCATGCCTTTTTCCGAGTTCAAGTAGTTCGCATTTTCGATCGCCGAGCGCAGCACCTTCTGGATGTCGGGCGCAATGCCCTTCTTGGTGAAGGTGAGCGTATTCATCGCCTCTTCGACGCGGCGTCCCTTGATGAGATCGAGGACGAGGCGCGCCTTCTGCGGCGAAACCCGGACGTATTTGGCTGAAGCTGTGAATTCCATGGTTCTGGTCTCTCTTTAATTACGCCTTCGGCGCCGCCGGGGCCGCCGGGGCCGCGGGCACGATGGCTCCCGGACCTCCCGGAATGCCGGCCGGTCGCGCTGCGGTTTCCGCAACCGCCGCCCTCACCGAGTGTCCCTTGAACTGGCGGGTGAAGCTGAACTCGCCCAGCTTGTGTCCGACCATGTTTTCGGTGATGTACACGGGGATGAATTTCTTGCCGTTGTGCACCGCGATGGTGTGTCCCACCATCTCGGGGACGATGGTCGAGCGACGCGACCAGGTACGCAGCACCTTCTTCTCGCTGCGCTGGTTCATCCCCTCGATGCGCTGCATGAGGTAACCGTCGATGAAAGGTCCTTTTTTCTGTGAACGCATATCGTTTATTTCCCGCGGCGGCTGACGATGAATTGGTCAGTCCGCTTGCTGTTGCGTGTCTTGTAGCCGCGCGTCGGCTGGCCCCAGGGCGTGACCGGATGGCGTCCGCCGGAGGTCTTGCCTTCGCCGCCGCCGTGCGGATGGTCCACCGGATTCATGGCAACGCCGCGGTTGTGCGGACGCTTGCCCATCCAGCGGGTGCGTCCCGCTTTGCCGATGGTCACGTTCTCGTGATCCAGGTTGCCGACCTGCCCGATGGTCGCCGCGCAATCCACGGAAACCTTGCGCGTCTCGCCCGAGGGCAGCTTGAGCAGCGCGTAGTCGCCTTCCTTGGCGACCAACTGCGCCGCCGCGCCCGCCGAGCGCGCCATCTGCGCGCCCTTGCCGGGACGCAGCTCGATGTTGTGCACGGTGGTGCCGGGGGGAATGTTGCGCAGCGGCAGCGCGTTGCCGACCAGGATGTCGGCGTCGGCGCCGCTGACAACTTTGGCGCCCAGCTTGAGGCCGTCGGGATGAAGGATGTAGCGCTTCTCGCCGTCGGCGTAGCTCAGCAGCGCGATGCGAGCCGAGCGGTTCGGGTCGTACTCGATTGAGGTTACCGTGGCGGGAATGCCGGCCTTGTCGCGTTTGAAATCAATCACGCGATACTTCTTCTTGTGGCCACCGCCGCGGAAACGGCTGGTAATGTCGCCCAGGTTGCGCCGTCCGCCGGTGCGCTGCTTGGGTTCCACCAGCGCCTTGTGCGGGCGGTCTCCCGTCAGCTCTTTGTTGACCAGCGTGGTCTGGAACCTGAGCGTCGAGGTAATCGGTCTGTAAGTCTTAATTGCCATAATCAGCTCTTAGCTTTTAGCTCTTAGCCCTTAGCGCGCTAACTACTAACTCCGAACTACTAACTACAGATTCTGTGCGTACTCCGGCATCTTTTCGCCGGCCTTGAGCCGCACGTAAGCTTTCTTCCAATCGGGACGGAAGCCGGTGAACTTGCCGCGGCGGCGTTCCTTGCCCACGAAGTTCGCGGTGCGCACCGAATCCACCTTCACCTTGAAAATGGATTGCACCGCTTCCTTGATCTCGGTCTTGGTCGCCTTGGCCGCCACCTGGAAGACCAGGGTGGCTTCGGTTTCCTTCACGCCGAGGCCTTTCTCGGTGATGATCGGCTTGCGAATAATCTGATAGGCCGATTTCATTTACGCGACCTCCTTGGCAGCCACCCCGCCGCGCTTACGCGATTTCGGGGCCCCGGGTGCATGCCGCTTGCCAGCCGCTTTCTTCAGCGTGTCCTGGAGCTTCTCCAGCGCTGGTCGCGAGAAGATGGCGCGGTCGTAGCGCAGCAGGTGATACGGGTGAACGTCGTTGCCGCGTACCAGCTCGACCCCGTCCAGGTTGCGAGAGCTGAGCTGGAGGTTACGGTTCTCGCCCGCACCGTCCACGATCAGGGCCGTGCTCTCGACCTTGAGCGCGTCCAGAGCCTGGCGAAACGCCTTGGCCTTGACTTCGGCGAGTTCGAACTTGTCCACCACCGTCAACTTGCCGTCGGCGAACTTCGAGGCCAGCGCCGAGCGCAGCGCGCCCAGCAGCTTCTTCTTGGGGAAGCTGTAGTCATAGGAGCGCGGCTGTGGCCCGTGCACGGTGCCGCCGTGCCGCCACAGAGGCGAGCGGATGGAGCCCACGCGGGCGCGTCCGGTACCCTTCTGCCGCCACAGCTTCTTGCCCGCACCCGACACCAGCTTGCGGTTCTTGGTGGCATGCGTGCCCGCGCGGTGCGCGGCGCGGTAGTGCTTCACCGCTTCCCAGAGCAGGTCTTCATTCACCGCGCCGAAAACCTCGTCCGCCAGCTCGAAGCTGCCGGTCTTTTCGCCGCTCAGATTCAGTACGTCAATCTTTGCCATGTCAGTTACCTGTCGAACACGGGTCAAAGACCCGTGCCACACAATCTCACTAGCTCTTCTTCTTGGTGGCGCGCTTGGAAGCCTTCAACGGGTCCACCGTACCGGCGCCGGCAAATCCGCGGCGCTCGCGAGGCGGCTTCTTCGCCCGGTTGATGACCACGTAGGCGCCGTTCGGGCCAGGTACCGCACCCTCCACCACCAGCAGGTTCTCGTCTTTGTCAATTCCCAGCACGCGCAGGTTGCGAACCGTGATGCGCGCATTTCCCATGTGTCCGGCCATCCGCATTCCGGGGAATACACGCGACGGGAATGCCGAGGAGCCGATCGAACCATTGATGGTGAACATGGAGCCGTGCGAGCCGGGGCCGCCGCCGAAGTGGTGGCGCTTCACCACGCCGGCGAAGCCGCGTCCCTTGCTGGTGCCGATGATGTCCACGAACTTCTCGCCATCGAAGATGTCCACCAGCACGCGGTCGCCGACCTTGGCGCCGTCGGCCTCAGCGGCCGCGGCGTCCACCACGATGTCCACTTCCTTCATGAAGCGCACCGGCGGCAGGTTGTTCTTGCCGAAGTGCCCCTGCATGGGCTTGTTCAGGCGCGATTCCTTGACGAACTCAACCAGCCCGATTTGCGTGGCTTCGTAGCCATCCTTGGAGGCGGTCTTGCGCTGCGTGATCACGCAGGGCCCCGCTTGCAGAACGGTGGCCGGACGCACATCGCCGTTGCTGTCGAACAGCTGCGTCATGCCGACTTTCTTGCCTAAGATTCCGTTGATTGCCATGTTCTTTTCCTAACTCCGCTTCCCTTTCCGGCGATGATTCTTTCCGGGGGCCGAAGCCGCGGAAGCTTTGTTTTCGAGCCGTCGGCTTTCGGCGGTCGGCTGTCGGGTCCAGACCCGAGAGCCGATGGCCGAGCGCCGATGGCGCTATTTGTGTTCCTTCCCGAACGCCTTAATCTCCACGTCCACGCCGGCCGGCAGGTCGAGCTTCATGAGCGCGTCCACCGTCTGCTGCGTCGGCTCCAGAATGTCGAGCAAACGCTTGTGGGTGCGAATCTCGAACTGCTCACGCGATTTCTTGTCCACGTGCGGCGAACGCAGCACGCAGTACTTGTTTTTCACCGTGGGCAGTGGAATCGGTCCCGCAATCTGCGCCCCAGTGCGGCGGGCAGTTTCCACGATCTCGCCGGTGGACTGGTCGAGCACGCGGTAGTCGTAAGCCTTCAGCCGGATTCGAATTCTCTCTTTGCCTATCACTTTGTTTTCTCTCAAAGAACTTGCGGCAAGCTGCAAGCCGTCCAGAAGTCAAAAGTTAAATTGTGTAATCGGGTAACGTCCGTTTCTCTTTTTCCTGTACCCGATTGTCCTTTTCCCTTACAGAATCTCCGTCAGTGTGCCGGCGCCGACCGTGCGGCCGCCTTCGCGAATGGCGAAGCGCAAGCCTTTCTCCATGGCCACCGGCGTAATCAGCTCGATTTCCAGGCTCACGTTATCGCCCGGCATCACCATCTCCGT
>JBPCSQ010000030.1:0-37138 GCA_051006995.1 Terriglobales bacterium
CGGACGCCGCACCAACCGGAAAAACTTCGGAAACTGTCAAAGAACGAGTGTGCTTTTACTCCACCCGGATTTGAAGTCAAGGGTTTCGGGAGGCAATTTATCGCCTTTGTTTTCAATTGAGTGCAGCTCGTCCACAAGCAGGTGCCAGAAAATGGTGCAGCGAGTATTCATTCCCGAGAGCCATATATGCTGGTAGCGCGAATTTACGCCTGCGGCCGCAGGGTCGGGAGCCGCAATAGAGGCTGGTTTCATCTCCGTTATCGAGTTGGAAAAGGCGGGGAAAACCGCGACGGCATTGACGGATTTGCGAATTGCAGAATTGACGGATTGCGTATCAGCCGTGCCTCCGGCACCCACATCTGCCAAAGGGCGGGTAGATGTGGGGCATCCAGCCGCACACGCGAGGGCGCGTGTGCCACACGCGTGTGCCACACAACTACAGCGGGATGTTCCCGTGCTTCTTGGGCGGGTTCTTGTCGCGCTTGTTTTGCAGCATCTCCAGCGCCTGGATGAGCTTCTTGCGGGTCTCGCGCGGCTGGATGACGGCGTCGATGTAGCCGCGCTCGGCGGCGACGTACGGGTTGGAGTACATCTCGCGGAACTCGTCAATTTTTGCCTGGCGCGCGGCGGCGCGGTCCTTCGCCTTGTCCAATTCGCGGCGGTACACGATGTCTACTGCGCCCTCCGGCCCCATGACGGCGATCTCGGCGGTCGGCCAGGCGTAGTTCACGTCGGCGCGAATGTGCTTGCTGGCCATGACGCAATACGCCCCGCCGTAGGCCTTGCGCGTGATCACCGTAATCTTCGGCACCGTCGCTTCGGCGAAGGCGAACAGCAGCTTCGCCCCGTGCACGATGATCCCGCCGTGCTCCTGGTTGACACCGGGAAGGAAGCCCGGCACGTCTTCAAACGTGATGAGCGGGATGTTGAAGCAATCGCAGAAGCGCACGAAGCGAGCGCCCTTGATGGAGCTGGCGATATCGAGTACCCCCGCCAGAAATGCCGGCTGGTTGGCGACCACGCCGACGGGACGCCCGTTCAGCCGCGCGAAGCCGATGACGATGTTCTTGGCGTAGTGTTCCTGGGTTTCGAAGAAATAGCCGTCGTCCACGATGGCGTTGATGGCGTCCTTGATGTCGTAGGGTTTGTTCGACTCGGCAGGGACGAGCTTGTCGAGCAAGTCCTCGGCGCGGTCGGCGGGATCGGTGCAATCGCGCCGGGGCGGATCTTCCAGATTGTTCGATGGCACAAAGCTGAGCAGCTCGCGGATCATGCTCAGGCACTCGGCGTCGTCGTGCGCCATGAAGTGCGCCACGCCGGACTTCGCATTGTGCGTCATGGCGCCGCCGAGCTCTTCCTTCGAAACCTCTTCGTGGGTCACGGTTTTGATGACGTCGGGGCCGGTGATGAACATGTAGGAGGTCTTGTCCACCATCAGGGTGAAGTCGGTGATGGCGGGGGAATAGACGGCGCCGCCGGCGCAGGGACCCATGATGGCGGAAATCTGCGGCACCACGCCGCTGGCCAGCGTGTTGCGCAGGAAAATGTCGGCATAGCCCGCCAGCGACATCACGCCTTCCTGGATGCGAGCGCCGCCGGAATCGTTGAGACCGATCACCGGCGCGCCCACGCGCATGGCCTGGTCCATAAGCTTGACGATCTTGGTGGCGTTGGCGAGCGAAAGCGAGCCGCCGAAAACCGTGAAGTCCTGGGCAAAGACGAAGACCAGGCGGCCCTCGACGCGGCCGTAGCCGGTGACGAAGCCGTCGCCATAAAACTTCTGCTCCTGCATATTGAAGTCGTGGCACTGGTGGGTGACGAGCTTGTCGGTCTCCTCGAAGGTGCCCTCGTCGAGCAGGAAGGTGATGCGCTCGCGCGCCGTCATCTTGCCTTCCTTGCGCATTTTGGCGCGGCGCTCTTCGCCCCCGCCCTGCTCGGCCAGTTGATCGCGTTTCTTCAGCTCATCCAGCTTGGATTCCAGGGTACTCATGGCGTGCGAATTATAGAGCGCGGCTGCGGCTTTCTCCATCGGGAGGCACCTCGGGATCGAATCAGGAGAACGCAGGCATGAACATGGAGCGTAGGACGGGGGTCACAAGCGTGTGTGACGGGAGTTTCTGCTTCGGTCTCCCAGGGCTCTAGCTCTTAGCCTTTAGCTCTTAGCCGAACAAGTACGGCCAAAGGCTAAGAGCTAGTCGTTCCCCATATATCCGGGCTCCCAGCGGTACTTTTTGCCGTCCCAGTAAACGTTCGACTCCAGCCCGCCGGCTTCGTAGGAGTGGATGGAGGGCAGGGTCTTTTTCTTGATGAGGACGCGGGAGACGGTGAGCACGTCAAAAGGAAGATTGATGATGACGAATTTTCCCTTCGGCGCCTTCCAGTCGTGAATCACCAGCACGTAGCGCGAGGGACCGATATTGGTGGCGGAAAACTGCAAGGTGACCTTGGGATCGCCAAAGCCGAAATAGGCGTCGTAGGGATCAATGACGCGATAGTTGAATTCGGCTTCGCCGACGAGGGGATCTTTGGAGAGCGCCACCAGAATGAGGTCCGGCCGTCCGTCACCGTCGAGGTCGCCGACCATGGCGTTGAATTTCGGATCGAGTTGAAAGGCGGCGCCGAATTCCTTGGCGCAGATTTGCTGCGCGTCGGGAACGGAAAAGTCCGGCGGTTGTTGCGCCGCGCAAGCGACGGCGAACAGAAGGACGGCGAGGAGGCAGGTCCGCATAGCCGTACTCTATCGCCGCCGCAGGAGTCCGCAAGTACTAAACAGGCGTCCCAGCCAGCTGCTTTGCAGTGCTATGCGTAGACCAGGGCTAAAGCCCGTTTCTCTTCCAGCGAAAGACTATTCACCGGCCGGAAGGCCGGTGCTCCCACCAGTTGCTCAGGCCGCCATCTTCAGCAGCCCGCGCTTGATGCGGGGCGTGGTTGCCTCTTCGATGCTCGCCGGCATCGGCTGATCGTACCCGGTGAGCGTCAGTACGGCGCCCAGCAGGGCCATGTTCTTCACGAAATTAATCATGTCGTTCATCTTCTGGTTCGGATCTTCAATGCTCCAGAAGTTGTGCATGACCGGAGAAACGCCGGCGAGGAACCCGGCAATGATCAGGGCGCCGATCTTTGGCTTTACGCCCAGCGCCAGCAGGACGCCCCCGAGAAGCATCATGCCGCCCGTGGCTTGAACGGCCAGCTCCGGCTGGGGTACACCCTTGGCGGCGGCGTAGCCGGCCATCTCTTTACTTTTTCTGGAAATGATTGATGCCGTTGTAAATGAAAAAACCGCCGAGCAGAATACGGCCGATCAGGTGCACCGTGCGCATGGAAATTCCTTTCCGCCAGGGGGAGTCAGGATTTTTGGATGCGGGGCGCGGGTCGGCAGTGGTCAGGCAGTGGTAAGCTCTAGCGGGCGGGGGAGGATGGCCATGTACTTCGAGCAGTTCTACCTCGGATGTCTGGCGCACGCGTCGTATCTGCTGGGATCGGATGGCGTGGCCGCCATCGTGGATCCGCAGCGCGATATTGATCTCTACCTCGAAGCCGCCGCGCAGCACGGCCTAAAGATCCAGCACATTTTCGAGACGCACCTGCACGCTGATTTTGTTTCCGGCCATAAGGAACTGGCCGAGCGCACCGGGGCGAAGATTTATATCGGCGAGCGCGCCGGCGCCAGGTTCCCACACGTGCCGCTGCGCGACGGCTTCCGCCTGCAATTCGGGCGCTGTGAATTGCGCGCGCTGGAAACGCCGGGACACACTCCCGAGAGCACCTGCCTGGTGGTGTACGACGCTGAGAAATCGGCGGAGAAGCCGTGGGCGGTGCTGACCGGAGATACCTTATTCATCGGCGACGTTGGACGCCCGGACTTATCGGAGACGCACACACCGCAGCAACTCGCGGGGTTAATGTACGACAGCCTGCACCAGAAGCTGCTCACGCTGCCCGACGATGTGCTGGTGTATCCGGCGCACGGCGCGGGCTCGCTGTGCGGGCGCAACATGCGCGCCGAGCGATTTTCCACCATTGGCACCGAGCGGCTGACCAATTACGCGCTGCAGATCAAGACACGCGATGAGTTCGTGCGCGAACTCACGTCGAAGCTGCCGCCCCGGCCAAAATATTTCGCGCAGGATGCGGCCATCAACCGCGAGGGCGCCGCTGCGTTGGGGGATTTGCCGCCGCTTCCGGCGCTCACACCGGCGGAGGTCGAACGCTGCCAGAACCTGGGCTGCACCGTGCTGGACGTGCGCGCGGCCGATGATTTCGCCGCCGGACATGTGCCGGACTCGGTCAACATCGGGCTCGGAGGACAGTTCGCGTCGTGGGCGGGCATCGTGCTCGGGCTGGAGGCGAAGCTGGTCATCGTCGCCGAATCAGCCGAGAAGGCGAACGAGGCGCGCATGCGGCTGGCGCGGGTCGGCGAAGAAAGCGTCGTCGGCTACCTGGCCGATGGCGTGGCCGGCTGGCAGCAGGCGGGGCGGAGTCTGGAATCCATGAAGCGCCTGACGGTTCGCGAGCTGCGCGAGCGATTGAACGACCTCACCATCCTCGACGTCCGGCGCGAGGGCGAGTGGCAGGCGGGACACATCGAGGGCGCGCGCTGGTACGCGCTGGATGATTTTCCGCGAGCTCTTCCGCCGCTCGACAAAAAGGCGCGCATCGCGGTGCATTGCAAAGGCGGATATCGAAGCATCATCGCCGCCAGCATGCTGCGCCGCGCCGGATTCGAGAACGTCTTCGACGTTGCCGGCGGATTCGATGCCTGGGTGGCGGAACTAGCGCCTAGCCGCTAGAGCCGACTCAGTGTTCGTGTTCCATCTGCCGCTCGACCGACCACATCTGCGCGGTGGTCTTCTCGTTGGGATATAGGTGCACCATCCAGCCGAAGATGTGCGGGCGAAAGCTGCCGCCGGCAGCGCGACATTCGCTTTCGGTGGTGATGGATCCCAGCAATCCAAACTTGGGGTGCGCGCCGAAGTATTCGGCCTGGCGGCCCGCTGGCGCGGCGCAAAAATTGGTGTGCTCGTGCCACTGCGCGATGCTGAGCGGAATGCGCGCGTCCAGTTCTTTCTCGTCCACGCGCGCGGGCGCGGTGTACATGACGCCGATCAGGCGGTAACCGTCGCCGTTCTTCTCGTACAGCAGCGAGGTGGGGTGATCCGGGTTGAAATTGAAGGCGGCTTCCATGGCGTACTGCCAATTGGTGAAGTGGTACATCTTCTGCTTCATCCGCGGCATGAAGATACGGAAGCCGTCGGCGAGCGCCTCGCGATAGTCGGCATAGCGCTGCATGACGGCACGTGCGGACTGCACCACATCCTCGGCGCGCTGCTGGTCGCCGGGACGCGACTGACGAAGCTCGGTGAGCTTCATGTGGGCGCCCATGTCCATGTGCCGATGCGACATGGCGTTCATGGCGTGATCCATGCCGGCGTGGGATGACGGCATCGAGTTCATGTCGTGCTGGGCGGAGTGGTCCTGGGCGGCGGCGAAGGCGGCGAGCAGAAGAACGAGTAAGAGGCAGCGTTTCATTTCCTCACCCTGCGCTTGTTAACCCAGATTTTACGCGGAAGTAGCTGAGAGGTGGTCAGGGGACCGAAATGGTTGCGATATTGCGGCTGCCGAACGGGTAGGAGTCCTTCGATCTGCGGCGATCAGTCGCCACCTGGACTCGACTTCCCGATCCTAAGCTCAGCCTCCATCAGACCGCACTTAACCAGTACCTCTTTGGCAGCGTATTGGCCGGAGAGAATGCAGTCCGGTACACCTATTCCTTGATAAGCATTTCCCGCGAGAGCAAAGCCGCCCAACTGGTTCTTCAATTCAAGGATGCGCTGCACGCGGGCGAGGTGTCCGCGGACGTACTGCGCCATCGCACTGCGCCAGCGGTACACGCGGGTAAAGCGGGGCTCGGCCTTAAGCCGGAGAATCTCGCCCAGATCTTTCCTGACCAGCGACAGCACTTCGTCGTCGGAAAGACCGAGAACGGCGTCATCACGCGAGCCGCCGAGGAAACAGCGGAGGATGCCGCGGTCAGGCGGAGCGCGATGCGGAAATTTCACGTGCACGAAGGTGCACGCCAGCATGCGGCGGCCCTCGCTGCGCGGGACCAGGAACCCAAAGCCGGGCGGAAGCGAAGCCAAATCGCGCATGTCGTAGCCCATCGTCACCGTCATGGAGGAGCTGTAGGGAATCTCACGCAACTCGGCGGCAAGCTTCGGATTCACGCTTTCCAGCAACTGCCCGGCAATGCCAGCCGGCAGCGCGACGATGACGGCGTCGAACTCCTCGGGTGAACCCTGCTCGGGACGGACCATCCATTTCTCGCCGCTCCGGTTGAGGGCGACGATCTTGTTGCCGGTGCGGGCGGTTTCGGGCGCGAGGCGCGGGACAATGGCGTCCACCAACTGCTGCATGCCGTCTTTCAGCGACGTAAACAGCGGGCGCGGCGGGGGCGCGAGCTTGCGTCCGCCAGTGCGCTCAGTCTGCGCCATTTTCTTGCGTGCGGCCAGCATGGCGCGGCTGAGCGAGCCGTAGCGCTTTTCCATTTCGACGAAGCGCGGCAGCACCGCGGCGGCGCTCAGCTCCGAGGCCGAGCCGCCGTACACGCCGGCCAGCAGCGGGTCAGCGAGATGGTCCACCATCTCCGGACCGAAATGGCGTTCCACCATTTCGGCGACGGTTTCGTCCTGTGTATCCCCACCCGAGTTTGGTGTTTGGAAGTACTCGCGGGCGAAGTGAAGCTTGGCGCCGAGCGAAAACAGCGGCGTGGTCAGGATGGGCGCGATCTTGGTCGGCACCATGAATTGCAGGCCGTCGGGAATCGGAACCAGGCGGCCTTTCACCAGGATGTAGGTCTTGCGGTCGGCGTCATTGGAGCCGATCAACTGGTCGCCGAGGCCGAGTGAGCGCACAAAATCCAGCCCCCAGGATTTTTCGGTGAGGAACGAATCCGGGCCGGCCTCGACCAGGCAGCCGTCCACGCGCGCGGTGACCAACACTCCGCCCAGACGCGGCGCCGATTCGAAGACAACGTATTCGAGCGCGGCGCCGGCAGCGCGCGCGTTCTCCAGCGTGACCGCGGCGCTGAGGCCGCTGATCCCGCCCCCGAGGATGGCAATGCGTTTCATGAAGGCTTCGCGTTTCACGTTTCGCATTTCACGCAGCACCAAGTATGACTGACCTCGAAATCTCGACAAGGTGAAAACGAGAAACCGCGAAACGTGCAACTTAGGTCTTGATTTGCACGATCGATGGCTTTGGCTCCCCCGGCTGCTGCAGGCGCGAGCGGGCGACATCGGCGATGGCGGCGCACAGCGTGGGCGAATCGTTCAACGACTCGGCCCGCCACAACCGCATGCCCAGTTGGCCGGCGAACTTCTGAAAGCCGATATCAATGTCGTAGAGAATTTCCACGTGATCGCAAAGAAACCCGATCGGCTGGATGAAGACGCCTGGATGGCCCTTCTCCTTCAGCGAACGGATGGTGTCCTCCACCGTCGGACCGAGCCACGTACCGCCCGACATGCCTTGGCTCTGAAAGGCAAACGTCCAATCTTCCACGGTGAGGGACGGCACCTCCATGGCGACCATGTTGGCCGTTTCTTTGGCCTGCTGCTCGTAAGGATCACCTTCTTCCACGGTTCGCGTGGGCACGCTGTGCGCGGTGAAGATCACCGGGAGACGCGCGGCGGCCTGCTCGCATGCCTGCTTCCAGCCGGCCTGTAGCTTTTCGGAGAAGGCGCGGACCAGCAGCGGGTGGTCGTGCCAGTTCTCTACGAAATCAATAGCGAACGGCGGCGCTCCCGCCTCCAGCGCACGCTGGTACAGCCCGACGCTGGTGCGTGAATTTTGTGGTGCCAGACAGATGGCGACGGCACTCAACACGCCGTCGGCAGCCATTTGCTTCACCGTATCCTGAATAAATGGCTTCCAATTGCGCATGCCGACATAAACCCGCGTTCGAGGGCGAACGCGCTCCAGTTCGCGCTCCACAGCCCCCGCCTGACTGAGCGTGATTTCTGTCAATGGCGAGTGGCCGATCAGTCCGTAGCGGTGCTTGACTTCTTCTACGACGGCGGGCGGCAGCGGGCGTCCGGCAATGTTGCGCAGAAACTCCGGCACTTCGTCCGGCGAGTCGGGGCTGCCGTGGGCGAGGAGGAGGACCGCAGTCGTCGGCCGGTTGGTGTTTGGGGCGGCCTGAATCATTGCGATTCGCCGAACCATTCCACCTTGGCCGCGGTGGCGTACTTCGAGGAGTACTCGTGGACGAACTGGCAGAGGTCCTTGACGTGCTCGACAGGCGTGTCAGGCAGAATGCCGTGGCCGAGATTGAAGATGTGTCCGGAGCGGCCACCGACGCGCTGGAGCACGTCTTGCGCCTGCGTGTGAATTTCTTTCTTGTTGGCGAACAGCACCACGGGATCAAGGTTCCCCTGGATGGCGCCGTGCTCGCCCAGCGTCTTCCAGGCGTCGTCCAGCCCAATGCGCCAATCCACTCCAATCACATCGGCGCCCGTCTCCTTCATTGCCGGAAGCAGCGTGGCCGTGTCGGTGCCGAAGTAGATCACGGGCAAGCCGCCACGCTTTCTGACCTGTTGCACCAGTTCGGTGGTACGCGGCAGCACGAAGCGGCGGTAGTCGGCGGGACTGAGGCACCCCACCCAGGAGTCGAAGATCTGCACCACGTCGGCGCCCTTGTGCGCTTGCTCAACGACGTAATCAGCCAGCACGGAGATCAGCTTCGACATCAGCTCGTCCCAGGCCTCGGGCGAGCGGTACATCACTTTCTTGGTTTCGACGTAATTGCGCGAGCCGCCGCCCTCGATCATGTAGCTGGCGAGGGTAAACGGCGCGCCGCAAAATCCGATCACCGGCAACTTAGCTCCGAAATGCCTGGCGACCAGGCGCACCGACTCAGCGACATAGCCCAGTTCGCCGGCGCGATCCACGCGCAGCGCGTGCACATCGGCCGGGCTGCGTACCGGCTTCTCGATCACCGGCCCTTCCCCCGCCTGGAAGTGGAATGGAATGCCCATCACCTCGAGCGGGAGGAGCAGGTCGGCGAAAATGATGGCGGCGTCCACGCCCAGAATCTCGGCCGCTTCGATGGTCACTTGCGCCGCCAGCTTGGGCGTCTTGCATATCTCGACCAGCGAATGGTGCTTGCGCACGGCGCGGTATTCCTGCATGTAGCGGCCGGCCTGGCGCATGAACCACACTGGGGTCACCGGCGTCGGCTGGCCCTTGCAGGCGCGCACGAAGTGGGATTCGGGAGCAGACATGAACCTACCAATGTAACAGGCTCTGGGCTACGGGCTCCAGGCTATCGGGGGCCGGCGCAGAGCCTCTGAAGACGCAACAAACATCTTTCGCGGGGGTTAGCTACAGCAGCCACTTAGCAAGGAGCAGTTTCCCGGGTCCGGAGACGCCCTCAGCCGGGGCCGGGACGGAGGTCAGCACCCATGAAGCACGTGTGGAAGGTGGCCGCTACCGCGATCCTATTCCTGGTGTTCTGCGGAGCGAGTTTCGCACAATACTGGCCGTATCAAGGGCCCTATCAGGGCGGCAATGGTCCCTATAACGGCCCCTACAATAATCGAAACAACAATCAGGCTCGCAAGGCATATGACTACGGGTATCGTGACGGGCAGAACGACCGCCGTCACCGCCGTCGCTGGCATCCGCGCCACAACAATCGCCCCTACCTCGCCGGATATCGCGCCGGCTTTGGCCAGGGCGGGTGGGGATATCGCTAAGGCGAATCTGTTCGATCGCGAGTTGCGAGTGGCCCTTCGCAACTCGCGGTTTCAGTCCGCTGTCACCATCTCCCTCAATGGCTCCGGCGCGATCTCCCTGGCGGGCGCTCGCTTGCGCATCATGGCCACCACAATCAGGAAGCAGAATGCGCCGATGATCTGCGCCGCAATGGCCGTGTGGATGCCAATCATCAGCCCGTAGCGGTCCGCGACTCCTCCGACTACGATGGGCGCCAGGCTGATGGCGCTCACATTGACGATGAAGGAATAAAAACCCATGGCGGTGGCATGCGCCTGCGGCGGCGTCAGGTCGTGCACGGTGGCCGTGACCGGACCGTGATACCAGGTCATAAAGAATGTTCCGGCGAAAAATAGCGGCAAAACCAGCAGGTGATTGCTGGTGTGCAGCGCACCGAAGATGAACGGTACGGATATCAGGAACCCGATGGGCACGGTGACGATGCGGCCCCACGGCACCGAACGCCGCCAGCGGTCGGCCAGCGCGGCGCCGCAGAGCACGCCCGCCGCCCCTCCCAGCACGGTGACGACGCCGAAGCTCAGCCCGGCATCGCGCAGGCTGAATCCTTTGTAACGGTGCACGAACTCCGTGCCCCAGGTGATGTAGGCGTATCCGGCGAAAGTGGTGAACCAGCCGCCGATCAGGATCATCACGTAGGGTGCGATCTTTAAAAGTTGGCCGATGGGCACCGGCTTCTCCACCGCGACTCTTTGCGATTCACGCAGGCGGAAGACGGTCAGGCCGAGCAGCAGCCCGGGAATGCCGACGATGAAGAACGCCGGACGCCACCCCACCGATCCGGCAATGATCCCGCCCAGCGCCAGCCCCATGGCGCCGCCGACAAACATAGCCATATCAAACGCCCCTTGCACCCGCGCCCGCACGTGCTTCGGGAAGGTGGCGGTGAGGGTGGCGGTAGCGGCCGGAGCATACGCGGCTTCGCCAATTCCCACCAGCGCGCGCGTGGTCACCAGCATGCGGAACGACGACGCCAGCCCGCTCAGGAACGTGGCGCCGCTCCAGAAGAACAGGGCGTAGCTGATGATCTTTTTTCGAGAAATGCGGTCGGCCAGCATGCCCAGCGGCAGCGTGCCCAAGCCGTGTACCAGGCTGAACGCGGTCCCCAGCACGCCCAGTTGCAGATAGGTCAGGCCGAAGTCGCTGCGAATCAGCGGGAAGAGTGGGAAAACGATGTTGCGGTCGATGTAATTAACAAAATTGACCAGCATCAAAACCAGCAGGATGCTCCACTGGTTCCAGGTAAACCGCTGGTTCAGCATGGAATCGCGCTCACTCATGGGAGACCGCCGGTGAGCCTCCCAAGCTGGGGCAGGAGGACGTCACCCGGCGAGATTGCCCGCTAGGTCTGTTTGCGACAAGCGAAAGGGCGCGGCAGCCTGCCGGTGCCGCGCTTTGTCGCCCACTTTTTTACATGAGAAACAGAAATCGCGGACAATTTTCGCCCGCGACTCTGAAACATGCGGTGCTGCGTTGTCAATACAGACTTACCGGCTGGTCGAGCTTGAAGGTGAGCACGGTCTCGGCCGGGACTTTGACCTCGCTGCCCCGAGTGAGCACCTGCGCTGCGCCACCAGCACCCGCGCCGGCAATGGCGCCGATAATGGCGCCCTTGGCCCCGCCGGCCACCGCGCCGATTACCGTACCCAGCACGGCCCCGCCGCCCACCATCTCACCGGTGCGCTTGTTCTTACCGATGCCGCGATCCCCGGAAACCGTCTGCTGGTTGCTCTGCACGTTCATCGTCCGGCCATTCACGGTAATGCTCTGCAGCGCCAAAGCGACCTGGTGCGAGCCAACGCCGGCATTGCTGGCGGTAACATCGGCGATGGTCAACTGCGCGGGTGAGCCCTTGGCAGCGATGACGCGGCCATTCGGATCCATCAGATCATTGGCGATCTCAGCCGCGTACACCTTGCCGACGCTGTTCTGGTCGGCCGTGATGTTTTCGTCGGTGCGAATCTGGAGCTGGGTTCCAGCAGGGATGGTGACGGCTTGCGAGTTCGACGTCTGCGGGTACGCCGGCGTGCTCTGCGGATACTGCTGGGCCGGGTACTGCTGCTGCTGCTGCGGATATTGCTGCGCCGCGGCCGCGCCCACCAACAGCGCGCACACCGCTACAAGGCTGATCAGATATTTCATGGCAGGCTCCTCTCGAAACACAGTTTGTCCCTTAATTGGAAACCCGCGGAGGCCGCCGGGTGGTCTGGGCGCGAGTTCTGGGTTGTAGGTTGCGGGCGGATCAGGCCAGTTTGCGGGCGACCAGGGCAACGGTTTTGTCTCTGAACCAGAGTTCCCCATCCCGCCGGAATGGACTCATGCAACTGAGATTTTCGCGTTCATCGCGGGTAAAGATCTCGCGCACTTCCGCGGCTTTGTCCGGCGGCGTATGCGCGGCATCCAGCCAGTCGTCTAATTTGTGGACCAGCGCGCTGGTGTAAATCGTCTCGATTTCGAGGCCATGCTTGCCGAACATGATTGTCAATTCGCTGAGCGGCAGGGCGCGGGTGTGCGAAGAGTCGCGCAGGCGCTGCACCCGGTGATGAAACTCGGCGCGCTCCGGGTCTTCGCTGTTGAACAGATCCTCGACAGCAACCAGGCCGCCGGCGCGGCAGACGCGCGCCATCTCGCGCAGTGCGATGTCGGGATCTTCCATGTGATGAAACGCGAGGCGGCAGGTGACAATGTCGAACTCGCCCTCAGGGAATGGCAGGCGGTCAGCATCCGATAACTGGAAGCAAACGTTCTCCACGCCACGCTCGCGCCGCAGGCGTTCGGCAATCGCCAGCGGAGCTGCCGTCAGGTCCACTCCCACGGCCTCGCGGCAACGCTTCGCCAAGGCCATCACCAGGTAGCCGGGGCCGCAAGCCACGTCCAGCGCACGCGATCCTGGGGGCGGATCGATGGCCTCCACCAACCGCCGCAGCCGCTCTTCGTCCTTGATCACCGGGCTGGCGGCAAAGCGTTCCGCCTGGCGGGTGAATTCTTCCTGGATGGTCTTCTTGTGCGACACGCGTTCTACTCAGTCTCCGCTTTGCTGGGAGTCCATTGTACGTGGGGCCAGAGCCGCTTGAGCCGGTCCACGGTCTGGTAATCTCGCTCCGTGCCGGTCCAGCATCAGCTGCGGAATTGCCCCATCTGCGGGCAAGACAATCATTCCCGACCCGCGCACCAGTATTCTCAACCTCCCTGGGAGCTGAAGCAGTGTGCCCGGTGTGGGCTGCTGTACGTGGAAAATCCGCCTGCTTACGAGCACCTGGAATCTGACTTTGCGTGGGAGAAGACCTGGGCCGAAGAAGATGCGCGCCGCCGTGCCGGCCGCCCGGTTCTTTACCACACCAGCCGCGCGCTGCAGGCGATTCCCAAACGGTTGTTCAAGCGTGACAAGCTGATGACGTGGGTCCACCATTACTTCGCGCCCGGGCCGGTGCTCGACGTGGGCTGCGCCGGCGGCCATACCTTGCTCAAGCTGCCGCCGCAATACGTGCCGTTCGGAATCGAGGTCTCGAAGGAGCTGGCTCGGGTGGCAGGCGAGCGTTTCGCGGCGCGCGGAGGCGAGGTGATTCAAGGCGACGCGCTTTCGGCGATGCCGAAATTTCAGCCAGGCTTCTTTACCGGCATCATCATGACCTCGTACCTGGAGCACGAGGTGGACCCGCACTCGGCGCTAGTGGCCGCTGCGCGCCTGATGCGCCCCGGTTCGCGGTTGATCATTAAAGTCCCGAATTATGAATCGTGGAACCGAAGCGTCCGCGGCGCGCGCTGGTGCGGCTTCCGTTATCCCGACCACGTGAACTACTTCACGCCCGCGCTGCTGCGGGGGCTGGTGGAAGCGGCGGGGCTGCGCGTCGCGCGCTTCGGATTCTCCGACCGCCTGCCCACCAGCGACAACATGTGGCTACTGGCAAGCCAGGGCTAAAGCCCTTGGCTGCGCGACGTCTTGTCACCGGCCTGAAGGCCGGTGCTCCCACCAAACATGACGATGTGTCGAAGTTGCGTGCAGCACGGCGAGGGCCGGATAATCGAGGCATGACGCGCCGTACGCTGCCGGTCGCCGCACTGTTGTTCGCCGCTATCCTTTGCTTTGCTGCCAAGGAGTACGTCGCCCCGCGTGCCTTTCCGGCCAAAACCTATCCGGCGCGCGACGCGCATGACGACGAGAAGGTGGCTATCGCCGCCGATCCTTACGACCTGCCGGACAAAACGGCTATCTTCACCCTGCCGTACAGGGAAAAGGGCTACCTGCCGGTTTATCTGATCATTACTAACGACGGCGACCAGCCCATCAACGTGGCCAACATCAAAGTGCAATTGCAGACGGCAAGCCGCACCAAGATTCAGGCTGCCAGCCAGGACGATTTGTATCGACGCTTCTCGCGAATCAAGCGGCGCGGCGACGAGCCCCGCACCAATCCACTTCCGTTGCCGCGCCGGGGCGGCAGCGACGCCGGACTCCCCAAGGGCGGCGCGCAGGAAATTCAAAACGCCATGTTTCAGGCGCGCGCGGTCGAGCCGCATTCCACCCAGGCCGGCTTCCTGTTCTTCGATGTCGAGGGAGAATCGCAGCCGCTGGCCGGCGCCCATCTCTACATCACCGGCGTGCGCGACGGCAACGGCAACGAGCTGATGTTCTTCGATATTCCGATGGAGAAGTACCTGGGGTACAAGCCGGGGAGCAGCGGAAACTAGAATTAAGAGGAAGGCTGCTGGATGCGACTCGCGGCTGCAGTTTGCTCGATTGCGTTGGCTGTGCCGAGTTCACTCGCCCAGACGGCTCCGAACCTTCCAGCGGAAGCCATGCCCCTGCCTATCACGGCGACGGAGGCAGACGGTTCATGTGCCAAAGGGGCCAGCGCTTCATCGTTCCGTATCACAGATGACGGGAGATCACAGCCGGTCGAGACGGTGATCGCCGGCGAGTCCTTGCCGACCCGGTATGCGCTCGTGGTGGATCTCGGCGATTCTTCGGGTACAGACAGGGCGCTTTTCCATAGAACAGCGGATGCAGCTGCCGACTTTATATGGCAAAGCATGCACTCGCCTGATGACCTCGCCACATACGTGGGTTTCACTGCCGAGTTTTATCTCGATCAGGCGCTCACCTCAGATATGAAGACCTTTAAGTCAGCGGTAGCGAAAGCGCAAATTGTGCGGGCGCGCAGCGCCGTGGCTGATGCGCTCATGTCTACAAGTGCCTACGTGCACAAACAGTCCGCAGGCGTGAACTATCGGCTGGTTATGATCTTAATCAGCGCTGGTGATGACAACGCAAGTCGCACCAAACTGCACCAAGCAGTGGAGACCGCGACCTTCTACAACGCCACCGTGTACGCGTTGGCATTGCCTGCACGAACTCAGTTCAGCGAGAATATGCGGGCGATTGCGGATGCTACGGACGGGCTTTACTTCAAGCTCGACGCGAATCCCGATTACACAGGGATCTTTACCTCCATTCGACGTCGCCTTCTTTGCGGTTATGAACTGGTGTACAGGCCCGAAAATTTCGCACCCAACAGCGTTCATTCGGTCAGCGTCACGGCTGTCGACGGCTCTATCAAATTGACCGCTCCCCACGGGTATCGCGTTCCAAGTGATCAAGGAGTGAAGCGTAAGAAGCGCTAAGGTGCGGCTAACCAGCTCTTACCGACGCCCCATTCCCTCGTCCATGGCGCGATTGGCCAGGGCGTCCGCATCTTTGTTGCCGGCGCGGAGGGTGTGGCGAATGCGAAACCACTCCAGCTTTGAAACCTGCGCCTTCGCCTGCTGAAAAAGATCGAGCAACATCGGGCTGCGCACTTTGTATCGGCCATTCATCTGTCGCACCATCAGCTCCGAGTCGCTGATCACCTCCAGCGCCTTCGCGCCCTGCTGCCGTGCGTATTCCAGCGCCGCCAGCAGGCCCATGTACTCGGCGTAGTTGTTGGTCTGCACGCCGAGGAATCGGCTTAGCTCGGCGACGCGTCGCCCGCCGCCGTCCTCGATGACCACGCCGTAGCCGGCCGGCCCGGGATTGCCGCGGGCGCCGCCGTCAATGTGCGCAATCAGCCGATGTTCGGGGGCACCGGGCACAGGGAACAACGATTCCGACGTAGCGGCTTTTCTTTTGCGGGGAGCTTGGCGGAAAGGCATGGGGAATTTGTAATTGAGTACTTTGGTAGTTTGGCAATTGAGAACAGAATCCGCTCTGGCGCACCGTTGCCGGCGCCAGCAGAATTGCCCAATTATCGTCCCTGCGCCAGGCGCGTCGCCAGGCGTTCCGGCAGGTCGGCGTCCAGGATCCGCTGCTGCGCCTTCTCCACCGGATAAGGCACGCGGCAGTAGGTGACACTGTATCTCTCGGTATCGAACACGGCGAAGGCGGCGCGCCAGTCGCCATCGCGCGGCTGGCCGACCGATCCGGGATTGATCAGGTAGCGGGCATCCTTGCGCAGCTTGAATTCGAAGCTCTCCTGCTCGTCCTTCGTTTTGTACACCGGCCGGATGGCGGCGGTGTCATCGCGGCCGGCAAAAAATCCGCCCTGCACGTGGGTGTGCCCGAAAAACGTAATCGCCGGGCTGGAGCCGTTCATGGTGTGCAGCGCCTCGGGCAGCACCAACAGATATTCGTCTTCGTCGCGGGGTGAGCCATGCACCAGTTGCACGCCATCCACGCCCTCCACCGACGCAGGCCCTTTGGGCAGCTCCCGTAGCCAGTCGAGGTTTTCCTTGCTCAGGATGGTGCGCGTCCAGATGACCGCCAGCCCGGCCACAGGATTGAATTCGGCCATGTTGCTGATCCCGGAGCACGCTTTGTCGTGATTGCCGCGGATCACCATTTTCCCGAGCTGCCGCGAGCGCTCGATCACCTCGTTGGGGCTGGCCCCATAGCCCACGATGTCGCCGAGGTTGACCACCAAGTCGTGCTTCGGCGCGGCCGCCAGGCACGCTTCCAGGCCCTCGAGGTTGGCGTGAATGTCGCTAAGGATGAGCAGGCGCACTGAAAAAGGATTATAGCGTCCGAAACGGAAAATTCACCACTAGGTCTCGAAAGGTGCGGACTCTCATTCGCGAGTCGCGGGCGAGGGCGCCACATCGTTCAGTACCGGGCAGCGCGCCAGATGTCCGGGCGCGACTTCCACCAACGGCGGTAGCGCCCGGCTGCAGTCGTCCACTCGGATCGAGCAGCGCGGCTCAAAGGCGCATCCGGGTGGCTGAGCGTGCAGCGTCGGTACCGTTCCCTCGATCGTAGGCAGCGGACGCCGGCGGTCGGTGCGCAGCGTAGGCGCGGAGTGCAGCAGCCCGCGCGTGTACGGGTGCGCCGGCGATTGGAAGACATCGCACGCCGCCCCGAGTTCCACGATGCTTCCGGCATACATCACGGCCACACGGTCGGAAACCTGCGAGACCACCGCCAGATCGTGCGAGATGAACAGCATGGCCAGTTTGAACTTGCGCCGCAGCTCGGCCAGCAGTTCCAGGATTTGTGCCTGGATGGTCACGTCGAGCGCGGTGGTGGGCTCGTCGGCGATCAGCAGTTGCGGACGGTTGACGATGGCCATGGCAATCATGACCCGTTGGCGCATGCCGCCGGAGAGCTGGTGCGGGTAGTCGCGGGCGCGGCGCTCGGCATCGGGGATGCGCACATCGTCCATCGCCTGCACCGCCAGTTGCCACGCTTCTTTCGTCGTCGCGCTCGAGGGCGAGCGCGCTCCAGCGCGGCCGTGCGCCAGCACCGCCTCGGCAATCTGGTCGCCCACGCGCATCACCGGGTTGAGTGCGGTCATCGGCTCCTGGAAGATCATGGCGATGCCCCGGCCGCGCAGATCGCGCATGGCGTCTTCCGGCAGCGCCAGCAGATCGTCTCCGCCAAAACGAATGCTGCCTTCCACGCGAGCCGCCGGCGGCAACAGCCGCAGGATGGCCAGCGCCGTCGCCGATTTGCCCGACCCGGATTCGCCTACCAGCCCAACGACCTCGCCCGGCGCAATGGAGAAGCTGGCCTCGCGCACCGCGGGCGCGGGATATTCGCCCTCGCGCGCCGGAAAGCGCACGCTCAGGGCATTGAGTTCGAGCAGGGGAGGCACGCGTCTATGGTCGGGCTTTCTCGGTTACTTGCCGGCTAATTCCTTCTTCACGGTTTCGCTTACTACTTTGCCGTCCACGCGGGCGCCCGCGAATTTGGCCATCACGTTCTTCATTACCGTTCCCATGTCTTTCATGGTCGGTGAGCCCATCTCGGCGATGACGGCGCGGACGGTGGCCGCAATCTCTTCCTCGCCGACGGCTTTGGGCATGTAAGTCTCTATGAGCGTGATCTCGGCGGCTTCCTTGTCGGCGAGTTCCTGGCGACCGCCCTTGGTGAACTGCTCGACCGAGTCCTTGCGCTGCTTGATGAGCGTGCCCAGCACCTGGAGCGATTCGCGGTCGTCCAGCGGAGCGCGCTTGTCAATTTCCTTGTTCTTGAGCGCGGCGCGCACCATGCGCAGGGTGGACAGCCGGCGCTCGTCGCGCGCCTTCATCGCCGCCGTCATGTCTTTCTGGATTTGCTCGCTGATGCTCATACAGGCTCCAAGACTACAGCCTTCGGCCGACAAAATCAGCCGCAGATGAACACAGCCCTAAAATGGCCGGCGTAAAGTAGGTCTGGATCTGCCTCAATCTGCGTTGATGAGCGGCAAATGACACGTTTTAAGGTACACGCCCGATTCGGTGTTGGCGGCCCAAAAGCGCCATTATAGTGTTGCGCCGGAACGCGCCGGGCCGATATGATTCGCGCCAAAGCTCAAGAGTGCGGTATTGCCGCTCGCGTTTCCCCGGTAGGCTGGTCTATGGCTGCGCTATCACCCCTGCAAATCGCGCTGTTGATTGTGGCGCTAGTCGCCATCGTCGGCGTCACCATCACCGCCGTGCGCTCGCGCATGACCTTCAACGGGTACGAGGACATCGTGCACGATGTCAACCGCCTGGGCGCGGTCGTGCATGGCGAAATCTTCCGCGACGGCTCCGATGTCGTGGTCTCCGGCACCTTCGAGCGCCTTCCCGCAGTGGTGCGCTTCTCCAACGCCGAGAACACCCCGGGGCTCAACATCCGCATGCAGGCGCCAGCGACATTCCTGCTGTCGGTGGTTCCCGCCAATGCGCAGGTCACCGAGGGCGGGCGCATTCCCGTCCGCACCACCGACGAGTTATTCGATACGCGCTTCACCACGCGCACCGATCAGCCCACCTCGGCCAAGATGTTCATCACCAAGCAGACCACCGGCCTGTTGCAGCGGCTGGCCTGTTCCAAGAATACTTATCTCGCCATCGGCAGCGGCGCCATCGAACTCAGCGAACTCGTCATACCGACCATCCAGCCTGGGCAGCATGTCATTGATCACCTGAAGGCCATGGTGCGCCTGAGCGGCGCGCTGCGCGAGATGCCGGGCTCCGACACCGTCAAGCTCGTCACGTTTGAGCGCGAGCGCCACGTGGCCGCGCGCATCGCCATGGTGGTCGGCGCCATCGTTGCTTTGGGCAGCATCTTCGCCGCCACCCAGGTGCCGAACCATCCGCCCACCAGCGGCGTCAATCAGACGCTGGCTTCCGGCGTGCTCCCGCTCGACGCTTACCACATCCCCAACACCGCCGATTGGCACACTGCGGCCGCGGAAGATCTGGATCCGGTGGCGTTGAATTGGCTGCGCGGCAACGGGGTGAAACCGGAGGCGCGCATCGAGGCGGACCTGTCGGGCAAGGCCACCGGACGCGATGTCGCTTACCTGCTGGTCGGTCCCAATAACCAACGGCGTATCGTGCTGCTCGCGGAAGGCGAAAATCGCTACGACACTAAATTTCCCTACCTCGGCCTCGCCGTGCGCATTCCCAAGGGAATTGTGGAGTCCATCAGTTGGGTCGGGGGCAAACCACCCGAGGGAATTGACGGCGATGGCATCATGATTCTTCGCAAACAGGACGACCCGACTTCCGCCATTGTCCTGTTCCTCAGCGGCCATGGCATCGTCTCCGCTTCTCCCGTCAACTACCAGCAAATCAGCCTGCAATAGGATTCTTATGCTTCGCAAGAACCGGCTGTTCACGCCCGGGCCCACCCCTCTTCTCCCGGCGGCACAAGCCGCGATGGCCGCGGCCAACGTTCACCATCGCACCGCCGACTTCCGCGCCCTTTACACCCGCGTGCTTACCGACCTGAAAACATTCGTTGGCACCAACAATGACGTGGTGCTGATGGCTTCCTCGGGGACGGGCGCCATGGAAGCCTCGGTTGCGAACCTCACTTCGCCCGGTGATCGCGTTGTGGTGCTGACGGCGGGCAAATTTGGCGAGCGCTGGACGGAACTGGCGAAGGCTTACGGCTGCGCCGTCGAGGTGGTCAGCGCGCCCTACGGCGAGACGCTTGCGCTTGATGCCGCGCGCGCCAAGCTCACGCCGGACAGTCGTGCCGTGTTCATGCAGGCGACCGAGAGTTCGACCGGCGTGCGGCACGACGTGGAAGGCGTGGCGAAGGTGGTGCACACCTCGGCTCCGGACGCCCTGCTGGTGGTGGACGCCATCACCGGCCTGGGCACCACGCGCTTCGACGTGGACGGCTGGGGCATTGACGTCATCATTGGCGGTTCGCAGAAAGCGGTCATGGTCCCGCCGGGCCTGGCGTACTGCGCGGTCAGCGAACGCGCGTGGAAGCGCATGGAGACCTCCAAGTCGCCGCGCTATTACTTCGACCTGCGCAAGGAGCGGAAGGCCGGGGCTAAGGGAGAATCGGCGTTCACGCCGGCCATCGCACTCGTAGCGGCGCTGGCCGCCGCGCTGGATTACATCCGCGAAAACGGAAACGGGGATCTTGCCACCGGACGCGATGCGCTGATTAGCAACGCGGAACTCGCCGCCGAGATGACGCGTGCGGCGGCGAAAGCATTGGGACTGAAACTGTTTGCGGCGGCGCCAAGCGCAGCGCTCACCGCCATCACATCGCCGGAAGGGGTGGTGTCGGATACGATCGTGAAAGCGTTTCGCGATCGCTTTGGCGCCGTCGTCGCCAACGGCCAGGGCGAGATGAAAGGCAAGCTCTTCCGCATCGCGCACCTCGGTTATTACGATTACCTCGATACCGTCGGCATCATCGCCGCGCTCGAGCAGGTGATGGCCGGCATTCAGCAGGTGGAATTCGGGTCGGCGGTCGGCGCGGCGCAAAAGGTCTATGCAGAGCGGAGCGCCGACAAAGGCGCCGGCGCCGGGCGGTGATCCCTGGTTGGTTGCTTTTAGCAGGTGGCAATCATGAAGATTGTTGTTGCGGAAAAGATCTCATCCTCGGCCATTGAGATTCTTCGCGAGGAGAAGCGCTGGCACATCGTTACCGCCGACCAGCTTGACGGCAAACTCGCTGCCCAAGTTGCCGACGCCGACGCGCTCATCGTCCGCTCCGCCGTGCAGGCGGACGCCAAGCTGCTGGAGAACGCGCGCAAGCTGCGCGTCATCGGACGCGCCGGCGTAGGCGTGGACAACGTGGACCTCGAGGCGGCAACTCGCCACGGCATTGCCGTGATGAACACGCCCGGCGCGAACGCCGTGGCGGTCGCCGAGCACACGCTCGGGCTCGCTCTGGCCATGGCGCGGCACCTTTGCCGCGCTGACGCGCTCATGCATGCCGGAAAATGGGAAAAGAAATCGCTGCAAGGCACCGAGTTGCGCGGCAAGGTCCTCGGCATCGTGGGCCTGGGACGCATCGGCTTCGAAGTGGCTCGGCGCGCGCGCGCCTTCGCCATGAAGGTGGTGGCGCATGATCCATTCGTCTCTGCCGAGGCGGCTCGCCGCGAGGAAATTGCGCTCGCCCCGTTGGACCAGCTTCTCAGCGGCGCTGACTACATCACACTGCATCTCGCGCTGACGCCTCAGACCGCCGGCATGATCAATGCCGAGACCGTGCGCAAGATGAAGAAAGGCGCGCGGCTCATCAACTGCGCCCGCGGTGAATTGGTGGACGAAGCCGCCGTCGCCGCCGCTCTGCGCGATGGCCACCTTGCCGGCGCTGCGCTGGATGTCTTCACCGATGAGCCTCCGAAAGATTCGCCCCTGCTCACCGCGCCCAACATCATCCTGACGCCGCACATCGCCGGCTCTACGCACGAGGCCCAGGAAGCGGTTGGAGTGCAGATCGCCATCCAGGTGCGCGAGTTTCTCCGCCGCGGCGTGATTCAGAACGCCGTCAACGTGCCCTCGGTCAGCGACGAGGAGTACGCCGCGCTGGAGCCTTATATGACGCTGGCCGAGCGCCTGGGATCGTTCCTGGCGCAGGCCTCGGAAGGTGGTCCGGAAGAAATTGCGCTCGAATACAGCGGCCCCATCGCCGGGCGGCAAACACAACTGGTGCGCAACGCCGCGCTCAAGGGCGTACTCAATGCGGTGCTCGCCGAAAAAGCCAACCTGGTGAACGCCTCGGCCATGGTCCAGGAGCGCGGCATCCGCGTGCATGAAACCTCCAAGCCGACCGCTTCCGCGAACGGCACGCCGAGCGTGCTCACCGTCCATTTCAAAACTCGGGCCGGCGAACATGAGGTCAGGGGCACGGTGCTGCACGGCCGCTCGCCCCGGCTCATCGTCGTGGACGGCATTGACATCGAGGCGCCCCTGGAGCGGCACCTTATTTACCTGCGCAACCGCGACGTGCCGGGCGTGATCGGGCGCATCGGCACCATCCTGGGCGAAGCCAAGATCAATATCGCGAACTTTTCTTTGGGACGCGTGGAAGCCGCAGCCCGTGCCGCGCGAGTGCCCGCCTCGTCAGGTCACGGCAGTGGATTGGAAGCGGTTTGCGTGGTGCACGTGGATGCCGCCGTTCCTGACGCCGTGCTGCACCAGTTGCGCGCCGTGCCGGCAATTACGCTGGCAAAAGCCATCCGGCTGGAGTGAGAGGAACCGCTACTCTTCGCCCTGATCGTGCTTCAGGCGCTTGGTCTCCGCCAGCAGCGACATGCTGTGCATCAGGTTCTGCAGGGTGATGATTCCCACCAGCCGGCCGCTGTCCACCACCGGCAGCACGGTCACGCCTTGCGAAGTCAACTTGCGGAACGCCGACGCCAGCGTGTCGGACGCCTCGGCCACCGAGTACACGCGGTTCATCACCGCTTGCACGTAGCCGTTGCCGCTGGCGCGCATTGCATCCAGAATCTTTTGTCGCGAGATCACTCCCACCATGTCGCTGCCGCGCACCACCGGGAAATCGTCCTGCAGCGTGTGCACCGCCTTGTGCAACGCGTCGTCCAGCGTGTCGGCCGGCGAAAGGGTGGAGAAGTCGGTCAGCATGACCTCGTTCAGGTGGACCTGCTCCAGCACGGAATGAAATACCGCTGAACGGTCTTCCAACTGCGCGCCCACAAAGAGGAAGAATCCTACCAGCATCAGCCACGTGTTCCAGATGCCTGCCAGGATGAAACCCATGGCGAACACCTGCCCGATGGACACTGCGCGCCGCGTGGCTCTCATCACGTCCATGCGCCGCGCCAGCACCGCCCGCACGACGCGGCCACCGTCGGCGGGATAGGCCGGCAGCAGGTTGAACAGGCCCAGGAAGAGATTGATCCAGAAGAAGCTGCGCGGCAGGTTCCCGGAATACATGAAAGGCTGCTTCCATAGCGCGGCTTCGGGGGCGACGCTAAGCACGATCGCCGCCGTAATGAACGCCAGAAAAAGGTTGACCATGGGGCCGGCGAGCGCGACGCGCAGTTCAACATTCGGCTCCGGCTTTTGTCGCGAGGGCTCCTGCAGCAGGCTGACGCCGCCGATCGGCAGCAGCACCACCGAATGGGCCGGAATCCGCTGCTGCATGGCCGCCAGCGTGTGTCCCATCTCGTGCAGCAGCACCGAGGTCAGCACCAGCCCTACCAGCGCCACTCCGCGCCCGATGCCGCCGGCGCCGAGCGCCGATGATTCCGTCATCCACACGTACATCAGCAGGAAGGCAAACGTCAGGTGGATGCGAACATCCACTCCGAACACCCGCCCCGCCGAAAACGACCAGCTCCTCATTCCGTGGTTACCTAAGAATCATTGTAACTGCTCAAGTCGGAACCCGCACAAACTGTCGCGTGGCTCCGCCGATGTGTAATTTGAAATCTCTCGCAATCGCAACACTTCGTAGAAAAAAATTGCAAATTACCAATTACAAATTACAAATGTTTCATGCGTGTCATCGCTGGCCAATATCGCAGCCGCCCGCTGCGCTCGCTGCGCGGCATGGATATCCGCCCGACCAGCGACCGGCTGCGCGAAACCTTGTTTGACGTGTTGACCGCCGGCCGGCCCGAGGCCCTGCGCGATACTGTCTGGCTGGATCTCTTCGCCGGCACCGGCGCCGTCGGCATCGAGGCGCTCAGCCGCGGCGCGCGCGAGGTCCACTTCGTTGAAACATCGACACGCGCCGCCGCCGTCATCCGCGAAAACCTCCGCGGTTTGGCGATTGACGAAGGTTTTGAAATTCACGACCGCGAGGTCGAACGCGCTCTCCGCCTGCTGGACAGCGAAGCGATCGTGTGCGACTTCTGCTTCCTGGATCCGCCGTATCGCATGCAGCAGGCTTACGCGGCGACGCTCGGCTTCCTCTCGCAATCGCGCTTACTGCGCCGTGACTCCACCGTCATTGCCGAGCACGAAAAGCGTTTCGATCCCGGCGCGCGCTTCGGCGCCTTGCAGCGCTTTCGCCTGCTGCGGCAGGGAGACGCCGCCCTCAGCTTCTATCGCTTGGGAGCCTGATCCGGGGATTACATCAGGAATTCAGTGGTGCGCCGCACGATCGGATGCTGGCGCTCCGCCAGTTCGTTCTTGAGCTGGTTCAGCCCGAAGACGCACTCCTCAAACTGTGCGGAGAGTTTGGCGAACAGCGGCGCCACCCTTGCATACTCGAAGAATTCGAACTTGGAAACGATGTAGTAACTTTCCTTGCCGGCGCGGATGAAGTCCACAAAATTTTCCAGCCGCTGCCGCCGCAGGCGGAACCCGTTGATCGCCTCGGGAAACATCCCGGTGAAAAACAAGGTGTAATCGCCGATGTGCTTGCGCACCTCGCGCTCGCGATCGAATGACGGCGCCTCTCCGAACACCGGGTCCGCTTCGAGCAGCATTTCGCCCACGTCGTCCAGCGGACGGCCGCCGGCATTGCGGATCCTGTGCAGTTGTTCCACCTCGCAAAATTCGGTCAGCATGTTGGCGACGTACTCGCTCACTTGCGGGTCGCGCAGCCCGATGGTGCGGTGGAAATGTTCGTGGACCAGCTCGAGGAAAAACTGCTGCAGCGGATGCGATTCCGGAATCACCTGGCTCGTACCTCTCCCTGTTTCCGGGTGTGTTGCGAAGGAAATACCTCAATTCACCTCACATGCGCAAGTGACTTTCGGCACTCGTGCGCGTGATTTTTCCGCACGCTCGCATTCACCCGGGCGATGGCAGGGGACTGTCTTGCTTAGACGGTACTTACATCCTCCCTGGTTGGTGCCACTTGCCGCAAAACGCATCTGTATTGCCGATTTTGGCAGCCAACTCGCCACCCGAGTGCCAGCGCTTGCGACCTTGTCGCCGCATGGCGCATCCATCGGCCATGGCCGGTTTTCAATGTGCGGGATGCGGAACGTGGAATGAGACCTCGGTGGACCCACTCGCCGGGCGCCGCCAGCAGTACGTCGAGGATTGCCAGGTGTGCTGCAAGCCCAGCCTGCTAACCCTTGTGTACGACAGCCGGGAGGGCGCCTGGACCATCAGCGCACAACTGGAATCTTCATGACTCAGCCGGTGAAGCGGAAATTCACAAACGCCACTGCCAGGAATGTCATGAGACCGGCTGAGATGGTGAGCCAAACCCGGTAACGCCATCCGGATAATTCGCTGAGCACCAGGAACACGGGAAACAGCGGGAGCACAAAGCGATTCACCGAGCCCAGGCTGCCGCTTGCCAAAAACAGCAGTAAGCTGGCGGCAATCAACACGCGATAGCTGGGCAGCAGTTTTCGCCAGCCACCCACCAGCGCCAGTAATGCAACCACGAAACACGCCAGGGTCACCCAGTGGCGCGCCGCCTCCACCCAGAATCCATACTGCGTTAAACCCACCGCCGAGCGGGTCGCCTGCACCAGCGGCTTCACAAGGTTCCAGGTGAAGGCTCGATAATCCCAGAACTGGTGCTGGACGCGCGCAAACAGCAGCGCGTCTCCCCAGCGCGCTTGCAGGTACGCCATGTACGCCATCAATCCTGCTGGCGCTGCCAGAAAAGCGAGCGCGCTGCGGTCCAGCTTGCGCGCCGAGAATTGCTTGGCGTCGAGATACTCCACTGCCACCGCCAGCACGAAGCAAAGCGCCGTTGGCCGCGTGGCCGTCAATAGCGCCAGCAGCATGCTTGCCGCCAGCCACTGCCGCTTACGCGCCAGCCACAATGCCCCGAAACCAAGCGCGCAAAAAACCGCTTCGCTGTAGAACGCTGCCAGAAAGTACGACGACGGGAACAGCAGGAACAGCCACACCGCGCGCTGCGCGCACTGTTCACGACTGCAAAACTCCATCGCCATCAGGTACAGAAAAACCGCGGCGAATCCGGTCGCCAACAGATTCAGCAGTAGCCCGGCGGTCACCAGGCCCAGGCCGAGTTTGTGCAGCATGGCGACCAGCGCCGGGAACAGCGGGAAGAATGCAAACGTCGCCGGCTCATCCGAGCGGTATCCGTGCGCCGCGATGTGCAGGTAGTAGTAGGCGTCCCAGTTGAAAGTCCCGCGCTGCCACAGGGGAACGTGGATGGCGTTGGCAATTACCGCCTCGCCGCGCGTGGTGAAAGCTTTCTCGTCGGGCTGCGCCGGAAGCCGCGAGGCCGCGGCCATGAACAGCAACGCCAGCAGCACGCGCCAGATGAGCACCGTGAGGATAATGCGCATGATGGGCGCGCGCGAATGCATCCGTACCTGAGTACCTCACTACCTAAGTACCTGAGCGCGGTGCGAAGTGCAAAGTGCAAACTGCGAAGTACGTCACCTCTCAGGTACTTGTCTTCCAGAAGCGTTGCGCCCACCACCATGCCCCCGCCGGCGCCAGCACCAGCGCTCCCGTGCACGCAGCCAGCAGCCGCACGCCCACGCCCGCATCAATCGCAACCGACGCCGCATAGGCGGTCACCGAAATCATGGCCATGCAGATGCCCAAATCCGCCGAGAACACGCGCCCGCGGAACTGGTCATCGCTGTAGAGGTGCAGCAGCGTGGTGGAGAATGTCCAGATCACGGATCCGCCGCAGTGCGTCACCACCACGCAGGCAACTGCCACCCAGACATTCGGCACGATCGAGAGCACGGTCAGCCCGGCCGCTTCCGCCAGAAACCCGAACAGGATGCCGCGACGCAGGCGGGTGTCGCGTTGGCCGGCCCAGTTCGTCGCCACCAGCGGCCCGAGCAGCGCCCCGATGCCGCGCGCCCCGATCAGCAGGCTCATGCCGAGCGTGCCCGCGCGTTGCGCTCCGAACGACGCAAAATGTCCGGCGAACGTGCGCTCCCCCATGATGGCGTAGATCACCCACGTCGCCCCGATCATCAGGCCGAGTCCGCCCTTCACCAGCACGGTCGCGGCCAGCCTCGGCCGCCGCTGCATGTAACGCGCGCCCTCCAGCATGGGCGAAAAGTCCACTACTTCGCGGGCGCGCAGGGGCGGTCCTCCGGCAGCGTGCGGCTCGTCGAATTTCATGCCGCGGATCAGCAGCGCCGACGCGATGAACGACAGCGCATCCAGAATGAACACCGCCTCGCGTCCCAGGAAGACGGCGACAATCCCACCCACCGTCGCCCCGATCGCCAAGTCGAACGACCACGTCATGGACGAAAGCGTGTTGGCCACGATCACGTCTTCGCGTTTCGTGATGTTCGGGATGGCGGAGTTGCGCGCCGGCTCGAAGAACGCCGCCATGATCGTCTCCATCACCAGCAGCGGGTACACCAGCGCGACCGTCGAGCGCGAGCGCACCAGCAGCATGGAGAGCACGATGCCGGCGCGCGCGATGTCGGCGGTGATCATGACGCGCTTGCGGCGTGCGCGGTCGTTCACCACTCCTGCCGAGGGGCCGACCAGCGTCTGCGGAAGCACCTGCAGCACCAGCGCCAGACCGATGGACTGCGCCTTCCCGGTGAATTGCAGCAGCAGCGTGTAGATGGTGACAGTGTAGAACCAGTCGCCGAGCTCGCTGACGATCTGCGCCAGCCATAGGCGCCGGAAGTTGCGGTTCTCGCGCAGCAGCCGCCAGTACGCCGCCGGCGAGATCTTCTCGCGCGCCGGCGCGCTGAATTCGAGAACGTTTTCCTGATTGGAGGACAAGATGAATCAGCCGCTGATCAACGCAGATGAACGCGGATAGGAATTATAAAAGGCATCTTCTTGCGATTTGTCGAATGACAGCGGAACGCACTTTTATGTTGCACCCGCGGATATTGACGGCCACAATCGCGTTTCATGAGTACTGAATTGCAGCAGGCGAAGCCTGCCGAACCGACTTTTTCATTCGGTGGCTACGCCTTGGACACCTCGACGCTGCCCACGACCGCCGGCTTCCTAATCCGCGCAGGCGCGCGTCTCGTCGACTTAGCGTGTCACTGGATCATTCAAATCGCCTCCGCATTTGTCTTTGGACTTATGCTGCTGGTCGCAGTGCATGGGGATCGGGTGGCATTCCAACAGCATTTGTCCCGGCTTCGCGGGGCGTCAGTGATCGCGTTCCTGATCGCGGCGGTCGGATATGTATCGTTTCACGCTGTGTGCGAAGCGTTCCATGGATCTACGCCGGGCAAAATGATTTGTGGACTTGTCGTACTCGACGAAAGCGGGCGCGTCTGCGGGTTAAAAGCTGGACTTGGTCGATCGCTGGCATTTTACGTTGATGGGCTTTTCTTCGGCATCATCGGATATATGGCGATGAAGGGATCGCCGCTTGATCAGCGCAAAGGCGACGAGTGGTTCCACACCGTCGTCGCCAAACGAAAAGCTGTATCCGCGGACAAGCTGCGCGGCAGTGGTAGATTCTTGGCAACCACCGTTCTGGCGGCCATGGTGGATTCGGGCTTCGCTTTCCTCGGATTCCTCGCGCACTTGCGGCAGTGGGGTTAGGCGACGCGGGAACGGTTACGGAAGCTTCGTCTGCTTCAGGTCTTCCGACCGGTTGGCATCCAGCACGTGCGCCCCGTCGCCCTTGCCGGAGCGCTTCTGCGCGTTGAACTCCTCCGACTTGCCGCGCGGAATGCTGAGCGTCTTCCACTCCCCGCCGCGGATGTGCTTGGCAACGTACACGATCTGCCCGACGTGATACACGGCGTGCGCCACGGCGCGATGAATGGCCTGCATGGCGGTGTACGGCTCGCCGCGAATGGTCACCGTGCGCGCCAGGTCCTCCGGCTTGAGCGAGGCGATGGTATCGAACGCCGCTTGCCATCCGTTCTCCCACACGCGCAACAACTCCTCGCGCGATTCCTTGCCGGTGAGCTCGAACTCCTGGTCGCGGTGTCGGTCGGGCTTTTCACCGTCACTCGTCAGAAAGTCGGTAAAACGCGACCGGAGATTTCGTCCGATGTGCTTCAGCAGGATGGCGGCGCTGTTCGCCTCCGGGTCCGCTTGCAGAAAAAGTTCGTCGTCGCGAAGCTGCGCTACCGCGCCTTCGGCGAGGCGTTTGTGTCCGCGCAGCGCGCGCCGGGCTTCGTCGAGATAGGCGGCGCCGGTGTCCATGCGTTCTGTTTTAACTCACCCTGTGCTGTCGGAACGGGTCCACGCGCAAAAAATTTTGTTGACTTCGATGTTAAGGAGCCGCAATATCTTGGGCCAGAGCAAGATGCCACCCAACATATGGGTCGGCAAAAGGACTCCGGGCCTACCAAGGGGGAAGTGAATCGTTCCTAGGAGGAACAGCACATGCCAGTGAAAAAGAAGGCGAAAACAAAGAAAAAGAAGCACTAACGCGAGCTGACCTCGCGTTTATGGGCTCCTGAAGAGGATTTCTGGCCTCCGGTAAATGCCGGGGGCCTTTTTTATTGTGCAGAGTCATCCCGACGCAGCGAGGGATCTGCTTTCATCACCTCACGACTCAGGGCGCCCACAACAGGTGCCTCGCTCCGCTCGGCATGACTCCGGTGGGGCTATTGCTGTCCGTTGATCTCCATGTTGAAGCTGCACGGCGCATTGGTCGGCTGCTGCGGCAGCGGCGGCACGCTGATCATGTTCGGCTGCGTGAAGTCGAACATCTCAGTCATGTCGTCGGCGGCAGCATCGCGCCCTGTGAGCGCCGGCAATCCAAAGCGCGTTTCGATCAGCTTCAGAATCGAAGTCGTCTCCCGCACCACGTGCGAAGTGGAGTGCGGCTTCACCCAAGGCGAGACCACGATCAGCGGAATGCGGAAGCCGGTGTGCGCAAAATCTCCTGGCTGGCACGACGAGTCGAATCCCGGCGAGCAAATCGGCGCGATATTGTCCGGCGCCGCCATCGGTTGAATCGGTACATGATCGTACAGCCCGCCGAACTCGTCGTAGGTCAGGATGAACACCGACGACTTCCACGCTGCGCTGTTCAGCAATGCGGTCAGGATCTGCTGCACGCGCGCCGCGCCGGCCTGCGTGTTGTTGTCCGGATGTTCGTCCAACTGCAACTCGGCGCTCGCTCGTTCAATGAAGATCACCGGCGGCAGATCGTCATCCGCCGTCGCGCTGGCCAGCGTCTTGTACCAGTCGGTAATGTTGAACACGCGGCTGCTGATCGCCGGATCGCTCCACGCCTGGAACTGCCCCAGGAAAATGCTGTTGTCCTGGTAGTAGTAACGCCAGTTGATGCCGAACTGGTTCAGCAGCTCAAAGATGGTTTTCTGCTGCCACCCGCCGCTGGGTGGCGGGTCGGGATAGATGTGCCCGAACGACGTGCCGGTGAACAGGTACATGCGGTTGGGAATCGTGCCAGCCATCACCGACTCGAAGAAGCGGTCGCTGGTGGCGAACTGCGTGGCGAGTTCGTAATAGAAGGGCAGGTCATCCTGGTTGTAGTAGCCCATCACCCGGTGGTACATCGGGTCGATAGTCGAAGGCTGGTCCTTCACCCGGACGAATCCGTCCATCTTGCCGTTGTTCCACGCGCCC
Source organism: Terriglobales bacterium (assembly GCA_051006995.1). Taxonomy (GTDB): domain Bacteria; phylum Acidobacteriota; class Terriglobia; order Terriglobales; family Acidobacteriaceae; genus JAIQGF01. The sequence continues at coordinate 30,895 of JBPCSQ010000030.1, forward strand.
CAGCTCGGATTCCATGACGGGCTGGTGTTTTCCACGCAGGTGGATTGCTGGTGATACGAATGCACCGGCGTGCCGTTCTGATCCAGTTGAAGCGCGTTGGCGGGCAGGCCGTCTACGTCGTTGGTGAAACCTCGTCCCGCTTTGTACTGGCCCAGGAAGCCGAAGTAATCGTCGAACGACCGGTTCTCCTGCACAAAGAAAATGATGTGCTTAACCGCCTGCTGCAGTGAGCCCGAGGGCACCACCGCTACCGTCACCGATGCGGTGGTGGAATTTCCCGAACCATCTTTCGCCGTGGCGACATAGGTGGTGGTCTGCGTCGGCTTCTGCTGCGTGCTGCCGCTCAGGCCCACCACGCCGACACTTGGCTCGATGTCCACCGACACCGCGCCCTGCGACATCCAGGTCAACGTCGTTGCCTGGCCGTTGGCCACACCGAGCGGTGATGCCGTGAGCGTCACCGCAAGCTGGGGCACGCTGATCGTCGCGGTCGCGGTACTCGTTCCGCCCGGACCGGTCGCGCTCAAGGTGTACGTCGTGGTTGCGCCCGGCTTCACGGTCGCCGTTCCCGAAGGAACAGCGGCATTGCCGATACCGTTGTCAATTGTGATGAAGGTCGCGTTCGCGGTGGTCCAGGTGAGTGTGGACGGCTGGCCTGCGACAACCGTGGGAGGGTTCGCCGTAAACGTGATCGTCGGCGCCGGTTGGTTCACCGTGACCGTGACCATCGCCGTGGCCGTGGCTCCAAAGGCGCTGGTTGCCGTCGCCGTATACGTCGTCGTCGCGCTCGGAACCACCGCCGCCGATCCCGAGAGCGCCAGCTTCTGTCCATCTTCCGTGGGGACCGCCGGTGACATCGTGACCGACGTCGCACCCGTGCTCGCCCAGTTCAGCGTGCTGAATTGTCCGGCCGTCACCGTGGCGGGACTGGCCGTGAGCGTAATGGTCGGCGCTGACCCACCGCCGCCGGAACCGCCACCCGGCGCGGGATTCGGATTGGATGGAGAGCTGGCTGTACCGCCGCAGGCGGCAAGAAAAATCAGCAAGGAGATCGAAAGAAGTAGCCCGAAAAAGGAGCCCAGAGCCCGCATATCCACCCCGAACCAATGTTCTTGCCAGTACGAATTTGGAGTCAGAAGCTCACATCGGAGTTGTCCAGAATCGCCGCTCGTGCTAAAAACCGCAGGTTGAATAGCGGCTACTCTGGCCGGGTTCGGGGAACTCTGGATGGCAACCGCAAAACGATCTCATAAACAACCCGAGGAAGTGCTCATCCCGGACAAGCTCTACTTCCGGATCGGGGAAGTCTCGCGCCTGTGCCGCCTGCCCGCCTACGTGCTGCGTTTCTGGGAGACGGAGTTTCCGCAACTGAAGCCCACCAAGAGCAGCACCGGCCAGCGCATGTATCGCCGCCGCGATCTGGAAAACGTTTTGCGCATCAAGACCCTGCTCTACCAACAGGGCTTTACCATCTCCGGAGCGCGCCAGCAGTTGCGGGCGGAGGCCAAGTCCGCTACCAAGCCGCAGGCGCTGCCCTTCCCGCGCCATGCTTCCAGCGACGGCCTCAAGCGCGTTCGCCAGGGATTACAGGAAATCCTCTCCATTTTGTCCAGCAGCGCCAAGCGCGCGCGTTCCTAAACAAGTCGGCGCTCGGATTGACTCAAGTTTCAATTTGTCTGCTCTTGCCAACGCCCGCCCGAAGCTGCAACCATATTCCGCATGATGATGCGGGTGCTCCCCCTGCTTTTCCTCCTGGCCACGCCCATGCTCGCGCAGCACGAGCACCACGCCATGCACGACATGCAGATGTCGCCGGCCAAGTTGGAAGTGAATAACGATCCGGTGAAGCACGTGCTGGTGGTGACGCTCGGCCCGCTGGATCTTCCCGCCCACACCGATCACCGAAGCATGCCGCAGCCCGCTCCGCAGATTTTGGAGATCCCGTTCGACGGCTGGATCACCGCGTATCATCCGTCGCTGATGGACGCGCGCGGCGCCCAGCTGCCCCCCGGCATCCTGCATCACGTCGCATTCTGGAATACCGCGCGCGCCGACTTCCTCTGCCCCAACAAGGACGAGCACATCTTCGGCGCCGGCGGTGAGATGAATGACTGGCCCGCACTGCCCGGCTTCGGATATCGCGTGCGTAAGGGCGATCGCATCCGCATCACCACCATGTTTCACAATCCCACCGCAACCTCTTACGCCAATGCGCGGCTCAGTGTTGCCATGGAATACCAGCCTGCCGAGGCCGATGCTCAACTGAAGAGCGTTTATCCGGCATGGTTCGACGTGAAGCAGTGCGGCAATTCGGAGTTCCAGCTTGCCGCCGAAGGAATGAAACTGGACGCCACCATCCCCGTCCACTATTCCGGTCGCCTGCTCGGCGTCGGCGGGCACCTGCACGACTACGGCCGGCAACTCCTCATTCGCGATGCCACCCAGAACCAGTTGATCGCGGAGTTGAACTCCACGCTCGACGAGCAGGGTCACATCCGCGCCATGCCCATCGTGACCTTCGCTGATCGCGGCGGCTTTCCGCTCCGCCAGGGAGATAATGTCGAGGTCGCCGCCACCTACGACAAGCCCCGCATCGCCAATGCTGACGGCATGGGCATCGTCGTCGGCTATTTCCTGCCCAACAGCGATGCCGACATGCAACCGCTGGCGCGTCATTAAGACAGTACGTGAGTACCTCAGTACCTCAGTGCTTCCCTGCGATCTCCACCTTCGTGTCGGTTCTTCTTAGGTACTCAGGTACTGCTGGACGCAATTGCACTTGTCTAGGAGCTAGGGACTAAATCCTAGCCTTGTGCAGCATTCTGTGGCATAAATGCAGCGCTTATGATCCCCATCATCCTGTGCGCGATTCTGGCCATCGGGCTGATGGTGTATCTGATCGTAGGCACCGAGCGCGGTTCTTCCGTGGAATCACGCCGCGGAAAGATTCGCGTGCAACTCGGCGTACCGGTGCAGGTTGTGACGGCCGAGCACAATTTTGTCGCGGAAGGCAAGAACATCAGCCATGGCGGCATGCTGCTCAGGTCCGACGCCCCGGTCAAGGTCGCCCAGCCGGTGCAACTTACGTTCATGTTGCCGGAGCAGACGCCGGTCGAGATCCCGGCTGTCGTCTGTCACACGCGCGGCCAGCACTTCGGTGTCATGTTTGATCCCACGCACCAGCGCCGCACCATCATTGAGCGCTTCGTCCGCCGCGCCACCGAGGACGACCACCGCCGCGCCGCCAAGGCCGCAATCAAGACCGGCGTTTAAAGTCACCTGAAGCCGGGGACGATTCCAATCATCGAGGGGTTGGTTATCTCCGTCGCCCGAACCGGGGCGCGGAAGCGGCGCGCGGCTTGTAGTCCTTGGGATAGACCACCACGTGCCGGTCGGCGGCCATGCCGGCGCTTTCGGTGCGCAGATCGGTCTGCTCACGCAGCGCCAGGTGCACGATGCGACGTTCGCGGGAGCTCATGGGACCGAACTCGTAGGGCGATCCGCTCTTGCGCACGCGCTCGGCCGCCACGTCGGCCGCCATCCTCAATTCCTGGATGCGCATGGCGCGAAATCCCCGGCAATCGAAGCTGACCAGTTCGTGCTCTTCGCGCTGCAGCCGCAGCATCTCGATGGCCAGGTGCTCGAAGGCGCGCAGCAGTTCGCCTCCGCGTGCCAGCAGCAGCTCGCTGTCCGGCCCGGACAGCTCCACCAGGATCAGCGGCCGCTCCCAGTCGCGCTCCTCCGGCAGCGGCGGATCCACGGTGATCCGGTACTTCAGCTTGAATGCGCCCTTGAGGATCGTGGTACGGAGAAAGGCTTCAATCTTTTTTGCCGAGCCGACTTTGTCCGCTAAGGGCATAGGGTTCCCGAGTTGTGAGTTGTGCGTTGTGAGCGCTCACAACGCAGAACTCGCAACTCACAACTGCATGATTCAGTGCTGCTGGTATTCAAATTCGCGGTACATCGTGTACACCAGGTGCATGGCAGAACCGCCTACTTGCTCTTCGAAACCGGTGTCCACAATCTGGATGCGGCCGAAGACTTTCTCGGCGATTTCCTCAGCCTGTTCCTTGGTGTCGGCGTCACCCTTAAAGTCCCGCCAGCCGCCGGCCGGGCCGGCTGGATCGAAGGCAAACACGAGAAAACGTTTCAGTGCCATGAGGCGCCTCCGGAAACGCTGAGCATTGTAACAAGCCCAGGCCCTTATCGCTTGGCTCCTTCGCCCTTCTGCTTGCGCGCCCGCTTTTCCGCTTCCGCGCGCATCTCCTGGCCGAACCGCGTGTTGTTCATCCACACCTGTTGCAGGATCGCCACCAGGTTGCCCACCACCCAGTACAGGCACAGCCCGGTGGACAAATTCCACGAGATGAAGCCCAGCATCGCCGGCATCATCAGCGTCATTACTTTTTGCTGCGCCGGATCCATGCCCGCCTGCGGCGTCATCTTCTGCACCGCCAGCGTGGTCACGATGACCAGCACGGGAAGGAAATGGATGGTCGTGATTTCCGGTGAAGAAAGATCGCGCAGCCACAGCCAGTGCGCGTGCCGCAACTCGATGGCGCTGCCCAGCATGGAGTAGAACGCCACCAGGAATGGGAACTGGATCAGCATCGGGATGCAGCCGCCCATCGGGTTGGCGCCCTCGCGCTTGAACAGCGCCGCGATTTCCTGGTTCATCTCCTGCTTGCGCGGATCGCGCATCGTGTACTTCTCATACTTCTTCTTGATGGCGTTCACCTGCGGCTGAAGCTTCTGCATCTTCAGCGCCGACTTCATGCTGGTGAGCCGCAGCGGAAACACCACGATGTTGATGATGATGGTCAGAATGATGATTGACCATCCCCAGTTCGCCACCACGTGGTGGTACGTCCAGCGCAGCCACAGGAACAGCGGGCGCGCGATGAATCCCAGGTACGTGCCGAAGTCCACCAGGCTGCGCAGGTCCGACGGCGACGGCGTGGTGCTCACCTTCACCGATTGCAGCGTGTCCAGGTTCTTGGGCCCTGCGAAGAGCTGCTCGCGCGTGACGCCGTTGGCATCGCCCACGGCGGCGCCCACGACCTCCACCTTCATTTTTTCGCCCTGCGGCTTGGCAGAGTCCTTCGGGATCTCAATGCTGTTGCGCAACTCGATCAGCGTGGTCGTCTTCGGGTCGCTGGGAAGGAATACTGCCGCGAAGTACTGGTCCGCCGCCCCGCCCCAGTAGAACGGACCAGCGACCGTGGCGCCACCGCTCAGGTTCTTCAGCGGGCGGCGTTCAACTTTTTCGCCACCGTGCCAGCTGTATTCGCCGTTGAAGAAATCAATCGTGCCGCCGGCGTAGGAAGCGGGCGTGGTCTGATCTCCGAATCCCGCCGGCCACGCCGGAAACGCGCGCACCGTCTGGCCGTTCTGCGTGACCGCCGACTCGATCTTCACCAGGTACGAATGGTCGAAGTGAAAGGTCTTGCGGACTGTCGTCTCGGCGTCGGCGTACTCGAACGTGATGTCGGCGGGAGCGCTGAGCTTTCCGGAGCCGCTGGTGACGTACAGCGCTCCAGCCAGTTTCTTGCGCAGATTTTCATCGTACGTCCACAGCGACAGTGGATATCCGTATTGCGCCGCGGCCGCCTCATGCACCAACTCGAGCGGATGCCCGGCTTCGTCGTCGAACTTTTTCAGGATCCACGACTTCACCTGCCCGCCCCGGTTGGTGAATGTGATCTTGTACAGATCGTTCTCGATCACCGTCTCCTGCTCAGTGGCCGCCTGCTTGGCGCCGGGAGACTTCGGAGCGCTGACCGCGGCTTGCGCGGGCGTTGGTGCAGACGCCGCGGGCTGCGCCGCCGCCGGTTGCGCTGCTGTCTGCTGCTGCTTTTGTTCCGGCGCGGGCTGCTGCTTGAGATATTTGTTCAGCAGCGGCTGCGAGATCAGCAGTACCGCAAACGTCAAAACGAACACCAGCAGGAGCCGGCGCTCCATGCCGGGGTCCTGCTGCGGATTTTGCAAATCAGCCAAAATTCTTACTCATCCCTGCCCCCGAGGAGCAGATGAAAATAGCCCAGCACTTCAGTGCTGGGCTTGTGCCCGGTCGCGATCCAGTCCCACAAGGGACGGCTGCGGCACAGGATCGCAGCCGCCTTTCGCGAACGGGTGACAGCGCAACAATCTCCCGGTAGCCAGTACCCCGCCGCGCAGCACGCCATGCATCTCGACTGCTTCGGAGGCGTACTCGGAACACGTCGGCACGTAGCGGCACGCGGGC
>JBPCSQ010000031.1:0-155935 GCA_051006995.1 Terriglobales bacterium
GAGAAAAACATGGAGAACATCAAGCGGATGGAGAAGCCGACCGACGAGAAGTGCGAACGGTGCGGCGCGCCGCTGGTGATCAAGTGGGGCAAGCACGGTTCCTTTTTCGCGTGCAGCACGTACGACAAGGACGATCCGAATTCGTGCACGTTCACCAAAGAAAATCCCATTGATCTGCCGGACCTGGATTCGGCGGACATGCAGGAAACCTCCCAGGAGGAATACTGCGAGAACTGCGGGCGACCGATGGTGCTGAAGCGCGGGCGCTTCGGCCAGTTCATGGCTTGCACCGGGTATCCGGATTGCAAAACGACGCGGCGTCTGGACCAGGGCAAGAAGGTGCCCGACATTCCGCTGGAAGAAAAATGCCCGCAGTGCGGCCGTAACATGGTGCTGCGGCACGGGCGCTACGGTGAGTTTGTCTCGTGCAGCGGCTATCCGGAGTGCAAGTACGTCAAGCAGAACTTCATCGGTGTAAAGTGCCCGGAGTGCAAGGAAGGCGACCTGGTGGAGAAGAAGGCTCGGCGGCGCGGGAACATTTTTTACGGGTGCTCGAACTATCCGAAGTGCAAGTTCACGTCGGCCTGGAAGCCTGTGGCGGAGACGTGCCCGCAGTGCGGCAGCCCTTACCTGGTGGAGAAGAATTTGAAATCGGGGCCGGTGATCGCGTGTCCGAACAACAAGCGGACAGCGTCGGACGAGGAAGATAAACCCAAGCGCCGGCGCAAGAAGGGCGAAGAAGAAGCCGAGAGCACGGTCAAATGTGACTACTCGCGCCCGCTGGAGCCCAAACCGGAAGAGGGAGCAGTAGCGTAAGGCAGTGGCTAGTGGTCAGAGGTATGGTGCGGCAACGCTTTGTGGGGTCGCGTAGTTCGCGCCAACGATTTTCAATCAAAACAATGTGTGAGGAGGAAGCTGATGGCGAAGAGTGCTGGAAAGAAAGCGACTGCCGCGGACGCGGACATCGTAATGAAGTTGTACGATCTGCGGCGCGAGGCGGAGATGCGCAAGGCGCGCAACTGGTTTGCAAGCTGGAGTCCCCAATCGTTCGACGAGATCACGCAGCTCAGCATGAACTTTGCCGCGGACGAAAATCGATGGATGCGCCAGGTGCTGACGTACTGGGAGAACGCGGCATCCCTGGTGCTGCGCGGTGTAGTGAATCGCGACCTGTTCCTGGATTGGGGCGGGGAATTGATTTTCGTTTACACGAAAATCAAGCCGTGGCTGAAGCAGATCCGCGAGTTCAACAACATGCCGGACTGGCTGGAGAAGGTGGAAAAGGTGGCCACGAGCACGCCGGAGACTCGCAAGCGCGTCGCGTGGATGGAAGACCGTTTCAAGAAAATGGCAGAGATGAGGGCTAGAACAGCGAAGGCGTAGTTTTCAGCTTCTGTTTCTGCTGGGAGTCCTTCGGTCAGGATGACAGTTGGTTTACACAGAAACAGAAACTGAAACCATCTACGCGATGTATTCGCGAATGTATTCGTCGCGGGAAGCGGCTAGTTCAGGGGCGTTCCCGTCGAAAATGACATTGCCGTCGCGAAGGATGAGGAAGGTCGTGTCGAGGTTCACCTTGTTCGGCCCGAGCGGCAGCATTTGATTCGTCTTCGGGTCGAAGTAGTTGGTTGCCATAGTAAAGGCGTCCTGCAGGCGATGGGTCACCATCAGCGAACTGGTGTGATAGACGTCGCGCTGCTTGACGATAAGTTCGACGATGGTGGTGGAAGTCACCGGATCGAGGCCGCCGGTGGGCGAGTCGTAGAGCAGCAGTTCCGGCTGGGTGACGATGGCGCGGGCGATGGCAACGCGGCGGCGCATGCCTCCAGAAAGCTCGGAGGGAAACATATCGAGCGTGCGTTCCAGTTCGACGAAGCGGAGGGCCTCACGCACGCGTGTCTCAGCCTCCTGCGGATCTACATGTTCTTCGATCAGGCGATAAGCGACATTCTCGCGCACGGTGAGCGAATCGAAGAGTGCGCTTTCCTGGAAGACCATGCCGACGCGGCGGCGCAGCTCAAACAGGTCCTCTTCCTTCATCTGCGTCACATCCTCACCGAGCACCATGATGCGGCCGCGGTCAGGCTTCAGCAGACCCAGGCAGAGCTTGAGGACAGTGCTTTTGCCGGTCCCGGCGACGCCGAGCAGGATCTTGGTCTCGCCGGGACGCAGGCTGAACGAGATGCCGTCAAGAACCAGGTTCTCATCGAAGGCGAGACCGACATCGTCGAAAACGATATCGCGTTTTTCGCGACCGTTGGCGGGCTGGGGCGGCGAGATGGACATCAGTGCATGCCGAAGATGGAGAGCAGCAGGCGCGTGTAAAAGAAATTGACCACCAGGGTGACCACGGAAGCGGCGACCACCGCTTGGGTGGTGGCGCGGCCGACACCCTGGGTACCGCCATGTGCGTTGAGACCGTAGAAGCAGCCCATGGTGGAGATGACAAAGCCGAACAGCAGCGGCTTGGTCAATCCCATGAAAACGTCGCCGTACACCAGGGACTGGTAAGCGGTATTCCAGTACTGGTAGCTATCGAGACCGAGGATGAAGTAAGCGACCATGTAGCCGCCGGCGAGACCCACCAGGTCGGAAATGATGGTGAGGAAGAACAGCATGACCACGCTGGCGACGACCCGCGGGGTAACCAGCTTCTTGGTGGGATCGGTGCCGAGCGCGCGCATGGCATCAATTTGCTCGGTCACCTTCATGGAACCGAGCTCGCTGGCCATGCCGGAGGCGTTGCGTCCCGCGACCATCAGGCCAGTCAGCACCGGACCGAGTTCGCGCACCATGGAGAGCCCGACGAGCTGGCCGGTGAGGGCCAGCGCGCCGAAGCGCGCCAGCGAATTGGCGCTTTGCAGGGCAAGCACGGCGCCGGTAAAAAAGCCGGTTAGCACGACGATGGGGACCGAGCCCACACCAATCAGATCGGCCTGCTGCAAGGTGTCGGCGACATAGCGAGGATGGCTGAACAGGTTGGCGACGGATTGCGACGCCAGTTGCCAGTACTCCTGCACCGCCATGACCGACTGCTTGGCGTAGTCGAGGGGTGAGATGAGTTCCATGGGAGAATCGGAATATAGCAGTGGTAGGGCGTCAGTGGCTAGTGGCGATCGCAGCAAGTGATGAGAAAAATTAAGGCCGCCGGAATGCGGCGGCCTGCAAGAGAGAGAGGAATCTGATCAGTCGCGGTCCCGGTCGTGATCCCGATCGCGGTCGCGGTCCCGATCCCGCCAGTGATCATCGCGGTCATGATCACGGTCGCGGTCGCGGCGCCAGTTGCCGTTGTTGTTGCGGCCATTGTTATAGGGGCCGTTGTTGTACACGCCGTTGCGGCCGTAGCCATTGAAACTCTGCTGGTAGCCCTGCATGTAGCCGCTGCGGTAGGCCTGCTGATAAGCGCCCTTGTTGCCCCAGCTCCTGTTATAGCCGTTGTCGGCCTTCTTGTAATTCCGGTCCTTCTGAGGCTGGTAGCCGCGATTGGAGTTCGCGTCGCTGCGGGCATCATTGATACCGTCGCGGTAGCCCCATTGGTAGGCCTGGTTCTGGTTGCCGTAGCCCCCACCGTTGTAAACGCCCCGGTTGTAAGGGCCCTGATTTGGGAACGGGAAGTTATACGGGTTGTTCGGATTGTACTGAGCCGACGCGATGCCGGTCAGGCCCAGGCATAGCGCTGCAGTGCCCACGATCGCAAGTAGCTTTGCTCGGTTCATCTGTTCACCTCCGCCGACCCAAGCCTTGCTGGGGCGGCCCGTGCTGCATTCTCACTGCTGGTTATTTAGACCCTTTAGAGGCGGAGAAGTCGTTGTCGTGTTGGTAGGGAAGGGTAAAGATTTGTAATGAGCCGAGCCGACAGGGTTGCCCGGAAACTCTTGTGCTACGTGGCTTTGGGAAGATTGGGCAGGACAGGTCCGAAGTTTTGCCGTGGAAAGAGCAGCCCCGGCATCGCGCCGGGGCTCAGGTCTCAAATTCAATAGAAGGTCAGATGCTGTCGCGCGAGCGCTTGCGGATCTCGATGTTGAGGCGCTTGATCTTCTGATTCAGAGTGGAGAGCGGAACACGGAACTGCTCGGCGGCTTCGGTCTGGTTCCCACTGCACTTTTCGAGCATGTCGCCGATGATGCGGCGCTCGCACTCCTCGATGATTTCAAACAGGCTGGCGTCAGCGCGGTGCTCCAGTACGTTCAGGCCGTTGTTGCGGCCAACAATGTGATCCGGAAGCAGGTCGAGCGCAATCGTCGGGCCGGAGGAGAGAACGACGGCGCGCTCGATTACGTTTTCCAGTTCGCGAACATTGCCGGGCCAGTTGTACTCGAGCAGGACGCGCAGCGCCTCGGGCGCAATCTGCCGCACGGGACGTTCGTTTTCTTCAGCAAACTTGCGAATAAAGAAATCCACCAGCAGGGGAACGTCCTCGTGGCGCTGCCGCAACGGGGGCAGATCAATGGTGATGACGTTCAGCCGGTAGTAAAGGTCTTCACGGAACTTGCCCTCGCGGCAGGCCTGCTTGAGATCAATATTGGTGGCAGCAATGATGCGCACGTCCACCTGCATTTCCTGCACGCCGCCCAGGTGCATGAACTTGCGGTCCTGCAGCACGCGCAGGATCTTGGCCTGGGTTTCCATGCTCATGGTGCCGATCTCATCGAGGAAGAGCGTGCCGCGATCGGCGATCTCGAAGAGGCCCTTCTTGGAGGCGACGGCGCTGGTGAAGGCGCCTTTGACGTGGCCAAACAGCGTGGATTCCAGCAGGTCGGCAGGCATGGAGCCGGTATTCACCGGAACGAAGGGCCGGTCCTTGCGCGGCGAATTCATGTGGATGGCTTTGGCGATCAACTCCTTGCCGGTGCCGCTCTCGCCTTGCAGCAATACGGTCGAGCGGCTGGGAGCGATCTGGGCCACGAGGTCGAAGATTTTGAGCATCGGCTCCGATTTGCCGATGATGTTCTCGAAGTTGTAACGCTGCTTGAGGGCGCGCTTGAGCTGGATGTTCTCTTCTTCGGCGTGGCGGCGGGCGACAACCGCGCGGACGTCGGCTAGCAGCTTCTCATTGTCCCAGGGTTTCTGGATGAAGTTGGTGGCGCCCGCCTGCATGGCGGCGACAGCGTTCTCCACCGTCCCGTAGGCGGTGATCATGATGACGCCGAGGTCGGGATCGCGGTCACGGATGTCGCGCAGGATTTCCAGGCCGTTGCGGTCCGGCAGTGCGAAGTCCAGCAGCACGAGATCGAGAGGCTGCTCGGCCATGCGGGCCAGCCCTTCTTCGCCAGTCGCTGCGGTTAAGACGGTGAAGCCCTCCATGTCGAGCAACGTCTCCAAGGACTCGCGAATGGAGGCTTCGTCATCCACAATCAGAATGGAGCCCTGGGCGGGGGACGGTTCGCGGCGCGTACCGCGACGGGTAATGACAGCGGCTTCAGAAGCCACGGGTCCCTCCTTCCGCCGCACGGGCGCATAACCCATGCGACACAGAGTTGCAGGCGGGGAGTACGGTTACATTGGCAAAATGGCGAGTGACCCTAAACATTGACTGCCTTTCTCATCATGGGAAACTCAAGATAAAAACTCGTGCCGGCGCCCTGCCGGCTTTCCACGCGGATCTTGCCGGCGTGCTCCTGAATGATTCCGTAAGTCACCGAGAGACCGAGGCCGGTGCCGCGACGTCCCTCGCTCACGTTGTTTTTTGTGGTGAAGAACGGGTCGTAGATGCGGTCAATGTGTTCCTGCGCGATGCCCGAGCCGGTGTCGCTGACGGTGACGTGCACGCCGGCGCCGTTGGCGGTGCGCACCAGCAGGGTGCCGCCGCCGGGCATAGCATCCTTGGCATTCAGAAAGAGGTTGAGAAAGACCTGCTGGAGCTTGCCGGCATTGCCGTGAATGAAGGGCAGGTCGCCAGCAATCTCTTCCTGAACCTTGATGCGCGCGACTTTGAACTGGTGCTCGAGCAAGGCAAGCGTGTCGTGGATGACCTTGTTGACGCTGACCTCGCCGAATTCCGTGCCGCTGGTGCGGGAGAAATTCAGCAGGTTGTTGACGATCTCGGAGGCGCGGAAAGTCTGCTTGATGATCTTGTCGAGCAGGGTGCTCTGCTTGTCGCCCTCGAGCTGCTTGGAAAGCATCTGGGCGTAGGAGGAGATGACAGCGAGCGGGGTGTTGACTTCATGGGCGACGCCGGCGGCGAGCAAGCCGATGGAGGACATCTTTTCCGCCTGGCTGAGCTGCGATTCGAGCTCGATGCGTTCGGTGATGTCGTCTACCAGGATCAGGCGGCCGATGACGCTGAACTTTTTCGTGACCAGCGGCGCAATGGCGATATTGGTGGTGCGGGCCTCGCCTGTCGGGGTCTTCAACCGGAACTTGTACAGGTTGTGAATGCCGGGATTGGGCCGCACCCGGTAAAACTCCTCGCAGAAACCGTCGGGGAAGACTTCGCTGAGTTTTTTGCCGAGCGCCTGCCAGCGCGGCAAGGCGTACATCACTTCCATCTGCGAGTTCCAGAACTCGACGCGGTCTTCCAGGTCCACGGCAAAGACGCCGACGCTGATGGATTCGACGATGTTCTCGTTGAAGTCTTTGAGGCGCTCGTATTCGGTGACTTTCTGCTCGAGGGACGCGTACAGCCGCGCGTTCTGGATGGCGATGCCGATGTAGCCGGCGAGAGCTTCGAGCAGTTCAACATCTTCGCTGGAGAGAAAGTCGCCTTCGCTGGTCTTGCCCAAGCCCATGACCGCAATGGTGCGGCCTTGCACGGTGCAGGGAATGAAATAGTTGAGGTCGAGCTGGGCAATGGCGTGCTGCGCGCCGGGAGTTTCGCGGACCACCGAATGAGTGTTGTCGAAGAACAGGTGTCCGGCCTCCATCTCCGGACGCTGTTGCACCAGGAAGCCCAAGTCGAGGTTGCTCACTTCCGAGATGCCGAACGATTTCGCCAGGGTAAAGCGGTCGGGCGCGTCGGGGGCGGCCAGGAAGATGGCCATGCGATCGACCAGCAGCGTGCGGGAAATGCGGTCCACGACCGACGAAAGCATTTTGTCGAGATCGAACTGCGAGCTGAGGTCGCGACCGAACTCGATTAAGGTTCTGCGGTAGTCGTAACGCTTGCGGTAGAAGAACCGGTCCAGCCGCTGCACGAACCAGTTCTTGACCGGGTCGAACAGCAGCGCGGTGACAACGATGGCGATGATCATGCCCGCCGGGCCCGCGCTGGGCAGGTGGCGGTTCAGCAGCACGGCCGCGAGGCCGATGGCGGCGAAATACAAGCCGGCAATCGAGGCAGCAGCCAGCGTATAGGCCATGCCGCGCTTGAAGATCAAGTCCACGTCCATCAAGCGGTAACGGAAGATGGCGTAGCCGAAGGTCAGGGGCAGGAAGACCAGCGAGAGCACGGCAATCTTCATTACCGTGGTGGCCGGATCACCCCTCAGATAGGGAATGACGTAAAAGAAAGTGAACGGAACGATAGCGAGAATGGTGCCGCGCGTCACCCACTTCATCTGCTGGCGAAGGATGGGCGTGGAGGCGTGCCGATAGGTGTGCCACAGGACGGCGGCCGACAGAATGAAGAAGACGGCGACGTACAGCATCTCGCCGCGATCCAGGTTGTAGCGCAACAACTCGCTGGGCGCAAGCAACTGAAGGGCGGCGAAGTGGAGCGCGAACAGCAGCAGTCCCGGCACATAGCAGGCCTGGGTCAGCCAGGGACGCTTCTTGACCAATTCCTTGATCTCGGGAAAGGTCAGGACGAAATGCAGGAACAGGGCCGGTTGCAACAGCCAGGCGACCACGTTGCCCCAGTACACCACCAGGTCGGAGTGGCGAAGGCGTCCCGTGTAATGGAACGAGTAGCAGATAAAGGAAACAAGGCAAAACAGGTAAAAGTGGGTGGACTTGGGGGCGGTCCAGCGCCGCAGCAGAACGTAGAGGCCGATGCCGAGATAGATGAGCGCGATGAAACGCAGGCCGGTATTCATCGAGCGGTCGGCGGGAACCAGAATGACCGGCGCGGTCAGCGATACGCCATGGCGCACCAGGCTGTAGCTGGCCTTGGCCCAGGTGCCGACGCGATACATCTGATAAACGCGCTCGGGGGTGGTGGTAACAGGGCGCTCGTTGATCGAGATCAGGAGGTCGCCGGGCTTGATGCCAGCACGAGCGCCCGCGCCTTGCGGTTCGACTCGCTGGGCCTCCAAGGCGCCGTTATGTTCCACCCACCAGACGCCGTCATCGGGAACCTCAACCTGGCGCTCCTTGTTGAAATTGATCCAGGCAAAAATGACAGCGGTAAGGGTCAGCAGCGCAAGAACCACTGCTACAAACCGCACTTGGGTGTCCTTGGTCATCGAGTCGCGTGGTCCGGGAGAGGCTGACGCAGATGAATCCTCCGGCGCTCTGGATTGCAACTCTGATGCCACGGGAGTAGACATGGCCAGACGGTTATCCCACTTCGTTTCCGTTACTTACAAAATCATACCAGTCTTCGTATGGAAAAAATCCTAAAAACAGTAGGCATGTGTGAATTTATGTAAGCTATGGCATCACTTGGGATTAGGCCATTCCAGGATCGGTAGAGCAGGTCCGGAAATCGGAAGGCTCGAACCGAGAGGCTGTTAGAAGCACGGATCCGCAAAACTCGGGTCGGTCTTGCACTTCGGGAATGCGGAATAAAAAAGGGGAGTCGTTATTGGCTCCCCACAGAAGCGACAGAGGCGATACTGGAGAGTTGGAATCCGCAGAGCTGGATTCGGTTGCCAGTGGCGGCGGGAAAAGGCATGGGTCGATCACAAATCGGCGAGACGGTTTCGGCTTGTGACGTCAAGATTGCGGGGCACCGCATTCGCTACCTGCGTGCAGGCGCCGGGCCGGCGGTCGTGTTAGTCCATGGGCTGATGGGATACTCATTTTCCTGGCGATTCACCATACCGGCGCTAGCGACGCATTTCACCGTGTACGCCCCCGATCTTCCGGGGACCGGATTTTCGGAGCGCGTGGCGGATCTCGACTGCAGCATGCGAGCCTCGGCTGCGCGTCTTCTGAAATTTTTCGAAAAAGTAGGGCTCGAAGAATTCGACCTGGTTGCCACCTCGCACGGCGGGGCGCTAGGAGCATGGGTGGCAACGATGGCGACCGAGATGCCAAGGCCGCGTATCCGAAAGCTGGTTCTGGTGGCGCCCGCTAACCCTTGGTCGCGCGGCGGGAGAAAACGAATCCGCGTGCTGTCCACCGTGCCCGGCGCCATGCTGTTCCGGTTGCTGGCGCTGCGCATGACCGGGCTGCACCGCTACGTGCTGGAGCGTCTCTATGCCGATCGCTCTCGCATTCCGGCAGGGACGATGGAAGGTTACGCCGAGCCGCTGAAGCTTCCCGGGAGCATTGACTATCTGCTGGCGGTGGTGGCGTGCTGGCATCATGATCTGGCGGAACTGGAGGCCGCTTACCGCAAGATCAGAATTCCCACCCTGCTGGTCTGGGGCGACCACGATCTGGCGGTGCTGCCCGAATCCGCGCCCAAGGTGCAACGTGCCATTTCCGGTTCGAAGCTGATCACGATGCGGGGAGTTGGCCACCTGCCGTACGAGGAGGCGCCCCAGGAGTTTAATCGCATCGTTCTGGATTTTCTTCGCGCCAGGGGCTAAAACTGCCGCGTGCACTGGCTCATCCACAGCGTCCGCTACTGGCTGGAAACGTACGGCTATTGGGCCGTGGCGGTTACGCTGCTCGGGGAAAATGCGGGAATTCCGCTGCCTGGGGAAACCATCCTGCTGCTCGCCAGTTTTCTGGCGTATCGGGGAGAACCCCTGAGCTTGCCGTGGTTGATCCTGGTCGGCACCTGTGCCTGCACGCTGGGAGACAATCTGGGCTACTGGATTGGGAGGCGTGGCGGGCGCCCGCTTCTGGAGCGCTGGAAAAACTGGTTTCACATTCGTAGCGAGGACATCACGGCGGGCGAGGAATTCCTGGCGCGCCGCGGCGCGCCGGCCATTTTCCTGGCGCGTTTTATTGCCGGCATGAGAATCGTTGCCGGGCCGCTGGCGGGCGTCCTGCACATGCCGTGGAGAAAATTTTTCCTCGCCAACGCGACTGGCGCTGCGACCTGGGTCACGGCGATTTGCCTGGTCGGGTACAGCTTCGGCGGCCGGTTCCGTACACTGCTCGGGCTGATGAAAAGGGTGGAACTGGTGGTTTTCGTCCTCGCGGCGGCAGGTGTCGTGTACCTGATCTACCGGCGGCATAAGCGGGTGAACCACAGCGGCCGGGGGAGGGAAAGCGAGCCGTTCTGATCGCCGATCAAGTACCATGTGCTAATGAGAGCGCAGGTGAAGCGCGTCCTGCTGCTGGTGCTCGGCTGGACTTTCATCGTCGTTGGCATCGCGGGACTTTTTCTGCCGGTGATCCAGGGCATTCTTTGCCTGCTGATCGGATTGTTCATTCTTTCCACCGAGTACGTGTGGGCGCACCACCTGCTACTCAGGTTGAAGCAAAAGTTTCCGAAGATCGCAGCCCAGTTCGAAAATGCCAAAGAAAAAGCGCAGCGCTGGATCGGGCGCGGTTCCCAAAAGAAACAAGAAGAGAAAGTGCAGGAGCAAGAGACCGTCCGCCAGGTGTGATACCGGTTGCGGGAACTGATTCAATCATTGCGTTTTGAACGCGAAGCCTGGGTGCGCTTCTTCCTCGCACTTGCCGGGCTGACGCTGGCGTTTGCGGCGGCGATCTTCTCGACCGTCACCCGCCAGGCCGGCAACGTGTGGGGGACCGCGATCTTCGCTTCCGCGGCACTGCTGCTGGCGGGGCTGGTCGGGCTGACGACGGTGCCGTACCTGGCGCGCCGGGTCGCGTTGCATCGGGTGCGCGAGGCCTTTGATTACGACGTGACCCGCGAAGGCATGGCGTACCTCGCCGTGATCCTGCTGATCGGCATTGCCGCGCTGAACACCGGAAACAACCTGCTATTCATCGTAGTTTCGGCGATGCTGGCGGCGATCATCGTTTCCGGGATTGCGTCGGCGGCGATCTTGCGCAGCCTGGAGCTGGACGTCGGATTGCCCGAGCACGTATTCGCGGGAGAAGACGTGCTGGGACGCATTACGCTGCGCAACCAGCGAAGATTTCTTCCGTCGTTTTCCGTGAGCGTGGTGCGGCCGAAATCAAGTGCGAAGCGCAAGCGCCTGCGCTGGCAACGATCGGTATTCACCTTTCCGCCGAAGGCCGCGCGTGGGCGGCAGTGGGTGCGCCTGCCTGACATCTCCCTGACTGTGGTGGCCGAGCAGGAAACAGCGCCTGGAATTTTCCAAGACAGCGCTTATTTTCCATACGTGCCGGCACGCGCGACGGTAACGCGCGAGCTGGAGCTGAACTTTCCGCGCCGCGGACGATACGTGCAGGACGGTTTTGGGCTGTCCACCCGCTTCCCGTTTTCGTTTTTGGGGAAGACGCGGCGCGTGCGCGCCAGCCGCGAGGTGGTGGTGTATCCGAGCGTGCAGCCCACCGATGAGCTATTCGAGATCCTGCCGATGATCACCGGCGAATTCCAGGCCTTCGTTCGTGGACGCGGCCACGACCTGTACCGGATCCGCGAATACCTGCCGGAAGACTCGGCCCGGCACGTGGACTGGAAAGCGTCGGCCCGCACCGGATCGCTGAAGGTGCGCGAGTTTACGCGCGAGGACGAGCGCAAGTTACGGGTGGTGTTCGATAACCCGGCAGAGGCTGCGGTGAGCGACGATGTATACGAGCGCGGAGTGGCCCTGGCGGCGTCGCTGGCGTGGCACTTTGCCGGCGAGAACACCGACCTATCATTCGCGGCGCAGGAATTTCGCGGGGCAGGAGACATTTACGACTTTCTGCGGTATCTCGCGCTGGTGAGGGCGCAGGTCGGAAATTCACCCACCACATCAGTGCTCGACGAGCTGGAACTGACCGACGATTACAACGTGATCCTCACGTCGCGACCGCGCGGCAGCATTCCCACGGCGCTGTGGGCGTGCTCGTATCTCATGTTTTTTGGCGAACAGAAATAACCACTCTAGTGCCTTGGCCTCCACTTGTAAGCTCCTGCCGTGAGACATAGGATAGATATTCCGAGGAGGGCTTGGGCCATGACTTTCCACCGCTTGATCGCGGCCACCATCGTTGTGACGTTGTCGCTTTCCGCCGCCGCCCAGCGCAGAGCTATCGCCGGTACCGGTGGAGCGATTCCGCAGGGAACACCCATCGAAATTCGCATGATTGACAGCCTGAACAGCGAAACCGCCAAATCGGGCGATCTGTTCCACGCGACGCTGGAACAGGCCATCGTGCAGAACGGGCAAACGCTTTATCCCCAGGGCGCCGATGTAACGGGCACGGTACTGCGTGCGCATTCTTCGGGACGTTTGAGCGATCCCGGCGAGCTGGAATTGCAGCTCACCTCGATCAGTTTCGGCGGGCGGACGTATCCAATCGCCAGCGAACCTTATGCGATCAAGGGCGAGTCGCACACCAAGAGCAACGTGACCAAGATTGGCGGCGGGGCGGCTGCCGGGGCGATCATCGGCGCGATTGCGGGCGGTGGCAAGGGAGCGGCGATCGGGACAGTCGTCGGAGCCGGCGCCGGGACAGGCGTGGCTGCCGCGACCGGCAAGAAGGATTCCAGGATCGAATCGGAAGCGTTGCTGAACTTTGTGGCAGCGGCGCCAGTTAATGGGTCATGGCCCGCAGCCACGCCGGTGCAGCGGAGCGAATCCGCCGCGACCCGCAGCTACGATGATCCGCGGCGCACGGTGGCGCCGGAATACAGCCTGCGGGACCGGCAGTATATCCGCGGCTGCCTGGCGAACACCTCGAATCTGCCGCCGGGATTGGCGAATCGCGACAACTTGCCTCCGGGGCTGGAGAAACAGGTTGAGCGCAATGGGACTTTGCCTCCGGGATTGCAGAAACGCGTGCAACCGCTGCCCGAGGCTTGCTCCTCGCGTCTGCCAAAACTACCGGTGGACTGGAGCCGAGTCGTGCTGGGCAGCCGCGTGCTTCTGCTGGATCCCAGCAACCGCGTGGCCGATGTGTTCTTGATTGACGACGACAATTAGTCAGGCTGACGTTGCGGCAGGCGGACCTCGGAGGCAAGATCCGCTTGCCCTTTGCCGAAGTCCTGACGCCCACCAGCGCCGCAGCCGTTATACAATCTGTCACTATTCATGCGCTCACTGACCAAGCGATTGGGCCGGATTGTCGGCCCCGGCGCAGTACTGTCCCGGCCCGAAGACGTCATGCTCTACGAGTATGACGCGGGGCTTTCCACGGGCGCGCCCGAGTACGTGGTCTTCCCGGAAACGACAGAGCAGGTATCGCAGATTGCGCGGCTGGCCAGCGAGACCGGCACGGCCCTGGTTCCACGTGGCGCGGGCACTGGTCTAAGCGGCGGCTCGATTCCACGACAGGGTGGAATCGTGCTGGTGTTTTCGCGCATGACGAAGATTCTGGAAATTGACGCAGCCAATCAGCGCGCCGTCGTCCAGCCGGGCGTGGTGAATGCCGACCTTTCGGCGGCCACCGCCAAACACCGGCTTTATTTCGCTCCCGATCCCGCCAGCCAAAAGGCATGCACGATCGGCGGCAACGTCGCCGAGAATTCCGGTGGCGCGCATACGCTCGCCCACGGAATCACCGTCAATCACATTACCGGGCTGGAGGTTGTGCTGCCGGATGGGCGCGTGGTGCAGATGGGCGGCAAGGCGGTGGATTGCTGCGGCTACGATTTGACCGGGCTATTTGTCGGGACCGAAGGAACCGTCGGCATCGTGACGGCAATAACGGTGAAGCTGACGCGGGTGGCGGAGGCGGTGGAGACGCTGCTCGCCATCTTCAACACCGTGGACGATGCGGCCAACACCGTGACCACCATCATCGCGGAAGGCATCACCCCGGTGGCGCTGGAAATGCTCGACGGACAGACGCTGCGCTGCGTGGAGGAAGCGACCCACGCCGGATATCCCCTCGATTCCGGCGCGGTGTTGCTGATTGAGTTGGAGGGCCTGCGGGAAGCGGTGACCGAGCAGGCGGAGTCCACGCGCGAGGTCTGCAACCGTCACCACGCCCGCGAGGTGCGGCGCGCCACCAACGAGCAAGAGCGGCAACTGCTGTGGAAGGGACGGAAAACCGCGTTTGCGTCCCTGGGCCGACTTTCGCCTGCCTACTATACGCAAGACGGCGTGGTCCCGCGCAGTTACATTCCCAAAGTGCTGCGCTACATCGAGGGGGTGGCGAAGAAGTACGAGTTGCGCATCGGCAACATCTTCCACGCCGGCGACGGCAATCTGCACCCGTGCATTCTGTTCGACCTCCGCGATCCGGAGCAGGTGCGCCGAACGCACGAGGCGGGAAGGGAAATCCTGACGTATTGCGTTCAGGTGGGCGGGACCATCACCGGCGAACACGGGGTGGGCATGGAAAAGAACGACCTGATGCCGCTGCTGTTCACCGAGGACGATCTCGAGGTCATGAAGCGCGTGCACGACGCGTTCAATCCGCAATCGGTGCTGAACCCGCAGAAACTGTTTCCAACTCCGCGCAGTTGCCGCGAAACCAACGCCGTACCGAGCAACGGAGGGCGCCTGTGAGCGTTACCGCAACGCCGGCGACCACCCTGCTTTCCGATCTGGCCGCGATCGGGGGTCCCGGCAACATCATCACGGATCCGCCGAGCCTGGCGGCGTTCACGGTGGATGAAATAGTTCCGCGCGCAGTGGTCTCGCCTGATTCCCCGGAACAAGTGGCTGCGGTGTTGAAGCTTGCGCACGCGCGAAACTGGGTGGTGGTCCCGGCCGGGGGATTCACGCACCAATCCACGGGGGCGGTCCCGGAACAGATTGACATCGTGCTGCGCACCAATAGGTTGACGGCCGTCGAGCACTACAATGCCGGCGATCTGATGATTGGCGTGGGCGCCGGGGCGACACTCACTGATGTCGAACGCGTGGTCCAGGCGCACGGCCAGATGCTGCCGCTCGATGGCATGGACCCGGAGAAATGCACGATTGGCGGCGCCATTGCCACCGCGGCACAGGGAACGCTGAAGCACGCGTATGGCGGCCTCCGCGACTTTTGCACCGGGGTTCGCTTTGTCACCGCGGATGGCAAAATCGCCAAGGCCGGCGCGCGCGTGGTGAAGAACGTAGCCGGGTACGACCTTATGAAGCTGCTGATCGGCAGCTACGGCACGATTGCAGTCATCACCAGCGCCAGCTTTAAGCTGTTTCCCGCGCCGCGCCAGACGCGCACCTTCGTCGCCCAGTATCCCACCCTCGCGGCGGCGTTGGAGTTCCGCGACATGGTGATGCGCTCGCCGTTGACGCCTCTGGCGCTTGAAATTGTGTCACCGCATGTCCACGCTGCGCTGGCCGGGGCCGCGCAAGTGAACGGCGACTGGCGCGTGCTGCTGCGTGCCGCCGGCAGCGACAAGGTGCTGGCACGCTATCGGGCCGAGCTGGCGGGAGCGTCCACGCGCGAGATTGCCGGCGACGACGAGCGCGCCATGTGGCGCTTCTACGCGCAATTGCCTGATCTTCTGACCGCCTCCAGCCAGAATGCGATGCTGTTGCGCCTGGACGCGGCGCCCCAGGACCTGGGCAAAGCGCTGGAAAGCGCAGAACGCGCCGCGGTGGACAACAACTTCGTCACGGCTGCGTACGGCCGTGTCGGCGTAGGCGCGCTCACGGTCGGTTTCCTGCCGATCGCAGTGGATCCGCCTTCTGCCATGCAGTATGTCAATGCCATCTCGTATTTGCGCGGCGAGTTGCCGCGCGACGCGTCGGCGATCGTGGTGCGCTGCCCGCTGGAGGCGAAGCGCCATTTCAACGTCTGGGGCAGCTCGCCGAACGACATGGAAGCGATGCGCGCCATCAAGCGCGCCTTCGATGAGAAAGACATCCTGAACCGCGGGAGATTTTTGTTCTGAGCGCGACGGCCACCAACGGAGTTTCACAGTCGCATTTCACTACCGGCGACCGGCCCAGCTGGGACCTGTATTCGCGCTGCATTCATTGCGGGCTATGCCTGCCGCAGTGCCCAACTTACCGCGTGCTCGGGCGGGAAGCCGATTCCCCGCGAGGCAGGATTTACCAGATCCTGCAGGTGGACGCCGGCCGGCTGGAGATTGCGGACTCATTCGTCACCCACATCGACCGCTGCCTTGGATGTGTCGCCTGCGAGACGGCATGCCCGTCGGGTGTGCAGTACGGCCGCATTGTCGAGCGAGCGCGCGCGGAGATTCAGGCGAACTATCGCCGTCCGTGGCTGACCCGCCGTTTGCGCGACTGGTTTTACCTGCGCGTGCTGCACGATTTCCGCGTGCTCTCACGGTGGGCGAAGGTACTCCGCTTTTACCAGCGCTCCGGGCTGCAAACGTTGGCCCGGGGCAGTGGCGTGCTCAAGCTGGTGGGGCTGGCAAAGATTGAGGCGCTGGCGCCGCCGATTGGCGATCGATCATCCTTTCGTGACATCGGCAAAATTTGCGATGCGAAAGGCGAGCGCCGCGGGTCCGTGGTATTTCTGGTGGGCTGCGTAGCCAGCGTCGCCTTCGCGGAGCTGAATCAGGCGACCATTCGCGTGCTGAACGAGAATGGGTACGACGTCATCATTCCGGAAGGGCAGCGTTGCTGCGGGGCGTTGCAGGCGCACGTGGGCTACCGCGAGGAAGCGCGGCACGTGGCGCGCAGGAATATCCAGGCCCTTCTGGACCGCCAGTACGATGCCATCCTGACCAACTCGGCCGGTTGCGGCGCGATGATGAAACAGTACAGCGAGCTGCTGGAGAACGATCCGAAGTACAAGGAGCGCGCAGTGGAATTCGCGGCCAAGGTGCGCGACGTCAGCGAATTCCTTGCCGCCGAGGGATTGCGTCCGCCGCGCCGCAAACTAAAGGTTCGCGCAACCTACCAGGACCCCTGCCATTTGGCGCACGCTCAGAAAGTGCGTTCGGCGCCTCGAGAGTTGCTGGCCGCCGCCGGAGTGGAACTGGTGGAGATGGAACATCCCGATTACTGCTGCGGCAGCGCTGGTACATATAACGTCGCGCAGAACGAGCTGGCGACAAGAATCCTCGAAGCCAAGATGGACGAAGTTGCCGTGACGCGAGCGGACGTGATTGCCACCGCCAATTCCGGCTGCATGCTCCAATTGCGCGCTGGCGTGGCGGCGCGGAAGATGAACGCCACCGTGCACCACGTCATCGAACTGCTCGATGAAGCGTACCGCTGAGCGCGTCAGACGACCTCTTCGGCCTTCTTCACGTCATCCACTCCCAGGATAATGAGGGCGCGGTCGCTGCCCTTAACGATGGAACCGTAAGCGTAAAGCACGTTCATGCCGTGATCGGCGAGCTTGCGAGTGGCACGTCCGAGCGCGCCGGGACGGTCGCTGACGCGCAAAGCAATCGCCTCCTCTTCCTTGTAGGGCAGGTGCATCGTGTCCAGCACTTTGCGCGCGGCGGCGTGCGGCACGGCTACCAGGCGGATGCCGCCGGGCTGGTCATGCGCCGCCATGATGGCGGTAATGTTGACGGCCTTCTTTGCCATTTCCGAGCAGATCGCGGCCAGAACGCCGGGCCGGTGCTCGGCCTGGATGGTGAGCTGGGTGACTCGCGCCATCGTGCCTCCGGGAACGAATGGTCTTTCGTTGGTGAGGAGACATACTACTCCAGTCGCGCGTCTACGGTCGTCGGTTCAGAGCGCAGCGACTTATGCAGCCTTGGCCACGAGCGCCTCGCGCAAAAGTCGCGCGAGTTCGTCGGGATCGCTGATCGGCGGCCGGCAGACGAAGTTCGAGCAGAGGATGGCCGCACTCTTTCCTTCCTTTACGGCCGGAAGTTCAGGTACGGTTTGCGCCAGGACGGGAGGAAGATTCCGAGGTGCGGCAGCACTGTCGCTGACCTTGACGACCGACTTATTCAAGGCGAAGGGGGCCAGGGCGGCAGCGTAGAGCTCACGCGCTCGGTCATCGTTGCCCACCACCGCTACTTGTGCGTGCGGCTCGAACAGCCACACCGATGCGATGCCATAAGTGGCGGCAAACATGCCGTACTGCTCGGCCATGCCGGCAAAGACTTCCAGCGTCCGCTGGGCCTTTTCGCGGTACGAGCTTTCATTGGTGTAGGCATGCAGGCGCAGCAGAGCGATGGCGCCAGAGGAATTTCCCGCGGGCGTCGGTGAATCCTGGAAGGGTTTGCGGCGCACCGCCAGCGCCCCCAAGCCTTCGGCGACGTCCGAATCAAAAAAACCTCCGGACGCGGCATCATAGAAACGCTCGACCATGGCGTCGGCAATCTTGCGGGCAAAATTGAAGTAGCTGAGGTCGGCGGTAGTCTCGTAAGCATCCAGGCACGCCAGCGCGGTGAAGGCATAATCGTCGAGCACGCCGGCGATCTCCTGGCGCGCAGCCTCGGGATCAGCGTAGGCGATGACGTGCTTTAAGCCCCCGGCGCCCGTCCATCCCTCGGACAACAGCCGGTCCAGCGAGCGCAGCGCGAAATGGCGGGCGTCTTCCAGAGAGAGCACGCGCGCGGCGTCCAGGTACGCGGAGATGCAGAGGCCATTCCAGCCGACGTAGATGGTCTTGTCCACAAACGGTGTGGGCCGCTTCAGGCGTTCGGCGTAGAGCTTCTCCTTGGCGGAATCCAACAGCGTGTTGACGCGGTCGGCAGCGATGCCGAGCCGAACGCCAATTTCTTCCACGCTGGTGCGCACGTAGAGCACGTTCTTGGCGGGATTGTGGTGCATCTCGCCAGTTTCGTGGATGTCGTAATAGAGCTGCGCAACCTTGATCTCGTCCTCGCTGAGCGTGGCGCGAGCTTCGTCCAAAGTCCAGGTGAAGTAGTCCCCATCATCGTCGAGCGAGATGTCGGCGTCCTGCGATGCATAGAAGCCGCCCTCCGCGCGGTCGCTGAGCCACGCGTCCATCCAGCGAATGATGTCTTTCGCGACGGCGGCGAAGAATGGGTTTCCGGTCACCTGGTAACCGTGCACGTAATTCTTCAGCAGCTCCGAATTGTCGTACGACATTTTCTCGAAGTGCGGAACCACCCAGCGCTCGTCCACTGAGTAGCGGTGGAAGCCGCCGGCAAGCTGGTCGTAAACGCCGCCACGCGCCATGTGCTCCAGCGTGGTGGTGATTACCTGACGAAGATTGTCCTCGCCGCTGCGTGCATACAGGTGCATGAGCAGGTCGAGCATGGCCGGGTGCGAAAATTTCGGCGCCGTGCCGAAGCCGCCGTGATCGGGATCGAACATGCGGAGCGCCGAGGCGGCGATGGAGCGAGCAATGTTTGGAGGCACGCCGGAGCCACCACGACCGGCAAACGTTTCGGCTTGGCCGATGGCGCGGATCACCATATCCGCTTGTTGAGCGACTTCGCCCTGCTTGCTGCGAAAGGCGTCGGCGATGGCCGTCAACACGCGCTTGAATCCGGGCCGGCCCCAGTGATCGTCGGGAGGGAAGTAAGTTCCGCCGAAGAACGGTTTGCCTTCGGGGGTGAGAAATGCGGTCAACGGCCAGCCGCCTTGTCCGCTCAGGGCCTGCACCGCGGCCTGGTAGCGGCTGTCAATGTCGGGGCGCTCATCGCGGTCCACCTTCACGGCGATGAAGTTGTCGTTGACGATCCGCGCCACTTCCGGGTCGTCATAGGACTCGCGGTCCATAACGTGACACCAGTGGCACCAGACGGCGCCGATATCGAGCAGGATGGGCTTGTTCTCGCGCTGCGCGGCGGCGAAGGCTTCCTCGCCCCATTGATGCCAGCGAATGGGCTGGCGCATGGCCGAGCGCAGGTACGAGGAAGAAGCCTGTGACAACGAATTCAGTTCGTGGTCCGGCATAGGCGGTTAGAGTCGGCGATACAGGAAAGGATGCTAAGTCTCAATGAGCCGGCGCGCGATTTCCGTATAGAGTTCCACCGCGCGCAGCAATTCTTTCTTTTCAACGTGCTCGTCCTCGGTGTGCGCCACGTGAATTGAGCCGGGCCCCACCAGCAGCGGCTCGCCCCAGTTGTTGAGCGAGGGAATGTCGGTGGCGAAGGCGGCCATCATGGTTGGCATGCCGTCGAAGGTGCGGAGACGCACGAATGGCAACTCGAGGCCGAATTGCACTCGCACGCCAGGTCCGGCGGCATCCAGCAACTGCCGCTTCAAATCGTCTGTCGGACCGACGGTGCGATACATGAGTTCAGCGTGGGCCCGGTCGGGGATGACGTTTGGCGCGCGCCCGCCATCCATCAAGCCGATATTCAAGGTCGTCGCGCCAAACTCATTCGCATGAGGCAGGGGGATCCTTCGTATGCGCTCCAGCGCATCGAGCAGCTTCTCGATGGCCGACTCGCCAAGTTCGGGATAGGCGGAGTGGGCCATTCGCCCCTCGGCGAAAAGTTCGCAGCGCATGGCCCCTTTCGTGCCTTTCGCCAGGCGGTTGTCGGTGGGCTCGCCGTTGATCAGAAAACGTCCGCCATAGGGGTGAGAGTTGGCGTATTTTGCGCCCTGGCTGTTGCGCTCCTCGCCCACCAAGAACAGCAAACCAGCGCCGCGACCTTCGGCGCGCAGCTTTTCCGCCGCCGCGATCTGCGAAGCGATGATGCCCTTGGCGTCGCAGGCGCCGCGGCCATAGATGCGAGTGTCATCTTCGCGCGAGGGGAAGAACGGCGGCACCGTGTCCATGTGGGTGGAAAAGAACACGGCCGGGCGCGGCTGTCCCCTGGGAACCGCGTAAACGTTGAAGCGGTTCGCTTCCACCACATCGAGGCGCGCGTCGTAACCGAGTTCGCCGAGTTGCCGATGCAGGAAGTGGCCGACCTCTCCCTCATGGCCGGTGACGGATTCAATGTCCACCAGCCGGCGCGTTAAGGCGAACAGGTCGAGCTCCATGGCGAAGAAGGATAGCATTCAGCGCTGCAAAGCCCGGCAGGCGTGCTGCATCTAAACGAGCGTGGACGAGACGCTGAAGCACAACCTGATCCTCGCCGCCTGTATTGCCGCCGCGGCGGTGTTTCTATTTTTGTGGGGATGTCCCTTCATCGCGCAGCACGGCCACGGGAAGCTGTGCGTTGCGCTCTATGTTGTGCTGCTGTTGATTTACATCTATGGCCGCGCCAGCAACGTTCGCCGTCGCGGATCGCCTGGAGCGCGTAGCGCACAGTAGTGCGACCCCTGGCATGGCAGCGCATCGAACCGGAACGGTGAGCACCTCCGCCACGATCCGCTCGATGTTTCTTCAGGGTCCCGCCGGACGCCTGGAGGCCTTGCTCAACGAGGGCGCGCCAGGCGCAACCCACGCCGCCGTCGTTTGCCATCCGCACCCGCTGTTCGGCGGCACCATGCACAACAAGGTCGTTTTTCAAGCCATGAAAGCGTTGAACAGCTTTGGGTTTCCGGTGCTGCGATTTAACTTCCGCGGTACGGGCCTCAGTGAGGGCAACCACGATCAGGGCCGCGGCGAAGTGGACGACGTGCGCGTGGCGTTGAACTGGCTCGACACCGAATTTCATCTGCCCATTATCTTTGCCGGATTTTCTTTCGGTGCGGCCGCCGGGCTCCGCGCCGGCTGTCCTGACCCGCGGGTGCAGGCGGTGATCTCGCTGGGCACGCCAATCCAGGTGGATGACCGCAGCTACGGTTACGGATTTCTGAACGACTGCCACAAGCCCAAGCTGTTCATCAGCGGCAGCAACGATCAGTTCGGTCCGCGCCGGCAACTCGAGCAGTTGATCTCCCGTGTAGCTCCGGCGGAACTGGTGATCGTGGAAGGGGGCGACCACTTTTTCGCCGGGCACCTGGCGGAGATGCGCAACGCAATGGAGAACTGGATGAAGCGCCTGCTGGGCTCGTAATTGCTGTGCCGCTTGCAACCGTGGGGTGGAAACAGGACACTTATGCCCATGGCAGACCGCCATGCCGCCGGCAGTGCCTCGGAGCGCGACCGCGTTGCTCGCGAGTTGCGCGTCACGGCGCGGCAAATCTTTCTTGAGTCGCTGGCGCAGAGCACCGTCGAGCAGGGGTTTTCCAACCGCGTGGATTTCGATCGCGGCGTACTGCGCGTCTGCGAGGACCTGTACGCGCTGGTCGGTTACAACCGGGTCAGCGTCGTCGCGGTCGGCAAAGCCGCACACACCATGGCGGCCGCGCTGGCCGAGCGCGTGGGAGAAACCCTGGAGGGCGTCATTGCCAGCCCAACCGCGGCGACGGCGCAGCTTCATGGCTTCCGGTATTTTCGCGGCGGCCATCCGATGCCGAACCAGGAGTCGCTGCTGGCCGGACGAGCCATCCTGCACTACCTGAGCGACCAACCGCCGAATTCGCTGGTGATCTTCCTCATCAGCGGCGGTGGCTCTGCGTCGGTCGAATATCCGATTGACCCTGCTATCGAGCTCGCGGACGTGATCAGGACCAACGATGTCCTGGTGCACTGCGGTGCGCCTATCGCGGAGATCAATGCCATCCGCAAGCACCTGTCCGCCATTAAAGGCGGGCGCCTGGCGCGCGCGGCAATGCCGGCACAGCAGGTTTCCATCCTGGTGTCCGACGTGCCGGAAAAGGCGCTGGATTCGCTTTCGTCAGGGCTGACGATGCCTGATTCCACTACCGCGGAAGATTGCTACCGCCTCGCGGAGCGCTACGGGATGGTGCAGGAGTTCTCGCCTCCGGTACGCGAACTGTTTCTGGAGTGCGCGCTGGAGGAAACGCCGAAGCACGATGATCCCGCCTTTGTCCATGCCCGGTGGTGGCCGGTGCTTTCCAACAATACAGTGCTCGCGGCTGCCGCGGCCCATGCTGCCGGTCACGGCTTCGCCGTCGAGGTAGACAATTCCTGCGATGACTGGGACTACGCCAGGGCCGCCGATCACCTGCTGGAACGCGCGCGGCAACTGCGCCGCGGCGTGTCGCGCGCATGCATCGTTTCCGGCGGAGAAGTGACGGTAAAAGTGAAGTCGAGACACGGCGTGGGCGGACGCAACCAGCACTTCGCGCTCTACTGCGCGCAGAAAATTGCCGGCGACAACATTACCGTGCTTAGCGCCGGGACCGATGGCATTGACGGCAACAGCTCGGCCGCAGGCGCCATCGCCGACGGCACTACGATCGAGCGCGCCCGCGGGCTCGGTCTCGACGCTGTCAAGGCGCTGGCGCGTTTTGACGCTGCTCCATTCTTTGAACGATTAGGCGACGCCATTGTCACCGGGCCCACCGGCAATAACCTGCGCGACCTCCGCGTCCTGATGGCGTGGTGAGGAAAGCAGCAGTCGGCAGCTAGTCGTCAGGCGGTATCACGTGTATTGCAAACAACGAGAGACACAACCGCCCAACTACTAACTCCTGAATTGCTCACTACTGGTTTTTAGTCCAGCCGCACACCCCGGTGCGAATTCCAGGCGATGGGAAAAGTCGGGCAATCGTCGTCGGCACGCATGGGATGAGGATCGCGCCTCGGCGCAGGTGTGGAAGGATGACAGAAGCAGGGCTGCTCCGCCGTGTACTCAACTTTGCAATACGGGCACAGCATCGAAATGACTCCGTCGCCGCGAATGAGTTGGGGCCGCTGCGGCGACACGGGATGCTGCATAGATAGCGCCGATCCGCCTAATAGGGAAACTCATAATTGTGATGCCGAGGATAAGGAATTCTGATACGTCAGACCACTGAGGAAACGTCGGCGCGCGACTCGAATAATTGCGTGACGCCCTCGCGCAGCACGAGCAGACGATCGTCGAGGCGGGCCTTTCTTGCCTCGGAGGCAAGCAGCTTCAGCGGCTCGTCCATGGGTTCGTGGGAGAGACGGAACGATCCGTAATGCATAGGAACCAGCCAGCGGGCGCGCAGCTCGCGGAAGGCGCGAACGGCGTCGGCCGGGCTGGTGTGCACGTTGCGGAACGGCGGCGGGTCGTAGGCGCCAATGGGCAGCATGGCGAGTTCCGGGTGCAGGCGTTCGCCAATTTCGCGGAATCCCGGAAAATACGCGGTGTCGCCAGCATGGTAGAGGGAAGCTCCGCCGGAGCGGATCACATAGCCGCCGTACCCGCGGTGTACGTCGTGCACCACGCGGGCGCCCCAGTGCCGCGCGGGCGTGTGCGTGATGGTGAGTCCCAAGTGCTCGTAGTCCTGCCACCAGTCGAGCGCGATGATGTCGCCGAACCCGAGGTCCGATACCAGGTCGCTCACATGCCCGGGAACGATCAGCGTCGGGGAATTGCCTCTCATCCGGAGCGTGTGGCGAACGATAGCCCGCAGCGACGGCCGGTGCAGGTGGTCGAAGTGCGCATGCGTCACCAGCACCAAGTCGATCGGCGGCAGGTCCTTGATTTTCAGCCCAGGCTGCCGCAGTCGCTTTAGGACAAAGAGCCAGCGCGCGAAAACAGGATCGATAAGCAGGTTCACGCCGTTGATCTGCACAAAAAAACTGGAGTGCCCGATGAAGGTCATGCCGAGTTCGGACGGGGAGGCGAGTACCGGCTTATGGGCCCGGCCGGTCCGGCGCGCAAGCGCCGAATGGCGCACCAGTTTGCTGAACTGGCGCGCACGCCGTCCCAAGGAGATCGTGAGCATATCTCCTATTAGACGCGCCTGAGGCGTCCAGTGATGCGGGCCGCGAGCTGCGGATTCTTATCAGGTTTCAGTTCGGGCCGGAACAGATTGAAACAGAAACGGAATCCGAAACCCGGCGGATATAATCATCTGCTCTGAGCGGGGGGAACATGCGCGTCGCATTTCTAGGATTGGGCATCATGGGACGGCCGATGGCGGCCAATCTGGCGAAAGCGGGCCACGAGGTGGTGGGATGGAACCGGACGCCGGGCAAGCAGGTTGAGGGCGTGGCCATGGCCGCTACTCCGGCTGAGGCAGCGCGGGGCGCCGACGTGGTCTGGATGTGCGTCTCCGACACACCGGCAGTCGAGGGGCTGCTGTTCGGCGAGAACGGCGTGGAAAGCGTGGCGCAGCCCGGAATGATCGTCGCCGACTCCAGCACCATTTCGCCGGCGGCAACGCGGCACTTCGCCGAGCGCCTGCGCGCTCGCGGCGCCGACTACGTGGACGCTCCCATGACCGGGTCGAAAGTTGGCGCCGAATCAGGGCAGCTCATCTTCATCGTCGGTGGTGAGCCGGCAGCGCTCGAGCGTATTCAGCCGCTGTTCAACGCCATGGGCAAGAAGGTCATTCACATGGGCCCGACGGGCCACGGTCAGTCGGCCAAGCTCGGCGGGAACCTGATGATCTCGTTGATGTTCGAAGGCTTCGCCGAGGCGCTTACGCTGACCACCAAACTAGGTGTCCCGCGCGAGCGCTTCCTCGAGTTGGTGAACGCCTCGATGATTCGTTCCGGCGTCTCCGATTACAAAGCGCCCTTCGTGCTACGGCACGATTTCTCGCCCAACTTTCCTTTGCGCCTGATGCACAAGGACATCCGCCTGGCGCTGGAGGCGGCGCGGGAGGCGCGCGTCAAGCTGCCCGGGCTGGAAACGGTGGAGGAGATTTACGAGGTTGCCACCGAGGAAGGCAAAGCCGACCTGGATTACGCGTCGACTCTGGAGCTGCTGGAGAAGTGGGCGGGTATTGAGGAGCGCGGCACCAGTGCCTGATTTTGCTTGCAGAATCTGGTCGAAACGGCCTGATTATCAGATAGAATAGCTAGCGGGGATCGTTCTCTACCGGTACGTGGGGTACCCGGAACTCAGCCCAATTTATCTGAAGGATTAAACGCAGCATGCTGCTTACCATTGTGATTGCCCTTATCGTCGCCTTCGTTGCGATGCAGATCTCCACTTACAGCACCACCATCTACCTGCACCGCACCATGGCGCACAAAGGGCTGAAACTGCATCCCGCCATCGCTACACTCATGCAGCTCCAGCTTTGGGTGTTTACCGGGATCGTGACGCGCGAATGGGTAGCCGTGCATCGCAAGCACCACCACTTCACCGACGAGGAAGGCGACCCGCACAGTCCCTATCTGAAAGGATTGTGGAACGTGCTGCTGTGGAACGCGATTTACTACGCGCGCGAGGCCGATAAGCCCGAGGTCCTGGAGAAATACACGCGTGACATGCCGCACACGTGGATGGAGACAGCCGTGAGCCGCGGCTGGCTCGGGCTGACCGTCGGTCTGACTGCGTTCAGCCTTGGTTTCTATGCGCTGGCTGGGGGATGGGGAATCCTGATCGGGGCCGTCACCTTCGGAGTGCAGTCCATCGGCTACATCATCCTGAATGCACTCATTAACGGCGCATGCCACGTTCTCGGTTATCGCAACTTTAACAACACGGCTACGAACATCCGCCTGGTCGCCTGGCTGACGGGTGGCGAAGGGCTGCACAACAACCATCACCAATACCCGGCGGCTGCGAAATTCTCGATGAACCCGCGCCGTTTCGAGTTCGACCCTGCCTGGCCCGTCATTAAGCTGCTCACCTGGATGCAGCTGGCCGAACCGATGCCGCTGCCGCAGCTGGCCTCAGAATAGTTTCCGTTTCTGTCAGAACCTTGATGCGGAGGCGCAGGACGCCAGCTCGCGCAGCACATCGAAGAGCTGCGCTTCGCACTGTGACTCGGGAGAGAGCGAGTCCAGCGGTACGGTGGCAGAGAAATGCGGTGAGCTGCGGCGGAAGTTGACGGTCAGAAAATCGCAATCGCGCGAAGCGACCAGCGCCGTCATCATAGTTGTGATCTCGCGCTGCCAATCGTTGCGCGTGGTGAGCACGAAGGGCCCGCAATGCTCCAGCAAGATGCGCTTGTGCTTGCGCGGGAACCGGCGGGTGCGGCCGCACCAGCGATGGTTGTGCACTTCCAGGTCGAAGGCCGGCGGGCATTCCAGATCGGCCTCGAAGACCAGCGTTTCCTGCTGCTTGCGCAGGCGCGACCATACCCAGTTCAGCGGCAGCTCGCGCGGGTGCAACCGCACCAGCACGGAAGCATGCTGAAATAGCGTGCTCAGTACACGTAGCTTGACGGAAAAACGTGAGGACGCCGTCCAGCGCACCGCCACAATCTGCGCGTGGCCGGCGAAGGCGGTCTTGATTCGTTGCAGGACCTGCACCGACTTGCGCCGGTTGCTGCGGTGGAACCACCAGTACCAGAGCAGCACCAGCCCCGCACCCACTACGATCTCGATGGCGATGATCCGCACCATACCCTTAACTGATAATTAAAGATGCCACGGCCCCAAGGCCAGATGTCAGGGGACAGAAGGACACGCAGCCGATCGCGGCAGGCGCGATGAAGTAGTGAGATGCGTGCTGCTGTTCAGGAGAGGCTTAGGGCAAGAACTTACAAGCCCTTGTAAGCGCCGCCGTCCACCAGGATGGTCTGGCCGGTGATGAAGGAGGCGCGTTCCGAGGCGAGCCACACAACCGTGTCCGCTACCTCTTCGGGTTGCGCGACTCGCTTCAGGGCGCTGCCGGCGGCCCAGCCCTGAAAAACTTCCTCCTCGCCGATGCCGCGGCTGCGGGCCTGTACGCCGGCAAGTTCTTTTAGCCGATCGGTTGCGGTGTAGCCCGGTCCAACATTGTTCACCAGGATTCCGTCCTTGCCGAACTCGTTGGCGAGGCTCTTGACCAGCCCGACGACGCCGGCTCGGACGGCATTGGAAAGCACCAGTTGCTCGACCGGCTGTTTGACCGTCAGCGAGGTCAAGGTGATGATCCGTCCCCAGCGCTGCTTCTGCATGATCGGGATCACCTCGCGCGCGAAATGTACGACGCTGAGCAGGTTCAGTTCTACCGCGCGCTGCCAGTCGTCCGGCGTGGTGGCCAGGAAGTCCTTCGCGGGCGGTCCGCCGGCATTGGTGACGCAGACGTGCACGGCGCCAAAACGGCCCTCCACGTTGGCGACGAAACGCTGCACCGCGCTGGCGTCGGTAACGTCCACCCCTTCGGGGTACACGGGAACACCGTACTGGGGCGCCAGTTGGCCCGCGATGGAGCGCAACAATTGTGTGCTGCGCGCGCAGATGGCGAGCTTGCAGCCTTCGGCGGCAAAGGCCCGCGCCGTCGCCAGCCCAATGCCCTGGCTGGCCGCAGCCACAATGACCACACGCCCTTTGAGTCCCGAATCCATTTAGGAGGGCTTGGCCCCGCTCTGCATCACGAACATCCCACCGGGCCCGCCGGGCTGGATGTGGTTCTTCTCGAAACATTCCTTGATGCGGCGGCGGAGTTCGCGCGTAACCGCGTATTGCGAGCCGGGCCGGGTTTTCACCAGCATCAGGTAATCCACTTCCTGGCCGGAGACGCGCTCGATGCCCGGCACCTGCGGGTCGGAAACCAACAGTTCCGCGTACTGCGCATCATTACGCAATTCCATGCCGACCTGCTTGAGCAAGTCGAGCACGCGGTCGGTGTTTTCGGTGTAGGCGACGGAAATGTGCAGCGCAACCTGCGCCCAGTCACGGGTGAGGTTGGAGACGACGTCAATCTTGCTGTTGGGAACCGTGGAGAGCGCGCCCTGATCGTCGCGCAGCAGCGTAGCCCGCAGCGTCATCTTCTCGACCGTGCCGGTAATGCCGGCCACCCGCACCACGTCGCCTACCTCGTACTGGTTTTCCATCAGGATGAAGAAGCCGTTGATGACATCGTGGACCAGGGTTTGCGCGCCGAAGCCGATGGCCAAGCCCGCAATGCCCGCACTGGCCAGCAGCGGCCCCATGTTGATGCCGAGCACGGGCAGGATCTGCAGCAGTGCTAGGAAGACCAGCACGAAAATCCCGGCGCTGTAGAGCACGCCGCTGAGCGTTTTGAGTTGCTGCGCGCGAAAGCCGGTGAGCGCCTTGCCCTCGCCGAACGCCTTCAAGCGGCTGGTGACCACCTTCAGCAGGCGAATCAGCACGAAGGTGATGGCGATGATGAACAGGATCTTGGGAGCATCAACGCGCAGGAAGTTCAGCGCGTCGGTGCGCCAGTGCTCGATCACTTCGCCGAGATTGCTCATCAAGGATTCCGCTGGTGCGGCCTGCAAGGGCGCGATTATAGCAGTCGGAAGCGATGCCGCCGCCCGGCAGACCAGACCTTTCACGCTATAATCCGAGCAAATTCATTGCACCGAGGCGGTTTGTGCGAGTCTTCCTGCTTGTCTTCATTATTCTTTTTCTTGTCAGCCCCATGATCGCGGCTGCTCCTCAACGTCCGGGATCGCCGGCCCAAGGACCTCAAAGTCTTCCTCCCGGGCAACGGCCCCCCGATCCGCAGTTTGGCCAGCGCCGTAATGAGAGCGAGGAAACTGATCAGAGCCAGGAACGCGCGCGCATTCGGCGAGCGAACAAGGAGCGGCAGCAGAAGATCAAGCGCGACACGGACCAGTTACTGGACCTTGCGACGCAGCTCAAGCAATACGTCGACAAGAGCAATGAGAACGTTCTGTCGCTCGAAGTCATGCGCAAAGCTGAGGAAATCGAGAAGCTGGCGCGGCAGGTCAAAGACAAAATGAAGCAGCAGTAAGGCGAAGAGCAGCAGGCAAACAAAAATGCCCAGCGCGAATGCTGGGCTTCAACTTGGTTCCCGGTTAGTGAGCGTCGCCGGCGCGCTGGATCTCGTATTGGCGGATCTTGTAGAGGAGAGCCTTGTAGCTGATCTTCAGCAGTGCCGCGGCCTTCTTGCGGTTCCAGTTAGTCTCTTCCAGGGCCTGGCTGATGGCTTCCATCTCGGCTTCATCCTTGATCCCGCGCACCAGCGACTTCAACCCGTTCCCGCCTGCCGCTATAGCTGAACCGGCCCCGGCGCCCATGGCACGCACTTTGTCGTCCTGCTGCGGCGCCAGTTCCGTAATCGCCATGGCCTCATCCCCTAGCACCAGATAGCGCTTCACGAAATTGCCCAACTCGCGTAGATTTCCTGGCCAGGCGTACTCTTCGCAGGCCTTGACCATCGAGGGGCTTAAAGGCAGCGGCGGACGTGCGTAACGTTCTGACACCTGCGTCATGAAATGCTTCAGCAGAATGGGAATTTCTTCCTTGCGCTCGCGCAGAGGCGGGACGGCTATGGTGAACCCATTCAGGCGGTAGTACAGGTCTTCGCGCAGCATCTTGGAGGCAATGGCCTCCTGAATGTTGACGTTGGTCGCCGCTAGCACCCGCACATCCACCTTCTGCACGGTGCGGCTCCCGAGCCGCGAGAACTGCTGGTCCTGGAGCACGTGCAGCAGCTTGGCCTGCAGAGCAAAGGGCATTTCGCCGATCTCGTCGAGCATGATCGTGCCCTTATTGCAGAGCTCGAACTTGCCCGGCTTGGAGTGAGTGGCGCCGGTGAAGGCGCCCGGCTCGTAGCCGAACAATTCACTCTCCAGCAGATCGGCAGGCACCGCCGCGCAGTTGACCTTCAGGAAAGTGCGGTGCGCACGCGGCGAGTACTTGTGAATCAGCTTGGCAATGACTTCCTTGCCGGTGCCGCTCTCACCCAGGAGTAGCACCGGGATATCGACATTGGCCACCAGCTTGGCCTGGGAGCGGATCTTGCGCATGGCCGCGCTGGCTGAGACGAAGAACACGTCATCGCCCAGGTCTTCAATTTCGCCTTGCGGAACGGCTACCGTCGCCGCCGGCCCGAGACACTGCTGGATGACAATTTCCAGCTCTGCTTTTTGAAAGGGCTTGGTCAGGTAGTCCTGCGCGCCCAGGCGGATGGCCTGCACCACCTTGCGCGTGTCGCTCACGCAGGACAGCATCACCACTTTCATTTGCGGATAACGCTCACGGATCTGCTCCAGGGTTTGCAGACCGTCGATTCCGCCGGGCATCAGCACGTCGAGCAATACGAGGTCGGGCGAACTGCCCGCTTGCAGCCTCTCCAGCGCCTGTTCGCCGCTGGACGCGGTGTCTACACGGTAGGATTCAACTTCCAGCAGCGTCTGCAAATAGCGCAGCATGCTGGGCTCATCGTCTACTACAAGGATTTTCGGCGTGTTCGCCATCGCTCCTGCGTTCAAGATTTCTGGATTCAGGTACTCTGTATGATTATCCGTGTTTTAGCGGAAGAACGAAAGAGAACTTGCTGCCACAGCCGGGTTCGCTTTCGACCCAGACTTTCCCGCCGTGGGCTTGCACCAGCCGGCGTGCAATGCCCAATCCCAACCCCATGCCGCCGCCATTGCTCTCGGAATTGGGAAGTTGGAAGAAGTCGCCGAATATTTCCTGATGGTATTCCGGCGGAATCCCCGGTCCAGTGTCGGCAACGCTCACGCGGACGGCGTTGGGCGCGACCGCGGGCTGCTTGCGCCGTTCACGGGCCTGCGCCCGCTTTTCGGTCCGTCGTTCCCACAGCTGCGGCTCCGCATTCAACCACACGGTTCCACCCTGCGGCGTGAACTTAAGCGCGTTCTCCAGGAGGTTGGAAACAATCCGCTGCAAGCGATCATAATCGAAGGGGAAGGGGTGAAGATGTTCGCTGGCCAGATAGTAAAAGGCAACGCCCTTGGCTTGAAACCGCGGCAGCCAGAAGCTGCAGATCTCGGTCAGGCAGGCGTTCAGGTCGCGCGGCTCGTCCAGTTGCAGATTCAGGTTTCCCGTCTGAAGTGCGCTGAACGTAAGAAAATCAGTGATCAGGCGCTGCAGGCGTTGGCTGCTGGAATACATATCTTCCAGGCAGCGGTTCTGGCGATCGTTCAAAGAACCCAGCTTGCCGCTCATCAACAGCTCGATGTAGCCGGATACGACGGCAAGCGGCGTCCGCAAATCGTGCGCCGCGGTCGCCAGTGCCTGGGCACATCGTTGGTATTGTTCCTCCAATTGCTGGTAGGCGTGCATCAGGTCTTGCGGGCAGTTGGCCGTCGCGGCGGCGGCGCCCTCGGTGCCCACTGGGCATACCCCTCCTGCTGGCGCCGAGAGCTTGCGGGCGGCGGCCGCAGAGACGTTTTGAGAAGGTTCAGGCATTACCACGTTGGCACAAATGCAGGGGGAGAGACAGTGGAGCAGTGACTACGTTCGCAACCATGATAGGGTCAGCAGCTTTGGCAAGTCAAGCGCGGCGGTGCAAGGATTTTCCTTTTAAGACGCAAAAGATTGCTGCATTTACTCACTGGGTGCCTGAATGAGATGGTCGTTTCTAATGCACTAAGGCCTAGCTAAATTGCTGAGGTGATGTTTCTTAGACCCAATTTCCACTAAAGCGCCACGGCGGTTAAGGTTTGGAAGCCGGTGTGCCCCTAAGGCGACCGGGAACAGGTAGATACCATGACCAAGGCTGGCTCGGAGCGACGGAAGCACCAGCGCCTTCCCTTATCGATTCCAATATTTGTCCGCGGAACCGACCAGGACGGGAAAGAATTTTTGGAGTTCGCTACCGCGCTGAACATCAGCGCGGGCGGAATCCTGCTGGCCACACGTCGCAGCCTGCCCCGTTCCAGCCAACTTTCCCTTGAAATTCCCGTTGCACCACTTCCCCCAAGCTCCGTCTCCCCCCAATCGGTGCGCAGCCTAAAAGCCAGACTTGTGAGAGTCACGCACGGTGAGCGCTGTCACCTCCTCGGACTGAAGTTTCATCGGCCACTGCAGGAACATGCCAAAGGGAAAGTTGCTACCGCATAGGAAAACATTTTCCTCTTGGCTGGCTGGTTCAGGCCCGGACGTGCGTCGACTATTCACAAAAATAAGTTTTGTAAGTCTCTGAAAATACTGGAATGTACATAGTCCAGCGGCAAGAGTATGCCAAGGCTACATCCACTAAGGTGGATGAAATCTTTGGCGTTTCGAATGCAAGAGGAGTACGTTAAATCGCAGTTTCGGTACTTGGAGTCGGGAGTCAGCCATGTCGTCGGTAGGACTAGCGCCGCAACAAGATCGGTCCCCCAACCAGTTACCACCCGAAGCCGTGTTGTTCGGCAGTACGCGCGCCATGCAGGCGGTTCGCGACCGCGTTCATAAAATCGCTGGGGCCAATTTGCCGGTGCTGATCCAGGGAGAAAGTGGAACCGGCAAAGACCTGATCGCTCGCATGGTCCACAAACTATCTCCCTGGGAGAACGGCCCCTGGGTAAAGATCAACTGCCCTGCCATTCCGGGGACGCTGATCGAAAGCGAGCTGTTTGGATACGAGAAGGGAGCTTTCACCGGCGCGTATGGGATGAAGCCCGGCCGGGTCGAACTGGCGAACCGCGGCACGTTGTTTCTTGATGAAATCTCGGAGCTGGATTTGGCTCTGCAATCCAAGCTGTTGCAGTTGTTGCAGGATGGCCAGTTCTGCCGCATCGGCGCGCAGGAAGACAAGCGCGTGGAAGTGCGCGTGGTATGCGCCACCAACCGCAAGCTGGAGCAGGAAGTCGAAGCGGGGCGGTTTCGGCAGGACCTGTTCTATCGCATTAACGTCGTCAACATTCAAATGCCGCCGCTGCGCGAGCGCAGCGCCGACATTCCTGTGCTGGTGCAGTACTTCCTCGATCTCTACAACGAGAAATACAATTGCCGTGCCCGCGCCGTGCCCCCTCATCTAATGGCCAATCTCCAGCGTTACCACTGGCCCGGCAATATCCGCGAACTGGAGAACCTGATGCGGCGCTATGCCATCCTCGGCACCGATGAGGCGGTCACCGCGGAACTGCTGCCTCGCAAGCAAGACATCTTCGACGACGAGATTCCGCTGGAAGGCCCCATTTCGCTGAAGAAGGTGACGCGCCAGGCGGTGTTGGAACTGGAGCGGAAGATCATTCTCAAGGTACTGCAGGCCAACCACTGGAACCGCAAGCGCACCGCGCGCGCGCTGAGCATCAGCTATCGCGCGCTGCTGTACAAGATCCGCGACGTGGGTTTGCCCGCAGTGCGTGGCCGCGGACGGACCGAACCGTCCGCCGAAAATTAAGCGTTTCCAATCCGGCGCCTCGTCCTCCGCGGACGAGGCGTTTTTGTTTTGCTCACATCCATGTGTGAGCCTTGGTTCTTGCTCTCCTTCACCGAACCGAACTACGATTGCGCTTCAGCACGGCTTTTCTCATCCGCGGGAGGTCCCATGAAAAGCCTTCTTCGCCCTTCCATCCTGCTGGCGCTGGCCATGCTTGTGGTCGTAACCATCGCGTCCGCACAAAAGAAAATCAGCATCGGAGCAGGCACTCCTGAGGACCAGGCTCTGCAGGCGATCAGCGCCGAGGCGGATGCGCAGAAACGCGTCGCCATGCTGCAGGACTTCCTGGAGAAGTTCTCGTCGAATCCTGATGCCGCCGCCTATGGCAACTGGCAGCTCGCGCAGGAGGCGGTCACCGCCGGCGATGCGCAAACGGCGCTGGCGTATGGAGACAAGGCGCTGGCTGTGATGCCGGACGTGGTGGACATCCTGATGACGCAGGTGGACGCAGCCCAGCGGGCGAAGAACGCCGGCAAAGTGGTGGACTACGCGGTACGCGGCGCCACTCTGATCAACGAGGTCGGCAAGAAACCAAGACCCGAAGGAATCGGCGAGCAGGAATTTGCTACCCAAATTGCGGCCGAAAAGAAAGCGCTGGAGCCGAACTACCAATATTTCGAAGCTGGCGCCTACAACGCGATCACCGGGGAAACCGATCCCCGCAAGCGCATGCAGGAAATTGAGCGCTTCCTGGGGACGTTCTCCAGTTCCAGCTTCGCCGGGCAGGTGGCGTCACTTGCGATCGTGACACTGCAAGAGCTGAAAGACGCTGCCGGTCTGGCATCGTTTGGTGACAAGCTTGCTGCCCGCAACCCCGCCGATATGCGACTGATGACCTTGCTGGCCAACGCGTATGCCAGTGAGCCGTCCGCCGCCCACATGGAGAAGGCGGGGGCATATGCGCGCAAGGCCATTGAGTTGCAGAAGTCGCAGTCCGATCCCGCAGCTGCGCACACCATGGCGGGTCTGGCCCACTCGGTGCTGGGCCGCGTCCTCTTGCAGGAAAAGAAGTTTCCCGCCGCTGTCGCGGAACTGAAGGCCGCCAACGAGATGCTGGCGGATTCCCCGGAGGACCATGCCGGAAGCTTGTTTTACCTGGGATTTGCCTACGCCAAGATGGAGCGGGCCAACGATGCCATCGCCGCGCTAACCAAGGCGGCGGCGATCCCCGGAGCCTACCAGCAGCCCGCGCAGGACCTGTTAGCCAAAATCAAAGCCGCGCGTTCGCGCGCGCACTGATTCCGCTCAGCGCTTGACCAGTTCGTCCGACAGCAGGTGTGCCTTCATGGCAAGGTTGTACGCGCGCTCGCTGTCTCCATCCTTGCTGGCGTCGCGCGATTGCTGCATGTAGCTGCGAATGTGCTGCACCATCGCCTGCTCGTCCCCATTTAGCGCTCGCGAGATGCTCTTCAGGTTGTACTCGGTGGTTTCCAACAACTGCGCCGTCGAAAGCTTCTGGTGGATCGCGGCATCATGCGGCAGGCTGGCGGAAAGCTGAACGTTTTGGGACGGCTGGGCGCCGCCTTCCGGCACGACGGTGCGGGCGGGTTTTTCCGTCGCAGGCGCCGGCGAGGGCGCGGGGGGAGGCGTTTTCTTCGCCACGGATGTCCGCGGCTTCGGTTTTGGTTTGGCGGGAGTTACCGTGGGCGCCGCAGCCGCAGGTGTTTCAGGCTGTGGCCGGTTCGGTTCAGAACTGGAGGGCGCCGGGACGGGACCTGAAGGCGGCGCAGGCTGAGGCTCCGTGACCGTGGGCGCCTGCGCTTGTGGCGCCGGCGTAGCCGGCTTCTTTTTTCTCAAGCTGCAGCCGCCAAGTCCCAGCACCGACGCCAGCACCGCGGCGACCACGATCCCCCGACTGGTTTGCATGATGATGTTGTAAATCCCCGCGTTCGGCTTCGCAACCTTGATCAGGAGCGCGCCGTCATCTGCTGCTGCGCCTCGGCGCGGGACGGCGCCGGATGCACCGTCTCCATCGCAGGGAAACGCAGATAAAAAGTTGTCCCTTGTCCCGGGTGCGATTCAAATTCCACGGAACCGTTGTGCAGTTGCATGACCCGGTAGGCCATCGCCAACCCAATGCCGGTGCCTGATTTCTTGGTTGTGAAGTAGAGGTTGAAAATTTTTTCCCGCAATTCCGGCGGAATTCCGGCGCCCTGGTCGCGGATAGCAATTTCCACCCGATCGCCATCGCGATGGCCCGAGATCGACAGCGTTCCGCCCTGCGGCATTGCCTGGATGCCGTTGATGGCAATATTGAGCACCGCCTGCTTGGTGAGATCGGCGTCGGCATTAACCAGCAGCGGCTCGGTTGGCAGATCGCACTTCATCTCGACGCCGTGCCGCGCCGCTTCCGGGGCCGCCAGCAGCGAGACGTCTTCTGCCAGCCGGCGCAGGTCAATTTCGGCCAGCCGCAACTCCACCGGCTTGGTGAAATCCACCAGGGTTTGGACCACGCGATCGAGCCGTTGAATCTCGCTTCCGATGACGTCCATGTGCCGCTTTGATTCCGGATCGATCTGCCGGATTTTTTCCCGCAGCACTTCCAAATGCACCATGATCGCGTTGATGGGGTTGCGCACCTCGTGCGCCACGCCGGAGGTCAGCCGCCCAATCGCCGCCAGCCGGCGGGATAGCTCAATCTCGTCCTCGATCCTCCGTACCGACTCGGCATCGCGCATGGTCAGTAGTGCCCCGATCTTCTGCCCACGCTCCTCGATGAAGTCCATGGAAACCTGCACCCGCCGGCCATTTTCCATTTCAATTTCGCGCTGCGCGATGGAGTTGCGCAGCCGGAATGCCTCCAGCACCAGGCGCCCGATCCGAGTGGAGGAATCAAAGACCTCCGCCACCTGCCGCCCCAGCATCTCGCCGCGATTCTCCCCCAGGAAACGTTCCACGGAGGCGCTTACCAGCACCACGTGCTCATCGTGAGTGAACAGCATCAGGCCGTCCTGAAGGTTGGCCATGATCTGGTCCAGGTTCTCCTTTAACGCGGAGAACACTTCTTTGACGTCGCGCATTTGCCGCCCGAGGCGGTCAATCTTGGTAGTGACCACACCGTATTCGTCTTGGCGGGCGGGCTTTTCGCCGCCAGCGCTGTCCATCTCTCCCGCACTGAGCCGGTCCAACCGCTGTGCGATCGCCTCCAGCGGTCGCAGTGCAAAGTTGGAGAGGGCGGCCGCCAGCATGAGCGAAACCAGGATCGAGAGGGCGGTGAACTCCAGCGCGTGGTTAATCTGCGGTTGGAGTTCGCTCTTGAGAAATACGGTGGAGAGGCCAACCCGA
Source organism: Terriglobales bacterium (assembly GCA_051006995.1). Classification (GTDB taxonomy): domain Bacteria; phylum Acidobacteriota; class Terriglobia; order Terriglobales; family Acidobacteriaceae; genus JAIQGF01. The sequence goes on from JBPCSQ010000031.1 coordinate 37,106, forward strand.
ATATCGCCGAACGGTTTGCCGGCACGGCTGAGCGGCATGCGAACTTCGTACGCGCGCGGGCGTCCGTAGACAATGCTCATTTGCTGCCAGAACCCGCCGTTCACGACCGTCTTGAAGTCGGGGCGAGGAGGAGCGATTTTGCCCTGCGATTCCGCGTCGGTGTGCAGTAACGACAAACCTGTCTTGTCGGTAATGGCCGCATCGTAGATCGTAGGCGAGTAGCCGACGATGGACTGCAATAGGGAATTGAGCCCGGGATCGCTTTGCAGACTCTCGGCAATGGCCGCCTGCACCGAGTTGGGATCGTCGGGATCGTAACGAGTGTTGTTGAGGTCAATTTCGAGGGCGTCGCGCGTGCCGTGGTAGATCTGGTGGGCAATGAAGTCGCCGCTCTCGTAGGCCTCGCTGACCCGCTGCCGTAGCGATTGCGCCACGTAGATGTAGGACAGGGTGGCCACCAGCGCGACCACCATAGCGCTGATGGCGATGACTAGCTTGGTTTTGAGTTTCAGCCGCATCGCTCGGCCACACGGCCCAAGAAATAAGGCGCGGCGTCTAAACATAAATTCTTGCGCCTGCAGCCTGATGCCTTGAGCCTGATCATTACTGACCCATTTCCGCCGTGGCGACGTTGGCGGTGCCGTACTCCTTCAACTTGTTGTGCAGCGTCTTGAGGCTGATGCCGAGGATCTCCGCCGCCCGCGTCTTGTTGTTGTTGGTGGCTTCCAGTGTCTTCAGGATCAGCAGCCTCTCCGCTTCGCCCACCGTGGTGCCGACACCCAGGCGCACCGCGTTCGCCTCCTGCACCGGCGGGCGGGGCGTCACCTGGCCAAATCCAGGCGGCAGATGCTTGGTTTCGATTACGCCGCCGTCGCACACGATCACGGCGCGCTCCAGCGTGTTGCGCAACTCGCGCACGTTGCCCGGCCAGGCATAGCTCTGAAAAACGTTCAGCACCGAGTCGCTGACCATCTGCACCTTGCGCCCGTGCTTTTCGTTCATCTCCGCCAGCAGCGACGTCACCAGTTCCGGCAAGTCGGGCTTGTGCTCCCGCAACGGCGGCAACTGGAGATTGAATACGTTCAGCCGGTAGTACAGGTCGTTGCGCAGATATCCCTGGGCGACCGCCTCCTCGGGGACTTTATTGGTTGCAGCGAGAACGCGCACATCCACCGGCGTCTCCGTCTTGCTTCCCAGGCGGCGGAGCTTGCGGTCCTCCAGGACGCGCAGCAGCTTGGCCTGGGTTCCGATCGGCATCTCTCCAATTTCGTCCAGCAACAGGGTTCCACCCTCGGCCAGTTCGAAGCATCCGATGCGCCGCTCGAGCGCGCCCGTGAAGGCGCCTTTCTCGTGGCCAAAGATCTCGCTTTCGATCAGCGTCTCCGGAATGGCCGCGCAATTGATGGCAATAAATGGCTTGCCCTTGCGTGGGCTCAGTTCGTGCACGGTGCGCGCCACCAGTTCCTTGCCCGTGCCGCTCTCGCCGGTGATAAGCACCGAGGCCGTGCTGGGCGCCACCATCTCCACCAGCCGGAAGATTTCCTGCATGCGACGCGACGAGCCCACCATTCTTCCCATGTAGCCTTTGTCGCGCAGGGTGCGCCGCGTGACTTCCAGCTCCCGCTCGGTATCACGCTGACCCAGGGCATGTTTCAGGATGGTTCGCAGCCGGGTTGGGTCGTCGCTGCCTTTCTGGATGTAATCGTAGGCGCCGATCTTCATCGCGTTGACCGCGCTCTCAATGCTTCCCTTGCCGGTTAGGACAACGACTTTCATTTGCTGCGGCAAGTCGGCGACCCGTTCCAACAGTTCCAGGCCACCCATCCGGGGCATATCCAGATCCGTAACCACGACTCCCGGTTGGAAGCGCTCAATTTTCTCCAGGGCTTCGACGCCATCGCGTGCGGTCTCGCACTTGTACCCCCAAAGCGTTACCAATTCGGCATAGCCGTCGCGGGCGTTGGCCTCATCTTCGACGATGAGCACCTTATCTTCGGTCATAGAGGACATCTTGCTCCATTATTCAGGCTCGGTGACGGTTCGGCAACCGCCGGCGTGTGAAACCTCGCATCCAGAGCCGAGTCTCGGCGGAAACGGCGGATTCTGCCGCATCGCTGGCTTTAAGGAGGGGCCCGGGTACCCCCTCATAGATGCGGAATTCGGCCCAGCAGTAACTTTCCTGCTCAATTCAGCTCTTAGCGGCTGTCCAGCAGCGATATATAGGGATGGCGCGACAACGGTCAGAGTCTCAAAGTGTTCATTACTTGATAAACAGTCGTCCGAAGATCAAGCGCCTCGCGGCCTATCCGCAACGTTGCCCTTTCTGGTAGAAAATTAGCGCATGAACATTGAGCGCCAGTCCTGAATCAGGAATGCGCAGGGCATTTTTTGGTGCACTGCCTTCGCTATGCGATACAATTTTGCGCGGCGAAATTCGGCGTTTCGTCCCATCGCCTCTCAACTTTTTTGCAGTCCGGCCCTGTCAATCTCTCGGAGGATTTACGCATGTCACTTCTTGGAAGATTTCGTGGCCGTGTGTGGCTCGCATTGGCCTTGTCGCTTCTCCTGATGTCCTCCGTTGTTGTGGCCCAGCAGCCCGCGCCGAAGGTGGATATTTTCGGCGGTTATTCCTGGATGCACCCGGGAGATTTCGACGGTTTGCACCTGCCGTCGGTCAGCAAGGGATTTGGAATCGCTTCCACGTTCAACCTGAACCGCTGGTTCGGCCTTACCGTGGATTCGGACGCTCATTACGGCAGCTTCTATAACCTGAGCACGGTCACCGGCGGTCCGCGGCTCAAGCTCCGCCAGGAGCGTTTCGAGCCTTTTGTCGAGGCTCTGTTTGGTATCCACCGCATCTCCATCGGCGGCGTCGGAAGTGATACCCGAGTCGGCTTTGTTACCGGCGGCGGCATCGACCTGCCGCTCGCCCAGCACTTCGGCTTGCGGCTGTTCCAAGCCGACTATGTCTGGGGACATCACGATATCAGCCCGGTCATTCCCGGCACGGAGAACATGTCCGGGGCACGCATCCGCACCGGCCTGTTGTTCAGCTTCGGTGGCTTCGGTCCACCGCCGGCACCCCTGGGCGCGGCCTGCTCCATCAACCCGGCCTCAATCATGGCCGGCGAACCGGTCACCATGACCGCGACGGCCAGCAACGTCCCCAAGAATCACACGGTGACTTACAACTTCAACTCCACGGGCGGCAAGGCCACCCCGAAGGACAACACGGTTGCTGTTGACACCACCGGCCTGGCGCCGGGGCAGTACACGGTCAATGCGACCGTCACAGACCCCAAAGCGAAGAAGGGGGTGCCGGCAACGTGCAACGCCAGCTTTACGGTGCAGGCTCCGCCGCAGCATCCGCCGACGGTTTCGTGCAGCGCGAATCCATCGACTTTGCAGGCAGGACAGCCTTCGACCATTACAGCCACCGGCCAGAGTCCTGATAATCGCCCGCTGACCTACAACTTCACCTCGAGCAGCGGCCGGATTTCACCGAGCGGCGCGCTGGCGACGCTGGATACCGCCGGAGCTTCCGCCGGTCCCATCAACGTAACCTGCACCGCCACCGACGACCGGGGCCTCAGCGGCAGCGGCAACACGTCGGTGAACGTCGAGGCGCTTCCGCAAAAGCCCTCGGCCAGCAAGCTGAATGAGATTCAGTTCAAGAGCAAGACCAAACCGGCCCGCGTAGACAATGAAGCGAAGGCGATCCTCGATGAGGTTGCTCTCCGCTTGCAGCGCGAGCCCGATTCCAAGGCGGTGGTGGTGGGCAACTTCCAGCAAGGCGAGAAGAATGGGCAGCGCATCGCCGAGGAACGCGCCGTCAACACCAAGGCCTACCTGACCAAGGAGAAGGGCATCGATCCCAGCCGCATCGAGGTGCGAACCGGCACTGCCGGCACCCGCACCGCGGAAATCTGGCTGGTTCCGGCAGGCGCTACGTTCGACCAGCCGGGCGCGCAGTCCTTCAGCGAGGCCAAAGTGAAGCCGAGCCGCGACGCTTATCCTCATGTCCGGGCGGCCAAAACGAAGGCCAAGAAGGCGCCTGCCAAGAAAGCGGCGCCCACAAAGTAGCCCGCGCAACACTTCGGAACATGGCCGGTCGGGCAATCCGACCGGCCTTTTTTCCGTTCGCCCGTTTCGACTTTCGTGCAGCGGGTTGCCGCTGAAAGTACTTGCCCGCGTTGTGGCCTGGGCTAGAATTTGTTCACGTTACCAGCCATGACCATCCAGCAAAATTCCGCATCTGATCGTTTGATGTTTTCAGTTCGGGCCTTCCGCTTCGTCTTGCTGGTTGTATTCCTGGCCATTGCCACATGGGGACAAGTCAACCCGGTCCCCTCCGATTGGGTGATACTCGGCCCGGAGGGGGGGGATGTGCGCAGCCTGGCCTACGACCCCCATAATCCGGATCGTATTTACCTTGGCACCAGCGCCGGCGAGTTGTACGCATCCTGGGACAACGGCGCCACCTGGCAACATTTTGCTCACCTCGGCGCGGGCAATGATTACGTGCTCGATCACATCGTGGTAGATCCGGACGATTCCAACCAGATTTACGTCGCCGCGTGGAGCATCGAGAACAATGGCGGCGATGTCTTTCGCTCGCGTGACGGCGGGCGCACCTGGATCGCGCTGCCCGCTCTCCACGGCAAATCGGTGCGCAGTTTCGCGTTGTTTGCCGCGGACTCGCGCATCATGGTCGCCGGCACCCTGGATGGCGTCTTCCGCAGCACCGATGGCGGCGACAGCTGGAACCTCATTTCGCCTGCGAACCACGCCGAGATCAAGAACATCGAATCCATTGCCATCGATCCGCGCTCACCGGATGTGATCTACGCCGGCACCTGGCACTTGCCGTGGAAAAGCAGCGATGGCGGCCGCACCTGGCATTCCATCAAGAACGGCATCATTGATGATTCCGACGTTTTCTCGATCATCATCGATCAGCACAACCCCGCCACCGTGTATCTCAGCGCTTGTTCCGGAATTTACAAAAGCGAGAACGCCGGTGAGTCTTTTCACAAGGTGCAGGGAATTCCGTTCTCGGCGCGCCGTACGCGCGTGCTGTACCAGGACCCAGAAACTCCCGCCATCGTCTACGCCGGAACGACCGAAGGATTGTGGAAGACTTATGATGCGGGCAAGAGTTGGCGGCAGACTACCGCGCCGAACCTGATTGTGAACGACGTGCTAGTGGACCCTCGGCGCCCCTCGCGTGTGCTGCTTGCCACCGATCGCAGCGGAGTACTGGCCAGCAATGATGGCGCGCAGAGCGTCGCGGCCGCCAACCATGGATTCGCGCATCGCCAGGTTGCGGCGGTCCTTGCCGATTCCCGGGATCCGGCCACGCTCTATGCCGGCGTGGTCAACGACAAGGAATTCGGCGGCGTCTTTGTCAGCTTCGATGCGGGAGCGCATTGGCGGCAGATGAATAGCGGCCTTGCCGGACATGACATCTTTAGCTTGGCGCAGTCCCCCGACGGCGAACTTATGGCAGGCACACATCGCGGCGTGTACCTGTTCGACTCCCATCTGGCGCGCTGGCGTCCCGTGAATCTTGTGCTGCGCGAAGAAATCGTTGCCGTAAGTCGCCGGCAGAAGACCGCCAAAGGCAAAATCGTAAAGCAGATGACCACGCGCCGGCAGTACGTGAAGTCGGAACTCGACGCGCGCATTGCGCGCCTGGCGGTGGAAGGGAAGCGCTGGTTTGCCGCAACCTCCGCGGGCATGTACGCCAGCCTCGACGATGGCCATAGCTGGCATGGCGGCCCCGTCGCCGGACTGAGGGATTTCCTTTTTGTCGATGCTCTCGCAGATACCGTGCTGGCAGGCACTCCCGCTGGCGTGGTGCTGTCCCGGAACGGCGGCGCTGACTGGACGCTGATCAGCCTTCCATCATTTGTTACTACCGTGAAAGGCGTAGCCCTTGCGCCCGGCACGCTCTGGGTTGCGACCGGCGAAGGCGCCTTCTTCAGCACGGATAGTGGCTCGACGTGGCAACATGTCGTCGCCGGCATACCCGCGCAGAACTTGACTTCGGTTCGCTACGACTCCGTCGCGCAACGTCTCCTTGGTACCACTCCGAGCGGCAAGATCTTTGCTTCGCGTGATGCCGGGCAGAGTTGGACTCTTGAAGCAGCCCCAGGTTGGCGGGTACGTGCCCTCAGCCTAGCCGGTGGACGTCTGCTCGGGATCACCGCATTTAACGGAATCGTCGCCCCGCCTCAGCCGGATAGCTCACGCGCCGTAGCCTCGTCTGGCGGCAGCTCACAGTAGGCCTTCACCCATAATTCAGTTATTCAGGAATCGTTGTTACCCTTGCCGCTGCGGCTGGAGCGGAAAAAACTACATACCTCATCCCTGTCGATATCCGCTAAGTTATTGATAATAATAGCAAACCAATGGCAATCGGAGTGCGCTTCTCCATTGTAGCCCGAGCCAGTGTAGCCCGAGCCAGGAAAGGATTTTCCATGAAGCTAAAGGTACTGGTCCTTGTTGCGGCACTGCTGACGCTGGTCGGATGTGGTTCTGTTCCGGATTCCGTGAATGCCGCTTCTGCCAACGACCATTCCGCGCCTCCTTTTTCCGATGGGAAGAGCGGTATCTTTGGCACACGCGCTCTGGTTCCTGATGCCGTGACGGTACCGGCCGGAACGCCGGTCGAAGTTCGGTTGCAGAATGCGATCTCCAGCGCTTCCAACCGTTCCGGCGATGAGTTCGCGGCCGCGCTCGATGAGCCGCTGGTCGTGGACGGGCATACGGTGGCGCCGCGCGGAACTCCCATAACTGGCCGCGTGGTCGCGGCACGGTCCTCCGGACGGATGCATAACTCCGGCTACCTGCGGCTGGCCTTGGTTTCCATGGACCTGGACGGGAAATCCGTCCTGCTGCATACCTCCAGCGTGTTCATCATGGGAGGGGCGCATAAGAAGCGGAACCTGGCCCTGATCGGAGGCGGCGCGGGTGCCGGCGCGATCATTGGCGCCATCGCCGGCGGTGGCAAAGGCGCGCTTATCGGCAGTGCCGTCGGGGCCGGCGCCGGGACCGCCGGGGCCTATGCCACCGGCAAGAAGGATGTCGGGTTCGCCGCCGAGCGGCGCCTCACCTTCCGCCTCACCCAGCCTCTCTCCCCGAAAGCCTAAGCGGAAGGAGAATTCAAGGAAGCGCGCCGGAATCCCGGCGCGTTTTTTTCTTGCCGCGGAGGAAATTTCGGCAGCAACTGGACCGAAATGGGAATTCCCAATTTGGCCAAGCGCGAGCGGCGATCCCATTCCGGGGCCGCATCCCGCGTGCCTGATTCCGCACTGGCGTCGCTGCCGGCGTCCTGGCCGCACCGTGGTTGTCTCTGTAAGCACACATCCCTGTGTGACTTACGTCACTTCTTTCCAAAATGGGGAGGCCTATTCTCGTGCTCGGTTCGTACCATCTTGGGCGGCCCGCTCCGTCTAGCGAGTCATGAGTCGTCCCGTTTCGAAATTGTCGCGTTCCCATTCCCACGAAAGTGCTACTCACTTTCTTGAGGCAGCAGCCAATGCCTGCCCACACGGCCTCATGGTGGAAAAGGCTGGACGAGTGGCGTACGCCAACCCCGCCTTTGCCCACATGGTCGGTTTCAACACGCCGTCGCAGGTTTTAAGCCGGCGCCTGGATCGCTTGCCGAAACCTCACATCGCATCGAAACGGCGCTCGGCGCAGGGAGCTAACGACGCCGAGCAGCTCGATTCCATGAGGTTGCAGTTTCGTGGCGGCGCCTCCGATCTGGCGCTGCATGTAGTGCGTGACGTGAGCGAACGCATCCGCCTCGAGCGGCGTCTCCGCGAGTCGGAGAAGATGGAAGCTCTCGGGCGGCTGGTCGGCGGTGTGGCCCACGATTTCAACAACGTGTTGACGGCGATCACGCTCTACGCCGACTTGCTGCTGGAGGGAGCGCCCCCGCAGCGGCGTCGTGAAGCCGAGGAGATCCACCTCGCCGCCCAGCGCGGCACCTCGTTGGTCCGACAACTACTGGCCTTCGCCCGCCAGCAGCCGCTGGCCCCCCGCGTGCTCTCGCTCGGCAGCATTGTCGTCTCCATGCGCGGCATGCTCGAACCGCTGCTTGGGGAGGACATCGAGCTGGTGACCAATCTCGATTCGAATCACGACACCGTCCGGGTCGATCCCGCTCAAATGCAGCAAGTGCTGCTCAACTTGGTGATGAACGCGCGCGATGCCCTGCCGCAGGGGGGCCAGGTGAAAATCGAGACCGGCGCCTGCCCGATCCATGCACGCTCGGCACGACGCTACCCCGGGTTGCGCCCTGGACGCTACGTACGGTTGGTCGTTACCGACAACGGCTGCGGCATGGACGAGCAGGTTCGTGCCCGCCTTTTCGAGCCGTTCTTTACCACGAAGAAATTAGGGGAAGGGACGGGTCTGGGAATGGCGATGGTCTATGGCATCGTCACCCAGAGTGGCGGCATGCTGTGGGCAGCCAGCAAGGTTGGAAAAGGGACCCGCGTGACCGTGCTGCTGCCGGTTGCGCAAGCCGAAATTGTCGGCGATGACGATTCGCCGGTTGCCGCGGGCGCCGCCAATGGAACGGAGACGATTCTGGTGGTGGAAGACGATCCGGCGGTGCGCGCCTCGGTGGCGCACCTGCTGGCGCACGGCGGCTACCGGGTTTTACAGGCGCGCGACGGGGAACAAGCCATCCGCCTGGCGCGCGCTCATACCGGCGCAATCGACTTATTGATCAGCGATGTCATCATGCCTGACATGAACGGCAGCGACACCGCGCGCCACATCCAGCATCTGCATCCGGGAATTGCGGTTCTCTTCATCTCGGGTTATCCGGCGGCGGCGCGCAGCGCCTCCACCGGCGCTCCGCTTTTATACAAGCCCTTTTCGCGTGCCGTGCTGGCGCAAAAAGTGCGTGAAATTCTCGATCATCGCTCGCGCGCGGCCGCTTTGGCGGCGCACTAGCGGGGAGGCAATTGTCATGATTTCCGCAATCGATACAGCCGTCAGCCAACGCGAGATCGCCGGCGCCAATCTACTCAACCTGCTCATCGTGGACGACGAGCGCGCCGTTCGCGAAGGTTGTCGTGAGGCCGCACAGTTGGCCGGCTTCAACACCTTTGTCGCCGACACCGCCGAGCATGCCTACAAGGTGCTCGACACTCAGAATATCGACATCGTGCTCCTCGACCTCAAGCTCCCAGGAGCCAGCGGTCTGGAGGCGCTGCGAACCATCCGCAGCCGACGCCCCAACGCTGTTGTCGTCATCATCACCGGCTATGCGACGGTCTCTTCGGCCGTGCAGGCAATGAAGAGCGGCGCCTTCGACTACATCAGCAAGCCGTTCACCCTGGAAGAGCTGCGCGTCATGCTGGAACGCGCCATGGACGAGCTGAAGATGACCACAGAGAAGCGCGTGTTGCGCGAGCGTCTGCGCTCCAAGCACGGCTTCGGCTCCATCATTGGCCGCTCGCAGGAGATGGAGAAGCTCTATCGTATTATTGCCAAGGCGGCGCAGAGTACGCACCCGGTGCTGATCATCGGTGAAAGCGGCACCGGCAAAGAACTGGTGGCGCGCTGCATCCATTACTCCGGCCCATTCCACGACAAGCCGTTCATTCCGGTGGACTGCGGCTCGCTGGTTCCGACGCTGATCGAAAGCGAGCTGTTCGGGTACGTGCGCGGCGCCTTCACCGGCGCTGTCCGCGCCAAGGAGGGATTGCTGGCCATCGCCGAGGGCGGAACAGTGTTCCTCGATGAGATCGGCGAGATGCCCGTCGATTTGCAGGCCAAGCTCCTCCGCGCCATCCAGGAGAAGGAAATCCGGCCGGTCGGCAGCACCAAGCGCGTTCCCATCAACGTGCGTGTGCTGGCGGCCACGAATCGCGACCTGGAGGCGGCCGTCGCCGAAGGCACCTTCCGGCGCGATCTCTATTTCCGGCTGAACGTGCTCAGCCTCAAAATCCCGCCGCTGCGTGACCGCAAGCAGGACATTCAGCTGCTGGCGGAGCACTTCCTGGAGCGGCTCTCGCGTACCACCGGCTCGCAACGCAACCTCAGCGCGGAAGCGCTGCAGGTGATGATGGCTTACGAGTGGCCGGGGAACGTCCGCGAGCTGGAAAACTGCCTGGAGCGGGCGTGCGCGTTGAGTTCGGGGCCGCTGATCCAGGTTGCCGACCTGCCCTCGCCTATTCAAAACGTCCATCACCAGATTCCGCCGGAGGCGACGGAAGGCCCGAAGATCGTGCCCATTTGCGAGCTGGAAAAGACGGCCATTCTGCGCACGATCGATCAGCTGAAGGGCGATAAGCTGCTGGCCGCGCGCCTGCTCGGCATCGGCAAGACCACGCTATATCGCAAGCTGAAGGAGTACGCCATTCAGGATTAAGCGGACGCGAACTCAGATCTTGGCCCGGCCGTTTGGCCGGGCTTTTTTTGTGCGCCTCGCTGCATTTTCTCGCGACCTCCTCCCGTTTCCCGTTCTGGCCTCCCGTTCCGGGAAGATGCCAAGCCCGGGTAGACTCAAGTATGTGTGTTTTCAGTTGCGCCGGGCATGGCATACGAAGTGCAATTTAGCTGGCATGATTCTCCTTATCACCACCTCCGCTCACGGCCAGGAGTGCGCCACGGCGATCCGAGCTGCGACGCGCAGGAACACTGAGCTTACGGTTGATATCCGTACCGCCATTGCTCGGCTGCAGGAACGAGAGTTCTCCGCCGTGGTCATCGACGAGAGCCTGCTCGAGCCTAGCGCCAAACACATTGACGTGCTGATCAAGCATGCCGGAACGGCGGTGCCCATCTTCGTGAATCTGGCCATCAGCCGCATGGATCGCGTGGTACGCGACGTTGGAGCGGCTTTGCGCCGCGCCGATCAGGAGCGCTCGATTGCGCGGAAGGCAGCCGAAACCGAACTCCGCAGCCAGTTCAAAGGCGAGCTCACCGGCATCTTGCTCTGGACCCAGCAAGCGCTGGAGTTGCCCTCGCTGCCGGCCGCCGCGCAGAGCAAACTGAAGTCCGTGTACGAAGTCGCCGACCGCATGCGCACCCGGCTGGACGCGGCCGGGACGTAGCTGCTGGGACAACTCCACTCCTTCGCCGGCCTATCTCATTCGCCAGGCTCGGCATGATCTAGTTCCTGGTCTCTCTGTTTCTGCTGTTGTGGATTGTCGGCTGGAGCTTCGGCGTTGCCGGCAATTTCGTTCACGTCGTGCTGATTCTCGTGCTCATCATGGTTGCGCTGCACTTCGGCATGGGCCGGAAGACCGTCTAAAGCATCATTCTCCAGCGCCGGCGTTCTCCGACGCCAAGTTCTGCCGGAAACACAATTCGCCTCGCAATCGATTGACGCACCATTAGTTGCTGTCTCGCGAAGGCATCCCGAGTTCATCGTTACTCTTCTAACCGTCAACGTGGGCCGGCGAAGCGGTCCCGCTGCGAACGATGACAGCGCACCTGCAATCGACATCCCTGATCGGCAATCCCCAGGAAATCCCGATCGACCGAGAGACTCTGGCTCGCCGCATCGGTGAGCTGGGGGACTGGTTCCATAATCTGGATCTCTACGGAGTTCCAACTGCTCCCAATCATTTCCTCGGGGACTTCCCAAACGTCAAGTGGAAGCATATCGCGGCCCAGATTCCTGGCGATCTGACGGGCGCGAGCGTTCTCGATATCGGCTGTAACGCGGGGTTTTATTCTCTCGAGATGAAGCGGCGCGGGGCCAGCCATGTGCTTGGCATCGATGTGGACGACCGCTACCTTGGCCAAGCCCGCTTTGCTGCCGACACTCTCAAGCTGGACATCGAGTTCCGCAAATGTTCGGTCTACGACGTGGACTCGATCTCCGGCAAGTTCGACTTCGTCCTGTTTATGGGCGTGCTCTACCACCTGCGCTATCCGCTGTTCGCCCTCGACAAGGTGGTCCAGAAAGTGGGAGGGAAGTTGATCTTCCAAACCATGGTGCGTGGTTCCGAGCAGGTGCGCGCCTGGGAGAAGAACTATCACTTCTGGAACAAGGAAATATTCAATCACCCGGATTTTCCCTGCATGTACTTCGTCGAAAACAGCTACGCCAACGATCCCACCAACTGGTGGGTTCCGAACCGTGCTGCCGCCGAAGCCATGTTGCGCAGTTCCGGCATGACCATCGAGTCGCACCCGGAACCAGAAACCTGGATCTGCGTTCCCGAAAGCGTGATGCGCGACGGGCGTTCCATTCAGGAGCTTGAATTAGCGGGCCTTCTTTAGGGGATACGGGGTAGCGGCCGTGCCGGTCTCGCGGCTCAAGAAAACTTAGCAACAACAGCCCCTTTGGGGAGTCGCTGGAAAGGAACCGGACCCGATGGTCGAAGCGGTGATGTTGTGGAATGAACCCAACAACCTCTCGCACTGGGATTTCAAGGTCGATCCCGACTGGAAGAAGTTCGCCGCCATGACGATCGCGGCCGCCCGCGCCGTCCGCCGCATCAATCCCGGGCTGAAGATTGTGCTCGGCGGCATCTCACCCATTGATCCCAATTTCATTCAGTTGCTCGGCTCGCATGGGGCCCTCGATCTGGTTGATGTCGTCGCGGTGCACGGCTTTCCCCTCGATTGGAACCACTGGAGCATCCACGATTGGCCCGGCAAGATTGACGAGATCCGCCGCGTGACTAGCAAGCCGATCTGGGTGTCTGAGGCGGGCGCCTCTTCCTTTGGCGCGGAAGAAGTGCAGACGTTCGGATTGCGGCGCACCGCCGAGCTCCTGCTGCCGCTGCTGGATCGCGTGCACTGGTACAGCCTCTTCGATCTGCCCGCCACCTGGACGGCCACCACGCGGCACAAAGAATCAGAGGGCAGCGCCTACTACCGCCATTACTACATGGGGCTCATCCGCGAGGACGGCACTCCCAAATCCGCGGCTAGCAGCTTTCCCTCCGGCATGGGCATCTGCCAGTGGTTCCATTTCGAAGATCCGCGCCTCGACAGCGGCGTGGCTTGGTTGCGGCGCCTCAACGTACGCTACCTGCGCACCGGCATCAGTTGGGCCGATTCCTTCCGCCCCAATGCCGAGGCCTGGTTCGACCGCCAGATGAGTGCTCTGAACGGCTTCGATACCACGCTGACCCTTTGCTTTACGCCCGAGCACCTGGGCGAGGTACCGCACTACACCAGCCCGCCGAAAGATCCCGAAGATTTTGCTCAGTTCGCTGCCTGGGCGGTGGGCCGTTATGCGCCATGCTCGGCGCGCGACTTCGACATCCAACCTGGCATTCACCCCGGTTTCGGGCGCGACCAAGTTCGGGTAGGAGCACAGGACTAATGGGCAAGAAAGTTCTCATCACCGGCGGCGCAGGCTTTATCGGCTCTCATATGGTGGACGCCTTGCTTTACCGCGGAGACTCCGTCCGCGTGTTCGACAACTTGTCGCCGCAGGTCCATCCGGGAGGCCTGCCGGACTATCTGGACCGCGGCGTGGAATTCATTTGCGGCGACATGCGCGACCTCGAAGGCCTTCGACAGGCAGTGCGCAACGTAGACGTCATCTTCCATCTTGCCGCCGCGGTTGGCGTTGGCCAGTCAATGTACGAGATTTCCAACTACATCAGCGCCAATACCCTGGGCACCGCCAACCTGCTCCAGGTCCTTCTTGATACCAGGATCAAGCTCGAAAAACTTGTTGTGGCCTCATCCATGTCTATTTACGGCGAAGGCCTGTATCGGTGCGCACAGTGCGGAGACGTTGCTCCTCCGGTCCGTTCCCAGCAGCAGTTGCTGCGCAAGGAATGGGAAACGCTCTGCTCTGACTGCGGCCGCAAACTGACGCCTCTCCCTACCGGCGAGTCCAAGCCGTTGCAATGCAGCTCGATTTACTCGCTCTCCAAGAAAGACCAGGAAGAGATGGTGCTGCTGTTCGGCCGCACCTACGGGCTGCCGGTGGTCGCCATGCGGTACTTCAACATTTACGGCCCGCGCCAGGCGCTTTCCAATCCTTATACCGGCGTGGCTGCCATCTTTGCCTCGCGCTTGCTCAATCGTCGCGCTCCCATGATTTTCGAAGACGGCCGCCAGATGCGCGATTTCGTCTCGGTTCACGACATTGTGCAGGCTAACTTACTCGCCATGGAGTGCGAGCAGGCCAACGGCATGGCTTTGAATGTCGGGTCGGGCGAGCCCGTCACCATCGAGCAAGTGGCGGCGGTGCTCGCTTCTGCGCTCGGCAGTTCTATCCCCAGCGAAATCACGGGGAAATATCGCGCCGGCGACATTCGGCACTGTTTTGCCGACATCTCGGCCGCTGAGCGCGTGCTGGGCTACCGACCCAGAGTTTGTTTCGCCGACGGCATTCGCGAACTGGTCCAGTGGCTGCGCGAGCAGTCTGCCGAGGATCGCGTCGCGGAAGCCACGCAGCAGCTCGCGGTCCACGGTTTGACGGCCTGAGCGGCTGCGCAAGTTTTTTGAGAGAGAAGGGCAATGAAGAAATCTGAGCGGTTTCGCTCTGTCGTGATCTTCGGAGGAGCCGGCTTCATCGGGTCCAACCTGGCCCAGAAGCTGCTGGAGACGACAGACGCGAAAGTCCACATCTTCGACAATCTTTCCCGCAGCGGCGTGCGCCATAACCTCGAGGCACTGCAAAAAGCCGCCGGCAGCTCCGGGCGGTTGCAGATCACCATCGGTGACATCCGCCAGGCTGCCATGGTTGAGCGCGTCGTTCGCTACGCCACCGAGGTGTATCACTTCGCGGCGCAGGTGGCGGTCACAACCTCCCTCGATGATCCGCGGCTGGACTTCGAGGTCAACCTGCAGGGCACCTTTAATATCCTGGAAGCGGCGCGCAAGCACGGCCACCGTCCCTTTCTTCTGTTTACCTCCACCAACAAGGTGTACGGCGAAATCCCATCGCATGCGGTGGTGAGCACGGGCCAGCGCTACGCCTACGAGAGCACAACCGGCATCTCGGAGTCGGAGCCGCTGGATTTTCACTCGCCGTACGGCTGCTCCAAGGGCGCTGCGGACCAGTATGTGCGCGACTACGCGCGCGTCTACGGCATTCCTTCGGTCGTGTTCCGGATGTCGTGCATCGCCGGCCCGCGCCAGTTCGGAAATGAGGATCAAGGTTGGGTCGCGCACTTTCTCTATTCGGCATTAGCGGGCACGCCTTTAGTGATTTACGGCGACGGCCGCCAGGTTCGTGACGTGCTCGGCGTGGACGACCTGCTCCGCGCCTTCGATGCGGTTCGCGAGCACCTGCCCACCACCGCCGGCCAGATTTATAACGTTGGCGGCGGCCCGGCGAACGCCATCTCACTTCTCGAACTCGTTGACCTGATCCGGCAGATGACCGGCCGCACGGTGGATTATCAGATACAGCGCCGTCGTCCCGGCGATCAGCTCGTGTACGTCACCGACTGCTCCAAGCTGCGCCGCGACACAGGCTGGGAGCCGCGCATGACCGTGCGCCAGACTTTGGAGCGAATCCGCGAGTGGCACCAGCGCAATCGCGAACTATTCGTTCCCCTCGCCCAGCCGGAGCGCGTTGCTGCTTCCGTTCTCGAAGTGCTTCCCGGAGCCGCATGAAATTTGCACTCGTCAATCCGAACTGGAACTTCAAGGGATCCACCTATTTTGGCTGCCAGGACCCCCACTACCCGCTCGAGTTGCTGTTCGCGTTCGACAAAACCCGCGAAGCCGGCCACGAGCCGCTGCTGGTAGACGCGCACAATGAAAACCTGAATACCACTGAGGCCAAGGCTCGCGTCCACGCTTTTGCGCCCGACTTTCTCGTCATCCCGACCGCGCCGTCGTATCTGTTCTGGCGCTGTCCGCCTCCCGAGGTGCGCATCCCGCGCGGCTGGTTTGCCGCCCTCGGTGGCAAAGCTGTCAACGTTGCCATCGGACCCCATACCTCCGCTACGCCTTTGGCCGCCATGCGCAAGATGGGGGTCCAGGTCGGCATGCGGGGTGAAGCCGATCTGACTCTGTCGCAGCTCGCTTCGCATGACTGGAGCACCATCGACGGCTGCTGCTGGATCGATGAGCAGGGCCCGCACTTCTCGCCCTCTCTCGGCACGATGGACATGAAGGCCCTTCGCGCGCTCGAGTTCCACAATTACGACGTCGAACGCCACCGGCACCGGCACCACGTCTTCTCCGGCGAGGGCCGCGGCGCCGAACTGGAATTCGCGCGCGGCTGCCCCTGGTCCTGCAATTTCTGTAACAAGACGCTGTTTCGCAACAAGTTCCGCGAGCGCGACGTCGGCCAGGTCTTGCTCGAAATCGACCGCCTGATCGCCCGCGGCGTCGATTATGTGTACTTCATCGACGAAATCTTCGGGGTAGGCAAGGACGTTCGTAAGCTGCTGGAAGGCATCGCGGCGCGCAAGCTGAGCATCGGTTTCCAGAGCAGGATTGATCTCTGGGATGAGGAGTCTCTGGACCTGCTCGGCCGCGCTCACTGCATTTCGATGGAGTGCGGCATCGAGTCCATTACCGACGCGGGACGCGACGAGCTTAATAAGGGCTGTCGCATGACGACCGAGCGGCTCACCGAACTGCTCATTTATGCCCGTCGCCGAATTCCGTGGGTCCAGGCCAACCTTATCCTGACCGAGCATGATAACAAGGAAGAGATCCGCCGCTGGCAGGAGCACCTGAAGTCGCATGACGTCTGGGTAAGTGAACCGGTGCCAATGTTTCCGTTTCCCGGCACTCCGCTTTACGCCCAGATGTTTGGCCCGCCGGACGATCAGGCGTGGGAGCGTGCGTATCATTACTACACCTCCACGTTCTCCGAGAAGGGCTATAGCGACATCCAGGAGCAACACCCCGCGGCTATCGAGGATCTGGAATGCACGTGCTAGTCACCGCCGACACGGTCGGTGGAGTCTGGACTTATACCCGGGAATTGGTCACGGGCCTCGTTCGCCGCGGCGTGCGTGTCACCTTGGTCAGCCTCGGCGAAATCCCCACGTCCGAGCAAACCGAGTGGATGGACGGCTTGCGCGGCCTCGATTTCCGCCCCACGGCGTTTCGACTGGAGTGGATGCAGGAAGCCGAGCAGGACTTGGATGCTTCCTCCGAGTTTCTACTGTCAGTCATTCGTGAGACCAAGCCTGACGTCCTGCACCTCAACCAGTACGGGTATGGGGCGCTCTCCGTGGAGACGCCGAAGGTCGTCGTCGCCCACAGCGATGTGGTGAGCTGGTCTGTCGGCGTGCACGGCAACGAGCCGCGGGATACGAAGTGGTCGCGCTGGTATCGTTCGACGGTCACCGAAGGTTTATCGAAAGCGACCGCTGTCGTGGCTCCTTCGCGCTGGATGTTGGAGGCTCTTGCGGCCTACTACGTCCGCCCGGCAAACAGCGTCGTCGTGTACAACGGACGCAATCCTGGGCTGTTCAACCCGCACGGGACCAAGGAAGAGCTGGTCGTCTCGGTCGGGCGGCTCTGGGACCACGCTAAGCAGGTCATCCTGCTCAGCAAGTGCGACCCCGCCGTCACCGTGTACATCGCCGGCTCCGACAAGCATCCCGACGACACCGTCGAGGGTGCGCGCCCCGCGTACCCGGCGCGGCGCAAAGTCCATTTTCGCGGCCCGCAGACTGAGGCTCAACTCTCGCAGTTTTACAGTCGCGCCTCCATGTACGCTGCCACTTCGCGCTATGAACCCTTCGGGCTGGCGCCCCTGGAGGCTGCCTTCTCCCGCTGCGCCATCATCGCCAACGACATCCCAACTTTTCACGAAATCTGGGGCGAAGCCGCATGCTACTTCCGCTACAACGACGCCGACGATCTGGCGCGCACCATTGATCGCCTGAATCGCGATCGCGAGCTTCGCCTAACGTACGCCAATCTCGCCTACCACCGCGCGCGGCAGCGCTACACCGCCGAGCGCATGGTGGACGACTACATGAACCTGTACGAATCCCTGGTGCCGGCAGGAGCAGCAGTCGCATGAGGCATTCCCTTAACATCCACTACTTCGCGCATTCCTGGGTTTCCGATTGGAACCACGGTAACGCGCATTTTCTCCGCGGGTTGGCGCGCCAGTTAATCCGCATGGGCCACCGGGTCACCTGTTACGAGCAGTTGGGCTCCTGGTCCCTGTCCAACCTGGTTCGCAACGAAGGCGAACGCGCCATTGACGCCATTGACGAATTTCGCCGCGTCTATCCCGAACTCAACATTCACTTCTACAACAACGATTCCAGTTTCCCTGAGTTCGCGAACTCGCATCTGCGCAATGCGGACATCGTTATTCTTCACGAGTGGAACCCGCCCGAGGTGGTTAACGGCATTCTGGGGCTGAGGAGCCGCTTTGGCTTTCGCGCGCTGTTGCACGATACCCACCACCGCGCTTATACCAACGCCCGCGACATCCTGCGGTTTCGCCTCGACCTGTTCGACGGCGTGCTCGCCTTCGGTGAAGCCATCCGCCGCATTTATGTGGACGGGTTCGGAATTGCTCGCGGATGGACCTTCCACGAGGCGGCGGACGTGGCCGCCTTCCAGCCTCTTCCGCTAGACAAAACCGACGACATGGTCTGGATCGGTAACTGGGGCGATGAAGAGCGCTCCGCCGAGTTGGAAGAATTCCTGGTGGGCCCGGCCCGCTCCATGCCGCATCGCCGCTTCGCGGTGCATGGCGTTCGCTATCCCGAAGACGCTCGCGCGAACCTTCAGCAAGCGGGTATCGATTTCCGTGGCTACATTCCCAACTTGCGGACACCCGAAGCTTATGCCCGCAGCCTGCTCACCATGCACGTTCCGCGACGGCAATACACCAACGGGCTCAGTGGCATTCCTACCATCCGCGTCTTCGAGGCGCTCGCCTGCGGCGCTCCGATGGTGTGCTCGCCATGGACGGACACCGAGAATTTGTTCCGACCCGGCCAGGATTACCTCTGCGTTCCGGACGGCCGCGCCATGCAAGCCGAGATCGAGCGTTTGTTGACCGACGACGCCGCCCGCCGCCAGATTGCCGCCAGCGGGCTGCAAACGATTCGCGCGCGTCATACGTGCGCGCACCGGGCCCAGCAACTTGTGGAAATTTGCCAGGAGCTCGGACGGCTCGCCGCCTGACGCGTTCCGGCATGCCGAAAGTGGAAAGTGCCATGAGAATGTTTGTCTTCGGCTCCAGCCTGACCTCCTCGTACTGGAACGGCGCCGCCACCTATTACCGCGGCATTTATAAAAACCTGCATGCGCTCGGCCACGACGTCACGTTTGCCGAGCCCGACATTTACGCACGCCAGAAGAACCGCGACGGCGGCGACATCAACTACGCCCGCGTCCTGGTGTACGAAACGCCCCGCGATCTCGATCGCATCCTCCCGCAAGCCTCGGGAGCCGATCTGATCATCAAGCACAGCGGCGTTGGTGCAGACGACGCCTTCCTGGAGCGGGCGGTGCTGGAGTTGCAGTCTTCTCGCACGCAGGTGGCGTTCTGGGATGTGGATGCGCCCGCCACTCTTGCTCGTGTCGAGTGCGATCCGGCCGATCCCTTTCTGCCCCTGATTCCCGCTTATGACTTCGTCTTTACCTACGGCGGGGGTCCGCCGGTGGTCGAAGACTATCTCAGCCTTGGCGCGCGAAACTGCCACCCGATCTACAACGGGCTCGATCCCGAATCGCATTTTCCGGTAGCGCCTGACCCTTCGCTCGCGTGCGATCTCGTTTTTGTCGGCCACCGGTTGCCGGACCGCGAACGCCGTGTGGAAGAGTTTTTTCTGCGCGCCGCCGAACTTGCTCCCGACCTCAAATTCATTCTCGGAGGCGAGGGCTGGGCGGGAAAAAGTCTTCCTTCCAACGTGCGCTGGATCGGGCACGTCGGGACCGCCGACCACAATCGCGTGAATTGTTCCGCGCGCATGGTGCTGAATATCAACCGCGAATCCATGGCCAACATCGGCTTCTCACCGCCCACGCGGTTCTTCGAAGCCGCCGGTGCCGCAGCCTGCCTGATCACCGACAGTTGGCCCGGTGTAGACCAGTTCTTCGCCTTGAGGAAAGAAGTCCTGGTCGCCTCCTCGGCCGAGGGCATCGTGCGCTGGCTCCGCCTGCTGAACCAGGAGGAGGCCTGCGAGATCGGGGCTGCCATGCGGCAGCGTGCTCTGCGCGACCATACCTACGCGTTGCGCGCCCAGCAGGTGGACTCGATTCTTGCCGCCGCGCACACGCCGGAAGTCGCCAAGGCAAGTTAACGGCGCATACGAACTTGACGCTGCCCGTTAGCGGTTTGTCATTCCGGAGGGCCCTCGAACACGAGCAATCTCGGTCGCCGGTACCCTGGCACCTGGAGCCTGTATGAAAATCGTGATCTTCGGACTTGCGATCACCTCCTCGTGGGGCAATGGCCACGCCACCACGTTCCGCGCGCTCTGCCGTGCCTTGCACGCTCGTGGCCACCACATCACGTTTTTTGAGCATGACGCCGAGTGGTACGCCCACAACCGCGACCTTCCTCAGCCCGAATTCTGCACCACGCAAATTTTTGAGGACTGGACCGCTGTGCTCCCGCTGGCCCGCGCCGAACTGCGCACCTGCGACGTCGCCGTCGTCGGCTCCTATTTCCCGGATGGCATTCCTGCCATCAAGGAAGTTCTGGATTCTTGTGCCCCGGTCAAGGCCTTCTATGACATCGATACGCCCATCACCGTCGCCCAACTGCGCGAGTCCGGCCGCACCGCCTACCTCCTAGGCGAGCAGGTGCCCGGCTTCGATGTCTACTTCAGTTTCACCGGCGGTCCGATGCTGAAGGAAATCGAGCAGCGCTTCGGCGCCCGCAGAGCCGTTCCTCTCTACTGTTCGTTTGATCCGCAGCAGTACCGCAGTTTTCCCGTCAACAAGCGCTTCGCTTGCGACCTCAGTTACATGGGCACTTACGCCCCCGACCGACAGCCGAAAATCGAGGAATTCCTTTGCCGTCCGGCGCGCCTGTTGCCGCGGAGGACTTTCACGGTTGCCGGGCCGCAGTACCCCAAGACGCTTCAGTGGCCGGCGAATGTCCGCCGCATTACGCATCTCAATCCCCGCTGGCACAGCCGTTTTTATTCCTCCTCGCGCCTGACCTTGAACGTCACTCGTCGCGACATGGTCAAGGCCGGATACTCACCATCTGTGCGTTTGTTCGAAGCCGCCGCCAGTGGCGCTGCCATCGTCTCCGACAATTGGCCGGGGCTGGATACGTTCTTCCATCCCCAGCAGGAGATTCTTCTTCCCACCTGTGCCGAAGATGTTGTCCGCTACATCACCGGCTTCACCGACCAGGAACTCCGCTCCATTGGCTTGCGTGCTCAGCAGCGTGTTCTGGCGGAGCACACCAGCGACCGCCGCGCTTCCCAGTTCGAGGAAGCGACGCAGCAGGCTTGCAGCCTCTCGCGGCCACAAACTTTTGTAGGCAAAACGCCCGCAACCGCCGCCTGAAGCCCTCTTCCGCCAACGCTTCCCGCCTTCACCGCATCTCAAGAAAATGCACGGTCATTCCTTCCTGCACGCGGGTCGATAAACTGCTGGACGGCACAAACAGGCAAGCTATTTTCATGAGGTTTCATGCGTATCGGACTCATCGCGCCCCCGTTTATCTGTGTTCCGCCGGAAAAATACGGCGGCACGGAGCTTTTTATTTCCAGCCTGGCGGTGGGACTTAAGGGACTCGGCCATGACGTCGTTCTGTACACCAACGGCGAATCCACCGCGCCAGTGGAACGTCGCTGGCTATATGCGAAATCCCAATGGCCCATCAAGGGAGAGGTGCACGACAGTCTGAAGGACATCAACCACACTGCCTGGGCAATCGCCGATGCGGTTCGCGATTGCGATCTCATCCATCTCAACAATGCTCCCGGGCTGTCCCACTCACGGCTGGTAAAGCTCCCGTTCGTTTATACGATTCATCATCCCCACATCGACGCGCTCTCCGATTTCTATAGTCACTATCCCGAGGTCTATTTCGTCACCATCAGCAACTTCCAGAGGCACCGCGAGCGCATGCCGCGGCTGAGCACGATTCATCACGGCCTCAACATGTCCCGCTACAAGCTCTCCACCGAGAAACAGCCGTATCTGGCATTCATCGGGCGGGTAGCTCCCGTGAAGGCTCCGCACATCGCCATTCAGGTAGCAAAGCAGGCGGGTATGCCGCTCAAAATTGCCGGTGAAGTCCAGCCCATGTTTCGCGAGTACTACGAGCGCGAGATCAAGCCGCACGTCGACGGCAAATTCATCGAATATGTCGGCGAAGCCGATTTGGCGGCGAAGAACGAATTGCTCGGCAAGGCTCAAGGCATGTTATTTCCGATTCAGTGGGATGAGCCCTTCGGGCTGGTGATGGCTGAAGCTCTGGCCTGCGGTACTCCGGTGCTCGCCCTTCCCGGCGGTTCCGTTCCCGAAATCGTCAAAGACGGCATTTCTGGCTGGGTGTGCCGTTCCGCAGAAGAAATGGCGGGGCGCGTGCGCGACCTCGGCAAATTGGATCCCCAACTCCTGCGCAACTACGCGGAGACCTATTTCTCACTGGAAACCATGGTCCGGAAGTATGCGGACTTATACGCCGGCGTCATATCCGGCCGCATCGCAGAAGAGGAAACAACGGCACGACATCGCGCGATCGCATGAGCACGCGTCTTTCCATTCCAGAAGACGTGCTGGTCGAGATCCCCTCGCCACACGTAGAGCCGAGGATTGCCTTCCAGTCGCTTGAGCCGCGGAAGGTCAACAATCTCACCCTCATTGATGGCAAAACTTTTCTGTCGACCACCGTCGCTGGCGACATCACGCCCGCCGGTGCTCCCGACGTCGGTTTCTTCCACGACGACACGCGCTTCCTCAGCCACATGGAACTGCGCGTCATGGGCAACCGTGCGGTCGTGCTTTCTTCCAGCACCGAAAAAACCTTTGCCAACCAGGTGGAGCTCACCACCGGGAATATCACTCTGCGCGAGTCATTCGATCTCCCGGAAAATACGCTCCATATCCGGCGCGAACAACTGCTTGCCTCCGACACGTTTTTCGACCGCATCACCTTCGAGAACTTCAATCTCGTGCCCGTGAACTTCGTGCTCGAGATGCAGTACGCCGCCGACTTTGTGGACGTCTTTCAGGTACGCGGCTGCGCCCGCTCTGGCCATGGGCAATACTTCAAACCGGTAGTTCGCGGGCGGGTGTTGTCCTTCTACTATCGCGGTCTCGACCAGGTCCTTCGGCATACCGAAATCGAGTTTTCGCCCGCTCCGGCGCGCATTGAAAATGAGGTGGCGCACTGGGATGTGCAGCTGCCGCCGTTGCGCCAGTTCCAGATCAATATCAGCATCACGCCTTCCATCGAGGGTTGCCGCAGCCGCGCCGGCAACTACGATCAGGCTGCTAACCTGCGTGCCCGCCGCGAAGCCTTCCGGGCATGGGAGAGCCGCTCCACTCACTTTTCCAGCAGCCACGATGTTTTCGACACCAGTCTGAACACCGCCATTGGCGATTTCCATGCGCTCCAGATTCCCGAAGGCGAGCAGCACGTGGTGGCCGCCGGAATTCCCTGGTTCGCCACCATGTTCGGCCGCGATTCCATCATCGCCGCTTATCAATCGCTTTCGCTGAATCCCGTGCTCGCCGTTGAGACCCTTCGCACGCTGGCCCACTATCAGGGTCGCGAGGTCAATGACTGGCGCGACGAGCAGCCCGGCAAGATTCTCCACGAGTACCGCACCGGTGAAATGACGCGCAACGGCGAAATGCCCTTTGGTCCTTATTACGGTTCGGTTGATTCGACGCCGCTATTTCTCATCCTCTTGAGCGAGACCTACAACTGGACCGCCGACGAAAATCTTGTGCGCGAGCTTCTGCCGGCAGCGTACCGCGCGCTGGAATGGATCGCCACCTATGGCGACTTCGACGGGGATGGCTTCGTCGAGTACACCCGACGGTCTTCGCGCGGCCTGAGCAATCAGGGCTGGAAGGATTCCTGGGACGCCAACATGCATCGCGACGGCACTCTCGCGAAGCCGCCGATCGCATTGATCGAGGTGCAAGGCTACGTCTATGACGCCAAGTACCGCATGGCATCGCTGCTCCGCGCATTTGGCGATACCGTCAATGCCGAGCGTCTCAAGCGCGAAGCCTCCGATCTCGCCAAACGCCTGGAGAAGGCTTACTGGATGTCTTCGCGCGGGTTCTACGCGATGGCGCTGGATGGCGAAAAGAAACAGCTCCAGGTCATCGGGTCCAATCCCGGCCATCTGCTGTGGAACCGCGCCATCAGCAAGGAGCGCGCGCGGGCGGTCACCAATCGTCTGTTGCGGGAAGACATGTTCTCCGGCTGGGGGCTGCGCACCTTGTCGGCCGAGGAGCGCACGTTTAATCCGCTCAGCTACCATCGCGGCTCGGTCTGGCCGCACGACAACTCCCTGATCGTCCACGGCATGACGCTCAACGAATTTCGCGGGCCTGCGCTTCAGGTCCTGACCACGCTGTTCCAGGCGGCCCTCCGCTTCCGCGATTACCGTCTTCCCGAGCTGTTCTGCGGCGTGCAGCGCCGCGAGAACGACGACCCCGTTCACTATCCCGTTTCCTGCTCGCCGCAGGCCTGGGCGTCCGGGGCCCTGTTTCTGATGCTGGCCTCCGTGCTCGGCATCCGCCCCAGCGCGCCGCGCAAGGAGCTGAACATCGTCAACCCCGCGCTGCCCGACTGGCTCGATCACCTGCACCTGCGCAACCTGCGTATCGGCAACAGCCGCGTCGGCCTCGACTTCTCCCGGCGCGGCGACCGCACCTTCTGCAACGTCGTGGATGTCGAAGGCGAGAAGCTCCTGGTGAATGTCGCCTTCAAAAAGTAACGACCGAATTTCATTTTTGCTTCTTGATTCCGACTTTCCGTATCGCCGGGCCCATGGTTGACATCTATTACTCCGATACTCCGACCAGGAGGCATGCATGGCTGATGTGAAAATCACTGTACGCAGAAATGGTCCATTCCGGGTGGAAGCCCCCATCGGTTCCATTGATCTCATCGATGCTGACGGAAACGCATACGACCTCAACGCCAAGGTCAAAGAAGGAATGCTGGCTTTCTCACTCTGTCGCTGCGGTGGTTCCGTCACCAAGCCGTTCTGCGATGGCACACATTCGAAAATCGGGTTCCAGGCGGCGGAAGGTGCGGTTAAGGCGGCAGAGGGTGGCGTCACCGCCAAGCCGGTAGAAAACAATCCGCCTGCCAGCAGTCCGGCGAAAGGCTGATAGACCCGCCCGCCGGTCCGGAGCGTTCTGAAGGCTATGAATACTCTCGAGAGATTTGCAGATGTGATCGTTGTCGGCACGCAACGGCTCCATGCCATTTCCGACGCCGATGCCGGTGCTCGCCCAAAACCGGACGCTTGGTCACGCAAGCAGGAACTGGGTCACCTGGTTGATTCCGCCATCAACAATTACGCGCGCGTCATTCGGGTGCAGAACGAAGACTCGCCGTCGTTGCTCAATTACGACGCGGACGTTTGGGTCGAGCGCCGCGGCTACCAGGACGAGGATTGGAAGCAACTCATCGCGCTCTGGGCCGCCGTCAACCAGCACCTGCTGGCTGCGGCTCGCGGCATTCCCAGTAGCGCGCTGGCGCGAAGCTGCACGATCGGCGGCGCTCCTATGACTCTGGGATTTATGATCGAAGACTACGTGGACCACCTGGTCCACCACCTGCAGCACATCGGCGTCGAGCTCCGCCAGTTACGCCGCGCCGAATCTGCGTACGCGTAGAGACCGAAGCATTACTGCATCGCAAGGAGCGAAGCACGACACTACATAGCCCGGCACGTGAGTGCCGGGTCGAGGTGCCACCCGAAATCCGGGTCCCGTAGGGACGGCACCGCCGCCTACTCGGGGTTCTTCAACTTCAGCTTGCTCTTGTTTTCTTCCAGAAACTCTTTAAGCCGGTCGCTCGCCTCCAGCAGACGCGTCCACTGCTCGTAATACAGCGTGACCGGAAACCTTCCCATGCCATACACGCTGACTGCGCCTTTTTCGCTGACGCGAAACTCCAGCGCGCCGCTCCGTTTTCTCGTTGCCTGCTTCTCCAGCTCTGCGACCTTGGCTTTTAGTTCTTCATAACTCGGCTCTGTCATGATTGCGTTCTCCGTGTGCAGAAGATTAGTTGTGCCGGGCAGGATCAGCAAGTAGCCGTTCGTCAAAAGTTCGACAGCAGGCCGCGCCACATGGTCAGGGCAGGCGTCAAACTAGGAAGCAGGTCGCCCGCAGCGTGCACCAGCATCACGACCGCAAGATTTCTGGTGCGCGACCACAGGACTCCAAGGAAGAACCCGGCCACCGAGGTCACTACGATGGAATACCCCATTGCCATCAGCAGGGAGGGATGGGGCCCCAACGCTTCCATGGTTGCCGCTGGCCGTAAGTAGAATCCCGGCGCATGCGCCAGTCCGAACAGCACCGACATCAGCACGATCCCGCCGATTTCCGATCGCAGCAGCGCTGCCAGCCGTGACTGCAACAACGTGCGGAAGAAGAACTCCTCCACCAGCCCAACTTCGATCGTCAGCCAGGCGAACGCCAGCGGTGCTCCCGCCAGCAGCCATCCGGCTCCGAGGCCCGACTTCCTCAGATCGCCCAGCCCCCGTCCCAATACAGCCTGCATGGCCAACAGGGCCAGCGACATCCACAGCGCTGCCTTTAGATGCGCGGCGTTCCCGGAAACCGGAAACAGCTCGGAGATTCTGTATCTGCCGGACATTCCTACTAACGCTGCCGGCAACAGCACAAAGAAGATCAATTTTGCTGCCACAATCACCGCTGACTGCCACGGCGGCGTCTCGATCGCCCCACGGATTGCCTGCAGGCCCCAGGTCAGAAATATGATCATCGCGGCCAGATAAGCCATCACCAGGGCAGCCTCGCGTGCCGGTCGGTGCACGGCAAACGACACCGGCGTCAGCCGGCGCGTCAGCCACCATGCCAGCGCCGAAAATCCAATGCCCACCACCAGCAACAGCGGCAAGGGTTCGGACAGCGGGAGCCCTTGGGTGCGGTGTAGCACGGCGAGCAATACCCCGTACGCCGCCACATAAACTAGGAGGTAGGGGCTCGTCAGCACGCCACGAAGGCGCGGCGCCGCAGCTTCGGTCTCAGACAAGACTGGCATTGCCATGGTGCTGGTAGTTACGTGAATGGAAGGGAATCGGTTCCCGAATCAATGAATGGTCTTGGTCTTGCGGCTCATGTAATCCATCAGCAGGTACTGGCCGAGCGTGTACGGCGTGGTGAAGTAAGCTTTCCCGCGGCACATCTCCGTCACCTTCTGCACGAACTGCACCAGCCCGTAGTCGCTGGCCAGCATGAAGGTGTTAATCAGGATTCCGGCGCGCTTGCACTTGGAGACTTCTTCCAGCGTCTGGCTGACCACCAGCGGATCCAGGCCGAACGCGTTCTTGTAAATCCGCCCATCTTCCAGCGTCAGCGCGGAAGGCTTGCCGTCGGTGATCATCACGATCTGCCGCATGTCTTTGCGCTGCCGCTGCAGGATACGTTGCGCCAGCCGCAGGCCCTCACGCGTGTTCGTGTAATACGGTCCCACCTTCACCCGCGCCAGTTGCGACAGCGGCACTTCTTCCGCCGAATCGTGGAACAGGATCAAGGAAAGCGAATCGCCTGGGTACTGCGTGCGAATCAGGTGCGACAGCGCCATCGCCACTTTCTTGGCCGGCGTGAAACGGTCCTCACCGTACAAGATCATCGAGTGCGAACAATCCAGCATCAGCACCGTCGCGCAGGATGACTGGTACTCGCACTGATGCACTTGCAGGTCGGAATATTCCAGGTTCAGCGGGACATTGGCGCCCTCGCGCTGAATCGCCGACGACAGCGTGGCGGTAATGTCCAGGTTCAGCGTGTCGCCGAATTCATACTGCTTGGCCGCGCCGCTCGCCTCGACTCCGGTCGCCAGGTCTCGCGTGTCGTGTCTCCCAAAACTGGATTTCCCGAGCGACCCCAGCAGATCGCGCAGTGTTTTGAAACCGAGAAAGTCCAGGCTTTTGTCGGTGATCTCGAATTTCGCCTGCGACTGGTTTTGCCCCACTTGCCCGCCGACCGACGATTGCTTCGATGGGTCCTGTGCTGCCTCGTCGATCGAGATGAAGTCTTCCTGCTCCATGCGCTCGATCAGCTTCTCGATCAACTCGTCGAGCGTGCCTTCCATCTGCATCTGCTGGAGCTGTTCCTGCAGTTGCTGGTCAATGGCATCGCTATTCATCAGCGCCTGCTCGATCGCCCGCCGCAGCTGATCCAGCGTCTGCTCTGCATCGCGCAGGTCGTAGAAGCCGTACGAATCCTGGAACCCGCTTTGCAGCAGGTAATCCGACAGTGCGTTGAGCAGGTCTTCCATGCTCATCTCGCTGGCCGGGTCCGGCACGTATTTGGTGTACGTAACGCGCTTCATCGAAAGGTTTCGCGTTTCACGGTTCTAAGTTTCACGCTGTCCGGCTTGTCGCACGTTGCATGCTTGGAGCAACGTGAAACGTGAAACTCGAAACCTGAAACTTTGCACACAAGCGTTCTAATTGAACGGCCGCCTCGACCGGAACGGCGGCTCTTCTCCGCGCATTCCGCTTGCTTCGGCGCGACGTGGCTGCTTCTCGCCGGCGGTGAACAACCGCTCCTCGCTGCGTCCGATGCGTTTGTGGGCGTACAGACCTTCCAGCAGGAACTCGGCCGCCGATACCTGCACCTCAGCCGCATCGCGCGGCTTCACCTCCACTGCGCTCAGCTTGTCCAGCAGTCCCTGAATGCCCTTGAGCTCTTCCAGCACCTGTTCCGCCGGCGTGGCGTCCGTGATCTTCACGTTCCCGCCCAGGTCGAACCACTGCACGATCTGCTGCATGTTGGCGCCGTGAAAATACTGGTCGTAGGTCTTGGCGACGGCGCTGCGAATCAAGTCGCGTCCCACCACGTCCGCGCCTTTGACCTCGCCTTCGTACTCCAGTTCCAGCTTGCCCGTGATCGCCGGCATGGCCGCGTAGATATCGCCGATGCGCGGCACCACCACGGTTTCCTTGTGGTGAATGGCGCGCCGCTCCGCGTTCGAGATCACGTTCTCCATGCACGTGATCGGCAGCCGCTGGCTCACCCCGCTGCGCTTGTCAATCTTCTTGTCTTCGCGCGCGGCGAATGCGATGTGCTCGATCACCTCGCGCACGTACTGCGGCACGTGCAGCTTGTATCCATCACGCTGCGCCCATGCCTCCTGCGACGTGATCGAGATTCCTTCCTCCACCGTTGCCGGGTAGTGCGTGCGGATTTCCGAACCGATCCGGTCCTTCAGTGGCGTAATAATCTTGCCGCGCGCGGTGTAATCCTCGGGATTGGCGCTGAACACCAGTGCCACATCCAGCGGCAGCCGGATCGGGTAGCCCTTAATCTGCACGTCGCCTTCCTGCATGATGTTGAACAGCCCGACCTGGATCTTTCCCGCCAGGTCCGGCAGTTCGTTGATGGCAAAGATTCCTCGATTCGCCCGCGGCAGCAGACCGTAGTGTACCGTCATCTCGCTGGAGAGTTCGTGCCCGCCCTTGGCCGCCTTGATGGGATCAATGTCCCCGATCAAGTCGGCGATGGTCACGTCTGGCGTCGCCAGCTTCTCTACGTAGCGCTCTTCCGGTGTGAGCCACGCAATTGGCGTCTCGTCGCCTTTTGCGGCTACCAGTTCGCGGCAGCGGCGGCAGATCGGTGTGTACGGGCTGTCGTGGATCTCACATCCGGCCACGTACGGTGCGTGCGGATCCAGCAGCGTGGTCAGCGCCCGCAAGATGCGGCTCTTGGCCTGCCCGCGCAGCCCGAGCAGGATGAAATTGTGCCGCGACAGCACCGCGTTCACGATCTGCGGCACCACCGTATCGTCATAGCCGACGATTCCCGGAAACAGCCGGTCGCCGCGCCGCAGCCTCGCGATCAGGTTCTCGCGCAGCTCGTCTTTCACCCGCCGGCTCGCCAGCCGCTCTGGCGTGAAAAGATTGTTGTGACGGAGTTGTCCAAGTGTCCGCGGAAGATTCATGAAGATGGGGAACCTCTCTGGTGGGACCAGAGAACGGGATGAGCTCTGGAGCCACCCTCACCTGCGCCGATTATACGCCCGGCTTCATTAGCTCTCTTGGATGCCGCCAATCCTCCGCAGATGCGCTATTCCGGCCACGCGATTTGTCATTTGCAATTGGTGATTTGCAATTTGTGAGGATTCCCCCAGACGTGACTTACAAATTACAAATCCGGACCGTGCGCCTTGACTTCTGCCCGCCGCCCCCGCTACAAGCACTGCATGCCTGATCAACTCAGCGACAAAGTGGCGGTGATCACCGGTGCATCCATGGGAATCGGGGAGGCGCTGGCGCGGCTGTTCGTACAGGAGGGTGCGTCCGTCGTGCTCACCTCGCGCGATGCCGCCCGCGTCGAGGCTGCCCGCGCGCGCATCAACCGGCCTGAGAAGACTCTCGCGCTCGCCTGCGATGTTCGTAATCGTGAGGAGCTTGACCGCGTGCTTTCGCTCACCCTGCACAATTTCGGCCGGGTGGACATCTGGGTCAACAACGCCGGCCACGGCATGACTGACTCCGTCGAGGCGATGGACATGGCTGCCTGCCGCTCTTTGTTCGACACCAACTTCTTTGGCGCCATTGACGGCATGCAAGTCGCCACCCCCGCCATGAAGCGCCAGGGCGGTGGCGCCATCATCAACATCTCCAGCGTTGCCGGGCACATTCCGCTGCCCTACAGCGCGCCCTATTGCGCCAGCAAGTTCGCTCTTAACGCTATTGGAAAGGCGGCGCGGCTGGAACTGCAGGGAACTGGCGTGAACGTCCTCACCGTCTGCCCCGGCTACATTGCGACCGACTTCCACAAGAATAAAATTGCCGGCCGCAACGGCCATCGGCTGGAGCCGGCCACCGCACGGGGAGCAAGCGCCGATGTGGTGGCGCGCGATACCCTGCGCGCCTACCTGCGGGGCAAGCACGAAGTCTTCACGCCGTGGTATTACGTCTTCGTCGCCAAATTGTATGGGTTATTTCCAGGACTGATTGACTGGGGCATCAGCCGCCGCTTGCGGCAGAAGGGACTGATTCAGTCACAAACGCAGCGTTGAATGTTTGTCATTCCGAACGGGCTTGGCCGTTAGGAATCTGCTTTTCTCGGAACTCGCAACCCGGAACTTGTAGATGCGGCCAACTATTCCGGAAGAAGGTCCACCATCCCCTGCATCTCCGATACCGCGTGCTGGTTCCCCACTCGCCGCGCGCACGCCATCCCGTTCTCCAGCATCTTGCGCGCCTCACCGAAGCGCCCGGCGTTCGACAACATCTGCCCCGCCATCTGATACGCCGCCGTGTAATCCGGATTCACTTCCACAATCTTGCAAAATTCCGCCAGCGCCGCTTCGAGGGCCCCGGTCTTCGAATACTCCATCGCCAGCCCGTAGCGCGCGAAGGCGTCGTTCGGATTGCCGGCAAGAATTTCTTTTAACGCTGCGATTCGGTCCATTCGTGACCTCAGTCCTGCTTCGATCCGCGGCCCAGGTACGACTCCACATAGCATTCCGCCATGCGCTGGATCCGGGCGTCCCCATGGCGGGTTCTCCAGACGCCGGCCGCCCGGTCAAATTCCAGCATGCCATGCTGGGCGGGCGCGTGGCCCGACTCGCAGACGAACTTGACGTTCAGCTTCCCCTCACGGTCGCGCGCCAGGGCAAAGCGCACCGCATCGTGCTCCCGCTCCTCGGGCAGCCGCGGACAACCGCGTGCATACCCCAGGTTACAGCCTTCTTTCAGTTCATCTTCTGCGGGTTCGGCGCCTTCATGGCCCGGTGCCGTGCAGCACCCCGAGTACCCGCCGCCCAGCGGAAGCCGCTGCGGATGCGGCCAGAGCGGCTCCTCGAGACGCTTCCCCGGCATGAAGTATGGACAAGCCATCGGGCCGCCATTGTATCCCGCCTCTGGATCTAAGCAATCGGCCAAGACCCCAAGTCAAACTTGGCAGCCAATCGCAGAGAGCTATTCGCTAATTACTGTTTTGTTAGACTTTCCGCATGCCGCAAGAAGACGTGAAGCTCGAACCGCGTCCCGTCCGCGAGTCGCAATCGGAAATGACAGAAATCGTTCTTCCCAACGATGCCAACCCGCTCGGCTCACTCCTCGGCGGCCGCCTCATGCACTGGATTGATCTTGCCGGCGCCATGGCCGCGCACCGTCACGCTCGCGCCTACGTGGTCACCGCCTCCATGGACCACGTAGATTTCCTCACCCCGGTGCGCGTCGGCGATCTCGTGATCTTCAAGTCCTCTGTCAACCGCGCGTTCCATACATCCATGGAAGTCGGCGTCAAGGTCCTGGTGGAGAACTACATCAAGGACTCGCACCGGCACGTCGCCTCCGCGCTGCTGACCTTCGTCGCCGTCGACCGGGATGGCCACCGCCTTCCCGTGCCGCCCGTGATTGCTGAAACCGACGAGGAAAAGCGCCGCTTCAACGACGCCGGCCGACGCCGCGAACTGCGCGAAGCCGAACGGTCGCGGAAGAAGAACTCTTAAGTTTGTCATTCCGAGCGACGCCGCAGGCCGAGCGAGGGACTCCTACGCCACTCGCACTCACTGCCGTGCCAACCGGCATTTCAATCTGCAATCGTCAATCTTCAATCGTCAATCCAGGTTGTGACCCCCATCACAGCGCAGTTCCTCCTCGCTTGAAACACTGGGCTGTTCCGGGGCCGTGGGGACCCGCTCCGTCCGCGCGCCTCCGCGCATGTGAGCTCTCACTATGGACAGCGCACTCTTCATTCATCGGTTGCACTTCGCATTCACCGTCACGTACCACTATTTGTTTCCTCAGTTGACGATGGGCTTGGCGCCGCTGATCGTCGCGCTCAAATCGCTCGCCCTGTGGAAGAACGACGACCGCTACAACCGGGCTGCCCGCTTCTGGGCCAAGATCTTCGGCATCAACTTCGTGCTCGGCGTGGTTACCGGCATTCCCATGGAATTTCAGTTCGGCACCAACTGGGCGCATTTTTCCCAATGGGCCGGCGGCGTCATCGGGCAAACCCTCGCCATGGAAGGTGTGTTCGCCTTCTTCCTGGAGTCCACCTTCCTCGGGCTGTTCCTCTACGGTGAGAAGCGCTTGGGCCCGCGGCTGCACTGGTTCAGTGGCTTCATGGTCTTTGCCGGATCGTGGCTCTCGGGCTATTTCATTGTCGCCACCGACGCCTGGATGCAGCATCCCGTCGGCTACACGCGCATGCCTGACGGCAGCGTGCAACTGCGCAGCTTCTGGGAATTGGTTTTGAACCCTTGGGCCTGGTGGCAATATGCGCACAACATGAGCGGCGCCGTGATCACCGGCTCGTTTGTCATGGCAGCGCTCGGCGCCTTCTACTTGCTCAGCCGCAAGCATGAGAACCAGGCGAAGATCTTCATCCGTACCGGCGTAATCGCCGGCGTGATTTTCAGCATTCTGCAACTTTTCCCGACCGGCGATGGCCAGGGTCGCATGCTCGCTCGCCACCAGCCGGCAACGCTCGCGGGGATGGAAGCCCTATTCAAGACCGGACAAGGCGCCGACCTCATCATCCTCGGCCAGCCCGACGTCGAAAAGCAGAGGATCGACAATCCCCTCATCGTCCCCAGGATGCTCAGCTTCCTGACGTATCAGGCTTGGAACGCCGAGGTCAAAGGTCTGGACGCTTTCCCGCCGCGGGATCGCCCCGAGAACGTCCCGCTGCTCTACTACAGCTACCACATCATGGTGGGACTCGGGACCATCTTCATCGCCGTGATGCTGATCTCCGTTTTGTTGCTCTGGCGCAGGCGGCTTTTTGACGCCCGCTGGGCGCTCTGGATCCTGATGCTCAGTTTTCCGTTCCCCTACATCGCCAACATCGCCGGATGGATGACCGCCGAAGTCGGCCGCCAGCCCTGGCTGGTTTACGGCCTGCTCCGCACCGCCGACGGTTACTCAAAAATGGTCTCTACCGGCAACGCCATGTTTACCCTGCTCGGGTTCATGGGCATGTATACCGTGCTCTCGTTCCTATTCCTCTTCCTCGTCCATCGCGAGATTGATCGCGGCCCCGAGGACTCGGCGCCGGCCCATGTCATTCCGCCAGTTGAAGAGCGCGAGCTCGTGGAGGTGAACTGATGCCAACCCTCTGGTTCCTCATCGTCGCTCTGATGTTGGTCACCTACGTCATCCTCGACGGATTCGACATCGGCGCCGGCATCATTCACCTCATTGCCGGCCGCACCGACCGCGAGCGCCGCATCATCCTGCGCTCCATCGGGCCTGTGTGGGATGGCAATGAGGTCTGGCTCCTCGCCGCCGGCGGTACCCTTTACTTTGCCTTCCCTCTGCTCTATGCCTCCAGCTTCAGCGGCTTCTACCTGCCGTTGATGATGGTGCTGTGGCTCCTGATGCTCCGCGCCATCGGCATTGAATTCCGCACTCACCTGGAAAGTCCGGTTTGGCGCGCCTTCTTCGACGTCATCTTCTCCGTCTCCAGCGTGCTGCTGGCCATCTTCTTCGGCGCGGCCCTCGGCAACGTGGTCCGCGGCGTTCCTCTCGACGAGCAGGGCTACTTCTTCGAGCCGCTCTGGACCAACTGGCTCATCGGCCCCGAGCCCGGCATTCTCGACTGGTTTACCGTCATGTCCGGTGTCGTCGCGCTGGTCACGCTGACTATTCATGGCTCGCTTTACGTCGCGCATAAAACTGTCGACGACATCCGGCGCCGCGCCCGCCGTATCGCCCTTTGCGCCTGGCCCGCGCTGCTGATTCTCACCTTCGTCAGCCTCATGCTCACCATTCGGGTTCACCTCGACGCGGTGGACAACTACCGCCGCTGGCCCATCGGCCTGCTCATCCCCGTGCTTGTCTTCGGTAGCTTGGCGCTGATGCTGCACTTCCTCTGGGCTGGACGCGACAAGGCTGCCTTCCTCTGCTCCAGTGCCTACATCGCCGGCATGCTCGGCGGCGCGGCTTTCGGCATCTATCCCGATGTTCTTCCGGCGGCGATGAATAAAACCAACAGCCTGACCATCTACAACACTGCCGCCGCCCATCACGGCCTTTTCGTCGGGCTCGTCTGGTGGTCCATCGGAATCGTCATCGCCATCGCCTACTTCACTTTCATTTACCGCATGTTCAAGGGGAAAGTGGTGCTCGAACCCGGAGAAGGGCACTAAAGGCGAGCCAGAAAACGAACCTCTGCTCCTCTGTGCCCTCTGCGTTTGTGCACGTCACGCGAATCTTGCTGACCACCAGCCAATGGCCAATAGCCAACGGCGCTCGTTATAATCAAGGATTAGTCCAGCACCCGAGGTTTTCCCTTGAGCCACATGCATGCGCAGCAACCAATGGGACCGCAGCCGCTGTCTGGAGTGGACGCCATCATCGCCGTAGGTTCCGGGAAGGGCGGAGTGGGCAAGACCACTCTCTCCGTCAATTTGGCGCTTGCTCTGGCCAAACTCGGCCACAAGGTCGGCCTGCTCGACGCCGATGTCTACGGTCCCAACGTCCCGCTCATGCTCGGCTCCAGCTCTACCCCGCGCATCGTCGGTGACAATCGCATCGAGCCGCTGGAGCGCTATGGCGTCAAGGTCATCTCCGTCGGCTTCTTGAATCCGGGAGACAAGCCCCTCATCTGGCGCGGTCCCATGCTTCACCAAATGATTCGCGAGTTCATTCAACGTGTCGAATGGGGCAAGCTCGACTACCTCGTCGTGGACCTCCCGCCGGGCACCGGCGACGTCGCCATCTCCCTCATTCAGACGGTCCCGCTCACCGGCTCCATCGTCGTCTCCACTCCCTCCGACGTCTCGCTCCAGGACGCGCGCAAGGCCATTGAAATGTTCCGCCAGGTGAAGGTGGACATCGTCGGCCTGGTGGAGAACATGAGCCACTTCGTTTGCCCGCATTGCCATAACGAGATTGACATCTTCTCCAAGGGCGGCGGACTGCGCACCGCCGAGCAGTTCGGGCTCGCCTTCCTCGGCCAAATCGAGATTGATCCCGACATTCGCAAGGGTGGCGACATGGGCCATCCGGTGGCGCTCGAAGGTCCGGACTCGCCCCACGCCAAGTCGCTCTACGAGTTCACCCGGCGCGTCAAGGACCGCGTCCAGGAACTTCGCGCCTCCAGTTCCGAAAGCGTGATCCAGATTCAGTAACTCAGCGGCTCGTTCGGGGGAAGCATTGCGGTAAACATCCAGAAACTCCCGCCCCTTTCTCCCATCCGTGATACTCTCCCAGCCCAGAACGGGGAGAGAGGGTAAATGCGTAAACAAAAAGGTTTCTCGCTGATTGAGCTGCTGATTGTGGTGGCGATCATCTTGATCATCGCCGCGATCGCCATTCCTAACCTGCTGCGTTCGCGTATTGCCGCCAATGAAGCTTCGGCGGTCGGTTCCGTTCGCACCATCAACACCGCGGAAGTCACCTATGCTTCCACCTATTCCAACAACGGTTTCGCCCTGCTCGGTAATCTGGGCGGCGCCGGTGGCGCGGCTACAGCGGCGGGTCTGATTGACGCCGTTCTGGCTAGCGGCGTGAAGAGCGGATATGTTCTGTCCGTTACCACCGCCGGCGGCACTCCGGCCACCACTTACACGGTGAACGGCGATCCGCAGAACTCCCAGACCGGTCAGCGGCACTTCTTCAGCGACCAGTCGGGCGTGATCCGGTTCAACGTCAGCCAGCAGGCCAGCGCGAGCGACAGCCCGCTGCAGTAGGCCTTAACCAAAGTTTGGCGAAGTACCTGGGGGAGGGTACGAGCCAGGGAGCATCGGAGCAATCCGATGCTCTTTCTTTTTGAGGCGCTTTACGGGTGTGAGTGAAGCAGGAGCGGACCGGGAGCCCGCATCCGAGATCGGGACCGGCACCGGAACACTACTGCGGTTGTGCATACTTCCCGCTGCCCCCGCCATCTACAGTTCGTGATGTCCGCTGCCGCCCCAATCCCTACCTGGCGCGCCATTCTGTCCGGGCGGTGCCCTCGTTGTCGTCGTGGGCCAATCTTTCGGGGCGGGCACTGGCGCGGCTTCCCACCGATGTACGTGGAGTGCCCCATCTGCGACCTGCGCTACAGCCGCGAGCCCGGATATTTCCTCGGCGCGATGTACATCAGCTATGGCCTGGCGCTGCCCATCATGGGGGGATTCGCCCTGCTGTTCTGGTGGCTCACCGAATGGAAATGGTACTGGCTGCTGCTGGCGGGATTCCTGGCGATGCTGCCGCTGGCGCCGCTGACTACCACCTTCTCCCGCGTGCTTTGGATCTACCTCGACAGGACCGTCGACCCGGAATAGCGCGGAAATAACCCGATCAGGGCTTTACTCCGAGCCGCTGGTAGGCTTCCTCCAATGTCTGCACCACCACCAGGTTGGGGCGAGTTTCCTGCGCCATGGACTGATACTTGCCGGCGAGCTGGAATGCGATCTCTTGCGGCGCGACCACCACGTGTATTACCGCTTCGCGGTACAAGCTCTGGCGTTTGGCCAGCGACTGCAAGGCGATTTCGGAAACCGCGACTTTGGTGACGGCGGAGAAATCGGCAATCTCGGAAAAAGTCGGGTCGAAGAGCGGATCGGCCGTAAGGGCGGTATGGTGCCGCAGCAATTCCTGATCCGTCAGCTCGCCATAAAAGGTCGAGCAGACAAGACGGCGTTGCCGGTCAATTTTGATGACCGCAGGCATAGAAGGAGAAGGCTGGGAACAACTCTATCTTCCCATACTTTACGCGAATTGAGGAGAGTGCCCCCGAAAGTGGCGGCCAGGAACTCCCATGCGGCGGTTACAACAGCGAAGCCGGCTCCACGCCGTCAATCTCCATTCCCATGCCGTACTGCTCGCCGGCGGGCGCCATGCGCACGATTCGCCCGTGACAACACACCATGCCGTTGATCGGCAAACCGATGTCTTCGGGAACCATGAGCAGGATGTCAATGTCGCTGCCCACCTCGATCCTGGCCTCGCTAAAGAAGAATAGGCCGCGCTCGCTGATGTCCTTGGTGGAGGCAGCTATTTTCTGTTCGGCGCGCGCGATGGTCGCGCGGGCATCCAGAGGAATGCGCGGCTGCTGGCGCCGTTCGTTGGCAGGTTCGTCAGCCATGGTGGGCTCTTCAACTTTGAAGGGTAGCACTTCCCGGCGGTGCGGAGAAAAGGAATGGCGCGCCCTGAGAGATTCGAACTCCCGACCTTCTGGTTCGTAGCCAGACGCTCTATCCAGCTGAGCTAAGGGCGCGCGCTCGTGCGGTGCGTTGATTATAGCGGAGCCGCCGCGACCCGCGCCAGCAACGCGCCGGAACCACGGCTGTTACTTGGCGGGCCGCCGCCCGACCCCTACCATCCCCATCATGGCGACGCAATCGCTCCTGCTTTCCCGCGACCCGGGCATTGTCGGCGTGCTATGTCCCATGCTCAACGAGCTGGGGCTGGACGCGGAAGTCTGCGCCGCTCCGTCCGAGGCGATCCATCTTCTCAGCACCCGCCGGTTTAATCCCGTTATCGTGGATTGCTCGCAGCCCGAGAGCGGCGGCTACCTGCTGCGCACGCTGCGCAAATCGCCGGAAACGCGTGACTGCATCGCCCTGGGCATCGTGAACCAAGACGCCCACCTGCGCGACGCATTCGCGCTCGGCGCCAATCTTGTCTTGCACAAACCGCTGGAAGCCGAAGAGACGGGACGCATCCTGCGCACCGCCCGTTCTCTGGTCACGCGCATGCGCCGTCGCTTCCTGCGCCACGTGTTGCATGCTCTGGCGTACGTCCGCATGGACGGCTTGCACGACACGCCCATGCTGCTCGACGTCAGCGAAGGCGGCTTAGCGGTGCAGGCGCTGGACGCGCTGGAAGAACGCCGCGCCTTCGCCATTCAATTTTTCCTTCCCGATGATCCCGAGCCGTACGAGGCGGTGGCTTCGGCGGTATGGAACGATGCTTCAGGGCGGGCCGGGCTGCGTTTCCTGGGAATGCCCGCCGCTGCCCGCGAGCGTCTGCGCGGGTGGCTCTCGCGCCGCGGGGCCGATGGTCCCGCCGACGTGGATCCCGTAGACGTACCCAACTGGCCGCAGGAGCGGATTCATTTCCCGGTACAACTGGCGCCGGCCGTACATTCCGCCCTCACCGTCATGATGGACCTGATGATCGTGGCGGCGGCGGTCGGATTGTTCGGCGCCATTTCATGGGTCATTACCGAGGAGTTCGCTCCCGGCGGAGTGGGCCTGACGGGTGCCCTGCTGCTGGGCTGCGTGTGCTGGCTGCTCTATCGGTATGTATTTTTCCGCAGCGTCAGCATGACCCCGGGCGGCCATATCGTGGCCACCGTCACCGACCGCGTGCTTGCCTGGATGTACAACCGCAAATTGGAGCAAGCGGCGGTCTACGAATAAGCTGGTCTTCTGATACCCTGCGGGCGAATGTCCCGCGTCCTGATTGCCACTTCCAATCCAGGCAAGCTACGCGATTTCCGCGCTGCGGCGGCGCCGTATGGGATAGAGATCACGCCCGTGCCCGATTTCTCCGGTCTTCCCTCGGTCGTCGAGGATGGCGCGACGTTCGAGGAGAATGCCCGCAAAAAGGCCGACCACTACAGCCGGTTTGCAAGCGGCGAGATGGTGCTGGCAGACGACTCCGGCCTGATGGTGGATGCGCTTGGCGGCGCGCCCGGCGTGCATTCGGCGCGCTACGCCGCCGGAACCGGCGAGCCCAATTCGTCCGATGCGGCCAATAATGCGCGCCTGCTGCACGAGACAGAGACCATTCCCGACGACCGGCGCTCCGCGCGATTCGTCTGCGTGATCGCAGCCGCGCGAGACGGCCGTTCTCTGGCTACGGTTCGCGGAGAAGCCCTCGGGCAGTTGCTTCGCGAGCCTCGCGGGAGCGGAGGCTTCGGGTACGACCCCCTCTTCTACTTCCCTTCCTTGGATAAGACTTTCGCGGAGCTATCGCCCGAAGAAAAAGCCACGGTAAGCCACCGTGGCGAGGCGTTTCGAAAGTTTCTGGACTGGTGCCTGGCCGCCGATCACTGGCCACGGACCACTACTTGAAACACTTCACCAGAGATGTCGCGCAGGCTACGAGTTTCTGCAAATCGGCGGGCGTGAAGTCCGGCCCGGAGGCCGGCGCTGACGTTCCCTTCCTTGAGACCTGGATGACTCCGAGCGTGCCGGCGGTTCCCACAACCGGCGCCGACATCAGTTTTTGAATCACGTGCAGGTGCCGGTCGCCGTGTTCTCCAGAAGGGGCGGCCTTGTGGGTGCTCAATTCCACGGCTTCGAAAATGCTGGTGTGCTTGATCTGGGCGAAATTGTTGATCACTTCCGCGCGGCGCGTATTGGCGGTGCGCACCGCCACCGAGGTTGACGTATTCAGCGGAATGCTGCCCACGTTGTGCAGCTTCATCGGGTAGCAGAACACCAGGTTCTGCTTCTCGATGCGGAGAATGCCGACCTCGTCTTCCTTCACGCTGAATGCCTTCGCCAGTTCGTGCCCCAACTTCTCCGCGTTCTTCGGGCTCAATCCCTCGGCTTCGCATTCGGTAGCCAACTGCGCGAACGGCAGCGCCGGTGTCGCCATGTTCTTCTCCTGGACCGGGGTCCTGGTTGGGTGGTGATCCGGGCGTCATTATATCGAGGGCGGGCGCGCGCACAAGCACCGGCGGAAAAATTCGGCGGGGGAGCGCGCCCAATTCCGCGTATTTCCCGCTGGCGGAAGACGGCGGCGGCGATGTCACTTGCCCCAGTGATGGGGATACCCGCTGGTTCCGGCCAAACCCGAGGCCCCGGCGATGACATCACAGCTGCATGTGAGCGCCGTTACTTGACTTGGGTTAAGGGCGGGCCAATAATGATCGGTTCGTACTTGCATTTTTATCTTTATATATAAAGGAGCTGAACCGTGGCAGCATCGGTCAGTTCTCCGGCTGAAGCCAGCGCGGCCAGGATTCCGGCGGGGGTTCCCGCCCTGCGCGCCGGCCAGGGCCGTTCGTTCCTGTGGCGCCGTCT
Source organism: Terriglobales bacterium (assembly GCA_051006995.1). Taxonomy (GTDB): domain Bacteria; phylum Acidobacteriota; class Terriglobia; order Terriglobales; family Acidobacteriaceae; genus JAIQGF01. Next base: position 78,117 of record JBPCSQ010000031.1, read on the forward strand.
TCATTCGCTGAGCGGGATTTTCCCCATCGGTTTTTTCCTGCTCGAGCACTTCTTCTCGAACGCCTTCGCCACCAACGGCGGGGCTGCGTACAACGAGAATGTGCGCTTCCTCACCGGCCTGCCTTTCGTGCTCTGGCTGGAGATCACCTTCATCTACGTCCCCATTGCCTACCACGCCGGTTACGGACTGTGGATCTGGTGGCGCGGCGAGTCCAACGTCGCGGATTACCCGTGGATCGGCAACTGGATGTACACGCTCCAGCGCTACACCGGGATTCTGGCTCTCCTCTATATCGTCTATCACACCTGGACGATGCGCTTCAGCGGCGCCCACATCATCACCCACTCCGAGGTGGCCTACGCCAAAGTGTGGACTGAATTGAACGGAAACCCCTGGATCGTCGCCTTCTACTTCGTCGGCCTGCTTTGCGCCTCGTTCCACTTTGCGTACGGCGTGTGGCTGTTTGCCGCCAAGTGGGGGCTGATCGTGGGCGAGCAGGGCCGCCGGCGCTTTGGCATGCTTTGCCTGGTGCTTGGCTTGGCTTTAGGCGCGATGGCCTCGGGTTCGGTGTACGCCTTCCTGACGACGCCGCAGAACGAAGTGCCGAACATGCAGGAATTCCGGCAATTGCAGCAGTCGCCGGGCGTGCCTCAATAAATTCATACCATCGGCCGCAGGAGGCCGGGAAGCATTCATCATGGCAGCAACTCCTAAGATCATCGTGGTTGGCGGCGGTCTGGCGGGCCTGGCGGCCGTCATCAAGATCGCCGAAATGGGCGGCACCGTGGACCTTTTTTCCATCGTGCCGGTCAAGCGTTCCCACTCGGTCTGCGCCCAGGGCGGCATCAACGCCGCCAAGAACCTGAAGGGCGAGGGCGACTCCACCTGGCAGCACTTCGACGACTCCGTGTTCGGCGGCGACTTCCTCGCCAACCAGCCCCCGGTCAAAGATATGTGCGACGCCGCCCCGGGCATCATTGATCTGCTCGACCGCATGGGCGTACCCTTCAACCGCACACCCGAAGGGCTGCTCGATTTCCGGCGCTTTGGTGGCACGCTGTTCAACCGCACCGCTTTCGCCGGCGCCACCACCGGCCAGCAACTCCTCTACGCGCTCGATGAGCAAGTCCGCCGCCACGAAGCCGAGGGCAAGGTCAAGAAGTACGAGAGCTGGGAATTCCTTTCGGCCGTCATCGATTCGAAGGGCATTTGCCGCGGCATCTGTGCCATGGATCTGCGCTCGATGCAGGTGGTCACCTTCCCTGCCGACGCAGTCATCATCTGCACCGGAGGCGTAGGCGCCATCTTCGGTAAGTCCACTAACTCCGTGGTCTGCACCGGCTCGGCGCAGTCCGCGCTGTACCAGCAGGGCGCCTACTATGCCAACGGCGAGTTTATCCAGGTCCACCCCACCTGTGTTCCGGGCGAAGACAAGCTGCGCCTGATGTCGGAATCGGCGCGCGGCGAGGGCGGCCGCGTCTGGGTACCCAAGAAACCCGGGGACCAGCGCGAGCCCAGGAGTATTCCGGAGAACGAGCGCTATTACTTCCTGGAAGAGCGTTACCCGAAGTACGGCAACCTTGTGCCACGCGACATCGCCACCCGCGAGATCCACAAAGTCGTCTACGAGGACAACCTCGGTATCGACGGCGGGCCGATGGTGTATCTCGACCTAACCCATATTGACCGCAAGGTGCTGGACAGGAAACTTGAAGGCATACTTGAGATTTACGAAAAGTTCGTCGGCGACGACCCCCGCGATATCCCGATGAAGATTTTCCCGGGCGTGCACTACACCATGGGCGGCATGTGGGTGGATTTCAAGCAGGCCACCAACATCCCCGGCTTGTACGCCGCCGGAGAATGCGAATACCAGTACCACGGCGCCAATCGCCTGGGAGCGAACTCGCTGCTGTCCTGCATCTGGGGCGGCTTTGTCGCCGGTCCGGAGGCCGTGCAGTACTCGCGCAACCAGCAGACCGCCGCCAGCAATGGCGCCTTCGACGCTGAGCGCCGCCGTCAGGAGGAATCCAACGCCCTGCTGATGAACAATCAGGGCAACGAGAACCCGTTCAAGCTGTGGCGCGAGTTGGGCGACGTGATGACCCGCAACTGCACGGTCATCCGTTACAACAAGAACCTGAAGGAAGCCGACGCCAAGCTGGTCGAACTGCTGGAGCGCTTCCGCCACGTCAATTTGAGCGACAAGACGCAGTGGGCCAACAGCACCTTCGCCTTCACCCGCCAGCTGTACAACATGCTGCAACTGGCGCGCGTGATCGCACAGGGAGCGGCGATGCGCAACGAATCGCGCGGCGCCCACTACAAACCAGATTTCCCCGAGCGCGACGACAAGAATTTCTTAAAGACCACCAAGGCTTCCTTCGCGCCGGACGCAGATGAGCCGAAGTTTGAGTTCGAGGCGGTGGATACGTCGCTGATTCCGCCCCGTCCTCGGCGTTACGACGTAGCAAAATGATTGGAACCACATTCGTGGTTAATGGTTTGTAAAAGGCATTCATACATGGCTAACAAATCCATCATTCTCAAAATCAAGCGCCAGAATGAACCGCAGTCGCGACCGGTATGGGAGGAGTTTGAAATTCCCTATCGGCCAAACATGAACGTAACCTCCGTGCTGATGGAAATCGCCGCCAATCCGGTCACCCGCGACGGCAAAACCAGCACTCCGGTCACCTACGATTCGAACTGCCTGGAAGAAATTTGCGGCTCCTGCGCCATGCTCATCAACGGGCGCACCCGCATGGCATGCTCTGCCCTGATTGATCAACTCGAGCAGCCCATCACACTGGAGCCGTTCAGCAAATTTCCGGTGATTCGCGATTTATCGGTGGACCGCAGCGTGCTGTTCGAGAACCTGAAAGCGGTCAAGGCGTGGGTGCCGGTGGACGGCACTTACGACCTCGGTTCCGGACCGCGCATGTTGCCGGAAGAGCAAGAGCACGCCTATCCGCTCTCGCGCTGCATCTCCTGCTGCTGCTGCATGGAGGCCTGCCCGCAGTTCAACGAGGCTACCGGCTTCGTGGGCGCGGCCACCATTTCGCAGGTGCGGCTGTTCAACACCCATCCCACGGGTAAGGCTCTCAAGTCCGAGCGCCTCCATGCGCTGATGGGCGACGGCGGCATCCACGAGTGTGGCTACGCGCAGAACTGCGTCGAGGTCTGCCCGAAAGACATTCCGCTGACCCGCTCCATCGCCGAAGTCGGCCGTTCCGTCATGAAACAGGCCGTGGTGGATTTATTTAGCCGGTAGCCGTCCTCGTCTGCCAAAGGCCCGCGTACGCGCGGGCTTTTCGTTTCAAAAAATGTTGCCTTTCTGGGTGCCTCTACGGCAAACACCTGAGCTGCACGCCCGCCACTCTGGGTTACACTGAGTTCCTGTTCATCATCTAACACCAGAGTAGGATGAGGCTCCGCTTGCGCGCCCAGTTTCGAACCAGTCTTCTGCTGACCATTGCGCTGTTGCTCACGTCGTCGCAGGCATTCGCCGTTCACGTCCGCGCGCGCTATCACCACACGTCCAAGCGGACCACGCGCCACCTGCTGTGGACCCCCGTGCTGCGCGGCTCGCATGATTCACTGCTGCGACAGAACGCCGAAATCGATCGCATGCAACTGGTGCGTATCACCAATGATCAGGAACTCCAAGAGCTGGTGGCTCGTGAGCAACTCGTCCCTCTGCCTTCCGACCAGACCGTCGCGATTGATTCGCGGTTGGAGGAATCACGCCGTTACTGCCGTCCGTGGACACGCAATTTCCTTCGGGATCTCGGCCAGGCGTATTACAAGCAGTTTCACCAGCCCATCCAGGTGAATTCGGCGGTGCGCACCGTGGAGCAGCAGGAGCGCCTGCGTCGCATCAACCACAATGCCGCTCCCGCCGAAGGCGAGATCGCCTCTTCCCATCTTGCCGGCCTCACCGTAGACATCGCCAAGCGCGGCCTCAACCGCAAGCAGCGGAAATTCATGGAGCAGTACCTGGTGAACCTGCGTAATCTCGGTCTGGTCGAGGCCGCCGAAGAGCGCCGCCAGGCCTGCTTTCACGTGATGGTCTCCGACCGCTATACTGCTTGGCGTGAATCCGAACGGCTCGCGACGGCTCCTCACGCCGAACAAGCTCTCCCCAGCTCATCACTCAACCAGCAATAGGAACTTTCATCGTTGGATTGTTTTGTTGGCGGTGTGTGTCTGCTCCGCAGCGCAGACCATCCCGCCCACCGGCCCTGCCGTTTCACAGCGGGCGCGCCAGTTGCACGACTCCTCCATTGTCATTGATACCCACGCCGACACGCCGCAGTTGTTTCTCGACGAGAGCTTTGACCTCGCTACCGATTCGCCGAAGGTGAACGTGACCCTGCCGAATGTGCGCAAGGGCAATCTGGGCGCGGAGTTTTTCTCCATCTGGGTGGAACCCGGTTATTTCGATGCCCACTATGCCCGGCGCGCCATTGACCTGATTGACTCCGTATACGAGCAGGCACGCCGCCATCCTGACCAGATGACCATGGCCTTTTCCGCCGAGGACATCGTGCGCGCGCGGACCGGCCAGCAGAAGAAATTTGCCGCGCTGCTCGGGCTGGAAGGCGGCCACGCCATCGAAAACGACATCCACCTTCTGCGCGTCTTCTACCGCATCGGCGTCCGCTACATGACCCTGACCTGGTCGAACAGCAACGAGTGGGCCGACTCCTCGGGCGATGTGAACAATCCCAGGGTCGCACACCACAACGGGCTCACGCCGTTTGGGAAACAAGTAGTCGTGGAGATGAACCGCCTCGGCATGATGGTGGACATCTCGCACGTCGCCGACAAGACCTTCTGGGACGTGATCGCCGTCACCAAGGCGCCGGTGATCGCTTCCCACTCATCGGCGCGCGCCCTTGCTGCGCATCCCCGCAACATGGACGACGACATGCTGAAAGCGGTCGCCAAAAACGGTGGCGTCGTGCAGGTGAATTTCTTTGACGCGTTCCTGGATGAAGAGTTCCGCCGCGCCTTTGCCGCTCAGTCGGCGGAGCGCAACGCCGCCGAGAAGGCGAACGAGGCCAAGCTTCGGGCCGCGCACAAACCGTTGAATTACGCCAACGTGGAAGACCCCATTGAGAAGCAATACGCCGATAAGATTCCCCACCCGCCGTTCAAGGTGCTGATTGACCACATTGACCACATCGCCAAAGTTGCGGGTGTGGACCACGTCGGGCTGGGCTCGGATTTCGACGGCAATCCCGCCATGCCGCAAGGCATGAACTCCGCCGCTGACCTGCCGAAGATCACGCAGGCGCTGCTCGACCGCGGCTATTCGCCCGACGACATCAAGAAAATTCTTGGCGGAAATCTGCTGCGCGTGTTCCGGCAAGTCGAGCAGGTCAGCCGCCAACTGCAGGCGCAATCGCCGTCCGCTGCCGAGAGCGAGTAGAATATCCGCTTTGACGTTGGTCGCGGAATCATGGAATCCCGACCTACATGAGGTTGCCAATGCGCAAATTCGCCATCGCACTGACCCTGCTGTTCCCCGCTCTTCTTCTTGCCGCCGACACCGCGCCCGCCAATCCCAAGGCGGTGATTGAAACCACCATGGGCAATTTCACCTGCACCCTGTTCAAGGACAAGGCACCGGTCACGGTGGATAATTTCATCGGGCTCGCGACTGGAAAAAAAGATTGGAAGAACCCGATCTCGCACGTGACCAAGCACAACACGCCGCTCTTTGACGGCACCATCTTCCACCGCGTGATTCCCGGCTTCATGATCCAGGGCGGCGATCCGGCCGGCAACGGCACTGGTGACCCGGGCTATACCTTCAAAGATGAGTTTGATCCTTCGCTGAAGTTCGACCGACCCGGGCGATTGGCGATGGCCAACAGCGGTCCCAGTACCAATGGCAGCCAGTTTTTCATTACCGAGGTTCCGACGCCGCACCTCAACAACCGGCACACGATTTTCGGCCAATGCGAGCCGACGTCGCTGATCACGAAAATCGCGAAGGTGCCCCGCGATCCGAACGACAAGCCGTTCAAAGCCGTACGGATCACGCACGTGAAGATTGAACAGCCCGGTGCCGCCGCCGCTACAGAAAAGAAAGCGACGCCGACGAAGAAGCCCGAGCCGAAATAGTAGCTTTGCATCGAGAAAGTCAGAAGTAAGAAGTCAGAACTAAGAACGGAATCCCAATGCGTTCTGACTTCTTACTTCTGACTTAGAGAAAGGAACCTCATGGCCCGCCAACCCGGCACCTACGCCATCTTCGACACTACCGAAGGCGCCATCGTCTGCCGCCTTTTTGAGAAAGAAGCTCCCAAGACGGTGCAGAACTTCATCGAGCTCGCGGAGGGTAAGCGCGAGTGGACCCATCCGGTCACGCATCAGAAATCCAGCAACCGCCTCTACGACGGCACCATTTTTCACCGCGTCATTCCGAATTTCATGATCCAGGGTGGAGATCCCGCCGGCACCGGCTTCGGCGGCCCCGGTTACCGCTTCGAGGACGAGACCAAGGGCTCTCCCCACAAGTTCGATAAGCCGGGTAAGTTGGCGATGGCAAATGCCGGTCCCAACACCAACGGCTCGCAATTCTTCATCACGGTTGCGGCGACGCCATGGCTCACCGGCAATCACACCATCTTCGGCGAGGTCGTCGAGGGCAATGACGTCGTCAACAAGATCGTCGCTGTCCCCCGCAACGCGCAGGACAAGCCGAACAAGGACGTGAAGGTGAATTCGGTGAAGATCGAGCGCGCTTAATTCGCTTGCGCTGCGCACGATCTTCGCGCTAGTCTGAATGAAGCAGAACGCCCGTGCCCCTGGCGCGGGCGTTTTTCATTTCCATAAGAATCCGCCCGCATGCGCCCTGCCGCGTGCGGGCCATTTTCTTCAGGAGGAACCATGAGTTCCACGCTACCGCTGCTTGCAGTCACTGTTGCTGCCCTGGCGATTGTTCAACAAGCGACCGCCGCGCCTGCATTCCAAGGCAAGGCCGTCACCCGTACCGGCGTCATTCGCCTGCATGGCGGAATCGACAAAGTTTTCCCGCTGTTCGGCCCCATCGAGGAGAAACACTGGGCCGCCGGCTGGGAACCCCGCGTCGTGTATTTTGCCGGGCCGGGCGAAGTTGCCGAGGGCATGGTCTTCATCACCGGAGACAATGGCGAAACTACGTGGGTGCTTTCACACTACGACCCCGCTGGACACGCCATCGCCTACTACAACGTCACTCCGGCGTACCAACTGCGTAAGATCGAAATCCGGTGCCGTCCACTTCCCGGCGAGGTAACGGAAGCGACCGTTACCTACACCCACGTCGGCCTGTCGGATCGAGGCAACCAGGACGTTGAACACATGAATGAGGCTGCCTACGCCGAGAAAATGGCGTCCTGGGAAAAGGCGATCAACCACTACCTGAAAACTGGAACAACCCTTCCCCATCACTAAGTCGGGGCCAAAATAAAACCACGGATTCCGCCCATGTAACCGCATATGCGCGAATCCGTGGTGACTTTCCAAAACAACTAGACGCCGATGACCGCCACCAGCTCTTTGACCGCTCCGGCGCTCTTCTTCAGCGCCGTATCTTCCTCGGCCGTGAGCTTGATTTCGACCACGTCCTCGATGCCACGCTCGCCCAGTTTGCAGGGCACGCCGACGAACAGGCCGTTGATCCCGTACTCGCCTTCCAGGTAGGCGGCGCAGGGCAGGATCTTTTTCTTGTCCTTGAGGATGGCTTCCACCATCTCCGTGACCGCGGCCGACGGCGCGTAGTAAGCGCTGCCGGTCTTCAGGTACTTGACGATCTCGGCTCCGCCATCGCGGGTGCGCTGCACCAGCCGATCCAGCGTCGTCTTGTCCATGAGCTCGGTAATCGGAATGCCAGCCACAGTCGAGTAGCGCGGCAGCGGCACCATGGTGTCGCCATGGCCGCCGAGCACGAAGGCGGTCACGTTCTCCACCGAGACCTTCAGCTCCTGCGCGATGAACGCACGGAAGCGCGCCGAATCCAGCACGCCCGCCATCCCGATCACGCGATTACGCGAGAAGCCGCTCATCTTGAAGGCCGCCTGCGCCATCGCGTCCAGCGGGTTGGAGACGATGATCAGGATGCAGTTGGGCGAATACTGCACTACCTTGCCCACCACGTCCTTCATGATCTTGTGGTTGATGTTGAGCAGGTCGTCGCGGCTCATGCCGGGCTTGCGCGGCACGCCGGCGGTGATGACCACGATGTCGGAATTCGCGGTGTCGGCATAATTCTGCGTGCCGAGCACGAACGAGTCTTTCTTGATGATGGGCATCGCTTCCAGCAAGTCCAATCCCTTGCCTTCCGGAACGCCCTCAATGATGTCAATGAGCACCACGTCGCCCAGTTCGGCGGCGGCGATCCAGTGCGCCGCGGTTGCGCCCACGTTGCCCGATCCCACGACTGTCACTTTCTTGCGCATAAATATGATTCCTTTCTGCGGCGGCTGCGCATCGGCGCAGGCGCAGCCCATGAATGAAAGCCCGCCAGTGTACGCCCAAAATCAGGGTTTGAGTACCGCTGCCAGGCAAAACTTAGGGCGGGTTTGTCACCCGCCCTAACCAGCTGTTGTTCGTGAACTGCTAGTCGGCGGCTACGGTGTTGGCCGCTTTCATGTTCTCGATGATGTAGGTGCCGAACTCGCTGCACTTCACCTTGGTGGCGCCCTCCATCAAGCGGTGGAAGTCGTAGGTGACCTTCTTCTGCTCGATGGTCTTCTTGACGCCGTCTTCGATCAGCTTCGCGGCTTCCTTCCAGCCCATGAACTCGAACATCATCACGCCCGACAACATCACCGAAGTCGGGTTGATCACGTCCAGGTCCGCGTACTTCGGGGCGGTGCCGTGGGTCGCTTCAAAGATGGCGTAACCGTCGCCGATGTTGGCGCCGGCCGCGATGCCCAATCCGCCGATCTGGGCGGCGCAGGCGTCGCTCAGGTAGTCGCCGTTCAGGTTCGAGGTCGCCAGGATCTCGTACTCATCAGCGCGGGTAACAACCTGCTGGAAGATGGAGTCCGCGATGCGGTCGTTCACCAACAGCTTCTTCTTCCACTGGCCGTTCCCGTGCGTCTTGTAGATCGCATTGAGGCAGCTTTCCACTTCCTTGTACACAGCCTGCTGGAACTCTTTCGCCGCGTACTCCAGTCCGGGCTCCACCAGGTTGGCGTTCTGCTCGATGGTAATGTTCGGATTCTTGTCCTTGTTGTCCAGAATCCAGCTCTCGCGCTCGGTCACGACCTTGTCGCGAAACTCGGTGGTGGCCAGCTCGTAGCCCCACGCCCGGAATGCGCCCTCGGTAAACTTCTGGATGTTGCCTTTGTGCACCAGCGTGACCTTCTTGCGTCCGCTCTGCAGGGCGTCCTTGATGGCATTCCGAACCAGGCGCTTGGTGCCCGTGATCGAGATCGGCTTGATGCCGACGCCGCTGTCCTCGCGAATCTTCTTGCCCGTGCCTGCCAGCATTTCAGTGTTGAGGAAGTTGATCAGCTTCTTGACCTTGTCGGTTCCCTCTTCCCACTCGATGCCGGCGTAAACGTCTTCCGTGTTCTCGCGATGAATGATGAGGTTCATCCGCTCGGGGTGCTTCACCGGGGAGGGCGCTCCGTAGTGCTTCACCGGACGCACGCAATCATAGAGATCGAGAATCTGCCGCAGCGCCACGTTCAGCGAGCGGATGCCGCCGCCGACGGGAGTCGTCAGCGGGCCTTTGATGCTGACACGCATGTCCTTGAGGGCTTCGATGGTGCCGTCGGGCAGCCAGGATTTGAAGTTTGCCATCGCCTTTTCGCCGGCGAAGACCTCGTACCACACGATGCGGCGCTTGCCGCCGTACGCCTTCTGCACCGCGGCGTCGAACACACGCACCGACGCCTTCCAGATATCGCGGCCGGTACCGTCGCCTTCGATGAAGGGAATAATCGGGTTATCCGGCACCGTGTACTTGCCGTTGCTGTAAGTAATTCGAGCGCCGTCCTTCGGAACCGGCAGCCCGTTATATGAATCCGCCATCAACCACCTCCACGGAGATTTCAGAGACCTGCCATTATAGGCGCACGCGCGATACAGACGGGCATGACGCCGCTCACATTCAAATGTGACGAATGACCAAGCCGGGGCTTGTGAGTTCTTCCCTAAGGATACCCCTCCCGGCGGTAGCTGACCGCCTTTTTTGCGGTTTGTAGCGGGGCAGGCGGAATTTGGCCCTGAAAACTTGGACGGCAGCTCTGGCCGGCTGCCGCAGCCTCGGGCCGGTACTCCGTGCGCTCGCTCACCCCAGCAGGTGACGATAGATTTTCCGTGTTTCCAGCAGCATCCGCCGCAACTCGCCTTGTAGTTCGAGCTTCCGCCCCAGCACCCTACCCGTCAGCTCCTCCGTCGCCGCCCGCGCATGCTCCCCCACCGGCAGCGTCTTGCGCGGCCGGCCGGTCACCAGCCGGATTACATGCTCGAGCGACCGGTAGAACCTTGCCGCCTCCTCCAAGCGCGCGTGTTCGGCCTTTCCCAGCACGCCGCGGCGCTCTAGCGCCAGCAGACGCTGCCGCGTGTTTCCTGCCAGCGCCAGCTGGTTCTTGACTGCCAGGGCCGTAATCGCAAAGTCCACGTCGTACATCGCCCCGGCGCTGGTCTTAAGGTTCGTTCCGCCGGGCTCGCTCTTCTCCAGCTTGTTCCGCATCTCATGAACCGCGGCCGTAAAGTTCGGATCGGCCGCAAACCTGGCGATCAGTATCCGCACGGCTTTCACTGCCCTGCCGCCCACCTCTTCCGAGCCGGCGACAAACCGAAGTTTGCTGAAGCTGAGCGCCTCCCATGCCTGCGCCTCGCGCTGGAAATATTCCTCCAGGCTAGTCGGTGTGACCACCAGCTCGCCCTCAGTGCCGCTCGGCCGCAGGCGCGGGTCCACCGGAAACACTGCGCCATCACGGGTGTAGGCGGAAAGCACCTGCATCACGCGCTCCGCGCTCCGCGTCGCTTCCGCGGCATCCAGCCGTTCATCGCGGGCGAAGAGCAGGTCGGCGTCGGAAAGCATGTCGAATTCGCCCGTTCCCAGCCGCCCCAGCGCCAGCACCGAGAATCCTTTCGGAGCGGCTGTTACCGACAGCGCCGCCGCGATCGCCTCGTCGGCTGCCCGGGTGCTTTCCGCCAGCGATTCGAACACGTCCCGGCCCTCCACGACATCGCGAGCGGCGGAGACGAACAGGCGGTGGCGATAGTGGCGTCGCAACAGCGCCAGCTTCTCGCTGTAACCGACACCGGCGGCAGCCAGGTAGTGGAATACCGGATCTCCCGCCGCCGCTTGCGCATCCGCTTCCTGAAACAATCGCTCACCCCGCGACACGGTGCCGCCGATGGGCTCCAGGCTCGCCACTTCTTCAGGATGCCGGACCAGGATGTCGGTCAGGTAGTCACTCAACCGAAATACTTGCAGGGCATGCTCCACCGCCCGCGGCGAGCGCGCAACTGCCGCATACCGTTCCGCGCTGGTAAACGCAGCCGCCAGAAAGCGGAACAAATTCTTTCGCGCCGGCGTCTCCAATTCCGGGTTGCGCGCCAGCTCATACAGCTCCGGCGCGTCCGCCTGCAACCGCGCCAGCATCTGTCGTTCCGACGCTTCCCTGCCCAGTTCCGGCGTCTCCAGACGAAACTCAGGATGCTCGCGCTGCTGTTCCATCTGCTGGTGATGAATCATGCGGTTATAAATTTCCGCCACCGCCGCCATGCGGCGTGTCACCAGCTCAAGCATCTCGCCGGACTCGGGCGCCGGCTCTCTCCCCGCCATGGAACGCGCGACGATTTGCATGTCGGGCGCGGAACGCGGCAAACGGTGCGTCTGTTGCCCGTGGCGCAATTGCAGGCGGTGTTCGAGCTTGCGCAGGAACTCGTAGGCCGTGGTCAACTCCTGGAAATCGTGCCCGCTGACGTGTCCCTTGTCGTGCAGTTTCTGCATCGAGAATAGCGTCCCGCCCGAACGGAGCCACCGCTCTTTGCCGCCATACACCCGTTGCAAACACTGCACCAGGAACTCGATATCGCGAATGCCGCCGCGGTCCAGCTTGATGTCGGTCGTGCTGCCGCGTCCGGACGCCGCGCGGCGCCGTGCCCCGATCCGCTCCCGTGCCTCCAGCGCCGTCTCGATCGCCGCGAAATTTACCGCCTCGGTGTACACGTGCGGCTGCACGCCGCGGATGAAGCGCCTCGCCAGTGCCACGTCTCCGGCGGAGTAGCGCAGCTTGATCATGGCCTGCAGTTCCCAGTCGCCCGCGCGATGGGCATAGTAATCCAGCGCTTGCGCCAGCCCGATTGCCGGCTCGCCCTCGCCTCCTTGCGGACGCAGGCGTAAGTCCACGCGAAAGGCCGAGCCCTCGCGAGTCACCCGCGAGAGCGCGTCGGTGACGCTCTGCGCCAGCCGGATAAAATATTCTCGATTGGAAATGGACGCGGTGCCCGCATCCTGTCCGTCGCCGTAGAGAAACAGCAGGTCAATATCGGAGCTGTAGTTCAGCTCGTTGCCGCCCAGCTTGCCCAGCGAGAGCACCGCGACCGGCGCGTCCGCCAAACGGCCTTCCTCGTCCACATGCTGAGGCGTGCCGTAGCGCGAGCGGAATGCGGCCTCCATCTCGCGTAGCGCTTCCTCGATCAGCACATCGGCGAGCGCCGAAATCTCCGCGGTCGTCTCCGCCAGCGTGGCCACGCCGAGCACGTCGCGAAGCATGATGCGTACGTACTCGCGGCGCTTGAAGCGCGCCAGCAGCAGCGCGATATCGGTATCGAAGGAGCGCGAACGGAAGCGCGCAAAGGCTTCGCGGTATTCCTCCCGCGAACGCGAGCGGTCCAGCATCTTTTCGCGAAGAAACAGGTGAAACAGATCGGTATTCTGGATCAGGGTTTCGCCCAGGAACTGGCTGTAGCCGAAAACCGCAAGCCCGTAATGCGCCAGCACGCGATCGCGTTCCATGGCGCGAAACAGCTCGGCGGGCGCGGACTCGGCCAGGCGCTCAAACAGGTTCAGCGCGCCGTCTGGATCGGGAACGTCGCCTAGCAGCGGTGAGATTGCCTGCGCAACCCCCGCCGGCACGCGCTCGGCAATGCGCGCCAGGTTGCGGCGAGCAGCCTCGGGATCGCGAAAGGGCGCGGCCGGCAGTTCCGGAACTGCATGCTCGAGCTTGGACACGGTTTCGTGCGAAGCATAGCACGCAGCCGCGGGTGCCGTTTCGGGAGGCCATGACCCGGCTGGGAGCGTCATCCTCGCTCCGGCGGCAGCCACCCCGGCGTACGATTTCAGAGACGGCGTTCAGTCGCCGCAGGGGGGTTGCGCCATGCTGCTGGGAGAATCTCCACTCACCTTCGCCGCGCTCACATCCGCGCTCACCGAGCATTTCCCCTACCACGCTACTCCCGCCGACCAGATGGCCTTCCTACGGCGCGCCTTGGAACGCCTAGGGACCTCGCTGGGATACCGTGTGACTCCCCCGCATTTGGAGCGGCCGCACAGCGACCCCTGCCTCGACCTGGTCTGGTGGGAACCGGGCCGAGGCACGGTGCTCGCCGCCGACTGCGACTGGGGTAACGCCGGCGAGGTGGCCGCGGCGTTCACCCAGCTCATGACTCTCAAGGCGCCGATGAAACTGCTGATCTTCCGTACGCGACATGCCGGCTCCGAGCGCCAGGACATCACCCTACGCACGGACATCGCGGCCGTGCTCCGGGCCGTCGGCGCCGCCGTCGTGGATTTCAGCCAGCACCTGCAGGGAGAGCTCTACCTGCTGGCCGAACTCGTGCCGCAGCAGAGGATTTTTCGAGCCTACGAGTTCGTCGTGCCCGTCAACGGCAGGCTGGCGCTTTCCTTCGAGGAAGCGGCGCGGGTGTTTCGGCAACAAGAAGAGATGGTGACCCGCTAAGAAGAAAAAGGCCCGACATTTCGCCGGGCCCGTAACTCCTAACTACCAACTCCTGCTTTTTAGATGTCGTAATACAACGCGAACTCGTACGGATGCGGGCGCAGGCGAACGGCGCTCACTTCCTTGTCTCGCTTGTATCCGATGTAGGTTTCGATCAGCGGCTCGGTGAAGACGTCGCCCTTGAGCATGAACTGGTGGTCGCGCTCCAGTGCATCCAGCGCGTCCTCCAGCGAGCCCGGCATGGACGGGACCTTCGCCAGCTCCTCCGGACCCAGATCGTAGATGTCCTTGTCGAGCGGCTGTCCGGGATCGATCTTGTTCTCGATTCCGTCCAGACCCGCCATCATCATCGCCGCGAACGCCATGTACGGATTGCAGCTCGGATCCGGAGGCCGGAACTCGACCCGCTTTGCCTTCGGCGATGCCGAGTACATCGGGATGCGGCAGGCCGCCGAGCGGTTCCGCCTCGAGTACGCCAGGTTTACCGGAGCTTCGAAGCCCGGCACCAGGCGCTTGTACGAATTCGTGGTCGGCGCAATGATGGCCGAAAGCGCCGGGCCGTGCTTGATCAGGCCGCCGATGTACCACAGCGCCATCTGCGACAATCCCGCGTACCCGTCGCCGGCAAACAGCGGCTTGCTGCCCTTCCACAGCGACTGATGGGTGTGCATGCCGCTACCGTTGTCCTGGAACAGCGGCTTGGGCATGAAGGTCACGGTTTTGCCGTACTGGTTGGCGACGTTCCGCACGATGTACTTGTAGAGCATCATGTGGTCGGCCGAGCGCACCAGCGCGTCAAATTTCAGGTCGATTTCGGTCTGTCCGCCGGTGGCTACTTCATGATGATGGCACTCCACCGTCAGACCGCAGTTCTGCATCATCAGCGTCATCTCGCTGCGCAGGTCCTGATAGTGGTCGGTCGGCGGCACCGGGAAATATCCTTCCTTGTACCGCGGCCGGTAGCCAAGATTATTTTCTTTGCGGCCTGAATTCCAGCGCCCTTCCTCGGCGTCAATGAAGTAAAAGCCGTGCTGCTCGCGCTGGTCGAAGCGCACGTTGTCGAAGATGAAGAATTCGGCTTCCGCGCCCATGTATGCGGTGTCGGCGATCCCCGTCGAGCTGAGGTACATTTCCGCTTTTTTGGCGATGTAGCGGGGATCCTTGTCATAGCGCTGCTTGGTGACCGGATCCTGCACGTCGGCGATCATGACCAGCGTGGGAACTTCGGTGAATGGGTCGAGCATGTACCAGTCAGTGTCGGGAATGAGCAGCATGTCGCTTTCGTGGATCGCAGCCCAGCCGCGGATCGACGAACCGTCCATGCCGAACCCTTCCTCGAACGAGCTCTCGCTCACCTGGTCCATGGGATAGGAAACGTGGTGCCATAGTCCCGGAATGTCGGTGAAGCGCAGGTCCAGCAGCTTGGCCCCATTTTGCTTGGCAAACTCCAGGACGGTTTTCGCAGTAGCCATAGTTGCTCCGTTTTCCTCGTCTGGCACGGGCTTCCGCCCGCGCTGCCATGTGACGGTCTTCTCCGCAGCATGCGGCCAAGGCTGTCACACCGGTTGGTTTTGGATAAAGGTTTGCGGGCGGCTGCCACATCCCAGGGCGAATGCAGCCGCACTATTTCAGCATAGATGGCCACATAGCAGAGCAGGAAATTTGTATTTTTTATCAGGCCGATAGAAACCGCTTATGCGAATCCGGAATTGGATCAAGGCAAGCCAGGACGAATGTCATGCACTTCGCACTTGGCACTCGCCGGTCAGTCCACGCCCACCACCTTGCTCCTTCTCTCCACCAGCACCACGTCGCGCCAGACGCCATCGCGTTTGCCGATGCGCTCGCGCTTACCGACTTCGCGGAATCCGTTCGTCAGGCAGAGCTTCAAACTGGCGACATTTTCCGGGAATATCGCGCCCTGCAACATCCAGAAGCCCGCCGCCTCCGCCGCCGTGATCGCTGCCTTCATCAGCGCGTCACCGACGCCCTGCCCGCGCGCCCATGACGCAACATACACGCTCAGTTCCGCCACGCCGGCGTAGCAGGACCGCTGCGAGACGCGGCTCATTGCGGCCCATCCGGCAATGGTGCGCCCGCGACGCGCCACCATCCGCGCTACCGACAGATGCGCGCGGTCCCACTGTTCCCAGGTGGGGGCCAGCGTTTCAAAGGTCGCGTTGCCGGTGGCAATCCCTTCCAGGAAGATGGCCGACACGTTCGGCCAATCGGCCGCCGCCATGTTGTCCACGGTCACCGCTGCTCGTTCTGGTTTTGTCGAATGCATATTCACTTCGTTGCCCAAAATGGGCGCTATCAAGTGCTTGGGACTAGCGACCAGGGTCTACCGACTATACAATCCAGCATAGTCTTCGCCGCCCGGATGCGGAAATCGCAAGTTTTTATCGTCCGATAAAAGGATTTTATGGCCGACGTGCACTCCGTGATCGATCGTTATCGCGAGCTGCTGGAGGCGCGCCACGAACGCCTCAGCCCCGATAGCCTGTTCAGCAACACCAAGAACCAGCTCGAAAAGACCATCCTGGAGCGCCTGGAGGCCGAGCGCGATCCGCAGAAGGCTTCCTCGTTGATCGAACTTTTCGCCGAGCTTGCCTCGTTTGTTCCGGAGGGCGATTACGAGCTTTACCGTCAATGCCTCGCGCGCGCGCACGCCGATAACGATGTGCGCCAACTCCTGGAGCTCATGGATACCTACGATCACGACGCCATCCAGAAGGAACTGGACGTCCGCAAGGACAACGAACTGATTCGCTATTACGCTCTGCACCGCCGCGTCATGCGCGAGCGCCTCGCCCGCCGACAGCAGGCCCAGGCCGTAATGTCACTGAACGCGCCAGCCCATTGAAGCACGATGTTGCCGGTTCTGAGTGCTGGACGCCGAGTGCTCAGCTAGAGCCAATGGCTGAGAGCTAAGAGCTGTTTTATGGATTTCGACCAGCTAGAAACGTTTCTTGAGGTCGCGCGACTCTCCAGCTTCTCGCGCGCCGCGGAGAAACGTTTCCGCACCCAGCCCGCGATTTCCGCGCAGATCCGCGCCCTCGAGGATGAAATCGGCGCCAAGTTACTGGACCGCTCCGGCGGCAAGGTTTCCGTCACCGCCGCCGGCAAAGTATTTCAGAAGTATGCGGAGGAGACTGTCGCCGCCCGCAAGGCCGTGATCACCGCCATGGCCGAGATGGAACGGGTCCCTCGTGGCGAAATCGTCGTCGGCGCCAACGAAGGCACCTGCATGCACATCCTGCCCGAGGTGTTTGCCGAGTTCAAGAAGCTCTATCCCGGCGTCTCGGTCAACATCAACCGGCTGGAGTCCGCCGGCATTCTCGAGTGCGTGATTGACAACTCCGTGGACTTCGGCATCGTTTCCCTGCCCGTCAACGACAACCGCCTTACTGTCGTTCCCATCCACCGCGACGAGCTGGTGGTGATTGTTCCTCCCAAGCATCCTTTGGCCAAATCGAAGGGCGTGGAGGTCGCTGAAGCCGCCAAGTACCCGCTGGTAATGCCTGAGGCGGGCCGCACCCGCGACGCTTTGGAGCAGCTCTTTCACGAGCGTAAGCTAAAGTTGAACCTTTCCATGGAACTTGGCTCCAGCGAGCTACTTAAGCGCTTCGTCGCCGCCGACGTCGGGATCGGTTTTATCGCCCGCTCCAACGTCGAGGAGGAGGTCCACGCGCGCACTCTGATCGCCATTCCCATGGCCGACGCGACTATCCGCCGCGATCTGGCGCTGGTCTTCCGCAAGGACAAGGCGCTCTCCCGGGCCGCGCTCGCTTTCATTGACATCGCCGTCAAACTCAAAGCTGCCAAGCAAGCGACCTCGTGATGCCCATGCGCCGCGTCCGGCGCTGGGTCCCTACTTTTGTGCGGTGATCGGCCTTGCGGCACTCGCTTGTTTTTCGCACCTGCCGAGGTCGTCCTGCACCTGCAACACGTCCAAGCCTTTCTCCCCGGAACTATCTTTCATCTTCTTGGCGGTAATCTTGACCCGCTCACCGGGTTTCATTGGCGAGCCAATCAGGTGATGCGACTTGCCGTTGTCTTGGACGATGGTGTTTCCATCCGGCCCGATGCAGCCGGTGATTTTGGGATGCCGGAACTTCACTACGTACAGGACTGCGGCGCCGGCTCCAGCCCCTGCCGCCGCGCCAATGGCGGCTTTGTTGGGTCCATACCTCGGCGTGGAAGTGGTCCCCACGGTACCCATGCCTCCGGTGGTAGCTCCCCCCACGCCGGGCATGCCTCCTCCGCCTAGGTATTGCGCCCAGGCGAAACTTGAGACCAGTAGCGTAATCGTCGCAATCGTGATTGACCGTCGGACATGCATGATTCTGCTCCCTTCATACAATTGAAGGAAGCTCGAGACCGGAATGGGTTACACGGTGGTACAACTCGAGCGGGGACAACGAGGCACTCTGGACAGCCGCTCTACAGAGGCTGGATCGCCTTCGAGCGCGGTGGCTTAACAGCATCGCTAATGATGTAACAGGAGGGCGGCGTCAAGCGTCTATATGTAGAGTAGTTTGCGAATTGGGCGGTGACTCTCTGCAGATGGAGTTCGCAATGGATGATGTCGGCCAACGTGTTATCAGCGTCGTGGCTTTGGCCAAGAAGTTATCGGTCACGGCGGTCTCTCTGAACAGCTCGCTCGCGGAACTCGGGTTCGATTCCCTCGATACCATCAACCTCATGTTCGACCTGGAAAGCGAGTTCAACATCTCCATTCCCGACGAACAGGCGCGTTCCATCCGATACGTGGGAGAAATTGCCGACGGAATCCGCTTGCTGCTGTCCAACAGCGCGGCCGGGGTATAGAGCGTGCGGCGCGTTGTTGTCAGCGGGTTGGGCATGGTTTGCGCCATGGGGCGCGACCGCGAGCAGGCCTGGAAGGCGATGTGCGAAGGTACTTCGGCCATCCGTCCCATCCGCTCCGTGGACACGGCGAAGCTTCGTTTTCACATGGGCGCTGAAGCCGGCGATTTCGATTCCGCGGCGCACTTTCCAAATGGCGGCCGCAATCTTCTGGATCGCTTCGCTCAATTCGGCGTAGTCGCTGCGCGGGCGGCCCTGGCCGATGCCGGCTTCGAACTGACGCCTGCGCTGCGCGGCCGTACATGCGTCATCACCGGATCCTGTCTCGGCGGACAGTCTTCACAGGACGCCGGTTTCTTCGATCTTTATGAGCGCCATCTGGATCGCGTCCACCCCTTGACCATCCTCCGCACCATGGCCAATGCAGGCGCCAGTCATATCTGCATCGACCTTGGACTGACCGGGGCGGCGTACACCATCAGCACTGCCTGTGCCTCTGCCGCCCACGCCATCGGACAGGCGTTCTGGATGGTTCGCTCCGGCATGGCGGATGCGGCAATCACCGGCGGCAGCGAAGCTCCATTTAGCTATGGGATTCTCAAGGCCTGGGAGGCAATGCGGGTGATCGCTCCCGACACCTGCCGTCCATTTTCCAGGGACCGCAAAGGCATGATTCTTGGCGAAGGCGGCGCCATGCTGGTTCTGGAGCCACTGGAATCGGCCCGGGCACGCGGCGTGCAGCCCTATGCGGAAGTCATCGGCTTCGGCATGAGCTCCGATGCCCACCATGTCACTCAGCCGACGGTAGCCGGTCCCGCCAGCGCCATGCGGGCAGCATTGCAGGATGGAGAAATCCCTCCGGAACGTATTGGTTACATCAACGCTCATGGCACCGGCACAGCCGCCAATGACGTTACGGAAGTCAGCGCGATCCGCGAAGTCTTCGGCGATTACGCCGAAAGCCTGGCGATCAGTTCCACCAAGTCGCTGCACGGCCACGCTCTGGGAGCGGCCGGCGCGTTGGAGGCGGCCGCTACAGTTCTGGCTCTGCGGCGCGGCCTGCTGCCCCCAACCGCAAACTTCACCGCGGCCGACCCTGATTGCGATCTCGACGTGATTCCCAACTGCGCACGCGAAACTCGAGTGGATTGTGCGCTCTCAAATTCTTTTGCTTTTGGTGGGTTGAATGCTGTCCTTGCGTTTCGAAGTCTTGCCTGAACGGCGGCCTTTTACATGGCCGCGATGGCTCCTTCTGCTGGTCTATGCCTTGGCCTCGCTTCCTTTAGCGGCTGAGACCGTACCGGTGCGGCATGCCGAGGGCCTGGTCCACGGTTTTCTCGTCTTACATAATCTGGAAGGCGAACCTCTGGCCGATGGCGACCTGCTCCAGACCGCCCGCGGCGATCGCGTCAACACCCAACTGATCTTTCACTTCAAAGATGGCTCACTTCATCACGAAACCGCGATTTATTCCCAGCGCGGCCGGTTCCGGCTCCTCAGCTATCACCTGGTGCAGAAAGGGCCGGCCTTCAAGCATCCGATGGAGATGTCGATACAAGCCGGCGGCAACGTGACCGTCCGCTACTCGGACAACGGCGAGGAAAAGGTGGCCTCCGATCATCTCAACTTGCCCGCGGATGTGGCTAATGGTGTCATCCTTACCCTGTTGAAGAACATCGCGCCCGATGCGCCGCAAACCACCGTCGGCTTTGTGGCGGCCACACCCAAACCGAGGCTGGTTAAGCTGCTCATCACTGACCAGGGTGAGGAGCCGTTTTCCACCGGCACTGCCGCGCGCAAAGCTGTTCACTACGTGGTGAGGGTCCAGATCGGCGGCCTGGCCGGCAAGCTCGCCGACTGGCTGGGCAAGGAACCACCCGACAATCATGTGTGGATTCTCACCGGCCCGGCGCCCGCTTTCGTCAAGTTTGAGGGTCCCCTCTTCTACGGTGGGCCGGTTTGGCGAATCGAACTGGTCAGTCCGGCTTGGCCGCATAAGCCAAGCACGGAATAGTCCGAGTTCGAGAGCCCACCGGCGCCGTGGCTCCGAAAAAATTTCAAAAATTTACGTGCACGCTTCGCCCTGCGTGTTATTTTTCTGAACTATTCTTGGTGCTAACGAGGAGGGCTGGCGAATTGGGCAAAAACATGGTCCCACGGCGGATCTTTCTTACCAAGGGCGTCGGGAAACACAAAGAGCGTCTCACTTCCTTCGAGTTGGCCTTGCGCGACGCCGGCATCGCCGCTCAGAACCTGGTGCGCGTCTCCTCCATCTTCCCGCCGCAATGCAAAATCATTCCCCGTGCTTTGGGACTGCGCCATCTCAACCCCGGCGAGGTCGTCTTTGCCGTGGTCGCCGAGAACTCCACCCATGAACCGCATCGCCTGCTGGCCTCCAGCATCGGCGTCGCGATTCCCGCCGACCGCTCGACCTATGGGTATTTGAGCGAGCACCACTCTTTCGGCGAGACCGACGATCAGGCGGGCGATTACGCCGAGGAACTCGCCGCCGAAATGCTGGCCACCACGCTGAATGTGGAGTTCGATCCCGACAAGAGCTGGGACGAGAAGAAAGAGGTCTATCGCCTCTCCAACAAGATCGTTCGCACCATGAACAACACCCAGTCGGCCGTCGGCGACCGCCATGGCAAATGGACCACGGTCATCGCCGCCGCCATTTTTATCTTCGACTAGGACTAGGGTCTAGCGACTGCCTTTTAGCCGTTCCAGCACCGCCCCCACTACCAGCGGCAGCCCGACGGTCGCATCCACGAACAGCTCCGCGAATTTTCCGCCTTCTTCCGGGGGCACGAATTTCCCCCACGACACCGCCTCTGTGTACGGGCTGCCCGACAGCCCTCCCCAGTACACCGGCTCCGGACAAATGCGCAGTCCGTAGTGGAAGCGTTTCAGTGGGACGTCCTCGCCTCCGCGGCGATGACGCAGCTCCAGATACGGCCCGAGCTGCTGCGTCCAGTTTCGCGGCACCCCGCCTCCGATGGTGAACACGCCCATGCGCGGCGACCCCAGCATCGTATCGGCATATTTGTTGACGTCTTCAAAGGGATCGAATCGCAACAGCGGACGTTTCTGCCGCGCCCGCATCCGGTTATGCAGCGCGAAGTCCAGCCCGAGCTCGGAATCGCTGAACGCCGGCACGAACACGGGGACATTTTTTTCAAATGCTGATTTTAAGATTCCGCGCCCTTCCACGTGCCTGCTCAGGTGCTCGCCGATGGCGCGGTTCAGCTTCCAGGAGCACAGCGTCTCCTCCGCGTCCCACTCATTTAGGATTCTGCCGACAATCTTCTCCACCTGGTCCAGGTTCTGCTCCGGCTCCAGCGTGTCGTACACCCGGTTGTAGCCCGCCTCGTAGAGTTCCACGTCGTTCATCTTCGGGTCATAGACGTAATGCGAGCGCCCGATGCCCTCCACCAGGCCGTGCGCCATCAATGCACCGGTGGACACCAGCGCCCGCACGATCCCATGGTCGATCAGGTCGGTGATAACCAGCCCCTGCTTGGCGACGGTCATGGCCCCTGCCAGGGTCATCACCACCAGGCATTCGCGATCGCGCGCCATCGCCTCCAGCACGTCCGCCGCCTGCCCAACCTGCCGCCCGGTGAATGCCGTCTGCCCCATCGCGCGCACCAGGTCGTCAATCCCGTGGATCTTCCCAAGATCCAGCGGCTCCAGCGGAACCAGCTTGTCTTCCTCCGGCGTATGCAGCCGCCGCTCGATGCCGGTGCCCTCGGCGGTGTGCCCCGGTCCCGCCTGCTTTTGGCCATGCCGACGATTTTTACTCTCGCGACCCGCGGATTTCTTTTTCGCCTGCTCTTTCTTCACTCCTTCACCTCAAATGAAAGCGTTTGATTTTCGATGGAGAACAGTCAAGGTAAACGTCAGCTTCCACTCGCGTCAACGCACAATCCGCCGTTCTCTCCGCCGCTATGCCCCAGTGGTGAAAATCCGTCTGCTATCCTAGACCGCGTCCCCGGAGGATATTTGCCCGCGCCTGAGCAATTCCGCATCGGCCTGATCCAGATGTCGTGCTCTGCCGATCCGGAGAAGAATCTCGAGCACGCCATGGACATGGTGCGCGAGGCCGCAGGCCGCGGCGCGCAGGTCGTCTGCCTGCCGGAGTTGTTCTTGACGCAGTATTTTTGCCAGCGCGAAGACGCTTCGCTGTTCGATCTTGCCGAACCCATTCCCGGCCCGACCACGACACGCTTATCTGTCCTCGCCAAACAACAGCACATCGTGCTCATTGCGTCGCTGTTCGAGAAACGCACCGCCGGCATTTATCACAACACCGCCGCCGTGCTCGACGCCGACGGCGCGCTCCGCGGCATCTACCGCAAGATGCACATCCCCGACGATCCGCTCTACTACGAAAAGTTCTACTTCACGCCGGGCGACCTCGGCTTTCGCGCCTTCGACACCGATGTCGGCCGCATCGGCACGCTCGTCTGCTGGGACCAGTGGTATCCGGAAGGCGCGCGCCTCACCGCCTTGCATGGCGCGCACGTGCTCTTTTACCCCACCGCGATCGGCTGGCATCCGGCGGAAAAACAGCAGTACGGCGCCGCCCAGCACGACGCCTGGCGCACCATTCAGCGCGCGCACGCTATCGCCAACGGCCTGTATGTTGCCGTCGTGAATCGTGTCGGACACGAGACGGGCGACATTCGCGGAAAACAGGCCGGCGGCCCCGGCCTGGAGTTTTGGGGCGGATCGTTTATCTGCGATCCGTTTGGGACGGTTCTCGCCGAGGCATCCGCGGATAGCGAGGAAATCCTGATTGCCGAGGTGGACCTGCGCAAACTGGAGGACATCCGCCGCAACTGGCCCTTCCTTCGCGACCGCCGCATTGATAGCTACGCACCCATCACCAACCGCCTCCTCGACTAGCGATGGTTTTGCCACAGAGAACACAAAAAACGCACCGAGGTGAAAATCGAGGGTCCTCTGTGTCCTCTGTGGCAAATCTTCCTGGACAACTCGGCTATCGCCTCCCCGCCGAGTGGGAACCGCACGCCGCCACTTGGCTGGGCTGGCCGCACAATCGCAGCGATTGGCCGGGGAAATTTGAGCCAATCCACTGGGTGTACGCCGAGATCGTGCGCCACCTGGCACGCGTCGAGCGCGTGGAAATCATCGTCAACAACGCTGCCGCCGAGGAGCGTGCTCGTTCTATTCTTGGCCGCGCGAACGTCGTATCCGACAACGTGCGCTTTCATCGTTGGCGTACGAATCGCGGGTGGACCCGCGATTTCGCGCCCCTATTTGTGCGACACGGGTCTCCGACCCGTGCAGGGCGCCACCGCGTTGCGGTCGTTAATTTTCACTTCAATGCCTGGGCCAAGTACGCCGACTGGAAGCTCGATGCCCGCGCCTCCGACCGTATCGTGAGCTACCTCAAACTGCCGGCCTGGCGCCCGCTGTACGCTGGAGCGCGCTCGTCCTCGAGCACGAAGCTCGATGCAATTGTGCTGGAAGGGGGCAGTATTGACACCAACGGCGCAGGCCTCCTGCTCACCACCGAAGAATGTCTGCTCAGCAACACGCAACAGCGCAATCCCGGCCTGTCGCGGAACGATCTGGAGCGCGTGTTCGCCGATTATCTGGGAATCGAAAAGGTTCTATGGCTGGAGCGCGGCATCGCCGGCGACGATACTCACGGCCACATTGACGACATCGCCCGGTTCGTCGCGCATGACACCATTGCCGCGGCGGTCGAATCCAATTCAGCCGACGAAAATTACGCACCGCTAAGGGACAACCTGCAATGCCTGCGCGGGATGACCGACCAGCGCGGCCGGCGCCTCAATATCGTCGAACTCCCCATGCCCGCCCCGGTGGTATTCCGTGGCCGCCGCCTGCCGGCCAGCTACGCCAACTTCTACATCGCCAACCGCCTCGTGCTCGTGCCCGTATTCAACGATCGTAATGACCGCCTCGCGCTCAACATTCTTACCGACCTCTTCCCCGATCGCGACGTCGTCCCCATCTATTGCGGCGACCTCATCTGGGGACTCGGCGCCATCCACTGCATGACCATGCAGCAACCCGCCTAGCTTGTGTGGGCACACGCCGGGGGCCCGGGACAAACCGGGTGCCGGATACCCTAGACAAGCTGCTTTTGCTTGTCTGGGTAACGCCGAGCCTGGATCAGTATTCATCAGCGGCCAACGGCCCAAACAAAAACGCCGCGCATCGCGCGGCGTTCCTGAAAACTGAAACTCTCAACTGAAACTATCTCTGGTACTTCACAGGATGCGGACCCTGCTCCAGCGTCTGCCGGTCCCAGATCGCTCCCTCACGCGTGTAGCTGGCCAACTCGAAATCCTGCGTCAACTCGAGGCAGTCGGTCGGACACGCATCCTCGCACAGTCCGCAAAACATGCACCGGCTCAGATCGTAGGTGAAGGTGGTGAGTTCCTTGCGCCGTGTATTCGGGTTGCGTTCCGCGCTCACCACGATCAGATGTTCCGGGCACGCCAGCGCGCAAAGATCGCACGCAATGCAGAGCGTCTCATCGGTATCGGGATTCACGTTCAGCCGCGGCGCGCCACGGTAGCGTTCCGCCACCTGCGGACGCTCCAGCGGGTACTGCTCGGTATAGACCTCCCGCGGATGCTGATTGCGAAACGTCACCGTCAGACCTTTGATCAGGTCCACGAGCAAAACTTTGTTGAGTGTGTCTTTGAGGCTCACGATTGGTAGATGCCCTCACCCTGAGGATCGTCGCACTCTTAGTGTAAACCAGCCTGCCAGTGTGCTTCTAGACGCACGGGGGTACCACCTTCTGGCCGCTTTTGCCAGGCCGTGGTTTTTGACTCGACTAATGATTCGCTCCGCACGTCGGCTTCAGGTCTTGCACACCCGTCACCTCGAATACCGGCTCCTTCGCTCCCGCTACGGATTTAGGCGAATCGTCGCCGGGCTTCCCCACCACTTCTACCAGGTGGTTGACGTGGTCCTTCATCTGTTCGCGCAGGCCGTCCAGCCGGTATTGCGTTCCTGACTTCTGCTCCTTCAAGTAGAACTCGTGCGAGTCCTTCCCCGTCGAGGTGAGGCATCCAACCAGCACCGGACGCGGCTTTTGCGCCTCGGCAGCTTTCTCGGAGCGCTTCTCTTGCTCTTTCTTGGACCCGCTGATCTGCTGCGAAGCACCCGGCAACTCCGTTCCCTTTTGGTTGTCGCGGTTCTGCGCATATCCCGTGCCTGCCGCCTGGTTTGCCTGCTGCGATTCCTGCTTCGCGTTCTGCCGGTAATTCGGCTGAGCATTCACCCCGAGTTGGTGCTGCGAGTTGTTGATCTCGGCGCGCTCCGCCGATGCCGCAATCTGTTCCGCTGCCGCCGGATTCTGCGCCGCCTGTTCAAAGTTCGGCGGAGCACCCTCCGCCGCAGTCGGCTTCGCACCCTGAGACTTGCCACCCAGGCCTGAATTCTCTCCCGGTGCTTGTACCTTGCCCGCCTGCGT
Source organism: Terriglobales bacterium (assembly GCA_051006995.1). Classification (GTDB taxonomy): domain Bacteria; phylum Acidobacteriota; class Terriglobia; order Terriglobales; family Acidobacteriaceae; genus JAIQGF01. The sequence continues at coordinate 104,359 of JBPCSQ010000031.1, forward strand.
CTCTGCCCCCGGTGTCACCTGCCCTGCGCTGTCGGTCGTCGTTACCGCCTGGCTGTGCCCTTCATTGCCGGTTTTTCCTCCAATTGCCACCGGCGATCCCGAACCGGCGGCACCGCACCATGCCTGCACCACCTGCGCCTTGGTGACTTGGAACGCGGGTGCCGATGCGCCCTTCGTCTTCTCGGCCGCGATGTGCCCGCTGACCTTGACCATTTTCCCTACCGCGCTCTTCAATCCGGTCGTGTTGCCTTGCAAGCGGTACACGAGCTGTCCATGCCCGAGCATCAGGTGTTCGGAGCTTCCGCTGACGCATCCCACCATCTCGGTTTCCGACTGGCTCTGCGCGGCATACCCGATTCTCGGCTCACCCGCTTGTCCCTTTGCGGCCGGTTGCGCTTGCGCCCACGCCAGAGCCCCCGAAATAACAGTTATGAAGACGATCGTTCTCATGTGTTTTGCCAAACCTCTAATTACTTAGACGGGTACCTACGCTGTGTCGATGGCCGTTCTTCGGCGCACTTTGCACTTGCCCTCCGTACTAAGAAAAAACCGCCGCACGCTTGCGCGTACGGCGGCTTTGTTTCAGTAGCTTCAGTGTGCAGTCTACTTCTTCCTCCGGCTGACCAAACCGACGCCGATCGAGCCCAGTCCGAGCAAGCCCAACAGCGGCAGCGGCGAAGCCGTCTGCGGCAGGTTGGCACCTGCATTCTGACCCGACGTGCTCTGCCCCGCAGCCGCGTTCTGGTCGGCCGAAACAGCGCCGGCGCTCGGTGCAGCTTGGCTCGACGCACTTTGGCCCGCGTTAATGTCGGAGCTGGCGCTGGGCGGGTTCTGCGCAGTCGTGCTCTGGCTGGTGGCGCTCTGAGTCGTGGTGCTCTGGCTCGCGTTAATGTCCGAGCTGGTGCTCGGCGGGTTCTGCGAGGTCGAGCTTTGCGCGCTCATGCTGCCCGTCTGCGGCTGGTTCACGTCTGCTTTGCCCACAGCCGAAGCCTGGCCCGTCGAATTCGGAACCTCGGCGTTCGGGTTTGCCGTCGCCGCGGTGTTGTTGCTCTGCTCGCCCGACGGCGGGTTGGCAGCCGCGCCCGTCTGCTGGCTGGCGCTGCTCTGGCTCATGTCCGGCGACGTGCTGCTCGGAGGATTGCTGGTCGTGGCCGAGCTATGCGAGCTCACGCTGCCGCTCTGACCGGCGTTGCTGCCGATGGCGCCTGAGGAAGACGCTGGCGGATTGCTTTCCGTCGCGCTCGGAGCAGCCGCGCCCGCGGTTGCGCCGGCGGCCGCTGACTGCGGCTGGGTCTGGCAGCTATCCGACAGCTTGGTTACGTCGCTCGCCGAAATTGACGTGGCATCCGCTCCCATCGAGCCGGTGATCTGCACCTGCTGGTTCACGTGTCCCTGCAGCAGGCTGCTGTCGCCCTGCACCTGGTACGCCTTGCCGGCCGGGTCGGTCAGCGTGAAGCTGCCACTGGAACCGGTGAGGCAGCCCTGGATCTGCTGGCTCTGCGCCATCTGGCCGCCGCTCGCTGTCTGCGACGACTGCGGCAGAGTACTCTGCGCGCCCGACGGGTTGCTGTTCTGGTTGGTACTCTGTTCGCTGGAAGTCTGCGGCGTGGTAGATTGCGCGCTCGACCCGGATGTGCTGGTCTGCGCCACGGCGACCGCCGCTGACAGCAGCAATATCGCTGTGATCGTGAATAGTTTTCGCATCGAAATTCCTCCGGTTGGTCTGTCCCTTGGTTAGTCCTGTCCCTGGGCTGGGTGTGAGTTGATCGAAGTGGCCCGCACCTGTGCTTAGAAACTAGTTATCAGGCACGGTTTGCCCCAGACCGAGTCGATCCCGAAGAAATCGCACGCTCCTGCTGCAAGCGGCCAGCAGAGCTTGTTCCGTAGCCTTAATCCTCACGACCTAAGGTGAAATCTGCTCGGCCGCGGTTGGACCCCACTTTTGTGCAGCCCTGCTTTCACCGCGATGGAGTCGGCGCCGCGCGGCCTACCCTTGTTCCCGCTTTTGGAGCGACCGGGCTAAATCGCGACTGCTAATTGCTATGATTCCCACGTGTCCGACGAACTGTTCATGGAGGAAGCCCTCCGCGAGGCCCGCCGCGCCGAAGTTGCCGGAGAAGTTCCTGTCGGCGCCGTTATCATCTGCGACGGGCAAATCGTCGGCCGCGGCCACAATCTGAACCTCACCGGCGCCGATCCTACCGCACACGCGGAAATCCTGGCGCTCCGCGCCGCCGGCGCTGCCGTCGGCAACCACCGCCTCATTGACTGCGAGATGTTCGTAACCGTCGAGCCGTGCGCCATGTGCGCCGGGGCGCTTGTTCACGCCCGTCTGAAGCGGCTAACTTACGGCGCGGATGATGCAAAAGCAGGCGCGGTGCGCTCCGTGATGGCGGTCCTGAACGACCCGCACCTCAATCACCGCATGGAAGTGACTTCGGGCGTGCTGGCCGCCCGCTGCCAGGAGATTCTCCAGTCTTTCTTCCGCTCCCGCCGTTGAATTGCGGGGGGCGCCCCGCCACACTACTACCAAAAAATAAAGGCCGCCTCTCGGCGGCCATACTCGGTACCCGGTACTCAGCTATCCCCCGGGCGCGTCATTCGTCATGTACTGTTCCATCGTGTCGAGCTGGTTCGTCAACTCGTCCACCTGCGACTCCAGCAAGTTGCGGATTGAGAGCATTGCCATCAGCCGCCCGCGATCGTCCACCACCGGTAGGTGACGGAAATGATGTTCCACCATCACCGCCAGCGCTTCCCCGGGTTTGGTGTTTGCCGTCGCCAGCACCACCGGCGCGGTCATCAACTCCGACACCGGCGTGCGCGACGGATCGCGCCCGCTCAGCGCCAGCTTTCGCAGCACGTCACGCTCGGTGAAAATGCCCAGTACCGTTCCGGCCTGGTCCACCACGCCGACCGCGCCCACCCGCCGCGCCAGCATCAATTGAATCGCATCGGCAGCCGTGGTCTCCGGATGCACCACCGCAGGCTCTTCGTCACATAAGTGGAGTACGCTCATGATCCTTCCCTCACCCGGGAGATTCGGGCATTATGCCGTCCCCGGCCGCGATGTCAAGTGCCCGCCTCAAACGCGGGAAAACGCGGTCCTCTGAATCCATCCGACACAAATTCGCTAAAGCAAGGAAATAAAGGAAAAGAACTGGCGGAGAGGGAGAGATTCGAACTCTCGATACCCTTCCAGGTATGTCCGCTTTCGAGGCGGATCGTTTCAACCACTCACGCACCTCTCCGCGCGGGGAAGACGAGTGGTCCTGAATTATCGTACCAGAAATCGGCGGCCGTTCACGCCGCGGGGTACACGCCCAGTACTTTCACGAATTCGGCGATTTCGGCCAGGTGCGCCAATGCCCGGCGCGCCGCGTTGTCGTCGCCGCGAAGATAATCCACGAAAAAAACATACTCGAAGGGACGTCCGCGCAGCGGACGCGACTCGATCTTACTTAGGTCAATGTCGCGCAGCGCGAACACGCTCAGCGCCTTGAACAGCGCGCCCGGCATGTTCTTCAGCGCAAACACGATGGAAGTCTTGTTCGCGCCGCGGGTGCGAGTGCGGCTACGGCGCACCAGGAAAAAGCGCGTGAAGTTCTGCTTGTCGTCTTCCAACCCACTAAGCAGGATGCGTCCCTTGTACTGGGACGCCGCCCGCTTTCCGGCGATGGCCGCGCTGTCGCGCAGACGTTGGGAAACCACGTGCTTCACGCTGCCGGCCGTGTCGTAAAAGGATTCCGGTCGGACCTGAGGGCGCCTGCGAAAGAATTCCCGGCATTGCTCCAGCGCGACAGGATGGGAGAAGACGCGCTTGATGTCCTGCAAACGCACGCCAGGGGCGGCGATCAGGTTGTGTCGAATGCGCAAGCGAAACTCACGTTGAACGAAGACGTCGCGAGCCAGGAGTAGGTCCAGGTGGGGCGCGACTGGCCCGGCCAGCGAGTTCTCGATCGGGATCAGGCTCGCGCCCACGCTGCCACCCTGCAATCGGTCAAACACGTCCGAGGAGGTGACGCAGGGCACGACCGTGCAGCCGAGCAGAAAAGTCCGTGCCGCTTCATCACTGAATGAGCCCAGTTCGCCTTGGATTGCGATTCTCATAGAAGTACTAAGCACAAAGTACTAAGTACCAAACTTAGGTGCGCCTTGTACTCGTCACGTCATCCCCAAGTTACAGAAACTGACGGGGAAAGTCAGCAATTCCGGCTGCAGCTTTCGATTTCTTACAACTGGGCCGAACGGTTACACCCTCGAATCACAGGACGATCCGAAACCAGAAATCGGGGAGCCAGTGATGCTCTGGACCATTTTCATCATTTTGCTGGTGCTGTGGCTGATCGGTGTGGTCAGCAGCTATACGCTAGGAGGATTCATACACTTGCTCCTGGTGCTGGCAGTGGTCGCGCTGGTGTTCCAGTTGATCACCGGCAGAAACCCGGCATGACTCAGGTTTCTTTTGTAACTCATTTTCAGGGAGGTCAGGAAAGCATGAACAAAGACACATTGAAGGGCAAAGCGAAAGACGCCGCCGGTCGCGTAGAACGCCAGGTGGGTGAATGGACTGACAACCCCAAGCTGCAGGGCGAGGGCGCTGGCCGACAGGTTGAAGGCAAGATCCAGAAGGGCGTCGGGAAGGTGAAGGACCTCGGCCAGCAGGCCGAAAACAAGCTGGACGAAATGCGTCAGCGCGACAAGCAGCGTGACGAAGACATCAAGCAAAGGAACATCCAGCGCGATGAGATCAAGGATAAGAACCGGAAGGTCGCCTGATCTCTGCGATCGTGAACCCTGAAGGGCGCCGCAAGGCGCCCTTTTTTCTATGCAGAATTGAGAGCCGATCGATTCTTATTCTTCATTCTGCATTCAGGTCAGGTCTTTTCCAAGCAGGAACGCGTCCAGTTCTCCGTTGTAGTAGCGAGGAATGGTTTTCAAGATGGAGTAGCCATGGCGCTTGTAGAAGCGCAGCGCGGGCGCATTGTCCACCGCCATCTCCAGGTACACCGACTTGCAACCCATGCTGCTTAGCCGCCGCTCGCATTCGTTCATCAATTGCGAACCGACGCCGGATCGGCGCGCCTGCGGAAGCACGTCGATGGTCACCACGTGACCCATGCCGCGCGCGTGCTTTTGCCCGACGAGAAAGCCGACGATGCTCCGCGAGTCGTCCTCGGACTTCCCCACCGTGTCGCTACTCTCCTGCTCGGCGACGATGGTGAACGCGCCGCGCATGGCCATGTACCAGGCGAGTTCGCGCTGTGAATACGCTATGCCGGGCGCGAAGCATTGCTGGTCAATGCGCCAGAGTTCTCTGAAGTCCGCGGCCAAGGAGTCCCGGAATTGGTAAGGCATGGGGCTGCTTCCGACGCCTCGGCGGCGTCGCAGTAATCATAGCTGCTATGCCACCGGAAGCACGGCATAGAAATATGAAAGCCCCAGCGATTGCCGGGGCTGTAATGTTGCTGGGCCGAAACGTGCCTAATAAACGAGGATGAGGCCTTTAGTGCTGAATCTTGGCTTGCGCGGCTTGCTTGAGGCGCTGAATCTCTTCCGCTTCGCGCGCTGCCATCTGGCGGATCATGTCGAACACCGTGCTGCTGGGAGAGGGTTTGCCGATCTGAATGATTTGGGTCACTGCTCACCTCACATCTGCGGCGAGAATACCCGCGGAACGAAGAGTGGGGCGACGACTTACGTCACAGGTGGTTGTGACTTACGTCACAACTTAGAGGTAAGTGGTTGGAACGAAGAGCGTTGGGTGCCGACCAAACGATCGGGATGACTCCCGAACGACGCTGCGTTTCACCATCGAGACATTCACCACCGAGGCACAGAGAACACTGAGAATCAACCGAGCAATTTCATTTCAAAACACTCGGGTGCATTCTCGGCGTCTCAGTGTCTCGGTGGTAGATTTTCGGGATCACTCCGGAGCGACCGCTCGGGATGACCCCGAACGGCCTACGCGGCCCTGGCCGGCGAAGGCACGGGTTCCAGCATGACCTTGATCCATCCCGGTTCGCGCTTGTCGAAATGCTTGTACGCCTCAAGCGCCGAAGTCATCGGACCAACATGGGTCAGAATCTTCGTCGGCTGTACCGCGCCTGTGGCCACGAGTTCGACCAGGTGTGGAATGTATTTTCGGTGATTGCAATTCCCCATTTTGACGGTGAGGTTCTTGCCCATCGCCTGACCGATCGGGAACGTGCGCGACATCTCCGAATACACGCCAATGACCGAAATGCGCCCGCCCTTGGCGACCGATTCCACCATCCAGTCCAGCACCAGTGAGGGCGCGTCGCCCGGCTCCCAGTTGCCGTCTTTGGGATTGGTTTTTTGAGCGACCTCTTTGACCTCCTGCTCGAGCTTGTCGGCTTTCACGCCGCGTGATGCCGGCCCATGGTGCGGCTTGACGGCATCTACGCCGACCGCATCAATGGCGCGGTCCACTCCAATGCCGCCGGTCAGACCCTGCAGCGCCTTGACCGGGTCTTCCTGGTTGAAGTCAATGATCTCGGCGCCCTGCGCACGCGCCATCTCCAACCGCGACGGAATCGTGTCCACGGCGAAGATGCGGCCCGCGCCCAGCAGCTTCAGGCTGGCAATCACGAACTGGCCGACCGGGCCGCAGCCGAAAACGGCGACGGTGCGGCCAGGACAGATGTCGGCTAATTCCGCCGCCATGTAGCCGGTGGGAAAAATGTCGGAGAGCAGGATGGCCTCGTCGTCCTTCACCTCCTCCGGCAGCTTCACCAGGCCGACATGGGCGAACGGAACACGCGTGTACTCGGCCTGCAAGCCGTCGAGGCCGCCACTGTCTTCCGGTCCGCCGAAGAAGACGGTGCCCGCCTGGGAACCGTCCGGGTTGGCATTGTCACACTGCGAGTACCAGCCGTCGCGGCAGTAGGAGCAGTAGCCGCAGGCGACGGTGGACGGGATCACGACGCGGTCTCCCTTGTTCAAATTGCGCACACCTTTGCCGACCTCCTCGACCACGCCGACCCCTTCATGGCCGAGAATGCGTCCGGTCTTCATGCCCGTCAGCGTGCCGCGGATGAGGTGCAGGTCCGTTCCGCAGATGGCGCTCGCGGTGAGCCGCACGATGGCGTCAGTCGGGTCCTTCAGTTTCGGTTCCGGGACGTTGTCGAGCCGGATGTCTCCAATTCCGTGGAATACGACGGCTTTCATAAATCCTCCATGGGGCAGCAGCTAGTGGTGTGTGCTTCAGCGGCGCAAGCCCGGGAGCACACAGGTTTTGCGGCACGACCAAAGTCATGCGCTGATACGTCAGGCGGCGCGACGCTTTGCGCCTTCCCTGAACAGGCGGATCATTTCGCGGTTAAATGCCGGGATGTCGGAGGGCTGCCGGCTGGTGACGATGTTGTTGTCGACGAAGACCTCCCGATCTTCCCAGCGCGCGCCGGCATTGCGCAGATCATCCTGGATGGTGTGATAGCTGGTGAGGTTCCGACCCTTCGCAAGCCCTGCGGAAACCAGCAGCCACGGAGCGTGGCAAATCACCGCCATGGGCTTGCCGGCGCGGTCGAACTTGCGCACGAACTCTTGTGCCTTGGGATTGACCCTCAGCGAGTCGGCGTTGAGCGCACCGCCGGGCAGCAGCACCGCGTCGAATTCGTCCGCGTTGGCGCCGTCCAGCGGCAGGTCCACCTTGAAGGTGTCTTTTTTCTCGTCGTGCTTTACGCCGGTGACTTGCTGTCGGGGCGAAATCAGCCGGCAAATCGCGCCCGCATCTTCCAAGGCCTTGCGCGGTTCGGTCATCTCCACTTGCTCAAAATCAGTGTCCAGAAGAATGGCTACACGAATTCCATCAAGTTCTCTCGACGCCATTGCAGTTCTCTCCCTTCTCGTGGCAATTCGGGGATTGCTCGGTACTCAGTGCGATGCGCAGGCCGCGGCGGGGGTGCGTAGCTGCGGGAAGAGTCCCGAATCGCTAGTCCCCAGCCGGGCAGATCTGGACCGGGACTTTGGACTGCGGCTATCGGGCAACGGCGGTGGCAGCAGCGTCGGTCTTCCCTGCTCTCAAATAAGCTTCGCTAAGATGGCGGCGGATTTGAGCGACCAGAGCGGGAGCAGTCTGGCGCCGAGCCGCCATCTGGTTGGCGGATTCCAGCGCCTGAATGGCCTCGGAGTACTTGTGCATGCGGAGCCGCACCACGCCGACGGTGTCCAGCACGGCGGGATTCTGCGGCGCCATAGAGCGCGCCGCCTCGGCGAGTTCGAGCGCGCGGTCCAGATTCGTACCCTGCTCAGCGTAGAGCCATGCCAGATTGTTGGCGGCGACGCCGGAGCGTTCGCCCTGGCGCAGGGCGCGCTCGTAATTGGCGATGGCGGTGCCGACGTCGTGGCGCTGCTCCGCCTGCACGCCGGCCAGCAATGCCGCCGACTTCCCGCCGGTGCGGGAAGCCGAATCTGCCGCCGCCTCCAGTTCGCCGGTGGTCGCATAAGTCTTGGCCAGGGCAGCGGCCGCCGTCGTTCGCTGCGGATCCATATGTAGTGCCTGTTCCAGGCAGCGCTTGGCGTCGCCATACCAGCCATGATCGGCGTACAGGCGTCCGGCAATTTCCATGAGCGCGGCGGACGGCGGGGGCGCCGCCGCGACGTGCTCCATCTTGGCCAGCATGGCACGCGTAATCTTGCCGGTCTTGTAGACCCTGGTCAGTCCCTCCATGGCGTCCCGCGAATGCGGCTGCAACAAGACCGCCTGTTCGAACTGTATGAGCGCCTGGCCCAGGCGGTGCTGCTCCATGGCGATCTGCCCAAGCGCGAGGTGCGGCTCCGGCGCGGTGGAGTCCAGGGCCTGCGACCGCTGGGCGATGACGATGGCGGCGCTGTAACGCTTCTCAGCCGTCAGCACGCGCGCGAAGACGTCGAGCGCTCGCGTGTTGCCGGGTTCATCCCGCACCACCTGGACGACGTATTCCTCGGCGCCTTTGGCGTCGCCCGCATCCAGCGCCTGTTGCGCCAGCAGCAGCCGCGCCGGCACAAAATGCGCGTCGGCATCCAGGGCGGCCAGCCATTGCGTGCGCGCTTCGGCCACGTTGCCTTCGCGATTGCGCACCATTCCCATGACGTAATGTGCAGGGGCGGACTGAGGCGCCAGCGAGACGGCGGTGTTGGCCTGTACGGCGGCGGTCATCAAGTCGGCCTCGGAGAGCGCAATCTCCGCCTGCAATATGGCTAGCGTCGCCTGGTCGAGATCGATCCGGTACAGGTCAAGGTGGGCGCGCGCGTGTTGCAGCGCTTCTGTTTTCTCGCGGCCTTTCTGATGATCGGCGACATCAATGTCGGCCTCGATCAAGCGCGTCGCCAGCTTGGCGCGCTGCTGGACAGGGGCGTTGCCGGTCTGTCTCGACGCCTTGGCCTTGCGCCGATCCCTTAAAGGAGCCGCGTTGAGCGCGGCCAGGTACCGGTCCAGCGCAGTTCCGGCCTTGCCTGCCATCAGTTCGAAATCAGGCAGCGCGGTCGGCTGCGCCGGCTGCAACGCATCTACGCGCCGCAAGACCTGCTCCGCTTCCTCAACCCGGGCATTGCGTTGGAGAAACTGTGCCAGGCGAAGATTGGTGTCGGGCGTGTCCTCCAGCGCAATGGCTTTGCGATAGCTTTCCTCCGCCTTCAGGATGTCGCCTTCCTGCTCGCTCAACCGAGCCATTGCTATCAATGGGGTGGCGCGAGAGGGGTTCGCTGCCGCCGATTCTTCCAGCACCTTACGCGCATCGGGCTCGCGGTCTTCGCGGTTATAGAGGTCGGCGAGCGCGACCGCCACCGTCATGCGCTGTGGATCCATGGCGAGAGCGCGGCGATAGGCCTCCTCCGCCGGTCCGGTCTTGCCCGAGGCCGCGAGCGATGCACCCCACAGCGCCACCGCCTCGCTGTTTTGCGGCGCGTTGCGCATGACCAGCTCGGCCTGGTCCTTCGCACGTTCGGGTGCGCCTCCGGCAAGGAAGAGTTCTCCAAGCCGCAAATGCGCCGATAGATTGCCCGGCTCGGCCTCCACTGCTTTCTGGAAAGCGCCGAAGGAGTCGGTCAGCCGGTCCAGCCCGTACAGGCACTCGCCTATGCGGTAATACACCTGCGAGCGATAGCGGGGCTGGTTAGGCGGAATCTCAGAGAGCAGCTTTTCGTAGAGCGACAGCGCCTCAGCGGAACGGCCGGCATGCTGCAGGCGCTCGGCAATGGCAAACTGCCGCTGGCGCGTGCTGCACGCAAGAATCGTCAGAATGATCAGGATGGACGTGAAAATCAAGAACCGCGGTTTGCGCATGAGGACCCGGGCACCAGACCGTGCACTGGGGAAAGATGGCGCGTAATGCCCGCCAGTTGGCCGGAGGTGCTTGGATAAGATGTTAAGTGGCGAGCTCAACCATGTCCGCGCGCTTCAATTGCCCGCAGGCAGCGTAAATATCGCGGCCTCGCGGACGACGAATGAAGGTCGGGATTCCTGCGCGGACAAGGACCTGCTGGAACTGCAGCACGCGCTGCTCTTCCGGCATGGAGAACGGAATTTCCGGACCCGGATTGAGCGCAATCAAATTAACCTTGGCCTTGAGTCCCCGGAGAAGTTCGGTCACCTCGCGCGCGTTCTGCACCGCGTCATTCACCCCGCCCAGCAGCACGTACTCAAACGTGAGGCGCTCCCGCGGGCGCAGCGGGAACTCGCGCGCTGCCGCCAGCAGCTTCTCCAGGTTCCACTTGCGGTTGATGGGCATCACCTGGTCGCGCTGCGGGTCATTGGAGGCATTCAGCGATATGGCCAGCTTAGGGCGCACCGGCTCGGCCCCGTAATCGTAGATTCTCGGAACGATGCCGGACGTGGACACCGTCATGCGCGATTCTGCAATGCCAACGCCTTCCACCAGCAGCCGCACCGCCTTCATGAAGTTGTCATAGTTGAGAAACGGCTCGCCCTGGCCCATGAAGACCAGGTTCAGACGCTGGGTCTCCGGCGAGATCTTCTGGTCAGCCAGCACACGCAGGATTTGACCGACGATTTCGCCCGCGCTCAAGTTGCGCAGCAGGCCTAAAAGCGCAGTCATGCAGAATTGGCAATCGACGGCGCACCCAGCTTGGCTGGAAACGCAGATGGTGGCGCGGTGGAACCCACCCGTCCTGTCCGAGGGCGGCCGGACTACATTTTTATCGTGGGATACAGTTTCGTTGCCTGCCTCGCTGCCGTCGCCCTGCTCCCCCTCATCGCCTTCCGGCATCCACACCGTCTCGATACTCTGCCCGTCGGAGAAGCCGACGAGGTAGCGCACAGTCCCGTCACGTGAGACAAACTTTTTTTCGATCGCCGGAGAACCAACGGAGTACGCGCCGGCCAATTGAGCGCGAAAGTGCTGCGGGAGCGTGGTGACTTGATCGAGCGCTTCCACGCGCTGGCGGTACAGGGCTTCGAAGAGCTGCTGCCCGCGATACGCAGGCTGCCCCAACTCCAGAGCAATGGCCGTAAGCTCTTGAAGATCAAGACCTAAAAGTTGTTTTTCCGCTGCTTCCCTCATGCATCCAATTCACTGTCCCGTAGCCGGGCTGTATTACATTGTAGGCCGCAGCCGGCCGGCGCCCTTCCGGGACCATAGCCGAACAACCGTAAGTCATTGATTCTGCGGGACGAAAGGTTGTGACGCTCGCCCGCGCCCTGTGAAACAATCCCAACAGGCCGGCTGGTGGGTGGGTCATGGTGAAAGAACTCCGTAGCATCCGACGCGAAGTGCTGCCCAACGGTCTGATCGTGCTGACCGAGGAGATGCAGCACATCCGCTCGGTCTCGATCGGCATTTGGATCAAGACCGGCTCGCGCCATGAAGACCCGGAGTCCAACGGCATTTCCCATTTCGTCGAGCACATGGTGTTCAAGGGGACGCGTACGCGCTCGGCCGAGGACATCGCCCGCCAGGTTGATTCGATCGGCGGCAACCTCGACGCCTTCACCGCCAAAGAGTGCATCTGCTTCGACATCAAGGTTCTGGATGAGCACCTGCCCATCGCCATGGACGTGCTCTGCGACATCGTGCTCAATCCTATCTTCGATGTGAAGGACATTACCCGCGAGCGCGGCGTTATTCTGGAAGAAATCAAGATGGACGAGGACAATCCCGACTACCTCGTCCACGAAATCTTCACTCAGAACTTCTGGAAGGACCACCCGCTGGGAAAGCCGATCCTGGGGACCAAGGAGACGGTGCGCCGCTTCGAACAGCCACTGCTGTTCAATTACTGGAAGCGCTTCTTCATTCCCAACAACATGATCATCTCGGCTGCCGGCAATATGAAACACGAGCGCATGGTGGAGCTGGTGAAGGAGCGCTTCTCCGCGCTGGTCACCGGCAAGAACGGCTTTGTGCAGCCCGTTCCCAAGGTCTCGCCGCGCATTATCCTGCGCAATAAGAAGGCGCTGGAGCAGGTGCAGATCTGTGTTGGAGTGCCATCGCATCCGGTCGGCCATGAGCGCCGCTACCCGGGATATATCCTGAGCACCGTACTGGGCGGCGGCATGAGCTCGCGCCTGTTTCAGAACATCCGCGAACGGCAAGGGCTCGCTTACGCGATCTACAGCGAGCTCAATCCCTACCGCGATGCAGGATGCCTGTCGGTGTACGCCGGCACTTCGCGCGAGTCGGCGCCCAAAGTCGTGCAGCTCATCGTGGATGAGTTCCGCAAACTGAAGGCCGACGGCGTTCCCGAGGAAGAGCTGCGCCGCGCCAAGGACCAGCTCAAGGGCAGCCTTATGCTGAGCCTGGAATCCTCGACCGCGCGCATGTCGAACCTTGCGCGCCAGGAGATGTATTTCGACCGCTTCATCGGACTCGACGAAATCGTTGAGCGGATTGAGAAGGTTACCGTCGAAGATCTGGTCAAACTTTCTGCCGAATTCTTCAAGCCGGAAATGATTGCCGTAACCGTGCTGGGGAACTTGAACGGCCTGAAGATTTCGCGCGACCAGCTCGTCTGCTAACGTTGAGGCGGTTCTCTTCTGGGAGTCACCCCGAGCGCAGCGAGGGACCTGTTGTAAACACACGGCAACCTGGAATTACTGCACTACGTCCGTTCCCAGCGCCTTCATGGCATCGTCAATCTTCTTCCGATTGACGGCCTCGGCGCGGAACTCGGTCGCGGCCGCTTCAGGTTTGCCCAGTTGCTTCAGCGCCATGCCGTACGCAAAGTGATAGCCGGGAGAATCCGGACGCAGCTCCACGGCCTTGCTCAGCGGCGCCTCGGCATCGGCGGGACGCCCCATCTCCATGCGCGCCATGCCCAGGTAATAAAACTGCGTTCCACTCATCGGCTGAATCTGCGCCGGCCAGGCGGAGATGGCGCGCACCAGGGTCTTCTCCGCTTCCGGATACCGCGCCGCCCGGTAGTAGTACACGCCGAGGTTGCAGATTCCGGCCCAGTAATCTGGCTTTTCCTGTACGGCTTCCGCCTGAATTCGGATGGCGGTATCCAGATCCCCCTGGATGCCGTAAACCTCCGCTAAGCCTTCGATGGCGCGCACGTTGTGTGGTGCTTGGCGGCGGGCATGCCAGAACAGGGCCAGATCATTGTCCCAGGGCGCGGTTTGCAGGATGGTTGCGACCATCAGGACAACTCCAAGCGCGAGGCCACCGCCTACGCGCAGCCGACGGAAGCCCATCTGCCAGACGCCGACCAGGCCGCATGCGGGACAGCCGCCGGCGACCTCCGCACTTGGCGGAACGAATATCGCTGCCAGCATGAACGCCAAGCCGACCGATGGCACGTAGAGAAAACGGTCATGGATGAAATCGTGCATCTGGAAGACGACGGAGCCAACGACAACGGGCACCAGCGGCAGCAGCACGGCAATTCCGGCGAACAGCATGGCGCGTGAGCGGCGAAACAGCACTACGAATCCGCCGATCAGCAGCACCAGCCCAATCGTTGGCCAAAGGAAATTTGACGACGAGAACGACTTCACCAGGCCAAAGTCGTCGTAGTAGGCGTTCAAGCGGAACGGCCATGCCAGCAGTCCAAGGTAATCCCACAGAATCTTCGGCCAGGTCAGGATGACGCTGGCCAGAGGCCGATGATGCTGCGGGCTGACAATACCGCGAAACACCAGCATGCGTGTCGCCAGGTACGCCGCTGTTACCGCCGCGTACGGCGCTATCAGCACCGCAATGCCGCGCATATCAATCGGCGGGTGCCCCGGGCTGGCCCGGTTCTGGCCAGGATTATTCCCAGCGTCCGCGCTGCGATTACGGGGAAAAAGGATTTCGTACGCCAGAATAATTCCCGGCAACACGCCCGCCGTTTCCTTTGCCGTCAGGCCGAGCAGGAAGAACGCAACCGAGGCTGCGAGCCATGTCTTCTCCCCGTCACGCCACTTTAAGTAAGCGAGAAATGACGCCAGCATGAAGATCGCTACCAGTGTCTCGGTAACGCCCGAAACCCAAGCCACCGCCTCGATATGCACGGGATACACACCGAACACCATGGCGGCCACGGCCGCGGCGGTTTGCGTCCGGAACAGGCGCACGCCGATGCGATAGACCAGCCAGGTGGCGACCAGGTGCGTGGCAATGCTCATCAGGTGCCACCACGCCGGCGTCAGGCCGAACACCGCATTCACCGTTCGCAGATACAGCAGGAACAGCGGCCGGTAATAGTTCCCGGCCCAGGCCGGCTGCTGGAAATTCCATACGTGCCCGGTGAAGTAGTGAGGTACGAACCGCCACGCCTGGATCCACGGATTGAGCTGGATCTGGAGGTGATCGTCGAAAACGAAGTCAAAGATGATAGTCCGCGCGTAGGCGGCAAAGGTCAGCACGAATGCGAGGCGTACCAGAATGGCGTCGCCGTGCGCGATCCACCACGGCGAGGCGGGAGCCTGGCGGCTCTCAACTTCAAGCGGCGATGCGGTGGTGCCGGTGGTCATTGGGAACGTCCCACCCTGTCTCGCGAAAGTTATGCGAGACAAGGAAGTGGCAACCTCAGTGTTCTACTTCGTCTTCTGTGCCTCGGCGAGTGCTTCTTTGTATGCCTGCGACTCCGGCTGCAACCGGACCGCGGCCTGCAAGGCTTTGGCAGCTTCATCGCGCTTGCCAAGCCTGCTCTGCGACAAACCGAGGTAATAGAGCTCGTCCGGCGTCGCGTGCAGCGTGACTGCGCGCGCCAGATAGCTCTCCGCCTCGGCAAAGTTGCCGCTCATGTAGTGCGCATAACCCATACGGTAGTTCGCATACCAGTAATCCGGATCGGCGGCCAGCACGAGCCGGTACAGCCGGATGCCCTCGGCGTACATACCGCGCTGCACTAACGACGCGGCTAGCTTATTGCGCGGCAGGTCATTGTTGGGCGCGACCCGCATGCCGTGATAGTAGAGGACGAGATCGTTCGCCCAGGGAATGCTCTGTGCCACGATCGCAAAGCCCATCACTACCGCCAGCGTCAGCGCCACGACCTGTCCTGCCGGACGCCCCAGCAATTGCCGCGCGTCCAGTTTCGCCAATGCAATGGCAACCAGGATCGCCAGCCCTACCGAAGGCAGGTAGAGGTAGCGATCGTGAATGAAATCCCCCATCGGCAGGATTGCCAGATCGAGCAGCGGCAGAATGGGCAGGAACAGCCATGCCGCCGCGAACGCCACCAACGGCGAGCGCGATCGCTTCCACCACCATGCGAGTACGCCGATGGCCACGGCCACGCCAAGCAGCGGCAGCACGAAATATCGGAATCCGATATGGGTTACATAGGGCGTGTCATAGAACACGCTCAGCCCGATCGGCGCTACCAACAGGCGGATGTACCACCACAGCGCCGACGGGATCGTGAGCAGCGCAATACCGGCCGGCAACTCCACCGTTTTGTGCGCCAGCCCGTGCAGTGCCGACGATCTCGCCAGCAGATACGCTCCCGTGATTACGACATAGGCCGCTCCCGCGCGCAGGCCCGCGTTCAGCTTCGCTCTCCAACTCGCGCCGTCGGCGGCGAACACCCACTCGTAAACGAACACCAATGCGGGCAGCACCACTGCCGTCTCTTTCGAGAGCAACGCCAGCGCGTAGAGGACCAGCGAGCCGGCCAGCCACTTGGTTCGCGCGCCGGCGGCCTCACGCCAGTTCAAATAACAAAGGAAGGCAGGAATCAGAAGCATGGCGAGCAGCGGCTCGGTCACGCCTGAGATCCACGCTACCGCTTCCAGATGCACCGGATGCAACCCGAACAGGAGTGCCGCGATGGCGGCAACCCGGCGATCCGCGGTGAGCCGCAACGCCAGAGCGAAGACCAGCGCGGTGGCGCCCAAGTGCGCCAGCACCGTGGTCAAATGCCACAGCGCCGGATGCAGTCCGAAGAAGGTGTGATTGAGGAGCAGCCAGGTCAGGAATACGGGACGGTAGTAATTGCCCACCGCGAACTGCTGCATCCACACGTTTTGCCGGAAATAGAGTGGGAAGTACTTCCAGCTCTGCACCGCCGGATTGGACACGATCTGCCCGAGATCGTCGTACACAAACTCGAATTGCAGCGTGCCCAGGTACACCAGCAGCGTCGCTGCCAGCACAAAGCCGGCGAGCATGGCGGCTGAAAACCGGGGTTGGGGCAGAGCCGATGGGCCCGAAGACATCCGCGTGGTCTCTATGGATGAGGAACTGATGCCATATTGTAGCCGAGCTCTGGTTTTCTGGTAGTGGGCTAATTGTGTGTTGATGAATTCAAGACGCCGAAGGCATAGGCTCTACGTCCCCCTCGCACGGCCAGGGCTCACCAGCATCTCGCTTCCTTCGGAATACGTCGGCCACGGCACGGAGCCGGACGGCGCGCTGCTCCGCCTCCAGTGCCGCCAACTCTGCGTCCGCAATCGCCCCTTCCCAATTCGGGAAGGTGCTTAACACTTTTTCTAACAAATCTGTTGACAATTGTGTATGGCTCATTTATCGTTACTCCAGTTGAGGTAATCGTTATGGGAGCCGATGAATACAACAAGGCGCTAGGGACGGCAGAAGCCGAACTCGCCCAGGTGACGGCCAAGATCGAATTGCTGGAACAGCGCCGCGCACAGTTGCAGCAAACCGTTGGAGCATTGAAAACCCTTACCGACGTCGCGCAGGATGAAGAGCGGACGCTGACGGATACGATCAGGATTGTGGTGAGGGCCGCAAAGGGTTACATCACTGCCGCTGAAGTCATTAAGGGTGCCTACGCGATGGGGGCCAAATTCGGGGGCAAGAATCCAATTTCGACCGTGGTGACAATTCTGAGCAGATTGCACAAAGACGGCGAACTGGAGCGCGACGTTTTGACGGGTGGTTATAAGTGGAAAACCGCCCCCTACTTGCCGCCCGTCGTCCAAGCTGCGATGAACGCTGCGAGGAACAAGAAATGACTTTCTTGTGTCAAATACGAACGGCCCAACGCTGGCACGTTGAGCCGTCGAAACTCGGAGGTGGGCATGGTACGGATGCCACCAAGAGTCGCTGCTTAAGTCGCTACCTTTTCCAACCGCTAACCCACTAACTAGCGTCCCGCCGTCTGCTGAAACAGGCGGCGGGACAGAACCAATCGCGGACGAAGCCCGCAACTGGCCGCAAACCTTATTTTCGGGCTTCTCTCCGCAGAAAGCAAGAGCAAGCCCATGACGTGCCGACGCTGTAACCACATGGCCCGGAAGTTCGGACGGTACGGGAAGCGCCACATCCAGCGTTACCGCTGCGCGATCTGCAAGCTCACGTTCTCCGACGAAGCTCCCCGCCTTGGAACCCACTACACCGACCCCGAGACTGCCGCGAAAGCCCTCCAGTTGATGCTTGAGGGAATGAGCGTTCGCGCCATCTCCCGGTTTACGGGGCTGCACAAGCACACTATTCTCGCGCTGATGTGTACGGCATCGGAGAGCGCGGCGCACGCGCTTGACCGGATTCGCGGCATTCATTCCGAGCACGTTCAATGCGACGAAATCTGGACGTTCGTCGGCAAGAAGCAGAAGCAAGTTCGCAAGGCCGATTCTCCCGAACTTGGCGACCAATGGGTGTTTGTCGCCATTGATGCCGACACGAAACTCATTCCGTGCTTCGCCCTTGGCAAGCGCAGCCGCGAAACCACCGAGCGGTTTATTGGCGATCTGCAAGGCCGGCTCACTGACGAGCGGTTTCAGTTGACGACTGATGGCTTCCATTTTTATGAGCGTGCCGTCGAGAACATCTTCGCGGGACAGGCCGACTTCGCACAGCTTGTGAAGTTGTATGGCGACTACGGGCAGCACGGCTACGAAAGATACTCGCCAGGGCGCATCACGGAGGTTATATCCAAGGTCCGCGACGGCAATCCCGACCCGAAGCACATCAGCACTAGCTACATCGAGCGTTCAAACTTAAGCCTTCGCATGGGCGTTCGCCGCTTCACGCGGCTGACCAATGCGTACTCCAAAAAACTCGCCAACTTGAAGGCTGCGCTGACGCTGTGGTTCGCGTTCTATAACTACTGCCGCGTCCACACTTCGCTGCGCGTCACTCCCGCCATGCAAGCAGGGTTAACCGACCACGTTTGGTCTGTGGGTGAATTACTCACTCCCGGCAGATAAGTGAGACCAGTTCGCCGTCGTCTATCGCCCTGCAGTTCGCGGGAATGGCGTCTCGCAGTAGTATGGTGCCAGTATGAGGAGTGCTATCCTTCTGCTCGTTCTTGCCTGCCACTGCTGTTCGCTGGGTGCGCAGACCGACGCATTCAGCACGACTATCGAAAAAGTTAAATCTTCTATCGTTCCCGTCGCCTGCGCCACCTGGCCGGACACCAAAATGGAATCCTCTGTTAAGGAAATTGAGGGGACGGGATTCTTTGTCAGTTACGAGGGGGATTTCGTTACGGCGGCTCACGTAATCAAGGACCATTTCGCGTGGAACAGAAAGGGTGAGCCCGAAGCCGATTGTTTCCCCATCATTTACCTTCCCGCGTCTGCGTGGCAAAGCCCAGGCCGTAAGTGGTTCGCGTTTGGGCCATGCGCCATGGATAGCGACATTGATGTTGCCGTTTGTAAGACCGCGTTGAATCCGTTCATGGATTCTGGTTTGCACATAAACCGACTCCGCCTCGCATCCCTCGTCCCGCCCGACGGAACCGCTGTCGCGTTCACCGGCTTCCCGCAGCACATTCTTCTGCCCATAACATCCCGTGCCAATATCGCAGCCACTGGCGCTTTTCTCGCCGCCGGGCAAATGGACATAGTTGTTGATAAGACTGTCTGGCATGGCGTTAGCGGTGGACCGCTTTATCTTGCTGATGGGACGGTAATCGGAATAGTAATCAAGATGGGCGAAGAACTCTGGTCGGGTCTGGGGTTTGCTCGGCAGACATCGGCGATTCTGAAATTCTTGGTTGCAAACCACGTTCGGGTGTGGGAGCCGGAACCCGAACAGACCAAACAAAAGAACAAGAAATAGATTCATCAACACACAATTAGCCCACTACCGGTTTTCTCAGGGTGGCGGATATGGTCTCAATTTGTGCCTGCCCTCCGTACCGATTGACAAATTGCGAGACTCGCTTGACATAATATGTCAGTGTTCATGGCGTTTCGTCCCATTTCCTGCGCTAGTTGTGCAAAAGTGTTTCCATCAATCTGCAGCAACTAACCTGAAATCAACACATTCCGGTCCGTAGGTACTTATTCGCTTCGGCCGAGGCCATTGGCATCAGGCGTGCCCCCACATTTGTGCCGGGGGACAGACTTCCAAACACTCAGGGAAGACGGGAGAGGAGATTTTGAATGCGTAAACAGAAGGGCTTTTCACTGATCGAGCTGCTGATTGTGGTGGCGATCATCTTGATCATTGCCGCGATCGCCATTCCTAACCTGCTGCGCTCGCGCATCGCCGCGAACGAAGCTTCGGCCGTAGGTTCGGTCCGCACCATTAACACCGCGGAAGTGACCTATGCTTCCACTTATTCGAACAACGGCTTCGCCCTGCTCGGCAATTTGGGCGGCGCAGGTGGCGCGGCCACGGCGGCCGGCCTGATTGACGATGTCCTGGCCAGCGGCGTAAAGAGCGGATATGTGTTGTCCGTGACCACTGCCGGCGGCACTCCGGCCACCACTTACACCATCAACGGCGATCCGCAGAACTCCCAGACCGGTCAGCGGCACTTTTTCAGCGACCAGTCGGGCGTGATCCGGTTCAACGTCAGCCAGCAGGCCAGCGCGAGCGACAGCCCGCTGCAGTAAGTAGCCCTCTCGCTTAGCGGAAACGTTACTTGGGATATCACGAGCCAGGGAGAGCATCGGAGCAATCCGGTGCTCTTTTTCTTGAATGAAGAATGCAGAATTCAGAGTGCAGAATGAAAAGAGGGTTTCGACCGACGATCATCCTGCATTCTTCATTTTGCATTCTTCATTTTCTGTTCTACGCGGGCCAGCTCCGTCTTGAGGAACGGCGTCGGGTAGCGCTGCATCTCGATCCGCATCTCGTCGCGTGCCGCCGGCAGCTTGCCCTGCTCTTCCAGGGCGATACCAAGCGCGTAGTGGTAACCCGGTTTGGCGTCGTAGACGGAAATGGCGTTGCGGAAGTTCACCTCGGACTTGGCGTACTTGCGCTGCTGAAGCTGTGCCATGCCGAGGAAGTAATACTCGTCGGGATTTCCCCGCAGCAGCGGAATGGCCGTTTCCAGATACTTTTCGGACTCGCCGTAATGTCCCAATTCGTAATACGTCAGCCCGATAGCGAAGTAGGTCGCCCAATGCGGCTTCACCCGTAGCGAGCGCTGGTACAGCGCCATCGCCTTGCCGGGATCGCCGCGCTTGTAGAACTCATTTGCCATGTGATTGATCGCGACGACGTTATTCGGCGCCACCTGCACGGAATGGGCATACAAGATCAAATCGTTGGTCCAGTAAGCATTCTGCATCACGGTACTGATCGCCATGGCGACGCCGAGCGCTAGCGTGAGCGCCATTTGCCGGACGGGCCCGCCAAAGAACACCGGGCCAATGTCGGGAATGCGCCGTATTGCCCAAGCTACCGCCAGCGTGAACCCTATCGTCGGCAGGTAAAGATAGCGGTCGTGTACCAGGTCTTCAGGAATGAAGGCATAGATGCCGAGGATCGGCGGAATCATCAGCACCGCCATCCAGCAGGCGGCAAACGCAAGCTGGCGCGACTTTCTGGCCAGCCATACTGCCGCCGCGACGAAGGCACTCACCCCCAGCAGCGGCAGCCAGAAATTCACCAGCCCAATTCGCTGTACCAGCGGGTAGTCGTGAAATACCGACAGGTTCACCGGCCAGAACAGCTCGCGCACGTAGAACCAGAGCAGCGATGGCACCGTGAGCAGCAGCGGCAACCACGGCTTCTCTTCCGGATAACTGATCTGCCCCAGCACTAATCTTCGGACTTCCAAGTAGGCGAGCGCGGCCAGCGCGTACGGCAGATAGCGCCAGATCAGCTTGCTCCAGTTGGCGTGCTCTCCCTCGCTCTTCGGCGCCAGCAGCCAGTCGTACGCGAGCAGGATGAGCGGCAGCATCATTCCGGTTTCTTTCGACATCATTCCCAAGGCGTAGAGCACGACGGAGGCGGCCATCCACCAGCCCCGCCGTTGTTCCGCTTCGCGTGCCCGAACAAACGTGAGAAAGCTGCCGATCAGGAAAATTCCCAGCAGCGAATCCGGTACGCCGGAAATCCATGCAACAGTTTCAATGTGCGTCGGGTGCATCGCCCAGATCACGGTGCCGATACCGGCCATCACTCGATCCCGTGTCAGCCGCCGGAGCAGCACGTACACCATTCCCGTGACCAGCAGATGCAGCAGCACGGTGGTGGCGTGCCAGCCCATGGGGTGAAGTCCGAACAGCGAGTAGTTCCCCATCAGCCAGAAGATGAAAATCGGCCGATAGTAATTTCCCGGCTGTCCTATAAGTTGACTCCAGACGTGTTCGGAAAAAACGCGTTCCCCATGCGCCCAGGTATGGACGCGAGGGTTGTTCACGATCTGCGGGAAATCGTCGTAAACAAAATTCGCGCGCAGCGTGTTGACGTACGACAGAGCGGCCAGCAGCAGGGCAAGCACCACCAGCACCCTTGCCGCATCCGGGCCGCTGCCTCTCTGCGGTTTCGCTCCCGCAGCGCCCTCTGCATTAAGTTTTTGCTCGACGGATGCGCCAGTTGCCGATTCTGACAAACGACTCTCCCGGGAATCGCGGATCTTTCTGGAGGTGTTCCCGTATCTTACCCTGAAAGTGTGGCTCGGGTCTGCGACCCGGGAAGTTCGACTATCGCGCAACGCACCTGCCCCCAGTCAGCTCGCTGCGGATTCCTGCGGTTTGCGCTTGCCCATATAATTAGGCGGTTCCAACCATGGCCGCCATCGAAACCTTCGCGCTGGAAAAGACTTATCTGGCCGGCTTCTGGCGCAAGCGCCCCAAGGTCGCGCTCAAGCCGCTAACGTTGTCCGTCCCGGAAGGCGAAGTGTTCGGTTATTTGGGTCCCAACGGCGCCGGCAAGACCACCACGTTGAAGCTGCTGATGGGGCTCTCGTTCCCTACCCGCGGTTCAGCGAAAATTCTGGGTGAGGACTGGCAGGAGCCGCGGGTCAAATCGCAAATCGGCTTTCTCCCCGAGCAGCCGTATTTTTACGATTACCTTACTGCCAACGAACTGCTGGATTACTACGCCCAACTCTCGGGCGTGGCCGCGCGCGACCGCCGCCGGCGCATTGGCGAAGTGCTGGCGCGCGTCGGGCTGAGCGACGCCGGCCGCATCCAGCTGCGCAAATTCTCCAAGGGCATGCTGCAACGCGTCGGTATCGCGCAAGCCATCATTCACGATCCCAAGCTGGTCTTCCTCGACGAGCCCATGTCGGGCCTGGATCCGATCGGCAGGCGGGAGGTGCGCGACCTCATCCAATGGTTGAAGGATGACGGGAAAACCGTTTTCTTCTCGACTCATATCCTTTCCGACGCGGAGGCGCTGTGCGACCGCGTCGCCGTGCTCAATCACGGCGAGTTGCGCGGCGTCGGGGTGGTACAGGACCTGCTCGCCCGCTTCAGCGGCAAGGTCGAGATTATCTGGGACGGCGCGGCGGCCCTTGGTCCGGTTGTCGCTCTCGGCGCAGAATGCCATGCCAGCGGCGATACGATTCGCGGCGTGCTGCCTCAGGACAAGCTCGACCCCGCCATTGATGCCATCCGCCGCTCCCGCGGCAAGCTGATTTCCGTCACGCCGGTGCGAGCTTCGCTGGAAGACTACTTCCTCGAGCAACTGAACGCGCCCTCCGCGATGGAGGTGGCACGATGATCCATCGCGTCTCCGCCATCTCTTTCAATACGTTTCGCGAGGCGGTGCGCGACCGCGTTCTTTACAACCTGATCTTCTTTGCCCTGCTGATGGTCGGTGCGGCGCTGCTATTCGGACAAATCTCCATCGGCATCGAGCGCATTGTGCTGGTGAACCTCGGGCTGACCGCAGTCTCGATTTTCGGCATCGTCATTGCCATTTTCATCGGCATCGGACTGGTTTCGAAGGAAATCGACAAGCGAACGCTCTACACGGTGCTGTCGCGGCCGGTGCGACGCTGGGAATTCATTCTAGGAAAATTCCTCGGCCTGGTCGGCACGCTGGTGGTCAATACGGTCTTCATGGCCATCGGCTTCTTTCTAGGCCTACTGTACCTGGTGCACCGTTTCCAGCACGCCGACGGATGGCTGCTGGTAGCGCTTTACTTCATCGTGCTGCAGTTCGTCGTCGTGACCGCCATCGTGCTGCTGTTCTCGTCGTTCTCTTCTCCCCTGCTGTCGGCCGTATTCGCCTTCGCGTTGTACATCATCGGAACATTCGCCGAAGACCTGCGCGCATTCGCCGCCATGGCGCACGGCCCGGCGCGCTGGGTGGCCGGCGGGGCTGCTTACCTGGTACCGAATTTCGCCGCGCTCAACATCATTTCTTCGGTAGCGCACGACCAGCCCGTCGCCGGCGTCCTGATCGCCTACAACACGGCCTACGCGCTGCTCTACGCTGCCGCCGCCATTTCCGCCGCAGCGCTGATTTTCGAGCACAGGAATTTGAAATGATTTGGCGCTCGGAATTGAGAACACGGACCTCAATGAAGCATCGCACTCAAATCACGTTCGTCTTCAGCATCGCTCTGGTGCTCTGCCTTGCGGGCGCCATTCTCCTGCTTCGCCGCGTTGACCAACTCCGCTCGGGCGCAACCCTGGAAGAAGTGCTCTACATTCCCTCACCCAAGGCCCTGAAGCGCATGAGCCTCGGCTACGACGGCCTTATGGCCGACATTTACTGGACGCGTGCCGTGCAGTACTTCGGCAGCAAGCACGCTGCCCAGTCGAAACAATACAAGCTGCTTGCGCCGCTGCTCGATATCACCACCGAACTCGATCCGCATCTTATCGTTGCCTACCAGTTCGGCTCCACGTTCCTGGCGCAAAAGCCTCCTGAGGGCGCAGGCATGCCCGACAAGGCGGTCGATTTGGTCGAGCGCGGTATTCGCAGCAATCCCGATAACTGGCACCTGTATTACGAACTCGGCTTTCTGGAGTACATGGAGCTGCACAACCCGCGCGCCGCCGCGCAAGCCTTTGAGCGCGGCTCGCGCGTGCCCCACGCTCACCCGTTTCTAAAGATCATCGCTGCCGCCATGGCGCAGCATGCCGGCGAAGCGGACATGGCTCGCATGCTGTGGAACACCACCTACCAGACCAACGAGGACAAGCAGATTCGCGCCAATGCCCTCAAGCACCTGCGCGCTTTGGACGTGGATGACGTCATCACCGCGCTGGAGAGTGCCATCGCCCGCTACAAGAGTGACACGCACCGCGATCCGTCAACCTGGTCGGAGTTGGTCGAACGCGGTTATCTGCGACGCATTCCGGTGGATCCGGTGGGGCACACGTACAAACTTATGCCGGGCGGACGTGTGGAAGTCGAAGACCCCGACTCACTGCCCTTCATCAATAAGGGTCTGCCGCCGGGCAAAGAACCGTCGCTGATTCAGTTCGAGAAGTCGAAGTCCTAGCCATTCGCTCTTGGCCGTTACCCATTGGCAAATCCTGTTGCGAGTATCATCGAATCAGCATGCGCTTTGTGTTCGGCTTCTTCCTACTACTGTCGATCTCCGCACCTGCCCAGGACCTGCACAAGCTCGCCGGGTCCGTGGACCACCGCTATAACAACCTTCGTTCTCTGGAAACCGAATTCACCGAGACCTACCGCGGACCCGGCGTGGTGCGCACCGAGTCCGGAACCCTCTGGCTGAAGCGGCCTGGCAAGATGCGTTGGGACTATCGGCAGCCGCGCCCCAAGCTCTTCCTCAGCGATGGCCGCTCCGCCTGGTTCTACGTTCCGGGCGAGCAACAGGCGCGCAAGGCGCCCATCAAGAAGCTCGAGGACTTCCGTTCGCCGATCCGCTACCTGCTAGGCAAAACCAAGCTGGAAAAGGAATTCGGCAAACTCGTCTTGGCCCCTGATATGAAGCCGCTCGATGCCGGCGACGTCGTCCTCCGTGGCGTTCCCAAAGGCATGGAGGACCGCGTCACCCAGGTGCTGCTGGAGATCACGCCTGATTCGCACATCCGCCGCATCCTGATCGAAGAAGCCGACGGTTCCACCACAGACTTCCAATTCACCGCCCAGAAGCAGGACGTGGACATCTCCGACGCGCGCTTCAAGTTCACTCCACCGCCGGGCGTGGAGACCGTCGAAGCGACCGAGCTCGCGCAGTAGGTCGCGGGAGTCACTCCGGGCCACTAGCCACTGCTTTCCAGAGTTCCGGTGTTAAACTGATTAACATCCCGTTCCGCCCCGAGCAGTACAATACAACTCTTTGTAATGGCTGAATTTGTCATCAAGATGGCCGACGAGCGCGGCCACGTTCTCCAGCAGATCGAAAGCGGAACCTCGCCCACCGAGGTCCGCGACCGCTTCGCCCAGCAGGGTTACTTTGTGTACTGGGTGCGCTCTCGCGGGCTTACTTCCGGGGGCTTCCGCCTTCCACGGAGCCAGAAGATCGGGATGGACGTCTTCGTCGTGTTCAATCAGCAGTTTGTCACGCTGATTCGCGCCGGACTGCCCATTCTGACCGCGCTCGATTTGCTCATCCGGCGCCAGCGCAACGCCTACTTCCGCACCCTGCTGGAGAACGTGCGCGACCGCGTCAAGAGCGGCGAACTGCTCTCCGACGCCTTTGCTGCCCAGGGCGCCTTCCCGCGCATTTACACCACTACGCTGCTGGCGGGAGAGAAGAGCGGAAATTTGGAAGAGGTGCTGAACCGCTACATCGCGTTTCAGCGGCTCTCGCTGGCGTTTCGCAAGAAGCTGCTGGCCTCGCTGATCTATCCCACGCTGCTGGCAATCCTGGTCATCGTGATGCTCACCTTCCTGGTGACCTACGTGATCCCTCAATTCAACACCTTGTACGCCGCGATTGGACGTCCCGAGGCGATTCCGCCGATCACCCGCTTCATGCTCGACATCGGCGTCGGCGTGCGCCATTACGCGCTAGCGATTGTTGCCGCGCTGCTGCTGGCGATTGTCTTGATCTGGCGCTGGAGGAGTTCCGAGGCCGGCGGAATTTACCTGGAGCGGCTGCGCCTCCGTCTGCCCCTGCTCGGCGAAATCTGGCTGAAGTATCAGGTGGCGGTGTTCGCCCGCATGTTGTCAACCTTGTTGGCGGGCGGCCTGCCGCTGGTGCCCGCACTGGAGACCGCCGGCTCTTCCATGCAAAGCAAGCTGGTTGGCGCCAGCATTAACACCGCCGCCGCGCGCGTCCGCGAAGGCGCCTCGCTTTCCAAAAGCATGGAAGAATCGGGCAACATGCCCGATCTGGCGGTAGAGATGATCGAGGTCGGCGAATCCACCGGTGCGCTGCCGGCCATGCTGACGTCGGTCGCCGAATTCTATGAGGAAGACGTGCAGACCGCGCTCACGGCCGCCATGTCGCTGATCGAGCCGGCGATCCTGATCGTGATGGGCGTGATTGTCGCCTTTGTGCTGATTTCCCTCTATCTGCCCATCTTTACCCTGAGCAGCGGAGGAATCCGGTGACGCAAGTTCCGCCCGCTGCCGCGTTCTCTCGGACAGACGAATGCTGTATCTCTCGGAACTCGGTACTTGGTACTCGGTACTTTCTGGCAACTGGCAACTGGAAAATGGCAACTCGCAATGGCTACTGACAAAAAATCGATTTTCATCAATAGCGCCGGCCTGACCGGCACTCCCGCGGAAGAGGAAGCTCGCGCCCGCGATCTGGCGCGGCGCTACCGAGTCGAGTTCCTCGATCTGCGCAACTACCACATCCAGCATGATCTGTTTCGCAAAATCAATGCGGAATACATGTTTCGCTACAACTTCGTGCCGCTGGAAGAGCTGCCCGACGGCTCGCTGGTGATCGCCATCGCCGATCCCAGCCAGCTGATGATGATTGACGAGATCGGCTTCATGCTGCGCCGCCGCATCCGTACCAAGGTGGCGACGCTCTCGCAGATCAGCGACATCCTGAAGAAGACGGAGCAGTCGCAGCGCGTGCTGGAAGAAGCCAGCGAAGGCTTCACCCTCGATGTCGTTTCCGACGAGGCCGAGACCGACGAAAACATTTCGATCGAGCGCCTGACCGCCGAACGCGACATGAGCCCGATCATCAAACTGGTGGATACCACCATCTTCACCGCGCTCCAGCGCCGGGCCAGCGACATTCACATCGAAACCCGCGACGATTCCGTCATGATCAAGTACCGTATTGACGGCGTCCTCCAGCCCGCCATGTCGCCCATCGGCAAGGAGCACCACTCCACCATCCTGTCGCGTATCAAAGTGATGAGTGAACTCGACATCTCCGAGCGTCGTGTGCCGCAGGACGGCCGTTTCCGCGTGCGCTACAACAACCGCGCCATCGATTTCCGCGTCTCCATCATGCCCTCCATTCACGGCGAAGACGCCGTGCTGCGCGTGCTCGACAAAGAGTCAATGAGCGAGAAGTTCCACAAGCTCAACCTCGATGTGGTCGGCTTCGACGAAGACACTCTACGGCGATTTCGCCGCTACATCAGCGAGCCCTACGGCATGGTGCTCGTCACCGGGCCGACGGGCAGCGGCAAGACGACCTCGCTTTACGCCGCGCTTAACGAAATCAAGACTGACGAGGACAAGATCATCACCATCGAAGACCCGGTCGAGTACCAAATTCGCGGCGTCACACAGATTCCGGTGAACGAGAAGAAGGGTCTGACATTCGCTCGCGGCCTGCGCTCCATCTTGCGCCACGATCCCGACAAAATCATGGTCGGCGAAATCCGCGACACTGAAACCGCGCAGATCGCCATCCAATCGGCCCTTACCGGTCACCTGGTATTCACCACCGTGCACGCCAATAACGTGGTGGACGTAATCGGGCGATTCCTCAACATGGGCGTCGAGGCGTACAACTTCGTCTCCGCCCTGAATTGCATTCTGGCCCAGCGCCTGGTGCGCGTCATCTGCGACTCATGCAAGAAGCAGGTCAGCTATCCCCCCGACGTGCTCGAAGCCGGCGGTCTGGATCCCAAAACATGGGGTAGTGTGCCGTTCTACGAAGGCGAAGGCTGTATCGAGTGTGCCGGGACCGGCCACCGCGGACGTACCGCCATCACCGAACTGATGGAATTGAGCGACCTGATCCGCGAGCTCATTCTGGCCAAGAAACCGACGTCGGAAATCCGCAAAGCGGCCCACGAGCACGGAATGCATTTCCTACGCGAATCGGCCCTTGGTAAAGTAAGGGCCGGCATCACCACACTGAAGGAGATCAACAAGGTCACGTTTATCGAGACCACCAGGTAGGGCACTACGTTTTGTCATTCCGAGCTGGCTTCAGCCGCGAGGAATCTGCTTTTGCTAAAGGCTAAGAGCTAATGGCTTCTGCCGACAAACCCCGGGTCGCTTGCGAGATTTCACCTGAGCGCGTCATTGCTGCTCGTGTCGCGGACAGCGGCAGCGCTCTCGATGTCTTTGCCGCCCGCACTGTTCCCGCCGGCGCCCTGCTTCCAACGCTCGGAACCGGGAGTGTGGTCAATGCGGGCGCGCTTCGCGATAGCGTCTCGGACGCGCTCGCCACGGTCGGCGCCCGCTCTCGCGAGATCATCGCACTCGTCCCCGACGTGGCCGTGCGTATCGTTCTCCTCGATTTCGAGGAACTTCCGGACCGTCGCGATGACGCTGACGCCGTCGTCCGCTTCCGCCTCAAAAAGTCGTTGCCTTTCGACGCCGATCACGCTTCCCTCTCCTACGACGTGCACCGCGGCAATGGCGCAGTTAAGGTCGTGGCCGCCGTCTCGCCTCCCGGCGTGGTCGAGGAATACGAAAGCGTGATCCGCGACGCCGGCTACAGCCCCGGCGTGGTGTTGCCCTCCATGCTGGCCGCGCTCGGCGGCGTAGAAGCCGCCCAGCCCACGCTGGTCGTCAAAATTGATACCGGGAGCACAAGCGTCGCCATCGTGAAGAATAATGACCTGCTGCTCTACCGCACTTTGGAGAGCACCCGGACCGGCCTTCCCGAAGCCGCCTCGCTGGCCGACGAAATTTATCCTTCGCTGGTATTCTTTCAGGACCATTACGGCATGAAGGTCGAGCGCATTCTCCTGGCCGGGGTGGCCTCGGCGCGAGACCTTGGTGCAGCACTGGAGACGCACACAGGTGCCAAGGTCGAAGACCTGGTTTCGTCAGCCCAGGCCGGCCAATCCGGCAATCTGCCATCGTCGTTGCTCGCCGGAGTGCTGGGAGCCCTCATTGGATAATGTTTAGCTAAGAGCTAGAGGCTAAGAGCTAAAGAGCTTGAAATTCAAAATCAATCTCGCCACCCAGCCCTACGAAAACGCCACGCGCTTTTTCCTCATATGGGGCGCGGTATTGGTGCTGGTGGCGATTTTGACGGGCGGCTTGGTCGTCGCCGCCGCCAAGGGTTGGCGCAGCAATCATGCGCTCTCGCAGAAGGTGGCCGAGGAGCGCGCCTCGCTCGCCAAGCTCCAGCAGCAGGAACAGCAGGACCTCGCTATCCTCAATAAGCCGGAGAACCGCGACGTCCGCGATCGTTCCCGCGTGCTCAATAGCCTCATCCGCCAGAAAGAATTCTCCTGGACGCTGATTTTTGCCGACCTGGAAAAAATGATGCCGACGCGCCTGCACGTGCTCTCCATCGCGCCTCAACTGGACCAGAACAATGAAATTGAGGTTCGCATGGTGGTCGGAGGAGCCTCCCGCGACAAGGCCATCGAGCTGGTGCAGAAAATGGAGACCTCGCGCGAGTTCCGCCACGCCCAGATTCTGGCCGAAACCAACACTCCCGAGCGTGCCGCATCCGGCGGTGACAGCGTCCAGTTCGACATCACCGCGCAATACGTGCCCGTAGCGCCCGCCTCGCAACAGAAGGGTGGCGAGTAATGGCAAACCTCCGCCGGTCGCGCCAGCGAATTTTCACCGCCCTCGCCGTGCTGCTTTGCCTGGACGTGGTTGCCGCCGTCGTCCTGCTAACGCCGCTCGCCGGCTCCGGAGCTTCGCGCCAGCAGGAGTTCGACAACGTACGCCGGCAGCTGCAACAGAAAATGCGAATCGTCGTCCCCCCCGACCAGGTGCAGGTCCGCGTGGAAGAGGCCCGCAAGCAGATTGATTCGTTTTATGAGGACCGGCTCGCCTCCGGCGCCTCCGAACTCAGCGCTGAACTCGGCAAGCTGGTCAGCGCCAGCGGCGTGCGCCTCGGCTCCGCACGGTACGAAGAACTCGACTCGGAGCTGCCCGGCCTCACTCACGTCAGTGTCAGCGCGCAGATTACGGGGGATTACCTCCAGGATGCCAAGTTCATCAACGCGGTCGAGCGCGACGAGGTTTTCTTCATCATTGACAGCGTAAACCTGGCCGAACAGCAGGCGGGCACGGTTCGCCTGACGGTTACCATGGAAACCTATTTGAAGAGTGGAGCGGAATGAAGCTGGGCGCCGAAAATCGTGGCCTGACCGTGTTTGCGGCGGTATTGTTCGTGGCTGCGGTCTTGCTAGTAGTGCGCATGGTTGCCAGCGGAACCCAGCCCGCTGCCGCGACGTCGCCCGCCTCGAACCGAGTTGCTGAGTCGCCGCAAGCAGGGCCGGCACGTTCGCGCGCGCGTCGCGCAGCGCCGCGTACTCCGAACTCTCGCCCCACACCCGATAGCGCCACCGTTTCCCTCGATCCGCGCCTTCGCCTCGACCTGCTCAAGCAGAGCGAGGAGACGGAGTACAAGGGAACCGGCCGCAACATCTTCCGCGCCGAAGCCGAGATTCCCAAACCGATTGTGAATCCGGTCACGGCGAAAAAAACGCCACCGCCTCCGCCCCAGCCGCAGGTGTACACTCCCCCGCCTCCGCCGCCGATTAATTTGAAGTTTTTCGGCGTGGCCAGCAGCCCCGGCGAGCCCACCAAGGCCTTCCTTGGCAGCGGAGACGACGTCTTCGTCGCCGCCGAAGGCGACATCGTCAAGCGCCGCTACAGAATCGTCCGCATCAATGCCTCCTCCATTGAGGTCGAGGATGTCCTCAGCAATAACCGCCAGACCATCCCGCTGACAGCGGGATAAACAGCGTCATTTCTGATTGTCGATTTGTCTCTTCGAGCAGGAAATCGGCAATCGAAAATCGACAATCGGAAATGCCTTGGCTGTTCCCTTGCTAAAATGAATGCAGTGTCCCGTCGTTCCTCCCAGTCCGGGTACGTCCTGATGGCCATCATGTTCTTCATGGCCATGCTGGTCATCGCCGCTCTGGCCTCCGCCCCTAATATTCGGACCCAGCTCCAGCGCGACCGCGAGGAGGAAATGATCCATCGTGGAGCTCAGTACGCCCGGGCCGTCAAAAAATACTTTATTAAGTTCAAGCGGTACCCGACCTCCATTGACCAGCTCGAGAACACCAACAACATTCGTTTTCTGCGGAAGCGCTACAAGGACCCAATGTCACCCGAGGGCCAGTGGAAGCTGCTGCACGTCGGCGACGTAAAGATTGGCACAGGAGCGGCCGTTGGTGTTCCGGTATCCGCCATGGGCACGCTCGGAGGGCCTCCGGGTCCCCTGGGCCAGCCTGGTGGCCAGACGGCTGTGGCCGCGGCCGCGGCCGTCGCGCTCGGTGGTCTGCAAGGCGCCGCAATCCAAGGCGGTCCGGGGGCGCAAGCAGGAGGCGGCGGCATCATGACCCAGCCTGCGACCGGCAGCCAGTCGGCTGGTACGCTGGGCGGCACGACTTCCAGCAGTTCGTCATCCTCCTCGTCATCGTCAATGATGGCGAGCACGGCAGCGCTGGGCGGCGGCGCCATCATTGGAGTCGCCAGCCCCAGCGAAAAGGAAGGCCTCAAGGTCTTCAACGAGAAGAAGCATTACAACCAGTGGTATTTCTTCTTCGACCCCACTGTCAACATGAATGGCCTGATCACCGGCCCGTTTACCGGCAAGACGTTCGGTGCCACCAATGTCGGAGGCGGCGCCCAGCCCATCGGCACGCCTGCTGGACAGCCCTCTTCCTTCGGCCAGCCCAGCTCCTTCGGCCAGCCCTCCCAGTTCGGTCAGCCCTTCGGTCAACAGCAGCCCCAGAATCCACCTCAGCAGCAGCCTCAGAATCCGCGCTGACTCTTGCCGGCCCTTTGGAGTCACCCCGATCGCCTTCGCCGAGCCCTGAGCGGAGCCAAAGTGGAGGGACCTGCTTTCTTCAGCCGGCGATGTCAGTTAAAAACGAAAACCCCGCCCTTTTCGGACGGGGTTTCAAGCTTTTCGCAAACAACTAACAGCTAATAGCTGTTCTTACACATTGAATGACGATCCGCAGCCGCAGGTGCTCTTCACGTTCGGATTCTCGAACTTGAACCCTGCGCCTTCCAGCGTCTCGACGTAATCAATGCGCGCGCCGTTCAGGTACATCAGCGAGGTAGCGTCCACGTAGACCTTCAACCCATCGAAGTCGTAGCTCTTGTCCATCAGCCCGGCCGCATTTTCGAACGACATGGAATACGAGAATCCTGAGCAGCCGCCACCCACCACTCCCAGACGCAATCCCTGCGGCGTCGGGTTCTGTTGTGCCATGATCTCCTTCACCTTGGTGATGGCACTCGGGGTCATGCTGACGGGTGCGGTCTTGGTCGGGGTCGTCGTGGTTGTCGCCATTCTTGTCTCCTCGTTAGCTTTCGACGAATTATAACATTCACCGCCAGCACCTCACAGGGTGCTGTGACATGCCGGTTAGCTCTTGTGATTCCATTTGATTAGATGTCGCCGGCCGGCCCTGGGTCGCGCCAAATGGCCCTGGGGTTATCTTAAATTCTTCCGCCCTCCCCCACCGGGGCTATAATTCCCGGTGAGGCCCCTGCCCGAACCCGGCCCTCTGTCCGGCAGCTTGCCGGGTCTGAGACTCGGGACCGCACCAATTCCGATCCGAGGTGGCGTATGTCGTCCACGCTGACCATGCTGCTGATCGTCTGGGGCGTCTTGACCGCCGTTCTTGTCATCCTCCTGATCTACCGCAGCACGCTTGCCATGCATGAGGATGACCAGCTCTTCCTCAGCGATTCCGAATCGCACATGCAACTCGAGCAGCAGGATGTCATTGCCCGTCTCAACAAGGTCAATCTGCCGGTGCGTATCCTCGGTGGCGCTTCCGGGCTGCTGATCCTGATCATTGCCGGCATGTGGATTTACGAAGGTCTGAGCCGCACTCAGTAACGGCCAGATACGCGGCTTCGATTCGCCGTACCCACGCTCTCTTTATGCGCCAACGCCTCCCCTGCGGGAGGCGTTGGCGCTTGCTCGGTATTCGATTTGTACGCACTATCGCTCGATGCCGTCATCCTCCGCGGGCTTCTCGTCGCCCGTCAAATCGGAGATCTGCAGCCGCAGGTTGCCGGCATTGGATGCGTACCCCAGCCCAGTATCCATGGTGATGGTGCCGTTCCGGATCAGTTTCTCGATCTCGCCGTCAAAGTACTGCATGCCGTCAATCGCGCCGTCCCTCATCGCGTCCAGCAGCGAGCGGCCTTCCTCTTCGCCCTTCTCCACGTATTCGCGCGTGCGCATGGTGGACTTCAAGATTTCCAGCACCGCCACGCGCCCGCTGCCGTCCTTCTTCGGGAGCAGGCGCTGCGAGATGAAGTAGCGGAACGAAGCTCCCAGCCGCTGGCGGATGGTCGCCTGGTCCGCCATCGGGAATACGCCGACGACGCGCTCCACCGTCTTGGAGGCATCAATCGTGTGCAGCGTCGAAAACACCAGGTGCCCGGTCTCGGCCGCGGTGAGGGCAATCTCGATGGTTTCCTTGTCGCGCATCTCGCCCACCAGGATCACCTTGGGTGCCTGCCGCAACGCCGCCCGCAATGCCAGCGAGAAGCTTGGCGTATCGCTGTGCAGCTCGCGCTGATGGATGGTGGCCATCTTGTGCGGATGCATGAACTCGATCGGGTCCTCGATGGTGATGATGTGCTCCGCGTAATGGCTGTTGATCATGTCAATGATCGCCGCCAGCGTGGACGATTTGCCGGATCCTGTCGGCCCCGTCACCAGCACGATCCCGTTCTTCAGGTGCGCGATCTCCTTCAGCGCCTCCGGCAGCTTCAGGTCTTCAAACGTGGGGATCTTGGTGGGAATCACGCGCATGACGATGGCGTAGGTTCCCCGCTGGCGGAAGATGTTCACCCGGAAGCGCGACTGCTGCGGCAGGGAGTACGAAAGGTCGGCTGAGCCGTCGTCTTTCAGCTGCTGAAACGCCTGCTTGTTTTGCCCGATCAGGTCCTGCGCGATGCGCGCCGTGTCCTCCGCGCTCAACACCGTCACGCCAGGGACCTGCACCGCCACCAGCTTGCTGGTCAGCTCCACCTGCGGTGGACGCCCAGGCGAGATGATCAGGTCGCTCACTCCCTTGGCGTGGTTCAGCATGGCGGAGATGATCTGCGGGGTCGAAATCACCGGCTTGGCCGGCGCTGCCGCTGGACTGGCCGCAGCCGCGGCAGCGGGTGCGGCGGGAGTCGGTGCTGGCGTGGACATCTGCTTCCTCCGTGGTGATCGAGCAGTTGCTGGAGCGCGCTTGTCTGAAAGCGCTGTGTGGAGCGCGTTCGCCCTCGAACGCCGAACAGTTCCGGGAGCATACCAGCAATCCCGCGCTGGTGGAAGGGTTTCGCGAATCGCTAGTAGCTTCTCTTCGTCACCTTCACCTGCAGCGCTCCGTCAACCTCCGATGCCGGCGTTTTGCTCACATCCATCAGCACCAGCCTCCCACTCGCCGGATCGATCAACGTCAGCTTTTCCACCATGTACACGCTGACCCCATTGATGACGTGGTTGATGTAGTTCACCTTGTTGGCCACCAGCGGCCGCTTCTTCCACACCACGATGAACGGCCGGTTCTCCTTCACCGACGCGACTATCTCGGCCGCTTGCGGCAGGCTGCGCGTCGCCAAAAATGTCTTCAGTTTGAGCTTGTCGCCGCTATCGAGCACGTAGTCGCCATCCATGCCCCTGCTGAGCGTAGTCATCAGCACGCCCGTCTGGCACACGCCTCCAAACAGCCTCTCCTGCCAGTATTTCGAATTCAGCGGGAGACCCTGCGCGCTCACGATGGTGGAGATTCCGCTGGCCCACGCGTCGCTTTCGCATGCTTCGGCGCCGCCCAGCCGTGGATTCGGCGCGGTGGGCGATGTGTCCGGCTGATCCGCATCCCCTGCCGGTTTCTTCTCGTTCAGTTGGCCGACGACGTTGATCGTGCCCTTTATGTCGCCGACGTTCTCGTTGGTCCAAACTTTTTTCGTCTTGGCCGGCGCGTTTGGCTCCTGCGCTCCCGCCACAATGCACAGCAACACAGCGAGCCAAAGGACGATCCCAATCCTCATCAAGGCTTTCATGTGTGAGACCTGATTTTTATGAATTACGTGGGAAAGGATACCGCTGTTTGCCTCGCTAGACTCAGGAAAACTCTCGTGCGATGTGCACGAAAGTTACTCCCCTTGCGTTTTCCGCTTACAATTGAAGTTGCGCCGGGATGGCGGAATTGGCAGACGCGCTGGCCTTAGGAGCCAGTGCCCGTAAGGGCGTGCAGGTTCAAATCCTGTTCCCGGCACCATCCGCCATGGGCCGTGGGTCTTGCGCCTGAGTTACACTCTCCCCATGCCATTCCCCGCACAACCGAATATCAAGCTCGTCAATGCTTCCGATTACCGTGAAGGCTACGCCAACAGCGTGCAGGTGCGCGTCAACGTCTGGGACTTCTTTCTCGTTTTCGGAACTCTCCAGCAGCAAACCGAAACCGAGGTGGAGGTGCGCAATTTTCAGGGCGTTTATCTCAGCCCGCAACAGGCCAAGGCGCTGATGAGCATCCTGCAGCAGAACGTGACCCAGTACGAGAAGACCTTCGGTGAAATCAAGCTTGACCCGCGCCTCGCCGTTCCCGGCACCGTGAACTGACACCGACGGTGTGGCACATGCGCCCCCGGGTGTGCTCTTGGAGCGCTCCTCCGACGTGGGATCCGATCACTGATGGAGCGCGCTCGCCCACGAGCGCGAAGAAGTTTTCCCGCCCCGAGCAGTCACCCGCTATCATCCCGCCGTGTCCTCTTCCCGGCCACAATCGGCAATCGACAATCATCCATCGGCCATGGTTTGGCTGCTGTCTTTCGCCGCACTTCTCCTGACTCACTTCACGCTGCTGCGCCTTCCCTATTTCTGGGATGAGACCGGCTACTACATTCCGGCCGCGCGCGACCTCTTGCTGAACCATTCGCTCATTCCGACTTCTACCCTTACCAATGCCCACCCACCGCTGGTGATGGCCTGGCTCGCTGTCTCCTGGCGCCTGTTTGGATACTCGCCCCTCGTCACTCGCATCGCCATGCTCGCCATCGCCGCCTTTGCGCTCACCGCGGTATTTCGACTTTCGCAGCGCATCGCCAATACATCCGTCGCTATCGCCTCCACCATCTGCACCGCGCTGTACCCCGTGTTCTTCGCCCAAAGCTCGCTCGCCCATCTCGATCTCGCCGCCGCCGCGCTCATCCTGTGGGGCCTTTGTTTTCATTTGGGTGATCGCGATCTTCGAGATCGCAATTCTCAAATGGTGTCATTCCGAGCGCAGCGAGGAACCTGCTTTAATTACAACGCGAGGTCCCGCACCGCCGCGGTTCTGTTCTTCGCCCTCGCCTGCCTCGCCAAGGAAACCGCCGCGCTCGTCCCTGTTTCCCTGTTTGCCTGGGAACTCATTCTTCGTGCAATCGGGAATCGAAAATCGGCATTCGGCAATGCGGTTGCAACACCGAATTACCCCATCACCCGATCATTCAAGTTATTGGCCTCCCTCATCCCGCTCGCCGCCTGGTTCGCCTTTCACTACGCGCGCACCGGACACGTCTTCGGTAATCCTGAATTCTTTCGCTACAACCTGGGCGGGACGCTGAACCCATTGCGCTTTTTCGCTGCCCTTGCTCTTCGCCTGTGGCATTTGCTCGGGTACATGAACATGTTCCTGCTCACGCTGGCCACTGTCGGCGCCCTGCTCCTGCCGCCGCGGCCTGGCCGGGACCGCATCGCTCCGGGCACGCAGGCAGTGTTGTACGTGCTGATCTTCGCCCACGTCCTTGCACTCTCGGTTCTCGGAGGCGCGGTGCTGGCGCGCTATCTCCTGCCGGTTTATCCGCTGGCCGTCGTCGTCGGCATCAATACTTTGTGGCGGCGTCTTCCCGGGTGGCCCGCATTCGCGGCGGCCATTTGCGCGGGATTTATCGTCGCGCTCCTCATCAATCCGCCCTACCGCTTTGCCCCCGAGGACAATCTCGCTTACGCGGACTATGTCCGTCTTCATGAAGCTGCCGACGTTTTCGTTGCCCAACACTACGCAGCCCAGGCTCACGAAAGTCTTGCCCCAGACGTCTCGATCGCCCGATCAGCCGCAGGTGGCCCACCCTTGTCACTCCCGGGTTTGGCGCGACAGGGTGGGGACTCATCCGGTGACCCGAAACTGAAAGTCGAAACTGAAACTATTCTCACCGCCTGGCCGGCTTCCGACGAACTCACCCGACCCTGGCTCGGTTACGTCCCCCGCGTCGTTCCCGTGCTGCGCATCGAGGACTTCTCTCTGCCGCAGATCCTAGCTGCCACCGAAGCGCGCGCGCGCTTCCGCGCCGCGCTCGTCTTCTCCACGAAGTACCAGCCGCCCCTGCTGCTGCGCTTACCCGGATGGGAGCGCCTGCAAACGCGCTTTTTCGGATATCACCGCGACCTGCCGCCGGAAGTCATCGCCCGCTTGCTCGGCGGACGCGTCGTCCTCCAGCAGCGCCGTGCCGGCCTGTGGGTCGCCGTGATTGAAATGGACTACGCCGAGAATGCTCTTCACTCTCAACCGCCTCGGCACCGACTGGTCGGGGGGCGCGAACGCATCCCAAGCTGGACGCAGTCTGAGTTGTCTTCAGCGCCGTAGGCGCGCACGCTGATAGCCCACCACGACAGTGCTAAGAAAGGTGTGACTAGAAGCAACCGACTTCCGGAGGAGCGGCGCGACCGGCCCACACGGCGTCGGGCAAAACGCCTTGACACGATTGCATCTTAGCTAGGTGTAGATGTTGTGGGCCGCGATTCTCGCCATCGCAGTGGGGTACGTCCTCGTGCTCTCTCTCCTGCTGCTTTTCATCGCCTCCGCCGGACGCGCTGGCCATCGCTGGGATCGCGCCGCCGAACACTGGATCGAGAGCCGCCACCAGGACTGGCGACATCATCGCGCGGCGTGAATCGCTAACCGCTAATCACCAATTCCCGCGCCCTTTCAAAAATCTTGGTGAACATCGCCTCCGTCAGCTTGCCGGTTTGCGTATTCTGGTTTGACGGGTGGTACGACGCCAGCAGAATTCTTCCATTCGGCATCTCGTACTCCGCCCCGTGGGCGAAAAGGTATGCCTTCTTGCTTTTGACGATGCCGCGGCGCTTCAGATGATTAAGATACGCGTCGAACCCAATCCTCCCCAGCGACACCACCACTTTGACCCTCCGCAGGCCGTCAATCTCGCGATCCAGAAACGGCGCGCAGGCGGCAATCTCCTCCGGCGAGGGTTTGTTGTCGGGCGGCGCGCAGCGTACCGCCGCCGTGATATAGGCTCCCTTGAGCTTCAAGCCGTCACCGCGATGCGTTGCCCCCGCCTGTGACGCAAATCCGGTGCGGTGCAGCACCGGGTACATAAAATTTCCCGACGAATCTCCGGTAAACGGCCGCCCGGTGCGGTTCGATCCGTGTGCTCCCGGCGCCAGCCCCAGGATCAGCACGCCGGCATTGACGTCGCCAAAGCCCGGCACAGGCTTCCCCCAGTACTCCCAGTCGCGGTAGGCGCGCCGCTTTTCGCGCGCGACGGTTTGGCAGTGCGCCACCAGCCGCGCACATCGCGTACACCCGACTACTTCCCTATTGAGCTTTTCCAACCAGGCAGGCATCTGCTCTTATTCTAAGCGGTCGCGCAGCTTACAGGGCTAATACCAAGTGCCAAGTGCGAAGTACCAAGTAGCCGCATCAAACGCTGCTCTGCAAACCCTCAACCCTCAATCGCGACGAACGAAGAAATGCATTTGCTTGGAACTTGGCACTTGGTACTCAGTACTTTGCATTTCTTCTCGCCCAATAAAACAACGGCACCCCCGCCGCGATCACCGCCACGCCTGCGAGCGACGTCCGCGGGAGCTGGTACACGGCATTGAGCAGCATCGCCGCCGAGGCCGCCAGAAAGATCGCCGGTCCAAACACACGGCCTACCCGCCATTCGCCGAAGGCATGGTCTGTCGCCCCGCGTTGCCGGCGCAAAACAAACAGCGCCACCACCGCCATCGCCGAGAACAGCACCACCGCGAACCCGGTGTAGATCAGCAACTGCTCGAACGTGCCCGATACCAGCAGCAGCGCCACCCAGGCCGCCTGCGCCACGATGGCCTTGGCCGGCGTGCGGAACCTTGGATGGATGGCCGACGCGAAGCTGAAAAAAGCTCCGTCGCGTGACATCGCGAAGTACACCCTCGGACCGGCCAGCACCATCGCACTAATCGCGCCTGCCAGCGCCACTAGAAAAATCGGCGTCACTGCCATCGCCATCCGCGGCCCGAACAGCGCCGCTGCGGCCGCGTCCCCGGCATTGATAGTCGCCTTGATCTCGAAAATCGGCACCGCATACAGAATCAGCACGTTCAGCAGCACGTAGAGCACCGCGACCAGCGCCGTCCCAAGTAGCAGTGCCCGGCCCACGGTTCGCGTCGCCTCGCGCACTTCCTCGGACACATAGGCCGCCGCGTTCCATCCACTGTAGGTAAACATCACCGGGATGAGCGCGACCAGCCAGTCCAGCCTGCGAAATGCGCCCGCGTCGTGGAAGCGTGACGCCGACCCGTGCCCCAGCGCGAACCCCGCTGCCAGCAGTACCACCAGAAAACCAACGTTGGCCCACGCCAGCCCGTTCTGGAGCAGGCGGCCCGGCTTCAGTCCCAGCGCGTGCAGGAGCGAGATGGCCACCACCGCTGCCAGCGCCACTAGGGTTCTGCGGGAAATCCCCAGCGTGATCGGTCCCAGGGACGCGCTCACCAGCGGCGTTGCGTCCGATGCCCACGGCACGTACCGGCCTAGATAGACCGCGAATCCGATCGCGCTGGCGGCAATCGCTCCGGAAAATCCCGCCACGAACGATGTCCACCCGCTCAGGAATCCTGCCAGCGGGCCAAAGGCATCGCGCAGGAACACGTACTCCCCACCCGCTTCGGGCCGTAGCGATGCCAGCTCGGCATACGCGCGCGCGCCCAGCAGCGCCAGCACTCCGCCTGCGATCCACAGCCAAACCAGCGGCCAGAATGACGGCACCAAGCCGGCCACCACGCCCGGCGTGGTGAAAATGCCCACGCCGATCACGTTGGACACCACCAGTGCGGTCGAGTCCACCAGGCGCAGCTCCCGCGCCAATCTGGGTTTCTCATCGCTCATCGGAACGTAGCACTATACCTGACCGCTGAAACGGCATTTGATGGTGTCATCCCGAAGCGCAGCGAGGGACCTGCGGTTATAGGGATTTGCGGTTTTTCACTGGAAACCGGCTACTGGAAACTGGAAACTGTCCGCATGACCCACCAGCAACAGATCTCCATCCACACCAGCGGCCACGGGGATATGCACGATGTCACCGACCAGGTCGCGGCCGTCGTCGCCGCCTCCGGCATCCGCACCGGCGCCGTCACCGTCTTCAATGTCGGCAGCACCGCCGCCGTCGGCACAATCGAGTTCGAGCCTGGGCTGCGTCACGACCTTCCAGCCCTGCTCGACCGCTTGATCCCGCCCAGCCGTGACTACGGCCACGAGCAGGCCTGGCACGACGGCAACGGACACTCTCACCTCCAGGCCACCCTCCTCGGGCCTTCCCTTCAGGTGCCCATCGCCAGCAACCAGCTGGTGCTCGGCACCTGGCAGCAGATTGTTCACTTGGAATGCGACGTTCGCGCCCGCCAGCGCACCATCGTGATCACCGTGATCGGCGATTAGCAGAGTCGAGGTCAGAGACTAGGACTAGAGACTAGCGGCTGGCGGCTCCCTCACAAATCACAACTGAGCAAAGATCCCCACCCTCTTCTCCGACTCGGTCAGCGCCTCCATCTCCTGATCCAGCGCCGCGTACTCCTGCCGGTTGACGGCACGAAACGCGCCGTAAGCTTCTTCGTCCTCCCATGTGTCCATGGTGGCGTAACGCTGCGCATCGCTCAGGTCCCGCACCAGTTGCGTTCCGCGATACGTCGCATCCCGCCGGAAAAACTCCGCCCACGTTCCATTGGCTCCGTAGTGCTTCTCAAACTCCTCGTTTTTACCGGCCTTCACCTGGAATTCCCAGACGACGATCACCATTTCCACACCCCCGCCGCCACTCCACAGCTCGCCCTTGCCGTTTGTACCCCTTCCGGCTGGCGAATCGTGTCATGGTTTCTGTCGCTGCCGTCAGTCCCTCTCTCGGTACACCACGCGTCCTGGCACTGGGACTCTCGCACGAGCCTACAATAGGCTTGAGGTTCCCAAGCTGCCATGACGCGCAAGTGTGTCTGGGTCAGCCTGATCATCGCCGGAGTCGTGGCACTCCTCCACCTCGCCCGTCCTCAGGCCAACCTCACCACCATCGCTCTCCTGCTCACGGTGGCGGTCACTATCTGCGCCGTGAAATGGGGGTCCCTGCCGGGCCTGCTAGCCGCATTGTGGGGCGGCCTGTGCTTCAATTATTTCTTTATTCCCCCGGTTCACACCTGGAGTATTTCCGACCCGCAGAACTGGATTGCCTTCGCGGCATTCATGGCCACGGCGTTCATCGTCGGACAGCTGTCCTCCCGCGCCCTGCGGCAGGCCGAAGCGGCCGAAGTCCGGCGGGTGGAAATCGAACGTCTTTACGAACAATTGAAGCAGGCATTCGAGAAGGCCAGCCAGGCCGAGTCCCTTCGCCGCAGTGAAAAGCTCAAGACCGCCCTGCTCGATACCGTCACCCATGACCTGAGAACTCCCCTGACTTCCATCAAGGCTTCGGTGACAACGCTGCTCGGTCCTTCTCCCAACGGCGGCGCTCCGGCGCTGCCGGAGGACGCTCACCGCGAACTGCTGGAGGTCATCAACGAGGAGTCCGACCGGTTGAACCGCTTCGTCGAGCACATGATGGAGCTAGCTCAGCTCGAAGCCGGACACTTGCTTCTCCACCAGCAGCCCACCGGCGCGCGCGACATTATTGCCGCCGCCCTCGACCGCGCCGCTCCTTTGCTCGCCTCCCACCCGGTCGAGATCAGCATTGAGGATGCCCTCCCGCCATTGCAGGTGGACGCCATCTGCATCTCCAACCTCCTGTTCGAGCTGCTGGAGAACGCGGCCAAGTATTCGCCCAGCGGCACCGCCATCCATCTTCATGCCCTGCGCGACTCCGGCCGGCAGGCACAGCTTTCGGTCGAGGACGAAGGCAGGGGCATTCCAGCCGAGTTGCGCGAGCGTGTCTTCGAAAAATTTTTCCGGGGCGCCAGCCAATCCCACAACAAGAACGGCTTTGGCATGGGGCTGGCGATTGCGCGTGGCATCGTGGAAGCGCACGGCGGGCGAATCTGGATCGAGACCGGCCGTGCCGGCGGCGCCGTGGTCCGCTTTACCGTTCCCTGCTCCCCGTCAGCCTGAACCATTGAGGCTTCTCACTTCGGAAACCCATCGCTCGTCACTCGGCTTTTTACGAACTTTTTATACCCCTTCCGCTATGTTGGACTCGTGATGTGATTGCGCGGCCATCCTCGGTGCCGCTGCGGACGCAGCCTGCAATGCACAGCCCTTCCGTTAACGCAAAACCGTCAGCCCCCGGGAGCTTTCGCGCCCAACGGGTGCTGGTGGCCACCACCGCCATGCTCGCCTTCATTTCGTTCTGGCGGGCCGCTGCCGTCGTGCTCAACGACATGGGCTCGTCGGCGTTTTACGCCGGCGCCATCGCGGAGCACTTCGTCGGCAAGGCCGCTCCATGGTTTGTACTCGCCATCATGCTGCTCTCCTACGCTGTCCGCGCGATTTACATCGAGAGTTCCAGCATGTTTGTTCGCGGCGGTGTCTATCGCGTCGTCAAGGAAGCGATGGGCTCGAAGCTGGCGAAGTTCTCCGTCTCCGCCTTGATGTTTGACTACATTCTCACCGGCCCCATCAGCGGTGTCTCCGCCGGTCTTTACCTTACCGGGCTGCTGAATGAGCTCTTGCGCTACGCGCACTTCAATTTCGTCCTGCCGTCGAATGCTACCGCCGCCTTCTTCGCCATCCTAGCCACCATTTACTTCTGGTGGGAAAAC
This sequence comes from Terriglobales bacterium, assembly GCA_051006995.1. GTDB lineage: Bacteria > Acidobacteriota > Terriglobia > Terriglobales > Acidobacteriaceae > JAIQGF01. The sequence continues at coordinate 148,153 of JBPCSQ010000031.1, forward strand.
ATCAAGGGCATTCCGGAGTCCAGCGAAAAAGCCTTACGCATCATGTACGTCACCACCGTCATGGTGGTCCTGATGATCGCCTGGTGCGCCTACACCTTGTGGACCCGAGGCGCCCATCTTCCGCCCTGGCCACGCCTGTCCAATCTCGTCTACGCCGGTGATGCTCTGGGCTGGCTGCGCCACACATCGCTGCCTTACACCGTCGGGTTGATCGGCATTCTGGTTGGCCTCGGCCACTCCGTCCTCGCCATGAGCGGCGAGGAAACCATGGCCCAGGTATACCGCGAGATCGAGCACCCCAAGCTGCGCAACCTGGAAAAAGCCGGCTTCATCATCTTCGCTTATAGCCTCATCTTCACCGCCGGTGTCGCCTTCTTCGCGGTGATGATCATCCCCGACTCGGTGCGCAGCCAGTTCTTCGACAATCCCATCGGCGGCCTCGCCATGTATTTGGCCGGCCCCCTGCCGCTCCGGCTTGCCTTCCGCGCTTTCGTTGTCGTGGTGGGCGTGCTGATGCTGGCCGGCGCCGTCAACACCGCCATCGTCGGGTCCAATGGGGTCCTGAACCGGGTTTCCGAAGACGGCATTCTTCCCCACTGGTTTCGCCACCCCCACCAACGGTACGGGACCTCGCATCGCATCCTGAATCTTGTCGTTGGGCTCCAGTTGCTCACCATTGTGCTCAGCCGCGGCAACATCTTCGTGCTGGGCGAAGCCTATGCCTTCGGTGTGATGTGGAGCTTTGCTCTGAAGGGATTGGCCGTCCTGGTACTCCGCTACAAGCAACCCGGAGCGCGGGAATTTCGCGTCCCGTTGAACCTCAGGATTGCGAATGTCGAAATTCCGATTGGGCTCGGATTGATTACCTTGACGCTGTTCGCCCTCTGCCTGATTAACCTCTTCACCAAGCAAGTTGCCACGATTTCAGGCGCGGCGTTCACCGTAATTTTCTTCGTCGTGTTCACCATGTCGGAGCGCTACACCAGAAAGCGCGCTAGTGAGCATGCCGCCCTCGACCAATTCAACCTCGAACCCGGTGAGGACCTGACCCCGGCGGCTCTCGACGTCCAATCCGGCAACATTCTGGTCATGGTCCGCAACTACAACACGCTTTCCAATCTCACGGCTGTTCTCGACCGCGTGGACACGCGCAAGCAGGATGTCGTCGTGCTCCATCTGCGCTTTCTCACGCGGGCCGGTTCCGGCGAATACGAACTGTCGCCCGAACAGCTCTTCAGCCTGCAAGAGCAGGAGCTTTTCACTCGCTCTCTGGCGATTGCCGAAAAGAAAGGCAAGACCATCCACCTGGCGGTTGCGGCCGCCACCGAAAAGTGGGATGCCATCCTGCGTGCCGCCCAGAGTCTGCAGTCCTCGGCGGTGGTGCTCGGTCCCTCTCCCACCAGGACGGTTACCGAGGAGGCGCGCATAGCCGGGCTTGCCTGGGAGCGGCTGTCCGATCCCAAGCCGCAACTGACGCTGCAAATCTATTTTCCAAGCGGGCAGGAGCAAGTGTTCTATCTGGGCCCGCATGCGCCGCACCTCACGGCGAAGGAAATTGACCTGCTCCATGGAATCTGGCTGCAACTCAGCGGCGATGTCGCGCCCGAGGAGCTGCACCACCACGACGTCATCCATTTCGCTCTCGATGAACTGCGGCACGAACTCGGCAATTCGCAACGCGCGGAGGTCCTGGACCGCGTACGGCGGCACTTGGAGCACATCAAGGACCGGCGCGCTCCCCCGGCGTGAGCCGCTCGACCTTATACTGACCGCGATGGCTGTTGGCTTGGAGAAACGGAATATCCTCGTCGTCGACGACGAGCGGCAGATCACGCGCGTGTTGAAGACTGCCTTGTCCAGCCGCGGTTATGCCATTCGCACTGCTTTGGATGGCGATGAAGCGCTCCACGTCATCAGGGATTGGTCGCCCGATATCGTGATCACCGATTTGCGCATGCCCAACATGGATGGGCTGGAGCTGTGCAAGAAGATCCGCGCCAAGTCTCAAGTCCCCATCATCGTCCTTTCGGTCAAGGGCGAAGATCAAGTCAAGGTCGAGGCGCTCGATGCCGGTGCCGATGATTACGTCACCAAGCCTTTCAGCGTGGAGGAATTGCTCGCCCGCATCCGTGCTTCTCTGCGCCGCGCCTCCGTTGCGCAGGAACCTTTGCCCGATACCATTGCCATCGGCGATTTCCGCATTGACCTGCAGGCCAGGACCGTCTCCGTCCAAGAGCGGGAAGTCCGGCTCACGCCCAAGGAATTTGATCTCCTTCTCTATCTGGCACGCCATCCCGGCAAGGTTCTCACCCATCGCGCTCTGCTCGCGGCCGTATGGGGCGAGAGCAGCGTCACCCAGCCGGAATATCTGCGCGTCTTCATCGGCCACCTGAGGAAGAAGTTAGAGCCGGACGAAGGTCCGCCACGCTACATCCTCACCGATCCTTGGATCGGATACCGGTTCGAGCCCGGCGAGTAAGCCCTCCGGGCCTCACCCGCCGGTCGTATGCGTGGTTCCTCTCCTCGCCGTTTTATCGCTTTTTTACGATCTTTTTATTCGAGGTTTATGGCTGGCGGTTTCCAATCATCCTCAGGATCTCGCGCCGGGAATTGCACCGGTGCGCAATCGTCAGGTTGATATGGCTGCCACCACCATCCTTGGGATGATCTCGGGCGCCGGCGTCCTCTTCCTCTGCTACTTCCTCGTGGCCTCCTGGAAGGATGCCGGTCCCCGCCCCGTTGTGGGTTACCTGCTGACCATCGAGCATGGTGGGAGCCAAGGGACATCTCGCCTTCCGCCGAGGCGCATTTCTCCGTTTCGCATCTCTGGCGGGAATCCCAGCGATAGTCTCCAGGGTCAATCTCGCTGGAGCAGCTGCTAAAGACTCTCGTTGATGGCCATTCCTATCGGCGACAAGCTGTCGGACGGGAAATCATTGCCCACGAAAACCAAATTGGCCCATAGCAGGCTTGCAACTCTTATTCTTGCTCTTTGTTTCTCGACAACGAGCCTGGTTGCGCAGCAAAACACCGCCTCATCCCAACCGCCGGTTCAAACTGCACTCGAACCCTCTGAACGTGAACGCATGCTGATGCAGCGCATTGAGGACCTTGAGCGCAGGCTGGCGGCTCTCGAGGCGCACGAACGCTCAAGCAGCGAACCGCAGCATGAGGATCGTACTTACCCAGAACCGCCGGCCAATGGTGCTTCCTCGCCAGCTGACAACGGACTCCATGAGCCGTTTGCGTTCGCGGACTGGACCTGGTTGAATGGCAACCCGCGTACCCGGCAGTTGCCGCTCGATACCAAATTCTTTACTCCAGAAATCCGCGCTGATGTTGATTACGTCTATGATTTCGCCCATCCGCGCGATGACACCATCGGCGGCTCCAGCGAGATCTTCCGCGCCAATGAAGTACAGGTCACTCAGCTGGGCGTCGGGGGCGACTTCCACTACGACAACGTTCGTGCTCGCGTCATGACGCAATTCGGCATGTATTCGCAAGCCACGCCGCGCAACGACCCCAGTCCCGCGCGTGGCCAGTGGAATCTTGCCGGCGCTTACCGTTATCTGTCCGAAGCCTACGGCGGCTATCACTTCAATAAATGGCACGGCATTAACGTGGATGCAGGCATCTTCATGTCCTACGTTGGCCTGTTCAGTTACTACAACTTCGACAACTGGGCCTATCAGCCATCGTACGTGTCGTCCAACACGCCCTGGTTCTTCAACGGTATTCGGGTGCAGGTGTTTCCGACAGAAAAGCTGAAGATCGAACCTTGGTTCGTGAACGGCTGGCAATCCTATGGCAGGTTCAACCAGCGTCCTGGCTTCGGTTTTCAGCTGCTGTGGCGTCCCAACGGCAGTTGGTCGATACTGGGCAATCAGTATTTCATCGGCCGCGACACGCCGGGAGTCAGCGGCCGCAGTCGTTTTCACAGCGACAACAGCATTCAGTACAAATACTACGAACGCCGCGGTGCCCGGCTCGACCGCGCTGCTCTGACGTTCACCTTCGATCTGGGCTGCGAGAGCGGCGGCGGCGTGAGCTGCTTCGGCAATACCTCAGCCGGACCCAAGCAGAGCTTCTTGGGCTTCATGCTCTACAACCGTGTTTGGTTCCACCGCGACTTGTTTGCCGGCACCATCGGCGGAGGCGCCATCAACAACCCCGGCCGTTACCTGGTCCTGCTGCCGCCCATCAACGGCGCTACGGCCGCCTCGGGCACGCCGTACTTCACGCAGAATCCCGGCGATTCCTTCAAGGCGTGGGATGTCTCCGGCACCTTCGATTACATGCCTAGCCAGTACATTACGTTTCGCTGGGAATACAACCACCGCGCGGCCAATGTTCCCTACTTTTCCGGATCTGGCGGCATTACTCCCCCCGGCGGCAATGCCGGCCCAGCCGGATCGCTCATTCCCGGCTTCACTCCCGACCTGCGCAAACGCGAAAGCCGCTTGAACATGGCAATCCTGGTGAAGTTCTGACCGGCTTCGCCGGGAGTTTGACCGCCCGCTTCCCTCGCTTTATATTCAATGGGTTGTCATCTCTCTAGCGGATGAATTCTGTACAGGAACCGCACTCCTTTGAGCCCAACGGAAACCAATGCCTCCACCCGCCGCGAGATTCAGGTCGAAATTCCGGCCGACGTCGTTTCCCGCGAAACCGAAAACGTCGTCCGTAAAATGCAGTCCGTCGCCCGCCTGCCTGGCTTCCGCCGCGGCAAGGTGCCCTCCACCGTCATTCGTCAGCGTTTTGCCGAGGAGATCAAGTCCGAGGTCGTAGAGTCTCTCGTCCCGAAATATTTCCACGACGAAGCAGGACGGCAGAAACTGGTGCCCGTTTCCCAGCCCCGTGTCTCCGACCTGCACATTGCCGAGGGTGAGCCCCTGCGCTTTAAGGCAACATTCGAAGTTCTTCCTGAAATCGAAGTGTCGGGCTACCAGGAGCTCCGAGTCGAAAAGCCGGACACCGCGGTCACCGACCAGGAGATCGACGAATCGCTGAACCGCCTGCGCGAGCAGCACGCCACGTTCACCGCCGTCGAAGGCCGCGCGCTCGCCGACGGTGATTTTGCCCAGGTCGCGCTCGAAGGCCTGCCCAAGGCTTCCGCCGGCGGACCCGAAGAACCGCCTACCGCCGAACAGCCCAAGCCAGTGCATCTCGACGACGTTATGGTCGAGCTGGCCGGCGCAAACACGGTACGTGAGTTCTCCGACAACCTCCGCGGTACCAATCCCGGCGACACTCGCAGCTTCGAGGTTTCCTATCCCGCTGATTTTTCCGACCAGCGCCTCGCCGGTAAGACCTTCGCGTACACCGTGAACGTCAAAGCCATCAAGCAAAAGAATCTCCCGGAACTGAACGACGCCTTTGCCAAAGAACTCGGCGAATTCGAAACCCTCGATGTGCTGAAACAGAAGATTCGCGAGGGCCTGGAGCACGAGAAGCAGCACGAGGCCGAGCGCGAGGGCAAGGAAAAGATCCTCGACGAGCTGGTCAAGCGCAACGATTTCCAGGTTCCCGATGCTCTGGTGGACCGCCAGGTGGACCTCCGCCTGGAGCGCGGCCTGCGCGCCCTGGCCTCCCAGGGCATGCGTCCCGAGGACATGAAGAAAATGGACTTCAACCGGCTCCGCGCCGGCCAGCGTGAAGCTGCCGCGCGCGAGGTCAAGGCCTCGCTCCTGCTCGACAAAATCGCCGAAGCTGAAAAAATCGAGGTGTCGGATCAGGAAATTGACGCCGAAGTCGAAGCTTTGGCTACTCAGACCAAGCAGTCTGCCGATGCCGTTCGGGCTCGTTTGACGCGTGAGGGCGCGCTCGATAGAATCCGAAACAGACTGCGCAACGACAAAGCCCTCGACTTTCTTTACCGCCGCTCCGCCTGAAGGGCGGTGTTTCGTCTTCTCCGCACGGAAGGAGCCACATTCGATGCTAGTGCCCATGGTGATTGAGCAGACCGGTCGCGGCGAGCGCGCTTACGACATCTACTCGAGGCTGCTGCGCGACAACATCATTTTTATCGGCACGCCGATTGACGACAACATCGCCAATCTGGTCATCGCCCAGTTGCTGTTTCTGGCCGCCGAAGACCCGGAGAAGGATATCCAGCTCTACATCAACTCCCCGGGCGGCTCCATCACGTCCGGGATGGCGATCTACGACACCATGCAGTACATCAAGCCGGATGTGATGACCATCTGCATCGGGCAGGCGGCCTCGATGGCGGCGGTGCTGCTGACGGCGGGGGCGGCCAAGAAGCGGTTCGCGCTGCCGAACTCGCGCATCCTGATCCATCAGCCGCACATCATGGGCGGGCTATCCGGGCAGGCCACCGACATTGACATCCACGCGCGCGAGATCCTGCGCATGCGCGAGTTGCTCAACCAGATCATGGCCAAGCACACCGGCCAGACGCTGGAAAAGGTGGAAAAGGACGTGGAGCGCGATTTCATCATGAATGCCGAGCAGGGCAAAGAGTACGGCATCATCGACGACATCATTTACCGTCCCCGCTGAGCCGGTTCTTGTGGCACACTGGCCGGTGACGACGGTCACATGGCGATGTTTGCGTGATGGGTGCACAATAACAGCTGGATACACCCCATCTGCCAAATCGGGCGGATGTGGCGCACCCGGGCACCCGCAAATGTGGGCCCGGCAGGACGGGACGGCGCCGGTCCCGAGTGCAAGGCGGCGCGCTCCGGCATCGCGGTACGATGTTCGCGCGGACGGAGCCCGGTTGAAGGAGTGATTGGGTGAAACCACGGTCAGGATCCGAGGACACGCTACGCTGCTCGTTTTGCCACAAATCCCAGGACGCCGTCGCCAAGCTGATTTCGTCGCCCAGCGACTACCCGCGCGCCTACATCTGCGATGAATGCGTGGCAGTCTGCAATTCCATCCTGGAAGACGACCGCACCGAGACGCACGCCTCTGCCGCTCCCGACCACCTGCCCAAACCCGCCGAGGTGAAGTCGTTCCTCGATCAGTACGTCATCGGCCAGGACCAGACCAAGAAAAAGCTGGCGGTCGCGGTTTACAACCATTACAAGCGCATCCACATGAACCGCCAGCGCAACAGCGAGGTGGAGTTGGCGAAGTCGAACATTCTGCTGATCGGCCCGACGGGGACGGGCAAGACGCTGCTGGCGCAGACGCTGGCGCGCATCCTCGACGTGCCGTTCACGATGGCGGACGCGACGACGCTGACCGAAGCCGGCTATGTCGGCGAGGACGTCGAGAACATCATCCTGAAGCTGCTGCAGGCCGCCGACTACAATGTCGAGCGCGCGCAGCGCGGCATCGTCTACATCGACGAAATCGACAAGATATCGCGCAAGTCCGACAACCCGTCCATCACGCGCGACGTGTCGGGTGAGGGCGTGCAGCAGGCGCTGCTGAAGATCATGGAAGGCACCGTCGCCTCCGTGCCGCCGCAGGGCGGGCGCAAGCATCCGCAGCAGGAGTTCCTGCAGGTCGACACCACCAACATCCTGTTCATCTGCGGCGGCGCCTTCGCCGGCCTGGAGAAGATCATCTCCGGCAGCGGCCATGGCGCGGGCATCGGCTTTGGCGCCAAGGTCGTGGATCCGGACGAGCGGCGCACGGGCGAGATCCTGCGCGGTGTCGAGCCGGACGACCTGATGCGCTTCGGCCTGATCCCGGAATTCATCGGCCGCCTGCCGGTGATCGCCTCGCTGGAAGACCTGGACGAAGGCGCGCTGGTCAAGATCCTGACCGAGCCGAAGAACGCCCTGGTCAAGCAGTACGGCCG
>JBPCSQ010000032.1:0-10241 GCA_051006995.1 Terriglobales bacterium
CCAGTGGATCATGCGCCACTACGAATCGTCCCTCGGCTGGGTGCTGAGGCACCAGCGCTTCACCCTGGCAGTGGCCCTGGGGACCATGCTCGCCACGGTCGGACTCTACATCGCCATCCCCAAGGGCTTCTTCCCCCAGCAGGACACGGGCCTGCTCGTCGGCGTGTCCGAGGCGCCGGCCGACGTCTCCTTCGACAGCATGCGCCGGCGGCAGATGGCGCTGGCCGACGCGGTCCGGACCGACCCGGACGTGGTCTCGGTCGCCTCCTTCATCGGCGCCGACGGGACCAACGCCACGCCCAACAGCGGCCGGCTCACCATCGCCCTGAAGCCCCGGGAGGAGCGGACCGCCAGCGCCGAGCAGATCATCGCCCGCCTGAAGCCCAGGCTGGCGGAGGTGGAGGGGATCTCGCTCTACCTCCAGCCGGTCCAGGACCTCCAGATCGACACGCGCCTCTCCCGCACCCAGTTCCAGTACACCCTGGAGGACGCCGACTCCGCGGAGCTCGATCGGTGGGCGCCGCGCGTCCTGGCCCGGCTGCAGACCCTGCCGGAGCTGCGGGACGTGGCCAGCGACCAGCAGGCCGCCGGCCTCCAGGCCAGCCTGATCATCGACCGGGACACGGCCTCGCGGCTGGGAATCCTGCCGCAGGCCATCGACGACGTGCTCTACGACGCCTTCGGCCAGCGGCAGGTGTCCACCATCTTCACCCAGCTGAACCAGTACCGGGTCATCCTGGAGGTGAAGCCCGAGTTCCAGAGGGACCCCGCCGCGCTGGCGCGCATCTACGTGCCGTCCTCGACCGGCGACCAGGTGCCGCTGGCCGCCTTCACGCACTACACGACGACCCGCACGCCGCTGGCCGTCAGCCACCAGGGGCAGTTCCCCGCGGCCACCATCTCCTTCAACCTGGCCCCGGGCCGGTCGCTCGGCGAGGCCGTCGAGGCCATCCACCGGGCCGAGCGGGAGATCGGCATGCCTCCGAGCGTCCGGGCGGAGTTCGTCGGGACCGCGCAGGCCTTCAAGCAGTCGCTGGCCAGCGAGCCCATCCTGATCCTGGCGGCCCTCATCACCGTCTACATCGTGCTGGGCATCCTCTACGAGAGCTACATCCACCCGGTCACGATCCTCTCCACGCTCCCCTCTGCCGGCGTGGGCGCGCTCCTCGCCCTCATGCTCTTCCGCGTGGACTTCAGCATCATCGCGCTCATCGGCATCGTCCTCCTCATCGGCATCGTGAAGAAGAACGCCATCATGATGATCGACTTCGCGCTCGAGGCGGAGCGGGAGCGGGGCACCTCCCCGAGGGAGTCCATCTACCAGGCCTCCCTCCTGCGCTTCCGCCCCATCATGATGACCACCATGGCGGCGCTGTTCGGCGGATTGCCACTGGCGCTGGGGCGCGGCACCGGATCCGAGTTGCGTCATCCGCTCGGCATCACCATCGTCGGCGGGCTGCTCCTCAGCCAGTTGCTGACCTTGTACACGACCCCGGTCGTCTATCTGTGGTTCGACCGGTTGGCCCGCCGCCTGGAACGTTTCCGCATCGGCAATGCGCTGGACGAAAAGGAAATCGCCACCGTCGATTCGCGATGAATATCTCCAGCCCATTCATCCGGCGTCCGGTCGGCACCTCGCTGCTTTCAGTGGCGGTGCTGCTGGCCGGGTTCATCGCCTATTTCCTGCTGCCGGTTTCGCCGCTGCCGGAAGTGGAGTTCCCCACCGTGACCGTGTTCGCGGGACTGCCGGGCGCCAGCCCGGAGACGATGGCGTCGGCGGTCGCCACGCCGCTCGAGCGGCAGTTCGGCCGCATCGCCGGCGTCACCGAGATGACTTCCAGCAGCCAGCTCGGCTCTACCAGCATCACCATGCAGTTCGACTTGAGCCGCAACATTGATGCCGCCGCGCGTGACGTACAGGCCGCCATCAATGGGGCGCGCGGCCAGTTGCCCGCCAACTTGCCCAACGCACCCACCTATCGCAAGACCAATCCGGCCGATGCGCCCATCATGCTGCTGTCGCTGACCTCGCCCACCCAACCGATTCCGCGCATGTACGATGCCGCCGATTCCATCCTGGCGCAGAAGATCGCCCAGGTGGAGGGTGTCGGACAGGTCATTGTCGGCGGCGGCGCTCGCCCCGCCGTCCGCGTCCAGGTGAACCCGGTCCAGCTCTCCAGCTACGGCATCGGCCTCGACGATGTGCGCACCGCGCTCAATCGCGCCAACGCCAATTCCCCCAAGGGCGAGTTCTCCGCCGCAGAAGACGCCTATGCCATCACCGCCAACGATCAGCTCAAGGTCGCCGACCAGTACAAGTCGCTGGTGGTCGCTTATCGCAATGGCGCGCCGGTACGCCTCGATCAGATCGCCAACGTCTTCGATTCGGTCGAAGATACGCGCAATGCCGCGTTGTTCAATAACCAGCCGGCCGTGCTGATGATCATCTTCCGCCAGCCCGGCGCCAACATCATTGGGACCGTGGACCGCATTCGCGCCCTGCTCCCGGCGTTCCAGGCGGCGATTCCGGGCTCGATGAAGTTGTCGGTAGTGAACGACCGCACCACCACCATCCGCGCTTCGGTACGCGATATCGAGATCACGCTGGTCTTCGCCGTCGCCTTGGTCGTGATGGTGATCTTTCTGTTCCTGCGCAACGCGGCAGCCACCTTCATTCCCAGCGTCGCAGTGCCGCTTTCGCTGCTCGGCACCGTCGCGCTGATGTACCTGCTCCATTACAGCATTGATAACCTGTCGCTGATGGCGCTGACCATCGCCACCGGCTTCGTGGTGGACGACGCCATCGTGGTGATTGAGAACATCACTCGCTACATTGAGGCCGGCCAGCGCCCCGTCGCTGCCGCCTTTCGCGGCTCACGCGAAATCGGCTTCACCGTGCTCTCCATGAGCGTCTCACTGGTGGCGGTGTTCATTCCCATCCTGCTGATGGGCGGCATCGTCGGACGGCTCTTCCGCGAATTCGCGGTCGTGCTCAGCCTGGCCATCGCCGTCTCGCTCGTCGTTTCCCTCACCGCCACGCCCATGCTGTGCGCGAAATTCCTGCGTCCGGAAGCGGAGCGCCGTCATGGGCGTTTCTATCGCCTCAGCGAGCGCACTTTCAACGGCATGCACTCCGGCTACGCCGTGGGATTACGCTGGGTGCTGCGCCACTCTGCCCTCATGCTGGCCATCATGCTGCTCACCATGGGGCTGGCCGTGTACCTCTACATCGTCGTCCCAAAGGGCTTCTTCCCATCGCAGGACACCGGCCGTCTGATGGGCGCCATCCAGGCGTCGCAGGACATCTCCTTCCCCGCGCTGCGTGAAAAACAGGGGCAATTCAGCTCCATCGTGCTTTCCGATCCGGCCGTGGAGACCGTCGGCGCCTTCACCGGCGGAGGAGCGCGCAATACCGGGCGGTTCTTCATCCAGCTCAAGGCCAAGCGCAAGGTCAGCGTGGAACAGGTGATCGGACGCCTGCGCGGCAAGCTGTCGCACATTCCTGGCGCGAATCTTTTTCTGCAGCCGGTGCAGGACGTGCGGGTGGGCGGCCGCATGAGCAACGCACAGTACCAGTACACGCTGCAGGATTCCGACCTCAACGAACTCAACGATTGGGGGCCGCGGCTGTTACAGAAAATGCGCGGGATGAAGGAACTGCGCGATGTTTCAAGCGACCAGCAGATCAAGGGCCTGCAACTGTACCTCGCGGTGGACCGTGACACCGCCTCGCGCCTCGGCGTGATGCCCGCTCAGATTGACGAGGCGCTCTACGATGCCTTCGGCCAGCGCCAGGTCTCGACCATCTATCGCCAACTCAACCAGTATCACGTGGTGATGGAGGTCCTGCCAGACTTTCAACAGAACCCGGATGCGCTCAAGATGCTGTACGTCCACGCCAACAATGGCAGCCTGGTGCCATTGAGCGCGTTCTCGCACTATGAATCCAGCAACACGGCGCTGGCGGTACCCCACCAGGGCCAGTTCCCGGCGATCACCGTATCGTTCAACCTGGCGCCAGGAATTGCGCTGGGCCAGGCGGTGCGCGCCATCCAGAGCGCGGAACGCGAGATGCGCTTTCCGGGCACGATTTACGCCAGTTTCTCCGGCACAGCAGCGGCATTCCAGGAGTCGCTCAAGAACCAGCCCATCCTGATTCTGGCGGCGCTGATCACGGTGTACATCGTGCTCGGCGTGCTCTACGAAAGCTTCATGCATCCGATCACGATTTTGTCCACGCTGCCGTCGGCGGGCGTGGGCGCGCTGCTGGCGCTGTTGCTGACCGGCACCGACCTCACAGTCATGGCGCTGATCGGCATCATCCTGCTGATCGGGCTCGTCAAGAAAAATGGAATCCTGGTGATTGACTTTGCGCTTGATGCCGAGCGCCGCGGCGGCATGGAGCCGGAGAAGGCCATCTACGAGGCTTCCCTGCTGCGTTTCCGGCCGATCATGATGACCACCATGGCGGCGCTGTTCGGCGCGCTGCCACTGGCGCTCGGGCTGGGGACGGGCTCGGAGTTGCGCCAGCCGCTGGGCCTGACGATTGTGGGCGGGCTAATCGTCAGCCAGATGCTGACCCTGTTCACCACGCCGGTGATGTATCTCTATCTCGACCGCTTGCGCTGGCGCCTGATTCGCCTGCGCGGCGGGGTGGCGCAACCAGGGCGCCCGGGTCTGGAGCCACGCGCTTCCAGCTAGCGCGCCTGCGCCCGCAACGTTGATCTCCGCGGCTCGCTTTTCTGCCCCTGGCCTCCGAAGACCAGCAACAGCCCTCGAGCCTGCACCGACAATCGCGTGACCCGCCCGTGCACCGGGAGCCCCCATAGAAGGTCGGGATCGAAACTAAAACCGTCCTTGTCGGCGCTCACGCCTTTAATCTTTCCGTCGCCCACCATTTTTTGGGGATCAAGGCCGAGGAGTTCCGCCAACCCTTTGATAGGCAGCTTACCGGTTTTCATCGACTCGGTATGCAGCCGGATGAAGCCTTCGCGCGTCAGCGTGACCGGCCCCTCCACGGTGAACGGGAGCGACACTGCCTTCTTCATCTTGCCGGAGATTTTGACCTTGCCGTGATCGGGCGTGATCTTCACATCCTGGAGCTGATGGCCATCCAGCTTACCGTTCAGCAGCTTGCTGAGATCGTCCCAGGCGAGCATCGCACTCCCGCCGGCAACACTGACGATCTTGTCCTGATGTCCGTCTTTCGGGTCTTTGCCATCACGGATGTTGGCGTCAAAGCCGTGCAGGTGGATGGCGGCGCCGCTCTTGGCGTAGAGCGTGCCGGACTGGATGTAGAGCCGGGTGCCTTTCTCTGCCGGTGGGTTACCCGGCTTGGTATCCGGAGCAGCGGCAGCGACGATTGCGATCAGCAGGAAAAGCAAAAAGGGCCCGCGAAGCTTCATCTTCCATTGGATGCCGGGTAGCGACTTCTTGCGGAGCGGCGGCTGGATTCGCCGCAGCAGAGCACGAAGGGGCTGACAACCACCGGAGCCTTCGCCTGCTGACTCAGGCGGCCAGATCAATCAGCGCCAGGCCTGTTTCCTCGTCGTGCATGCGGCGCAGGTGGATCGGCGTTTCGGAAACAACCATCTCCAGCGTCGGCCAGACCCGCCCCTGCAGAAAATGACCGCCGTGCGCGCTGCCGTCCGATTTGCCGACCACGATGTGGGCGTGCAGCTTCGGCTTGCCTTCGCTGCGAACAATGTTGCCACTGAGCGATAGCACTTCGACTTGCTCGTGGACCGGAATCTTCCGGTAATCCTTGCGCTCGCGATCGAAGTAGCCGAGCACCACCTCGCTGAAGGCGCCGATGGCGTTCAGGTGCGCTGCCTCAAGCTTCTGCTCCGTTGCGAACCGCAACAAGAGTTCCTGGACGTCATCGTTCTTATCGAATACCAGCGCATAGGTCTTCAACCCGTTTTCTTGGTGGAGCAATTTCGATTTCATGGCGCCCTTCGGCGTGCGGGCAAAACAAGCCCACCGCATGCACCTTTGGATGCATGACGGTGGTCCTGAAGTAAGGTTCTGGTCTAGATGCCTTCCAACACCGCACGCAGGTACTTCCAGAAACTCTCCACCGAGGAAATCTGCACCCGCTCGTTGGGGCTATGCGGATTTTCGATCTGCGGGCCGAATGAGATGAGCTGCATCCCGGGATACTTCTCGCCAATGACGCCGCACTCCAGCCCGGCATGCATGGCAATCAGCTTCGGTTCCTTGCCGAACACCTGCTGGTGCACGGCTTTCAGCTTGCGCACGATCTCGCTGTTCGGGTCCGGCTTCCAGCCCGGATAGTCTCCCTCATGCTTGACTTCGAAACCGGCGAGGCGGCACGCGCTGGCGACCATGCGCGCTACATCGGTCCTGCTGCTCTTAATTGCGCTGCGCTGGCTGGTGCCGACCTCGATCACGCCATCCTTAACGCTCACGGTGGCCAGGTTCGTCGAGTTCTGCACTAAACCGGGGACATCCGGACTCATGGCCACGACGCCATGAGGAATGGCGACCAGCAAATCGACGGCCTTTTGTGCATCGGCGTCGTCCAGCACCTGCGAAATCGTGTCCGCCTTTTCCGCCGTGATCTGCACCTCGGAATCGAAGCCGCCCAGGTCAGAGCGGGCTTCCGCCTGCAACTCGGCCAGCAGCGCCTGAAGTTCTTTTTCCTTGCCTGCAGCTGCCACCACCAGCGCCGAGGCCTCGCGCGGTATGGCGTTGCGCGCGCTGCCACCCTTCAGGTCGGCAATCTGGATCTTCAGCTTCTTCTGCACTCTTTGCAGCGTGCGGCCGAGGATGCGCAATGCATTGCCGCGTCCTTTCTCGATGTCCACGCCGGAGTGGCCGCCCTTCAGGCCACCCACCTTGATTCGCCAACTGTCGCCCGGCCCGGCAGATCGCAGCGTGACTTTGCGACGCGCGGTGGTGTTCACGCCACCCGAGCAGCCGATGCACAGCGTGCCCAGTTCCTCGTTGTCGAGGTTCAGGAAATACTTCGACTTCAGCATTCCCGGGGGGAATTCCGACGCGCCGGTGAGGCCGCGCTCCTCGTCGATGGTGAACAGAAACTCCAGCGGGCCGTGCGCGATGGTGCTGCTCTCCATGACCGCCAGCGCTGCGGCCACCCCAATGCCGTTGTCGGAACCGAGCGTTGTACCGTCGGCCCTCAGCCAGTCGCCGTCGCGGATCACCTTAATGGGATCAGTGTCGAAATTGTGCGGCGTGCCCTCATTTTTTTCGCATACCATGTCGAGATGTCCCTGCAGCAGCGCCATGGGCGCATGCTCCCGCCCCGGACGCGCCGGTTTGCGAATCACCGTGTTGCCAACCTTATCCTGAGAGGCTTCCAGGCCAAGGCGCCGCGCTTGCGCCAGCACGTACTCGCGCGCCTTGGCTTCTTTGGTGGACTCACGCGGGATCGCCGCCAGGGCATCAAAATGCTTCCACAGCTCTTTCGGTTCCAGGCTTGCCAGTGCGGGTGTCATAGGGCTCTGATGATACCCGCCGGAATGGAAGTCGGCTAGAGCGGCCGCCACCTCTTGCGATCGGCCGATTAGCCCAATACGACTCACTTTGAAACCGGCTCGTTCGCGGAAGGGTTCCCCCACAAGAATTGGGACGAGTCTCGAAGTTGTAACATTCCTGTAACATTCGTTTGCTATTCTCCGGTGCGGTGCAGTCTGTAACCAGGAGAGTGCCCGTGGTAGCTGAATACCCCGACCGAATCTGGTTCTACCCTTGGAAATTCTGGGCCGCAACCAAAAACATGGAGAAGCAGCAGGTTCAGCAGCTCGCGGAACGTGTGGAGCACATGGCCGAGGAACGCGATCTCGATGGGTTGCGGCAATTCGATTTCATTTACATCGGCAGTCCGTACCGGAAGAAAGCTTCCTGATCAAATCAGATTCTTCGATTATGTTGCCCGCGGTGTCATACATACGACCCGCTCTCTCTTCCTTTTGCCTTGCACGCAATTCGCTCTGCCGAACTCATTTTCACGAGAATTTCACAAGGTCGTAACCTGCCTTTCACCTTCACTCGGTATTCTTCGCGCAGCACCTATGCGAGGTCTTATGTCCGCACTTGCTGGCCCCTCTGTTCACGAAGCCAAATCCGAACCAATGATGAAACTGGCGATGCTGGCCATCCAGGTGGCCACCACGGCCGCTTCCGATCTTTCGACCGCCCTGGGCACCGGTAGCAAAGAGAGCTACCGGGCGATCCGGGAATGCGAGGCGCAGCTCGACGCCTTGGACCGCGAGGTGGACGAACGTGCCGCCGAAGCGGTTGCCGGCACCGACAGCAAACAAGCGCGTGAGATCCTGGCGTGCATGAAGCTGGTGACCGACCTCGAGCGCATTGGCGACCTCATATCCAGTTTTTCCAGCCGCGCAGAAGCGGTCTGGATGCGGCTCGAAGCGCCGGATGTAGCTGATCTCATCCGCATGGCGACTGTGCTTGAGACGATGTTGCGCAGCACAATCGAATCGATCGCCCGCCGCGACCTGCAACTTGCGCTCAAGATCATCCGCGCCGACAGCGAGATTGACCGCCTGCGCAACCTGATCTTTTTCCGCCATGTCGAGGATCGCGACGGTCTGGCGCGCGAGAGCGTTCATGTTCTGCTCATGGCCCAGGCGTTGGAGCGGGCTGGGGACCACGCCAAGAACCTCGGCGAGGAAATCTGCCACTTGCTCAGCGGGCACACTCTGCGGCACGTGGCGCGCACCACAGACTTAGATTTCGAGCAGATGTTCCTACGGTGGCTGAGAGAGCAGGGGTCCGTAACGGGAATCGCGATGCGCAAGATTTAAGGTCTATTCAGCCCGATGCGCATTACGAATTATTCTTCAATCTTTCTGGCGATCCTCTATGAGCAAGAACTTGTAGATCCCGAACCACGCAGGAGTACTCCCCCTGCAGCCTAGCTGCGAAGTCAGAATTCATCCGGCATTCATCTATTTTTAACATTGTTGTAATACGCCGCTGTTACACCCTGTACCAGGAGGATTGACAACGTGAGACGATTTGCGACGCTTCTGGCGCTGTTGATGGCTGCGCTGGTTCCTGCATTCGGTCAGAACCTGAATGCCGCGGGGGCGACATTTCCCTACCCCATCTATTCGAAATGGTTCACCGAGTTTCATCGCGAAAACCCTAACGTTCAGATCAATTACCAGAGCATCGGCAGCGGCGGTGGCATCGCGCAGCTCACGGCCGGCACGGTGGATTTCGGCGCCAGTGATATGCCGCTGAATGATGAACAGCTCAAGAAGGTGGGAAAGCCGATTATCCAGTTCCCAACCGTGCTCGGTTCGGTTGTGCCTGCCTACAACCTGAGCAGCGTGCAGCAGGAGATCAAGTTCACCCCTGAAGCCCTGGCCGGGATCTTTCTCGGCACGATCAAGAAATGGAACGATAAGGCGCTCACCGCGGCGAATCCCGGCGTGAAGCTGCCCGATACCGACATCGTTGTGGTCCACCGCTCCGATGGTAGCGGCACCACCTTCGTCTGGACTGATTACCTCTCCAAGATCAGCCCGGAATGGAAGTCGAAGGTTGGCGCCAATACCTCGGTGAGCTGGCCGACGGGCCTCGGCGCCAAGGGCAATGAAGGTGTCGCCGGCATGATCCGGCAGGCCGACGGCGCCATCGGGTACGTGGAGTTGATCTACGCGCTCCAGAACAAGATCACCTTTGGTCCGGTGAAGAACGCCTCTGGCAACTTCGTGAAAGCCAGCCTCGATTCCACGACGGTCGCGGCTGCAGGGGTCACAATGCCCGATGATTTCCGCGTCTCGATCACCAACGCCAACGGCAAGGAAGCCTATCCGGTCGCCAGCTTTACCTACCTGCTGATCCCGACCAAGTGGCAGGATAAGGCCAAAAAGGACGCGGTCGTGAAGTTCTTGTCGTGGATGCTCGACAAGGGAGAGCCGATGGCGAAGGCTCTGGATTATGCGCCTTTACCGAAGCCAGTCGTGGACAAAGAACGCTCTAAAATCAAACAAATTCACTAACCCTCGACCCAAGCGCCGGCTACTGATAGCCGGCGCTCAATATTCCGCGATTGTAACGTTCCTTTAACAAAGCTCTGCTAGGGTGAAATTGTGAGCAGCATGGCTCCGAACCGCCACTCGGACCCTCCCCCCCCGTCCGTTGTTCCCCCGGCGATCGACGGAGTCGAGCACTATTCCGTCCTACCGCGCAGGCGGAGATGGCTGTTTTCGGGGTCTGATGCAGCC
>JBPCSQ010000033.1:0-48622 GCA_051006995.1 Terriglobales bacterium
AATAGGAACCGTGCTTGCCCCAGTTGATCAGCAGCGGCGCGCCGCACCGTTCGCTCTTCTCGTCGGTGGGCTTCTCCATCCGCTTGATGTTCTCCATGTGCTTCTCGGCGTAGCGGAGGTCCTTCTGGAATTTCTTGTAGAAGTCGCCGAGCGTGTCGGTCCACTTCTCCTTGCCTTCCTCAATCTCGTCCAGGTCCTCTTCCAGACGCGCCGTGTACTGCGGATCGAAGATGTCCTTGAAGTTTTCCACCAGCAAATCCGTCACGACCAAACCAATTTCCGTGGGCACGAACTTGCCGCCCGTCTTGGTCACGTACTGCCGCTCCTGAATCGTGCTCAGGATGGCTGCATACGTGGACGGCCGTCCGATGCCGCGCTCTTCCAATTCCTTCACCAGCGACGCCTCGTTGTACCGCGGTGGAGGCTCGGTGAAATGCTGCTCTGGCTTCAACTCGCGCAGGGTCAGCGTCTGCCCCTGCTCTAGCGGCGGCAGCTTGTGCTTCAGTGCCTCATCCTCTTCGTCCTTGCCTTCCTTCGACTCCTCGTAAATCTTCAGGAAGCCGTCGAACTTCAGTACCGAACCCGTCACGCGGAACAGGTACGACGTCCCATTCGCTTTCGCCTCGATGTCCACGCTGGTCTGGTCAAACACCGCCGGGTTCATCTGCGACGCCACGAAGCGCTGCCAAATGAGCTTGTAAACCTTGAATTCATCTTCTTTCAGGTACTGCTTCACCGAATCCGGATGCCGCAGCGCCGAAGTCGGCCGGATGGCTTCATGGGCCTCCTGCGCCTCTTTCTTCGACTTGTACACGTTGGGCGTTTCCGGCAGGTACTGCGGCCCGTAGTTCGAAGCCACCATCTCGCGCACTTCGTTGAGCGCGTCATTGGACACGCGCACGGAATCCGTACGCATGTAGGTGATCAGGCCGACGGTGCCTTCCTCGCCGAGGTCCGCGCCTTCGTACAGCCGCTGCGCGATCATCATCGTGCGCTTCACGCTGAAGCGCAGCTTGCGCGACGCGTCCTGCTGCAGCTTGCTGGTGGTAAATGGCGGGGCCGGCGAGCGCCGCCGCTCGCGCCTTTCCACTCCCCGTACCGACCACGCGGCCTGGCGCAGCGCCTCGACAATCTTCTTCGACTCTTCCTCGTTCGGAATTTCGGTCTTCTCATCACCGATCCCGATGAAGCGCGCGTCGAAAGCATGTCCTTTTGCCGGGGCCAGGTGCGCGTCCAGCGTCCAATATTCTTTTTTCTCGAACGCCTTGATCTCGCGCTCGCGCTCCACGATCAGCCGCAGCGCCACCGTCTGGACACGTCCGGCGGAGAGCCCGCGCCGCACTTTGTCCCACAGTAGCGGCGACACCTGGTACCCCACCAGCCGGTCGAGCACGCGCCGTGTCTGCTGCGCGTCCACCAGGTTCCAGTCAATGTCGCGGGCGTGCTGAAACGCTTCCTGCACGGCGCGCTTGGTGATCTCGTTGAACGTCACGCGACGGATCTTCTCCTCCGCGCTCTTCTTCTTTTTCTTGCCGTCGGCAAGCTCCTCCGCCAAGTGGGCGGCGATCGCCTCCCCCTCGCGGTCCGGGTCAGGCGCCAGGAATATCGCATCCGCTGACTTGGCCAGCTTTTTCAGCCTGGCCAGCACCTTCTCCTTGCCGGGAATGACTACGTATTCGGTTTCGAAATCGTTATCGACATCCACCCCAAGGTTGCTCTTGGGCAAGTCCTTGACGTGCCCCAGCGACGCCTCCACCTCGTATCCCTTGCCGAGATACTTGGCGATGGTCTTGGCCTTGGCCGGTGATTCGACGATGACTAAATTGGACAAAATTACCCCTTGTGAGTTTTCAAGCTAGCATGGAGTTCGTTGAATTGGCTACCGGCGATCAGCTGTCGGCTATCAGATATCAGCTCTCGGCTGCCAGCTAAACGGAGTGCCATCACCCATTTGCGCGCAACAGTGAAAGAAAAGAGGCGAGGGTCCGCTTAACCTCGGTTACTTCCGAATTCAGCCGTCTGCTGAAAGCTCGCTCAAAAACTCTTGACGAAATTCTTGCCGGGCAGCTGTCGGATTTTTCCGGCAAGTTCCAGCTCGAATAGTGCAGCAAAGATTTCCGAGGATGAAAGCTCGCCTTCGAGACGCTCGACCACATCGTCAATCTGCATCGAATCGTCCTTCTTCAGTAACGCCATGATCTTCCGCTCGTGCGGCGACAGTGATTCACCCTGAAACAGTGATGCTGTAGCCCCCGGTTCCGATGCAGACGGCCGCTCCGACTCCAGCTTCAGCCTGGTTTCTGCCGGCAGCTCTTCCCAGACATCTTCCCAGGTCGCGGTCAGCTTGGCTCCCTGCTTGATGAGCGTGTTCGGTCCCCATGCATTGCGGTTGGTGACGTTGCCGGGCACGGCGAACAGCTCGCGGTTCTGCTCCAGTGCGCAGCGCGCCGTGATGCGCGTTCCGCTGTACTCGCCCGCCTCCACCACCAGCACTCCCACTGACATCCCGCTGATGATCCGGTTGCGAATGGGGAAATTCTGCGGCGCGGCAAACGAGCCCAGGGGAAACTCCGTTACCAGTGCCCCGCCCAGAGCGAGGATCTGGTCGGCGAGCCTGCTGTTTTCTCGGGGATAAAGAACGTCAATGCCGGTGCCGAAGATGGCTGCGGTTTTGCCTTTGGCAGCGATGGCGCCCCGGTGCGCGGCAGTGTCCACGCCCCTCGCCATGCCACTTATAATGATGATCCCGCGTGCCGAAAGGTCGCAGGAGAGCCGCTCCGCCATGCCAATCCCGTACGGTGTCGGGTGCCGCGTACCTACGACGCCGATCCCTGCCCCCGATAGGATGTTCGCGTCCCCGCGCACGTACAAGATCACCGGTGGGTCGTAAATCTGCTTCAACAACGCCGGATAGGCGCGGTCTTGCAGCGTGATCACCTGCGCGCCCACGCTCGCAGCTCGCACCAGTTCCTCCTGCGCCGCTTCCATGGACTTGCCCAGCGCGATCGCCTGCGCTGCTTGCGCCGGCAGGCCCGCCGCTTCCAGCTCCGTGAGGCTCGCGGAAAATACCCTGCCGGTGCTTCCACAATGCTCTACCAACCGGCGGCACCGTCCCGGCCCCAGTCCCGGCGTCAGCGCCAGCGCTACCCACTGCGTTACGTGGATGTCTGATGATGTTGCGGCACTCGACATACGCCCTCGCACAAAAGGACGCGACTCTACACGCCCGCAAAAATCGCGTCAAGGAAGTGCGGCACATCCTTTTGTTACAATCGTCGCGAATGCGACGTCTTCGCATCTCCGCAATTTCATTCCTCAACACTGCTCCGCTGATGTGGGACTTCGAACGGGGCGCCGTCCCGGACGTCACGTCGAAAACGGTCGGTGAAGACTTCGAGATTTCCTACACCCTCCCTTCCCGCTGCGCCGAAGCCCTGAAACGCGGCGCTGCCGACATCGGCATCATTCCTGCCATTAGCTACGCCACGATTCCTCGCCTCGCCATCCTGCCGGACGCGGCCATCGCCGCCAAGGGCGCCGTGCGTTCCATTCTGCTGGTCAGCAAGGTGCGGATCGAAGACGTAACCACGATTGCGGCCGATACCTCGTCGCGCAGCTCGGTGGCGCTGGCGCAAATCCTCTGCCGCAAGTTTTGGGGACGCGTTCGTTTGTTCCGCCACTACCCCCCTGACCTTGCCTCCATGCTGAAGGACTGCGACGCCGGACTGCTGATCGGCGATCCTGCCCTTCGGGTTCCATGTAGCCCGGCAGCCCTCGGCCGAGATGTCCCGACTCGCGATTCGCGCGCCGATTATTTCGTCTATGACCTGGCCGCAGAATGGCGCAAGTTCACCGGCAAGCCGTTCGTTTTCGCTTTCTGGGCCGTGCGTCTTCAGGCGCTGAGCGAGATCCGCCGCGAGCTCGACGTTGCCGCTGCCTTCCGCGACTCGCGCGACCATGGCATCCAGCCCGCAAGCATTGCCGCCATTGCCCGCCAATGGAGCACCCGCGTCGAGCTTTCCGAGGCGAAGATTGCTGCCTACCTGACGAAGAACATCTACTACTCTCTTGACCCCGAGAACCTGGAAGGGTTGGAACTGTTCTTCCGCTACTCGGCTGAAAGCGGCATCATCAACGAAATCCCTTCGCTCCGCTGGCTCGGCCTCGCCGCCCAGCAGTTCGTCGGCTGATCTGGCACGCCGACTCCGGGATGCCATGAAAACGGTGCGTTTCCATTCGCGACCCCTGAGAAATGCGTCTAACTTGGTGGTAGCTTTTCGCCACTTTGGCGTTGCATGAATTTTCTCGCCCTACTCGCGTTCTCAGTGGTTGATTGGTTTCACCGTCTCGGTGCCCTCGGTCTGGTGCTGGTGGCCATCATCGATAATTCCTTTGTCCCGATTCCCGGCGGTGTAGACATCTTCACCATTCTGCTCGTTTCCTCTCACCGCAATGCCTGGCCCTACTACGCTGCCGTTGCCACGGCTAGCTCGGTTCTGGGTGGCTGGCTCACCTATCGCCTGGCTCGCAAAGGCGGCAAGGAAACTCTTGAAAAAAAAATCGGCAAGAAGCGCGCTCAAAAGATTTACAAGAAGTTCGAAAAGGCAGGATTTTCGACGATCGCCATCGGCGCCATCCTGCCGCCGCCATTTCCCATTGTGCCGGTGCTGATGGCGCCGGGAGTGCTGAAGTATCCCACCCGCAATTTCCTGGCTGCGCTCACCGTGGGACGCGGCATCCGCTACACTGCCTTGGCGTATATTGCTCATATTTACGGGAAGTCGATCATCGGGTTCATCACGCGCTATCGGCAGCCAATGTTGTACGCGCTGCTCTCGCTCGCGGTTCTGGGCGGCATTGCGGCACTGATTTACTTCAAGTATTACCGCCCGAAGCGCCGACGCGAGGAAAAAGCCGCCGGCGAACCCGTCGAGGACCTTCCGATTCCAGGGCAAGGCAATCAGGACCTCAAGCAGCAACCACGGGGAACCCGTCGCAACGAGGAAAACGAAGCAGGCAAAACTGAGGAAAAGAGGAGCGCATGAAGAAAATCTGGATGGTAGTCATCACCCTCATGTTCGCCGCGGCGATGTTGGCGGCGCAGACCAAGCCCGACAAGCAGACCACCACCAACAAGTCCGGCGGCGAGATGACCGCGCAATCGTCCAAGTCCTCCGATACGGCTAAGACAAAGTCTTCGGAGATGGGCGCGAAGACGTCTGCGGCCAAAATCGATGTGAACAGCGCCAGCAAGGATGACCTGGAGAAACTTCCCGGCATCGGCCCGGCAACATCGCAGAAAATCATCGATGGCCGGCCTTATAAGACCAAGCGCGACCTGCTGACCAAGAAAATCGTCGGCCAGGCCGAGTACGACAAGATAAAAGACCAGATCATCGCCCACCAGGCGGCGGGCGGTGCCAAGAAGAGCTCGGCCAAGGACACCACAAAGAAGTAAACCGATGTCATCCTGAGCGAGGGCGAACGCCCGAGTCGAAGGACCCCGCGTTCGCCTGCTCTCATGCAGCAGCCGACAGGCATTCGATTCCGTGCCTCTGTATGGCGCAGACCGCCCATCGGCTCTTACAATGATCACGTTCTCCTCTGACCCCATGCCCCTGACCACGGCCCAAGCACTCGACCTGTTCCGCTCCGATGACCTGATCGGCCTCGGGATGGAAGCCGACGCCGTGCGCCGCAAGCTGCATCCCGAGGGCATCGTCAGCTACATCATTGACCGCAATATCAACTACACGAATTTTTGCACCGAGTACTGTACCTTCTGCGCCTTTTACCGCCCGCTGAAAGGCAAGCTCGCAGCCGAAGGCTACATCCTCGATTACGACACCATTTACGCCAAGATTGCCGAAACCGTGGAACTCGGCGGCACCGGTGTGCTTATGCAGGGCGGGCTGCATCCTGACCTGAAAATTGATTGGCATGAGCAGATGCTGCGCGGCATCAAGCAGCGCTTCCCGCAGGTTTGGCTGCACTGCTACTCGGCGTCGGAGATTATCGCCATCGCTGAGTACAGCGGCCTTAGCATTCGCGACACCATCGCTCGCCTGCGCGACGCCGGGCTCGATTCCATTCCTGGCGGCGGCGCCGAAATCCTGGATGACGAGGTCCGCTACCGCATTGCGCGCCTGAAGTGCCTGACCGACGACTGGATCAATGTCCACCGTACCGCCCACCAGCTCGGCATGCGCACCACCGCCACCATGATGTTCGGTGTCGGCGAAACCTTCGCGCACCGCATCAACCACTTCCAGCGGCTCTACGAGCTTCAGGAAGAAACCGGCGGCTTCACGGCGTTTATCCCCTGGAGCTTTCAGCCGCAAAACACGGCGCTCGGTGGCCGAGGCTGGGACGAAGCGACAGCCGTTGAATATCTGAAGGTGCTCGCCATTTCGCGCCTTTATCTCTCCAACTTCCTCAATGTGCAGTCGAGCTGGGTGACGCAGGGCCTGAAGGTCTGCCAGCTCGGCCTGCGATTCGGCGGGAACGACGTGGGCTCAGTGATGATCGAGGAAAACGTGGTGCGCTCCGCCGGCGTTACCAACTGCACTACCGAGGAAGAACTCCGCCGCATGATCCGTGATGCCGGCTTCCGCCCCGTCCAGCGCGATACGCTCTACCGCACGTACTTTCTGAATTAACGAGCTCCATCCCCCTGGAAGGCGTCATCCGGAGCGTCGCCCGGTTTTGGCGACGCTCCGAATCTATGTTTTTCAGCGCCGGGGCGCGCCAGAACCCAGCCCGGCACGCTTGTGCCGGGAGCCGCATCCAAAATTCCGCCCAGTCCCGGCGGGACGGCACCATTCGTATCACCGGATGCATCGTGATTCGCGTTACAATCGAGTGTTTGTACCGGCTCGTGCCGTAATTCTTGATTTCGCGGAGCACTGCCCTGACTCCAGCCGTAGCCATTCTGGCCTTCTTCGCCCAGCGCCGCGGCCTTGGCCAGTACTTCCGTTCGCATTTCCTCGACACCACGTTCCGCGGCCTGTACCACGCCAATGCCTTCGATTACGCGCTCCTGATTCCCTACTTCATCGTCCTTATCTGGCTGGCATCGTACGGCCTGCACCGCTACGTGCTGGTGTACCTCTACTACAAGAACCGGAAAAACAAGGCCACCTCCGACCATCCGCCTGCTCGCTTCGCCGAGCTGCCGCGCGTAACGGTCCAGTTGCCCATCTTCAACGAGCAATTTGTCATCGAGCGCCTGCTGGAGGCTGTCTGCAAGCTGCAATATCCGCGCGAGAAGCTGGAAATCCAGGTGCTCGACGATTCCACCGACGAAACCGTGGAGGTTGCCGGTACGGCGGTCGAGCGCTGGACCGCGCTCGGGTATCCGGTCACGTATCATCACCGAACCAACCGCGAAGGCTTCAAGGCCGGTGCCTTGCAGGAAGGCATGAAGCATGCGAGCGGCGAGTTCATCGCCATCTTCGACGCTGATTTCGTTCCGCCGGAAGACTTCCTGCTGCGCTGCATCCACCACTTCACAAACCCGAAGATCGGCATGGTGCAAACGCGCTGGACGCATATCAACCGCGAATATTCATTTCTGACGCAGGTCGAGGCCATCCTGCTCGACGGCCATTTCGTGCTCGAGCACGGCGGCCGCTCGCGCAGCGGCGTCTTCTTCAATTTCAACGGCACCGCCGGCATGTGGCGCCGTGTCGCCATCGAGGAAGCCGGCGGCTGGCAGCACGACACGCTCACCGAAGACACTGATCTTTCCTACCGCGCACAGCTCAAGGGCTGGCGCTTTACGTATTTGCAGGATGTCGAATGTCCGGCCGAGCTGCCGGTGGAGATGACGGCCTTCAAGACCCAGCAGGCGCGCTGGGCCAAGGGCCTGATCCAGTGCGCGATCAAAGATCTGCCGCTCGTGCTCAAGAGCAAGCAGCCGCTGCGCATCAAGCTGGAAGCCTGGTATCACCTGACCGCCAACCTCAGTTACCCGCTGATGATCATTCTTTCCACGCTGCTGCTGCCCGCCATGATCATCCGCTTCTACCAGGGCTGGTTCCAGATGCTATACATTGACTTGCCCCTGTTCATGGCCTCGACGTTTTCGATTTCCAGCTTTTACCTTGTGTCGCAGAAGGAACTCTACCCGCGCGATTGGCCGAAGCGCATCATTTATCTGCCATTCCTGATGGCGCAAGGTATCGGACTGACGCTGACCAACACCAAAGTTGTGCTGGAAGCGCTGTTCGGACACCAGTCGGCCTTCGCGCGCACGCCCAAGTACCGCGTGGAATCGAAAAAGGATAAGGTACGCACTACCAAGTACCGCAAGCGCCTCGGCCTGGTGCCGTACTTCGAGCTGCTGATCGGCGCCTACTTCGCCGCAACCGTCTGGTACGCGACGGTGAATGAGAACTACATCACCGTCCCCTTCCTCTGCCTGTTCGTGCTCGGCTACTGGTATACCGGATTGATGTCGCTGCTCCAGGGCCGCTTCGAGCGCCTCTTCTACGGCCGCCAGTTGCGCGAGCCCCAGACCGCGAAGCCCTATCCCGTTGGAGTGTAACCAGGCTCTGTGGCACGAGTCATTCCGAGCGCCGCGAGGGTGAACGTGAGGCAAGACGCCGCTGGCACACCCCTCCATTTATAATCCCGCTTCATCCCTCGTCAGGTGAGGACTCCACGTGAAACGTCTGCTCGTTCTGCTCCTGCTGGTTGCCACCGCCGCCTTCGCCATCGAGCGTCAGCCCAACGACGCCTACCGTCACCGTCGGCAAGCGCTCGCCCGCGCCGCCGAAGGCCGTGTCGTGCTGGTCTTCGCCAAATCCGAAGGCGACCTCACCGAAGACCTCACCGGCTTCCGCCAGGACGAGAACTTTTACTACCTCACGGGCGTGAACGTGCCCGGAGCCGCGGTGCTGATTGTTCCCGCGCTCGACGCGCAAGCGGTTGCGCTGCTGCACGCGCAATTGCCGGCAGGACGTCCCGCAACGCTCAAGGAGCGCCCCTACTCCGAGCTGCTGCTGCTGCCTACACGCAACCGTGCCGCCGAACGCTGGACCGGCGCCAAGATCGGTCCCGACGACCCTGAAGCAAAGACGCTGGGCTTCGATCGTGTGGCCTCGATGGACGCGTTGCGCACCGAGTTGGCGAACGCGCTCTCACCCCTCGGCGACTTGCTCTTCGTGAACGAAGGCACGGCCGCAAAGGTGGCGTTGGACTGGATGAAGCGGAACAACGTGAACGCGTACGTGCGCGACGCCCAACCGCTGATCACGCCGCTGCGCATGGTGAAAGATGCCGGCGAAATCGAGCTCCTGCGCAAGGCCGTGGACGCATCGGTCGCGGCCCACGTGGCTGCCATCAAGGCCATGAAGCCGGGCACCGGCGAGCGCCAGATCAAGGCGCTCATGCAGTACGAATTCGAGCGCCGCGGCTGCGAGCGCCCTGCCTACGCGCCCATCGTCGGCGCGCGCTCCCATTCGACGGAGCTGCACTACGACTCGGCTTCCGGGCCCATCAACAACGGCGACGTTGTCGTGATGGACGTGGGTGGAGAGTATTCCGGCTACGCCGCCGACATCACCCGCACCGTGCCGGCGAATGGGCGCTTCACCGCCCGCCAGCGCGAGATTTACGACATCGTGCTGGGAGCTCAGGAAGCTGCGATCAAGGCGTTTAAGGCGGGCCAGTCGCGCTTGGCGCGCAACGCGCAGGACTCCCTCGATTCGGTCGCGCGCGACTACATCAACACTCACGGCAAGGACCTGCACGGGCAGCCGCTCGGCCAGTACTTCATCCATGGCCTCGGTCATCATCTCGGTCTCGACGTCCACGATCCCGGCGAATACGACAAGCCGATTGACCGCGGCATGGTGTTCACCCTCGAGCCGGGAATCTACATTCCCGACGAGAACATCGGCATTCGCATCGAGGACGATTTTTGGGTGGACCCCAGCGGCAAGCTGGTAAACCTGAGTGAGAAGCTGCCTCGGAGGGCGGAGGATCTGGAAAAAGTGATGAATGTGAAGCCCTAGGCTTCAGTCCTCAGCCTGATGACCGACGACTGAGGGCTGAAGACGCGTTTAGCATTCTTCATTCTGCATGCTTCATTGTTTGGTATCCTAAGCGGACGTGCTGATCAAGGTCCTCTACGCCGTTCTCGTGCTGTCCATGCTGGCGCTGATTTGGGCCGCGGGGATGTGCTACCTGCGTGTCCGGCGGCACTGGGCGGCGAAACATCATGAAGAGGATCACTCAGCCATCAGCACTCAGCACTCAGCCAATCCCTCTTCGAGCTGAATGCTGACTGCTGACTGCTGATAGCGGTTCGGAGCAATCATGGCAAGAACTGTGGCGGTAGTTCGGGAACACCCGGCGGTAAGCGCGCTCCGGCAGGTGGTGATCGTGGCCGGCGCCAGCATCCTGGTAGCGGTGTGCGCTCGCCTGTCGCTTCCGCTGCCGTTCACCCCGGTGCCGCTGACGCTGGCTAATTTTGCCGTACTGGTGGTCGGCCTCACGCTCGGCAGCAAGCGCGGATTCGCCGCGCTGGCGCTCTATCTGGCCCAAGGCGCGGCCGGACTGCCCGTCTTCAGCCCGGCGGGTCCCGGTGGAATCGCGCAATTGCTCGGGCCGACCGGCGGCTATCTGCTGGCCTATCCGCTGGCGGCGTTCCTTGCCGGATGGATTGCGGAGCGCGGCGCGCCCAGGTTTCAGCGCTTCCTGATCGCCGCCATGGCGGCGGAAGTTGTCGTGTTTGCCGGCGGCATCTCCTGGCTTATAGTGCTGGCCCATGGCGCTGGTCAGGCCGTGCGCTTTGGACTCTACCCATTTGTCTTCGGCGAAATTATCAAGCTGATGGCGGCCAGCGCCATCGGCGTCAAGGCGGAGCGGCGCAAACTGTACGTTCCGAGTTCCGGGTTCTGAATCTTGGCGACCTAGGTGTCTGCTGCGCTCGACATGACTCCACTTCCGGCCTAACGTTGATAACCATCCATGCCCACCAGCACGGTATCCACCAAAACTCGCAGCATCACCGTCGCCCACAGTCCTGACTCCGACGATGCCTTCATGTTTTATGGTCTGGCCACCAACAAGGTAAGCGTTCCCGGCCTTAAGTTCACGCACACGCTGGCCGATATCGAAACGCTGAACCGCAAGGCCGAACAGGGTGTGTACGACGTCACCGCCATCTCGTTTCACGCCTATCCCTACATTCAGGACAACTACGCGCTGATGTCGTGCGGCGGCAGCGTGGGTGAGGGCTACGGCCCGATGGTCGTGGCCGCCAAACCGTTTTCCATCGCCGAGATCAAGGCCGTCCGCGTTGCCGTCCCCGGCACCATGACTACCGCTTACCTGGCGTTGAAGCTGTTCGCGCCGAAGATCGACACCGTCGTTGTGCCCTTCGACCAGATCATTCCGCAGGTGTTGGAAGGCAAGCACGAGGCCGGGCTGATCATCCATGAAGGCCAGTTGACCTATGCCAAGTCGGGCCTGCATCGCGTGCTCGACCTTGGCCAGTGGTGGCGCGACAAGACCGGGCTGCCGCTGCCGCTGGGCGGCAACGTCATCCGCCGCGGTCTCGGGCCGGAGCTGATCGCCAGCGTTTCGGCCGCGCTGCGGCGCTCCATCCAGTACGCCCTCGAGCACCGCGAGCAGGCGCTGGAGTACGCTCTTCAGTTCGCCCGCGACCTGGAGCCGCAACAGGCCGACAAGTTCGTCGGCATGTACGTTAACGAGCGCACCCTGGACTACGGAAAAGACGGCCGCGAGGCGGTGCAGCTCCTGCTGGAAATGGGCTGGAAGGCGGGAATCATTCCCCATCAGCCAAAAGTGGAGTTTGTGTAAACCAGCTGTTGGCTCTGAGCTCTTAGCCGTTCTTGGCCGCATCTGCCGGGAAGTACTTCCCCACGAGCACACCGATCTCCACCGCCGCTTCCGGTTCAATGCCCTGGAATTCAAACCCGGCCTCGCCGTTCGGCAATGTGAACCGGTGGATGGCGGATACGTGGCGGCGGATACCATCGAGTTCGGCAACAATCACCAGCGGCATCGTCACGTCCGGCGGAAACCGGCGCGAAGTCTGAACTTGGCAGCCGCCGCGCCCGAGCATGACAATGCGGCCCAGGCGGTTGCCTTCAGCGTCTTCGGCATGAACGCGCGCCGAGGCTGGGATTTGGACGCGATCAAACTGCCGCCGCTCTTCCATGCTCACCTCAATCGGGAGAAGTCCTGTGGAAACGCCGGGATTCTATCAAAAGGTTCTCCAGACGTTCCAGTAACGAAAGGACAAAAGTTTCAGGTTCAGTTGCTGCAAGAGCAAGCGTTAGCTCTTACCTGCCCTGCGGATGCGGCTAACAGCCAAGAGCTAAAAGCCAAGAGCTTGTTTGCCGAAACAGAAACAGAAACTGAGACGGTATATTAGGTGCATGTCCAGTTCTCCCCAACTCAACGGCGCGCAGACGCTTTTCATCGACGCCGATGACACGCTCTGGGAGAACAACATCTATTTCGAGCGCGCCATCGCCAACTTTATTTCATTCCTCAACCATCGCGAATACTCGCCGCAGCAGGTACGGGCGGTGCTCAACGAGGTCGAGCGCGAGTGCATCCTCTCGCATGGCTACGGTCTGCAGAGCTTCGCCCACGCGCTGGTGCGCACGTTCGAGCATCTGGCGGTGGATCCCGTCACCTCCGAGCAGCACCAGCGCATTCACAGCTTCGCGCACGCCATCGCCGAGCATCCCGTCGAAATCCTGGCTGGCGTTCCGGAAACGCTGGAGTACCTCTCGGCACGGCATCATCTCATTCTTTTGACCAAGGGCGATTACACCGAGCAGTGGGGCAAGGTGGAACGTTCCGGGCTGAAGGACTTTTTTGCGGCCGTGGAAGTTGTCGCGGAAAAGAACCGCCAGACTTACGCCGATATTGTAAGTAAGTACGCGGTGGCGCACGACGAGGCCTGGATGATCGGCAACAGCCCCAAGTCAGACGTGAATCCGGCCTTGGCGGCCGGTCTGAACGCGGTCTTCGTACCCCACGATCAGACCTGGATCCTCGAGCATGAGGAGATCGCCGCCGCGCCGCAAGGCCAGCAGCTATTGATGGTGGAAAAATTCTCCGAGCTCCAACAGCATTTCTGAGCTGTAAAAGCATTCCTGAATGGCTCTTACCCGGGCAAGACAAAGCGTTTGTCATTCCGAGCGCAGCGAGGAATCTGTTGCGCCTCGCGCCTTGGGCCTTGTCCCTTGCGCCTTGTACCTTGTGCCTTCCGCGACGTGACTTCCGTAACTGCTTGGCAGCACACGAGTTTGAACCTACTTAGCTAACACGCTGCCGGATTCGGGAGCTGTCCCGGCGTGGTACTCTCATTTTGCTCTGCGATTCTTGTCCCTCTCGCGACACGATGGGGATTAAGAACGACAATTTCCGTCGGCTGCTGCTCACGTTCCAGGCTCTGGCCGAACTGGGCTCGGAGATGACCTCCGAGACCGAGTTTGGGGAACGAGCGCGCTCCATCCTTTCCTGCCTCATGGAGGCGGCGGATGCGCGCGAGGGTGCGCTGTTCATTTTTCGCGACCGCCCGGCCACGCTGGCCACCGTCGCGGTCCGCGGCTTCCAATCCTTCCCCGACCAGGCAGTCATTCCTCTTCTTCCCAAGCACGTGCATGCGCTCAACAACGTGCGCGCGCCGCTCCCCATCACCCGGCAATCCTGGGAGCAATACCTCAGTTCGAATGGCAACGTGGCCCCGGAGCTGTTCAAGTGCGTTGCGCCGCTGCGCGTCGGCGGCAAGTTGGTCGGCATGGTCGGCCTCGGCCGGCGCAATGGCGACGCCGCTTACCAGGAGGACGACCTGGAAGCCATCGGCATGATGTCGCACTACGTCTCCTTGGCCGTGCATAACCACACGCTTTCCGAATCGCTGGCTCACCGCGTCTCTGAGCACCTCAAGTTGCTGGCCTCGGTCCACAATTTTTACGACAACGCCCTCGAGACCTTTGCCAACGCCATCGACATCAAGCATGTGAACGTACGCGGCCACTCACTCCGCGTGGGGCGCTACTCGGCAGGCATTTCCGAAGCCATGGGCAGTGATCCGGCGGAAGTTGCCGGCCTGCGCGCCGCCGGATATCTGCACGACATCGGCAAAGTGGCGGTCGACAAGCGCCTGTTCGCCAAACCCGGCAAGCTCGATGACGAAGAAATGCGCGAGATGGCGGACCACACTATCGTCGGCCACCAGATCGTGCAGGGGGTGGAATTCCCTTGGAAGAACGTCCCCGAGGTGGTGCGCTCGCATCACGAGCGCACGGACGGCACCGGCTATCCGGACCGGTTGGGAATGACCGACATCGCCATGCCGGCGCGTATCACCGGCGTCGCAGACACATTTGACGCCATGACCAGCGAGCGCCCGTATCGTCACTCCATGTCGGTGGGCGAAGCGTTGAGCGAGATTGTGCGTGTCGCGCCCTTCAAGTACGACACCGACGCCGTCCAGGCCTTGCTGGTGCAGGTCCGCCGCGATGCCGTCGGGCGGCGCGATGTCCGCTTCCTCGACGACCGCGTGGTGTGCAACATCTCTCCCGCCGACGTGGACCTGCTGGCCTCAGCCCTCAATCACAAGGTCACGCACGGCCGCATTTATTCCGCCTGAGCCCCCAGGCTTTGCCGGCTTACGGCGCTGCGCTGAAGTACCGCTTGGCCGCTCTCATTTCCAGCTTCTTGCCCGCGCTCTGTCGCACGCGTACGGAATGAAATTTTTCGTCGCGCGCGCCGCTCGTGTACAGCGCCACGTACATGCCGTTGATTTGTTCGCCGATCCGGGAGAACACCTTCGCCATATCGCGGGCGTCTTCCTGGAAGAACTGCCCTCCCGTGGAATCCGCTATCGTGTCCAACACCGCGTCGCCCTTTCTATGGACGCGAGTGCCATTGGTGCTGACCGTGAAAATGCTGACGCCAGCTTTTTCGGCGGCATGAATGGCTGCTTCAAGGTTGGCACGGCTGCTGCTGTCGGCGCCATTCGTTACCACAACCAGCACCCTGCGGGCCGGATTGGCGGCATCCTTTGCTATGCGTTCCTGGCAGGCCAGCACGATGGCATCGTACAGGGCTGTGCCCGGACCAAACGTCAGGTTGACGTTGTATCTCGCGAGCTGCCTTCTATCCATGAAGTCGCTGGCATCGGGGGTGGCGCTGAATTTTTCAAAGAACAGCTTGTCCTGGTCTCCCTTGGTCATCTGCATCAGGAAATCCCCGAGCGCCTGCACGGCCCCGATGAATACCGGTGATTGTTCCTGTGCGCTGCTGGTGTCCACCAGCACTCCCAGCCGCAGCGGCAGTTCCGCGCCTCGATACAACTTGATCGCCGGAGCGGGCTGCCCTTCATCCTGAATGGATATGTCTGCCTCATGCAGGGCGGCAACCGGTGCGCCGTGCTCGAGGGCAAAGAACTGGACTGCGACGGGACGCGCCTCCGTCGCCTTGGCTGATGCGGGCTGTACTTGCGCGACCGCTGCACTGCTTCCCAACGTGACGATGATGATTGCGATAAACAGCCTTATCATTCCGCTCATAACGGCAAAGTAGCATAGCTAAAATGCGGAGGCAATCGTCTGCCCCAGCCGCACAGACAACTGCGTCCCCCTGTGATAGGTTCCTCTGTCCCAGCCATGAGAGTTATGCGTAGAAGCGCGCGCCTCGCTGCGGTGGTTCTGATCTGCGCGGCCACTGGATTGCTTGCGCAAGGACCTCCAGCGCCGCAGAAGCAGAGTTCGGTCGCCTTGAAAGATTTGGTCGGGCAGCAGGACCCGCTGGCCCGGCACGATCTGCGCTTTGACTGGAGCTTCGCCGAACAGGCACTGGCGTACCTGCGGACCGGCAACCCCGCCATTCTCGACCAGCTTGCAGCCTCGCCGGCTGCGGCCCATATGCTCGCTCATGCGCGCAACTTCGATTACCAGGTACCCAAGGATTCCGCGCGCGCGCTGGTCTCTCACCTGCTGACTCCCGCCGCCGAGCACCAGGCGCAGGCAGGCTCCTGTGAGCAGAGCCTGGAATTCTTCTCCGGCCCCATGCTGCGCGATCCGCACTGGATCAGGGATGCGCTCGACTACCTTCCCTCGGATTTCCATTTCCAGGGAACCTTGTTTCTGACGTTTGGCTATGACATCGGCGTCGCCTTCGGCCCAAACGCCTCCTTGAACTGTGCCCACCGGCGTTTCGACGGCTACGAGCGCGAGCTGATGTATTACGCCATCCACGAACTGCACCACGTCGGATTCATGTCCTACCATCCCCCGCCAACGATCCCCAACCTGAAGACTTGTGCGGATGTTCTTCGCCTCGTTGAGTACTCCACGCAAATGGAGGGCATGGGCGTGTTGGCCTCGCTCCGGC
Organism: Terriglobales bacterium; assembly: GCA_051006995.1. Classification (GTDB taxonomy): domain Bacteria; phylum Acidobacteriota; class Terriglobia; order Terriglobales; family Acidobacteriaceae; genus JAIQGF01. Next base: position 16,390 of record JBPCSQ010000033.1, read on the forward strand.
TCCGCCGCGGCTTGTCCCAGGTTGATGACGACTACGCTGCCTTGCAGGATGAAGCGCGCATGCAGCGCGACGAGGCGCAGTACGTGAAGGATTGGACCTATCTTCGCGATCGCGGCACGCAGCCCGCAGACGCGCCCGCTTGGGCGGTCATGGACCGTATGTCTTCCGGTGAGCGTCTGTGGTATCGCGTGGGCGCGCGTATGGCGATGCGGATCGAGCGCGACCTGGGCCGCGCCGCGCTGGTCGAACTGGTTCAGCGCGGGCCGCAAGCCTTCTTCACCGCTTATCGCAACGTCACCACACCCCGAAGCTTTCCCATCGGCCCTGGTTAGTAGTCCAGATGTCCCGCCTTGCCGGCGTCGCCAGCAAGTTGACCGCGCGAGAGCGGCTTAACGGCCCACTATCCTCGGAACAGCTCCTGCCCAACTTCCGCACACGCGGCGGGCTCGATCAAGGGCAACCTCATTCATATTGCATCCCCAGGCGCCGTGAGAAACGAACTCCTTCCACGCGCTGGGTGCGACTTGGCAAAGTTCGGTGCATGAGTTGAATGCGGTGCAACTGAAATTTACGTCGCGCCGGTTTTCGGCTGTTGCAGAGTGCGCTTTCCAATTGCGCAGGCTCTGCAGTGCTTCTCCACCCCCATATGTCGTCAGGCATGGCTTCTTGACGAGGACGTCCGCAGAGTCCCAGGTGATGATTCCTCTGTCATGAAGGAATTGCTTCTCTCTATCCGTGGCAGCGTCTGAGGTTGACAGTGCCACGTGTAACCATGCCCAAATGGCTAACCTAAAGGGACCGACTCTGTGTAATTGTCCTCGGCCTATACCCAGCGACACGAAGAAACGGGTGGAAATGGGTTGTGCCTCGCGAACGGAAATCTCTGCGGTCACTTCCCATGGGCGAAGGCCGACAGAATCCAAGAATGTAGAGCGGGCAAGCAGAAGCCTCGGCCCGTAATTTGAGATCCTGATGAGAACATTACAAGATCGGTCGTTGCATATGCCTTCAGGACCGCCACCATATCGCCTCGCAAATTGCACCGCGGAACTCCACGACAGATTCGCTGGCAAGGCGTCGATGTCGTGCAGCAATTGTTCCGCTTTGTGCCGGCGATAGAGCGAGGTTGCGTACAGTGCGACCCCCGTCGAAAGGATCGCAATTGAAATGCCACTTACAATTCGTAGCAACCACTTGTTCATCCAGAGACCCGAAAACAACGGCTTGTCTGGCCAACTCTTCACGTTGACGGTATAGACCCCTCACGGGCGGAATGGTTCCCAAACCGCCAGCAACTTTCGCCTTAGTTCCGGGTGATAATCAGCATGGGATGGAAATGGTGGGGTAACCAACCATGCAACAGAAAAAGCTGACGATCCTGCTCGCTGTCTTGGCACTCCTGTTTTCGGCGTCGCTGTGGGCCGCCAAAAAGAAAGACAAGAAGATCGCCGGCGTGCCGCAGATGGAAGACCACCAGCGCGCCCTCCACGCCCTGAATCGCCTGACATTCGGCGCCCGTCCCGGGGACGTGGATCGCGTTCTCTCTATCGGCGTGGACAAGTGGATCGAGCAGCAACTGCATCCCGAAAAAATTAACGATGATGCCCTTCAGGCCCGCCTGGAGCCGCTGCGCACGCTCCGCATGAGCAAGCAGGATGTCATCAAGAACTTCCCGCCTCCGCAGCTTGTGAAAGCAGTAGCCGATGGCCGCGCCGCCATGCCCAAGGACGCCACCGAGCGCGCCATCTACGAGGCGCAGGTGCAGCGCTATCGCGATCGTCAGGACGCCAAGCAGGCCAAGGCTGAAGTGAATGCCGCTCAGACTACGCCCGACGATCCCAGCATGATGACCGACGAGCAGCGCGCCGAGCGCCGCGAAGCGCGCATGAACGCCCGCCGGCAGGCGGAAGACATCTTGGCGCTGCCCACACCGGAAAAGCGCATGCAGGCAATCCTGGCTTTGGATCCGGAGCAGCGCCAGATGCTGGCGCGCGCCCTGCCGCCGGAGGAACGCGAGCAGTTGATGAATTCCTTCTCGCCACAGCAGCGCGAGCAGCTCATGGCGATGAACAACCCGCAGCAGGTTGTGGTCACCGAGCTCATGCAGGGCAAGCTGCTGCGCGCCGCCTATAGCGAGCGCCAGCTCGACGAGGTGATGACCGACTTCTGGTTCAACCACTTCAACGTCTTCGTCGGCAAAGGTCCCGACCGTTACATGATCACCGAGTACGAGCGTGACGTCATCCGCCCGCGCGCGCTCGGCAAGTTCAAAGACCTGCTCATGGCCACCGCCAAGAGTCCCGCCATGCTCTTCTATCTCGATAACTGGCAGAGCGTCGGCCCGGACTCACCCGCGGCCACCGGGCAAAATCCGCGCCGCAACGCTGCCATGCGCCGGCAGCAGAATCGGCCTTTCGGCGGTGGCCCGTTCGGACGCCGCTTCCCACCGCCACCACCGCAGCAGCGGCCGCAGCAACAGCAGCCGGCGAACCGGCAGCGCCGCGGCCTGAATGAAAACTACGCCCGCGAGCTGATGGAGCTGCACACGCTCGGCGTGGATGGCGGCTACACCCAAAAGGACGTCACCCAGGTGGCGCGCGTCTTCACCGGCTGGACGATCAAAGAGCCACGCAAGGGCGGCGACTTCGATTTCAACCAGCGTATGCACGAGCCCGGCGCGAAATTCGTGCTGGGCCGCACCATCAAGGAACACGGCGAAAAGGAAGGCGTCGAAGTGCTGGAGATGCTGGCGCATTATCCCTCCACCGCGCGCTTCATTTCCCGCAAGCTGGCAATGCGTTTCGTCAGCGACAACCCGCCGCAGCCGCTGGTGGACCGCATGGCCGACACCTTCTTGAAGACCGATGGCGACATCCGCGAGGTGCTGCGCACCATGTTCCGCTCGCCTGAGTTCTGGGCGCCGGAGGCTTACCGCGCGAAGGTGAAGACTCCGTTTGAGTTTGTGGTCTCTGCGGTTCGCGCCAGCGGCGCCGACGTCAACAATGCCATGCCCCTGGTCCAGACTCTGAACCAGATGGGCATGCCGCTCTACGGCGCGCAGCCGCCCACCGGCTACTCCATGAAGGCGGAGACCTGGGTGAACTCGGCGGCGCTGCTCAATCGCATGAATTTTGCGCTGCGCTTCACCTCCGGAAGGATGCCGGGCGTGTCCTTCGCTCCGGAGCGCGTGCTGGGACAGTCGGAAGCACCGCCGGACCCGGATGCCGCGCTGGCAAGGCTGGAGAACGCGCTGCTCGCCGGCGATATTTCCAAGCAGACGCACGAAACGATTCGCAAGCAGTTGGACGACCCGCAGGTCACCGGACGCGTGCTCGACGATCCCGCGCGGCCGGTGAATGTCGGCGTCATCGCAGGATTGATTTTGGGTTCACCGGAATTCCAGAAGCGATAGGGCCGATGGGTAGCCCACCCAAGCCGGTTTTGCCTGGGTGGGGTCAACCGATAATCAACCACGCGAGCGGAGCAAGCAATGCCAATCACACGCAGAGTTTTCCTCAAGGGCGGTGCCCTGGCGGTAGTCGGCACTGCGGCGGTGCCGGCGTTTCTCCGCCGGGCGGTGTTCGCATCGGAATTGCCGGCCACGGGCAAGCGGCGCATGGTGGTCATTTTCCAGCGCGGCGCCGCCGATGGCCTCAACATCGTGGTCCCTCACGCCGAGCCCTCGTACTACGCCATGCGGCCCACCATCGCCATTCCCCGCCAGCAGGTGATTGACCTCGACGGCTTCTTCGGCCTCCATCCCGCCATGGCCTCCTTCAAGCAGGTTTGGGAGCAGGGACACCTCGCCATCGTGCACGCCGCCGGCTCGCCCGACCCGACTCGGTCCCACTTCGATGCGCAGGATTACATGGAATCCGGCACCCCTGGTCTGAAGGCCACCGAGGACGGCTGGCTCAACCGCGCTGTCAAGGACACACCGCCCAGCGGACATGACTCCGCCTTCCGCGCCATCGCGCTCGGCACTTCCCTGCCGCGCATGCTTGCCGGTTCTGCTCCTGCGGTCGCGGTCAGCAACGTAAACGATTTCGGTGTTGGCGGGCGCAATCCCCAGGCGCAGCCCATCGCCAGCACCTTCGAATCCATGTACGCCGAGTCGGTGGACGCCGCGCTTCACGGTACCGGCAAGGAAACCTTTGATGCGGTCAAGATGCTGAAGTCCGCCGATCCCTCGCGCTATACGCCCGCGCCGGGAGCAACCTATCCGCGCGGGCCGCTGGGCAACGCCCTCCGCCAGGTGGCGCAGTTAATGAAGGCGGACCTCGGCGTCGAGGTGGCATTCAGCGACGTCGGCGGCTGGGACCATCATGTCAATGAAGGTTCGGTACAGGGACAGTTGGCCCAGCGCGCCGGCGAACTCGCGCAGGCCATGTCGGCGTTCTGGATTGATTTGGGCAATCTTGCCGAGCAGACGGTCGTGGTCACCATGTCCGAATTTGGCCGCACCGCGCGCGAGAACGGGAACCGCGGCACCGACCACGGCCATGCCAACGTCATGTTTGTGATGGGTGGGCCGGTGCGCGGCGGCCATGTCTATGGCCGCTGGCCGGGGCTCGCGCCCGAGCACCTCTACGAGGGCCGCGATCTCGCGCTGACCACCGACTTCCGCACCGTGCTCAGCGAGATCGTGTCCAAGCATCTCGGCAACCGCAAGCTGGCCGAAGTCTTCCCGGGGTTCAACGTGCCTCAGTTCCTGAATTTTATGAAAAGCTAAGCCAACTGCAACTCACCACTGAGACACCGAGGCCACAGAGATTCACCGAGAAGTCTCTCCAAAGTCTTTCTCGGTGTGCCTCGGTGAACTCGGTGTCTCGGTGGTGAAAGAAATAAACATCGGGCTATAGCCCCGCTTCAATCCTGGCCCTCGGATCCAGATAATCCCGCAACGCGTCGCCGATGAAGTTGAACGATAGCACTGCCAGCATCACTGCCAGCGCCGGAAACAGCACCAGATGCGGCGCGTCAAACAGGTGCGAGCGGCCATCGTTGAGCATCGTGCCCCAGCTGGAGACCGGCGGCGGCACGCCCAATCCCAGGAAACTCATGGTGGCTTCGGCCAGGATCGCCCCGGCCATGCCGATCGCGCCCTGCACGATGACCGGCTGAATCATGTTCGGAAGGATGTGCCGCGTTATGACCCGCCAATCGGTGGCGCCAAGGGCGCGCGCCGCTTCCACGAATTCTCGCTCGCGTGTGGCCAGCACTTGCGCCCGCACCAGCCGCGCATAGCCAACCCACCCCCCGATGGACAGCGCAAGAATCAGGTTGAAAATTCCCGGGCCAAGAAACGCCACGAACGCGATGGCCAGCAGGATTCCGGGAAACGACAGGAAAGCGTTCATCACCACTACATTGATCACGCGGTCCACGCGTCCGCCGTAGTAGCCGGCAATGCAGCCGATAATCAGCCCCGCCGCCAGCGAGAACGTCACCACGCTGACGCCCACCAGCATGGAAATGCGCGCGCCAAAAATAATTCGCGATAGGATGTCTCGCCCCAGTTCGTCGGTGCCGAACCAGTGCGATGCCGAAGGCGCCGACAGCCGTGCCGGAAGATTGATGTTCGCCGGATCGTAGGGGGCAATCCATGGCGCGAACAGCGCTAGGACCACGAACAGCGCTACCAGCAGTACTCCCACGGTCGCCAGCGGATTCAACCGCGCCGCGCGCGCGAGGCGTTCGCCCGGCGCCTGTCTCGTCGGAATTCCAGATGGAGATGTTGCTACTGTGGCCATGTTGATCGACCGCCGTGTCTTTGAAAGGGCACGGCTTTAGCCGTGCCGCTTGGAGCCACAAGAAACCTGGGCTTCAGCCCCTGAGGGACAGCGGACGAATCGTCTCCTCGTATTATTTTCATCTGCGTTCATCTGCGTTAATCTGCGGCCAATCTACTGCCGTATCCTCGGGTTCACCGCCGAATACAGCAAATCCGTCAGGAAATTCACTGCCACATAGGTCAGCCCGATCGCCAGGATGCAGCCCTGTACCAGGTAGTAATCCCGATTGCTGATGGCCTGAATAGTCAGCCGGCCAATCCCCGGCCAGGAAAAAATCGTTTCCGTCACGATCGCGCCCGCCAGCAGCGCGCCAAATTGCAGGCCGATGACGGTCAGCACCGGAATCATGGCATTGCGCAGCGCGTGCCGGTACACCACCGCGTGCTCCGGCAGGCCCTTGGCGCGTGCCGTCCGGATGTAATCCTGTCCCAATTCCTCCAGCATGGACGTTCTCACCATGCGCGTCAGAATGGCCGCCAGCGCGCCACCCATGGTGATCGCCGGCAGCACCAGGTGCGCCAGCGTGCCGCTCCCCGAAACCGGCAGGACTCCCAGGTAGATGGCAAAAAACAAAATCAATATCGGACCAAGCGCGAAATTCGGAAACGACAGCCCCAGCAAACTGACAAACCCGATGGCGCGGTCTTCCCACAGATTCCGCTTCCTCGCCGAACGCACGCCCGCCGGGATGGACAAGATGAGTGCTACCGCCAAGGACGCCAGCGTCAGCTTGAGCGTGAACGGATACCGCGCCGCGATCAGTTGTCCCACGTTCTGATTGAACCGCACCGATTGTCCCAGGTCGCCGTGCAGCACGCCTTTCCAGTAGTTCGCGTATTGCCGGCTGACCGGCTGGTCGAGCCCGTAGGCATGCCGCGCCGCCTGAATATCGGCTGCGGCGGCGCCCTCTCCCAGCATCTGCACGATCGGATCGCCCGGCACCATGTGGATGAGCAGAAACACCACGCTCACCACCAGCCACACCACCGGCAGCGTGTACAGCAGACGGGTTGTCACGAACCGTAGCATGGTCTCGGTTTACCGGATTGAGGCGCAGCTTAATTTCCAGCCCGTTGGGCCGGCTGGCTCTCCACGCTCTCGATCAGCACGCGTGCTATCCGCCGCCCATCCATCTCCAACACGGTGAACCGCCGGCCTTGAAAGTCGAATGCATCGCCAGTTTTCGGCAGCCGCTGGAATTGCGCCAGCATGAAACCAGCCAGCGTTTCGAAGCCCTGATCGGACGGCAGCTCCACGTGGTACTGCGTTTCCAGGTCGCGAATGTTGACGTTGCCGTCGAGCGTCATCGTGGTCGTGCCGGCGGGCAGCGGTTGCAGCGCGACATCGAACTCGTCCTCGATCTCGCCCACGATCTGCTCCAGCACATCCTCCACTGTCACCACGCCGGAGGTCGAACCGAACTCATCCACCACCACGGCCAGGTGCCGCTTGCGCTTGCGAAACTCCACCAGCAGGTCGGGGAGCGGCTTGGTTTCCGGCACCACCAGCACGTCGCGCATGATGTCGCGCACCACCATCCGCGTCAGCTTCGGTGACGCCGGATCGTCCGCCGGCTTGCTGTAGCGCAGCCGCATCCAGCGCGTCAGGTCCTTGCTGTAGAGCACGCCGACAATGAACTCCAGCCCGCGCTCCGGGTCGTACACCGGAACGCGCGAATGCTGCTCCTCCACCACGCGCGCCAGCGCCTGCTCTAGTGGGGTGTCGGCAGATAGCGAAAAAATTCCCGGGCGTGGCACCATCACCTGTCGTACCGTAATCTCCTCCAGCTCCAGCGCCCTCACAATCATCTCTTCTTCCACCTGGTGCATCATTCCGGAGCGCCGCGAGGCGGTCACGATCAGCTTCAGCTCCTCGGGCGAGTGCACTCCCCCGGGACGAATCTCGCGCATGCCGAAGCGCCGCAGCACAAAACGCGCCGATTGGCTGATCAGCTTCAGGAAGGGGCGTGACACGGTCATGAAAACATCCATCGGCGCTGCCACCGCCAGCGCCACCCGGTCGCCGCGTTGCAACGCGATGGACTTCGGCACCACTTCTCCCAACACCACCACCAGGTAGGTAACCAGCAGAAAAGCAATTGGAATGGAGACGCCGTGTGCGTAGGCCCGGGCGTGGGGAATGCCCCCGATGGCAGATTGGATCACGTCCGCCAGCGTGGCCTCTCCCATCCAGCCCAGGCCCAGGCTGGCCAGGGTAACGCCGAGCTGAACGGCGCTGAGTAGCTCATCCATGCGCTCGTGGAGCCGAAGCACGGTGCGAGCGCCGATGCGGCGCGCCTCAATCAGTTGCTGGATGCGCGTGTCGCGCAGGCTGACCAGGGCAAATTCCGCCGCCACAAAAAACGCGTTCGCCGCCACCAGCAGGAGCACGGCGAAAATCCGCAGCAGGACGTAGCCGGCCATTGAACCGCAATTCTACCGTAGGCTGCAGCTCTGAGGCTCTACTCCGGGTGAACCAGGCGGCTCTGTTCGTACACTTCTCGGACGGCGGATATTACGGTTTCGGGCTCGTCGAATTGGATGTACTCCGAGCTGTGGTGCGCGAATATCTGTTTTGCATTCGAGGACAGTGTTAGCCACCGCGCCTGTGCCAACGTCACCTGGCGTTCGTACTCGAGATGCTTTGGATCCAGGTTCGGCATCGCGGGCAGGTGGCCGACAGCATGATTGCCGCTGGTCAGAACGCGGATGGGACGGGAACCCAAGGATCGGCGGTGTCGCCGCAAATAGATTTCGTCCCGCGGCGTCTGCTCCATCTCGGAGAGATAAGCGTCGTACATCGCCACTTTCGTCTGCGCCAGCTCCAGCAGCACCGCGTTCAATTCCGGCGACCAGGCCGCCTCGGGCAAGCCGCGAAAGAACTGCTGGGCGCAGGTTCTTTCGCCCTGGCCCGGACGTCCCGTTAGAGGCGGCAGCGGCCTGTGCTCGGCAATCGCATTACGGCAGTCGCGCAGCTGGGCAATAATCCTCTTGTCCCCACGATGCTCTTCTTCCCACATCGCCTTCGGCTCAACGTCGCTGGGATCGGCGTCCACCAGGACCAGCCCGGCAACGTCTGCCATGTGCCGATCCGCAAAGGTCCGCACGTTATCGCCGCCAAATGCGCTCCCGACCAGGATGTAGGGTCCAGAGATGCCGGCATTGTGGAGTGCCGTATACAGCTCGTCGGCGATGCGCACGCTCGTGCGCGGCATGGGGCCGGCGTCGCTGAAGCCTGCGCCGGCACGGTCATAGCTGCATGCGCGCGTGAACTTCGCAATCTGCGGCTGCACCACCGACCAGGCTGGCGCCCAGTCTTCCCAGCCGGAATCGAATACGACGGCAGGCGAGCCGGTTCCCGTGCAGTAAAGATTTAATCGAGCGCCGTCTCCGGCCGGAACAAGCTGCCCGGCCCGAGCGTAGATGACGTCCGTTGGGGCGGTGCCAACCACCCGCGCCGCCGGCTGCGGCTGTTGCCCGCCAGCCCCAACCGTCCTGGCTACGCGGAATCCCATAATAATGTCTCGATAGTCGGCGGGATTTCTTTCGCGCGTGGCTGATCGGAGGAGCCAGGCAGGGTAGAGCCAGGACCCGCCACGATCCACGCGGAGGCAATCCTTCCCCGCTTCGCTTGCGCTGCCATCCTTTGGCGCATGGATGTAGTTTTCAGCGTAACAATCCTCCGTCCACTGCCAGACGTTCCCCACCATGTCATAAACGCCGAAAGTGTTGGCCGGCTTCGAACCCACCGGATGAGTTTGGCCGCCGGAATTGCCCTTGTACCAGGCATAGGTGCCGGCATTGGTGTCATCGTCGCCCCACCAGAAGCGCGTGGTCGTTCCCGCCCGTGCTGCATACTCCCATTCGGATTCGCTGGGTAGGCGATACGGGCCCTCACCCGAGGGCGAGCCTGCCGGCCGCAACTTGCCATTCAGCCAGACAACAAAGGCTCGCGCATCCTGCCAGCTCACGCATATCACCGGGTCGCGCTCGCTCTGGCTGAAGCCCGGATTCTGCCAATTCGCTCCCGCTTGCTTGCTCGCTTTCGGCATGCTGGACTCATGGCAGCCATCGCCTGCGGAATATCCGGTCTCCCGGACGAACGCCGCATATTCCCCTCGCGTTACGTCGTACTTCCCCAACCCAAACGACGGCAACGAGACCTCATGTTGTGGCGATTCGTCAGCAACCGATTGCGGCGAGGCCCCGTGGCTCGCCGCCCAGGCTTTCTCCGACTCCGACGAACCTATCGTGAATTTGCCTGCCGGAACCACCACCATCTCTGGACAATCTGTGCAATCGCGGAACACCGTGCCCGGCACGCGGTTGGCGCTCTGTGTGAACGCGACCGTGGGAAGCATAAGTACCGCCAGCAGAAGGAGGTTCCGGTTTCGCTTCATTGCAGGGACTCCCTTTAGGGAGATTGCGCGCCGAGCATCGTCCCGAGGAGCGCTGGACATGTGAGGTGAGACGTCCAGAACTTTTCTTGGTTACGTTATTCCTTCCGGTGGCCCAGCTGAGCTGTAGATCTCGGGGGCCCCACCCTAGCCGGTTTTGCTAGGGTGGGGCGTTCCTTGTCTCGATGCGTCAACACCAAAATCTGCCGGATTTTCATGGTGACCTTTTCCTTTCTTCGCGGTCTATAGGGGAGACACACGGTCTCCGTTTTTCGGGAACTATTTCCAAGCGGCGTGCGTAGTTGAGGGCAGAGGGAGCGCGTGGCTCCCATTCCACAGCAGGGCAGAGGCGGTGATCGGTTGGGCCGGCTGTGCGGATACTGAAGGAGGCGCAATGGCGAACGGAAACGGCAAGAAGAAGAAGCGGCGCCTGCTGTACATCGGCGGCTCAATCATCGCGGTGCTGGCAATCGCCATCGCCGTCATGGCTGCCACTCGCGGCGGCACCAAGATTGATCCCACCAAGCTGGGCAAGGTAGACAAGGGCGATCTGGCCAAGAGCGTGGTCGCCACCGGCAAGATCGAGCCCATCACCAAGGTCGAAATCAAGTCCAAGGCCAGCGGTATTGTCAAAAAGTGGAATATCGACGCCGGCCAGACGGTGAAGGCCGGAACCGTGCTGGTGGAGCTCGATAAGGTTGAAATCGAGGCCCAGGTCCGCCAGGCAAAGGCCAGCCTGGAAGCCGCCGAGGCCAGCCGCCGCGCCGCCGTCGCCGATTTCGAACGCGCTAAGGTCGACGCCATCAGCCCCGATATCCCGATGCTGAAGCGCGCTTACGACCGCGCCCTCAGCATGGCCAAGGACGGCGTCGTCTCCCAGTCCCAACTCGACGACGCGCAGAAGAATTACGAGCTCGCCCTCAACAAGCAGCAGGTCGCGCAGGCCAACTTGGGTGTCTTGAAGGCGAAGGAGAAGCAGGCCGAGGCGCAGGAAGCTCAGGCCAGGGCCAATCTGGCCCAGTTGCAGGAACAATACACTTACTACACCATCACCGCTCCCATTGACGGCATCATCCTCTCGCGCGACGTGGAAATCGGCAACGCGGTCAGCTCCATCCTGGTGATGGGCTCCTCCTCCACCCTCGTCATGACCGAAGGCGACACCAGCGAGGTCTACGTCAAAGGCAAGGTGGACGAGAGCGATATCGGCAAGGTTTATCTTGGCCAGCCCGCACGTATCAAGGTCGAATCTTTCAAGGACAAGACCTTCACCGGCAAAGTCACCAAAATTTCCCCGATGGGCGTCGAGAAGGACAACGTCACCACCTTCGAGGTGCGCGTTTCCATCAATAATCCCGGCGGAGAACTGAAGGCGGCCATGACCGCCAACGCGGAAATCATCCTCGACGAGCACAAGAACGTGCTCCGCATCCCCGAAGGCGCCGTCCTCTACGACAAGGACAAGAACGCCTCCGTCGAGGTGCCCGATCCGCACGCCAAGGAAGGCAAGCGTAAGGTCGCGGTGAAACTTGGGATTTCCAACGGCGCCAAGGCCGAGGTGCTCTCGGGTCTCAAGGACGGCGACCAGGTCGTGCTGCAATAGAGCTCGTGCGGCACATCGGGGATCTCCCTCGGACCCTCCAGCGGGGAGATCCCCTCATTTGTCATTCCGAGCGGGCGTTAGCCGGCGAGGAATCTGTTGTTCTGACGGGTTGGCCATGAAAACTTCCACAGTTGTCTTCGCCTTGCTCCTCCTCTGCACCCTTCCGCTGCTCGCCGCCGACGAAGGTGATTTCGACCGCACCCTCAACGTCACCGGCCCCGTGGAACTGGACGTCACCACCGGTTCCGGGCACATCAACGTGCATCCCGGCAACTCCGGCGTCGTCGCCATTCACGGCCATGTGCGGGCGGGCGAGTGCTGCAGTATCCACCTGTTCGGCGGTGGCGGCGATCCGGCGCAGATGGTGAAGCAAATCATCGCCAATCCGCCCATCGAGCAGAGCGGCAACGTCATTCGCGTCGGACATTTCGGCCAGAGCCAGGAGCATGACAACATCTCCATCAGCTACGACATCACCGTCCCGCCGCAGACTCGCCTGACCTCGCACACCGGCTCGGGACGTCAGGAAATTTCCGGCATTTCCGGACCCGCTGAAATCACCGCCGGCTCCGGTTCCCTGCGCATCTCCGACATCGCCGGTGATGTGCGCGCTCACACCGGCTCCGGCCGGATGGAACTATCCAACCTCGGCGCATCGGTGCGCGCCGTGGCCGGCAGCGGCACCATTACCGGCGACCGTCTCGGCGCCGGCAGCGCCGTCCAAACGTCGGCCCAACGCGAAGGCGCATCCTCCGGCGCTGCCGGCTCGGACCTGAGTTTCCAGACCGGCTCGGGCGGCATTCGTGTTCACGACCTCACCGGCATCGTCCGCGCTCACGCCGGCAGCGGCAGCATCGATGTGGAAGGCCGTCCCACCGGCGATTGGAGCCTTGGCACCGGCTCCGGCAGCGTCACCCTTCGCCTGCCGGCCGAGGCCGCGTTCGACCTCTACGCCCGCACCGGCTCCGGTCGCATCACCAGCGACCGGCCGCTCACCATCCAGGGCAACGTCAGCCGCCGCGCGCTCCGCGGCAAGGTCGGCAACGGCGGCGTCCACCTCGACGTCCACACCGGCTCCGGCAGCATTCGGATCCAATAGCTACTCTGAACAGCTTCAGTAGGCAGTCTCGAAGGAGTCATCCCGAGCGCAGCGAGGGACCTGCTTGAATGGCGTCGCGAATTTTGCATCGCCAGCCACTTGCCTCTACATTTGACAAGCTAACAGCTAAGAGCTAAAAGCTAAGAGCTTCTCCCCAGAAACGAGGCTCCCGTGGCGCAGCGCCTGATCACGTTCACCACCGATTTCGGACTGAACGATCACTACGTCGGCACGATGAAGGGTGTCATCCTCAACATCAATCCGGCGGCGCAGATCGTGGACATCTGCAATGCCGTGCAATCCTACGACGTGCTCGACGGCGCGCTCACCATCGCCCAGGCCTACCGCTATTTTCCTTCCGACACCGTGCATCTGGTCATCGTTGACCCCGGCGTCGGCACTACTCGCCGCCCGCTGCTGGTTACCACCGAGAAGCATGTCTTCATCGCTCCCGACAATGGCGTCCTCTCCTTCGTCTACGAAAAGGAGGAACGCATTTCCGTACGCCACATCACCGCCGAACATTATTACCTCCAGCCGGTGAGCGCGACGTTTCACGGACGCGACGTCTTCGCCGCCATCGCCGGATGGCTCAGCAAGGGCACTGATGTCGCCAAATTCGGCGACGAGATTACCGACTACACCCGCTTTGCCGCTCCCAAAGCCAAGCCCGTCAACGAAAAGTTGCTCAAGGGCGTCGTGCTCAAGGTGGACAAGTTCGGCAACCTGATCACCAACATCACCCCCGCCGATCTGCCGCAACTGTTTGCCCCTGAACCGCCGCCCTTCAAGGTGCTCGTCGCCAAAAGCGAAATCTCCAAGATGAAGACCGCTTACGCGCAGGGCACTCCCGGCGAGGTCTTCGTCATCCTCAACAGCATGGGATTTCTGGAGATCGCCAGCCATCGCGGCTCCGCCGCGCACATTGTCGGCGCCGCCAAAGGCTCCGATGTCGGCGTGCTCTTCGAATCCGCCCAGGTCGGCGCCGTCACGCCATAGGTTCCGTTTCAGGCAACAACGTGGGTACCAACCTTCGTCTCGACGCGTCCGCGTAGCGGACGCGAAGAATGTAGCCCAGCACAAGCGAGTGCCGGAGGCACCGCGCAGTGCTGGGAAAGATCGAAGGAAAACTCAAGCCCGCTTTAGCGGGCGACAGAGCAGAATGCCACCTAGGGCGGGGGCGGACCCAGAGCGCGCGCAGCGCGCGGCAGAACCTCCCCCTGGGTGTGCGTGAGAAAATAATCGAGCCCGCTTCGGCGGGCGACAGAACAATGCGCAACCTCCTCCGCTTCCTCTGGAACTCCACCCGCGGGCATCACCTCGCCCCCTGGCGTAGCCCCTATCTCAAATGGCGCATCGAGACCTACACCGGCGTCAAGATGAAGGACATCGGCTTCCTCGAATTTTTCGATTTTCTGTGGAAAGAACGCGCCGAGATCGGCCGCTTTCTGCAGTGGACGGCCGACATGGACCGCTACGCCCGCCCGAAGCCGAAGAATCCTTAGTTTCAGTGTCTTTGCTGGAAACCGCTTCAGGCTGGAACTGAAACTCGAAACTTCAAAAGCTCGAAACCCGAAACTGAAACTCGAAACTGAAACTCATAAGTCATATTTCTTCAGCAGATGCCGGAAAGACCTATACGAAAGCTTTAACATCTCCGCCGCCCGCGTCTGCACTCCGTTGCACTGCCGCAGCGCACTCTGGATCAGCGCCCGCTCCAGGTCTGCCACGTAGCGCTCCATGTCAATTCCATCGCTTGGGATGCTGATCGTGGCTCCTCCGGCCGCGGCCGCCGCCGCCCGCGCTCTGCCGCGCTCCACCGGCAGTTCCACTCGCAGTTCATTGGACGTGCAGAGCGCTACCGCCCGCTCGATCGTGTTTTCCAACTGCCGGACATTGCCCGGCCAGTCGTAGGTGCTCAGCGCGCGCAGCGCCTCGGGCGCGATCCGCAGGATGCTCTTCCCTGCTGCCGGCGCATATTTTTTCAGAAAGTGATTGGCAAGCAGCGGAATGTCCTCGCGCCTGTCGCGCAGCGGCGGCACCTGAATCGGAATAACGCTTAGCCGGTAGAACAAATCTTCACGGAAGGCCCCTTCGCTCACCAGCCGTTCCAGATCGCGATTGGTCGCCGCGATCACCCGCACGTCCACCATCGTCTCCGCCGCGGCGCCCAGTGGGCGCACCGCGCCTTCCTGCAGCACGCGCAGCAGCTTCACCTGCATGCCGATGCTCATCTCGCTGATCTCGTCCAGGAAGATGGTCCCGCCGCTGGCCTCCTCGAAGAGTCCGCGCCGGTTCTGCGCCGCTCCCGTGAATGAGCCTTTCAGGTACCCGAACAGCTCGCTCTCCAACAGCGTTTCGGTAAACGCGCCGCAATTAGCCGGCAGGAACGGCGCGCCGGTTCGTGTTGAGCACGCATGCACCGCGCGCGCTACCAGTTCTTTTCCGGTGCCACTTTCGCCGTGGATCAGGACGGTGCTGTTGGTGGGCGCGATCGTGCGGATGGTCTGCTTCAGCTTCTCGATCGCCGGCCCCACCCCCACCAGGTTATCCAGCGAATTGCGGCTGGCGGCGTCGCGCTTGAAGGCCAGGTTTTGCCGGCGCAGCGCCAGCTTGTCCATCGCCCTGCCGACGGCGAACTTGACGTCCTCCACCAGTCCCGGGCCTTTACGTAGGTAATCGAATGCGCCGCCGGCCTTCACGGCCTGCACCGCCATCTCCAGGTCATCCACCGCGGTGATCAGCACCACCGCGGTGTCGGGCGATACGTTGTGCGCGTACCGCAGAACTTCGATGCCGTTGGTGTTCGGCATCTTGATGTCGGTAACCAGCACGTCGAACAGCGCCGATTCCACCTTCTTTTTTGCGTTGTCGCCCGAGTTTACGGTCTCGACCTTGTGGCCTTCTTTGCGCAAGGCGATTTCCAGCATTTCGCAAATGGAGCGCTCGTCATCTACCACCAGCACGTTACCCACGCGCCCCCCTTGCCGCCACCGCGCTCTCGCTCGCCGCTGCTGCCTGCGCCGCCTGCCGCACTTGGACCATGAATTCCGTTCCCTTGCCCACTGCCGAGCGCACCGAAACCTTGCCCTCATGCGCCTGTACGATCTGGTACACGATGGCCAGCCCCAGCCCCGTGCCGCCCTCGAAGTTCGATTGGAATGGCTCGAAAATTTTCTCCATCTCCGAGCCGCGCAAGCCGACGCCGGTATCCGCGAACACGATGTTCCAGTTTCCGTCCTGCGCTTTCAGCGACACCGTCAGTGTTCCGCCCTGCGGCATGGCGCGCATGGCGTTATCGCAGATGTTCCAGAACACCTGTTTCATCCGGTCGCCGTCCACCAGGGCAGGGGCGCTGGACTCCTCGAAGCGCCGCACGATATTGATCGGCGGCTTCCCGTCGCTGCCCCCGGCCCGATTGGACAGCAGGGTGAGCGTGTCTTCCAGCAGCGCCACCAAATCCAGGGTCGCGAACTGGTACTGCTTTTCGCGCGAGTAGGTCAGGAAGTCGGAGACGATGTTGTTCAGCCGCTCCGACTCGCGCGTCACAATGTCCACCAGCGTGCGCTGCTCCTGGTCCAGCACCGACACGTCCGCCAGCACCTTGACCGAGCCGGCAATCGAAGAAAGCGGGTTCCGCACCTCGTGCGCGATTGCCGCGGCCATCCGTCCCACCGCCGCCATGCGGTCCCGCAGCCGCACCTCGCGCTCCAGCCGTCGAATTTCCGTCAGGTCGTCGAAGGTGTACACGTAGCCCATGGCGCCGCGCTCGGGCACTTCCAGCACCGAACGCGTCATGCCGAAGGTCCGCTGCCGTCCCGCCGGCGTTCGC
The DNA here is from genome assembly GCA_051006995.1 of Terriglobales bacterium. Taxonomy (GTDB): domain Bacteria; phylum Acidobacteriota; class Terriglobia; order Terriglobales; family Acidobacteriaceae; genus JAIQGF01. Next base: position 33,115 of record JBPCSQ010000033.1, read on the forward strand.
GTCCGCACTTCGCAGCGCACCTCGGCCGGCCCGGGCTGCGGCAGGTGGTCCACGAAAAGTTGCTCCACCGGCAGTCCGACTACCTCTTGTTCGCCCCGACCCAGCAGCTTCTGCCCGGCGGCGTTGATCAGCCGCACCCGCCCGTCCATCGCCGTCGTAATCAGACCGCCGCTGATGGAGTTGACGATGTTCTCGTGCAGCGCCTGCAGGTTCTCCAGGGCGCCGCTCTGCTCCTGCAATCGCACATCGGCCTGCCGCAGCATCATGCTCAACTGGCTCGCCAGGTACGCGATTGCGGCATACGCGAACAGGTTGATCAGGATGCTCGCCTGCAGGCTGCGCAGATCCGGCCGGTTGATCGAGTAGGAGCGGATGACATCAAAGTAGGAGAGCTCCAGCAGCGCGCCGCAGACGATGAAGGCCAGCGCCGCCGTCAGGAACGCCCAGGCGCGCGACAGCAGAATCGCGGCCACGATGATGATCAGCGGGTAAAGAAAATTGAACGAACTGTCGATCCCGCCCGTCAGGTACACCACCGCGGCCACCATGCACAGATCGGTGAGTACCTGCAGCCGTCCCTGCCGCCGCGTGTCGTGCCACATCCCCACCAGCAGGATGTAGAACACCGAAATCGTGTACCACAGCAGGATGGCGAGAACGAACAGGCCCTTGGGAAGGTTGGTGGGGGTCAGTACGGAGACGGCCAGCTCAATGCCGAACAGGAAGGTGATGACGATGATCCTCACCTTGCCCAGCCAGATCAGCCAGTTGCGCTCGTTGGACTCCGCCTGCATCACTGCCCTTGCCGGCTTCTTTGAAGGGGCGCGGCTTCAGCCGCGCCGAAACCGTCCTGTTTGGAGGGTGGCCCACCCTAGCTGCTTTTGCTAGGGTGGGGCTTACAAACACTGCACGCAACTCGCAACCTGGAACTCGCTACCCAGCCAGCTTTGCGATCATCGAGAACAACGGCATGTACAGCGAAATCACGATGCCGCCTACCGCCACGCCCAGGAACGCGATCATGATCGGCTCCAGCAGCGTCAGCATGTCTTTGGTGGCGGCGTCCACTTCGTCTTCGTAGAAGTCGGCGATTTTTTGCAGCATGGCGTCCATCGCGCCCGTCGCCTCGCCCACTCCGATCATCTGCGTTACCATGTTGGGGAACACGCCGCATTCCTTCAGCGGGTCCACGATCGTGCGGCCTTCCTCGATCGCCTTGCGCACCTTCATCAGCGCCGTTTCCAGCACCGCGTTGCCCGAGGTGCGCGCCGTAATGCTCAGGCCTTCCAGGATGGGCACGCCGGAGGTAATCAGCGTTCCCAGCGTTCGCGTAAAGCGGGCCACCGCGATCTTGCGCAGGACCATGCCGAACACCGGCAGGTGCAGCAACATGTTGTCGAACAGGTAGCGGCCTTTTGGGTGCTTCCGCATCTGCTTCACCCCGACCACCAGGGCGATGAGCACCACCGCCACCACCCACCAAAAGTTGCTGACGAAATAACTCAGGTTCATCACGAACCGCGTCGGTGCAGGCAAGTCCACGCCTAGCCCGACAAACAGGTTGGCGAAGATCGGCACCACGAATTTCAGCAGCGCGCCCACGATCACCACCGCGATGCTGATGACCGAGACCGGGTAGATCAGCGCCGACTTCACCGCCGAGCGCAGCTTCACCGCTTTTTCCACGTACTGCGAGATGCGTTGCAGAATCGTGTCGAGAATGCCGCCCGTCTCGCCCGCCTCGATCATGTTGGTCGTGAGGTCGTCAAAAATCTTGGGGTAGCCGCGCATTGCGTTCGACAGCGTCGCGCCCCCTTCTACCGTCTGCCGCACCCCGTTCAGGCACTTCTGGAAGGCCGGGTTCTCCTGGTTGTTGGCCAGGATCTCCAGGCACTGCACCAGCGGCAGGCCGGCATCAATCATGACCGAGAACTGCCGGAAAAAGATGGCCGTGTCCTTGGTGGACACCTTGCCCGAGCCCAGTGTCGGCAGGGCAAATTCCTTGCCCTTTTCCTTGATGGTGGTGTCGGTCACTCGCTCCTTGGTGAGCGTCGCCTTCAGCACCTGCTTGTTTTCCGCCACGCGCTCGCCGGATACCTTCTCTCCGGAGGCGTTCTTCCCCGAAAATGTGAAAACTGGCATGTGGACCTCACTTCCCGTTCATTGCGCTACTTCCGTACTCCCGCGGCTGCAGCCGCGCCCGGCTTGTTGATGCCCTGCCCGCGATTGATCATTTCCATCAATTCGTCCGGCATGGAGGATCGCTGGACGGCAATTTCCTGCGTGATCTGCTTGGTCAGCACCAGCGTCGCCAGCGACTGGTTAAACGTCTGCATGCCGTACTTGTCCTGCCCCGACTGCATCGCCGAATAAATCTGGTGGATCTTGTCTTCGCGGATCAGGTTGCGGATGGCGGCGTTCGGAATCAGGATTTCCATCGAGCAGGCGCGCCCCTGGCCGCCTACCTTGGGCAGCAGCGATTGGCACATGATGCCTTCCAGCACCAGCGAAAGCTGCGCCCGGATCTGCGACTGCTGGTGCGCCGGAAACACGTCAATCACGCGGTTAATCGTGGAGGCAGCCGAATTCGTGTGCAAGGTGCCGAAGGTGAGGTGGCCGGTCTCGGCGATGCGTAATGCCGCCTCGATCGTCTCCAAATCGCGCATTTCGCCGATCAGCACCACGTCGGGATCTTCGCGCAGCGCGGCGCGCAGCGCGTTGGTAAACGACTTGGTATCGGCGTGCACCTCGCGCTGGTTCACCAGGCAGTTCTTGTGCTGGTGCACGAACTCGATCGGGTCCTCGATGGTGATGATGTGGTCGTGACGGTCGGTATTGATCTTGTCAATCATCGCCGCCAGCGTCGTGGACTTCCCCGACCCGGTCGGCCCGGTCACCAGGATCAGCCCGCGCGGCCGCTCGCACATCTTGGCCACCACCGGCGGCAGGTTGAGCTGCTGGAACGACTTGATCTCGAATGGAATCACGCGGAATACCGCGCCCGACGCTCCCCGCTGGTTGAAGATGTTGGCGCGGAAACGTGCCAGCCCCTTCATGCCGAAGGAGAAGTCCAGCTCCAGGTCTTCCTCGAACCGGTGCTTCTGCGCGTCGGTCATCACGCTGTAGGCCAGCGCCTTCGTCTCGGCCGGCGTCAGCGGCGGCATGTCGAGCGGTTGCAGGTGCCCGTGCACGCGGATTTGCGGCGGCGAATTCGTCGTGATATGCAGGTCGCTGCCGCTTAACTCCATCAACTTCTTCAACAGATCGCTCAGTGTCGCTGCCATAATTCGGTTCTCGGTTCTCGGTTGTCAGTTCTCGGTTCCGTGGTTCCCTGTCCGGGCCGCCCGCTAGCAGCTACTGGCCACTAGCAACTAAGCACTAGCCACTGCTGTTTAGTGCACTGTTTCTCTTGCCACTTCTTCCAGCGTCGTCTGGCCCGTCATCGCCTTGATCAGCCCGCTGCGGCGCAGCGTGATCATGCCCCGCTCGATGGCCTTCTTCTTCAACTCGACCGCCGAGGCGCCCACCAGGATCAGCTCCCGGACTTCGTCGTCAATCTCCATCACTTCGTACAGACCGCAGCGCCCCTTGTAGCCGGAGTTGTTGCAGACGCCGCAACCCTTCCCCTTCGACACTTTCACCGTCTTGGCTTCCTCGGGTGTGTAGCCCGCCTCGATCAGCGCCTGCGGCGGCAGGTCCACCGTCTCCTTGCATTCGCCGCAAACTCGCCGCACCAGCCGCTGGGCCACGATCATGTGCACCGACGTCGCCACCAGGAAGGGCTCGATGCCCATGTTCATCAGCCGGCTGATGGTTTCCGGCGCGCCGTTGGTATGCAGCGTGGAGAGCACCAGGTGTCCCGTGAGCGCCGCCTTGATGGCAATTTCCGCCGTCTCGAAGTCGCGAATCTCACCCACCAGGATGATGTTCGGATCCTGCCGCAGAAACGCGCGCAGCGCGGCCGCGAAGTTCAAGCCGATGGATTCCTTCATCTGTACTTGGTTGACGCCCGCCAGTTGGAACTCCACCGGATCTTCCGCCGTCATGATGTTGGTGTCCGGCTGGTTGAGCCGCGAAATCGCCGAGTACAGCGTGTTGGTTTTGCCCGAGCCCGTCGGGCCCGTCACCAGCACCATGCCGTAGGGCTTCAGAATGGCGCGCGTGAACTTCTCCAACGACTCCGACTCGAAGCCCAGTTTGGTCATGTCGAGCCGCAGGTTTTCCTTGTCCAGCAGCCGCATCACGATCTTCTCGCCCCAGAGCGTGGGCAGCGTGCTGACGCGGTAATCGAGCTGCTTCTTCTTCCCGCCCAGGTTGACTTTCAGCATGATGCGGCCGTCCTGCGGCAGCCGCTTCTCGCTGATGTCCAGCTTCGCCATAATCTTGATTCTCGAAGTGATCGCGTCTTTGAGCTTCATGGGCGGCGACATGATGCCCTGCAGCATGCCGTCAATACGGAAGCGGACGCGGTATTCCTTCTCGTAGGGCTCGACGTGGATGTCGCTGGCGCCCTTCTTCACCGCGTCGGTCAAAATCATGTTCACCAGCTTGACGATGGGCGCTTCGTCGGCGGCCTTCTCCAGCTCGGTGAGGCCCATCTCCTGCTCGTCGGCCTGCAACTCGACGTCGGCGTCGGAGATGTCGGTCATCGACGCCATCACTTTTTCCAGGTCTTCTTCCTGGCTCGTGCCGTATGCCTTCTCGATGCCTTCGAGAATCGAGCTTTCCGACGCCACCACCGGCTCGATGTTGAAGCCGGTCATGAACTTGATATCGTCCATGGCGAACACGTTCGTCGGATCCACCATGGCGATGGTCAACGACGCGCCCACGCGGCTCAGCGGCAGGATCTGGTAGCGCTTGGCGGTCTCGTACGGAATCAGCTTGACCACCGTGGGATCGATTTCGAAGTACGCCAGATTGATGGCGGGAACGCCGTACTGCCGCGAAAGAAAGTTGGTGACGTCTTCGTCGGAGAGGTAGCCGAGCTTGACCAGAATCGAGCCCAGCCGCGTGCCGGATTCCTTCTGCACCTTGAGCGCCTGGTCGAGCTGCTCCGTGGTGATAACTTTTTCTTTAACCAGAAGGTCGCCCAACCGCTGAGACATACTTCGGTCTCCCTCGTGCTGCTCGTCGCCTGTTTGAACTCGGAACCGCGTCCCTTTCGGGGTTGCGAAAAAATGCTCGGGGGAAAATTGTCCTACTCTGGGTAGCGCGAATCGTATGTTGGGTGACAGAAATTGTCAATGCGGAATGTTGCAGAAAAGGTAATCAAAAGGGCGCGTACGCCGCTCTGCGCCAAGGTTTGCAGCACCTACGTACCGAGACGGGAAGACAGGGATTTGGCTGAGAGAATTCAGGGGCTGATGGCCCACATCTCCACGGAATGAAAAATTGTTGGTGCCCCACGTCTGGCCGCTCTGGCAGACATGAGAACTGAAGTTACAAAACCGGGCTTCCCGATTCGGGCCAATGTCTCCAACCCTCTGTCAAGAGCCACAAAATGTCATTTTCCATGTAAGCTGCTGTAGCAAAGACAGATATAAACTGCCATCGCATGCGACATTTGCCCTGCCCAATGTGCTATTCTGAATTTAGAAGCGTACAAAAAGCCCTCCATCTCTGGAGGGCTTTTGCCGTTTGCCTCTGAAACTGAAACTGTTTTTACGCCGTCTTCTTTGCCTCCGCCTCACTCGCCGGCAGCACCGCCTTTTCCGCCGCAGCAGCATCCGGGCGCGTCGGCGGCTTGAGCGCGAACTGGCACGACGCCCGCGCCACTTCGTGACCGAGCGCCTTCAGTTGCTCCGCCAGCTTGGGATCGCTCGCCTTGCCATCCTCGTCGAAGGCTTTCCACGCCTGCGCGATGGGCAACACCAGCGGCACGGCCCAGCCGCGCAGCGCGCGCACCACGAACTCCATGGTGTTCACCGCCTGAAGTCCTTGCACGCCGCCGGCAGTGCTGATCAGCCCGACGATCTTGTCGGTCAGATAAGGCGGCTTGTGGTCGGAGAGCAGTTGCAGCCAGTCCAGCGCGTTCTTGAAGGCGCCGCTGATGGTGCCGTGATACAGCGGGCTGCTCCAGATGAGACCGTCGGCCTCGCCGATCAACTGCACCATGCGCCGCGCCGATTCCGGCGCCGCCGGATTCGCCGGATCGTACATGGGCAGCGCCAGCTCGCGAAGGTTGAGCAGTTCGGTGCGAGCGCCCGCGTCTTTCGCGCCTTCGAGCGCGATCTCCAGCGCCGCCAGGCTGGTGGAGTGCGGCGCCACCGAGCCTCCCAGCCCGACCACCAGCAGATTGTCTTTCTTGGATTGCGCGATCATGCCGGCCTCCTTGCTGAAGCATTGGATGACTCGCGGCCGGCGCCGGAATGCAGGAATCGCGGGAGACTTCCTGAAGCCTGCAGTCCGAAGTCTGCTACGCGCCCGCTAGTCTCTAACTAAAGAAACGCTGAAATTCCTGCACCACAGTCGCCGCCAAAGTGTCGGCCTTTCCTTTCGCGGCCAGTTCGTGTCCGGCGCCGATCACTGGCAGTAGGTGGGTGCGCGCGGGAATCAGGGACAGCGCAGACGTCATTTCCTCGATCGTCGCGAAGCCATCACGCGAGCCATGCACGAACAACGCCGGCGTGCGCAGGTTCGGAAAATGTGTGGTGCGCAACTCGGCAGGCCGCTTCGGAGGATGCAGCGGATAGGACAGCAGCAGCAACCCCGCGACTAGCGCCGGCTCTGAAGGCGCCAGCAGGGTCGCCTGCCGGCCGCCGTAAGAATGTCCGCCAAGGAAAATGCGCCCGGAAATTTCCTTCCTGATTGCCTCCACCGCGACGCGCAGGCCTTCTCGATCGCGTTCCGCGCTGCCCCGTGGGGGCGGCCCTTGCGGACGCGCCTGGCGGAATGGCAGATCGCAGCGCAGGACCGTCAGTCCGGATTCGCAGAAGGCTCGCGCCAGAGCTACCAGCAGCGGCGAGGAGCAGTTCGCTCCCGCCCCGTGCGTCAGCACGATCCCGTCACCGGAGGGGCTTGCTGGGAGGTGCAGGAAGCCGCGGACTGCGGGGTCGGCAGAAGCGCTGGATTCGAAGGCTCGGATGTCGCAGTCACCCATCCCGACATTCGAACACAATTTCACTATCCCCGGGTGGCCCACGCTTTCGCCTGTCGTTGGCGAAGATGTGGGGACAACAAAAACCCGGCCGAGGGGCGGCCGGGCTACATCGGCCCTCCGGCCCGGAGGGCTTTTCTTTTTGGCCACAGATCAACACTGATGATCCTTTGTATTGTTCGGATCAGTGTTGATCAGTGTTAATCAGTGGCCGCAGCTTTTCTGAAACAGAAACTGAAACCGAACCTTTATGCAAACCTACAAAGCTCAAGGCGAGCTCGTCGAGCTACGCTTCCTCACCCGCGCCGCCGAACTCGGCCTGCGTGTCTCCAAACCCTGGGGCGACTCCGCGCCGTACGATTTCCTAGTCGAAAGCGGCGGCGAAGTCTTCAAGGTGCAGGTGAAGTCCACGCGCTTCCGCCACCTGGGATCGCAGTCACACGTGTGCGTCGCCGCCCATCACAACAAGCCGTACAAGAAAAAAGAAGTAAACTTCATCGCCGCCTACATTGTTGACGAGGACGTCTGGTACATCATTCCTTTGCACGTCATTTCCGGCCGTCACATCTACCTGAACCCGCGCCGTCAGCGCAACCCATTCCGCCGCTACCGCGAAGCCTGGGACCTGCTGATCCCCGAACGCCGCAATCGCCGCGTGTGGCGGAAGCCGAAGCCGGCCAGCAAACCCATTGGCCGTTAATTTCTTCTAAAATACAGCCGTGAATTGAGCAGGTGGAAGGCCGAATGGAGCTGTCTCCATTACAACCCGACGTGTCGGTGGCAGAGGCACTCCTGCTGCAATCCCAGTTGGCCGATCGGCACGGAGGGGAATCCTCGAAGCCGATCCTGCCACACGAATCGCGTAAGCAGGGCCGCATCGACCGCAGGCGGAGCAATCGCGTTCTGATGCTCGGCCATCTGCGGGAGCTGGCGCTCTACCGGGCTGAGGTACTCCAACATCACGGTTTCCGGGTTCGTTTGCCCGACACTGAAGATGAGGCGCTTGCGATCGTCGAGAGCGGAGATTTCGATGTGGCCGTGCTCAGCTACACCCTTCCCGACACGACGGCACAACGGATCGCCGAGTCCGTCCGAGAATACTGTCCGGAGTGCCCTATCATCGCCATCGTGCATTCCGTACGCGAAGACCGCCGCATCGCGCCGGATGCAGTGGTGATTGCCGACAACGGCCCCGGCGAACTGCTCAGCGCCTTGCGTAAGGTCCTCGCCTCGTAATCCGACCTATCAGCAAACACGCGATCTGCATTTCGTGACGTTCACCTGCTACCACCGGCATCCATACCTGGGCGACGGATGCGCGCGCGACCTGTTCGAGCGGATGCTGGGAGTGAAAACAAAGATCGCGAAGCGAGCGGCAGAATGTGTAGCCCCGGGCGTCAGCCAGGGGTTAGTCGCGCCTCGAACCCGAAAGCCAGTGCGCGGTCTCAGCGCCGCACCACATCGTTCGCCGCCACGTCCGCGAAGATCTGAACGCGTTGCCAATTACCCACGCCTGTAATGGCGATCCAATTCCGACGCGTACCGTTTTCCAACGGTGTCCGCGTGTCCCTCCAGCCATCTCCGGAAACTCGCGTGTCCAGCCGGCTGCCCCTCGGCAACCAGAACGTTCTCCGTAAGCTCGCGCAGTTCATCGCTGGTCAGCAGCACATCATTCAGCATCCAGTTCAGAGGCTGAATCAGGGTGGGGACCATCCACGCCGGCACATGAACCAGGTGGCTGCGACTGCCCACGGCCGCCCGAATCAGTCGCACAAGCTCAGAGTAGGTGTACGTCTCGGGTCCGACCGCATGGACGATCACATTGTCCCGCCCACGGCCGGCGTCCGTCGCCAACGTCGCCAGCTCTTCGACAAAAATTGGTTGCAGCGCGTAATCGCCGCTTCCCGGAACCGCGAAAATCGGGCAATGTCGCAGCAGCCATGCGATGTTGTTGATCAAAATGTCCCCCTCACCGAATAGCAACGCAGGCCGCAGGATCGCGTGTGACAACTTGGACGACAAGATCGCCTCCTCCACTGCGGCTTTCCCGCGGAAATACGGGGTCGACGCGTGCGGCGATGGGTTGGTGATGCTGATGTGAACCACTCGTTCGACACCGGCTGTTTCGGCGGCCTGGATGAGGATGCGACTGTTCTCGACAGCTCGCGCGTGGTTCACCTTGCCGTACGCGAAACGTATCCAATACGTGTTGTAGAGGACCTTGGCGCCTTCCATGGACTGCGCCAGAGCTTCGACGGATGAGAACTCCAGCGGCGCGACTTCCACGCGGCTGAAGAGCGGCGAACTGCGGTCGGGGTGCGCCGTCAACGTACGTACCCGCTCACCACGCCGCAAAAGCTCTTCTGCAATGTATTTGCCGGTAAAACCAAATGCTCCGGTCACGACGCTTGGCGGCTGCACCGTGCACCTCACCTTCTTTGGCTGCGCAAGGATGTCCCTCGATCAAGCTGCCTTTTGTTCCACTCGTTCGCTGGGCTCGTGCGCCGGTCGTGGAATAAAGCGGCTCAGCACGATGCCGAGAATCACCACCGCGATTAGCAATCCCGCCAGTCCCCATTTAAGCTGCGTGGCGACCTCGATCACTCCTGGCCGGCTATCGCCCGCGTCGGGGACGTACTGCAAACTGAAAACAAGTGGCACGATCAATACCGCGACATTCGAGAAGACGGCCCAGAACTGGGCCCGTTCGCGCGTCCCGCACAGTTCCACCAGGATGCTGTGGAGCGGCGCGTTGAGGTACCGCACGGCGGCGAGCGAAGCAAGCAGCGTACCCGCCGCCCCGGCAAGAAAAAGCATTGAATTCGTCATCGCCTATCCTTCCCGTCAGATATTTCTGACCTTACTGAACCTACAAGGCAAAAATTTTTACCTCGAAGCTTTTCTCGACAGCAGCTTCCGCACCGCACCCCGGGCTTTCACCACTCCGCGTAAGGTTGACAGCGGTAACTGCCTGACGTCGTTATAAAGTGCCTCGACATCGGCAAAGAACTCGTAAATTTCCTGCAGCCGGTCACGCGTATAGCGATCGTTGTCATTCCCGTTTTTCAATTCGCCGATGCACAGGCGCAGAACCTCCATGGTCGGGTCGATCTCTCTCCTTTTCCGCTGGTCCAGGATGATGCGGAACATCTCCCACACGTCCTTCACTGACTCAAAGTGCTGCCGGCGGTCCCCCAGAACGTGTACAGGGCGAACCAGGCCCCATCCCTGCAACTCGCGGAGACTGTTGCTCACATTCGAACGAGCGACTTTGAGTGTGCTCGCGATCTCCTCGGCCGTGAGCCCCTGCGGCGATACGTGCAGGAGAGCGTGGATCTGCGCGACGGTGCGATTGATTCCCCACCGCGTCCCCATCTCACCCCAGTGAAGAACAAACTGCTTTTTCGATTTCGAGAGTTGTTCCATATTTCAGTCATTACAGAAATACCAGAACCGTGAGAAGTTGTCAAAGAGAATCTCGGTTTGTTGGCCTCGCGCGAGGAGGAAATTAAAACCCGGTCGAGGGCGGCCCTGCTACCTTGAATCAGCTCGCGAAGCGAGCGAGAGAATGTGTAGCCCACGGCGTAAGCCGTGGGTTAGCTGTTTAGGAGGGGAAGAGCCCGCTTCAGCGGGCGACAGAACTCAGTCGGAGACGGTACCGTTGACGCTCTTTCGTTATGCGCATACGCTGCTGGGATGGGTGATCTCACACCGAAGATTGAGATTAGCGCCGACGCGCTTGTGCTCTTGGAACAGAAGTTTCTAGGCCTCTTCGACAAGGACGACGAAAGTATTCACCTTGCCGAGTGGTTTCGATTCCTGCAAGCGACGGCGCTTAAACAGACGGCCTCCGTGCAGTGCGTGGGTATGCGAAACCCACTGCCCTTCGAAAGCATATATCAGCCAACGCGCATCATCGTGGGCCCGGATCAGGTGGACACGTTACAGAGCGAGTCATTCGCCTTTGAAGACAAGGTAAGCCGTTCGATGCTGCGCGCACGAGCGATGGCCGAAACTTCGATCACGATTGGCGAGTTTCTCCAGCGCGACGAAGATGCTCTCATCTTCGGCGGGCCCGGATGGGGGAAAACAACATTCCTCCACAATGTTTACCGCCTAATGTCAAACGATAAAGATGTCCTACCTGTGCTTTTTACGCTTCGGCGACCGACTGCCATTGACGATTTAGAAAAGTACGTTGAAGCCTGTGAGCGGATTAAGAAGAAGCAACATCGTGCCTGCTCATTGCTGCTCGTGGACGGATATGACGAGGTAAATGCGCAGCAACGCCAAAAGGTGTCTGAGGCGCTCCTTAAATTCCAAGCCGGCGGCGCCGGAAAGTTCTATCTGACCTGCCGGGATTATTACCAAGTGTCTCAAGTAAAGGCGCCGGAGGTGCGCCTCGACAGGTTCACGCGCGAAGATCAGGTGCGCTTCGTTGGCACCTTCCTATCAGCCTTCGGAGTTGTTCGCAAACAAGACGCGGATGTGGTTGTCACTCAACTTGAGCAGCGCGGCTTCACTGAATTTCTGGAGCACCCACTGCTGTTAACACTTGCGTGCATTATTACGACAACATCTACGAGCGTTCAGCCTAGAAGTGCCATGCGCCTTCTGGAGTTTGCGCTTGACGTGCTTTGCCTCCACTGGGATGAGCAAAAAAATATTGGCAGGCAGGCCTCCACACCTTTGGACGGGCGTGATCGCAAGCGCATATTGAAAAATATTGCGTATCGAGCAAAATCTCCGTTTGTACCGCGACCGCGGGCGGACGAAATAACGAGGAAACAGCTCGCATTGATGGCGATGGATCACGCTGACCCCCGCGAAGTATTACTTGAGATTGCGCGATTCTACGGCATCTTAACGCCCGCCGAAGACGGTTACGAATTCGTCCATCGGACGATTCACGACTTTCTCGCAGCACAGCAATGGGTTGAATCGGGTGACTTTGCGCAGGAGCGGACGTACGAGTGGAGCGCTCGAACGGGCTACGCAGCGTGCCTGGTCGACGACGCGACCCACGTGCTCAAGCAGGCACTTGCTGCGCCTGACGGATTGCCCGCAGCAACGGAAATCATAGGAAATTATGCGAGCTTCGATTTTGGCGAAATTACAAATGAATTAACGATGTATTTCGCTGCTCGTGTGATTCAGTACGAACGCGGCTCGTACGAGGAGGCGCCATCTAAATATGCGCCGCGCATCACCGGCCAATTGGATAACGGCGGCGTCATCCGGCTGGCAAACTCTCGCTTCCTAAAATCTATCGTTGACGACTGCTGCTGCCGAAATACTCAGGCGTCTAATTTGCTTGTGGCATACGCGGTCACCGAGCTATATGACCGCAGGGAGAAGTTGGACCTTCAGATCTACGAGAAGGCCGTACGAGCGTACAAAACCGACAAGTTCACCTTTGTTGTTCCGGGCGTGAAGCAGGCACAGCTTGGTTTTCTCAACCCTGTACCCCAGAACAGACTTAAGGATTATGCCCGAGGTGCCGCTGAACCTATCCAATGAAATGGAAGTGAAGCCCGGCGCGTGGCGCCCACCTTTCGCCTGTCTTGGAGAACGGTGCGGAACAAAACCCGGCCGAGGGCGGCCGGGCTACATATCGAAAACGTCCTTGATCCGCGTTGATCCGCGTTCATCAGCGGCTGAATGGTTTTCTCAGACTCGCGGCTCGCGGCTACGCGTTCACCCCGCAGCACTTCTTGTACTTCTTGCCTGAGCCGCACGGGCAGGGATCGTTGCGGCCGACTTTGGCGCCCGAGCGCACGCGCTGCTGCACCGGCTGATATTCGCCGGAACCGGCCATGCGCGCCTGTTCCAGCTCACGGCGCTTGCGGCGCTGGAAGGCTTCTTCCAGTTCATCCACGGAAGTGGCTGCGGCGCGGCGGCGACGCCCATCGCCATCGCCATCACCGCCGGCCTCGACGGCCACCGGCTGCGCGCCCGGCTCGATGATCTGCATCAGGTACAGGTAGCGCGTGGTTTCTTCCTGGAAAAGCGCCATCATGGCTTCGAACATCTCGAAGGACTCGCGCTTGTACTCCACCAGCGGATCGTGCTGGCCGTAGCCGCGCAGCCCGATGCCTTCCTTCAGGTGGTCCATGTTGAGCAGGTGCTCTTTCCACTGCTGGTCGAGCACGCTCAGCATGATCATGCGCTCGTGGTAGCGCATCTGCTCGGGGCCGATAAGCGTTTCCTTGGCGTCGTAGCGCTCTTTCAGCTTCTGGAAGACGGCGTCGCCCAGTTCCTGCCGGTTCAGCGTTTCCGGTTTCACGCCCTCGGTGGTGATGTCCACGCCGAAGCGGGTGAAGACCGCGTTCTTGAGTCCCTTGATGTCCCAATCGTCGGGATGCTTGTCCTTGGGCGCGTGCTGGTCGAGCAGCGTGCTGAGAATGTCGGCAACGTAGTCTTCGAGGATGAGGTCTTTCTGGTCCAGGCCCTCGAGCAACTGGCGGCGCAGGCTGTAGACGGCCTCGCGCTGCTTGTTCATCACGTCGTCGTATTCGAGCAGGTGCTTGCGGGCCTCGAAGTTCTGCGCTTCCACCGCCTTCTGCGCGGCCTCGATGCGGCGGGTGATGAGCTTGGACTCGATGGGCACGCCCTCTTCCATGCCGAGGCGCTGGAGCAGGGTTGAGACCCACTCCTTGGCGAAGATGCGCATCAGGTCGTCCTGCAGCGAAAGGAAGAAGCGCGAGGCGCCGGGATCGCCCTGGCGTCCGGCGCGTCCGCGAAGCTGGTTGTCAATGCGGCGCGCCTCGTGGCGTTCGGTGCCCAGAATAAACAGCCCGCCGACGTTGACCACCTCGTCGTGCTCGGCGTCGGTTTCCGTCTTGAAGCGGTGGAAGGCTTCGTTCCACGGCTCCAGCGGAGCTTCGAACTCGGTGCCCTGGTAGTAGAAGCGGGTCATGCCCTCGGCTTCGGGATTGGCTTCCACCTCGCCGCCGGCTTCCTGCAGCGGCCGCGCCACGCCCGTCTTCACCAGCTCCTGCTTGGCCATGAACTCGGGATTGCCGCCGAGCAGAATGTCGGTGCCGCGGCCTGCCATGTTGGTGGCGATGGTCACCATGCCGCGACGCCCGGCCTGGGCAACGATCTCGGCTTCGCGCTCGTGATATTTGGCGTTCAGCACCACGTGCTTGACGCCGCGTTTCTTCAGCAGCTCGGAGAGGCGCTCGGATTTTTCGATCGAGGTGGTGCCCACCAGCACCGGCTGGCCGTGCTCGTGCAGTTGCTCGATATGCTCGGCGGCGGCTGTGTACTTTTCCGGCTCGGTGCGGTAGACGATGTCAGGATTCTCTACGCGCAGCAGTTGCCGGTTGGTGGGAACGACGATGACTTCCAGCCTGTAGATCTTCTCGAACTCGGGCGCTTCCGTTTCCGCCGTGCCGGTCATGCCGGCCAGCTTCTTGTACATGCGGAAATAATTCTGGAAGGTAATGGTGGCCAGCGTCTGATTCTCGCGCTCGACCTTGACCTTCTCCTTGGCCTCGACCGCCTGGTGCAGACCGTCGCTCCAGCGGCGTCCGGGCATCAGGCGCCCGGTGAACTCATCCACGATGATGACCTCGCCCTCTTTCACCACATATTCGACATCCCGTTTGTACAACGCGTGGGCCTTGACGGCAGTCTCGACGTGGTGCTTGAGGTCCCAGTTCTCAGGGTCGGCGATGTTGGTAATGCCGAGCAGCTTCTCGACTTTTTCCCAGCCTTCGTCGCTGATGGTGATGGTCTTGTGTTTCTCGTCCACCACGAAGTCGCCGGTGAGCTGCTTGGGCTCGCCGGGAGCGGTTTCGATCTCCTCGCCCTTCACCAGCCGCGGAATGATCTGGTTGACTTTGTAATATTTGTCAGTCGATTCCTCGCTGGCGCCGCTAATGATGAGCGGCGTGCGCGCCTCGTCAATCAGGATGGAGTCCACTTCGTCGACGATGGCGAAGTTGTGCCCGCGCTGCACGCATTCTTTCAGGTCAAACTTCATGTTGTCGCGCAGGTAATCGAAGCCGAACTCGTTGTTCGTCCCGTAGGTGCAATCACTCGCGTAGGCTTCGCGGCGCTCGTCGTCGTCGAGATCGTGGACGATGACGCCGACGGAGAGGCCGAGGAAGTTGTAGATTTTGCCCATCCACTCGGAGTCGCGCTTGGCGAGGTAATCGTTGACGGTGACGACGTGGACGCCGCGGCCGGGGAGCGCGTTCAAGTACACAGGAAGGGTGGCGACCAGCGTTTTCCCTTCGCCGGTCTTCATCTCGGCGATCTTGCCCTCGTGCAGCACGACGCCGCCGAGCAGCTGCACGTCGAACGGGACCATGTTCCACGTCAGCGTGTGGCCGCAGACCTCCGCGGTCGTGCCCACCAGGTGACGGCACGCGTTCTTCACGAGCGCGAACGCCTCTGGCA
>JBPCSQ010000034.1:0-175646 GCA_051006995.1 Terriglobales bacterium
TTCAGGGCAAAGCCCGTCAGAACCAGCAAGAAGAAACTGGTCAGCAACGCCGCGTGCTGAATGCGGAAGCGCAGCGGCATGCGCGTGACAAAGGTCTGCTGCAGCTTGCGGAGGGCGATCACTTTCGAGCGCCAGATGATGAAGTTGTGCAGCAGCATGCCGCCGATGGTGAGCAGAATCAGCGTCAGGTAAAAGCGGCGGATGAAGCGCACTGCGACACTGCCGACATCGGCCGAGAGCGGCGCGTCCACGTGCACCTTGCCCTGGAGGAACTTGTCGGTGACGCCAGGATGGCACTGGCCGCAGGTCGCCTTCAGGTTGGCGCGGTTGATGGTGGATTTCGGATCGGAAGACGGCAGGATGTTGTGGGCGCCGTGGCAACTGGCGCAATTGGCCACCACCTTGGAACCAAGCGTCGAGGCCAGCCCGTGGTAGCTGGCGAGGTAGGTGCTCTCCCGTCCCGCCGGGGCGCCGAATTCGGCGGCCAGACGCACGCCCTCGTGGCAGCGAGCACACGTAACTTGCGAAATGTTGCGCGCGCTGACCGATGACGATGGATCGCTCGGCGCCTTGATGGTGTGAATGCCGTGGCAGTCGGTACATACCGGCGACTGCGAGTTACCGCGGGTGACGGCCTGACCGTGAACGCTGGTGATGTACTCCTGCTCAATCTTCTCGTGGCACTGGGCGCAGGTGAACGGCACGTTCGCCTTGAAAATCTTCGACTTGGGATTGGCGCCAGAGAGAATCTCATGCGCACCATGACAATCGGTGCAAACCGCCGCCTTGCTGTTCTCGCCGCCTTTCTGGATGGATTTGCCGTGCACGCTCTGCTGGTAATTAATGAACGGCTGGGCGCTGTGCCCGCTGGCTTCCATCACGAACTTCTGCCCGTGACACACGCCACAGGTGACCGGGACATTGGTGCGATGCACCTTGGACTTTGGATCCGTGACCGCCAGCAGTTCATGAACGTTGCCGTGGCAGTCCTGGCAAGAGGCGGCGAGTTTATCGCCACCCTTGATGGCCTGCGCGTGGAAGCCGGCGTTGTACTTGGCATCCTGTTCGGCGTGGCAGGTAGCGCACTTCGGCTTGGCGGGCGTGGTCTCGTGCGGCGACGACTTAATGTCGGAGTGGCAGTCGGTGCAGGCGAACATGCCGTGCGGTGACGCCTTGAACTTGGTTTCGACCACCTGCAAGCTGACCGGCTTGCCGTTGACATCCTTGGTGAGCCCGGCGTCGGCGTGGCAGGCGAGACATTCGGCGTCGGCGATCTTCTGCGGAGCCTTGGCGGAGAAGGCGGCGGTAGAAAGAAAGATGAGGACGATGATGGCCAGGCAATGCAGGCGCGCCGCCCGGGCTAGTCTCCGCGGTGTCCTTTCTGCGTACCCCATGGGACCCTCTCTTCCGTGCGCTATTTGTAGGCAAACAGCATCGCGTAGATGATCCACACCACGATGCAGAAGCCGATGCTCAGCGCGGTCCAGGCAAAGGCCCGGATGGTTTTGACGACGATGGCCGGGTGCGGCTCTTCCAGGTGCTGCTCCAACCGGCCGGAGGCGACCAGCGCCTCGTATTCGCGCGGCTTGTCGCGCTTCAGCTCCGCCACCTGCATGTGACCGGTGAACACGGTGGTGTCCATGGGAAATTTTTCCGGCCGCAGGTGCGTGTTGAAGAAATGAACGGTAAAGATGAAACCGGTGGCCAGCAGCGCTTCGTCACTGTGAATGATGGTGGCGATGTTGATGAACGATCCCGGGATAAATCGAGTGAAGAACACCGGGAACCACAGCGTCAGGCCGGTGGAGCCGATGATGAACACGCCCCAGAACACGGCGAAGTAATCGAACTTTTCCCAGTAGGTCCAGCGGCCGTACTGTGGACGCTCGCCGCGGCCGAGAAACCACTTCATGGTGGCGAGGAACTCCAGCAGATCGGCCTTCATCGGGATCATGGAATTGGGACCGAGCAGCATGGCGCGCCAGGTGCCGTACTCGCGCTTCTTCAGCTTGAACAGGTCCACGATGTGCGTGATGAAGGTGCCGAACATGATGAGTGCGGCGGTGCGGTGGATGAAGCCCGCGGCCTGAAACCCGCCCAGCATGCGTGACAGAAAACGCGCCCAAGGCGTGAAGGAGAATTTCAGGGACAGGCCGGTGAGCGCCAGGGTGATGAAGCTGACAATCATGCAGGCGTGCAGGGTGCGATGCAGCCGGGTGAAGCGAACGAACTCGCGATGATCGGGCGGCGCTTCCGGCGCCCACTCGTCGCTGGCAACGTAATGCTCGTGGGGCGCGGGCGCTGCCACGGTGGTGCGTTCCAGGTCGAGCGTCTCCACATCCTTAGCGGCCATTCTTGCCATCCTCCCGCGCAGCTTTGGCGGCGGCCTCGCGCGCTTCCTCCGCCTTCAATTCTTTCCGCATCTGGAAGGCTCGCGGCAGCCACAGCAGCGTGTGCACTCCGCCGACCACGAACGTCCCGACCAGCAGCGAAGTCATGCCCCAGAACGTCCAGAACAGGAACGGGTACTTCTTGGGGTCATGGTGGGTGGCGTGTGTCAGGTAGCCGGCGAAGCGGCGGGTGGCGGTCGCGTGGCACTTCTGGCAGGTCTGCACGACATTGGCGCGGCTCAGGTGCGAGCGGGGATCGGTGACCTTCAGAATGTCGTGCGCACCATGGCAGTCATAACACTTGGCCGTCTTGGTGTAGCCGAGGCGCGAGACTTTGCCATGATAGGTCTCGAAATAGGTTTTCGCGATCTCGGCATGGCAGCGGCCGCACTTGTTCATGATGTCGAGCTTGAAGCCGTCTTCGTCGGCGCGGCGAATCTGGTGCGCGCTGTGGCAATCGCTGCACACCGGCAGGTCTGCCTTGGTGCTGGTGACGCTGCGCGAGTGCACGCTCTGCACGAACTGCTCCTGGATGCCGTGATGACACTGGCCGCAGGTGGCGGGCACGTTCGCCGGATTCACCGTGGATTCGGGATCGCTCTTGGGCAATTCCCGGTGCGCGGTATGGCAGTTGGTGCAGGTGGCGGTGACCGTCAGCCCGCTCTTCAATAGGCCTTTGCCGTGAATGCTCTCGGTGTAGTGCGGAATGATGTCGTGCTGCACGCCGGTGTAGCGGACCGCCGCCTTCTTGCCCTCGCGATGACAGCGCGCGCACAGCGTGGGAATGTTGGTGGCGAACGTCGGCGAAATCGGGTCGTGGCGGCCCAGCACTTTGTGGGTGCCGTGGCATTCGGCGCACACAGGTGCGCGCGCATCCTTCTTGGCGAACAACTGGCCGTGCATGCTGCGCTGGTAATCCAGGCCAACCTGCTCGTGGCACTTGGAGCAGTCCACCGGCTGGGTAATGGTCTCGCAGGGACGCACCCGCGAGGCATTGACCTCGGAGTGGCATTGGCTGCAAGCCACCTTGGCGTGCCGCGAACCGGCAAGATCGCTGGCGTGCACCAACATGGGGCGGCCGTTGCGCGACTGCAAGTTCGGGTTGGCGTGGCAGCGCATGCAGTCGGCGTCGGCCATGCCCTGGGTGTAGAAAACCTTGCGCACCTTGTGCGGCTGGTGGCAATCGACGCACGCCGGCAGCACGTGTGCCTCCTTCTCCCATAGCGCGCCGCGGATGGTCTTGCGGTGCACCTCCTCGATCTGCGCATGACATTTCGTGCAGGTCTTGGCGATGTTGACGCGCGCGATGGAGGAGTTCGGATCGGTGTGCGGCAGGATGTTGTGCGCGGTGTGGCAGGATGCGCAGTTGGCCGCCACCGACAGGCCCTTCTTCAGCAGGGCCTCGCCATGCATGCTCTCGGCATAGTTCTCGATGATGTTGTGCTGCTCGATTTTGCGTTGCGTCTGTACCGGGGTGCCTTCGCGATGGCATTTGCCGCAGGTGAAAGGCACCTTCAACGGAGACACCGGCGACCGCGGATCTTTGACGGCAACGATGTCATGATTGCCGTGGCAACTGGCGCACCGCGGCGCGAGCTGGTCGCCACGGGCGACAGCGCGGCCGTGCAGCGACTTGGCGTGCTGCTTGGCTTCCTCGCCGTGGCAGGCGCCGCAGTTCACCCTCGCCAGCGGAGTCGTGTGTGGCAATTCCTTGCCTTCCATGTCGGCATGGCAGTTGGTGCACGCCAGCGAGCCGTGGATGGAGCCGGCAAACTTTTTGGCATCAACGTAGAGCGAGACGGTGCGGCCGGCGCGCTTGGCGGTGAGGGTGCGGTCGGCGTGGCAGGCGACGCACATCTCGTTGGGATCGTCGGCGGCGAGCGCGGGCGAGGCCACGACGGCCATCATCACCAGGCAGCAGGCGGCCAGCCCGGCAAGCCAAGCGGGGCGGAAGCGGCTCGGAAGCAAGCGGTCAGCCATCGGCGTCCCCCTCCGCGGCGTGTACGTTGGAACGGTGACCTGTGTCACGCGGCGAAGTTCACCACTACGTTCGCAGATTGACTGCCCAAGCGGCTGTGAGAGGCCTCACGCCGGAACGTGACTGGAATCACGGAGCTTATGTTCATCCGCGGAAGAACGGCGGCGAGCCGGCTCACAAATTCAGCCGCAAGGCGCAGGTGTGGCAAAACAAAACGCCCGCCGGAGGGGGCGTCGGAGGTTCGAGTTCGGTTCCGTCAGTTGGCGGCGCGTGCCGAGGAGGCGATGCGCTGGCGGCGCGCCCGGCCCAAGCCGATGGAACGCACGCGATCGTAGGCCTGGTGCAGGTCCTGGCTGAGCAGGTGTACCACCTGCAGGCAGGCGACGCGATGGTCGCGTAGGAAATGCAGCAGGTCCTTACGGCGAATGAACGCTACCTGGGAGGAATCCAAGGCCTCGGCGGTGATCTCGTACGGCTTGCCCGACATGGTGGCGCTCAGGCCGAGAACTTCGCCCGGCCCAGCGACGCGCAACATCAGCCGCTTGCCCTTTTCCGAGCACACGGAAAGCTTGGCGCGGCCCTCGCAGATCACAAACACGCCTCGCGGCTGCCGGCCTTCGGCGAACAGGGTGGAGCCCCGGGGCACCATGGTAATGGTCTTGATGGAGTCGAAGGCCTGCAGCGCTTCCGCCGGCAGATCGCAGAATACGCGGTCCGGCCGCAACTCACAGTTGAAGCAGCTCTGGTGTGCGCTCTCCATGGCATGTTGATACCCTGCTGCAGGGAAGCGGCACAGTGACTGCAGTCACTGTTTAACGTGACGGCTGCACACGGAAATGTGTCCGGCGGGGAGGAAACAGAAGGTCCCGGACCCGGCGCCGACTCTGGCGGCGACGCCGGGTACACGGTGAAAACAGGTACGCTAGCTGCTGGCCAGCGCCTTCAACGCCGCCTTGTTCCGGATCAGCAGCGTCGAACCTTTGGAGTGCACGATCTGCCGCTTCTTCAGCTCGGCGAACAACCGGGTGACGGTTTCGCGCGAGGTACCGATCATCTGCGCGATCTCCTCGTGGGTGAGCGCGAGCTTGACCCTGGGCTCCTGCTTGACGGCCTCGCCATTGCGCGAGCTCCATTCCAGCAGCAGCTTGGCGAGCTTTTCGGCGGCGGAGTGCGACAACCCGAGCGCACGGATCTCGTGGCACGCGGTGTTGTACTTGTCGCTCAACTGCTCGGCGACCCGGAAGCAGGCGTCGCTGTGCTCGCGCAGGAAGCGGAGAAAATCTTCGCGCTTGACGAAGTTGACCTGGCAGGGATCGATGGTTTCAGCGGTGAGTTCGTACGGTTTGCCGGAAACTGTGGCGCTGAGGCCGAGGACCTCACCGGGTTCGGCGATCTTCAGGATCAGCGTTTTTCCGTCGGTGGAACAGATTGAGAGCTTCACCCGTCCCTTGCAAAGAACGAAAATCCCGCGAGGAGCCTGGCCCTCTACGAAGAGCACGGCGCCCTTGGGATAAGCACTGGCATACTTGATCGCTTCGAATGATTGCAGGGCGGCTGTGGGCAAATCGCAAAAAATTCGGTCGGCCCTCAGCTTACAAGTGAAGCAGCTTTCTATGATGTCGAGACCATAAGGTGATAGCACGACACAACCCCCTGTGACGTATTCATCATACGCTTGTGGTCAAGAACATTTTTGCAACTTGTGCGCAAAGCCGGTAATCGAACGTGCGTTAGAACCCGCATAAATACTGGCGATTCCTGCACTTGCATTGACGTTGTGCGTCCTCGCCCGAGCGCCGGGCAGCGTTTCCGGAAGGCAGCGCCGTGAGGCTTATGACCTCGCTGCTGTGATGATCCTCACCGCCGCGGCGTACAGCGGACACGCGGCAGAGCCGCATCAATCCACATCTTCGGTGACATCCTCCGATGGTGCTGGCGCGCGATGCGCGCTTCCGACATCAGCGGCGCCCCGGGAACCATGCAAATAACCAGCAGCGCATTTTCTGCGGGTGGTGAATTCCCAAAACGGGACACATGCGGTGGCGCCGATCAGTCCCCGCAACCGGCCTGGAGCGGCGTTCCTGACAACGCCAGGAGCGCCGTCTTGGTCGTGGACGATCCCGACGCGCCCGGCGGCAACTTCACCCACTGGATCACGTACGACATTCCGCCAACCACCAACGACCAAGGACGCAACGACTTCGGCAAAACCGGCTCTGGTGGCCCGTATCCGCCGCCCGGCAAGCCGCACGGCTACTTCTTCCGGTTGCATGCCGTGGACGAAATGCTGCAATTAAGAGCGCGCGATGCACGGACACGTGTTGGTGCACGTGAATGGATGGGCCGTTCCGGACGCTGAGGCGACGACCCGGGTCCCGCCTGTGTGCAGAGCGCTGCACATCACCGCGCTGTATACGGGCAATAGATATTGACACCTGCTGAGTCACTCGATAATGTGATTGGCATCACCCCCAGCCGGTCGTTACGTCCGGACTAGAAGTCCTTCCCCCCAGGCCCAAAAAATTCAAGTTTCGCCGGCACTTTTCAGCGCCGTAATGAGGGAGGCCACTCGCAATGCGCAAACTCTGTCTGCTCGTCGTCCTATCTGCCGCCACCATGTACCTGGCCGGCTGCGGCTTCAAGAATGAATTCGTGGCCCCCACCGCCACCACCACGACATCGCCTCAGCAACCCGGCTCTACCATCACCGGCGTGGCCACCAAGGGTCCATTGTCGGGCGCGACGGTCGAGGTGTGGCAGGTGAATCCCAGCACCGGCGATGACGCGGGAACGGCGCCGCTGATTTCGGTTACCAACGCCACCAAGAGTGACGGCAGCTTCAGTATCACCTTGCCGGCGCCTGTACCGGCAGGAACGCCTCTGCGAGTGAAGGTCAAGGGCGGAACCTACATCGACGACAGCGACGTCACCAAAACGCCGATCAACAACACCATCGAACTGGACACGTTGATTGACGACGGTTCGCAAAACGTGAGCGGCCTGGCCGTCACCGTCATCACCGACCAGATCAACTCGACGGTGATCGGCACGCTGAAGGGGCTGACCAACCCGGTCAAAGTTTCCGGCGCGCCGCTGCCCGGCTCCAACTTCCCCGGGACACACGGCAACGTGACAAACTTCGTGGCCGGACACTGGGGATTCACCGGCAATCCGGAAAAGACCACGCCCTGCACGTCCGGCAGCCAGGTAGGCAATGACTGCTACAAAATCGGGCTGATCAGCGCCGCCATGATGCAGTGCGCTCATAACGCGCTCGTCGCCAATCCCAGCGTCGATCCGGGAACGTTCATCAAGGCTGTGAGTGCCGATTTTGCCGACGGGCTCCTCGACGGATTCGGCCTGGTGCAAGGCAAGCGCACGCAGATCTTCCTGGATCCACCGAAAGACACGCTGCCGTTGTCCTCCTCGGCGGCAACCACCGACCTGCTGAACTGCCTGAACCAGGTCGCCTCCAATCCCAATTCCTCGGTTAACAAGGACCCGAACCCGGCGTCGCAGGGTCAGATCAATACCGTGGTCGGCGCGCTGGACCAGTCCATCATTAATTCGCCGGCAGCGCCCAGCACCGGATTCACCGCCGGCGGATCCGGCTCCACCGCGAGCATGACCATCAACGGCAAGCAGTACCTGTTTGTGGCTGCGCGCGGCAGGGGCATCGTGGTGATCGATTTCAGCAATCCTACCGCCACGAACCCTCTGATCAAGGTCTGGACGACACTGGCGCAAACGGTCTTCGGGTCGTTCCCCAACGTTGGGGGCGTTGTTCCGGTACTAGGATTCTCAACTCATGCGCAAATCCTGGTGTTCTCCTACAGTTCCCCCAACATCGGCGTTCTGAACGCGGAGAAACTGGTGAGTGGAACTCCCGGGATTGACGATACGGCGGCCACCGATTTCAGCGGCCAGGCTACTACGAATGCCAACTCTGTTTTCGGCGCGCTGCTGGACATTACGCGCAAAGGAGTGTGGGTCTACAACGTGGGTAGCGCGTTCACTTTCTTTGACCTCTCCACCAACCAAGCCTCGACTAAGACGTTCCCGCAGGATCCGGGGCAGTGCGAGGTCGAGAACCTGGGCGGCGACCTTGGCATCAACTACATCTTCGGCGCCGGCTACTGCGGCATCCAGTTGATGGACGTGAATGCCAATATCTCCTATGACCTCGATCCGACATTCGTGAGCACCAATCTGCCCGAGGTTGACCAAAGTGCCGTGGACACCAAGTACCATGTCGCGGTCGCCATGAACGAGTGCTATACGCAGATGGGCGTTTTCGATTTGAGTAAGGTTACCTTGACCGCCCCCGCGTCTCCCGGGGCCCCCGGGTCCTGGGTACCGAAGGCCGGCGGCTTCGTTAACATGCAACTTTCGCCCGGTAACACTCTGCAGTGTTCCGAAGCCATCGGCATCGAAAGCAACACACACTTAGCGATCATGACCGAAGAACACGGCAGCAACCCGTTCTACGTCGTCAAGATCGACAACCCGGCGGCACCGGCCGGCAGCACCTGGGCGGGCTTCAGCGACTGGGCATACTTCCAGGCCGATTGGTGCTCGCCGATGGGCAATCCTGGCTGTCCGAATTTCCAGAGCCCAATCCAGTTGGCAGGATGGAACTCGGGTGGTGCACACGACCCGCACTCCACCGGCACAGCGCTGGCAGTGGCGAACCAGAAGGCGTATGGCCTGGTTCTCTCGGGGGATAACCAGCACCTTCTGGTGGTAGACCTGGCAGCCTTCCTTGCCATTCCGCGCGCGGGAACCACGGGAGACGCCGCGCACGTTGCTGCAACCAACCCTTCGAGCCTTACGACCCCTGCGTGGTGGGTCCTGTCCTGGCTGCAGCCTTAACTTAACTTGTTCCGACGGCGCGTCTTCGGACGCGCCGTTTTTCTTTTGAATTCAATCTCCGCAAACAAGTGCCAGCCCAGGTTCAGCAAGCTTCCGACTCACGGAAGTAACCTGCCCAAATTACGGAAGCAATCTTTACCCTCGCCGAGGACCGGGTTAGCTTGAGCATGGTTGGGCTAAGCATTGTCGCTAAGGGCCAATTGGACGCGGCCCAGTCGGTTCCCATCTGGGCCGCGCCCGTCCAAGGGGTAAGTCCATCGCGATCGGGGGGACGCGATGATCTGGAAAACGATCTATTTGTTTCTGGCGTTGCTGTTCACCGGTGAGCTTTTCCGCAGACGCCGGCAGAGCCTGGACCTGGTCAGCCGGTTGCGCAACGCCGGCATGTAATTTTAGGCGGTGATGCGGTAGCCGTTTTTTGATACCGGATTCTTCTCCCAATCTTCCTGCTTCCCTTCCCGCCGGGCTTCGGCCCGGCGATTTTTTGTGTCCCGGAAGCGGCGGACGCTCTGGTAGGCTAACCTGCTTTCCACGATCATCGGCTCAGCGAGGGGAGTTCCATGCCGGACGGCAAAGGACGCGTGCTGCGCGTCGTGGTTGTCATTCTTCTTGTCTTCGCATTCATCCAGCCGGCGTTTCCCTGGTGGGACAACAGCCACATGCTGATCAATCGCACCGCGGCCCTTAAGGTTCCGGCCGGGATGCCCGATTGCCTGCGCAAGTCTGCCGACCACATCGCCTATCTCGGCCCGGAGCCCGACCGGTGGCGCAGCACCAGCGAATACGCGCTGAAGAATTCGCAGGAGCCCGATCATTTCATTGACCTGGAGCGTGTGGCCGACATCAAGGAACTCCCCGCCGGGCGCTACGACTTCTATCGCCTGCTGTATGCCAAGAAGTTGGCCGCCAAGGAACATGGTGAAGACTTCCTTCCCGAGAAAGTCGGCACGCAGCCCTACATCGTGATGGAGATTTACGATCGCCTGAAGGTCGCCTTCCGCGAGTACCGCCGCCTGCAACAGCAGAAGCTACCTACCGGCGACGCCGAGGCCAACATCGTTTTCTATGCAGGATGGCTGGGTCACTACGTCGGCGACGGCGCCAACCCGCTGCACACCACCATCCACTACAACGGCTGGGTCGGCGCCAATCCCAACGGCTACAGCACCAGTAAAGATTTCCACGCGGAATTCGAAGGACGTTTCGTCACCCGCGTGATCGGCCAGCTCGACATCGCTCCCCTGGTGCACGATCCCGTTCGCCTGAACAAACCCGCGCAGGACTATTGGGCCTATTTGCGTACTTCCTTTCAACTCGTGGAGAAAACGTATCAACTCGACAAGGCCGGCGCCTTCCATGGCACAGGCACCCCGGAGGGCCGGGAGTTCGTGCGCGAGCGTCTGGCGGCAGGCACCCAGATGCTGCTCAACATGTGGTACACGGCGTGGGAGGAGAGCGCCGTCCCGTCTCAACCACCGTTGGCGCCGCCGGCGCCGCCCAGCGGGAAGTGAGCCTCGCGAGCATTTTTCGGTAGTTGCGGGCGCACCTCATTACCCCAGTGA
The DNA here is from genome assembly GCA_051006995.1 of Terriglobales bacterium. Taxonomy (GTDB): domain Bacteria; phylum Acidobacteriota; class Terriglobia; order Terriglobales; family Acidobacteriaceae; genus JAIQGF01. Next base: position 10,803 of record JBPCSQ010000034.1, read on the forward strand.
CTCAAACTGGTTACGAGGGCCATCTTTCGCCGACCGAGGTTCCGAGCTACAGTTCGCGGCAGTGGGGGGTGAGGATCATGGAAAAGATCATCATCTGCTTCGAGTGCCGCAAGCGCATCACGGCGGAAGAAATCAAGGCCGGCCAACACAGTCATGTTGACGTACTGGAATGCGAGTCGCCGTTCGATCCGGCGGTGAACGCCGAAGATTAGCCCGCCGTGCGGGCCGGCTGGCCACCATCGAATAGCCGCGCCAGATCGGTGTGGCCGCGCCCCGTCGCAACGTCCGCCGGGGTTTTACCCTCGTCATTGCCCAGAGTCGGGTCGGCTCCGTGCCGCAACAGGGCTTCTGCCATCTCCCGATTTCCCTGATTGGCCGCTTCATGCAGCGCCGTCCATCCCATCTGCTGGCGCGCATTGACGGCAGCCCCGCGCTCCAGCAGCAGGCGCACGATTCCCAACTGCCGTCCGGCTACCGCGCTGTGCAGCGGCTGGACCTGCATGGGATTCCGCGCCACCGAGCCTGGATCGGCGCCACGCTCCAGTAGCAACTGCGCGCTTGCCTCCTGCCCAAAGAAGCATGCCAAATGAAGCGGAGTAAATCCATCCGGGGAGCGGCCATGGACCTGCGCCGGGTCCGACAGCAACTGCTCCAAACGTGCGCGGTCGCCCAGGGTCGCGGCCTCGAAGATGTCAAGCGTGACTCCGCAGGCACGCAGCCGCTCCACCACCTCGGTCTGCCCGCGGTAGCGCGCATTCATAACCGCCGATACGCCGTTCTCATCGCGCGCACCGGCAATGGCCGGATCCGCCGTGAGCAGTTGCTTGGCTTGTGCGATGTCGTTGGCCTTGATGGCCGCAATCAGGTCCGCGCCTGTAGCCATGAACTCACCCCCGTGGCCGTTCGACGCCCTGTGTGCCCCTGGGGTTACAAAAAAACCGCCGCTCGAGAGCGGCGGTTTTCCGGTGAAGAGCCGCGCTAGCGCGGCGGGCAGGGCGGCAGGCTGGCGGTGGCTGAACTCGTGGGACTGTTAGCAGTCCCTGCCGTGGCCGAGGTGCTGGCGCCCGGGGTCGCCGGAACCGTAGATGCCGGTGCGGTTCCCGCTCCTGGAGTAACGTTGACCGTCGAAGTGGACGAACTGGGGACCGGAGTGCTCGTCGTGCCGGCAGTGTTCGTGCCTGCAGTTCCCGCCGGATTAGTGGCGGTCGTGCCCGTGCCACTGGCTGTCGACGTGGTGGTCGTCCCCGTTCCCGGCGTGTTGATGCTGGCGGTCGAGGTGCTCGCCGGAGCGCACGGCGCCGTCGTCGCGCCTGTCCCGGTCGCCGTGGTACCGCCGGTGCTGGCCGCCGGCGCGCCCGTCGTGCCCGTAACGCCAGTCTGCGAGCCGGTCGTCATGGTTGTGCTGCTTGACGTGGTCGCAGGAGAACTCTGGGTCGTCGCGGGAGAACTCTGCGTGGTCGCGGGAGCCGGCATGGGCGTGGTCTGCGGAGTAGTGCTGGGCGTGGTGCCGACGGTTCCCGAGGTGCCCGTCTGTGCGCCGGTTGCGGTCGTACTAGTGGTGGCGACGCCGGTGCTGCTGCCCATCCCGGGCGATGTTCCGGTAGCGCCGGTCTGCGCCACCGCCATGCCAAAGGCGAAGCAGAGCGCGACGGCAAGAACGATCCAACGTGTTCGCATCTGTATCTCCTGAAAGCCCTGAGGGCCGGAATCTGGATGTTGGTCTTGCTTGAGTGGATGGAGGCCCGAGGGCTGCGGATGTCCGCCTGGCTGGTGTTTCTCTCCTCCGCGGCGCATCCAATATGCAGGAGAGAAGGCGGTACCCATGGCGCCCAGAGATCCCGGCGATCCCCAAGTCACAGCCTACGAACCGGAACAGCCGGGCAGCGGCCGCGATCCGGAAGAGCGTCCGGTCAGCGATTGCGCGCAGGAGCGCGAGAAGATGCTCGACAAAACCATCGCTGATTCATTCCCCACCAGCGATCCGCCTTCCAGCATCCCCAACCCGTGTCCGGAGGACTTGCCGGCGGACGATGCTGCCTGATTTCAGTAGATCTGGTAGGCGGGCGCCATCGAGCGCACGTCCGGCTTGCGTCCGGTGAGCAGCAGCGCGCCGATGCGCTTGAACTCACGCAACTCTCCGGCATTGCGGAACCATTTGCCGCTGTACTCCTCCGGAGTCGGTGTCTCGTCAGGAATGCGGAAGGCCTGAACGTCGTCAAACGCGTGCGCCTTCAATAGCTGCACGTACTCCTGCTCGGAGCGCACGTGCACCGGGACCTTGAGCTCGTCCACCCAGCGCAGCGTGTAGGGATTGTCCTTGTAAAGATTGATCAGAATGAAGAACCGCCCGCGCGGCGCGAGCACGCGGAACAACTCGGCCAGGGTGCGGTCCTGGTCGGGGAAATAGTAGAACGCCTCCACCGACAACGCCTTGTCGAAGAAATTTTCTTCCCAGGGGATCTGCTGCGCCGAGCCCCACACGTACATCACGTTCTCGAAATCCTTGGAGGCCAGGCGCGCGTGGCGAATCATTTCGTCGGAAATATCCAGCCCGACCACCTGCCCAAACCCCTGCGGCCCTTCACCGACGAGCCGAGCGAGGATGCGAGTCGCCCAGCCGGTACCGCAGCTCAGGTCGAGGACGCGCTCGCCGGGGCGCAGCTCCATCTTGCGGATGGCTTTTTCGGTGATGTCGAGATGGTGTTTCTCCATCTCCTCGCCGCGGCCCTGCTCGGCCCAGCGGTTGAATTCCGCGCGTAAGGTATCGTCCGGAGTCATGCGTCCATTTTAATTGGCGTGTTGTCTTGGTAGCACCTTTGCTATCGGTCTGTCGGTCGACCAGTCACAACAAGAGATTGCAAGAGCCGATAGACCGATAGACCAAAAGACCGATAGACTACGCCCCGGATGGCATCCCAACCCCCGCTCCGGACCAAGCCAGCGGCGCTCTATTGTCCGCAGTGCGCGCGCGAAGTGACCGACCCGCTGACCTGCGGCGACTGCTCCGCCGTAATTTGCCGCGTCTGCGGCACCCCGCTGGAATCCTCCGACGAGCTGGGCATCGGCTGACCCATGAATTCGGCCATCTCCCCACAAGCGGAGCGGCACGAGCAGCGCGGGCCGTCGCTGGTCCGCGGTCTCGGCATGATGGATTCGGCGATGCTGATTGTCGGCGGCATCATCGGCTCCGGCATTTTCCTAACCGCCGGGCAGATTGCCGACGAAGTCCGCTACCCAGCCGCCTTCCTGATGGTCTGGGTGGCGGGCGGCGCCATCACCCTGCTGGCCTGCTTCGCCTTCGCCGAATTGGGCGCCATGTTCCCCGAGGCGGGCGGCCAGTATGTATACCTGCGCGAAGCCTACGGCGAGTTCCCCGCTTTCCTGTACGGATGGATTCTGTTCGCGGTGGGGCAATGCGGCGCGATTGCCACCCTGGCGGTCGGCTTTGCGGAATATTTCGGCGCCATTTGGCCGGCCGGCGAGGCGCACATCCTGGTCGGCCGCATCGCCGGATTCACGCTCACGCGCGGACACCTGGTCTCGATCGCCGCCATCGCTTTCTTGACTGTGGTAAACGCACTTGGCGTACGCCGTGGCGCCGCGCTTATTGACGTCGCTACCTGGGCCAAATGCGCCGCCATCGCTGTTTTTGTAATGCTCGGCGTGGCGATTGGGCGCGGCGACTGGTCCCACTACTCGGCTGCGACCTCGGTCCCGATGCGCGGCTCCGCCTTGTCGGCATTCGGCGTGGCGCTGATCGCTGTGTTCTGGGCTTATGACGGCTGGGTCTACATCAGCTGGGTTGCCGGCGAGGTCAAGAACCCGCAACGGACACTGCCGCGCGCCATGGTGATCAGCGTCGTCGCCGTCCTGGTCATCTACTTCTCCATCAACGCGGTTTACCTTTATGCCTTGCCAATGGATGCGCTGGCGCGCGAAACCAGCGTGGCGCGCGCGGCTGCGATAGTGTTGTTCTCGCCAGGCTCGGCGCGCTGGCTGGGCGCGCTGATTGCCCTCTCCTGCTTCGGCTCGCTGTGCGCTGCCACCATGAGCGGCGCCCGCGTGTATTACGCCATGGCGCAGGACGGCCTGTTCTTTCACCGCATGGCGCGGGTACACGAGCGCTGGCGCACGCCCGCCTTCAGCCTGGCCGTGCAGGGCGTCTGGGCGTCGGTGCTGGCCCTCAGCGGGCGCTACGACCAGCTCTTTACCTACTCGATGTTCGCCATGGTCGCTTCGTATGCCGCCACGGTCGCCGCCGTCTTCGTGCTCCGCCGCAAGCGGCCTGACCATCCCCGCCCCTACCGCTGTACGGGATACCCGTGGCTCCCGGCGCTCTATCTAATCATTGTGGGCGCGTGGATTTTGAACGGCGCGTGGCAGCGCCCGACTGAAGCCCTGGCCAGCGGCGTCCTCGCTGTCCTGGGATTGCCGGGCTACCTATACTGGCGGCGCCGGCACTGACATTCGCCCGCCCAAAATGCGATATTAAAAGTGCATGAACCCGGTGTTTCAGCTCGCGACATCGGTCGCGGCAGTCGTGCTGCTGCTGGTGGCCTATTTGTGGATCTGGCGTTCGGCGCGCCGGCGCGAGGCTCGCTTCACCAGCGAAGCACAACGAGCCATAGGATTCGCTCGTGTGGAAGCCGAGCGCTTGAAGTCGCCGACCATCGAACCCGTCCATTTGCTGCTCGGACTGCTGCATGTTCCCGCTCAGGCCATGATCCGCCTGCTGCCGCCGGACATGCATGCTTCCATTCGCGACGAGGTGACGGACCGCGTCGGGGGCGGCGCCATCGTGGACTATCGTGACGACCTGCCGTTCAGCGAAGATGCGCGCCTGGCGCTGGTGGCCGCAGCGCGCGAAGCGCGGGGATTCTCCTCTCGCCAGATCGGCGCCGAGCACCTGCTGCTCGGCCTGCTGCACTCCGAATCGTCGCTCGCCGCCCTGGTGCTGCGCGAGCGTGGCCTGCGGCTGGAGCCGCTGCGCGCGGCCGTGGGCGGCTGGCAGCAGTAATGGACCCGGCTCTGGTAATCTCTTTCCCGTGAAACTCCTGGTGATTGGCGCCGGCATGATGGGTTCGGCTGCCGCCTACGACATGGCACGTTCGGACGCGGTCGAATCCGTCACCATCGCGGATTCGGACAAGAAGCGCGCCAAGAAGGCGGCGGAGCGCGTCAACAAGCTCGCTCGGGGCAACAAGCTGCGCGCTGTCGAGGTGGACGCGAGCAGCGAAAAGGCTGCCGCCAAACTGATGCGCGGCCATGACGCCGCGCTCTCGGCCGTCCCATACTTCTTCAACGTGGGCCTGGCACGTGCAGCCATTGACGCCCGCTGCCACTTCGCGGACCTCGGCGGCAACAACACGGTTGTGCGCGAGGAGTTCGCGCTGGCAAAGAAAGCCGAGAAGCGCGGCGTGGCCCTAGCGCCCGATTGCGGCCTTTCGCCGGGGATGGCATCCATTCTCGCCGGCGAGCTTATGCGCCGCATCGGTGGCGAGGCCGGCGCGCTGAAAATCTACGTTGGCGGCCTTCCCGCAGATCCCAAGCCGCCGTTCAACTACCAGCTTGTCTTCTCGGTGGAAGGACTGATCAACGAGTATGCCGAGCCGGCGAAAATTCTGCGCCGCGGCAAAATCGTCAACGTCGAACCGCTCACCGAGGCGGAAACGTTCCGCATCTCGGGCTTCCCTGCCCTGGAGGCATTTCATACGTCCGGTGGGACTTCAACCTTGCCGGAAACGTTCCGCGGCAGAGTCGGTGAGTGCTTCGAGAAGACGCTGCGCTACTCCGGTCACCTGGCCATGGTCCGTTCGCTCTACGACCTCGGTTTGTTTTCGAAAACCAAACGAAAAATCGGCAAAGCCGAGTTGAGCCCGCGCGAGCTGATGGCCAAGCTGTTTGAGGAACGGCTCGCGGGGGACGCTCCCGACGTCACCATCCTGCGCGTTGAGGCCCACGAAGCAACGCCGCGCGGCCTGCGCTCCCTGTTCGGCGAAAAGAAGGTCCCGCGCGTGCTTTCCTTCACGCTCGTGGACCGCTACGATGCGCAAACCGGGATGACTTCCATGATGCGCACCACGGCATGGCCTGCGGCCATCGTGGTGCAGATGCTTGCCTCCGGCGAGATCGCCAAGCGCGGGGCCATCCACCAGGAAACAGACGTCCCCGCGGCGGCATTCCTCGAGGCCATCGCGCAACGCGGCATCAACATCCAGTTTGAAGAAAGGCGGGCGCACCCCGACTAGAACATGCTGGCCAGGTTCTTAGATCGCATTCAACCTCTGGCGCTGCTGGCGATGCGGCTGGCGCTGGCCGCCATCATGATCACGCACGGCTCGCAGAAAGTATTCGGCGGCATGGCCAGGCACCAGATGATGGTTTCCAGCATCGGCCTGCCTAGCTGGATGGCGTACCTTTCGGCATGCGCGGAGTTCGGTGGCGGAATCCTGGTGGCCGTCGGCCTGCTGACGCGGCTTTCTGCATTGGCCATCACGATTGACCTCGCGGTCGCCATCATCAAGGTTCACGCCAAGCACGGACTGCATGGACCCGCCGGATTCGAATTCCCCATGGCGGTCGCCATCATTTCCTTCGCGCTGATCTTCTTCGGCGCCGGACCAATTTCCCTCGATTGGGTCATCGGAGGCCGCGGCGGCGGCTCGCCTTCGCGCCGCGAATAGCCCCGGACGGCAGCTCAGCGCGCAAAAGAACGTAGCCCCCGGCGTAAGCCGGGGGCCGGCTGCAACGCTCGTTTCGGAGCCTGCTTCAGCTGGCGAAAGAAGTCCCTACGCTGCCTTCGCCTCGACGTTGATCGTCTCCGCGATCCCGTTCAGCAGCTTGTCCGTTTCCTTTTCCTCGTCAAGCGTCTGTTGCAGAAGTCGCGCCCACTCCGCGTGCCCGAGCAGGTTGGCGTACGTGCGCACGGTTCCGTAGGCCGAAATTTCGTAGTGCTCGACCCGCTGCGCGCCCGCGATCATGCCCGCGTCCCGCGTGTCGGGATCCTTGGCGTCCTTCATCAGCTTCTCGCCTTCTTTGATGATCCCCTTGATGCCATCACACGTCTTGCCATTGCGCTTGGCGTCATGGATCTCGTCGAAAATGCGATCCAGTCGCCGCTGGTGCTCGCGCGATTGCTCCAGGTGCGTGCTGAACGCCTGCTTGAGTTGCAGCGAGGAAGCTTTGTCCGCCATCTTGGGCAGCGCCTCGCAAATCTGCTCCTCCGCCGAGTACAAGTCCTGAAGCTCATCCACGAATAATTCCCTGAGATTCTCGATTTTCACGGTGCTCTCCTTCCGACTGAAACGATGTTTTGGTTTGCCGAGCTGACCGGTTTCAGGTGGTGACACCAGTAAGAATCATCAGCGCAAACCTGGGTTGTCAGAAATGGGGAGCTGCTGGTGGGCAGGTCTGTTCACTTCCTCGGCTTCATCACCGAAGGGCCAGGCCTCGTAACAAGAAGGCGGGTTCCTCGGTGCATCTGTGTCTCGGTGGTGAACAAAAAACTCAGAATTCCGAAAGCTGCTGCATGGCCTTATACAGGTCGTCAGCCTGCGGCAGAATGGCATCTTCCAGAAGCGGCTGGTAGGCGACAAACGTGTCCAGCGCCGCTACCCGCCGCACCGGCGCGTCGAGATACTCGAACAGCTCGTCGGCAATGCGGGCGGCAATTTCCGCGCCGTAGCCCCAGCTCCGCGTGTCCTCGTAGGCCACCACCACCCGGCTGGTCTTGCGCACCGACTCGGCAATCGCTTCCCAGTCGTACGGATTCAGGGTGCGCAGATCAATCAGCTCGACCTTCACGCCGTGCTCGCGCTCCAGCCGCTGTGCCGCCTGCAATGCTCGTGGGACGACCGCGCCATAGGTCACCACCGTCATATCATCGCCGTGCTGCACCACCTTGGCCTTGCCGAACGGAATCATGAAATCCTTGCCCGGATAGGGTGCGCGCCCAAACGTCTCGCGGTAGAGCCGCTTGTGCTCCAGGAACATGACCGGATCGTCGCACCGGATGGCGGTGCGCAGCAGCCCGGCGGCATCCAGCGCGTTCGACGGAAACACCACCCGCAGACCAGGAATGTGCGTAAAGATGCTCTCACCGCACTGCGAGTGATAAATCGAGCCGCCGGTCAGGTATCCGCCGATGGCGACGCGCAGCACCAGCGGGCAGGAAAACGCGTTGTTCGACCGCCAGCGGATCAGCGGCATTTCGTTGCGCAACTGGTGCATCGCCGGCCAGATGTAATCGAAAAACTGGATTTCGACCACCGGCTTCAGCCCGCGTGTCCCCATGCCGACAGCTCTTCCCACGATATTGGCTTCCGCAAGCGGCGAGTTGAAGACGCGGTCGGAGCCGAAGTCGCACTGCAGCCCGGCGGTCAGCTTGAACACGCCGCCCTTGCCCTTGATGAGTTTCTCTTCCAGGTACTTCTCACGGCTGCAGTCGGCAACGTCCTCTCCGAACATCACAATGCGCTCGTCGCGCGCCATCTCGTCGCGCAGCGTGACGTTGATCAGGTCGGCCATCGTCTTTTCGCCGGGCGCGGCCTTTCCCGGCTCGGCGTGAGGAAACTGCGGCTGGGTGTAAAACGCTTCGGAGGTCGGGTCAAGGTCCGGCGAATAGACAAAGCGCTTCACCGTATCAGGCTGGGGAGGAACCGCTGCCAATGCCTTCTCAGCAGCCTCCTGCACCTCCTCCTCGACTTCTTTTTCAAGCCGGTTCACGCCTTCCTCGTCCAGAATGCCCTCGCGTACCAGAAACAACTGCATGCGCGTGATCGGGTCGCGCTTGACCTCATCCTGCCGCTCCACCTCTGGCCGGTAGAGCTTCTCGTCATCCGACAACGAATGCGAATACGGCCGCACCACGTGGCCGTGGACGAACGCCGGGCCGCGCCCCTTGCGAATGTGCTCCACCGCCCGCTTCAGAGCCGCATAGCTGGCGACCAGGTCGGTGCCGTCCACCTCGGCAAAATGGAAATTAGGAAAATTCGCCACCAGCCGCGAGATGTTCGCACCCGCGGTCTGCACTTCCACGGGTACCGAAATCGCGTATTCATTGTCCTGGATGACGAACAGCACCGGCAGCTTGCGGTTGGCGGCGGTATTCATCGCCTCCCAGAACTCGCCTTCGCTGGTCGTTCCCTCGCCCGACGACACGTACACCGCCTCGTCGCCGTGGAAGATTACGTCCTTGAATTGCCGATAATCCCCCGGTGTTTGCTTCGCGGCTTCCGGATGTGCGGCAAAATAGCATCCCGCCTCGGCGCAACCCACCGCCTGAAGGTATTGCGTGCCGGTCGGTGACGACTGCGTCACCACGTTCAGCTTTTTGTTGCCCCAGTGCGACGGCATTTGACGGCCGCCGGAGGCCGGATCGTCGGCCATTCCCAGTGCCTGCAGCAATTGCTCGTACGGGGTGACGCCGAGTCCGAGGTTCAGGGCGCGATCGCGATAGTAGGGATAAAACCAGTCGTAGGCCGGGCGGAGTGCCAGGGCCGCGGCGACACCCAGCGCCTCGTGTCCGGCGCCGGAAATCTGGAAGAAGATTTTCTGCTGGCGCTTCAGCAGGATCTCGCGGTCATCAATGCGCCGCGACATGAACATCAGCCGATACGCCTGGATCAACTGCTGCGAGCTCAGCCCTTCATAGCTGCGCTCCGGCTTCGCCGCGCGCGGCCGGGGCTCGGTTTTGGTTGTCGCCATGCCGTTCCTCAACCCCTTAGATGTGCCCACTCACGCTACCGCCATTGTAAACGGCTCCCGAACCAGCGCATATACTGATGATGGCTCCGCGCCTCGAACCCTGAACTGGAGCGTGCTCGCCCCCGGGTGCGAGTTGATTGCTGACGGCTGACTGCTGAATGCTAAGAATCAACAAACCGCTTCCCGGCGCTTCCATCAAGCTGCTCATCTTTGACCTGGATGGCACGCTGATTGATTCCCGCCTGGATCTGGCCAACTCCGTTAACGGCATGCTCCGCCACTTCCGCCGTCCTGAGTTGCCCGCCGAGGTCATTGCCGGCTACATCGGAGACGGCGCTCCCATGCTCATCCGCCGCGCCCTCGGCGATCCGGAAAACGAAGCTTTCTTTAAAGAAGCGCTGGAATATTTCATCTTCTACTATCGCGCCCACAAGCTGGATACCACCGCCCTGTACCGCGGAATCCCGGACGCGCTGGAAGGCCTGGGCAATGGCAGCGGCTTCCAGCGCCGCATGGCCGTGCTCTCCAATAAGCCGGTGAACCCTTCGCGTGGCATCGTGGACGCGTTAGGTATTGGCGGCTTTTTTAGCCAGGTGTACGGCGGCAACAGCTTCCCTACCAAGAAACCCGACCCGCTGGGCGCGCGCACGCTGCTGCAGGAAAACGGCGTGGAACCACACGAAGCGCTGATCATCGGGGATTCTTCGATTGACGTGCTCACCGGCCGCAATGCCGGCATGTGGACTTGCGGTGTTACCTACGGCTACGGCCCCGGGACGCTATCGCAAGCCCCGCCCGACGTGCTGGTGGACTCCCCCTATGAACTGCCATTGATCTTCAGCACGAAGCCGCCCGAACCTGACGAGTACGCCGAAATCCCCGGCATTACTGCGTGAATCGGATTAGCCAAGCTGTCCGTAAAACACCCGCGTCTCCTGCTCCAGTCGTACCTTCCCGCCCTGCTCGTATTGGTGGAACAGCTCGTCCATGGCGGTGACCATCGTCGCGTACGACGCATGTTCCCGGTGCGGCATGTATGAGGCCGACAGAATCCTGCCTGCCAGCCCGGCTCGATCCAAGGTCTGCGGATTCTTAAACACCGCGGTACGAAAGCCGAGCGGCGCAAAAAACTCTGGCAGCGAGTTCTTCTGCCACAGCGGCTTGACCTTGTGGTAATCAACCCCAAACTTCACCAGGAGCTGCTCGTACCCCACCATGAACGGCGTGGCGTCCTCCAGGCGTTCATTCCACAGCAGCACCACCCAGCCGCCCCGCTTCAGAATGCGCACAAACTCCCGCTTCGCCTGCCTGGGCTCGAACCAGTGAAAGGATTGCGCCGCGGTGATCAGATCCACCGAACGATCCGCTAGCGTCGTAGCTTCCGCCGGCGCCTGGATCGCGGTGAAGTTCACGCAGCCCTTCAAGGACTCGCGCGCCGACTGCAGCATGGACTCGTTCGGCTCCACCCCGTACACCCGGTTCCCTTGCTCGCAGAAAATTCGCGAGAGGATCCCCGTCCCGCAGCCGATATCGGCAATCGCCCCTTCCGGCGTCCACCCGCACTCCCGCCGCAATAGCTCCAGCAGTTCCGCCGGATATCCGGGACGATACCGGGCGTAATCTTCCACACGGTTCGAGAAGCGTAATGTCGGATCGTCCACCATTTGCAATGTGAAATTTGTAATTTGCAATTTCACTAGGGGAGCAGCCGGCGAAGCTAGACTCTCTCCCGAAAGAATTGCAAATTACAAATTGCAAATTACAAATGCTTCACCGCATTATGACATTGCCACATGCCCAAAACTCCAACCTATGGCTTCACTCCAGCCGAACTGCGCAAGCTGCGCTCGCTGAAGACTCCCTACGGCGTGCAGAAGTTTCTCGACTCCATGCCCTACCACCTGGCCTACACCTCGTGGTCACCACAACGCGTGCTGCGCGAGCGCACCGCGCATTGCCTGGAGGGCGCCATTTTCGCCGCCGCCGCCCTGCGCGTGCTCGGCTTTCCGCCGCTGCTCTGGGACATGGAGGCTGACCGGGACACGGATCACGTGGTTGCTATCTTCAAGGTCCGCGGTCACTGGGGCGCGGTAGCGAAATCAAACTGGACCGGATGCCGTTATCGCGAGCCCATCCACCGTAGCCTGCGCGAGCTGGCGCTCACCTACTTCAACATTTACTGCAACCGCAGCAAGCAGCGCAGCCTGCGCCGCTACTCGCGTCCGGTAAACCTGGCGCGCTTCGACCACCTCGGCTGGATCACTTCCGAGAAAGATCCCTGGTACATCGCCGAGTATCTCTGCGATATCCCCCACATCCCGCTGCTCAAGAACGGCATGGAGAAGCGCCTCAGCCCGGTGGACGACCGCACCTTCCGCGCCGAACTCACTGACCACCGCTGGAAGTAATTGTGTCGCGGGCCGCCGGGGCGAGGCCTTGAAATCCGCCTCCAGTGCGCCATTTCGCGCCACTGGGACAACAGCAGTGCACCTCCCCGCCGTCGAAATGAGCAGGCAGTCGGGAAGGATCATGGCCGTGGAGTTCGATGTTCGCCACCAAGCGCTCCGCCAAGGCCGCTTCCTGAAGCGCCAGAACGCCATCACCGCCGCACTTTCCGGCGGCATTCCCGCGATTGCCTTTGGAATGGTCTTCGGGTGGCGACATGCCGCACTCGGCTTCGTCCTGGGGCTGCTGTGGGCGAACGCCTTCGAGTACTCTTACCACCGCTGGCTGCTGCACTGGCCGCAGAGTTCGTTCGGCAAGAATCATCTTCTCCATCACAGCAGTGTGGGCGCGGCGAATGAAGCCGCGCACCTGACCTTTGGCGACTCGCCGCTCTGGGTCGCTGCACTGTTCGCCGTCCACCTGCTACCGGTCGCGTTTCTCGACCTGCGATGGCACGCGCAAATCGGGGCAGGCTTGTACATCGGCTTTGGCGTCTATTTCATGGCCGTTGAAGAAATCCACTGGCGCGTGCACTTGGGCGAGTGGCTGCCGCCAGGGCTGATCGCCGCCCGCAATTACCATCTCGCCCATCACGACGAGCCCGCCGGGCGATTCAACGTCTTCTTCCCCGTCTGCGATTACCTGTTCGGCAACGTCAAGCCCGAGGTGGTCGTGAATCCCAGCCCGCTGCCCGCGCAAGAACCGCTGATTCCATGCTGGTGGGCCACGGTGCCCTGCCTGTACATGCTTGGATTGGCAGTGGCCATCCGATTCGTCTTCTGGGGACCGAGAAGACTGTAGGGCCGAACTTCCGCCGCCCTGCCTATGCCCTGCGAACCGGCGCGCTGCTCACCGCGACCTCGACGCTGTACTTCGCCAGGCATTCCGGACACATCCCGTGGGTAAAGTCGGTGCCTGCATTGACGTGCAGAAAGCGCTCGATGGCAACCCATTCGCCGTTCTTGTCGCGGATGCGCTTGCATCCGGCGCAGATCGGCAGCAGCGACTCCAGCCTGCGCGCGTGCGCCAGCGTGTCTTCCAATGCGGCGTTCGCCGCCTGCAAGCGCTCCAGCGCGTTCCGTGACTGACCGTCAAGATAGCTGACCAGCAGCGACACCGCCACAAACATCACCGTGCGAATTGCCCACGCGGTTACGCTTTCGAAATCCGGGCCACGATGGAAAAGAAGCTCGAAGGTGAGAACCGAGGCCGCGGCAGCGATCAGTCCCGAAACCATCCCGCCATACCACGCGCTCACCATGACCGAGGCGACGAAGACGATGGATACGGCCGCGTGCAGGTGCGGCCGCAGCAACCGGGTCAGCAAGGCGGCTGCCGCCACCGACCCAATCATCACCGCGCTGGTGCGCAGGTGCTTCATCTCATCCCGAGCATAGCCCCGAAAGCCGAGGGATGCTCCCCTGTAGTGCCCGCGCAATCACTAGCTTCGCGTCCCAACATGGGCACCCAGTCCCGCACGGTATAATCAAGAATTACTCACCCGCCGAAATTGCATTCTGTGCAGGCGGTAGAGGACGGCGTTAGCGGTACCTTTGGCCGTGAGCCTTGCGCCGTGAGCCTTTCATGCCCGATTTCAAGCTGTTTTCCGATTACCAGCCTCGTGGCGACCAGGAGCGTGCCATTGACTCGCTCAGCCGGGGTGTCTTCGACGCCGAAAAACACCAGGTTCTGCTCGGCGTCACCGGCTCCGGCAAGACCTTCACCATGGCCAAGGTCATTGCGGCTGCCAACCGTCCGGCACTGATCCTCGCCCACAACAAAACCCTGGCGGCGCAGCTCTACCACGAGTTCAAGAGCTTCTTCCCCCACAACGCGGTGGAATACTTCGTCTCCTACTACGACTACTACCAGCCCGAGGCCTACATTCCCTCCGGCGACATCTACATCGAAAAAGAAGCGACCATCAACGACGAACTCGACAAGCTCCGCCTCTCCGCCACCAAGTCGTTGTTCGAGCGCCGCGACTGCATCATCGTGGCCTCGGTCTCCTGCATTTACGGCCTGGGTTCGCCAGAAGCCTATTACGGTATGCTGCTGTTCCTGGAGAAGGGTCAGAAGATCAAGCGCGAAGACATCCTGCGCAAGCTGGTCGAAATCCTCTACGAGCGCAACGACAGCGACTTCCGACGTGGCACCTTCCGCGTCCGCGGTGACGTGATCGAAATCTTCCCCACCTACGAGGACAATGCCTACCGCATCGAGCTCTGGGGCGACGAGGTCGAATCGCTCAGCCAGATTGATCCACTCTTCGGCACCGTCAAGCAGAAGTACGCGCGCCTGCCCATCTATCCCAAGACCCACTACGTCATGAAGCCCGAGACGAAGAACAACGCCGTTGATTCCATCCTCAAGGAGCTGGCGTGGTGGGAGTCGGAACTGGAAAAGCAGGGGCGGCTGGTGGAATCGCAGCGTGTCCACCAGCGCACCCGCTTTGACGTCGAGATGATGAAGGAAGTCGGCTACTGCCACGGTATCGAAAACTACTCACGCCATTTCACCGGACGCCTGCCGGGCGAGCCGCCGCCGACCCTGCTCGATTACGTTCCGCGCGATTACATGCTCTTCATTGACGAGTCGCACCAGACCATCCCACAGCTCCATGGCATGTGGCACGGCGACCGCTCGCGCAAGGAAACCCTCATCGAGTACGGATTTCGCCTGCCTTCGGCCCTCGACAACCGTCCGCTCACCTTCGAGGAGTTCGAGCACCGCGTCAACCAGGTGGTGTATGTTTCCGCCACTCCCGGCCCCTACGAGCTGACCAAAACCGCCGGCGTGGTCGTCGAGCAGATCATCCGGCCCACCGGTCTGGTGGATCCCGAAGTGGAAGTTCGCCCGGTCAAGGGCCAGATTGACGACCTGCTGCACGAAATCCGCGAGCGCACCAAGCGTGGCGAGCGCGTGCTGGTGACCACGCTCACCAAGCGCATGGCGGAAGATTTGGCCGAGTATTACAGCGAGGTCGGCGTGCGCTGCCGCTATATGCACTCGGAAATCGAGACCCTGGAGCGCGTCAAGATTTTGCGCGACCTGCGCAAGGGCGAGTTCGATGTGCTCATCGGAATCAACCTGCTGCGCGAAGGTCTGGATTTGCCGGAAGTCTCCCTCGTTGCCATCCTCGACGCCGACAAAGAAGGGTTCCTGCGCTCTGCCGGATCGCTCATCCAGACCATGGGCCGCTGTGCGCGAAACCTGAACGGCCGCTCCATCCTTTACGCCGACCGGATGACCGATTCGATGAAGAAGGCGATGGACGAAACCAATCGCCGCCGCGCCATCCAGCAGGCCTACAACCAGGAGCACGGCATCACGCCGGAATCCATTGTGCGTCCTGTCGATATGTCGCTGGCGCACATCGTCGAAGCCGATTACGTGGACGTGACCGAGCAGTCGGAAGGAATTCCGGAATTCAAATCGCAGGAAGAGCTCGACGCTTATATCGCCAAGCTGGAAGTGGAAATGCGCGAGTCCGCCAAGCGCTTCGAGTTCGAAAAAGCCGCCCGGCTGCGTGATACCATCCGCGACCTGCGGACGAAAGAGTTCCTCTTCGCATAAGGCGCAAGGCGTTGCGCCTTCTACGCTGACTCCACCTGTTTCCCGATCTTCAGCAGGCGGTCAATGATCTCCAGCATGTCGGATGGGGGTTTGCCCTTCAGCATGAAACCGTCCACGTGCGCCAGCGCGTCGGCCGGCATTTCCGAGACGCCGGTGAATAGGATGATCGGCACCTGCGGCTTCATGCGCTTCATCAGCGTGGACACGGAGTTGCCGTCCAGCTCGGGCATGGAGTAGTCGAGAATGACCGCGTCCACCGGTTGGGTGGCGAACATCTGCAACCCTTCCTCCGCCTTGCACGAGCTCAGCACGCTGTAGCCGTGCTGTTGCAGGTAGAGCGACCAGCCCGACACCTGCACCTGGTTATCGTCCACGCAGAGAATCGTTTTGTCTTTCCGCCGCATTTGAAAATGTTTCAGCTTCTGTGTCTGTTTCAGTAAAACGAAAGACTTCGGTTTTCGTTCAACTATTCCACCGCTCTTACAGAAACAGAAACCGAAACTACGCCCTTCCCACCACCGCGGCGGTTGCCTCGGGCTTGTCCGATTTCGGCACGATCGCCGGCTGCCTCATCGGAGCGACGGCCTGGCTCAACTGCTCCGAAGATCGCGCAATCTGCTCTACCAGCTTTGCGCCCTGCCGGCCCTTGGTCGCGCTCGTCCGGGTATTGGATGCAAGTTGCTCGATGACGGCGGCAATTGCGTCCGTCGTCTGTACCTGCTCGCGGGATGAAGCGGAAATTGTCTGCGCCAGCTCCGCCGTCTGCTTTAACACTTGCGAGATGCCGGCGAACGCCTGGCTCCCTTGCTCGCTGAGCTTCGCTCCGCTTTCGGCGACGCGGTTCGCCTGCTCCATCACCACCACGGCTTCGTTGCTCTCTCCCTGGATGGATTTCAGCAGGCTGACAATGTCCTTCGTGGCGCCGCGGGAGTGGTCCGCCAGCTTGCGCAATTCGGAGGCCAGCACATCGAGCGTCTGCCCTCCGGCTTGTCCGCCGCGCGATGCCTCGATCACCGCGCTCAGCGCCAGCAGGTTGGTTTCGTGAATGATGTTGATGATGTCGTAGATTTGCAGCGAGCGGTCGCCCAGCGACTGGATTTTGGCTGCCGTCGCTTGCATGGCGCCACGGATACGTTGCATGCCCTCGTGACTCTCGCGAACCGCCTTGTTGCCGCGCTCCGCCAGTTCCAGCGCCTGGCGCGCCGCATTGGCGGCCGCGTCTGCCTGTGTCGCTGACAGCCGCGTGTTCTCCGACAGTTCCCGGACCGTGGCGTTCACGCCGGAAATGGCGATGTCCTGCTGCGCGGCGCTGTTGCCCATCTCCGTGCTGGCCGTCAGGACCTGTCCGGCAAACGCGGAAATTTCCACGCCCGACGCCCGCACTCGCTCCAGCCGGCGTCCGATGCCTTCCAGCATTTCGTTGAACGATTCCGTGATGGACGAGAAGTCGGCATCGGTCGCGCCCGCTCGGGCCGTCATGTCGCCACGCACCACCTGCGCAATCACCGCCTGGAAGGTCGCGAAGTCGCGCTGCAGGTCCTCTCTCCACGCCTGGATGGCGGCGGTCTTGCCCAGCGCTTCGGCGGCGCGATTGCAGTTGTCCGCCACCACACCGAAATCATCCGGCCGTACTTCCGCCCGTTGATCGGAAGTGCCCGCCGCCAGCTTCTCGGAGAATTCCACCAAGTCGGCGGTCGGCTTCAGTACCGTGTTGCCGAGCACGAACAGCAGCGCCAGGCTGAGCGCCACGATGAGGAACAGCGCGGTCAAAAACTCGAATCCCGCAATCTCAGGCAGCGCCGTGAAATCGCGCAACGTCAACCCGCCGGAACGCGCGCCGGCGCCGTAGGCCAGCGCCAACACCGCCAGCATGGCCACGAAGTTGATGCCGATCAGCACCCAGATTCTACGAGCAACTCGGCCTTTCATCTGTCCCTCCGCTCCGACCGACACGACCGCGCTTCGATTTCCCAAAAACTGAACGGCTGCCGGAAGTCAGCAGCCGTACTGTACTCACAAAATCAACCGTGGAAAACCAGATTTTAGTACAGCAACTCAGGGAGCAACTGCCATGGGACGATCGGAGACGTGCATCTCAGCCTGAGACTTGGCGCAGAATTTCATCTCCATCTCCATCGAGGTAAACCGCTGCACGATATCCAGGATGCGCATCGCCATGTTGTGCACGGTCGCAATCTGGTCGCGGACGTCGGCGGTGAACGCGCCAGGCTCCAGCAGCAGCAGTTCGGAATTGCCCAGAACGGAGG
Organism: Terriglobales bacterium; assembly: GCA_051006995.1. Taxonomy (GTDB): domain Bacteria; phylum Acidobacteriota; class Terriglobia; order Terriglobales; family Acidobacteriaceae; genus JAIQGF01. The sequence continues at coordinate 28,796 of JBPCSQ010000034.1, forward strand.
TCAGCGCATTGTTCAGGCTGTGGCGCATGTCGAGCATGTATTTGCCGAGTGTTGCGTCCGCCTGCGCCTGCGCCAGGGCCTGCTCGGCGCGCTTAACTCGCGCGATAGCGTCCAGCCGTCGCAGGGTCTCTGAGCCGAGGGCAACGACCGGATCAACCCAGCCTTCGTGCTCTCGAATCAACATGATGTGAGGATACTCGCCGCGCAGCCGCTGCCACTCCGCGCCCTCAGGAACGACATAGATGGTGGCCTGGCCGGAAGCTTCCAGCAGCTTCAACACCGGCGCGAGCGCTTCGCTGCTTCCACCCAGCAGCACCAGGTCGGCGACGGCGACCATCGGATCATCGGCTTTGGCCGTGTCCATCAGGCTGAAGGAGGGCACGCTGCGCTCCGTCTGCCAGCGAGCCATGATGGTTGGGGCAAACTCGCTATCGTCGGAAATAATCAGCACCGAGAGTTGCGGCACGTTCCGTTCTCCGTTGGCCTCGTTAAATGGCCGCAGGCAACAGTGCACGCTGCACACCAAAGCATTGCCATCGCGTAACTACAAAGTATTGAATAACTTACGAGCAGCAGCCACTACGGTGGGGTGTCTCAGCTTGAAACGCAGTCTCAGGTGCTGCGCCTAGGGTGCGGAGGCGGATGCGACGCCTCGCGCCGCACCCGTCGCCCGTGACAATCGGCTACTGCAGGCCGCGATGTTCGAGCAGCGGCGCGACCTCGGGTGGTCCGCCGTAGAACTGCTCGAAGAGGGTTTCCGGATTGGCGCTGCGTCCGCGCGAAAGGATCTTCGCCCGCAGGAAGTCGCCGTTGGCGCGCTGCAACCCGCCATGCTTGTGGAACCACTGCTCGGTGTCCCGCGCCAGCACCTCGCTCCAGATGTAGGCGTAATAGCCGGCAGCATAACCGCTGGAAAAAATGTGCGAGAAATACGCCGAGTGATAGCGGGGTGGAACCGGCTCATAGGCCACCCCATCTTTCTTTAAAGCGGCGGTTTCGAAGGCCATGACCTGGTCGGCTGGCGGCGCCTGGTCGGCCGTCATCTGGTGCCAGGCTTGATCGAGCAGCGCAGCGGCGATGTATTCGGTGGTGGAGTAACCCTGTCCGAATTTCTCGGCCGCCAACACTTTTTCAAGCAGCGCCTGCGGCATGGGAGCACCGGTCTGATAGTGCTTGGCGTAGTGGGCGAAGACGATCGGCTCGCGCGCCCACATCTCGTTGTACTGCGATGGAAATTCCACGAAGTCGCGCGGCACGGCGGTTCCGGAGAGCGACGGGTAGTTGACATTGGACAACATGCCGTGGAGCGCGTGGCCGAACTCATGGAACATGGTCCTGACTTCGTCAAAGGTCAGCAACGCGGGCTGGCCCTTGGCTGGCTTGGGGATGTTGAGGTTGTTGGCGACGACGGGCTTGAAACCGAACAGCTTGGACTGGTCCACGTAGCTGTTCATCCAGGCGCCACCGCGCTTGTTGTCGCGCGCGAAATAGTCGGCGACGAAGATGGCTAGCGGCGATCCGTCGGCGTCGAAAACATCGAACACGCGCACGTCGGCCTGATATACCGGCAGGTCGTGACGCTCCTTGAAGGAAAGGCCAAACAATTCGTGGGCGGCATAGAAGACGCCGTCCTGGAGCACATGGTTTAACTCGAAGTAGGGTTTCACCTGCGCCTGGTCGAAGCCGAAGCGGGTCTTGCGCACCTGCTCGGCGTAAAACGCCCAGTCCCAGGGCTCGAGCGTAAACGACTTGCGGTTGGCGGCTTTCGCCTGCTCCTCAATCAGCTTCTGGTTGTCGGCTGCTTCTTTCTTCGCGTTCTTAACGGCGGGGCCCACCAGGCCAGCAAGCATCTTGTTGACGGCGGCAGGTGTGCCGGCGCCCTGATCGGAGAGGCTGTAGGTGGCAAAATCGCGGTATCCGAGCAGAGCAGCCTTTTGCGCGCGCAGCTTCACGATCTTCGATACAACAGCGGTATTGTCTTCGGCGCCGCCGATGGCACGGCTGATGGACGCCTTGTAAATCTTTTCGCGCAGGGCACGATTGCGAAGCTGCTCCAGCGCCGGCTGGATGGTGGTGTTCTGGAGCGTGATCACCCATTTGCCGTCGAGTTTGCGCGCCTTGGCGGCCTCGGCGGCAGCTCCAATCTGTTCCGCTGACAGGCCGTCCAAGTCAGCGACGTTGTCCACGACCACCGCGGACTCTTTCGTCGCCTTCAATAGATTCTGCGAGAACTTCGTCGTGAGGGACGCGATCTCTTCATTGAGCTGCTTGAGGCGGGTCTTGTCGGCGTCGGAGAGTTTCGCTCCGGCGCGCACGAAGCGGATGTAAGTGCGCTCCAGCAGTTGCATGGATTCCGGGTCGAGGCCGAGCGAGGCCCGCTTCTGGTAGACGGCGTTCACGCGCGCGAACAACGCCGGGTCGAGCAGGACGGCGTCCTGATGCGCCGCCAGCTTGGGCGCCATCTCGGCGGCAATTTTCTCCATCTCGGGATTGGTGTTCGACCCGTTGAGATTGAAGAACGCAGTGGCGACGCGGTCGAGCAACTGGCCCGCTTTTTCCATGGCCACGATGGTGTTCTCGAAGGTGGGCGCCGCCGGATCGCTGTCAATGGCGTCGATCTGTTTGCGCTCCTCCGCCATGCCGGCCTCGAACGCGGGACGGAAGCTCGCATCGTTGATGCGATCGAAGGGCGGATAGTGAAACGGCAGCGGACTGGGTTTCGCGAACGGGTTATCGGCTGGAAGCTGCGGCGCGGCCGAAGCCTGGCCGAGAGCGCTCTGGGTAGAGACCATGGAGGCAATCGCTAGGACAACGAAGAAAACGGTTTTCATAGGCATGAATGTTCTCCGCGGTAAGGACGCACGAGAGTTGCGCACGTTATCGCTAACAACGGGAAAACTTTTGAATGAAGGCAGAAGCGGCATTGTAGCTCAATGAAAGGGTTGATTCCGGCGTTATTGACGATGGGCAGCGGCTGTTTACCACCCCCCTCCCCCTCCCTGGGTAGAGCTGGGGCGGATGCAGTTCAGAATCAGGCGCATAGCCTGCGAGAGAGCGCACGGTAACCGTCGGTTACCGTGCGGTATCCGTCGGAGGCGCTATTTACTGCGGAGTAATTAGTTCAGGGTTCGCAGGAAGCGGTGAAGTTATCAAAGAACAAATAGGGATCGGAGACACAAAACCCTGCACCAACATGGCGCATTTTCAAGATAGTTTGTGAGCGGGAGATTGTCTGTGACAAGAGAGAGAAAAATGCGCCCTCGGGGATCTTTCTGCGACCGATTTGGGACTTCGCGTCCGCTACCGGACGAGTTACCAAAAAGCCGATTGGCAGAGCGGTGAGTGCCGGCGAACGCGGGGTCCTTCGACTCGGGCATGCGCCCTCGCTCAGGATGACAGCCGTTGGAGGTTCCGCGGGACAGGCATGATTCGCCGGCCTAAAGGCCGGCGCCCCCACGGCCTCAGTTATTTTCAGCGCCCGCGGCGGCTGCGGCGGCAACGCGCGGCTCGATCTGGTAGCGCTTGAGCTTGCGGTAGAGCGTGGCGCGGCTGATGCCGAGCATCTTGCCGGCGAGGGCCTTGTCGCCGCCAACCTGCTGGAAGACGCGCTCGATGGTCTGGCGCTCCATCTGCTCAAGGTCGGTGGTGCCGGGCGCGCCGGAACTCGCCGGCGCGTCAGGCGCGGGGACCGGCAAAGATGAGCCGGAGGCGCGAATCGAGGCCGGAAGATCCTGCACGTCAATGGTGCGGTGGTTACCGAGCGCGATGGCGCGCTCGATGCAGTTTTCCAATTCGCGCACGTTGCCCGGCCAGTCGTACTGGAAAAGACAATTCATGGCCGCCGGGGTGATCTGGACGTTTTCATCGGGCGCATAGCGAGCCAGGAACGAGCGCGCCAGCGCCACCATGTCGGACTTGCGCTCGCGCAGCGAAGGCAGGTGGACGGTCACGACGTTGAGGCGGAAGTAAAGATCCTTGCGAAAGGTGCCGTTGCGATAGGAGGCTTCGAGGTCGCGATTAGTGGCGGCGATGACGCGCACGTCTACCTTGATCTTGTCGTTGCTGCCGACCGGGCGAACTTCTTTCTCCTGCAAGACGCGCAGCAGCTTGGCCTGCATCTCCAGCGGCAACTCGCCAATCTCGTCGAGAAAAATGGTACCGGTATTCGCCGCCTGGAACAGGCCCTGCTTGGACTTAAGGGCGCCGGTGAAAGCGCCTTTTTCATAGCCAAAGAGCTCGCTCTCGATCAGGGTGGGAACCAGCGAGCCGCAATCCACGGCGACGAACGGCCGCTTCTGGAAAGAACCGCGGAAGTGAATGGCACGGGCCACGAGCTCTTTGCCGGTTCCGCTTTCGCCGGAAATCAGGACGGGGGTGCGGGTGTCCTTGAGCCGCGACACCATGCGGAGCACGTCCTGAATCTTGGCGGATGATCCGTCAATGACGTTCAATTCGTGATCGGTAGTGACGCGATCGCGCAGGTATTCGTTTTCCGAGACCAGGCGCACCTTCTCCTTCATGCGCTGAAGAACGAGCTTCAACTGGCCGGCGCCAAAGGGTTTGGTGATGTAGTCGTAGGCGCCGAGCTTCATGGCTTCGACCGCCGACTCGATGGAGCCGTGGCCGGTGATGATGGCCACTTCGGTGCGCGGCAGCATGGCCTTGATCTGGCGCAGCAGGTCGTCTCCGGACATGGTGGGCAGGCGGCGGTCCACAAGAACGATGTCGGGTGATTCGGTTTCCAGATAGGCGAGAGCGGCTTCGGCACTCTCGGCTTCAGCGCAATCGAAGCCGAGCGAGGCGCCGATGGTCATGCACAGCTTACGAATGCTTTGCTCGTCGTCCACGATAAGAAAGCGGATTCTAAGATCGTCGTTCATTGTGGGTCCCCAAAAACTTTCTGCACTACGCCAATCAGTTGTTGCACGCGAAAGGGTTTTTCGACACAAGGGGCGCCGGTGCGGCGCAGCGTGGCCGCGGTTTCCTCATTGACGATGTCGCCGGTAATAAAGATGACGCGCTTCACCAGTTCGGGGCGGTTGGCCGAGATCCAGGCGTGCACGTCGGCGCCATCCACGCCGCCGGGGGTTCGCATGTCGGAAACCACGCCGAGGAAACTGTCCTTGGCCAGCAGGCTGAGGGCGTCGGCGCCGGTGGGAGCAGGCACAACGCTGTACCCGGCGCGTTCCAAGGCGGCGGTGACGAAAGAGAGCACGGCGGGCTCGTCTTCAATCACCAGCACGGGATATTTTGCGGGCGCCGGATTCATGCGTTGGCGCCTCGGGCGGCCGATTCCGCGGCCACCGGCAGGCGCACGGTGAAGGTCGCGCCCGGGCCCTCGGGATTGTTGTGGCACAGGATCTCGCCGCCGTGCTCGCGCACGATGCCGTAGCAGATACTGAGGCCGAGCCCAGTGCCCTTTCCGACTTCTTTGGTGGTGAAAAAGGGATCGAAGATGCGGTCGGGGTAGGCGATGCCGGGACCATTGTCGCGGAACATGACGGCAATGAAACCGCCGCCGGACTGGGTGGAGATTTCGATGCGGCCCGGGCGGCCGGTTTCGCGCACGGCGTCGTAGGCGTTGTTCAGGATGTTGAGGAACACCTGCTGCAACTGGTGCGGGTCGCCGACGATGTCGGAAATATTTTCGTCGAGACGCTCGACCACATCCACGCCGTGACTGGAGAAATCGTAAGAGCGCAGCGCCAGGGTGCGGCGAAGAATGATGTTGAGCTGGACGGCATCGCGCTGCGGCGGCATCTGGCGGGCGAAGCTGAGCAGGTTCTGCACGATCTGCTTGGTACGCTGCGCCTCCTGGAGAATGACGCGCAGGTCTTCCTTGGCGGGGGCAGGCACGTCGGGATTTTCCAGCAACAGGTCGGTAAAACCGAGCACAGCGGTGAGCGGATTGTTGACCTCATGGGCGACACCGGAGACGAGCTGGCCGACGGCGGCCATCTTCTCGGTGTGCATGAGCTTGGCCTGGAGCATGGCCGCGTCGGTAATGTCGGTCATGACCACGACGATGCTGTTGACGTTGCCGGGCTCGTCGCGCATGGGGCTGAGATTGACGGAGAACTGGCCCCCGCGCCCCTGACCGAGCAGGACGGGCAGCTCAAGATTGTCCACCTGGCCGCCGGCCAGGGTTTCCGACAGCGCGCCGGTGAGCGCCTCGCGCCTTCCGGGAGGTACCAGTTCCACCAGCTTGCGGCCGAGCAGGTCCTCCTGGGTGTAGCCGCCGGCTTCGAAGCAGCGGCGGTTGGCATAGCTGATGAGCCCGGCGGTATCCACTACCAGAATCATGCTCTGCGTATTGTTGAGAATCTTGTTGTTGAAGTCGCGCTGGCGCTGGAGCTCGGCCTGGAAGTTCTTGACCTCGGTGATATCGAGCATGAGGCCGCGGTACTGCGTCACCTTGCCGCCGGGATCACGAACGGCGAAGGCATTTTGCAGCGTGTAAATCAGCGATCCATCCTTGCGGCGGAGGATTTCCTCATAGTTGCGAACCAGGCCGCGCTCCTGGATCTCGCGCGCGAATCTCTCGCGCTGCTCGGCGGAAACGTAGATCTGGCTGGGAATGTCCACCTGGAGGAGATCTTCGCGGCTTTCGAAGCCAAGCATGCGCACCAGCGCGTCATTGACCTCGATGAAGCGGCCGGCGGGAGTGGAGAAGAAGAGGCCTTCCTGAATGGTGTCGAAGAGTTCGCGGTAACGGCGTTCGGCCTCGCGGCGATCGGTGATGTCCTTGAGCACATGGATGGTCTGCATACCCTCATTGACGGCGGCGTGAATGCGCGAGGTCGAGACCAGGTAGGTGCGGTCGAGTACCGGATGAACGTACTCATCGGAAGAGGCCGAGCCGGCGCGGCAGAAGGGGCAGGACTGCGGGGTCTGGTCGGCGGCCATGGCGACCAGCGCGCGCATGCTGACGCCGATGAGCTCGGAAGGCTTGACACCGATGAAATCGGCAAGGGAACGGTTGACGCGCAGCACGCGATGGTTCTCGTCGTGGACGACGATCAGGTCGGTGATGGCGTCGAAGATCTCCATCCAGTGGCGGTTGGCCTGGTCCATGCGCGTGAACCAGCGGGCGTTTTCCATGGCCACGGCGGCGTGGCCGGACAAGGCTTGCAGGAGATTGCGCTCGTCGGCATCGAGGGCGTGGCCGCGATCGGCCAGGCAGAGCAGCCCGAGAAATTCGCCGTCGCCGGCAGTGAGGCGAGTGACCGTGATGTCGGTCCATCCCAGGCTGGTGGCGAGCGGCTGGCCCAGCAGGTCCGCGGCAGAGCCGGCAACGATGACTTCCGGGTGCTGCAGGGCGAAGTCGGCCAAGGCATTGTCGAGGCGGTGATGGGCGGCGAAATCGTGTTGGGTCGCGGGATCGTACAGCACCGCGGTGTCCAGATGATTGCGCTGCGCCAGGGCCAGAGCGGCAGCGCGGGCGCCGAGCATGGCCGCGGCGCGCACCGTGAAGCTCTCCAGAAATTGCGGCAGGCGGACGGAGGAATTCAGCTCGGAGGTGATGTCGAGCAGTTGCTGGAGATCGCGCGCCTGCTGGTTGGCTCGAGTGTAGAGCTCGGCATTGGAGAGGGCCAGCGAACCCAGCGATGCCACCGCCATCAGCAGCGATTTTTCCTCATCGCTGAAAGGCGCCACGATGGAATAGGCAACCAAAGCGCCCATGGTGTCGGCTGTACGGATGGGAGCAGCGAGCATTTGTCCGGGCGCAAAAAAATGAGGCACGGATGGATCAAGGCCGGTAATCGGAAACACGATGGCCGTGCCGGCCAGGCAGGCGCGCGATGCCAGCTCGTGTGCAAAGGAGCAACCGCCGGACGCGTGTGCGGCGTGAATGGAAGCTTCCAACTCCGTATCGGCGGTGGCGAGTGCTGCCAGCGTGAAATGATCGTTGCTCTTGAGCAGTACAGAGACCATGCGGGCATTGAGCAGACCCTGAACACGCTCGGCCAACGCATGAATGATGTCGGTGATGTTGAGGTGGGAGTGCAGGACTTGGGCGCACTGGACGAGAAGTTCGGTGCGCCGTCGCTCTTCGTCCCCGTTGCGCAGTGGAGGCATGGTGGTGACGAGAGTGGGCTTTTCCCCAGTGTGCATGGCCAGAGTCCCTTAATCCCAGCTTAAGGTGGCCAAAGCATAACCGCATCTCAAAATGAGTCAAGCTAAAATGCGCAACCGGTTACACCTTTGGGCACCCTTCGAATGGGCATTTGGTCTCAGGGTGAGATGGGAACCGATTGGTCTGCCGCCGAAGTTGAGACGAGTTAGACACTGACCTGTCGTGCGCCGCCGCCCGCGACCGCGTGACTTTCCAAAGTAACATTAATATTTTTCAACAACTTAAGCAGCACCCTCAAAGCTACTGTCCGGCCGATGCGCGGTGGCAGGCGCCGTGCATTCTGTCGCCGTGGAAGTTTCATCCTGGAGAGCACTCGGTGTTCAACGCCTCGAGATCGCGATGGGTGGTTGCGGCGATGCTGGCCGTGACCCTGCTGCATGCCGGACTGGGGCTGGCGGAAACAGAGCGCAAGCTGAAGAGCAAGGTTGATCCCGTCTACCCCGAACTGGCGAAGCAGATGCGAGTGGTCGGCACGGTGAAGATCGAGGTAGTGATTGCAGAGAACGGAACCATTCACAGCGCCAAGGTCCTGGGCGGCCACCCCCTGCTGATCCAATCGGTGACCGACGCGCTGAAGAAGTGGCGGTACGAACCCGGACCGGAAAGCACCAGGACCATTGAATTTCATTTCCAGCATGAGTGAAGCGGGCCGCTGCGCAGCAAGGAGCAGCCAATGACGATCAGCAAAAAGTTGTATCTGAGTTTCGGAGCGGTCCTGACGCTGGTGCTGGTGTTGTTCATCGTGAACATCACGGCGGTGCAGCGGGAGCACACGACGAGGGCGGCGACAGCGCGACGGCTGAACCAGGCCCAGCAAGCCGAAGCGGTTCGCTTCCAGATGATGCAGAACCGGCTCTACCTGCAAAGCTACCTTCTGAGCGGCGATCCTCGAGAAGTGGACAGGATGGATGAGGGCGTCACCAAGCTGCATGCGCTGATCAAAGACATCGCTGGGAAGGGGAACTCGGAGCAGCAGCGCGCCTCGCTGGCGCACCTGGACGAGGCCGAAAAGAACTGGGAATCCAACTTTGCGCGGCCGTTGCTGGCGAAACGCAAAGACGTGGACGCCGGCAACACCACGGTGGCCGAGCTGCAAATCTATTACCTGCAATTAAATCCCACGCAATGGACGAAGAGTTCCACCGGGTACCTGGACGAAGCGGAAACCGCCAACTCCCGGCTGCTGGAGCAGGAACGCAAGGACGACGAGTCGGCAACCTCGGCCACGACGTGGGTCAGCCTGGTGGGAACGGTGTTGGCAATCCTGCTGGGAGTATTCATTTCGTTCAAGACGTCGCGGTCCATCTGCAAGCCGCTGGGGGAATTGATCCGGATGGCGCGGGAGATCGGCGAGACCGGCGATCTTGACCACGACATTGATAGCCATCGCAAGGACGAGATCGGTGACCTGGCACGAAGTTTCAGCTCGATGGTGACCTACCTGAAGGAAATGGCGGGGGTGTCGTCGGCGATCGCGGGCGGCGACCTGGCAGTCGAGGTGCGGCCGCGTTCTCCACGAGACACGCTGGGCAACGCCTTTGCCCGGATGATCGAAGGGCTGCGGGCGCTGGTAAGCAGCGTGCGCGACAGCGCGGCGCAGGTGGCCAGCGGCTCCAACCAGGTGGCGGGCGCCTCGGATGAATCGGCGAAGATCAGCGTCAACGCCGCGGCGGCGATTGACGAAGTGACCAGCACGATGCACGAGATGACGGTGAACGTGCAAAACATGGTGAAGAACACGCAGGTGCAGGCCTCGAGCGTGAGCGAGACTTCGGCCTCCATCGACCAGATGGTGACCTCGATCCAGCGCGTGGCCGACACGGCCAAGGTGCTGCTGGAAATCAGCCAGCGCTCGCGGGAAGAGGTGCAGAGCGGCATCACGACGATGGAGAAAGCGACCGACGGGCTGACGCGGATCAACCAGTCCATTCAGTCCAGCGGGCACATCATCTCGACGCTGGGGCAAAGCGCCGACGACATCGGAAAGATCGTGGAAGTGATTGATGACCTGGCGGAGCAGACCAACCTGCTGGCGCTGAACGCGGCCATCGAGGCGGCGCGCGCCGGCGAGCATGGCCTGGGGTTCGCGGTGGTGGCCGACGAAGTGCGCAAGCTGGCGGAAAAATCGGCGCAGTCGACCAAGGAAATTTCCGAGCTCATCACCAGCATTCAAAAAGAAGCGCGCAAGGCCGTGGACAACATGGAAAAGAGCACCAGCATTGTGGATGAGGGGATCACGCTGGGCACGGACCTGAACCTGGCGCTGCGCAAGATTTCGACGGTGGTGACGGAGGTTTATAAGTTCGCGCAGGAAATCGGGGCGGCAACCAACGAGCAGTCGCACGGGTCGTCGCAGATCGCGCGCGCCACCACGCGGCTGAACGAGATCACGCATGAAATCAATTCCGCGGTGGAGGAGCAAGCTTCGGGAGCATCGGCCGTCGTCAAGGCCATGGAAAAGATGCGCGAACTGGTGCAGCGGTCAACCTCGGGCTCGACGGAGCTGGCGGCGTCGGCGGAGCAGATGTCGAAGATGTCGCGCAGCCTGCTGGAGGCGATGGACCGGTTCGTGCTCGACGGCTACAACGGCAACGGCAATGGCAATGGACGGCTTCCGGCGCGGCCTCCTGTGAACGAGCAGGGGCGAGTCTCAGCGTCGAGTTACGCAGCGGTGGCGAGGTCCTGAAAAGTTTCAGCTAACAGAAACAGAAACTGGTTTGTATGGCGAAAGAACTGCAAATCGTCGGCTTCCGGATTGGGCGGGAGACGTTTGGGCTGCCCATCGCAGCAGTGCAGGAGATCGTGCGCCCGCCGGAGATCACGGCGGTGCCACATGCCGCGGAGTGCGTGGAAGGAGTCATCAACCTGCGCGGGCGGATCGTGCCGGTGATTGATTTGAGGCGGCGCTTCGGCGAAACGCGAATCGCGAACAGCAAGAAAAACCGCATTTTGCTGGTTCAGGTGGAGTCGCGGGCGGTCGGGTTGATGGTGGATTCCGCCTCCGAGGTGCTGAAACTGAACGAAGCACAGATCGAGCCTCCGCCGCAGGTTTTCGACGATGCGGGCGGTAATTACGTGACCGGAGTGGCCAAACACAAGGACCGGCTGATCATCCTGGTGGACCTGGCGAAGATCCTGCAGCCGGGAGAGCTGAAGAGGATGAACAGCTGAGATAAGCGTTTCAGTTTCTGTTTCTGTTTTCTTGGTTTCGAATTTTCAGATTTTCTGATCCGGTCGGCGCAAGAAGATTAGCAATGGCGAGCCCACAAAAATCGTTGTCGGAACCGGAGCTGAAGCTGTTGCAGAGCCTGGTGTACCAGGAGTGCGGCATGTACTTCGACGAGCGCCGCTCGCACTTCCTGCAAGACCGGCTGCACCGGCGATTGAAGGCCTGCCGGCTGGAATCGTTCTACAGCTACTACCGTCTGTTGACGAGCCGGGAGGGCCGGGCCGAGCTGGCGGCACTGCTGGAGAACCTGACAATCAACGAGACCAGCTTCTTTCGCAACAAGCCGCAGATGGAAATGTTCCACAAGACCATCATGGAAGACCTGCTGCGACAGAAGCAGGCGGAGCGTAACTGGGGCCTGCGCATCTGGAGCGCCGGGTGTTCCACCGGCCAGGAGCCGTACACGCTGGGCATGCTGGTGTGCGACTCGCTGGCGTACTACACGCTACGCAATGCGCAAAGCTACGAGATCCCCTCTCCCAAACCCCTGGTGCCGGCGCCGTGGCAGGTGGAAATCGTGGCGTCCGATATCAGTTACTCGGCGCTGCGTGCCGCGCAAAGCGGCGCCTACACCGAGCAGCAGATGGAGCCCGTGGATTACATGTACCGGCTCCGCTATTTCGACAAGATCGGCGACCGATACCAGGTGAAGCCGGCACTGAAGAACATGGTGAAGTTCGACTTCCACAATTTGAAGACCGAGTACCTGCCGCAGCGCAACGACGTGATTTTCTGCCGCAACGTAATGATCTATTTTGACGAGCCCGAGCAGAAGCGCCTGGTGGAGAAGCTGTACCGATGCCTGAACCCGCATGGATACCTGCTGATCGGACACGCCGAGAGCCTGTTCGGCTTGAGCGACCGCTTTCGCATGATCCATCTGAACAGCGGGACGGCCTACCAGCGCAACGAGGTGAACGCGTGAGCCAGTCATCCGGTGCAGGCGAAATGCGGGAGCTGTTCTTCCAGAGCGCGCAGGAATTGCTGCAGACGCTCAACGAGCAGGGCTTGCAGTTGGAGAAGAATCCGGCCGACGCAGCCGCGGTGCGCGAAATCCGGCGCGCCGTGCACACCTTGAAGGGTGACTCGGCGGCGTGCGGTTTCCGCGAACTGTGCGAACTGGCGCACGAACTGGAAGAGGCGCTGTCGCCGGAGCGGCCGCCAGCGCAGGCGGGATTGGCCGAAGCCGTGCTCAGTGCGGCCGACATGTTCGACGCCATGTGCGCAGCCTACCAGTCGAACCTGCAGCCGCCGAATGGCGATCCGCTGCGCGCCATGATCTGGAAGATTGCTGGGCATAAGCCCGCGTCCGCGGCGCCGGCAGTGGAGTTGCAGCCGGCGTTCCGGTGGAGTGAGTACGAGAATCTGGCCATCGCCGAATCGTCGGCACGCGGCCTGCAGGTGTACGAGATCGCGGTGGCGCTCGCGCCTAACAATGGAATGCGCGAAGCCGGCATCAAGCTGCTGAAGAACGTGCTGCAGGAGGCCGGGACGGTGCTGGCCAGCGCTCCCGAAAATCAGAAACAGGCCCAGCAGTTGGAATTCGCCGTGGCGAGCGATCGCGACCGGCGCTGGCTGGCGGCCAAGTGCGACATTCCGGGAGTGGTGGCGAAATATCAGATCCGCAAGTTTGAACCGGCGCAACAGCACGACGCGCCGGCGCTCAGCGCCGATGAGGCCGCGACGGAAACGGCCGCAGCCTCGTCGCCGGCTGAGTTCAAGACGCCTGCCAACGGCAACGGGCATGGCAAGGTGCTGGACGCGGTAGTCCAGCGCGTGCTCACCGGAGCCGAGAACACGGTGCGCGTGGAAGCGGAGCGCATTGACACCCTGTTGAACCTGGTGGGAGAGCTGGTCATCGGCAAGTCCATGCTCCACCAGACGCTGAACGAATTCTCCCGACGCTTCCCGAAAGATCCGCTGCGCAGCAAGTTCACCGACGCGATGGCGTTCCAGTCGCAGGTCCTGAGCACGCTGCAGCGCTCGGCGATGAAGATCCGGATGGTGCCGGTGGAGCAATTGTTCCGGCGTTTCCCGCGGCTGGCGCGCGACGTAGCCAAAATTTGCAGCAAGGACGTTACGGTGGCCATCACCGGTCAGGAAACCGACCTCGACAAGACGCTGCTGGACGCGCTGGCCGAGCCGCTGGTGCACCTGGTACGCAACGCCGTGGACCACGGCATCGAGACGTGCGAGGAACGGCGCGCGGCAGGCAAGCCGGCGCAGGGCACGCTGCGGCTGCACGCATTCCATCAGGGCAACCAGGTGGTGATCGAGGTCAGCGATGACGGGCGCGGCATTGATAACGCGGTTCTCACCGCCAAAGCGGTGGCACGCGGACTGGTTACGCTGGAGCAAGCGGCGCGCATGGCCGATTCCGACATCACCGACCTGATTTTCGAGCCGGGGTTCAGCACGGCCGAGCAGGTGACGCAGATTTCCGGGCGCGGCGTCGGCATGGACGTCGTAAGGGCGGCCGTGCAGAAGCTGAAGGGCACGATTTCGGTCGAAACCACGCCCGGGCAGGGTACGACCTTCCGCCTGCGCTTGCCCCTGACGCTGGCCATCATCCGGGCGATGCTGTTCCGGGTGGCGGAGCGGCTGTACGCCGTGCCGCTGGAGTCGGTGCTGGAGATCACCCGCGCGTGTGAAGCCGACGTCCACCGCATGGACGGCCACGAAATCCTGCAACTGCGCAACGAGGTGCTCACGCTGGTGCGGCTGAACCGGATGATGCCGGAAACGTTCAACGGCCAATCCGAGCGCATGTTCGTGCTGGTCATCAGCGACACTCTCGCGCTGGCCAACGCTGGGCCGGAACGGGGCGCCCACCGCAAGTTCGGCCTGGTGGTAGACACGCTGGTCGGCGAAGAAGAGCTGGTCATCAAGCCGCTGGACGAGAACGTGATCGCCAGCGACCTGGTGAGCGGGGCCTCGATCCTGGGAGACGGCTCGGTGGTGCTGATCCTGAATGCCGGCGAAGTGATCCGCCAGTTCGCCCGGATGCGCATGGCGCCCGGATCCGTTGCCGCGGCCAACGAGGGCGGCGCCCTGGAGGCACGCGCATGAGCGAGCCGATCCGAGTGCTGGTGGTGGATGATTCCGCGCTGATGCGGAAGCTGATTCCACAAATGCTGGAGCGCGACAGCTCCATCCAGGTGGTGGGCACGGCCATGGACGGCGAATTTGCGCTGGCCAAGCTGGAAGAATTGAAGCCGCACGTCATCACTCTTGATCTCGAAATGCCGCGCATGGACGGCATCGAGACCCTGCGCGAAATCCGCAAGCACCGCATTCCGGTGATTGTGGTGAGCGCACACACGACTTCGGGCGCGTCCGCGACCTTTAAAGCTCTGGCGATGGGCGCGCTCGATTTCGTGGCCAAGCCGACCGACGCCGCTTCCAAGCGGATGGAGGAAATTGCCTCCGAACTGATTTCCAAGATCAAGATTGCGGCGCATGGCGAAGTCGGCACGGCGCCGCAGGTCAGCGAGTTGCGACGGCCCCTGAAAGGGCCGAGGCCGCGAGTTGCGCCCTCGCGCGTGGTGGCCATCGGAAGCTCCACCGGCGGGCCGAACACTCTGCACTACGTGCTCTCGAAACTGCCGGCGGACTTTGCCGGCTCGATTCTGATCGTGCAGCACATGCCGGAGGGATTCACGGAAATGTTCGCGCGGCGGCTGGACGATTGCTGCGCGATCGAGGTGAAAGAAGCTCTTTCCGGCGACATGCTGGTGGCGGGACGCGCGCTCATCTGCCCCGGCAACCGGCACATGAAAGTCCGGCGCATGCCGCTGGGCGACGTGGTGGTGCTCACCGACGAGCCCCGGGTGAACGGGCACCGTCCTTCGGTGGACGTGCTGTTCCGCTCGGTGGCGCACGAGTTCGGACAGAAGTCGCTGGCGGTGCTGATGACGGGCATGGGCGAGGACGGCGCCGACGCGATGTCCGCGGTGAAAGCCGCGGGCGGAATGACGATGGCGCAAAACGCGGAGAGCTGCGTGGTGTACGGCATGCCGAAGGCGGCGATCGAGCGCGGGCACGTTTCGCGCGTGTTGTCGCTGGACGAGTTGGTGCTTGCCCTGCAAGCCCAGTGTGGAGCGGTACAGCGGCCCGGCCGGATCGGCCTGGCGGCGCAAGCAGCGATTTAGGGCCCGTACGACGGAACGGCGAGGGCCGCGCCGATCAACGAGAGGTGCAGTCATGGAAGAATTTCCAGTTCTGTTGCGGAGCACGGACATGCAGCCGGTGCGCTACCTGGTGGTGGATGACTCCATCTTCGCGCGCAAGAACTTGTCGCGCATGATCGAGTCGTTCGGGGGGCGCGTGGCCGGCGAGGCAGGCGATGGCATGACCGCCATCACCGAATACAGCCGCACGCAGCCGGATGTGGTGCTGATGGACATCATCATGCCGCAAATGGAAGGTATCGAGGCGGCGGAGAAGATCATCCGGATGCATCCGGAGGCGCGCATCGTGATGGTTTCGTCGGTGGGGTACCAGGAGAACATCATCGCGGCGCTGCAGAAGGGCGCGCGACACTTCGTGCAAAAGCCGGTCAAGCCGGAGATCCTCTACGAGGTGTTGAAGTACGTCATGGGCGACCATGCGACGACGGCGGCCGCGCTGGGAGCAGCGCGATGAAGCTGGAGCTGCTGCAACCATTCATCAACGCGGCGGACGCGGTGCTGGCGCAAAGCCTGGCGTGCCGCACGCGGGTGTCGAACGTCAGCATGGAGCCGGAGGTCTACCGGAGGCGCGGCGTGGCGGCGATCGTCACCATGCGCGGCGACATCGAGGGCCGAATCGTGTTCGATCTGGAGCCGCAGACGGCGATGCGAGTTGCCGCCATCCTGTTCGGCGACGAGGCCAACCATTCCCAAGACGTGGTACGGGAAACCATCTGCGAGCTGGCCAACGAGGTGATCGGGAACGCGATCACGATGCTCAATGATCAGGGATTCCACTTCCGCATCCAGCCGCCCGAAGTGCATACGGCGGAGCTGGGCGTCGGCGACAGTGAAGATACCGAAGCGCTGGTGATGTGCTTCGACACGCCGAGCGGGAGCGTGTTCATGAATATTGCGCTACGGTTTCCTAACCAGGCGTAAGGCCCAAAGCCCATGGCGCAAGGTGGTATCAGAGGATTCAATGTCCGACTTGAGCCTTGAGCCTTGAACCTTTCAGGCGCGGGCGCGTTCTTCGCGAGCAATCTTTTCCGCTTCTGACTTCAGCGATTCCAGCCAATCCTTGTGCATGGCCAGCAGGTCCTGGCGCATCTTGCTGCCGATCAGGCCGCCCAGGATTCCGGAGATATCTTCCCAAGTCTTAATGAGCGTGGTGCCGTCGGGCTGCGCCTCGAATGTGAACCAGTGCTCGCCGGTGAAGCCGAACGATTTACCGACCCAACCGACTTTGTTGGGCGGCGCGGCGTCGAGCACGACGGGCTTGAAGGCCACTTTGCGCGGGTACACTACTTCCATGTTGAACTGGCTTCCCTTTTGCCAGGGCTGCCCGCTGAGCCAGCGCGTGCCGTTGACGATGCGGTTCCACCACGGCCACTCTTCCAGCTTCTGAAATTTCTGCCAGACGTGCTCCGGCTTGCACTGAGCGGTGACCGAATATTCCAGCCTGATTGCCATTCGTGTTGATCCTCACCCAAATCTCAACCCAGAGCCTGAGGCACAGAGGAAAAGAAACCATCGCGTTTCTCTGTGTCGCCGTGCCCCTGTGGTGAAGCAGAATCTTCTTTAAGCACAGATCGCGCGCACGGCTTCCAGCGCCCGCTCGCAGGCGGCGCGGTCCACATCCATGTGCGTCACGAAGCGGACCAGTTCGTTGTTTACCGTGCCGCAGAGCACATTCTTCTCCGCCAGCCTGCGCGCAAAATCCGCCGACGACATCCGGGTTCCGCTGATATCGCAAATCAAAATGTTGGTGGCGGCTCGCGCCGGATCAATCTTGATCACCGGCACGCGCGCCAGGCCTTCGGCGAGGACGCGCGCGTTGGCGTGGTCCACGTGCAAGCGCGCGGGCATCTGCTCCAGGGCGATCAGGCCGGCGGCGGCCAGCACACCCGCCTGCCGCATGCCGCCACCCAGCGCTTTGCGATAGATGCGCGCTTGCGTGATGAACTGCTTGCTGCCGACGAGCATCGATCCCACCGGCGCGCCCAGCCCTTTGGAGAGGCAGAACATCACCGAATCGAATTTGCGCGAGATCTCGGCGACCGGTTTGCCCAGCGCTACCGACGCGTTGAAGATCCGCGCGCCATCCAGATGCACGGGAATGCCGGCCTCGTGGGCGCGGTCGCAAATTTCGTCGGCGACCTGCGGCGGATAAACGGTCCCGCCCGCCATGTTGTGCGTGTTCTCCAACGAGACGAGCCCGGTCTGCGCGTAGTAATACGTCTTGGGAGAAATCTTGCGCTTGATTTGCTCCCAATGAAGGATGCCGTCGTCAGCGTATAGGGGGCGCGCCAGGCAACCGGAGAAGTGCGCCATCATGGCCATTTCGTAGTTGAAGACGTGGCCGCGCTCCTCGCAGATCACTTCCTGGCCCGGACAGGTGTGGATCTTGATGGCGATGGTGTTGCCCTGGGTGCCGCTGGGGACGAAGATGGCGGCCTCGCGGCCGAAAATCTCCGCGGCGCGCTGCTCCAGGCGGTTGATGGTGGGATCCTCGCCGTAAACGTCGTCGCCAACCTCCGCCTCGGCCATGGCGCGACGCATCTCGGGCGTGGGCCGGGTGACGGTGTCGCTGCGCAGGTCCACGGTGGCAATGCGCGCGCGAGTTTTGTCGGCCGTTTCGGTGGCCGGTACGGTGCTCATAGAAGTGCTCGCTGAACGTACAACCGGGAAGTAATGAGCCAGTCTAATGAATCCGGTTCGTCGAGGGCAACTCTGTCAGCCGCTCGCCGGAGACTGGAAGCGGCTGATCGTGCGATTACTTCATCGCGCTCGAGGGCGAGCGCGCTCCAGCACCGGCTCGAATGAAGCGCTGAAAGACCTCGTTCGACAGCAGGCGGCCGCGCGCGGTGAGCCGCACGGCATCGTCATCTCTCGACAACAGACCGAGAGTGCAGAGTTCGCGAATTTCATCAGCGAATGCATTCGCGGCGTCCGGCCCGTAGCGCTCGACCATCTCGCGAAAGCTGACGCCGCGGTTGAGCCGCAGGCCGAGGAAGTACGCCTCTTCCAGCGCGGCGGGCGCCGACACGGAGGTCAGCTCCGGCCGTGGATCCGCCAGGTACGCTTCCAGCGTATCCGGCGTGGCGAACCGGACCGACTCGTGTGGCACGGGTCTTTGACCTGTGCGCTCGGATCGCAGACCCGAGGTACACAACATCGAGTGCGCGTCCACGCCGAAGCCGACGTACGGCTCGCGCGTCCAGTACTTCAGGTTGTGCCGCGACTGGCAGTCTGCGCGCGCGAAGTTGGAAATTTCGTACTGACGAATGCCCGCCGAGTCCAGCTTGTCGCAGGCCTGCTCGTACAACCCGGCAGTGGTGTCCTCGTCGGGGACAAAGTGGGCGTGGTAGCGCGTGCCGCCGGCGATGAGCTCGCGGCCGAGGCGTGAATCCTCATCTACCTCGAGCATGTACACGCTGACGTGTGGCACGCCGGCGGCGATGGTCTCCGCCAGCGAGTACTCCCACGAATCCCGCGTCTGGTGCGGCAATCCGGCGATCAGGTCAAGGCTGATGTTGGTCAGGCCGGCGGCGCGCAGGCGCGCAAGGTCGTCGAGAATCACGGCACGCGTGTGCAGCCGCCCGACGCTGGCGGACTCCTGATCCACAAACGACTGCACGCCCAGGCTGACGCGGTTGACGCCGCAGGTGAGCAGCGCGTCCAGCATCTCGGGCTTCAGCGTGCCAGGCGCGCACTCGACCGTGATTTCCGCATCGGGCACGACGCGGAACGTACTCCTTAGCGTTTTGAACAGCCGAGCAATTTCCTCCGGGTCGAGCACGGTAGGCGTGCCGCCGCCCAGATACACGGAATCCACTTCGCACTCGAATTGCGCGCCAACTTCGTTCGCCAGCTTCTCCGCGCGTTCCATATCCGCGCACACGCGGTCCACATACTGGGCGAAGGCGCCGCGCGAAAACACGCCGGAGGCGAAGTTGCAGAAGCTGCACTTGGTGCGGCAGAAGGGGACGGAAATGTAGAGGCCGAGGGGCACTGCTGTAATTATTTCAGATAAGTGAATCCTGCATTCGTAATTCCTTCGCATCCCCGAGGCTCCCAATCTCGTCTGATAACCTAAGGGACAATGGCGGCCAACATTCACGAGGAAGAGGTACTGGGAAAGGCATACGACAGCCGGCTGATGAAGCGGCTGCTGGGTTATCTGCGCCCCTACAAGTGGCAGGTTGCGCTGGCGCTGGGCGCCATCATCCTGAAGTCGGGTCTGGACGTCCTCGGCCCTTACCTCACCAAGACCGCGATAGATAAGTACCTGGCGCATTCGTCGAAGAGCAGCTTCGGCATCCTCGATCCGTATTTGAGCTCAAAACCGCTGGTCGGTATCGCGCAGGTGGCAGGCCTGTTCGTGGGCACGCTGCTGCTCAGCTATGGCCTGGAATTTCTCCAGACGTACTACATGCAGTGGACCGGGCAGAAGATCATGTTCGACCTGCGAAGCCAGATCTTCCGTCACCTGCAGCATATGCACATCGGATTCTTCGATAAGAACCCGGTGGGGCGGCTGGTAACGCGGGTCACCACCGACGTGGACGCGCTGAACGAAATGTTCACCGCCGGCGTGGTCTCGATTTTCGAAGACGTGTTCGTGCTCGCCGGCATCGTGGCCATCATGCTGAAAATGGACTGGCGGCTGGCGCTGATCACGTTCGCCGTGCTGCCGCTGATCGTGGTGGCGACCTCGATCTTCCGCAAGCACGTGCGCGACAGCTACCGGCGCATTCGCATTGCCATCGCGCGCATCAATGCCTACCTGCAGGAGCACGTCAGCGGCATGCTGGTGCTGCAACTGTTCAACCGAGAAAAGCGCGCCTACGGCAAGTTCGAGAAAATCAATGCCAGCCACATGGACGCGTTCAAGGACGCCATCCTGGCGTACGCGCTCTACTATCCGGTGGTTGAAATCCTGTCCTCCATTGCCATCGCGTGCGTCATCTGGTTCGGCGGCGGGCAGGTGATTCGCGGCGTAACCTCGATCGGCGTGCTGGTGGCATTCATCATGTACGCGCAGCGCTTCTTCCGGCCGATCCAGGACCTGAGCGAGAAGTACAACATCCTGCAATCGGCGATGGCCTCGAGCGAACGGATTTTCAAGCTGCTGGATACGCCGCCCGAGATCGTCTCGCCGGCGAAAGCGAAGATGCCGGACGGCCCGGGCCGAATCGAGTTCGACCACGTCTGGTTCGCCTATCGCAACGTCCCGGAGTTGAACTCCGACGGCCAGCCGAACGCCAATGCGGGCGAGCCCGAGTGGGTGCTGAAGGACGTGTCGTTTGCAGTCGAGCCGGGCGAAACCTCGGCCATCGTGGGCCACACCGGCGCCGGCAAGACGACCATGATCTCGCTGCTGCTGCGCTTCTACGACGTGCAGCAGGGCGCGGTGCGCATCGACGGCGTGGACGTGCGCGAGTTCGACTTGGCGGAGCTGCGCCGGCGCTTCGGCGTCGTGCTGCAGGATCCGTTCCTGTTCAGCGGCACGGTGGAGAACAACATCCGGCTGGGCTCGGATTGGATTGACGATGATGCGGTGGAGCAGGCCGCGGAAGACGTAAACCTGGCGGAGTTCATCCGCGGACTTCCTGGTGGTTTCAAAGAGCCGGTACGCGAGCGCGGCAGCACGCTCTCAACCGGGCAGAAGCAGCTTATCTCGTTCGCGCGAGCGCTGGCACACAGCCCAAAAATCCTGGTGCTCGACGAGGCTACCTCCAGCGTGGACACTGAAACCGAGCTGCGCGTGCGCGACGCGCTCACGCGGCTGGTGGAAGGGCGCACGTCGCTGATCATCGCGCACCGGCTTTCGACCATCCAGCGCGCCGACAAGATCATCGTGATGCACAAGGGCCGCATGCGCGAGATGGGCTCGCACCAGCAACTGCTGGCGCAGCGCGGCATCTACTGGAAACTCTACCAGCTGCAGTACAAGGACCAGGAAATTCCGGCGGGCACGGCGCCGGCGCAGCTCGGCGGGCCGGTGGCGCAGGCCTCAGCCGACGACTAACAAGCTCTTCAAAACAGAGACACTGAGGCACAGAGGACAAAGCAGCCTTTGTTCCCCTCCGTGGCAAAGCTTTCGCGGGATTAGAACGAGATCAACGCTACCGCCGCCAGCGCCGCCACCATCCCCGCCGCCTGCATCTTCGACAACCGTTCCTTCAACACCACTCGCGCGAGAATGACCGTGCTCGCCGGATAAAGCGACGACAACACCGCCGCTGAATCCAGCCGCCCGCGCTGGGCAGCAGCGACGTAGAGAGCGTTGGCCCCCGAATCAAGAATTCCGGCAATGATCATGTAGTGCAAAGTGCTAAGTGCGAAGGGCGAAGTTGATGCAGTGCCGCCTCGCAGTTCGCACCTAGCACTTTGCACGTCCCCAGACGCCACCACAATCAACAACATCAGGGCACACGACGCCGCTCGTGCCGAAGCTAGCGGCCAGAACACGCCGCTTGTTCCCGCCACTCTCATGAGCAGCAGGAATCCTCCGAAGCCGATGCCCGCAACCACCGCGAGGCCCACACCCTGCTGCCGGCGGGCGCCGATCTGGTGCGGCGCGGCAATCACCCAAATACTGATCAGCGCCAGGACAAAACCGAAGATCCGGACTGCGTTCGGCAAGCCCTCGGTGACAAAGCTGAAGGACAGCGGAAGAAGCGCTGTGATCACCGAAGAGAGCGGTGCGTTAATTCCCATCGTGCCGACGGCCAGCGATTTGTAGAACGCAGCCAGCCCAATGCCGCCTACCATGCCTGCGGCGGCGCCGACCGCCAGCGCGCGCATTGCGGGCGCCGGCTCGCCAGAAAACAGCGCGAGCGCCAGCATGAAGATGAGTCCGGCGAAATGAGCAACCACGACAACGCGGAAGGGATTGGCGGCTTTGGTAGCGATTCCGCCGCTGAAGTCGGCCGCGCCCCAGGAGACGGCGGCAGAGAGGCTGAGGATTGGAGCTGTCAGATTTCCCACGTGCCGCCTTCACCACGAAAAGCGGCAGTATACATGGCCTCCGCAGCAGCTGCGCCTAGCTGCGGCCCAGATTCGGCGTGATGAGCAGGGCGAGGAAAATCGCGAGCGTACCACCCTCAATCAGCAGCGCGCGATTGATGAGCCGCCTGGCGTTATCCCAGCGCGCGAACATGCGGGTAACAATTATGACGATAAACACGAACGGCGTCCGCCACGTCCTTTCCAGCAGCGGATCGACGAAATCGTGATGCCCCGCCCACGAGCCCAGGCAGAAGATAGCCAAGGCCAGCGGCGCCGTCAGGCTGAACCACAACGCGACTCGGGAGTAAGAGAGGAAGGTTTGCGGAAAGTCGGCCATCAGGCGGATGAGGAAGAACGTTGGGACAAGAAAGAAGAAAAAGATGCTCCAGGCCAGCATTTCATCTCCCCAGGCCCACATTCCGCCGGATGAATAGATCGGGTCCCGGAGGGCGGCAAGATCGCGCTGGTATTCGAGCAGGACGCCGCAGGCCAGGACGGCAGCATAGCCCACCGCAATAAACGGCAACTGGATCTGCCAGGGAATCAGCTTCAGGCCGAACGACGTCTCCCAAAGCCAGGCAATGGATTTCATACTGCGAATTGTATGCGGAAAAGCGGCGCCGCCATGATGACTTCCGTAATACCTAATGACAGCAATGAAGCTGTGGCGCGCGCATCATCTTCGCACTTGGCACTTCGCCCCTGGCACTCACCTGCTATATTCCGTTCATCATGAAAATTCTGATTTCCGCCGGAGAAGCTTCCGGCGAAACCTACGGCGCGCAACTGATGGCGGCGTTGAAAGAGCGAGAACCGTCGCTGGGATGCTTCGGCGTGGGCGGCGAGCGCATGCGCGCCACCGGCTGCAAAATCGTAGTGGACGCAAAAGATGTCGCGGTGGTCGGGCTGGCGGAGGTGGTCACGCGGCTCCCGAAGATCTGGGGCCGGTTCCGCAAATTGTTGCGTGCTGTGGATGCGAGCAAACCCGACGCCGCCGTGCTCATTGACTTCCCTGACTGGAACCTGCGGCTGGCGCGCGAACTGCACCGCCGCGGCATCCCGGTGGTTTACTACGTCAGCCCGCAGCTCTGGGCCTGGCGCCCGGCACGGCTGCAGCAGGTGAAGAAGTACGTTCGCAAGATGCTGGTGATTTTTCCGTTCGAGGAGACCTGGTATCGGGAACGCAGTGTGCCAGCGGAGTACGTTGGGCACCCCCTGGCCGACCTGCCGCGTCCGGCGACGCCGCCGCTGCGGTCGCCGCAGATTCCAATTGCGCTCCTGCCGGGCAGCCGCAAGAAGGAAATCGCGATGAACCTACCGGCAATGCTGCAGGCAGCGCGGCAGCTCGGGCGCGAATACCAGTTCCAGGTCCCGGTCGCCTCCACGGTCAGCTCGAAGTGGATGGTGGACCAGATCCATCGCACGCTGGGCAACGATCCCGGCGTCAACCTGAAGATGGAAAGCGACGCGCGCATGGTGCTGGCGCAGTCGCGAGCGGCCATCGTGGCCAGCGGCACAGCAACGGTTGAGGCGGCGCTGCTCGGCACCCCCCTGGTGATGGTGTATCGCGTTTCGCCGGCGACGTGGCGGGTAGGAAGACCGCTGGTAAAGGCGCCGTTCTTCGCCATGCCCAACCTGGTCGCCGGGCGGCAGGTAATACCAGAACTGGTGCAGGCGGACTTCACGCCCGCGAACGTAGTCGCCCGCATCAACGAAATTCTGCCGGACGGTCCCGCCCGCCAGAAGATGATCACGGATCTGGCCGAAGTTCGGGCCAGGCTGGTGTCCCCGGCAGGCGCGAATGCCTCGCAACGCGCTGCCGAAGCGGTCTTGCAGGCGATCCGGAGTTGAGGGAATCCGGCTTGCGCGGCGCGACGAATCGCAACGTGGTGGGTTAAAGTAATAGCAGACCAGCGGCTCCGATGTGGTCGGCTCCGATGTGGTCTTCCCTGTTGGACGGTCGAAAATTCCCATTGAGAGTTGCGATTGCGCAGTTCGAGGCCTGTCTGAGCGCATCTTTTCTACCCGCGAGTTCATCCAAAAATCAGCGGGAACTTAGCTGGAGTATTTTCATGCACATAGCACCCCGGCCCCTGGCGCGGACCCTGGCCCTTCTGTTGTTGGCCATGGCAGCGGCTTTGCCTGCCGCGGCGGTCGAGAAACCCCGCCTGCGCGTGGATAACTACCAGATTGAAGCCGAACTGCAGCCGCGGACGCATCGGCTGATCGGGCACGCGCGCGTGTTTTTCACCGCGCTCGACGACATTAGCGTGGCCAGTTTTGAGCTGCACAACGCGCTGCGCATCACGCGGGTCACCGACGCCGAGGGCCACGCGCTTTCGGCCGAGCGCATCACGCAGGACAATAGCATTCGCATCCCGCTTCCCAACGGCCTTTCCAAGGACGCCAGCACGAGCCTGAACATTGATTACGAGGGCACTCTGGCCTCGGCCGACGACAGTCCCGTGCAGGGGCTGAAGCTCGCCTACGTGGGCGAGGACACCAGCTACCTGCTTTATGCCGGGCGCTGGTTCCCGGTGAATGGCTACGGAACGAACCGCTTCACCGCGACCATCAAGATCACGGTGCCGGCGGGCTGGAGCGTGATCGGGAGCGGCTTGCAGACCGGTAATGCTGCGCCCGCAGCCGTCAAACCAGCGGCGCAAAAGGAACCGGAGGAGCCCAAGCTGGCGCGCGGGAAAACGCGCCCCGCGACTACCCGGTCCTCGACGCCTGCGGCCAAGCAGCCGCCGCTTCCTCCATTGGCCGGCGGCAAGACCTTTACCCTGGTTTGGACCAAGCCCAGCTTCCCCGGGACCATCATCGCCGGCAATTTTCAGCAGAGCGCCAGCAACCAGGTCGGGCTCAACCTGCACATCTACTACAAGGCGGCCCACAAAGATCAGATCGCGAACCTGACCGAGACCGCCGCGCGCGAGTTCCAGTTCTACAGCGCGCGTCTGGGCCCACCGCTTTCGAATACGCTCAGCTTTGTCGAACTGCCTGACGACGCCGTGCCGAGTGCCTGGGCGCCGGAGGTTGCCGCCATGGCGTCGCGTACGTTAGCCGGCAAGTTCAACTACCGCCTGCTGGCCAACGTGATTGCCCACCAGTGGTGGGGCGCCGACGTCAGCCCTGCCAGCAAGAACGATTGGTGGTTGAGCGACGGATTCGCCCGCTACTCCGAGGCGCGGTACGTGGAATCGGCCGCCGGCGAAGCCGCCTTCGGCGAGGCGGTCAAAGACATGGAAGTGGGCGCGCTGGCCTACGACACCGCACCGCTGTCCAGTGTCGGCAGACTCGATGTCTTCGCCCCCGAATTTCAGACGCTGGTCACCGACAAGGGCGCAATCATCCTCAACATGCTGCGCTGGGTGATCGGCAACTCCGCCTTCGACAAGACCATGCGGCAGTTCCTCCAGCAGTATCAGGGCAAGCCCGCTACAGTGGACGATTTCCGCAAGATTGCCGAGCAGAATTATGGCGAGCAGCTTACCTGGTTCTTCACCCAATGGCTGGATTCCACGGGCGCGCCCGAGTTCAAAACGAAGTACACGGTGTATCGCGTGGACAAGGGCTTTCGCGTCGTCGGCGAAATCTCACAGGACCTCGACCTGTTCCGCATGCCGGTGGAGCTGAAGATTGATACCGACGGCCAGAGCGAGACCAAGCGCGTCGAAGTGGTCGGGACCAACTCCGCGTTCCAGGTGGAGACCTTCGGCAAGCCGCGGCGGATCGTGATTGACCCCGATAACCGCGTGCTGAAGAATTCTCCCGAGCTCAAGGTGCGCGCATCCATCATGCGCGGGCAGGGGCTGGTGGAGCAGGGTGATCTGGCGGGCGCCTTGCAGGAATTCCAGAAGTCGCTCGACGTCAACAAGAACAGCTCCCTGGCGCACTACCGCATCGCCGAGGTGTTCTTCCTGCAGAAGAATTACCAGGCCTCGGCGAATGCCTACCGCGAAGCGCTCAACGGCGACGGAGATCCGCGCTGGACCGAGGTTTGGAGCCACATCCAACTGGGCAAGATTTTTGATATCACCGGCCAGCGGGAGCGCGCCACCAATGAATATCGGCAGGCTCTCCAGACCCGCGACGATACCCAGGGCGCACAGGCCGAGGCCCGCAAGTACCTCAACGCGCCGTATCAAAGGAAAGAAGCGAAAGAGGGAGAATAGGCTCGGGCTCTGGGCTCAGCGCGCAAACTTCAACCCGCTCAGGCCCTCGCGCGTCACGCCGCGGCCAAGGACCAGCACCTGGAAAGTTTCGCCCATCCCAGCGGGCGTGACCAGATGCTTTAGCTGCAATGTCACTTTGGCCCGTTCTTGCGGCAATTTGCAATCCTCGAATGCGTCGCCGAACTCATTCACCTCGCCAATTCCAATCAGGAATTGCGATTGCGTCACCAGGCCGATCGTCCCCAGCCCGAGGGTCTTCCCTACTTCCATCAGCGCGGTGAAATTCACGTGGGCGGTGATGTCCTGCTCGCCGGGCGCTTCGTAGGGCGTGTTGCTGACGGCGTGCTGCCGGAACGCCATGACCGTATCTCGATGCCGTCCCGCCAGCTGCTCCTCGCGAGTGTAGCCGTAATCAATGAAGACGCAGAACCCACGTGATAGCGGCAACGCCGCCGCAATCCGACGCAGGTATTCCAGCGACGCCAGCGTAGCCTCCACGCGCTCGTGCTCTTCCGGATGCACTCCATAGCGGTCGAGAAACTCCAGTTCCTGCGATGTGGGCGGCAGGAATGTCTCGACCAGGCGCCCCTCGCGAACGCCGATGCGCAGCTCGCCCCGATGATCTACGACCTCGACGGGCAGCGCGTCGAAAAATTCATTGGCGAAAACGATGAACTCGGACGGCGGGCGGGCTTCTTCGATGGCCGCGACAACCGCGACCGTGCCATCGGCGATGTGTTGCGCAAAGCGTTCGGCCAGACGTGCACGGAGCCCGGCGGAAGTTTCCACCAGGGTTACATGCAGCGCGCGCCGGAATTTCGGAAACTTTTTCGCCGCCCAGTCGAGCACGTCCAGCGCAAACAACCCGCGACCGGGGCCGAGTTCGATCAGATCCAGCCGCGCCGGCGACCCGAGCGCACGCCACATCTCGTCGAATTGCCGCGCCAGCAACCGCCCGAAAACGGCGTGCACGTCGCTCGAGGTGTAGAAGTCGCCCGCTTTGCCGAATTGTTCCCGCGCGCGCGAGTAGAAGCCCGGCGGCTCGCCGCCCGCCGCGCCGTAGAGGCAGAGCTCCATGTAGCGGGAGAACGGCATCGGCCCGCGCTTACGAATTTCGTTCTCAATGTATTCGCGTAGTGTCAAAAGATCGGAACCCCAGCGCGCGCAGCGCGCGATAGAACGTAGCCCCCGGCGTGAGCCGGGGGGTCGGGTGCAAAAAGAACTCAGAGCCCGCTTCAGCGGGCGACAGAATCAACTTCGCTCAGCGTCCGCCTTCTTCGTCTGCGGAGTCCGGATAAACATCTCGATCAGATAATCGTGCAGGCACGCATAGAGCTGGTGCTGGAATGTCCACTCGAACTGCGGATGGTCAAGATCGCGCGAATGCATGGTGAAGTAATAAGTGTGCACCGGGACGGCCGGGTCTTTGAAGTTGATGATGACCTCAACCGCGTCGCCCTGCTCTCGCGCGCCAAACTCCAGCAGGGGATGCTCGTAGAGCCGGAGCTGGTTCAGCACTCGTTCCAACCGTGCATTGCCCATGTGCCGATTGTAACGACCCGGCTGCGGCGCTGAATTACAATGTCTCGTTCGTTCCACGGAGTCATTATGATGCGCATCGGTCTTGCGCTGTTCATCGCCTGTTCCTGCTGGAACGGCGCCATTGCACAGAACCCTCTCGAGCATCAGAAGGCCGCGCAGGCTGCATTGCAATCACAGCTCGGGCAGGACGGCGCGGGATGCTCTTCTGCGAAGACGACGTATGATGGCAACGTCTGCATGGCCAATGTCCTCAGCCAAACTGAACGCGACTTCACCGTTTTCTATGATCACTTGGAAGCGCTGCTCGGAACCGACCCCTCCAGTTCAGACTTCTATCAGGCGCAGAAGCTCTGGGAAGACTACCGCGAGGCGAGCTGCAAGGCGGTCGAGCGCTTCCACGCCAACGGTACTATCGCCATTACTGCGGAACTGCGGTGCCGCGTTGCATTGACCCGCAGCCGCAT
Organism: Terriglobales bacterium; assembly: GCA_051006995.1. Lineage (GTDB taxonomy): Bacteria > Acidobacteriota > Terriglobia > Terriglobales > Acidobacteriaceae > JAIQGF01. Next base: position 57,532 of record JBPCSQ010000034.1, read on the forward strand.
GCGCGATCTTGACGACCTCTATCACACCATGCTCCACGATTAGCACGCCTTGCGCCTCGCTCCCTGCGCTGAAGCCGTACAATAAAAGCCTCATTCACCGGAGCCCTCATGCCCAGCCCTCATCCTACTGCCGACACCACCCTCGACTGGTCCGCCTACGTGGACGATTTTCGCCGCGCCGGCCACGAGGTGGTGGACTGGATCGCCCGCTATCTCGAGCACACGCGCGATTATCCGGTGCTGCCCCGCGTCAAGCCGGGCGAACTCACCGCTGCCCTTCCGCACTCGGCGCCGGAACGCGGCGAATCGTTCGAAACCATCCTGAAAGATTTCGACAGAGTCATTGTTCCCGCGGTCACGCACTGGAACCACCCACGGTTCCTTGCCTACTTCGCGTGCAGCGGCTCGACCCCGGCCATCCTCGCCGAGGCGCTCTCGGCGGCGCTCAACACCAACGGCCTGAGCTGGAAGGCTTCGCCCGCCATCGCCGAGTTGGAGCCGCTCGCGCTGGACTGGCTGCGGCAATGGATGGGCCTGCCCGACGACTACATCGGCATCATCTACGACACGGCATCGGTGAGCACGCTGCACGCCATCGCCGCCGCCCGCGACATGGCCGACCCCGAGGCGCGTACCTTGGGCTCGCGGCCCATCTACACGCTTTACACTTCCCAGGAATCACACGCTTCAGTGGAGAAGGGCGCTATCGCACTCGGCGTCGGCCAGAACAACGTTCGCAAGATTCCATCCGATGCCGAATTCCGCATGCGCCCCGACGCTCTGGTGCAGGCGATCGAAAAAGATTTGGCCGACGGCAAGCGCCCGTTCTGCGTGGTGGCCACCGTGGGAACCACGTCCACCACCAGCGTGGATCCCGTGGCCGAGATCGCCGACATCGCGGAAAAGTATCACCTGTGGCTGCACATTGACGCCGCTTACGCAGGCACCGCGGCGATTCTTCCGGAGTGCCGCCACATTCTGAACGGCGCCGAGCATGCGCACTCGCTGGTGGTCAACTGCCACAAGTGGCTGCTCACGCCCGTGGATCTCAGCGCGTTCTACACCCGCCGTCCCGACATTCTGCGGCGTGCCTTGTCTCTGGTTCCGGACTACCTGCGCGAGTCCGGCCAATCCCCGATGAACATGACCGCTTCCGATCTCGGCATTCCCCTGGGCCGCCGCTTCCGCGCACTGAAATTGTGGTTCCTGCTGCGCTACTTCGGACGCGAGCGCATCCAGGAAATCGTGCGCTCGCACATCGCATGGGCCAAGCGTTTCGCCGAGATGATTGACCGTGACCCGCGCTTCGAGCGCGCTGCCCCGGCGCCGTTCTCAGTGGTCTGCTTCCGCTACAAGGGCAGCGATGATGACAACAAGTCAATTATGGATGCGGTGAACGCCGGCGGCGAGGCGTTTATCTCGCACACCGTGCTGCGTGGCAGAGTCGTACTGCGGTTGGCGATTGGGAATCTGGGGACCACGTGGGCAGACGTCGAGCGCGCGTGGGAGCTGATACAGAACAACATTCCGAATCGTAGTTCGTAGTCTGTACCCCGCAGTCCGCCTCACGCAATACGGGCTACGGACTACCGGCTACGCTTTTCCTGCCTTCGCCGGCCCCACCGTCTCCTGCGAGTAGGTGTACACGCCGCGTCCGGCCTTGCGCCCCAGCCGTCCCGCCTTGACGTATTGCACCAGAAGCGGCGCGGGACGGTACTTCTCGCCCAGCATTTTGTGCAGGTATTCCAGAATGTGCAGCCGGGTGTCCAGCCCCACCAGATCCACCAGCTCGAAAGGACCCATGGGGTGGTTGAGGCCGAGCTTCAGCGCCTTATCAATGTCCTCCGGTGTCGCGATGCCTTCCTGGAGCATGTAGAAGGCCTCGTTACCGATCATGGCGTTGATGCGGCTGGTGATGAATCCGGGCGCCTCCCTGACGACCACCACTTCCTTCTTCATGCGACGGCCAACCTCGGCCGCCGTGGCCAGGGTGTCGTCATCGGTCTCCAGCGCGCGCACGATCTCCAGCAGCTTCATCTTGTGCACCGGATTAAAGAAGTGCATGCCGACGATCTTTTTCGCGCGGTAGGTGACGGAGGCGATTTCGGTCACGCTGAGCGAAGACGTGTTCGAGGCTACGATGGTTTCCGGCCGGCAAATCTTGTCGAGGAGGGTGAAGATTTCGATCTTCGATTCCATCTCCTCCGGCACCGCTTCGATCACCAACTCGGCGGCACGGGCTGCCTCTTCGATGGAGCCGGCGAACTCGATGCGGCCGATCGCCGCGCTGGCTTCGTCCGCCGAAAGCTTGCCGAGCTCAACCGCCTTATCGAGATTGCCGCGAATCTCGCCCTCGGCGCGGCGCAGCACGCTCGGCAGGATGTCCTCCAGGATGGTGCGATAGCCGCCGACCGCGGCCGCGTGCGCGATTCCCCGCCCCATGATGCCCGCGCCAATCACCGCGACGGTGCGCACCTCCATTACTTGGACTCCTTCTCCAGCCGCTGCACCACGGTGTCGGTTTCCGCCATGGACTTGCGCATGTATTCGGCCAGGCGCTTCTTCTCCTCCTCGGTCATGAAGGGAATGCCGGCGACGATGCGCCGCAGCGTGGTGGCGATGTCATCGACGTAGGTCATCATCCGAATCAGTTCACCGGATGCAGGCATAAGGTAGCGTCCTCTTTCTGGGTGGCCCACCCGATTTTCTCCGGGTGGCCCACCCAAGCTGGTTTTGCTTGGGTGGGTTAGATTGATGTTGGCGGTGTGGCACACGCGCCTCGCGTGTGCTCAGTAATAAGACATGCCCGCCGCTTACCGCGCTGCGGGCCGGTCGCGAAACTATCATTGTCGTCTGGGCAGCGCGATTAGTAAAGCGCGGTGGATAATAGGGAAATGCTGCGCGACCGCAACCTTATCCCGCTTTCGCACCAGCACCAGCACGCCTTGGCGTTGTGTGTCTCGATCGAACGTGGCCTGAGGGCGGCCACGCCCGACCCGGCACACTGGAACGGCGAGATCGCGCGTCTCTTCGACGCCGAAATCCGCTACCACTTTGAGGCCGAAGAGAAGGTGCTGTTCCCTTTTGCCACCCAGGTCCCCTCGCTTCGCAATCTGCTGGACGAGCTACTGGTCGAGCACGGCCTGCTCCGCCGCTACGCCTCCCGTGCCTCGCAAAACGGCCTCACCATCCCGGAGCTGCAACTGTTCGCTGGGACGCTCTCGAACCATGTGCGCAAGGAAGAACGCCAGCTCTTCGAGGGTCTCCAGCAGTCGTTCTCAGCGGAAGAACTCACGCGCACCGGCGCCGCCCTCGATGATTATTTCCTGCACAGCGGCATGCCGGGCGCGAGCTGCGCCTTGCGCCCAAGCAAATCCGCCGCGGAGGACATAAAGAACGTCTGAGGGTTTTACGTTTCCAGTTTCACGTTTCGCGGTCAGAACCTTGCAACGAGAAACGCGGAACGTGAAACGTCAGACCTGCTAATGGCTAATGGCCAGTGGCCGCTAACGGCTGGATCCCCAGCGCCTTGTCCAGCTCCGCCGACTCGTACACCACCCCACCTTTAATCACTGTAGTGACGCGCCGGATGTCGCTGATATTCGCCACCGGGTCGCCGTCCACCAGGATCACGTCGGCCAGTTTGCCGGGAGTAATCGAGCCGAGCTGGCGGTCGCGGCGCATAATGCGCGCCGCGTTCAGCGTCGCAATCTGCAGCACCTTCGCCGCCGGGATGCCGGCCTGAGTGTAGAGCTCGAACTCGCGATCGAGTTGGAAGCCGGCGAGGCCGTCGGTACCCGCCTCGATGGGAATGCCGGCGCGGTACATCACCCCTACCAGGTTGACCATCGCGCGAAACGAATCGCGGTAACGCTGCTCCATTCCGGCCGGAGGCGTGAGGCCGCCAATAAGAAATTGCCGGCGGATTTGAACCGGAAAACGGTCGGCGACGGCGGCGAAGGTGGGATCCACCTGGCCGCGCTTCGCCGTGAACATGCCTTCGAATGCGGCAACGGTTGGATCCAGGCAGGTGTGATGCTGCTGCAGCAGCGCGATGAACTTCTTCATCGCCGGGCCGTTCTGGTCAATGGTGGCAGCGTACTCGCCGGGAACGGTGAAGCGCGCCGGGGTCCGCGTATCCTGCACCTTGTCGAACAGGAAATTCAGGAACAGGAAATTAACGTGCTGGAGTTCGTCGTAGCCTTCGTTGACCGCCTGCTCGGCAGTCATATAGGCGGGGACGTGTCCGCTGACGCGCAGGTCAAGCTTGTGCGCCTCGGCGGTGATCACCGGCACCAGCTCGGGCTTGATGGAGCTGTAGATTTTGATCTGCTCGTAGCCAAGCTTGGCGTAGCGGTCCACGGCGGCGCGGGCTTCCTCCGGCGTGTCCACCAGGACCTTGGTGGGGCCGGCGAAGGGGCCGCGGCCGTCCATGAGGCCGGCCATGACGACGCGCGGCCCGACAGCCGTGCCGTCATCGAAGCTCTTGCGCATGGCGAGCAGCTTGTCGGTGTCGTTGCCGAGGTCGCGGACGCTGGTGACGCCACTGGCCATGTGGAGCATGCCGTCGTCGGTATCGAGATGGACGTGCATGTCCCAGAGGCCGGGGAGCAGCGACTTGCCGGCGGCATTGATGATCTGCGCGCCTGTCGGAATCTTGGCAGACGCATCGGGCGCGACCTGCTCGATCTTGTCACCCTTGATGACGACGGTCATGCCGGGCTTGACCGAAGCGGATTCGGAGTCGAACAGGCGGGCGTGCTGGATGACGAGCGGGCCAGCGGGCTTGTGGGCGAGGCTGCGGGCGAGCTCACGGTTGCGTTTCGCCAACTCCTCGTCCTGAACTTTGTCGAGCACCGGCAACATGTCTTCCCACCCGGAGCGGATCATGGAGAACCATCCGAAAACCTGGGCGAAATACTGGCCGTCCTCGTCCAGCCAAACGTAGGCGGGGCTAAACCCAAAACCGGTAATGGCGTACTGAACCACGCGCTGCTTCTGGTTGTTGGCGGAGACTTCGCGGTCGCCCACGCGCTCCACGCTTGCGTCGCCTGCGGGAAGAAGCGCCAGGTGGTGGCCGGGCGCTTTCAGCGCGGCACGCACCAGCGCCGCCGTCTCCTCGGGCGGGCCATCCATGCTGGCGTAAAAGGCAGGAGCGTTGAGCTTGCGGTCGCCGCTTTCCGCCCGGTTCTTCCACTGAGCGCGGCCCTGCTCGAAAGTGAACTGCTCGTCCACAGGCCCCTTGTAGTATTCGTTGCCCTGGATGTGCTCGAAGATAGGAAAGCCGTCGTCTCCGACGCGCATCTGGCTGCGTACGCGCGGACCGCGGCCGCGGTCGTTGAACTCGAAGCAGGATTGGGTTGCACCCTGCTCGTGCCAGACGGTCATGATTCCGGCGCGATTGCCGGCCAGCAGCGCCGTGTATTTCGTTGCATTAGCGGGAGATTGGTCGCAGGGAGCGGCCGTCGGCGTAGACGGCGGCTGGCCCGTCTGCGCCGCCGCCGCGCTTAACAAGATTACTGCAATGCAAAAACGATGAATTCGCACACAACCTCCGTCACATTTTTTCCACAGTTTTGCTGGTTTGTTTTCAGTGGTTTGCAACGCTCCTTATCACCGGCCACCCGTAAACGACTCAGTCAATGGCACTTGTCGGAAGTGCGTTATCTTAAAGCTATATAGTTTTCCACAAATGTTCCACGTGGAACATTACGCCGTCCCCCAGATGTCCGCCAGCACGCGGTGAAAGTTGCCGCCGAGGACCTTGGCGATCACCGACGATCCGTAGCCGCGCTTCGCCAACCCTTCAGCAACCTTTCGCAATTTGTCAGGGCCGTTGAGTTCGGGCACAAAAGGCATGCGGTCCTCGCCGGGGGCGGAGATGCCGGCCTTCTTGCGCGCGGCCACCATCTCCTCGAACTGCTTGCGCTGCTCGTCGTTGAGCACCACCGCCTCGACGGAATTGTCGGTGCCGATGCCGACGTGGTCTTCGCCGCAGACCTTCAGCGCGTAGGCGATGTGCTGGAGCACGTCGTCGGCGGTGGGGACTTTGGGTGAGGCGCAAAGATACGGCATGAAATAGACGCCCATGACGCCACCGCGATCGACAAGCGCGCGCATTTCGCGGTCGTCCTTGTTGCGCGGATGGCGGAACACGCCATTGCATCCGCTATGCGTGATCAGCACCGGCTTCTTGGACACGGCGATACCGTCGGCAGTGGTCTGCTGGCCGCAATGGCTCAGGTCCACCGCGATGCCGAGTTCGTTCATCCTGGCCACCGCTTCCCGGCCGCGCGTACTGAGACCGGCGTTGGCCGGCTCCAGGCAGCCGTCGCCCAGCAGACTGCGCAGGTTGTACGACATCTGGATGATGCGCACCCCCAGGCCGTGGAAAAGCTCCAGCCGCGACAGGTCCTCCTCGAACGGGCCGGTGTACTGGAACCCGAGGATGATGCCCATCTTGCCCTCGCGCTTAGCGCGGGCTATGTCGGAGTGGCGGCGAACGAGCAGGAACGTGTCCGGATATTTGTCGGGCAGCGCCTGCGCGATGGCGATGTTGTGAATCGTTTCGTCATACGTCGGGGACGAGATCGTCGCGTTGATGGCAGTGATTCCGGACGACTTGACCTGCTGAACGTCCGCCGCCGAGAGCTTGGTGACGTTGGCGGGGAACGAAGAGAACGGCGAGCCGAGGGCGTCAATCACGATGGCATCGCGGTAAAGACGTGCGACGCTGTCGCTTTGCGCATTCCGCCCGGGACCCCTGGCAAGAGCCATTGCTCCCGAGGCGGCGGCAGCAAGCAGTGCGGTACAGGTTGCGCTTCCAGCGATAAATTGACGGCGGTTCATGGTGGGCTGCTCATTATACGCAGCGCGATACCCGGCGGGTCGTGCGAAAACTGCGTCTTCGGGGCAGGAAAATCGTAGCAACTCGCATCTAAGCTGCTGATGCGCTCAACTGCCGGGCTGCCGGTGGCCGAGGCCAGCGGGTTGTCGGAGTGCCTGGACCGGCTGGCTGCGACCAAAGGACGCAACCGCCCGCTCTCCACCTATCGCCTGCAATTTCACAGCGGCTTCCGCTTCGCGGACGCGCGCCGGCTGGTCCCCTACTTGCGCGCGCTTGGCATCAGCCACTGCTACTCATCGCCGATTCTGATGTCGCGTCCCGGCAGCATGCACGGTTACGACATCACGGACCACCGGCAACTCAATCCCGAGATCGGCACGGAAGACGAATTCCGTGCGCTGGTGGAAGAGCTAAAGCGCGCCGACATGGGCCTGGTGCTGGACACCGTCCCCAATCACATGGGAGTGGGGCAGGGACACAACCCGTGGTTCCAGGACGTGCTGGAAAACGGGCGCGCGTCGCGCTACGCGGCCTTCTTCGATATTGACTGGACACCGCTGAAAAACGAATTGCACGGCAAGGTGCTGCTGCCGATGCTGGGCGACCAGTACGGCGAGGAACTGGAGCAGGGGCGTCTCCGCCTGGACTACGGCGAGGGAAATTTCTACTGCACGTACTACGACAAGCGTCTGCCGCTGGACCCGCAGTCCTGGCCCATGATCCTGGAGCCGCTGGGGGACTTGCGTGCCCGCCGCCCGGATGCAGAGTGGCGGCCCTCGGGGCTGGCGGAGCTGGAGGAAACCCTTGGCGAGTTGCGCAATCTGCCGCCCCATTCCACCGAGGATCAGGAAGAGATTCACCGCCGGCAGGACCTGGCGCCCCACCTGAAGCAGCGGCTCTACCGGCTATTCCAGCGCTGCCAGAGCGTGCGCGAGGCGGTGGACGAAGCCCTCGAGCGGATGAACGGGCGGCCCTGGGATCGCCGCAGCTTCGACGCGCTGCACCGGCTGCTGGACGCGCAGGCGTACCGGCTGGCGCACTGGCGGGTCTCCGGCGAGGAGATCAATTACCGCCGATTCTTCGATATCAACGAGCTGGTCGGGCTGCGCATGGAGAATCCCGAGGTATTTGCGGCGACCCATACGCTGATTCGGCGACTGCTGGCGGACGGCAGCGTGAGCGGTATCCGGCTGGACCATCCCGACGGTCTCTATAACCCGGTGCAGTATTTCGCGCGGCTGCAGACGCTATACGCGGCCAGCCAGTGCTGTGGTCCGGAGCCGGCCATGCGCCAGGCGGAGAACGGCATCGAGGCGGAAGTGCAGATCATGTACGGCCAGCACGACTGGATGAACCGCCAGCCGCCGCTGTACGTGGTGGTGGAGAAGATCCTGGAGTCGGGCGAGGAGTTGCCGCAGCAATGGCCGGTGGACGGGACCGTCGGGTACGACTTCGGTAATCTGGTCAACGGGATCTTCATTGAAGCGCGCAACCAGCGGCTGTTCACCGCGCTGTATCAGCGCTTCACTGGCAGCGCGCTGGATGTAGATACGGTCATCTACAACTCCAAGAAGCTGATCATGAAGGTTTCGCTGGCGGGCGAAGTTACGGTACTGACGCACTTGCTGGACGAGATTTCCGGCGCCGACCGGCGGGCCCGTGATTTCACACACCACACGCTGTTCGAGGCCATCCGCGAGACAGTCGCGTGCTTCCCGGTCTACCGAACCTACGTTGACGAGCGCGGGAATATCAGCGATTCCGACCGGCGCTACATCGAGCTGGCGATCGCGACGGCCAAACGGCGCAACGAGAGCACGTCGGCGGCGATCTTTGATTTTCTGCGTGACATCCTGCTGCTGCGCGCGCGCGAATCGTTCGTGTCGGCGGAGAATTACCGCAAGCGGCTGCGATTCGTGCTCAAGTTCCAGCAGTTGACCGGGCCGGTGATGGCCAAGGGCCTGGAGGACACCGCCTGCTACGCGTACAACCGGCTGGTCTCGGTGAATGAGGTGGGCGGTTCGCCGAAGGAATTCGGGCTCCCGGTGCAGGAATTCCATGCCGGAAACGAGAAGCGGTCGCATAGCTGGCCGAATTCGATGCTGACCACCTCGACGCACGACAGCAAGCGCAGCGAAGACGTTCGGGCGCGGATCAATGTGCTGTCGGAGATGCCCCGGCCGTGGGCGGCGCAGGTGATGCGCTGGCGGCGCGTCAATCGCGGGCGCAAGCGCTTGCTGGGCGACGGCCGGCCGGTGCCGGACGCGAACGAGGAATATCTGCTGTACCAGACGCTGGTCGGAGCATGGCCGCTGGAAATGTCCGGCGAGGCAGAGCGCGCGGAGTTCGCCGGCCGCATTCAGCAGTACATGGTCAAGGCGGTGCACGAAGCCAAAGTCAACCTGAGCTGGACGAATCAGAACCCGGAGTACGTGGCCGCCCTGGAGCAATTCATCGCGCGCGTGCTGCAGCCGGGGACGGCGGCCCGGCCGAACCTGTTTTTGCGGCAGATTGAAGCATTCGTGCCGCAGGTGGGTTTCTTCGGCTGCATCAATTCCCTGGCGCAGACGCTGCTGAAACTGACTGCCCCGGGAATGCCGGATGTGTACCAGGGGAACGAGTTTTGGGACTTCAGCCTGGTGGACCCCGATAACCGGCGCCCGGTGGATTTTGAGCTTCGGGAGCGGGCACTTGGGGAATTGCTGGTGGCGCAACGCGGCGACCTGGCGGAGCTCTGCGAGGAACTGCTGCGCAACTATCGCGATGGCCGGATCAAGATGTGGACGACGCTGCGCGCGCTGAACTTGCGGCGCGAGAATGCGGCGCTGTTCCAGAGCGGAGCCTACATTCCGGTTTCCGCGACCGGGGAACGACAGGAACACCTGGTGGCATTCGCGCGCGAGCACGAATGGCGGATGGCGATCACCGCCGTGCCGCGGCTGCCGTACACACTCTACGGCGCGGAAATGCGCGTCTCCGGCGATGCCTGGGGCGACACGCAAATGGCGTTGCCGCCGCATGCGCCGGCAGAGATGGTGAACGTGCTGACCGGCGAGAGGCTGAAGGTGGCGGAGCGGACGCTCGCCTGCCGCGAGCTGTTTGCTCGCTTCCCGGTGGCGCTGCTGGTGGGCGGGTAGGCGTGTGGGACCCAGGGACTAGTGATCTCCTAACTTACGCTAAGGCGATTTATCACTCGTTATCCGTATCGGGTAGGTGCGGTTGAATTTTCCACGAGGTAGCACCGGAAACCCAGCTTGGCGTAGGCTGTGGGTATGGCAAAGAGGAAGATTCCACGCTCGCCTGAATTAGTGCAGGTCGGACGTTCTCCCAATGAGTGGCGGTGCTCCCGCTGCGGGATGCCATTCCTGATGCCCAAAACACTTGCTGTTGTGGCGCTAGGCGCTCATATGGCAACTAAACACAGGGGCGAGGACAGCAAAGCGGCAGCGGGGCGAACGAAACCGTAGCATAGGGCAAAGCCAATCCGGCCCCATAACTTACGATAAGCCGATTTATCGACAGCTGAGTTCTGTTGCCGCGACGGCGACCTGGCATGCCGCATGACCTCCGACCTAGTTTTTCCCCGCTGGTACGCATTGAAACTTGTACTTGAATTCAATCCCAGACAAATCAGGCCAGTCGGTGTGGCCGTGCAGTATGTCGTGTGGAACGTCGCAGACCCCGTTCGCCGAGTCAATGTCGGCTTGTACACCAAGATCCGTAAATGACTCCGGAGCAAACCTGTAAAGACTGCAGCGAGAATCGACGAACAGCCCAGTCCCCTTCCAGTTCACGGCGCCAGTGGTCGGAGCCGGAAGGGCACAGAAATGGCAGGACGCGTCCGTATAGGCGAAGATGTCCGCCGTTCCCGAGCCCAAACCGATGGTGTCATTGAGATTGGTTTCGTCCAGCGCGCCGGGGGTCGGGCCGCCGGAGGGCAATGTCTGACGGGAATAATCGAGCCGTGTACAAGTGCCAGGCGCACTCGGCATCGCGCAAGACTCCCCCGCGTTGCAGTCAGACGCTGACTGGCACACATATCCGCTCATTGAACATGTCATTGGTGGGATACGCGGCAGGACGCAGGAGTCGCCGGGAGCAGTGCAGTCGACATTCCCTGTGCAGACACGCCCGCTAACTGAGCAGAAGCTGTTGGCGGGTGGGAGCACACAAGTGCCGCCGTCGCCGACGCAGTCGGAGTCGGCATTGCAGGCCACCGGTACGCGTGATCCCAGGCCGGTAGCAAATTGAATCCCGGTCGTTTCGTACTGGTAATTCATGATGCTGAGGTAGTTAGGCTTGTAGTTCGGTTCCTCAGCGCCCAGAACTCCGTTGTTGGTTTCGTGGCAGACCTGGCCCTGATCGTCATTCAGAGTGCTGCAGGTGTCGCCGGGGCGGCAGTCTGAGTCGCTGCTGCAAACATTATCGATGTGGCCATCGTGGCGCAGCCCCAGGTTGTGCCCGAGTTCGTGCATGAATGTGCTGGACATCTGGAAATGGGGTGCTAATCCAGTGTTGTTTATCAGCCCGCCGAGTGACACGATGACATCATTGCCGCTGATCTCGGCGAGACCAGCTTGGCCGTAGTTAAGATCTGGGCGATCGCAGTCGCTGGAGTTACCGGGATTGGCGGGGCAGTGCGCCGGGGAGTCGCAACCGGAATAGTGGGCAAACAGCGCATAGTGATACGCCGCCAGGAACGTATCGGGATCGCTGCGCGTTTTCAAGTCGTAGAGGCTCACGGCATACTTGCCCACGCCTACGTTTCCTGACGACGCGCCTTCGCAGCTCACGGTCATTTGGGCATCATTCCGCAGCGAAACCACGTGCGAGTGCGGCTGTGCTTTCCCTCGCAGTACATGCAAGTTGATTCCGCGAGACGCAAAGCGAGCCACCACAGGATCGAATGTCCGGGGGTCAAGCGCAAGCGGGTCATGGGTGTGCAGGCACGCATTGTTGACGCAGCGGTCGCTGGCGTGGACCTCAGTAGGCCAATGCGAGGTGCAGTCAGAGTCCGAGGAGCAGGAATACACGCATTGGCCGCTGTTGCAGGTCTCGCCGACGTGTCCCGTTCCCATTCCTGGATAGCAGTCGGAGTTGGACCCGCACGACTCGCCGCTAGTACCGTAATCCATCCAGTCGTACAACACATACACATCCGACTTGTTGGTGTCGGCGCCGGGCAGCAGGAGGTCGTGCTTGGCATCGGTGATCACGCCATCGCCGTTCAGGTCAATGCCGCCCGCTATTTTCCAGGCATCATTTAACCCGTCTCCGCTTTTGTTCGCGCAACCGGAGGAGCAAGACGGAGTCGGCGCCAAGCATGGGTCGCCCACCCGCAGCTCGTCGAATGCGGCCGAGACTCCGGTCACTACGCCGCTCGCCGGGTGGGCTGAGGCGGTCAACGTATAACCCTGCCCATACCAGTCAATTTTCAGATCCGCAAATGTCGCAATCCCTCTGGCGTCTGTGGTCTGAGTCACCGTACCCCTGAGCGTACCGCTGGTGCCTGGCGGCGTGCCCATCGCGCCGTTGTGAGCGATCGCCATCCCGACGTTCTGACCGGGCAGCGGATCGGACAAGTTGTCCAGCAATTGCACCGCGACGCCGGTGCCTGCATCGATCACTGCGGCAACGTTCGTATTCGTTGGCTGGCTGGCGAACACCGGATTCGCCGCGACCGTCACCGTCAGCACCGCGCTCCCGCTTACGCCAGGTGTCAGCGTAGCTGTGATCGTGGTGCTGCCGGGGCCTTTTGCTATGACATGTCCAGCTGCATCGATTGCGGCCACCGCCGGATTGGACGATACCCAGCTTCGCACCTGCGATGTCACGTTACTCGTGTTCGGACCGGCGACTGCCGTTGCCGTGAAGGCGCCGCTGGTGTTCTCCAGCAGGCGCGCTGCCGCAGGCGACAATGAGGGTGTCAACGACAGTACGACCTGCGCCGCCGCCGCAAACAATGGCGAGGACAGAGTTGCTAGTAAGGCGACCGCTACCGCGAGCAGCAAACCAAGTTTCGTTCTAATTCTGAGTTTCACGTTGCCTCCGGGGGAGGAGACCGGGCTGGAGCCCTGAAACGGGATTAAGGAGAGAGGCTGGAGTGTAGTCCCGAAATGGGATTAAGAGAAGCGATATTAGAGCGCGCAACCACCGGATCCGGCGTTTACGAATTGCTGGTCCGGTTCGCCTCGGTTCCGCGTGGCTGTTGATAACAGGCCATATCGTAACCTTGCGCCGTTCGTTCGCTAAGCGCAGCGAAGGAAAAGCGCACGTTTACGCTAAGCCGATTTCACAACAGTTACGACGGATCCAGTTCCCGTTAGCCGACTAAACCGCCAGGTTCGGCGTACCCCATTGCTCCTAAACAGCCATCCTCAATCGGCCAGTCCCGAATTGGGACTCATTCAGTCGGCAACCTCGTGCATTGTGTTTGCGGAGGCTGACCACGACCTAACATGTACGACTATTGCTGAAGGAGTAATTGCGATGGTCAACGGTCACAGTAATCACTTAACCAAGACGCGCCCACGGGTGTTTGTCGGAGGAGGCAGGATATGGCACGGCTCACAGGCTTTGAACATCCGGTGTTCGTCTTCCATCGCGAAATCAAGGCGATAGTTGTTGTTCTCGCTGTGATGTTCGCGGCAGGAAGTTTGCGAGCGCAAACTCCGCCTAGCTCCGCGGCGCAACCATCCCAAGCGGCTGCGCCGTCATTTGTCGAACAAGAAGAAATCCTCGGGGAAATCAGCGCCGCGGCCAATCTCAAGCACTATTCGTGGGCGAATCAAACCAACTGGCTCATCCAGCTTCAGAACGGTCCGCGGATGTCCTACGCCATGCCGGACCGCCGTAGAGTTGTGTGGTTCGAGTACCGTGGCGACCACAAGCTCGCCCTGCTGAACGGAACGCCGCTGGGGCCCGAATTCGACAAGAATCTTCCTTTAAGAGTGCAGAGTGACCGCGACGGGAAGCACCTCGTCATCCAGGGTGTCAGCGGTAAGAAAGGCACCATCATCTTTGACGGCAAAGAATTGCGCGCCGGGTTCGATGAGGTGTTCAGCGCCAAACTGAGCCTCGATGGCCAGAAGCTCGGCTTCGGTGCGAAGACTGGGAACGAGTGGTCGCTGCTGATCAATGGTGAGCGACGCGCTGGGCCATTCGATACCATTCCCACATCTAGCTTCAGCGCCGACGGCGCTCACTGGGGATATGCCGCCAAACGCGGCAACGCCTGGGTGCTCGGTCTTGATGGGAAGGAGCAGAGCTTAGCTGATGTCGAGTTGCTTAGCTTATGGGTGACGCGCTCCGGCCACCTAGTCTGCGCAGCCAAGCACAAGAAAGAACACTTCTACGTCGTGGATGGCAAGGAAGGGCCGCATTTCGACATCTTGGGCGAACTGGTCATGTCCGGTGAAGGTGGACGGTACGCGTATGCGGGTGCCCGAAACAAAATGGGTGTCGCTCGCGACCGTGCTGCCGGCCGGCTGGTGGTGGATGGTCAACTCTGGCCCGAATACCAAGGGGCCGTTTATAACTCGCTGTGGTCAACGTTTTTTTCCAATACTACGGTTTCGCTGAAGGAAGGCATGTTGCCGCATCTGAGTAGCTGGATCCACGGGGCCTCGGATCCGGTATTCAGCCCTGACGCTCAACATGTTGCGTACAGTGCTCACACGGGTGAAGATACCACCGCAGTGCTACTGGGCGATAAGGTGGTGGCGAAATTCGACCGGACGGCACGAACCCCTCTGGCGTTCAGTCCTGATGCCAAGCGGCTGGCGGCGCTCGGCTGGCGCGGGCCGAAGCTAGTCGAGGTGCGCGATGGGGCTGTTTTTGCCGAGCAGGACAATCCGGACCCGATCAACATTGCCGAAGATCTCGTATGGTCACCGGACGGTCAGCGGACCGCCTTCGTGATGGGCCACGGTGGCCATTTCTATTTGGAGGACAAAACCACCCAAGCGCGTCGCCGAGTGGTGGTCGATGGCAGGCGAGGAACCGAGTACAACTGCGCCGTCATTGCCAACCTGCACTTCAGTAGCGATTCCAAGCACTGGGGCTACGAGGTGATTGGCGACGAAAAGCGGCAGTTCCGATCTTTTGTAGTGGTGGATGGCGTCGAGGGAAAATCCTACGACGAAGTCATCCCGCAGAGTCTGCTGGTCTCTGAGAGAACCGTGGTGTATGTGGCACGCGAGGGCCGGAAATTCTTGCGAGTGACACGCGGGCTCCCCTGAACCGTGGCTTGCGCGGGTTCGAGTACCGCATGGCGAACTGACTGGGATGATGCTCCCCTGCGAGTCAACTGGCGATAACAGCCGTTATCGTGAGTTACGTCCGAAACACCCCCCTGCTGGCCTTCAGTGGGCTTCGGGGCGCGCAAGGGGGAACGAAGTGCGCCTATAGAGAAGTTGACACCGCCGACATTGTTAGAGAGGCGATTTCACAACAGTTACGAAGCGCGTGCATCGATTCCAAATCGGGCCGAAGTGGCATATCTTTACGCAGCAAGTTACGGGCAATTGTCACAGCTTTCTCATGCTGCACACGGGTAGAGTTGCAGCGAACGGAAATAGAAGGCGCTGACGCGGTGTAGCACGGTGTAATGAAGCCGCGCAGCCACCTTCTACGTGCCCCCGGGGCCGCGCTTAGCCGCCATGGCTATCGAACGCCGCTCGGGGGCCTTTTTGTTTGCTCCTTCGCGATCATTGGCGCATAACAGCCCTTCACGCAGGTTTGCGACGTTTGGTCAGCCAAGCAGCAACTCGTAACTTACGTGAAGCCGATTTGTCACTCATCATTCAGTACCTAACCGATGGCCGCAGCTTCGCTAGTCCGTCCCGCTTGACTCCTACGCACTATGTCTCCATTCGTTCATGATCTCTCCGAAGCACGCCAGCCCGCTGGGAATGACCGCGCCATAGCCATGCCCCGGACTTGTCCATGCGCCGGTCAAATATAAGTTCTTCACTGGCGTCTTGTGCGGTAGCCGTCGCGAGCCTGAATTATCCAGCGTTTGGTCAAAGCCATAGATCGCGCCACGATAATTACCCGTGTAGCGGATATTCGTCAGCGGCGTTCCGATCTCTTTCACTTCAATCGCCTTCGAGAGCCCCGGCAACAACACCTCCTCGGCCTTTTGGATCATCAAGTTCGCCACGCGCTCCTTTTCCTTGTTATAGGCAGCCTTGTTGCCGTTCCGGTAATCGGCCTCGAATGTCTTCCAGTGTTCGTAGCCAGCCAGGGTTAGGATATTGATCGTATTTTTTCCCTTCGGCGAGTAACCGCGATAGATGTTGTCATACAACGTAACGCAGAATCCCCGCGTTTCGCTCTCGCCGGCGAGCGCCGCCTTGTAATCTGCCTCCGGATCGTATCCCGTGTTGTAGAAGATCTCGGCATCCTTGACGCCCAGGTCATGTACCAGGTCGCGCTTCAGCCCCAGGAAGATCTGCAACGACGACAGGCTCACGCTGTAGCCGTCCAGCTTCGCCAGGTATTCCTTCGGCACTGCCTCCGCTTCGAGCATCCGGTGGAACGTGTCATAGGCATTCGCATTCGAGACCACCACCGTCCCGCAATGGTCATGCTTGTCGGAGGTGCGCACGCCGTACGCTGCGCCGTTCCGTCTCAGGATTTTCTCGACCTTGTTATTCAACAACACGCGTCCGCCGCACGTTTCGATGAACTGCACCAGCGCGTTGCTGATCGTCTGCGAACGTCCCTTGGGATAGAATCCGCCCGCCGTCAGATACCCGTACAGTGGCATGCCGTAGTAAACGCTCGCCAACTTCGAAGGCGGCAGTCCGTAATAGCCCCACTGCGCGGATATGATCCCTCTGAGCTTCGCATCCTTAATCACAGGATCGATGATTTGCTGCCATGTGCTGCCCGCATAGCGAAACAAATGTGGGAACTCCAACGGAAATCGGCTCATCTCCACGTTGCCGCGTGCCGCAGAGAGGTTCCGAAAGTCCTGCTGCAGTCCGCGCATGTCCTTGAACAGCGCAATGATTCCGTCCTTCTCCGCCGGAAATGCCTTGATCAGGATGTCGAGATATCCTTGTAAATCGCGATTCGGCACGCGGATGTCATGCCCGGGAAAGATCGCACGAAACAGTGTCGGATGGGGCACGAACTCCACGTCCGCGATCTCCGGAAATCCCGGGATCAAGTTGTAGATCCCGCCGCGCTCATTCACCGTGGTCGAGTGCAACGACGCATCGAACTCGAATCCGCCTGGGCGCTTGAACGAGGTCGCATATCCGCCCGGCTTATCGTGCTGCTCGAGCACGAGCACCTTGAATCCCTGGCGTGCAAAGGCGGCCGCGCAACTCAATCCGCCCAGCCCCGACCCGATCACCACCGCGTCCCACTGATTCTCCCTTGTCTCATTCGCGTTCGCCAGCGGCAGCGAATCCCAGTCGAGCCCAACGGCCGCAGCCGACGCGATCAGGGCCTTGATGAACTCTCTTCTCTTCCACCCGCTATTCGACATGGCACACCTCCGCCACACCAGCGAGTGCAACCTAGCCCCGGTATGCGCTGAATACAAGGAGCGTGATCACTCGAATCAGTGACCGCGATTGAAGACATATTAGCCGGAAGTAGTTCCCAAGGGGGCGAGCCGGGCGGGCGATAGCTGTTGATCACAGCCTTATGACAAGTTACGTCCGAAACGGCACTCCGGCCCGGTTACTTGTGTGAAGCCGATTTCACAACAGTTGATCCGAAGGGGCGAGGCTAACTGGCCGCCGTTCGGCAGTCCCGAAACGGCACCGCAGGCTCTGCCTAATTCGGCATGCTACATCCTTTTGCCTTGAGTTTCGCCCGCCACGGCGATTCTATGAAGGAGCGAATTCGTTACCCAAGGGAGGATTCCGAGGCCCATTTGATAAAGCCAAACCTTGCGTAAGCGAGGGACGGAAAGCCACGGGTCTTTAAGCACAACTCCGACCCCCAAGGCTTAGAGATCGCCGAGTTGCCGCAGGCAGGTGCGTGAGCGCTGCCGAGTGCAATTCGGCCTGTTTTTTTGATGGGTCGGGTCAGCCGTATCCCGGTTGATGCAGAGTGGCCGACGTTCGGCAACGAGAAAGGATGAAGAGCGCTATGAAACGGCATCATTATGTTTGGGTTATCGTGTTCTTGTTCTCGGCAGCCGCTACGTTGGCTGCCCAAAGCCCCCCAGCTTGCGTTCCACCTCCTGCTGGCCTGGTGAGTTGGTGGCCGGGCGAGGGGAACGCCGTCGACATTCAGAGCGGCGACTCGGGAACCACGCCAAATGGTTTGAGCTTCACATCGGGTAAGGTCGGGCAGGCGTTTCAGTTTGATGGGGACAACCAGTACATTTTGGCGCCCCACCCAGAAAAGTATGACTTCGGGGGCGGACCTTATTCCTTTGCTCTCTGGGTCCAGACATTGGGCGGACGGGAAATCGGCGAACACGTTTTTTCGAAGGGAAAACTCTGGTCTGGCAACGACGATTACGTCATGTGGATCTCAGGCCTGGGCGGACCTGATCACGCAGTTGTGGCCATGGAATATGGTTGGCCCGATAGCAACTACGTGCAGAGCCTAATGTACTACAGCTACGTGAACGATGGCATGTGGCATCACGTGGTGGTGACGCAATCCGGCGCATGCGAGGGGTGCTGGAGGCTGTATCTAGACAGTGTTTTGCAGAGCATCAATCTGGGGAAAGAAGCCGCGCACGGCACCGAGCCCTTCATTATTGGCGGAGTAGTTGGCGGCGACAGTAGTTTTTACGGGCTTAAGGGCGGTATTGATGAATTGGCGGTATTCAATCGCGCTCTGACCGCCGATGAAGTTCTATCCCTATTCAGTGCCGACTCCGCCGGCATGTGCAGGAACCAGTCGGTGGCGGATGCAATTGCCTCACTGACCCAGTTGGTTGCCAGCTACAACCTCAAGCAAGGGATCGCCAATTCATTTGACACCAAATTGCAGAATGCCCTGGCAGCGCTCGGGGCTGCCAACGCCGGACAACGCCAGGACGCTGCCAACAAACTCATGGCGTTTATCAACGCGGTGGAGGCGCAGCGCGGAAAGGAACTGACCACTCTTCAGGCCGACGAACTGATTGCCGTGGCCCGGAGGGTACTGAACGTTTTGTAGCGATTGTTTGACACCCTGTGTGCATCCGCGCCCGGCATGCTACTGCGATTAACGTTCAATCCTCGGTGTGTGAGCCGCCCTATTCGGGACGGCTTTTCTTCCTCGGGCGGGTAATTGTTGATAACAGCCGTTATCGTAAATTGGGGACGGAAAAGGGTATGCCGCTCAACTGCCCCACTCAAGCCAAATCCGGGCTTGAGTGGGCCACCCGCCTATTGGCAATGTAGCGGGTGCAGGCGAACTCGGGGTCCTTCGACTCGGGCCTACGCCCTCGCTCAGGATGACATTCATTTTGTAAATTTAGGCGGCGAAGTCGTCGGGGGATGCGTCTGCAGGGGCAGCGTTGGAGGCTTGGTTGCGGTCGGTAACTTCCGAAAGGATCGCCAGACGCTGGGCCAGATCAGTGCGGAGGTCGCCGCGAGAGTAGCGCCAGGTCCAGTTGCCGTCGCTGCGGCTGGGCGTGTTCATGCGGGCTTCACTGCCCAATCCCAGTACATCCTGTAAGGGAATGACGCACAGCCGCGAGGGCGAGGTCATGGCGGTGCGGATGAATGCCCAGTGAATTCCCTGGGGATCGCAGCCGACGTAGGTTTCGGCGGCGCGGCGCTCGTCGCCATGAATGTTATTCAACCAGCCGACAATGGTGTCGTTGTCGTGCGTGCCGGTGTAGGTGACGCTGTTGGGCTCGACGCGGTGCGGCAGATACATGTGCGCGCCGGGATCGCCGAAGCCGAATTGCAGCACCTTCATGCCGGGGATTTGGAGGCGCTCGCGCAGGGCATGGACTTCCGGCGTGATCATTCCGAGGTCCTCGGCGATGAAGGGAAATCCGCCGAGGGCCTGGCGCAGCACGTTGAACAGATCCTCGTTGGGACCAGGAATCCAGCAGCCGCGAACGGCAGTGGGCTCGGACGCGGGAATCTCCCAGCAGGATTCGAAGCCGCGAAAGTGATCCAGGCGAACCAGGTCGCAGAGGGCCAGCGCCCACTGCATGCGCTGCACCCACCAGTCGTAGCCGCGCTTCCTGAGCACGTCCCAGCGATAGAGCGGATTGCCCCAGCGCTGGCCGGTGGCGCTGAAGGCGTCGGGCGGAACGCCGGAGACGACCTCGGGTTCCAGGTTTTGGTTGAGGCGAAAAATTTCCGGATGGGTCCAGACGTCGGCGCTGTCGTAACTGACGAAAATGGCGACATCGCCGACAATGCGAATGCCGCGGCGCCGGCACGCCTCGCGCAAGGCGCGCCACTGCTCGAAGAAGAAAAATTGGGTGACACGGGAGACATCGAGCGCGCCTCCAAGCTCCTCGCGCACCTGGGCCATCGCCTGCGGCTCGCGCCGGGCGAGCTCGCGCGGCCAACTGTTCCATGCGCCTTGCGGGTAACGGTCGCGTAGGCGGACGAAGAGGGCGTAGTCGTGCAGCCACCAGGCGTTCTCCGAGCAGAAGCGCTGGTAGCGCTCGCGAACGGAGCCGGTGGCGCCGGCAAGAAAATTTCCCGCCGCCTCGCGCAGCAGCGGGAGCTTGGTGGCAAACACGCGGTCATAATCCACGGCGCCGTCACGCTCCGGTAGCACCGCGAGGCGGCCGCGATCAATCCAGCCCTTGTCGGCGAGGCGCTCCAAGCTGACCAGCAGCGGGTTTCCAGCAAAGGCGGAAATCGAGGAGTAGGGAGAATTGCCGTAGGCGACCGGTCCGAGCGGCAGGATTTGCCAGACCGTCTGGCGCGCATGAGCAAGAAATTCGACGAACTCGTAGGCGGCAGGGCCGAAATCGCCGATGCCGCCGCGCGACGGCAGCGACGACGGGTGCAGCAGGATGCCGGAGGCGCGATCGGAAAGCAAGCTTGGCTCTCAGCTGTTAGCTCCTGACTGGCCGCTAACGGTGGTTTTTAGATGCTGCCGCTAAGGTTAAAGGACACGAACGTCACGATTCCATGCTTCGTGGCCTTCGTGTCCTTTGGGGTAAATGATCGAACCAGCTAACTTTCAGAACCCTGGACGGGAGCGGTGATCCGTTTCATCTCCTGCTGGTTGATCTTGATCTTGCCGTCTTTTTCCATGCGCTTCTGAAGATTGCTGGCAAAGACGTCGACAAACTCGGCGCGCTTCTTCTGCAGCAGGGTGTCGCGCAGGCGGTCCTTGGAGGCCGCCAATTGCTCCGGCGGTGGCTCCTGCTTGACCGTGAGGGCGACCACGATGCCGCTGCGCCCAGCGTTGATGGGGCCGCTGATCTCGCCCGGCTTCATCTCGAAGATATCCGCGCCGGGGCCGGAGGCCAGCGAGCCGATATCCGGAACCTGGCCGGAGGGGCCTACCAGTTCGCTGGACTTCACGGTTGCGCCGAGCTCTTTTGCGGCCTTCTTCAAATCGTGCATGGAGCGCGCTTTCTCGGAGAGCTCCATGGTTTTCTGCGACAGCATCTGCGCGGCTTTGTCGGCCTTGAACTCCTGCTCGACACGGGCGCGAATCTCCTCAAAGCTTGGCGAGCGAGCCGGTTGGACCGCCGTGACCTCGTAGATCACGGAACCTTGCGGGACGTTCACCGTTTCCGGCGGGTTCTTCTCGCGCGCGGCAAACAGCGCCGACATGAGTTCGGGCGCCTGTCCGACTCCGGGCAAAGAATCGGTGCGGGTGAAGGGCCCCGCGGAGATGACCTCGAGCCCGTTGTCCTTGGCAGCCTTTTCGAGCCCACCGGTGCGGGCGTCGGTTTGTACCTTATTAGCGAGCGAGTCGGCGCGGTTGGCCGCTTTCTCCGCCGCGATCACCGGCTCGATTTGCGCCTTCACCTCGTCCAGCGGTTTGACGTGCGCCTCCTGCTTGTCATCCAGGTGAATGATGTGGAAGCCGAAGGTGCTGCGCACGATACCGCTCGTCTGGCCTTTGGCGAGGGAGAATGCGGTCTGCTCGAACTCGGGCAGGGTTTGCCCGTGCTGGATCCAGCCCAGCGAACCGCCGTTGTCCTTGCTGCCGGGGTCCTCGGAATATTTCTTGGCGAGCTCGGCGAAATTGCCGCCGCCCTGCACCTGTTTCAGGATGGAGTCGGCCTTCTCGCGCGCAGCCTTGACGGCGTTTTCGTCCACTTTGCCGTCGGGGCCGGGAGCAGGGGTCTTGATCAGGATATGCCGGACATTGACCTGCTCGGGAACGCGGTACTCGTCGCGGTGCTGGTTGTAATACTGCTGGAGCTCCTGCGGCGTGACCTGCGCCTGCTGGCGCACCTTGTTGCGGTCAATGATGATGTAGCGCGCCTGGCGTCTTTCGGGAATGGCGTTGGCATACGCCTGCTTGTGCTGGTCGTAGTAGGTCTTGAGGTCCGCTTCCGTCGGGTGGACCTGCTTCATCAGGTCTTCCAGGGAAAGCAGGGCGTACTCGAACTTGACCTTGGTGTTCTCGTGCTGGTACTGCTGCGCGATTTCCTGATCGGAGACGCTCACCCCGCCTACGACAGCGGCACGGAGCTTACGGATCAGCAGGTCGGTCTTCAGCAGGTTCTCGAACTGCTGCGTGCCCATATTGAAGGCCGACTGGATGAAATTCTCGTACTGTTCCGGGCCGACGAAGTTGCCGCCGGGAAACAGGGTGGCGCCGAACTGGCCGTGCTGGAGCTCATCGCGCAGCTCGGCATCGGTAACCTTGAAACCCATGCGGTGGGCTTCGGCAATCATGGCTTTCTGCAGGATGAGCTGCTGCGCCGCGCGTTGCATCAGGAACGGCCGAAATTGCGCCGGAAAGCCGCGAGGAAACTGTTGTTTACCGATGTTGTTGGCCGTCTGCTGCACTTCGGCGACGGTGACATCCTCCTCGCCGACCTTGGCCAGAACGTCGCCCTGCGGCGCGCCGAACCCGAAAGCGTCGCCAAGAATGCCGCCCGGCACCAGGGTGATGACCATGGCGCCACAAATCACTACGAGCAGTCCGCCCAGCACAATCTTCTTCGTTTTGCCGGGGGTTTGAAGGAATCGAATCATGTCTCTAGTGGCTCCAAATCACTGGAAGAATCTTTAAGATTATAAACGAGAGAGGCGGCAGAAGCGGCTCAGCTGCAGCGCATCGTGGTCTTGCCGGTGAACTCTTTGCGCCGGTCGAGTTGAAACGTCAGGATGCATTGCGTGATCTTTTGCGGAACCTCGAGATCAAGCGTCTCGTCGGTGTCGTGATAGCGGCAACGGAGGAAGAGCGGCAGGTCGCGGTAATAATGCAATTTCCAGGTCTGGGTGATGCTCTTGGCCTCCTTCCACTCCAGGTCTGGCGCGAGATCGTATTCCTGACCGTCGCGATCGCGGTTGAAAGCGCTGAATCGCTCAAATGCATGGCGCGCCCGCGACGAAGTTTCGGCCGTCCCTGCGGCTACGCCTTTGCCGGCCACCGATTCTGGGCAGGCGAGCTCTCCGGTGGTCGCATGCTCAACCGACACCGTCGGTATGGCGAAAAACAAACCTGCCAGCAAAAGTGCCGCTCGCTTCACGGTTCTTCAATCCCCGTAATCCTTAAGCCGGCGCCATGGGACTTGTGGCGAATATTCAGGTTAATGAGCAGCGCGGTGAGCTGCTCGACGATGCGCGCGTTCTCCAGCTTGCCGCCGTCGAGCGGGCGGGCGCCGGGGATCTTGCGCACCAGCTCGTAGGCGACCTCTTTGGCGCCGGCGTCGTCGGTGCAAACGATAACGTCGGAGTCCACCGGCAGGTTGGTGTTCAGCAGCGCCGCCGAGATGTTCTGAAAAGCGCCGACGATGGACACGCCCTGCGGCAAAAATTCTACCGCCTGCTCGGCGGCGGAGCCCTGCCACACGCCAAGCACCCGCGTGCCGCGGTCGCCAACGCTGGTAGCCAACGGGACCGTGGCGCAGACCAGGACTGTGCCCGGGCGGAAGGCGTTGCGCAAGCTCTTCAGCGTGGACGCCTGAGCCTCAAAGGGCACAGCAAGAACGACGGTGGTGGTTTCCTGCACTGCGGCGGAGTTCTCCCTGCCATCGACCACGGCACCCGCACCGGCGAGGGTACAGATTTCCTGGGCAGCCATACGGGCACGGTTTTCGTCGCGTGAGCCGATGATCACGCGCAAGCCGGCACGCGCCCAGCGGGCGGCGAGGCCGCGTCCTTCGGGACCGGTCCCGCCAATGATGGCCACGGTCGTGATCATGCTGCGGCTACCGGATCGAAGCGCTTCAGCCTGGTGTAAGTCGTATTGCGCTCAGCCGGGATGCGGCCGAGCTCGCGAATGCGCTCGTGGAACTGCTCGGGGCTGAGATACTCACCCGACGTCGATCCGGCGAGACGTGAAATGTTTTCGTCCATCAGCGTTCCGCCGTAATCATTCGCGCCGGCGCGCAGGCAGAGCTGCGCGGTCTCGCGGCTGAGCTTGACCCACGAAACCTGGATGTTGGGGATCGCCCCGGCCAGCAGAACGCGCGCAAGGGCGTGGATCTTCACGTGCTCGGCAATCGTCGGCCCCGGACGCGCGATTCCCTGCTGGAACAGCAGCGTGTTCTGGTGCACGAACCCGAGCGGAACAAATTCGGTGAAGCCGCCGGTTTCGCGCTGAATGTCGCGCAGCAGCAGCAACTGGTCCACCCAGTGAGCCGGGGTCTCGACATGGCCGTACATCAGCGTGGAGGTGGTGCGGATGCCGCAGCGATGCGCGGTGCTGATGATGTCGCGCCAGCGCGCGGTGTTGAGCTTGTTGCGCGAGATGATGGCGCGGACGTCGTCGTCAAGAATTTCGGCGGCGGTCCCGGGCAGCGTGTCGAGGCCGTTGTCGCGCAGCATGAGCAGGTAGTCGCGCGTGGTCATGCCGGTGAGCTCGACGCCGTAAGCGACCTCCATCGGCGAGAAAGCGTGGATGTGCATGTCCGGAACGGCGGCTTTCACAGCGCGCAGGATGTCACGGTAATACAACGGCGGCAGCTCGCGCGGAAGCCCGCCCTGAATGCAGACTTCGGTCGCGCCCCGCTGGCGCGCCTCGCGGGTGCGCCGGCCTACTTCCTCCAGCGAGAGGAAGTAGGAGCCGGGATCGTGTGCGCCGACACTGAACGCGCAGAATTTGCAGCCGACAAAGCAGACATTGGTGAAGTTGATGTTGCGATTGACGACGTAAGTGACGACATCGCCCACGAGGGTGCGGCGGAGCTCGTCGGCAGCGACGGCGAGGGCGAATAGATCCGTGCCTTCGGCGCCGGCGAGCGCAAGGCTTTGCTCGCGAGTAAGCGCGCCGCCATCGTGAGATTCGAGCACGATATCGAGCGCGGAGCAGATGGACGACGAGGCTTGGCCGCGGATGTCGGCCCAGGAGATGGTGCCCAGCAAATTGAAATTCAGCGATGCCATCCTCGATCCCCAGTTCTGATGCCCTCGTGCGCGCTCAACCTGCCGTCAGCGAAACAGGTCGCGCGAGGCAGGACGGATCAGGTCGCGTCCGCGGCCTTTTCCCGCAACGTATTCGAACCCGCGAATGATACACGCCGGCAGGCGCGAAAGCTTGCCGCAGGCCAGTCCCGCCATGCCGGCCAGCTCGTCGGCGGCGGCTTCCAGGCTGACGCGCAAAGGGTATCCGTAAGGATCGCGCTGCGAGCGGTAGTCGCGAAAGGCTTTCATGCCGGCAATTCCGATGGCGACCTCCGCCAACCCTTCGCGCCACGGCCGGCCGAAGGTGTCGGTAATGATAACCGGAACCGTGAAGCGCAGCCGGCGCCGCAATGCGTCATAGATGCGGCGCGCCGATTGATCCGGATCACGCGGCAGCAGCACGGCGCTGTGCCCGCCATCCACGTTGGAAACATCCACGCCGCTGTTGGCGCAAATGAAGCCGTGTGAAGTCTCGGCGATCAGCACGGCGCGGCGTTTGCGAATGATCCGCGCCGCCTGCGCCAGCCCGAGTTCGACTACGCGCGCGTCCAGCTTGTGGACCAAGGCACGGCGTCGCGCCTGGGCGCGGGGACGGACCTGGTCAAGACTGACGATTTGTCCTTCCGCTTTGGAAACAATTTTGTGGGTGACGACCAGAATGTCGCCGGGCTGGAACTTCGGTCCGTGGCGTGCCGACGCGGCGAGAATTAACTCGGACAGCGAGTCGCCAGGCTGAACGTCTCCGATGCCGGAGATCGGAATGGCGGTGAGCACGGGCATGTGAGCGGAAACACTGTATCAGGCTACAGTCTCCAGCCTGCAGCTCGCAGCCTAAAGCCTGCTTTCCGGACTCACGGTCCGGGACTTCTCTCTTCAAGCCGCGGCCTTGCCGCGCCACCGCTCCGGCAGCTTCCAGTCGCAAAGCAGCTTCTGCGTGCGGGTGCGCATAGGGAAGCCGAGCACCTGCGCCAGGTCGGAGGGTCGATCCACGTCGAGCGCAATCCCTGGGAGATCGGCATTGTCGAGCACGATACAGTCCTTGCCGGTGGCGCGCGCCGCCGCATGGTGCGGCACAAAGCTGTCGTTGCCGAAGCGTAGCGGAAACAGCGCAGCAGGGCGGCGCAGCACGGCATTGGTGCCGCGTCCGTCGGCGGCTGGAACAAGCACCGAACCTTCCGGCGGGATGGCCGAAAGTACGGCGGCGACTTCGGAAACGGTCAGTAGAGGAATGTCGCCCGGCAGGACTAGCGAGAATTTCGCCCCGCGCTTCAGCGCCTCGGCAGTTGCCAGGGCGATGGCCTCGGTCTCACCGCGATTCTCGTTGTCTTCGATGAGCTCGAAACCGTAATGACGCGCCAGACTTGCGGCGAAGGCATCGCTGGTGACGATGCCGACGGCAGGACGCTGCGGCACATCCGCCAGGGCAGCGCAGACGTCTTTCAACATGGTGCGCGCCAGCACGGTGCGCTGTTCGGGCGACAGCACGGCAGCAAGGCGCTGCTTGGCCGCAGATAGATCTTTTACCGGAACCAGGATCATCGCCGGCCGCCTGCTGCCCGCGCATCGCGCACCAGCGATTCGAGCGCAGCGCGGGCCAGCGCGAGTTTCGCGTCGTCGGAATCCATGATGCTGCCGGCGAATAAGACTGCGATGCCCAGGTTCTCCACCTCGGAAGCGCCGGCGCGGTCGCGGTTGTCCGCGATCAGCACATTCAGAAAATCCTGGTACGCCTGGGCGACACCGGCGATGGAAACCGGCCAGCCCTGGGTCTTCATCAGCTCGCCAGCGGGACCCGACACAGCAGCGCCGCCCACAATCGGACTAACTGCCACGACCGGAGCTGCCGTCTCGTGCAAAGCGCCGCGAATGCCGGGAACGCTGAGAATAGGACCGATGCTGGTGACCGGATTGCTGGGCGCGAGGAAAACAGCGTCCGCGTCGCGGATGGCCTCGACGACACCGGGAGCAGGCTTCCCCTGCTGCGCTCCGTCAAAACGTACACCGGTCACCGGCACGCGATAGCGCTCGCGCACAAAGTATTCCTGAAAGCTCAACTCGCCGGCAGCAGTGCACACACGCGTTTCGACTGGCTCATCCGACATTGGCAGCACGCGCGCGACGACGCCCATGGCGGCGCAGATTTCCGATGTCGCTTGCGAGAGCAGCTTGCCGGAAGCGAGTAACCGAGTGCGCTGCAAGTGGGTGGCCAGGTCCTTGTCGCCAAGCTGGAACCAGGAAGGCGCTCCCAACCGCCGCATGTACTCCAGGCAAGCGAAGGTGTCGCCTTCCACACCCCACCCACGCTCGCGGCTGAGCAGGCCGGCGAGGGCGTAGGTGATGGAATCGAGGTCCGGGGACACGTGCAGGCCCCACCAGAGGAGGTCGTCACCCGTATTAGTGATGACGGTCACCTCGGCCGCGGGCACAAGGCGCACCAGCCCCTGCACGAATTTCGCGCCCCCGGTGCCGCCGCTGAGAACAGTGATCATGCGATCACCTTCGCAGCCTGGACGCGCTCACGCGCCTCGATTCGCGCGTAGCCGTCCGGGTCGGCGGCGGCGCCAAGCTTCTCCATCGCAAGGCGCCCGGCCTCGGCGGCCATGGGCAGGAACTCCGGGTAGACCGGCAGGCGCTGACGCAGGCTGAATCCAGCGGCGCGTGTGCGGCGCTCGAGTTCGTCGAGATGAGGCCACGGGCGTTCGGGGTTGATGAAGTCGGGCGTAAGCGGCGATATCCCGCCCCAGTCATTGATCCCAGCCGAAAGCAGCTTCTCGTAATCCGGCGCAGAGAGGTTTGGCGGCGCCTGCAGGTTCATGTTGCGCAGGATCAGACGCGCCACTGCGATAGTGCGGAGCATTTCGCCCATCGTAGGCTCCTGCCGCCGCGCCATCGGAATGCCGGGTTTCACGCGGAAATTCTGCACTATGACTTCCTGGATATGCCCGTAGCGCCGATGCAGCCGCGCGATGGCGAACAGAGAATCAACCCGGTCGGCCCGCGTTTCCCCAATCCCAATCAGGATGCCGGTGGTAAACGGGATGCGGTTGCGCCCGGCAGCTTCGATCACGGCGAGGCGCCGCGCAGGAACTTTGTCGGGCGCCCGGCGATGGGCCGCCTTGCGCATCAGTCCCGCGCTGGTGCTCTCCAGCATCAAGCCGAGACTGGGCGAAAAAGTCCGCAGGCGGCGTAGCCAGTCAGGACTCATGAGCCCGGGGTTGGCGTGCGGGATCAGGCTGGTTTCGCCCAGGACCAACTCGCACATGGCTTCCAGATATTGCAGAGTTGACTTGTAGCCGAGCCGGCGGAGATTGGCGCTCATTTCGGGGAAACGCTGCTCCGGCTTGTCGCCGAGGCTGAACAAGGCTTCGGTGCAGCCGAGGCGCTCACCTTCGCGAGTGACGCTCAGCACTTCGTCGGGGGACATGGTGTGTGCGCCCGGCTGCCCAGGATCGCGGCGGAAGATGCAATACCCGCAATCATCGCGGCACAAGTTGGTGAGCGGCAGAAAGACTTTTCGCGAGTAGGTAATGATGCCAGGCTTGAACTGCTCTTTCAGGTGGGTGGCGGCGGCCAGCAGATCGGGAAGATCGAGATCGCGGCAGGCGATCAATCGCAGCGCCATGTCGCGGGTAATGGGCAGGCCGGCGCGGACCTCGTTCAGGTATCCAGAAAAGCCTTTAGCGCAGAGGCCATCGAGGTCTCGCCGAGCGCGTGGAGAAACTCTCTTCTTTTTTCTCTGTTCCTCTGCGTCCTCTGCGTTGATCCTTTTCTCGAACTCGCGCCGGCACGCCTCATAGGAGGGTGCACTATCCACGTCGCGCCAAATGCCATCGTCACCAACAACGACCAGTTTCACGCGGCCGGAATCGCGATAAACAATCTCGCGAGCGGTTTGCGCCCAGTTGAATTCCGGCCTTAGTTCGCCTGCAAAGATGACGGGATGACCGCTGCGATCTTGATGGTGCGGTACGGCGATATTCTGACGCGGCTTGCGCGCGCGAAATCCTGCCACCAGCTTTTCGATTACGCGGCGTGTCAGAAGCGGGTAATCCACCGGATACAGCAGGAAATCCGCCCCCGCAGGCACGGCTCGGAGCGCAGCCCGTAGTGACGACATCTGCCCCTGCCGCCAGTGGGAGTTCACAACGACGCGTGCCCCCGCAGGGACGAATGGCTCTACGCGCGCGCTCTGGCTCCCGAGCACGACAATCGGCTGCGCCAGGCCGGCGCAATTGTCGAGGGCAATTTCCAGCGCGGTGCGATCGCCGAATTTCACTAGAGCCTTGGGAAGGCGCAGGTCTCCGGAGGGCCCGGCAGCGAGGATGATCGGAACGATTTTGCCGCCCCCGCGCATGAGGCGGCCAGCTTACATCAAAAGCGGCCATGGACGCAGGCGGCAGGGCTTCTGCTTTGACTTGGCTGCGGCCATCCAACATAATCGGTCAGGGATGGACCTCTACCAGGAAATCGTAAGCCTGCGGCAAGCGGGCCGGCGCGGCGCGCTGGCGACCATCACCAACGTGCGCGGCTCGATCCCCTCGTTTCAGACCTCGAAGATGCTGGTGCGCGACGACGGCTCCATCGTGGGCACCATCGGCGGCGGCTGCGTCGAGGCGGAGGTCTGGCAGGCGGCGCGCGAAGTCATGGAGCAGGAAAAGCCACGCACCCTGGCCTTCAACTTGAACCAGAATCCGAAGTACGATACCGGCCTGGTGTGCGGCGGCACCCTGGAGGTCTTTATCGAACCCATCCTGCCGGTACCGGTGTTGTACCTGTTTGGCGCGGGGCACGTCGCCTACAACACGTTCAAAGTCGCGCGGGCAGCCGGTTTCGACGTGGTGATTGTGGACGACCGCGAGAGCTATGCCAATCGCGAGCGCTTCCCCGACGCGCGCGAGGTGGTGGCTGACGATTTCGACCAGGCATGCGCGCGCCTGGCGCCGAACGAATCGTCGTACATCGTGATCGTCACCCGCGGCCACCGCGACGACATGCGCGTGCTGCGCTGGGCGGTGCAGCAGCCGGCGCGTTACATCGGCATGATCGGTTCCCGGCGCAAGACCATTGCGATTTACAAAGAGCTGGCCAATGAGGGCATGGACCCGGTGCTGTTCGAGCGCGTCAACGCGCCTGTCGGGCTGGAGATTGGAGCGGTCACGCCGGAGGAGATCGCGGTGGCCATCGTGGCCGAGATGATCGCCTTCCGCCGGGGATGCGAGACCGCGATTGCTCGCAAGAAGCTAGAGCGGGCGCGGGCGCCTGAATCCAGCAAACAGGAAGCCGGCCCGCGCAGCACGCTATAATGGCGAAAGCGCGCCCGTAGCTCAGCTGGATAGAGCGATTGCCTCCGGAGCAATAGGTCGGGAGTTCGAATCTCTCCGGGCGCGCCAGAAGTCCCTTTTCCTTCTTCATTTTCTACTCATTCTGGCCGGGCATTCTTCTGCCTCGGCGCGGTGCCCAGATTGGGCCCCAGCCAGCCCCGCCGTGGCGCCCAGCACCACGTTCTCGATTCAATTTGCAGCTTATTACAGAGGTATAATCGCGCCACATTCCAGGGCCCGAAAAGAGTGCGTTAATTCCTTCTCGCCGGGAGGCAGCAATGGAACGTGCAGAACGGCTACGGTTGATTTCGAGGGTTTGCTACTATCTGGGCTGGATCGCGGGGGTGGTCGCCATTATTGTCCGCGTAGCGCAATTCAGCAAAGTTTTGGAGAGGGCGACTAGCATAACTGCGAGAAACCTGCTGGAAGCCACCCTGTTGTTATTCCTGGTTTGCGTGGCCTCGGAAATCAGGGCCCTTGGCCTGGTATCGGGCGGGCAACCCGTTGGCAAGGGCCAATCAGCCTAGCTAAGAACACATCGCATCTCAGATTCTGCTCTTCGCGGGAGCAAGCGGGCCAACCGGCCTGCTCACGCGCCAGTTTCGTGCGAAAGCGCCAATTTTTCCTCTAAGCGGTGGTTTTTCCTTGCTGGGCCCCACCATCACGATAAGAACTCTGTTGAGCACCAACCGCGCAACAGACGCCGTAGTAGGTGCTTCGCTCGGCACTTAACAGCATTGTTGCCAAGATTCCGGGCGCCGTGATGCGTGGTCCAAGCTTGCTTCATTTTCCTTCGGCTCATTTTGTACTGCCATTACTCACCGCGGGCGCGGACGCACTTTCCGCAATTGGGAGCGATCCTTTGTCCTAATTGGGGAATGAAAGTTGTGCGTCGTTCCTTGCGCTCGTCTGGCTTACGCTACTTGGGGCAGAGAACATCTGACAACCTGCCATAGAGGGGAGGTGCAACTTGAAGCGGGCCCTCGTCTTATTGTTATTTACTCTTGCCTCTGTGGTTGTTTCACGGGCCGAGGACCTCTACAACAACCTGACCTCACCGACGAGCGGTGTGGTGTACTTCTATGTTCCCGGAGAAGACACTTTCTACGGTCACGGAAATTCTTTCTCCACGGGCTCTTCGGAATTCTCTTTTAGTTACCTGGGTCTTTCCGTCTACAACAACGGCAGTGCCACTGGGACGCTGGCGGTGGGGCTCGCCATCGATCAAGGTTCCGGAACCTATCCGCAACTGATTGCCTGGCTCGGAACGATTAACGAGAAATCCTTTTCCGGGTATTCGGTGCAGAGCTTTATCTTTCCCACGCCTTATTCCCTGGCGCCGAACACTCGCTATTGGATCCAGCTTCACGAATCCTTCCCCCATAACACCGATGGCCTGATCGGGTGGACTACCTCGCTAACACCAGGGGTTGGAGTTGCGGGCGAGTACACGTTGTCGGACGAGTTTGGAGTCTTCCCCACGTCGACCTATCCAGGAGCTTTCCAGATGGACGTGAGCGACACCGTCCCGGCTGGCATTCCTGAACCTGGAAGCTTGGCCCTTCTCGCAGCAGGAATTGGGTTCGTACTGTTCGTTGGCAAAACCCGCGCCGTACTCCTTTAATCTTGACGATTCGTCAGCAGCTCTGGCCTCGTCACGGGAATTCCCCTCCCCTCGGAACCGAGTCGAGCTTCTTCTATTGGGAGGGCACGTGCGGCCGCCCCCGTTTCCCGTTTCAGGAACCTTGGCGTGTCTGCTCAAAATGCAGTTGAGTGCCCGCCGTTCCAGCGCTACTCTGGCGGGCCTGAATTTCCCGTTTGGAAGGATGAGGACCGCTGGATGCGTGTGCCGGCGGCCGCCGACGAACCATGAAGAAGAAACCGTCGAAAAAGAAGCATCCCCAAAAACCAATTCCGAGGAAACCCGCGAAGAAATCGCCGCCCAGGAAGAAGCTACCCAGAAAGCCGGCCCGTAAGCCGCTGCCGAAGAAACTTGCGGTCGTTTTCTCGAGCCTGGGGCCGGCCGGCGCGAGCCTGTACGACGACACACAAGGCGCCGGGGTCAACGGCGGTGGCGGACCTGGCCCCGGTTTCGCCGTGGCGGCCGGCTTCACGCCCGCACGCAATTTCAAGCTGCGGCAGATTGACGTGGCTTTCCTGACCAGCAACTGGCCGGCAGACCCGGCGAACACACCCTCATTCCGCGTCGGGCTGTACCCTGATGCCGGGGGCAAGCCCGCTGCCGGTTCCATCTTCTCTGCGGCTGGATTTACCACGGTGAGCGCTTGTTGCGGCCTGCAGTCCTGGACGTTCCCCGGAACGTCGGTAGGCGGAGTCACCCTGGGAGCCGGGCAAATGTATTGGATCACGGCCGAGCCGACCACCAACTCCGACATCATTACGTGGGCGGGCAGCAACCAAGGCGCCACCGGGCCGCTGATCGATGGAAGCTGGGATGAGTTTGCCTCGCCGCAAACGACGTGGACTCCTTATAACGGCGTGGCAAGGGGGCTGCCCGCGTTTCGGGTGCTGGGAGACCCCGCCTGATCTTTGCGGCCGGGCACGATAGCGACGGTGGGTTCAAACGGCGGGTGTTGTCTCATACTGGCACCAGGACCGAAATACATTGCATGCGCCAAGCTCTCGTCCTAGCATGAATGGGAGTTCAGCGGGCCGGTACAGGCAGGAGACCGCATGAAGCGGAAGGCAAAGACGCCAAGGCCCGCGCGCATTCCGTCCGTGAGCGAGGCCGCAAGCATGAAGCACGATGAGTTCGAGCGTTACATCCGTACGGAAGAGCGGCGCGCGTTTCCGCGCTGGCCGGTCACCGTCCGCGGCGAGTTCCACGGCATGGAAGGCAAAGTCAAAGCGGACGTGGTGGAACTCAACGAGGTCGGCCTCACGTTAAAGTCCGAGCACGCCTTTGATGTCGGCTCCGAGCTCCATGTGCGCTGCGACATTGGATTGTCGAAGCCCATTGACGTCAAAGCCGTGGTGAAGCGGAAGCGCGGCAACGCCATCGGCGCCGAGTTTCTGAACCTCAAGCTCTCCGACCGGGTGCGCATCCAGGAGTACTTCGCCAAGAAGGCAGTACGCTCGAAACCGCGCACCTCGGCCTAAGCACGCACTTCGCTGCCGTGCGAGGAATCGCGCTCACGGCGCCATTGGATTCAGCAGAAAGCACCCCGGCAGAATGCTGGTGAGATGCGCGGCACGAGGCTATCCGCGGCCATAGCCGCCGCCACCACCACCGCCGTAGCCCCCGCGTCCGCGTCCGCCACCGCCGCCTCCAGCACCTCGTTCCGGCTTGGGACGCGCTTCGCTGACGTTCAGCGTCCGCCCACCGATGTCGGTGCCATTGATGCCGGCGATGGCCTTCTCTGCCTCGGCATCATTCGTCATCTCGACAAAGCCGAAGCCGCGCGGCTGGCCGGTGTCGCGGTCGCGGACCATGGTTACACGCTCGACCGCGCCGTAGCCTTCGAACAACTGGCGCAGTTCTTCCTCCGTCGTCCGAAAAGACAGGTTGCCCACGTAGATATTCTTCATACTCATTCCCCTCATGCCTGCTGAGGTCTGTCGACGGGGCGTGCTCGGAAGGCAAGAACTGAACTGCCGAGTTAGGCTCTCGATCGCGAGACCGACTTAGCGGATGGCCACGGGAGCAAACCGGCCCCTCGGGCGCACATCAGAGTACACCTTTGCGCGGCAGGACGCGCAACAAACGCTGCGGCTCTGGCTTCGACGACGTTTGTTACGATGTTATTGATTATTGGGTAAATGGTGCGGTGTGCTAGCCTGCTGCCGATGGACGCCGCCGAGGCCAAGCTCCTGCGCAACTCGATTGCCGAGCCGGCCGCCGCGCGCATTCCCGCAGGCTGGTTCTGGATGGGAAGCGACGCCGGCCTGGATTGCGAGCGCCCGCGTCACCGCGTCTGGGTGGACGCATTCGAACTGGCAAAGTTTCAGGTCACCAATGCCGATTACGCCCGTTTTATGGCTGCAACGGGCGCTGCTCCTCCGCCGCAATTTACCGAAGCCAACTTCTCGGGCCCACAGCAGCCGGTCGTGGCCGTGTCGTGGTTCGATGCCGTCGCTTACTGCGAATGGCTGAGCAGCCTCACCGGGCGGCGATATCGACTTCCCACCGAAGCGGAATGGGAACGCGCCGCGCGCGCCGGCGTTGACGATCGGCTATTCCCCTGGGGCGACGAACCGCCGGAATCCCGGACGAGTTATGGCTCGCGCTGGCAGAGCGGGCCCGACCCCGTCGGACGAAGCGAACCGAATGGATACGGTCTTTTCGAGATGTGCGAGAACGTGCACGAATGGTGTAGCGACTGGTTCGATGCGAACTATTACACGATTTCTTCAGAACGCAATCCTGCCGGACCCGAAAGCGGAACGCGGCGCTCCTCGCGCGGCGGATCCTGGCGCCACCACATCAAGAATTCGAAGTGCCACACACGCTCCAGCATTCCGCCGGAATTCTGTTACGCCGATTACGGCTTCCGCGTCGCGCGCGATTTCCAACACGGACGGTAGGCAGGGGCCAAACTGCCCCAGGGACGTTGCATCCCATCTGCAATGGGCTTGATTCGCTCATTGCCATACCCCATCGCGATTATCGGCAGTGTGGCTGCGGTTGTAGCCGCCATTCTGGTGTATTCCGTCGGCAGGGCCATCATTTACGCGCGCACGCCCGACCACCGCGAGCGCTATCGGCTACGCCAAGCCCTGGCGACGATTGTGGCCGTGCTGGCGCTGCTGGCGATTGTCATTCTGTGGGCGCGGCTGCTGCAGCACACGGGGACGTTCCTGGGGCTGGTCGGCGGAGGACTGGCGATTGCGTTCAAGGAGCCGCTGCTCTCGATTGCCGGCCGCATCGCCATTCTTGCCGGGCACATTTATACCGTTGGGGACCGCATCGAGGTGGACAAGATCACCGGTGACGTCATTGACGTGGGCTTGTTTTACACGCGCATGATGGAGTTGGGCAACTGGATCGGCGGCGACCAGGCCAGCGGGCGGATCGTGCAGTTCAGCAATTCCAAGCTCTTCGGCGACACCGTCGTTTACAACTACACCCAGAACTTCGCCTACATCTGGGGCAAAGTGATGCTGCCGATCACCTATGCCAGCAACATGCAGGCGGCCACCGAGATCCTGCTGGATGCGGGCGGCAAGTACACCCAGGAATTTCTGCAAGGCGCGCAGGCCGAGCTGGAGAAAATGAAGAATTACTTCCTGGTGCCGAATTTCGAGCTCATGCCGCAGGTGTACGTGCAAGTAAACAGCAACTGGGTACAGCTCACCATGCGCTACGTGGTGGATCCGAAGAAGCGGCGGCAGGCAAGCAGCTTCATCTACACCGAGGTTTTTAAAGAGGCGCAGGGACGCGGCGACATCACCATCGCATCGGAAACCATGGACGTGGCGGTGCACCAGACGGCGAACGAAAGCTCGTCATCGGACAAGGCAGAAAGCAGCGCTGGCAAGCAGAAAGACGAACGCGAGGAAAGCGCGCCGGGCGTTAAGGCGGCGTGAAGCTCAGGACTGCTTCGGTTCGGCGGTCTCCTCTTTGGGCTGCTCCGGCGGAGCTTCTTTTTTCGCCTCACCGGAAATCGCCGAGCGGAAGCCGCGGATTCCTTCGCCCAGGCCCTTGCCCAGCTCCCCAATCTTGCGCGGGCCGAAGATCAGCAGCGCGATGCCGAAAATCACCAACAGTTCCGGAAGACCAAGCTCTCCCACAGACCTCTCCCCTACGGAATACCGTTAGTCCTACTGTAGCGCGTTTTGAGCGGGAAAGCGCAACCACAGGCGCCGAGCCTGAGGATCAGTCCCGATTCAGGTCGTCAATGTCCTGGCGCAGGCGCTGATAGCCCACGGTCAGGATGATGAGATAGACAATGTGAATCGCCCAGGCAGCGCCATAGGCGGCATAGACCCAGTTCATCGCACGCCTCCCGTCGCGCCCGCTACGGCCTTCATGGCGTGCGCTTCCTCCACCTGCTGGCGCAGGCGTTCGAGGCGGTATCGCAGGTAGATGAACAACCCGGCAAGCGCGAGAAAGGCCACCCAATTCATCAGCAGGGCGTGCATCATGCGCGGATCAATGCCCGAACCTTCGCCGCCTCCAATGACCGGCTGCGGATGCTGCGTGCGGAACCAGCGGATCGCCATGTAGACGAACACCACGTCGACGGCGCCGAAAATAGCCAGCACCGAGGCCAGCACCGGGTTCTGTCCCGCGGTCGAGTAGCGGCGCAACAGAAGATAACTGACGTAGATCAGCCAGAGGACCAGGGTGGAAGTCAGGCGCGCGTCCCAAGTCCACCAGATGCCCCAGATTGGCTTCGCCCAGATGGGGCCGGTGACCAGCACGACGGTACAAAAGACGACGCCCACTTCCGCCGTGGTCAGCGCGAAGGCGTCGGCCTTCGGATTGCGCTTCGCCAGGTACGCGAGCGAGGCGATGAAATTGGCGAAGAAGCAAAGAAACGCGGTCCAGGCCGACGGCACGTGGTAATAGAAAATGCGCTGCACATCCTTCATCGTCTGCTCCTGCGGTGCGACGATAAGCCCCTGATAGAGCCCGTAGGAGAGCAGCGCGAAGGTAATCAGCGCAAAGATGGGGAACTTGGATTTCATTCCGCGTTCAGCACGGTCTCAAACAGAAAAAATCCCACGATGGTGAACACTATATCGTAAACCGCCAGGAACACGAGCGAGAGGTGGGGCGAGCTTTCGCCGGTCAGAATCGCCGTAGTCGCGGCCACCATGGCCAGCAACGCGGGAATCGAGATGGGAAACAGCAGCAGCGGAAGCATGACCTCGCGGCTGCGCGTCCGGATGGACATGGCGGCGAAGAATGTTCCGTTCACCACCAGCGCCCATGTCCCCAGCGCCGAGGCAATGGCAATCTGGTAGGCAGGGCCGACGCTGCGCAAATCATAAAAAACCACGAACAGCGGCGCCATCAGCACTTCGAGCAGGATGACGAAAAGAAAATTCCCAATCGCCTTGGCCAGGAATAGCGATTCCGCCGGCGCAGGCGAAACGCGATAGGCGTCCAACACCTGGTTGCGTAATTCACGCGCCCAAGTCTGGTTCAGGGCCACGACGGCGGCGAACAGCAGCGCTACCCAAACCAGGCCGCCGGCGATGCGACGCGATTCTTCAGCATTCAGGTCAAAGGAGAAGCTGAAGATCACCACCACCAGCAAGGCAAAAAACAGCATGGAGTTAATGGCGTCTTTGGAGCGCCATTCCAGGCGGACGTCTTTGGCCAGGGTGGAGCGCAGAACGTCAAACAATCCGGGAACCGGGCGAGGGGGCGCGAGCGCGCGAGTGCTCATGTGCGCACCGCCATAGATTCGCGCGCCGGCTTGCGCCCCGTAATCTGCCCCGCTTCCATCAGCACGGACTCATCCGCCGTGCTTTCCAACAACCCAGGCTGGTGGGTCACCACAAAAATGGTTTTGCCGGAATCGCGCATTTCGCCCAGCAGGCGCACCATCGCGCGCGCCGATACGATGTCCACGTTGGAGAACGGCTCATCGAGCAGCAGGATGGTGGGATCGTTCA
The DNA here is from genome assembly GCA_051006995.1 of Terriglobales bacterium. Classification (GTDB taxonomy): domain Bacteria; phylum Acidobacteriota; class Terriglobia; order Terriglobales; family Acidobacteriaceae; genus JAIQGF01. The sequence goes on from JBPCSQ010000034.1 coordinate 95,763, forward strand.
GGATGGCGCGCGCCAGCGAGAGCCGCTGCCGCATGCCCTGGGAATACTGCCCGACGCGGCGCTTCAACTCGGGATCGAGAGCTACGGCACGCATAACCTCGCTGCAATGCGGACTGGAGTTGATGGCGTACAGGCCGGCGAAATAGCGCAGGTTCTCCATGCCATCCAGTTCGTCGTAAAGCAATGGGGCGTGCGCCATGTAGCCGATCTGAGCAGCGGCCGAGCGCAGCCGCGCCGTTCCGAACACGCGGACTTCGCCTCGGGTGGGGCGCAGCAGCCCGGCAATGACGCGCAACAGCGTGGACTTCCCTGCCCCGTTGTCGCCGAGCACAACGTAAAGGCGTCCCGGCGCGAACTCAGCCGTGACATTGCGCAGCGCGGCAAATCGGCCGTAGAGCTTGGTGATCTCGCTCAGTACGACGGCGGGCACGGATTGGCTGCCGGCGGAAGGTGGGGAGACGCTCACTGCGAAAGCGATTTTACAGGAGCTGCGGCCTCTGCTTTCTGCAAAGGCTTGGCGGGCGCGCTGGTGGGTTGCGCCTCCGGGGCAGGCGCGTACTTAGAGGCGCACTTGGCCTGGAGCTGGTTGGCATGGAAGACGCCATCGCGGCCGAAGCGGCCTTCCGCCATGGCCTGTGACTCGTCCTTGAAAGTGTCGGGGGGAGCTTCGGTGCCGGTGTAGACGACCGGCAGGGTCATGTCGTTCTCTTTGAGCGCGAATTCCACGCGCGAGCCCTGGCGCTTGATGGAGCCGGGAACGACGTTGCCGGCGACGCGCAACCGCTTGCTGTAGCGGCTGTCGTTCATGTCGCGCAGTTCCTTGATGGTGACGTAATAACTCTTGCTGTCCTGTACTCCGGTGAAAGCCAGGTAGCCGAGCGACGCCACCACGACCGCGATCGCAACGCCAAATTTCAGGTATTTCCGATTGTGCTCCGACATATTTCCCACGGCTGAAACTTTAGTCCCGGGCGCAACTCCGGTCAACCTTACAGGATGCAGTGATTTGCCTCACAGGTGCATGGAATCTGAGCCCGGTGGTCCGAGGATGAAATTGTGAAGGGTATAATGTAGGTTTTGGGTAATGGGAGCGAACAGGCGATGAGCGACAACAATAACGGCAACGGGCAGCAGAGCGGATGGATCAACAAGCCGCGGGCGGAGTGGATCAGCAAGCGCCGCCAAGAGGCCGCGGGCAGCGGCGACTCCAACTTCTCGCAAATGCATTACGCCCGCCAGGGCCGGGTGACCGAAGAGATGGTGTTCGTGGCCGAGCGCGAGCACATCACCCCGGAGTTGGTGCGCGACGAGGTTGCCGCCGGCCGGATGATTATTCCTGCCAACATCAATCATCCCGAACTGGAGCCGATGGCGATCGGGGTGGCGTCGAAGTGCAAGATCAACGCCAACATCGGCAACTCGGCCGTCGCCTCCAACATTGACGAGGAACTCCGCAAGCTGCACACCTCGGTGCATTACGGCGCCGACACGGTGATGGATCTTTCTACCGGCGGTGAGATCCACGAAATCCGCGAGGCAATCCTGCGGCACTCCCCGGTCCCGATCGGCACGGTACCGATTTACCAAGCCATCGCGCGCGTGAAACGGCTGGAAGATCTGACCGCCGAGATCATGCTCGAGGTCATCGAGGAGCAAGCCGAGCAAGGCGTGGACTACATGACCATCCACGCGGGCGTGCTCATCCAGTACCTGCCGCTGGTGGCCAAGCGCATTACCGGCATCGTCAGCCGTGGCGGCGCCATCCTGGCGCAATGGATGGCCCACCATCACAAGCAGAATTTCCTTTACGAGCGTTTCGACGACATCTGCAAGATCTTCAAAAAGCACGACGTCAGCTTCTCGCTCGGTGACGGCCTGCGGCCCGGCTGCGTGGCTGATGCCAGCGATGAGCCGCAGTTCGCGGAGCTGCGCACGTTGGGCGAGTTGACCAGCAAGGCATGGGAACACGACGTCCAGGTGATGATCGAGGGGCCGGGTCACGTTCCCATCGACAAGATCAAGGAGCAGATGGACGAGGAAGTCCGGCTCTGCTACGGCGCGCCGTTCTATACGCTCGGGCCGCTGGTAACCGACATTGCGCCCGGTTACGACCACATCACCTCGGCGATCGGCGCCGCCATGATCGGCTGGTACGGCGCCGCCATGCTTTGCTACGTCACGCCCAAGGAGCACCTCGGCCTGCCCAACGAGAAGGACGTGAAGGACGGCATCATCGCCTACAAGATTGCCGCCCACGCCGCCGACATCGCGCGCCACCGCCCGGGCGCCCGCGATCGCGACGACGCGCTCAGCTTCGCCCGCTATACCTTCGACTGGGAAAAGCAGTTCGAGCTGTCGCTGGATCCGGAGACGGCGCGCTCCATGCACGACGAGACGCTGCCCGATAAGTACTACAAGGAGGCGGCGTTCTGCTCCATGTGCGGCCCGAAGTTCTGCTCCATGAACTACTCGTCGAAGATTGACGAGTACAACAAGCAGGTGCACGGCGTGGAGAAGAAGGACTACTCGGAGCTGGTGAAAAAGCTGGTAGCAATTAAATAGGCTGCAGGCTACGGGCTGCAGGCTTAGACAAGGCCGCGTGAAAACACGCGGCTTTTTGTTTTCAGTTTATTTTCCGGCAGCCCGCAGCGTGCGGAATTACGAAATCGAAGGCTGTTGCCCGAAGCCTGTCGTCTGTTGTCCGTAGCCCGTTTCTCAGTCCTGGTCCGAATAGTGGCGAACGCCGGCGCTGTTCGGCGTGGTTTGTGCCCGCTGGTTGCGTGAGGTTGGAGCGTGTCGAACAACCACCTCATCTTCCGCAACAATCTCGTTTCCATTTCGAGGGCGGCGCGCGCGCGGCATGGGCACCGCAGGACTCGGCTTGCTCGGCGATACCGCCTTGGGCGCCACAGGCGCGCTGGTGAATTTCGCCGGCCGTGATGCCTGCGGATTTGCAATCGCGCTTGCCGGGCCAAATGGAACTTTCTGCTGAGCGCCATTTTTGAGCACCGTATCCGGCAACGGCGAGCTTGGGCGGACGCTCAGAATGATTCCAAATGCCAGCATCGCCGCCAGCGCCACAATGGAGGCCAGGAATGCAGCTCGCTGCCACTGTTTCTCCCGCGGGGTCGCGATTCGCCGCGCCGCGTATGCGGCGGCAGGAATCATTTGCGGACGAACCGCATTCTGCCTGTTCTGCCGCATGGAAATCGGCACGGGTACGGGGACCGGCTGCTCCGCTTGTTCTTCACGGCGCTGGCGTTCCCCCTCGGCGGCGCGCTGAGCTTCCTGCATTTGCCGCTGCCGAACTTGTTCGCCTTCGATGACGGCGAGCCGCTGCTGCTCCTGCTCTTCTTCCCGGACACGCTGCGCTCGCGCCGCCGCTTCCTGGGCCATCTGCTCGCGCAGCAGGTTTTCGCGTGCAGCTCTCTCGGCGGCTTGCCGGGCACTTTCTTCGTGGGTAATGCGGTCACGTTCGGCCCGTTCGGCAGCCTCGCGCGCCATCTGTTCTCGCATCAGACGCATCTGCTCGGCAGCCTCGCGCTCGCGCTTCGCCCTGGCGCGCTCCTTCTCCTCGGCGAGACGCTGTAACTGCAGCTCTTGCCGGCGGTGGCTCTCCTCGCGCTCCGCATATCGCCGCTCCTCGCCGAGCCGGCGCAATTCGGCCGCCTCTGCCCGGCGTTGCCGAAACTGATTCCATCGGGCGGCAATGCGCTCACCCATGGAGGCTACGCTCTCGCCGATTCCCTGACGCGCGTCGGTAAACGCTTCTCCTACATCCTCGAGCGTCTGGCCGAAGCGGCTGCCGGCGGAGGCCGAACCGGGCGCGTCATTCGCAGTTTGTTTTGCGCGCGCGCGGCTTTCAGCCGGCACTCCGGGCGCCGGCTCACCGTCTGATGGAATCACGCCGGGAGCGACGAAGATTTCGGTGTCGCCATCGGCTGCGAAATGGGCAGCCGCTTCGAGGGCATGGCTGGTTGAAACGAGATTCAGATCAATGAGCAGGTCAGCAGCGTCGTCGGCCGCAGTGTGGAGCTGCGCCACGTCCACGTCGTAGCCGCCGGCGCGGAGTTCCGCGACGAGATCCCGAACTTCGTTGGCATCGCTGGTGACTGGCTGGCGGATGATAATTCGCGCGACAGGCATGCGCAGTCCTCGGCTCAAATTCCGACAAGTGGCGACGGACAATATTGGGCTTGTATTTAGACGCAAGTAGCGGCAGCCGGGTGGCCAGAAAAGGAAGGCAGGAGAGAGAGCCGAAACCTCAGTTGGAGCGCGCGAATTCCATCCCCTCGGCAGTCTGCATCCCGGTGATGATCATCGCCCGGTACTGCACCTCGAGGTAGGCCTTCAGGATTTCAATGTAGAGGTATTCGCGTTCCTGCGGCGAACTGCAATCGGTGCGCAGAATGTCCAGTTGCAGGTAGCGCTCGTGCGCCGAAATGAAGCTTTGGATCGCCGTGTCCATGGCGTTGCATTGTGCTAGTTACCTTCCAGGGACGGAATACTGATTAAACCTTAGAAACGGCAAATCAAAGGCAGGAGAAGAATTGAACCATCAGTGGAGCTGCCGGGTCTTACTTGCGCTTGATCACGCGTTTCACGGCTTCCACGATGTACGGCGCGGTGAGACCGCATTTTTCCATCAGTTGATCGGGCGTGGCCGATTCGGCATAGGTGTTGCGAATGCCAACAAATTCCATCGGCACAGGCTGGGACGATGCTGCCGACTTCGCTACTTGGCTGCCCAACCCGCCATCCAGCAGGTGCTCTTCCGCAGTGACGATGGCGCCACAGTCGCGTGCTGCCTGCGCCACCGCCGCGTCGTCCAGCGGCTTCACCGTGTGCATGTCGAGCACCCGGGTGGAAATGCCTTCTTCCTCCAGCTGAGCCTGAGCCTGGAGGGCGTATCCGACTTCCAAGCCGCACGCGACAATTGCTGCGTCGCGGCCATCGCCGTGCACCACGGCCTTGCCGATCTCAAACTTCTGCTCGGCGCTATAGATCACCGGCGCTTTAGGCCGGCCGGTGCGCATGTAGCACGGCCCTTGGTGCTCGGCCATGCGGTGCACCAGAGCGCGGGCACAGAATTCGTCCGAGGGAATCAGCACGACGAAACCGGCCAGGCCGCAGGCCAGCGCGATGTCCTCCACCGCCATCTGGCTGGGACCGTCTTCGCCGATGGAGATGCCGCCATGCGAGCCGACAAACTTGGCATTCACGCCCGGGTAGGCCACCGACATGCGTAACTGGTCGTAGCCCTTGTCCATGAGGAAGACCGCGAACGACGAGGCGAACGGGATTTTGCCGGTCAGCGCCAAACCGCCGGCCATGCCGACCATGTTGGCTTCGGCAATCCCGACGGTGAAAAACCGGTCGGGAAACTCCTTGCCGAACTTCGCGCTGTAGGTGGACTTCGCCAAATCGGCGTCCAGCGCCACTACGTTGGGATTCGCGCGCCCCAGCTCCACCAGCGCCTGGCCGTAAGCTTCGCGGGTAGCCGCGCCCATCTTCAGCTCGAATTTCGCGCTCGTGCTCTTCAACGCTGCGCCTCCAGTTCCTTTAGCGCCGCCTCCACCTGGTCCTTCTTGGGCGCCACGCCGTGCCACTCCGGATTGTTCTCCATGAACGAAACACCTTTGCCCTTAGTGGTGTTGGCGATCACCGCCGTCGGACGGCTGGTCACGCCGCTGCGCGCTCGCTGCAACGCGCCCACGCACTGCTCCAGGTCGTGACCGTCAATCTCAATCACGTTGAAATTGAAACCGCGGAACTTATCGGCCAGGGGCGCCGGATCGAGGATGTCGGTGAGGAATCCGTCGAGCTGCTGCTTGTTGTAGTCGACGATGACGGTCAGGTTCGACAGCTTGTGGAAGCCCGCGTACATGGCCGCTTCCCAGATCTGACCTTCCTGGATCTCGCCATCCCCGACCATGACAAAGGTGTGCCAGTCGCGCCTGTCCATGCGCGCCGCCAGCGCCATGCCGATGCCGATGGAGATTCCCTGCCCGAGCGAGCCGGTCGAAGCCTCCAGGATCGGCAGCATGCGCTTGTCGGGATGGCCTTGCAGCGGCGACCCCAGCTTGCGCAGCGTCGGCAGCAGCGCCGGATCCAGATACCCGGCCTCTGCCAGGGTCGCGTACAGCACCGGCACGCCATGTCCTTTGGAGAGAACGAAGCGATCGCGATCGGGCCACTCGGGCCGGTGGACGTCGTGCCGCAGCACGCGGAAATACAGCGCGACCAGCAACTCCACGGCGGAGAGCGAGCCTCCAGGGTGGCCGCTGCCGGCGGCGCCGATCATTTTCACGATGTCAATGCGAATGCGGTTGGCGACCTGCTTCAGGTCAGTGAGGGACTCCACCACGGCGCTCATGAACGGGCTTTTTCTCCTGCGGCGGCGCGCATCGGCCCTCGCGCGGCTTCAGCACTGGGTTGTTTTGCGGGAGGTGGCGGCGTGGCCTGCGCCTCACGCGCTTTCATCAACAGGTATTTCCCATGGCCGCTGAGAAAACGCGCCAGCGAGTACGCGACTTTCTTCAGCAGCACGTGCTCCTGGTAACTGATTCCGTTGAGGTGATCGCTCTCGACATCCACCACGCCCAGCACGTGCGCGCCGATCTTGATCGGGATCACCGCCTCGGAGCGCGTTTCCTTATGAATTTCGCGATATCGCTTTTCCTTACTGACGTCGGGAACAATGATGGACTGCCCGCTCGCTGCAACGCCGCCGACCAGCGCCTCGCCCAGCTTCATGCTCTCGCACGAGGACTCCGGCCCGGCGGAGGCGACGCGCCACACGCGCTCGCCAACATTGAGGTAAATAGTGACGGCAAGAAACTGGCGCCCGCTACGCAGGAGGCGGGCAATGTCATCCAGTGGCGACTGGCCCAGCGGACCGCCGCGCATTTCCCGCAGCGACCGCCGGCCGCGCGGACTCAGGCGCGACTTGGGCGCGAGCGCCTGCTCGACTCCTTCGAGCAGCTCACGTGCAGACCTATAGGTTTTCACGGCAAGTACCCGGACGAAAGGGATGGCCTAAGTCTATCGGGGCAGAATGGCGCGGTCAATGAATAGACAACAGCGAAAGGCCAGCGTCGGCAGTTGTGCCCTCTATGGTTAATTTGCTCGCTGCTGCGCTTGACAGTGCCGCGTTGCACGCCTACCATCCGTCCACTTTGTGGGGTGACTGATGATCGCAATCGAGCAGCGCACGATTGAGCCCGGCGTCACCGTGCTTCAGGTGCAAGGCCGCATCGTGCTGGGCCGCGTGTCGCAGGAGTTGGAGTGGAAGATAGACGAGCTAGTGAAGGCCGAAGCCAGGCGCGTGATTTTGGACCTGGCAGGCGTCACGTTCCTCGACAGCACCGGCGTCGGCATTCTCGTCATGTGCGCCGGCAAACTCAAGGATAGCGGCGGAAGCCTGCGCATCTCCTGCGCCGCTGGCGCGGTGGCCCACACGCTGGGACTCTGTCGGGTCAACGAAATTGTTCCCCTGTTCGCCAGCCTGGAGCAGGCGGCGGCATCGTTCCGGGCGGCGGCCGCTTCGTAACCGCTCCAGCTAGGCCGGCGAGGGATTGACCGCCGGCGTCTTCGCCGGGACCGGCTCGACAGCCGGCCTGGGAATCCACTGCTTGATCGTCCCCAAGGCTGCCCGTGCGGCGATCTCGCCGGCGCGGATCAGCTCCGGTGCGCGGTCGAAGCCATCGTAGCTGAAGCCGCGTACATCGGGCTGAAGCACGATATCGGCGGCCGATTCCCACAGGCCGCACATCTTCTGCTGGGCGATGGAGAACGACTGGCCAATGACGTCGAAGACGTGCCGCGGCCCCTCCAGGTTCACCCAGTGCGCGCTCAAGTAGATGCCGACCACGCGCTCGGCGCCCATTTCGCGCAGCGGCAGCGTCGGTACCGCATGCGAGAGCATGCCGTCCACGAGCAAGCGCCCGTCAAGCTTGACCGGCAGAAACATTCCCGGATACGCGCAACTGGCGCGTAGCGCGTCCACCAGCGACCCCCTGAGGAAGACCACGCCGTCGCCGGTGGCGAAGTCTGTCGCCGCCACCGCCAGCGGAATCTTGAGCTCTTCGAAGGTGTGCACCTTGAGCACCTTGCCCAGGAAGGCGGCCATGCGATCGTTGCTGGCGAAGCCGTAACGCGACAGCGTCCAGCGCGCGAAATCCTTGAATCGCACCAGCGCCGAGATTTCCTCCAGTTCCTTGGCGGAAATGCCGCTGCAGTACGCCGCGCCAATTACCGATCCCACACTGGTACCGGCAATGAAGTTGACGGGAATGCCTTCGGCTTCGAAGACCTTCAGAATACCGATGTGGGCCAGGCCGCGGGCAAATCCGCCGCCCAACGCCAGCCCAATGGATGGAGCGTGAGGCGCCACCGGGGGAAGCGGCGCTTCCGAAATGCGCTTCAGTTCGCGCGTAAAGGCGCGCACTGAACGCGCTAGTTTGTCCAACATACGTACCTTCCCCACATCCGTCCCCAGCCGGACGTTTACAATCTTTAAGATGCCGGGTGCAGCACTGGTGATGCAATCCAGCCGGAAGTCACGAACGGGGTAAGGGAGGAACTGCGGCAATGGTGCGCGAATTCTCCGCCGGCGGCGTGGTCGTACGCCGGATGCAGGGGGCGTGGCGGATTGCTGTCATAGAGCCCCAGGTCAGCCGCTCGTCGTCTGCCCTGCAGCGCAAAGGGGAAGTACTCGCCTTACCGAAAGGCAATGTAGACAAGGGGGAAAAGCCGGAGCAGACCGCCCTTCGCGAGGTGCGGGAGGAGACCGGAATCGAAGCCGAGATGGTCGCCAAACTCCACGATATCAAGTATTTCTACATCCGCTCCTGGGCCGGCGGGGAGCGGGTTTTCAAGGTGGTGAGCTTCTACCTTATGCTCTACCGTTCCGGCCGGATCGGTAGGATTTCCGAGGACATGCGACGGGAGGTGCGCCACGCCTCCTGGCTGCCATTCGAAGAGGCTCTGAAGCGGCTCAGCTATCGCGGGGAACGCGAGGTGGTCAAGCTCGCCCGACAGTACCTGGAGGCCCATCTGGAGATTTAACCGCCGGTTCCTGTTTTGGGACATGTCACATTTATAAGTGATCCATGCACTTGCGGACGAGCCCCTGAAGTAGTTCCAGAGTGGAACTTAACTTGTTACGGCTCAATAATTTATGTTGACCAAGGGGACCGATTCCGCTATTCTCTTCTCAACTTAATACGGGCGCGTCGCTGCCATCCTCACCCCACATCTTGCGACGCGCCCCGTTGTTTTTGCACGCGACCTTCTTGGCTATCACCTCATCCACTCAACCGCCACCGCGCGCGGACCGGTCTGGCCAAGCTGCTATATTGTCCGCGCAAAGAGCTGACCAACCGCAGCCATGATCAGACGCATTGAGAAAGTCGCAGTCCTCGGGGCCGGCACCATGGGGGCGCGCATTGCCGCCCACCTGGCCAACGCCGGCGTGCCCTCCTATTTGCTGGATATGGTCCCGCCGGATGCCGACGGGCCGGCGCGCAGCAAAATTGCCGGAGCCGGGCTCCAGGCGGCAGTGAAGTCCAAGCCCGCGGCCTTTTTCGAGCCGTCGCTCGCCCGCCTGGTCACCATCGGCAACTTTGACGACCACATGAAATTCGTTGCCGACGCCGACTGGATCATCGAGGCAGTGGTCGAAAATCTCGACATCAAGCGCGCGTTACTGAAGAAGGTGGAGGCCGCGCGCCGCCCCGGCGCCATCGTCAGCACCAATACCAGCGGGCTGCCGGTTCACAAGATCTCCGAAGGTTTCACCGACGATTTCCGCCACTACTGGTTCGGCACACACTTCTTCAATCCTCCGCGCTATATGCGTTTGCTGGAAATCATCCCCACGCCGGATACGGAACCCGCAGCCATTGAAGCCATCTCTCATTTCTGCGATGTGCGCCTGGGCAAAGGCATCGTCACTGCTAAAGACACGCCCAACTTCATCGCCAACCGCATCGGCACGTTTTCGGTATTGAACGTCATGCGGCTGATGCAGGAGATGGACCTCAGCATCGAGGAGGTGGACGCACTCACCGGCAACGCGGTCGGCTGGCCGAAGACGGGCACGTTCCGCCTCGCCGACATGGTCGGACTCGACATCCTCGGGCATGTAGTCGGCAACATGACTTCGAATTTGAAGGACGAGCGCGGCGATCTGCGATTGCCCGACTTCTTCAAGGCGATGATCGAGCGCAAGTGGCTCGGCGACAAAACCAAGGGTGGTTTCTATAAGAAAGCCAAGACTCCCCAGGGCGAGGAGCGCCTGGGACTGGACTGGAAGACGCTGGAGTACCGTCCGCGGCAGAAGGCAAAGTTCCCTGCCCTCGACATGGCCAAGAATATTGAGGAGACGCCGCAGCGCCTGCGCACGCTGCTGGCCCCACAAAAAGGTGACCGTGCGGGCCAGTTCCTGTGGACCCTGCTGGCGGATCTGTGGACGTACTCCGCCAACCGCATCGGCGAAATCTGCGATTCGGTGGTCGAAATTGATCGTGCCATGAAGCTGGGCTTCAACTGGGAGCTGGGACCGTTCGAGCTCTGGGACGCCGCCGGCGTGGAAGCCACGGTCGCACGCATGAAGAAGGATGGGCATCCCGTCGCTGAAAGCGTCGAACGCCTGCTCGGCTCCGGCAAGCAGACTTGGTACAGCGACTCGGTGGCCACCGCGTCCGGGCGCTCTTTCTTCGATGTCGCCACCACCAGTTACAAGGACGAGCAGGTGCCCGCCGGCATCTGGTCCTTGCAAGTCGTCAGAAAAGCCGGCGGGGTGGTGAAGAAAAATTCCGGCGCATCGCTGCTCGACCTGGGCGACGGCGTCGGCTGCCTCGAGTTCCACACCAAGATGAATGCCATCGGCGGCGACATCATTCAACTCGCCAACCAGACCTTCAAGCCCGGCGGTCCCGGCGACAACTTCGACGCGTTCGTCATCACCAACGATGGCCAGCACTTTTCCGCCGGCGCCAATATCATGCTGCTGCTCATGGCCATCCAGGAGGAGGAGTGGGACGACATTGACCTGATGGTCCGCCAGTTCCAGGGCATGACGCAGGCCATCAAGTTCTCTCCGAAACCGGTGGTGGCTGCGCCGTTCGGCATGACCCTGGGCGGCGGCTGTGAAGTTTCGCTGCACGCAGCCGCACGCCATCCCCACGCCGAGCTGTACATGGGCCTGGTGGAAGTTGGGGTCGGCCTGCTGCCCGGTGGCGGCGGCTGCAAGGAAATGACACTGCGAGCAGTGGAGTCGGCGAACTCCATCCGGCCCGACGGCCGCGGCGAATCGGTCGAATTCATGGAGGCAATGAAGAAGGCGTTCGAGACCATCGCGCTGGCGAAGGTTTCAACCTCGGCTGCGGAGGCGCGTGGGCTCGGCTTTCTCGACATCCGCGATCAGGTCACCATGAACCGCGACCGCGTGCTGGCCGACGCCAAGTCGCACGTCGTGGAACTACTGCGAGCGTACAAGCCGCCAAGTCCGCGGACCGACGTTCCTGCGCCCGGGGAAAGCATTTTGGCAACTCTGAAACTCGGCGTCCATCTAATGCGTCAGGCGGAATACATCAGCGACCACGAGGTCAAGATTGGCAACAAGGTCGCGGAAGTGTTGTGTGGTGGGGCGATTACGCCCGGCACGCCCGTCAGCGAGCAGTACTTGCTTGACCTGGAGCGCGAGGCTTTCAAGTCTCTCTGCGGCGAAAAGAAGACGCAGGAGCGTATCGCGTTCACGCTGAAGACGGGGAAACCGCTGAGGAACTGACGTCATGAAGGTCCGTGACGTCATCAAGCAGCTAGAGCGGCAAGGATGGAGACTCGACCGGGCGAAAGGAAGTCATCGGCAGTACCGGCATCCGGCGCGTCCAGGAACAGTTACGGTTCCGGGTCACCCCGGGGATGATCTTCCGCCGGGGACATTGAACAGCATCAAGAAACAGGCGGATCTGAAATGAAGTACGCAGTAATATTCGAAAAATCGGCGACGGGGTACGCGGCCTATGTGCCTGATCTGCCGGGCTGTGTAACGACGGGGAAGACCTTGGACGAAACCGAGCGCCTCATCAGAGAAGCAATTGAATTGCATATCGAGAGCTTACGCGATCACGGCGAGTCTGTTCCCCAGCCGACCACCAAAACCGAATATATTGCGGTAGGGGATTGAGCCAATCAGGAACGATGTTTCTAACCAGAAAACTCATTCGCGCCATCAACAACCGCCTCATCGGCGGGCCGCATGATTTCGATGAAGAGGCCGAGTACGCGCGTAAGCTGATTGCCAAGTGGCGCAAGCGTCATCCGAAGAAGCGGCTGACCGCACGAATCGTGCAGGACGCGCTGATTAACACCTGGAACGACCTGCACGGCTTTAAGGAGTGGCGCAGAGTTGAGGTGGACCTGGCGGTGATCGCCGACAACGTCACGCGCCGCTCGCGCCGCAAGCCTTCGCGAAAATCGCAGGAGAGACCGAAGTTTGGTTGGTTTTGAGAGCTAAAAGCTAAGAGCTAACAGCTAAGAGCTGCTTATGAGAGAAGTCGTCATCGCAAGTTCCGTACGAACCCCGGTGGGCAAGGCTTACAAAGGCACCTTGCGCGCCACCCGTCCCGATGAACTAGGCGCCGTCGCCATTCGAGGCGCGCTCGAGCGGATCCCGCAACTCGATCCTAAAGAAATCGAAGACGTCATCATGGGCTGCGCCATGCCCGAGGCCGAGCAAGGCATGAACGTTGCCCGCATCGCCTCGCTGCGCGCCGGCCTTCCGGTGGAATGTTCGGCGATGACCGTGAACCGCTTCTGCTCCTCCGGTCTGCAAGCCATTGCCATGGCCGCGGAGCGGATCATGGCCGGCGGCGCCGATGTGATCGTCGCGGGCGGCCTGGAATCCATGACGATGATTCCGATGGGTGGGCATAAGGTATCGGCCAATCCGTGGCTGGTGGCGAATTATCCCGACGCTTATCTTTCCATGGGACTCACCGCCGAGCGCATTGCCAAGCGTTTCGGCGTGACTCGTGCAATGTCAGACGAGTTCTCGCTCCATTCACACAAGAAGGCGCTGGCTGCAATCGAGGCGGGCCGCTTCGATGAGGAAATCGTTCCCGTGCCCGTCAGCTTCACTACGCCAAACGGCTCCAAGCCCAAGCGCCAGGAAATTACTTTCAAAATTGATGAAGGTCCCCGGGCCGACACCAGCCTGGAGGCGCTCGGCTCGCTCAAACCGGCGTTCCACGCTCACGGCATCGTAACAGCCGGTAATTCTTCGCAAATGTCCGACGGCGCGGCCGCCGCTGTCGTGATGTCCGCCGACAAGGCGAAACAGCTCGGCATCAAGCCACTGGCGCGCTACGTCGCATTCGCGACTGCCGGTTACAAGCCTGAGGAAATGGGCGTTGGTCCGGTGTACGCGATTCCCAAGGCGCTGAAAATCGCCGGCCTCAGCCTGTCCGACATTGATGTCGTGGAGCTCAACGAGGCCTTCGCGGCGCAGGCGCTGTGCGTCATCCAGGAAGCAGGGCTCGATCCTGCGCGTGTGAACCCCAATGGCGGCGCGGTCGCGCTCGGTCATCCCCTGGGCTGCACCGGCGCCAAGCTGACCGCCACCATCATCCGTGAACTCAAGCGCCGCCACGGACGCTACGGCATCGTCACTATGTGCGTCGGAGGCGGCATGGGCGCAGCAGGGATTTTTGAGAATATTTCGTAAGTAACCGGCCCTTGTGGCCAACAGTAGAAAGGTAGGAAATGGCGACAGCTACGCCTGTAACTCGCAACAAAATCACCGGCGGGAGTTTCCTGCTGGAAGATCGCAACCTTGACGAAATCTTCACTCCCGAAGATTTCACCGAAGAACACCGCCAGATCGCGCAGACGACTGACGAATTCGCGCTCAAGGAAATCGTTCCCGTCGCCGACAAGCTGGAAAAGAAGGACTGGCCGCTCACCCGCGAGTTGATCAAGAAAGCCAGCGAACTCGGCCTGACGTCGGTGGAGATTCCCGAGGCCTACGGCGGCATGGACATGGACAAAGTCTCGGCAGCCGTAGTCGCCGACCGCATTGCCAAGTACGGCAGCTTTGTCGTGACCTTCGGCGGGCACTCCGGCATCGGCACGCTGCCCATCGTTTACTTCGGGACCGAGGAGCAGAAGCAGAGGTACCTGCCCAAGCTGGCGGCCGGCGAGATGGTCGGCGCTTACGCGCTCTCGGAGTCGTCGTCCGGTTCCGACGCGCTCAACTGCCGCACCAAGGCCGTGCTTTCACCCGACGGCAAGCACTACATTTTGAACGGCGAGAAGATGTGGATCACCAATGCCAGCTTCGCCGACCTGTTCATTGTGTTCGCCAAGGTGGACGGCGAGAAGTTCACGGCGTTTATCGTCGAAAAGAACTTCCCAGGCTTTGCCGTGGGCGCGGAAGAGCACAAGATGGGCATCCGAGGCTCGTCCACTTGCCCGCTGATCCTGAACGACTGCAAGGTGCCGGTCGAAAATCTGCTCGGCGAAATCGGCAAGGGGCACGTCATTGCCTTCAACATCCTGAATTTCGGCCGCTTCAAGCTGGGCGCCGGCTGTGTCGGCGGCACTCGGACTGCGCTGCAGGACGCGATTGCCTACGCCAGGCAGCGCAAGGCCTTCGGCAAGACCATCTCCGAGTTCGGCCTGATCCGCGAAAAAATCGCCGATATGGCGGTGGACGTGTGGACCGGCGAAAGCGCCGTGTACCGCACGGTCGGCATGATGGACGTGGCCATGGCCGATATTGACAAACACTCCCCCGACGCTGCGCGCGAAACTCGCAAGGCCATCGAGGAGTACGCGGTCGAGTGCTCCATCATCAAGGTGTGGGGCTCCGAAGCCCTGGACCGCGCCGTGGATGAGACGGTGCAGATTTACGGCGGCTACGGCTTCGTCGAGGAATATCCGGCGGAGCGCGCCTACCGCGATTCGCGCGTCAACCGCATCTTCGAAGGCACGAACGAAATCAACCGCCTGATCATCACCGGCTTCCTGCTGAAGCGCGCCATGACTGGCCAGCTTCCGCTCATGCCGGCCATCAAGCGGCTGATGGACGAGGTGCTCGGCGGCCCCAGTTCGACCGAAACCCCGGAAGGTCCGCTCGGCGGAGAGCATGCGATGGTGACCAATGCGAAGAAAATCGCGCTCTTCACCGCCGGCGCCGCCTCGCAGAAATATATGCAGGCGCTGGCTGACCAGCAGGAGATCATGGGCGCCCTGGCCGACATCATCATCGAAACCTACAGCATGGAATCGGCGGTGCTGCGCGCCGAAAAGCTGCGCCATCGCGACGGCGACCAGGCCGCCGATCTCGCCATCGCCATGACCCAGGTGTACGCGTCGCGGGCGATGAGCACGATCGAAGCCTCGGCACGCAAGGTCATTGCCGCCATCGCCGACGGCGACATGCTGCGCACACAGATGGCGATTTTGCGCCGGCTGCTAAAGTACGAACCCGCCAACACCATCGCCTTACGCGAGAAGATCGCGTCCCGCGTGATTGAGCAGGGCAAGTACGTATCGGCATAGCGAATGAACCTTCGGATGCACGCGGATTTCACATGGAAGGAAATCCGTGTGCAGCCGCGTGGGTTGTTCTTCCCGGAATAATCCGAGCCTTCTGCTCGGTCGCCTGCGTCTATTTTTGTGTTTGAGGAGGAGCAATGGTAAGCAAAAAGCTTTTGGGGATAGCCGCCTGCGCATTGGGGCTATTCCTGGTGGTCGCCGCCGTGGCGCAAATGGCGCCGGATAAATCAAAGCGTCCCAGCCCGCCGGGAACGGCGCGATTTACCTTCGCCGACGGAAAGAAAATCACCATTGATTACAGCCGCCCGAAAATCAACGATCCCAAGAGCGGCCAGCCGCGCAAAATTTTCGGCGGTGTTGTGCCTTTTGGCGAGCCCTGGCGTACCGGCGCGAACGAAGCTACGTCGTTCGTCTCCGACACCGATCTCACTATCGCGGGAACGAAAGTCCCCGCCGGCAAATATACCTTGTACACGGTGCCGGCCGAGAATGGCCCGTGGAAGTTAGTCATCAGCAAGAAGACGGGACAGTGGGGGATTCCATATCCCGGCCCCGAATATGACTTAGTGCGACTGAACATGAACACGGAAAAACTTAAGGCCCCGGTGCAGCAGTTCACCATTTCCTTTGACAAGCGTGGGCCGAATGCCGGCGTGATGAAACTAGAGTGGGAGAACACCGGCGCTTCGGTGGACTTCAGCGAAGCGAATAAGTAGCCTTAGCTTCTGCACGCGTCGGGAAACATTCATTGGCGGACTAGCACTCGCACCTGGCGAGTGCTTCCCGTTTTAGGGCGTTCCTGTCGCACGCTGGCGCGTCATTGCGATTGCGCCCCTGCAGGGCGCTTACTAGAATCTCAACCAGCGCGGAGGTGCCCAATGCCTCGCTACGAATTCTTCTGCGAAGATTGCCAAAAAGAATTTGAGCTCATACTCACCCTTGCGGAATACGAGAAGGGCGAGGTGAAGTGCCCAAAGTGCGGCAAGAAACACGTTCACCAGGAAGCCGCGGCGTTTTTCGCGGTGACATCCAGGAAATCTTAACCACAAAGAGCACAAAGGAATACGAAGGGCAAGAAAAAGCCGGACGTGTGACCGTCCGGCCTCTGTGTTCTCACTGTGAAGGCCCCGGTTAGTCGCCGTTCTTCCCCACCCCCTGCGCCTGCGGTTTCCAGCGCAGGATAGGTTGGCGTGCGGCCCGCACCTCGTCCAGCCGCGAGATGCGCGCCGTGTGGGGCGCGTTCAGCACCGTCTCCGGTGTATGCTCGCACTCGTCGGCAATCGCTTTCATGGCATCCACGAACAGATCCAGTTCCTCGAGCGACTCGCTTTCCGTCGGCTCGATCATCAGCGCACCGTGCACGATCAGCGGAAACGAAACCGTGTAGGGGTGGAATCCGTAGTCGATCAGCCGCTTGGCGATGTCCCCGGTCTTGATGCCCTTGGCCGTCTGCTTGTGGTCGCTGAACACCACCTCGTGCATGGACGGCGTGGAGTACGGCAGGTCAAACACGCCCTCCAGCTTCTTCCGCAGGTAATTGGCGTTGAGGACGGCGTCTTCCGTGGTCTGAAGCAGGCCGTCGCGTCCGTTGGCCATGATGTAGGCCAGCGCGCGCACGTGCATGCCAAAGTTGCCGTAGAAGGCTCGCACCCGCCCGATGGATTGCGGCCGGTCGTAATCGAAACCCAGCGATCCATCCGACTTCGTCACGACGACCGGAATCGGCAGGAACGGCTCCAGAATCTTCTTGCACGCTACCGGTCCTGAACCCGGACCGCCGCCACCGTGCGGCGTCGAGAACGTCTTGTGCAGGTTCAGGTGCATGACGTCCACTCCGAAATCACCCGGCCTCGCCTTGCCCACCAGCGCGTTCATGTTGGCGCCATCCATGTAGACCAGGCCGCCCTTGCGGTGCACGATCTCGGCAACCTTGTGGATCTCCTGCTCGAACACGCCCAGCGTATTCGGGTTGGTCACCATGAGCGCTGCCACGTCCTCATTCATCTGCGCTTCCAGGGACGGAATGTCCACCATGCCCCTGGCATTCGATTTCAGGTTCTCCACCGAGTAGCCCGCAATCGCCGCGGTGGCAGGATTGGTGCCGTGCGCCGAGTCTGGAATCAGGATTTTCTTGCGTGCGTTCCCTTTCGATTCCAGATAGGCGCGCGCCAGCAGAATTCCCGTTAACTCCCCGTGCGCTCCCGCCGCCGGCTGCAGCGTAATCGCCTCCATGCCACAAATTTCCATCAGCGCCTTGCGCAGCACTTGCAGGATCAGCAGCGCGCCTTGCGACACTTTCTCCGGCTGGTAAGGATGCGCGTTCGCGATTCCATCCAGCCGCGCCGCGATCTCGTTCACCCGCGGGTTGTACTTCATGGTGCACGAGCCCAGCGGATACAAGCCCGTATCCACGCCGTAGTTCCAAGTGGACATGCGCGTGAAGTGGCGAATGATCTCGATCTCGCTCACCTCCGGCATGTTTCCCAGATCCTTGCGCTCGGCATTGCCCAGCAGCTTGGAGACATTGACGTCGGGAACGTCGAGCTCCGGAAGCTTGTACCCCTTCTTGCCGGGCGACGATTTCTCGAAGATCAGCCCTTCGTTCTGCGTGACGTGGGTGCGCGCCTTCTTGATTTTGCTGTTCATCGCGCCACCTCCGCCGGTAGCTCGGCCACCGCTTTGGCGGCAGCCTCGATGGCTGTTCGTCGCGTCAGCTCGGTGCAGCACCACAGCGATGCGTTCCCCAGTTCGGGATAGAACTTCTTCAAGGGGAAGCCGCCAATGATTCTTTGCCCGAGCAGGCGATCGTTCAGCAGCTTCGGATCTTCGCTGGTCTGCACCACAAACTCGTTGAACCGCGGGGCGCCGGAAAACAACACCTTGGCGCCTCTGCCGAATTCCTCGGCCGCATAAGCCGCCTTCGCCAAGTTCTGTTGCGCGAGTTCCTTCAGGCCCTCGCGTCCGTACACGGTCATGAACACGGTCGCCATGAGCGCGATCAGCGCCTGGTTGGTGCAGATATTCGAGGTCGCCTTCTCGCGCCGGATGTGCTGCTCGCGCGTCGAGAGCGTCAGCACGAACCCGCGGCGCCCTTGCTTGTCCACCGTCTGCCCGACCAGGCGTCCCGGCATCTGCCGTACGAATTTTTCTTTCGTGGCGATCACGCCGGCATACGGCCCGCCGAAGCTGAGCGGCACGCCGAAGGACTGCGCCTCCATCGCCGCGATGTCGGCCTCCTGGGGCGGCTTCACGATGCCCAGCGAAACGGCCTCGGCAATCGCCACCACCAGCAGCGCGCCCTTGCGATGCGCGATTTCGGCGATCGCCGCCACGTCCTCGATGGTGCCGAAGAAGTTCGGCGACTGGATCATCACGCAGGCGGTGTCCTCGGTGACCGCCTTCTCCACCGCCGCGGCGTTGACTCGCCCGCTGTCCAGGAATGCCACCTCGGCGATCCGCATTCCCTGGTTCTTGGCGTAGGTCGCCAGCACCTCGCGATATTCCGGATGCACGCTGCGCGCCACCACTGCGCTGTGGCGCCCGGTCACGCGCGAGGCCATCATCACCGCCTCGGTCGCGGCCGTCGAGCCGTCATACATGGAGGCATTGGCCACCTCCATACCCGTCAGCTCGCAGATCATCGTCTGGAATTCGAAGATCGCCTGCAGCGTTCCCTGGGAAATTTCCGGCTGGTAGGGAGTGTAGGCGGTGAAGAATTCGCCACGCGAGATCAGCGTGTCAATGACTACGGGCCGGTAATGGTGATAGGCCCCGGCGCCCAGGAAATTGGCGTATCCGGAAGCGGCCGTTTCGGAGGCACGCTGCCGGTACCAGTCCATGATGTCGGCTTCCGCCATCGAGGGCGCAAGATCCAGCTCACGCTTCAGCCGGTATTCCGCCGGAATGGGGGCAAATAATTCGTCCACGGAGCGGACGCCGATCGCTCTCAGCATCTGCTCCCGGTCTGCGGGAGATTTCGGAAGATAACGCATAGGATTTGTAATTGAGTAATTTGTAATTTGTAATTTTGCGCGGCACGCACGCCGATACGGAATGAACCCGTTCGTTCAAATTACCAATTACAAATTACCAATTACAAATCCGCGAGGACCCGAATCCAGCCATGGCGGCGGCTAGTGACCCGCTTCTTCCGCCACGAACTTCTCGTAATCGGCGGCAGAGAGCAGGTTCTTGACCTCGGCCGGATTGCTCAGCTTCACTTTAATCATCCAGGCGCCATGCGCGTCGGCATTGATCTTCTCCGGCGTCGTGTTCAGCTCCTGGTTGACTTCGGTGACCGTACCCGACGCCGGCGCATAGATGTCGGAAACCGCCTTCACCGACTCCACCGTGCCCAGGCTCTTGCCCGCCGCCAGCGTCGCCCCGGGTTTCGGCAGCTCGACGAACACAATGTCCCCAAGCGCCTTCTGCGCGTGGTCGGTGATCCCGATCGTGCCCGTGTCGCCTTCAACTTTGATCCACTCATGTTCTTTCGTGTACTTGAAATCCGCTGGATAAGCCATCGTTCGTGCTCCAGGATTGCAGTAATCGCTCAGCAACTAGGACTAAGAACTCTTCTTCGGCCTCTTATAAAACGGAGTCGGCACAACCTTCGCCTTCACTGCCTGTCCGCGAATCTCCACTCCGACCACCGTGTCCAGCTTGGCGTGCGACGGCGGCACATAGGCAAGCGCGATGTTCTTTTTCAGGAACGGCGCATAGGAACCGCTGGTGATGTTCCCGATCTGCTTGCCCGATTCGTCCATCACCTTATACCCGTCACGTCCGATACCGCGCTCGATCATCTCCAGCCCGACTAGCGTGCGGCCAACTCCGTCGGCCATCTGCCGCTCCAGCGAGCGCCGACCGATGAATTCGCCCTTGTCCATCTTCAGCCAGCGGTCCAACCCAGCTTCCCAAACGGTGATCGAATCGGAAATCTCGTGACCGTACAGCGCCAGCTTGCCTTCCAGGCGCAGCGTGTTGCGCGCACCCAGGCCGCACGGCAGCACTTTGAACTCCTTGCCGGCTTCCATGACTTCGTTCCACACCCGGGCGCTGGTTGGCTCGTCGGTGGGCACATAGATCTCGAACCCATCCTCTGCGGTGTAGCCGGTTCGCGCGATGAGCGTATCTTTCAGTCCGCACACCGTGCCGCGGGTGAACCAGTAGAACTTCACCTTGGACAGGTCGGCGTCGGTGAGCTTCTGCAGAAGATTGGCGCCCTTGGGTCCTTGAATGGCGATCTGCGTGAAGTCGTCGCTGAGGTGCTCGACCGTGCAGTCGAACGAGCGCGTGTTCTCGCGCACCCATGCGATGTCCTTCTCGCGCGTGCCGGCGTTAATGACGAAGAAGAAATCGCTCTCGCCGAAACGGTGAATGATGACGTCGTCCACGAACGTGCCCTGCGGATAAAGCATCGCCGAATACTGGCACTGGCCGATCGCCAGCTTCGAGGCATCGTTCATGGAGATGTGCTGGACCGCCTGCAACGCCTGGCGTCCACGGATGCGGATGTCGCCCATATGGCTGACGTCGAAGATGCCGACGCCGTTGCGCACCGCCTGGTGTTCGGCGATCAGGCCTGCCGGATACTCCACCGGCATGTCCCAGCCGTTGAAGTCCACCATCTTGGCGCCCAGCTTGCGGTGCACCGGGTTCAGCGCTGTCTTGCGGATGAGTACTTGAGTTGCGTCAGGCGTGGATGAAGACACTGGAAAACCTCTCCCGACCGCATAGGGCCTGCGCTTGCTGAGTTATGAACGCGTTACCTTAACACGCAGCATGGGGCGGGTCAACGCAGCTGGAACGTGCCGAACAAAATTGCGGTGCACACCCTTCGGTGTGCACCGCAACCGGAGTTGCTGCCCGATCAGGCGTTCTCTTTCTTGTGGCACTCGGTGCACTTGGTGGGCGCCTTCTTGCCCTTGGCGTTCTCGGCAACGTGGCAATCAATGCAGATGCCTTTCTTCGCCATTGCATCGTGGAACGCGCCCTTAAAGTTGGTCTTCATCGGGGCGGCTGCCGTCTTGGTGTGGCAGTCGCTGCAAGCCTGCTGCGCGGCTGTCGCCGGTTTTTCCGTCTTGGAAGGGTGATGGCAGGTGTCGCACTTGATGGCGCGGTCTTTCGAATGCGCGCTGTGCAGGAACTTCACCCCGCCCATCGGATTCCCCTTCAGAATGATGGTGTCCTGCGGCGCCTTGGCTTGCGCCAACGCGCTCACGCAAGTCGCGGCCATGACAGCCAGGACCAGAACAATGACAAAGCCTTTCCTCTTGCCCACGTCGCCTCCTTGGAAAATGTAAAAGAGAGAACTGCAGATGGAATTATCACCAAGCGGCGGCGGCATGGCAGTGAGAAACCGCCATGTCACGTACAGAGGTGCGCGATATCACAAAGTGGCTGTGACCTTCGGGACCCGCCTCCTGCTCGCGCCATCGCCTTCGCCTTCCCGGCGATGGCCGGCGCGGCAGGCGCATCGAAGTTGGTGCGCGAAAACACATCCGCAGAGCGCCATTTACCGCACAGTCACCGTTGCAGGTACATCTCCGCGATAGCTCTGGCATGTAAGTGATTGAAATTGCACGCCGAAGCATCGACCCGCGCCGCTGCGAAATGGCATAGACGTTGCCACTAGCGAAGGGGTAGGAGACCGCTCGAGCGCGCCGCCTGGATGGAAAGCATCGTCTGCTGGAACCGGCGCAGGAAAACCGAATGCTTGCCACACAAACTGAGAAACATTGGGCCAACACGCACGTGTACATGTTGGCGGCGATCTGCCTGGTGCTAGGGGTCGCGGCCGGATATCTGCTTCATGCACCCTCAACCGGGACCCGCACGCGCCCGGCGCAGTCGCGGGCCGCCGCTTCGACGTCCGTACATCCCCAGGTTACTCGGGCTCAATTGCAGCGCATCGCCGACACCAAAGCTCGGCCCCTGCTCGCGAAATTGGAAGCCAGTCCGAACGATGCGCAACTGCTCGTGGAACTTGGCAATATCTATTTCGACACCGAGCAATTTGTCCTGGCAAAGAACTATTACGAGCGCGCCGTCCATCACGACCACCCGGCGCCGGAAGTGCTTACGCTTCTGGGTAATACGTATTACTACCTGGGGGACACGAACACGGCAGTTGCGACCTTCAACCGCGCTTTGGCTATCGATCCGAAGTTCGCCAATGCTCTTTATAACCTGGGAATGGTGAAATGGCAGGCGCAATCCGATCCTCAAGCTGCAATTGAGATCTGGACTAAGCTGCTGCAGAGCAACCCAAACCACCCCCAGCGCGCGCAGGTGGAAACCATGATTGCCCGCGCCAAGCAGCATTCGAATATCCCTGCGGGAACGAAAACAGACAAACCATCAGCTTGGTAGAAAACACCGAATACAGCATGGCATTGGATGGAACCGATCCCGGCACTTTGACCCTCGTAGAGGACACCAAGGTCCAAGACGTCGAGCCTCATGGCGCGGCTGCGGACATCGCGCCAGCCCTGCGGACGCGCAACCCGGAGCGGGTGGTGCTTTGCCTGCTGCTCTGCGCGCTGATTCTGCAGTTGGCCGTCGCCTACCGGCAACTTTCGGTCACCTCGGATGAGGTGGACCATCTCCATGCCGGCTATCGGTATTGGCAGTGTAATGATTTCGGCTGGAATCCGGAGCACCCTCCGCTGGCCAAGCTGGTGGATAGCGCGCCCTTGTTGTTCCTCCGCATCAACGATCCCTTCCCCGATGCCTGCGGAATGCCCAACAACAAGATTGTTGATTTCCGCGTCGGCCACGATTTCTTATTTGCCAACCCGGAATCCATGCTCACCGCGGCGCGGGCCACCGCCTCGTTGTTTCTTTTCGGTCTGCTTCTGGCCGTCTGGTTTACCGCGCGACGCTTCTTCGGTATCGGAACCGCGATGGTTGCCGGGGGGCTGTTGACGTTTGAGCCCAATCTGCTCGCGCACGGCGCACTGGTCACAACGGACGTGCCTGCCGCCCTCGGACTGTTCGGCGCGGTGGTTTCGTTGTACTGGTATTTTGAGGGGCGCTGCGCCGCGCGGCTGGTTCTCGTCGGTGTCTGCGCGGGGATTGCGCTGGCGCTCAAGCACTCCTCACTGCTGCTGATCCCAATCTTCGGATTGCTGGCAATTGCGGATGCGTTGCTTGGCGCGCATAACGGCAGGACGTCGCTCCGCCGGGCCGGCCGGAATCTGCTTGCACTTGCATGCGCGGTACCCGTCGCCATTGGCATCCTGTGGCTGTCCTACGCCTTCGAGAACAGCCGCCCCCACGGGACTCCTGTTTCCAGGAACTTGATCTTGAACGAGGCGTCAG
This sequence comes from Terriglobales bacterium, assembly GCA_051006995.1. GTDB lineage: Bacteria > Acidobacteriota > Terriglobia > Terriglobales > Acidobacteriaceae > JAIQGF01. The sequence continues at coordinate 119,655 of JBPCSQ010000034.1, forward strand.
GACTCACGGCCACGCGGATCATTCCCGCACTCGAGCGGACCCGCATATTGCCGCGTTCCTATCTTCGCGGCTTGCAGGACGTGCTGGTCGAGTCCGAGGTTGGCAGGCCATCGTTCCTGCTGGGCAGGCTGTACCGAACCGGGCAGTGGTTCTACTTCCCCATCGCCTCCCTCATTAAGTTTTCTGTGCCGTTGCTGGTGCTTCTGGGCGCCGCATGTTTTGCCGTTCGCTTCTGGCGGCGCCATCTTCGGGAACTGGCTTTCCTTTCCATCCCGGCGTTCGTAGTCTTGATTTCCGCCATGGCATCAGGATTGAACATTGGCATCCGGCACTTGTTGCCCGTCTTGCCGTTTGCAATCCTGTTTGCGTCCGCGGGCGCGCTGGCGCTGACCCAACGCAAAGCATGGGGAAACGGAGTGCTAGTCGCGGCGCTAGCCTTCCATGCCGCGAGTTCTCTGCACGCCTCTCCGAACTACATCAGCTACAGCAACGAGTTCTGGGGAGGGCCCGCGAACACCTACAAGTATCTGGCAGATTCAAACACCGATTGGGGGCAGGCCCTGAAGACGGTCAAGACTTACATGGATACCGCGCGTCCAACTCCCTGCTGGGTCATCCGGCCGTATAACGTGCTGAACAGCGACTACGGAATCCCGTGCGGCGAGACTTCGGAATTAAGTCAGGAAGCGCCGCCCATTCATTATCAGGGCACCGTGATCGTGAGCAGCAGCGTGCTCGCCGGCCTGCACAGCTATCTCGGTGGGCCCGACATTTTTCGCGGTCACCAGCCGATAGCCAAACTAGGCGGCAGTGCCTTGCTGGTCTTTGAAGGGCAATTCGATTTCAGCAGGTTCGTGGCACTTCATCATCTGAGGATGGCGCAGGATTCCTTCCAAGCCGATCCTCAATTCGCGTTCAATGAGGCCTCGCAAGCCTCTATCCTCGACGCCAACAACCCTGTGCCTCACATGATGATGTGTTCAGCGTCTGGAAAGCTCGGGGCGCTCGACCGGGCCGAGCGCGAATGCAATGTGGCGTTGCAGCTGATCCGCAGGAATCCTCGTGCGGCGGCGACCGATGCGCCTACACTGAGACGATTCATGACCGAGAGAGGATTACGCGTCTACGCCGACGAGCCGCGCTGAATCCATGCCACCCGTATGACCGCGTCCCCGCAATCGCCGGCTCTCGCCGTCGAGCAGTCCGCCCGACCTGACGCTACATCAAGCCAGCGCTGGTTGTTTCTGTCGCTCGCCTCCATCGCCCTGGTGTACGCATTCCTTGCGGGATTGCGCACCGTCACCGATTACGATCTCGGCTGGCAATTGGCGACCGGGCGATGGATCGTGCAGCATCGCCAAATTCCTTCCACCGATGTTCTTTCCTACACCGCGGCCGGGAAGCCCTGGATCTACCCGATCGGATCCGAAGTGGCGTTGTACGCGCTCTACCGCGGAGGCGGCTACGAATGGTTGTCGTGGGCAGGCGCCATTGCGTGCGTCGGCACGATCCTGTTGCTCCTGCGCCGGGCATCCGCGCTGTCCGCCGTGTTGGCGATCGTCGCGGTTCCGAGAATCGCAGGCCGCACCGCTCCTCGTGCGGAGATGTTCACGGTCGTTCTCTTTGCCGCCTTCCTCAGCATTGTTTGGCAGCAACATAGTGAGCGGAATGCCCCACTCTGGCTGCTGCCGCCGTTGATGGTCCTATGGGTCAACCTCCATCTTGGATTTATTGCCGGTTTGGCTCTCGTCGCCGCCTACGTAGCGGTCGAGGTCCTTGAGGCAATCCCGTCGCAGCCCGGCCGTCGGCAGGTAGTCGGAATGCTGGGACGCGAAGGCCCCTGGTTACTCATTACATTTGCAGCGACGCTGGTCAATCCATGGGGCTGGGGGATCTACCGCGCTCTCCTCAATCAGCAGCGCGCGATGGCGCTTCATGCGGAATGGATCAGCGAGTGGGCAGGGGTCACGCTCAATCACAGCACGGTGCAAAGTGCCTTGTCTGGCCGCGACCCCAGAAGCGCTTTCCTGTGGTTGCTCGCGATTTCGGCGGTCGCCGTCATCTTGTCGTTATTGCGGCGCCGATGGGGGCCGGCGCTCCTGTTGAGTGGTGCCGCATGGTTCGCCGAACGCCACGTTCGTTTACAGGCCCTGTTCGCATGCCTGGTCGTGGTGGTAGCCGGTACGGTCTTGACCGAAGCATGGAGCCGGGTAGCAGAGACTACCCTGGACAGACGCCTGCGCGGCATTCTTGCGGCCGGTTGCGTGGGAATGTTGCTTTTGCTTGCCGGAGTGCGTTCGGCCGACCTCGTCTCTCAGCGGCACTATCTGGCCGGGACGGATTTGGCGTCTTTTGGAACGGGCCTGTCGTGGTGGTTTCCTGAGCGCGCTGCTGCTTTCGTTGAGCGCGAGAACATTCCCGGCCAGATCTTCGATACCTACAATGAGGGTGGATACATCGCCTGGAGGCTGGGACCGAAGTACAAGGATTACATTGATGGGCGCGCAATTCCGTTCGGCCCGCAGTTGTTCCAGCGCGAGGGTGAACTGCTACAGACTCCGCCGGATTCTCCTGCTTGGAACCGGGAAGCAGAACGGTACGGCATCAACGCCGTCATCGTTTCCCTGGCGCGCTACGACGGCCTACAGATATTCCGCGTTCTTCGCGACTTTTGCGTCAGCCCCACGTGGCGGCCAGTCTTCCTCGACGAGGTGTCGGCCGTTTTTGTGCGCCGTCAGCCCGCGACCGAGGCCCTGATTCAGCGCTCGCAAATCGATTGCGCGACGGTGCAGCTGCCGGCGAATCCGCCGCGCACGAACGGCGCCGAGGCTTTCAATCAGTGGGCCAATGCGTCCACCGTGTTGGAGGTTCTGGGACGCGACCCGGAAGCGTGGACAGCCACCGAAAATGCATTGAGAGTCTTCCCGGATAGCGCCATCGTGCATTTCGTCCGCGGCAATCTCTTGATGAATGCCGGCAACTGGCGTAACGCCGAATCGGAGTACCTCTCCGCTGCTTACCTGGAGCCAAGCGAAGCGACTTACTCGGCCCTGGCAGACCTCTACCGGACTGAAGGCCGGATGGCCGATGCGCTGGCTGCCTTGCAGCAAGCCGCTGCCTGGTCGAACAAACCTTACGCCGTGTTTCTCTCGCTCGGCTTCACATACCTTCAAGTTGGCCGCCCTGGCGAAGCGTTGACTACCTTTGACAAAGCCGCTTCCGAGGTGCCCACCGGCACGCCGGCAGCGCAAGCCGGCCCGTTCTTTGCGCGCTTGGCGCAAGGCCGCGCTTTCGCCTGGAATGCCTTGGGAAATCTCAGCCGGGCAACTTTCTATGCCGAGGAGGCAGCTCGGCTTGCGCCGCACGATCCTGATCGCCTGCTGGAGCTGGCACGGTTGTATGAACTCCAAGGAAGAGTAGATGAGGCCAGGCAAATTAGGGCCCGTGCCATGGCTCTCCAACGCCAACCTTAGCCTTGCTTGCGCAACCAGAAGAAAAACTGCGCTTTGCCCTCATCCATGCTCGAGACGTGAGCCAGGCGATTCGTGCAAATCGGAATAAGGAAGCGGCTGCCGCTCAATACTTGCTGGCGTTGTGAGGTACACCGTGGCAGGTGAGCGTGCAGGTTTTCGCAGTTCGGTTGTAGGAGATCGGCGTCTGCCCGAGCGGCGCTACAACATTGATGTCGAAGTCCACCAGCCTCTCGCCCGTAACGTTGGCATTGGTCCCTCCCATGCCATGCGAGGTATGGCAAACCGAACAGGAGAACCCGTCCGTCCTGACGTGGCTTACGTGACGGGTAAAAGGGCTGCTGCTGGAGATCACCGACGACAGGTCGTGGCACTTGTCGCAGAGCGCATAGGGTCCGGTCGCGGTAAAGTCCGGATTCGGCAAAGGGTTCGTGACTACCGCCCCGGGAGTGGGCGCCTGCGTCATTTCGTAGCGGCGCTCAAGAAGATGCGTAAACGTCGAGCCGTGCGGCCCGTTCGGTCCGGCGCCACCCGATTCCCGATTGTCATCGCTGTTATGGCAATCCGAGCAGAAGATCCGGCTGCCAATCGCGCGGCCCAGCGTCGTCCCGTCCAGCTTAAGCATGTTGGTGCGCACGCTGCTCGGCGCTGCCAGGCTATTGAGCCGGTCATGGGTCACCGGGTGACTCGACGTGGAGGAAGCGCTCAACTGGAGCATCACGTTGAGCGGATCTCCCGGGGCTACCAACGGCACGGGAAAGTAGCCATACCGGGTGGTATCGACGGCCTTACCGGAACTGTTGCCATGGCAGCGGAAGCAGTTCTCATATTGATTGACGGCGGGATTGACCACCGTTGCGCCGTCGGTCGCGCTGATGCCTAGCATGGAGGTTTGCGACGCGCGCACCAGCGGCGCATCGCCGAACGTCGTCACCGGCTGGGAGGCGTGCGGATTGTGACAATCCACGCAGGTGGCGTGCCGGTTGTTGTTCAACACCGCGCTCTCGGCACGATCGTGCGTGTTGTTCCCCGCCGGAAACGGATGGCTGCGTTTGGCAAACTCGGCGGCTACGTTGAGTGAGGCAGGTTGTGTATTAGAGCCGTTGTGGCAGCTCAAACAGTCTTGCTCATCGCGCCCGCGGAGCAGTCGCGCCGCGCCGCTGGCGTTGTGCGGCATGTGGCACGCGACGCAGGCATTCTGGGCAATCGTGCTGTAGCCGCCGACGTACGGCTGATTGGCTGTCGTCGCCCCGGAAGTCGCGTGCGCGCTTACCGCCCAGCCGCCCAGGTAATTGACTTGTCCGGCAACCACGCGCGTGGGATCGTGGCACGCCAGGCAGAGCTGCCCTTTTGAACTGTCGCGCACCAGGAACATCGGCAAGGCAGTATCCACCCACTGATAGTGCGGGTCGTGGCAGGTCGTGCACTCGACCGTTCCGTTGATCAACTGCACCGCGGTGTCGGCCGTGCGCGGAGGCGACCCAAACAGCAGCGCATTCATCTCGGGAGCATTCACCAGCGGCGTTTTCATGCTGAACGGGTGGGAGCTCCTGAGATCATTGCCGAAATTCGACGTGGACCGCAGGTTGCCGCTCATCGTCATCTGTCCGTAGGCAAATGTCTGCCCGATGGCTACGCTCCCGTCATGGCAACTCAAGCACAGCTTGCTGGGACTTCCGACCAGCGGCTGCAGCCCCTCCTGGTGGTAGGTCGAACTCGTGTAATTCGTATAGGTCTGGACCGAGAGCGCCTGGTTCCACAGCGGCAGGGGCGCAAACGCACTGTTGTGCGGAGCATGGCAATACAAGCAAGCCGACGAGACCGGGCCGCGGACCGGAGAGCTCCCCCCGGGGGACATGTCGTGATCGTTGCTGACACTGGTCTGCGCGGCCACGGAGGTGGTCAGCAGGATCAAGGACGCAATCGCCAGCGCGCCAGATCTCATCGCGACCCCGTCGGAGTACTCTTCGCTCCCCAATAGCGAAACACTTGAACACGGCGGTTGTAGGAATCCACTACGAAGATCCGATCCTGGCGATCGACAAAGAGCCCCGTGGGCAGCTGAAATTCCTCCGGGCCGGTGCCGGTTTGGCCGAAGTAGTACAACAGACGCGCCTCATGATCGAAAACCTGCACCGTCTCAAACAAATTGTCCACGATGTAGAGATTGTTTTCGCTGTCCATCGCTACGCCTTTGGGCCGGAACAAGCTCCCGCTGCGCGCGCCGAATTTTCCAACCATGTAAAGGAAAGTGCCGGAAAGATCGAACACCTGGACCCGGAAATTCATGGCATCCACCACCAGCAGCTCGTTCCCATGCAGAAGCAACTCGGTGGGGAAGTTAAACTCACCCGGCTGGGTGCCGCGCTGGCCGATCGTTCGCAGCATATTGCCTTGCAGGTCGAGAACAAAAATCTTGTGCCGGTAGGTGTCGGTGACGAAGATGTGATTGGCCGCGGAATCGACTGCAATTCCGGCCGCATGCTTAAAAAGCCCTTCGCCCCCCTTCAAACTACCCACCAGCCGGCGGAATTTGCCGTTGGCGTCGAAGACGTAAACTTTTCCGGACTCCGAGTCGGTAGCGTAAATGTTGTCCTGCGCGTCCACCGTGACGCATTGCGGAGCATGAAACGGCTCTTTGCCGGCATGCGTCAGGATGGAGTACTTCTGCCGCTCGAAGTCGAAGATGTGGATGGCGGGAATGCCCGGATCGGTGACGATGATGCGCCCGCGTGAATCCTCCACGATCCCGTACGGCCGGACCAGGTAACGGAAGTCGGGCGCGCCGGCAACGATGTCGAACACCCGCGTCCAGAAGCCGCGTTTCAGCCGGACCTCCCGCTCCGACGAGAACATTCGTTCGAACGTCAGCTTTCGCCCCCCGGCGAGCAGCAATGCGGGCGGCGGGGCCTCGGGCGGAGGACTGGATTTCGGCGACCGGGCGGCGGCGCAGGCGGCAAACACGCACACCACTACCGCCGCCCCAGCGAGAAGACGCAGCATTTTGCTGCCCGCAGCTGTGGCCTCAGAAGAAATCAAAATGCCTCGAAATCCCCACATAATACGCGTTCGCGGTCGTCGGCCCCGGCAGGATTCCGCTTGCGGTCGCCCCCGTCAGGGTGCCTTGCGTGATCCGGTCAAACCCTGCAGTGAAGTTCAATTTCCGTAAACGATACTCCAATTTCACATCGAGCTGCGCGATCAGGTTTTGCGAATCGCCTGCGGTGTTGTTCAGGTTTACGCGCGAGTGCGTGTAGTTACCGCGCACGTTTAAATTTCGCGTCGGATGGTACGTCATGCCGCCGCTGAAGGATGTACTCTGGTAGCCCGTCAGAAGTGCGTTCGGGACCAGCACTGCACCCGGCGCGGTGACCGTCTGAAATCCCACGATGTTCTGAAAGGAAGTTCCGCTGCCGAATGCCATGCTGCCCGAGAAGCTGAAATGGTTTCCTGCCAGCGTTGCCGAATACGAGCTTGACGTGCTGTCCGAAGCGGACAGCCCTTGAATACTTACTTTCGAAACACGCGCGCTCAACTGTGCCCGCCACCGGCGCACAATCCCGGACGAGGTAATTCCGAAAGAGTATCCGTTCGACGTGAATGTCAGCACCGAGGTGTTTTGATTTTTCGAAAGCTGGAAAATCCCGCTATGCTGCCACCCCAGGAACGGATGGCTGTACGCCGCGCCAAACGATTGTCCGATGGCCGAGGAGCTGTTCTCAGGTTGGGTGGATGCGCTGTTGCTGGTATCGGATTGGGACCACGACAAGTTGTAATTGGCGGACAGCTTTCCTCCGAATAACGGCCGCCGCCGCGCGTACCCGATCCCGCTGCTCACCGTATCGTTGGTCGCCGAGAGGCCTCCGAATTCCTGCATCGAATGTTGCAGCGTCGCTTTCGCTTTCAACTCGGAGGTCATCGTGTATCCCGCCGAAGCTCCATACGTCATGTAATCCGAGGAGGAAGTCTGCGCCAGACCCGCGCTGCTGACCGGCACCACCGAGGATCCCACCGAGTTGGGCGCCGCGGGCAATAGCAAGCTTTGCAGGAGAAGGCCACTCACGTTGGTGGTGTAGTTCACCCCCAGGTTGAGGTTGAGCTTCGACGTAGGCTGCAGAGATACGTTGCTGTTCCAGGTGTCATAGGACTGTTGTGTCGTCGTCGGCCCGAAATCGGCGGTGAAGTCGCCCCGCGAATAACTCCCGGACCATGCCACACCGTTGAACAAGTTGCGCGAGAATCCTGCCTGCTTTGTGTCCTGCGTCGTAAATTGGTTCGTCCCTTGCACGTTGGCGATACTCGGCGTCTCCGACGTCATGTTCAAGTGCGTGTACGCGCCATTCAGGTTGAAACCTAGCAGCTTGTAATTCGCGCCGACGTTAAAGGAACGCGAATGCCCCGACCCGGTGGTTTCGCGATCGGAAATCAGGTCATAGCTGGAGGAGGAATCGGTAAAGCCGAATCTCAGGGTCGGCAAGTGCTTGAACGTCCCCGTCCAGCTCACGCTGAAGTCTTGTTGGTTTCCCTCTGTGATGAAGCCGGGTGACCCCGGGAGGTTGAATTGACCTTCGTGATTGTAGCTTCTGTTGAACGTGATCTGGATCGGGATATTGCTTCCACTGAAGAGATTGGCCAGGAAATTCAGGCCTCTGGCGTTGGTCGAGGAATTGACCTCCGAATTCAAACTCGACTGGTTGTAGTAGGGCGCGAGGGTGAACTGGAGAAACTGGGGATTGTAATAACTGCCGGAAAGATTTCCGTTGAAGCCGACCTGCTCCTGGTTGGAGCTGGTAATCCCGAAGCTGCCACCGTAGCCGAAGGAGACGGCGCCGTTCCCATGCAGGGTGGTTTGGCCCAACGTCAGTTGCGCCCATGCCCGGCCCGCGAGCAGCACTACAACCAGCGTGAGAAACCTTGCCACATACTTTCGTCCGGAACCCATTGCCATCCTTCGCCTACTACAGTTCTTCCACCTTTGCGGTCTTGCGCAGGCGCGTCTCCAGTTGCTTCCGCAGCACGTCGGCTTTCTCGCTTTCCAGGTCTTTCTTGAGTTTTGCCTGGATCTCGCTTAGCGGAACCATGCGGGACTGTTCCCGCGCATTCAGCCGGATGATGCAGAAGAACGGCACAGTTTCCACAATGTCGCTGACCTGTCCCGGCTTCATCGAGAACACTACCTTTTCAATCTCCGGCGCCATGGTGCCGCGGTGGAGGGTCTTGTGGTCGCCCATCACCACGCGCCAGTCATCTTCTGAAATCCTCTCCGCCAACACTCCGAATTCCTCGTAATTCTTCGTCGCCTTGGCTTGCGACAGGGCCGCCTCAGCCCTCTTCCGCGCGGCTGCCTTCTGCGACGCTATCGCCTTCTCTGGAATCGCGATGGAAATGGTTTGCAGGGTGACACTCTCCGGCTTGCGGAACCTGTCCGGATTCTCGCGGTACACAGCGGCGACCTGGGCCGGCGTCAGGTACGCCTTGCCGTCAATTTCGAGACGAAGCAGTTGGTCGATCAGAACCGCGCGTCGAACTTTCGCGCGCAGATTCTGGATGTTGCCGACCTCGTTCTTAATGTAGGACTGGAATTCCGCTTCTGAGCCAAATTGCTGCCGGAAGGCCTTCATGGCCTGTTCCAGCTTGGCGGGACTCAATATCATCCGCCGCCGCAGCGCTTCCTGGTACACCAGTTCCTCAAATTCGATATCGTGCAGTGCCTGCTTGCGGATTTCGGGCTCGAACTGCGCGGGAAAACCACCGTGCTGCCGCGCGTAGGGAAACAGCAGCAGCATCTGGCGCAACAGGTCGCGGTCGGTTAACACGCTGCCATTCACCCGCACCACTGCCTTGCCGGCCGGCGCGATGCTTGTGGGCGCTGCTGCCGCCAGCTTCGTCGGCGCATGCGATGCAACCTGGGCACTCGCCACCACAGAACCGAGAAGAACCAGCGCGCCGAGTTTCAGTCCCACCATCTTCTTCATCGAATCACGTCCCATTCAAACATCAAAAAAGGGGAGAGACAGAGTCTCTCCCCTTGGCACCTAGTACACCGTCGCCGGTGACGACACGCCGTAGTTTTCGTTCGACTTGCTGAAGTGGCAGGAACGGCAGAACTGCACTGCCGAGGTGCTGCCGGGAGTGGTCGGGTTGTACGGACCACGCATGAAGAACGCGGCCACGTGGTAGTTGCCATCCGCGCCCTTGGCGACCGCGGAGTGCGGGTTGTGGCAGGAGGAGCACTCGACCCACGCGGTGCCGCCGTTGGTGGTGTCACCATAGAAGCGGGCCGGATGGCCGTAGTTGGTGTTGAACGCCGAGGTGTCGCTGAACGTCAGCTTGCCGTTCACGTCCACCGTGCCATTCCAGTTGTGGTTAGTCGAGCCCGGCTTGTAGGCCACATGCACCGGGTGATCGTTGGTCAGGTCGTCTTTGCCGACGTAGGTGGTTGGCGTGGCGCCATCGGCCGTTTTCTCAAGCGTGTTGCCAGTCATACCGGCAATCGTGACCGAGCCGTCGTGGCACGACAGGCAAGCCGCCGTGTGAAACAGCACCTGGCTGTCGCTCGTGAGTGTGGTCTGGGCGCTGGTCAGGTCAATCGTGTCGCCGCTGAGGTTGGTGTACGACTTCTGCACGAAGTCGCGCCCCCAAAGCAGCGGGGAGCTGGTCCGGGTACCGCCGTTGCCGGCGGCGCCGCTGTGCGGCGTATGGCACGAAGCGCAACCGTGCCCGTCCACGTTATGCGGACCGAGGATGTCGGTCCACCCCGAGGGGAGATGCGCCATGGCCATGCCGACAGCGAACATGACGATGAGCATTAAAAAAATTACTTTCTTCATAACTGGTCTTAAGACCTCCTGATGAGTTAACTCCAGTACTGCCACTGCTTCGGAAAGCGATCTCTTGCCTTCCGATCCTGGCCGTTCCATGGACCGGCCAAAGCTTGCGCCGCTACTTCTTGACCTCTGCCGTCTGCGGTTCCGGCGTGCTTTTCGACGCCGTCTTTGCCTTGTCGCGGTCCGCTTTCGCGGCTGCCGCTTCCGCATCCGTCAAGTAGCGGAAAACCTGTACTCTGCCGAGCAACTGATCGCTCACCAGCACCCGGTTGTTCTTGTCGATACAGATCCCGGTAGGCAAGGAAAATTGTCCCGGCCAGGTTCCATCTCCGCCGAAGTACGCCAGCAGATGGCCTTCCTTGTCGAAGATCTGCACCCGGTTCTGCTCGCCATCGACCACCCAGATGTGGCCGTCGTGATCGACGGCAATGCCTTTCGGCTTGGCCATCATTCCGGGTTCGGCGCCGTGCTCGCCAAACATGCCGATGAAATCGCCGTCCGCGTCGAACATCTGCACGCGCCAGTTCAGCGTGTCGCTCACATACAGGTTGCCTTCGTCGTCCACTGCGACATTGGTCGGCTTGGCGAAGCACCCGGAACAGTCATCGCCATCTTTGCTGGGCTTCCCGATGGTGCGAATCCGGGTATAGGTGTCGGCGTCGTACACCGCAATCTGCTCATGTTCCGTGTCGGCGACATACAGCAGACGGTTCTCGTTATCAATCGCCAACCCGGTAGGCCGGCCCAGTTCGCGGCCATTGCCGAAAACCGTTTCGACTTGTCCTTGCGGGCTGACCACTGTGATCTGGTGCTGGTCCGGGTCGCTGATGAAGAGCCGGTCGGTATCGTCGACGGCCAGCCCGATCACGTTGCGGAAATGGAAATTCGCGGCGCCGTTGCGGTACAGCGAAAAGCTGTCGTGCTCCTGGTCAAAAATCATGACCGCGTCAACGCCGCTGTCGGCGACGTAAATCCGCCCCTTGGAATCGACCGCCAGGCCGTACGGGTTGAGCAGCTTGTGGTGCTTCTTAATGCCCTGCACCGTCGTCGCTTGCTCCTGCGCCGGGGCGACACCGGCCAGACGGTCCATCCAGCTTTGCTTCGGCTTTTTCTTCGGCTGGGCGGCGGCGGCGGGCGCAGGATCCTTCTGTACCTTTTCCCCAAGGATTTCCGCCAGCATGTGGATGCGCGCGATGTCGGGAGGCGCCGGCCATACCAGCTTGCTGAGGTCAATCTTGGTCCGGTCCACCGGCGCCTTCTCCGGCTTGTTTGCGGCGACCGGGCTGGGCTGCACTTGCTCCTTCTTTTTTTTGTCCTTGCCGGCATGCGCTTGCGGAACAAGCGAAAACGCCAGCGCGCCAAGCGCGAGCCATGTCGTCCATCTCCCCAGGTTGCGCACCGATACCGGACTCTGTTCCAACTTCATTGCTGAACTCCAATGGCTGTTTTGTGGCAATTGCGGCAGAACTGCATACCTGGCTTGAGGTCGCCGATCAGCATCGCTTTAGCGGCGCCCGCGTGCGGCTGGTGGCAGGTCATGCAGCTGATTTCTGTCCTCACCTTGGTGACGTCTGCCGGGTCCATCAAACTTGCGACCGGGTGCCTCGCCGTGGGGTGCCCGCGTCCGTACTTGATGGGGAACTGATGGACCTTATCGAAGTAGTTCTCGGGCAGGCGAACCTTGCCGTCGAAGATCGTCACCAGGCGCTCGGACGCCAGCTTCCCGGTCTTCGCATTTTCCAGGTGGCATTGGAGGCACAACCCATTGCCTTCGGCGCGCAACAGCTTGGGCCGATCGCCCCCATGCGGCTCGTGGCAGGTGGCACAGCCTTGCTGAAACGCCGGCTGGTGCAGCACCTTCTTCTTCTGCATCTCCGCCTGCTCCGCATGGCAGGTCAGGCAGGCACTCACTGGATCGGGACGCACGAAGCCCGGCGTCTTGCCGGCGTGCGGGTTGTGGCAATCCGTGCAATCCCCCTGCGCGCCGGGGTGCTGGACTTTCGCCTTCTCGATCTGCTCGGCCTTGTCGGCGTGGCAGGTGACGCAGAGCTCCTTCGGGCTGGCCGCCGTCAGCACCACCTTGCCGCCCTTCGCCGGCTGATGGCAGGTCTCGCACTGCTTCTCGGCGAATGGCATATGAACGAATGCCTGCATCAGCTTCGGACGGGTGGATTGGTGCGGATCGTGGCAGGTCAGGCAATCCGCGGTCGCCATTGGCTGGTCCCGGTGCGCCTTCGCGATGGCCTGGTCCTTCGGGTCGTGGCAATCGAGGCACAGCGCGGGCGCGTTCTTCGTGAGGTGATACTTGAATTCGCGCTTGGCCGGGTCGCCGGTCTTATGCGTGGTGTGGCACGTGTCGCAACCCATGTCCAGCGCCGCGTGCCGGCTGCCTGCCTTGGAAACATCCAGACCCTTGCTGTGGCACGTCAGGCAGAGGTTTTCGTCCTTCCCGCCCGAGGTCGCCTTCAGCAGTTGGTTCTTATTGGCCGCCGTGTGCGGATCGTGGCACTTCAGGCAATCGCGCACCGCCGGGCTGTGGACGCGTCCCGTGATCTGCGCCGCGTCCTTGTCGGCATGGCATTGCAGGCACAGCTTGACCGGCGTGGCCGTGATCAGCTTCACGCGTGTCACGTCCCGGATGACCCGGACCTCGTGACAGCTCAGGCAGCCGGTGGCGATCGCCGAGTGCACGGCCTTGCCCTTGGTCTTGTCTTCGTGGCACTCAAGGCATTTCGCTCCGTCGGTTTTTGCCTCCAACGGAACCGGGTGCTTGCCCGCCCATGCCGCCGGCGACAGCACCACCAACCACAACACCAGCTCGACCATCCTGGTTCGCACCGCTGCTCCCCCCTGACTCGGCCCGACTTCGTCCGGGATCCGATTGACGCCGAACCGCCCAAATTGAAACCAATTCCAAAATGGGAATGCCCGCGACGGCGACTTCCACTGGCGCGTTGGGCGTCGAACCTGGTTCACGTCTTTGGTTCCTCTAGGCCCGCCTGACCTGCCGTGCGGGCCGGGACGAAGGGCGCTTCAACTCTCAACCTTTGTTATGCACGAAACCAGCCGCGCTGCTGCATTTCGCGACTGCTCGGTACGGCGAGCTAAGAAGTCATGTTTTCTGTTACTTGCATTGCCGTTCAGTTTTTCAGCAGTTTCCTTGGACAGAGCTGGTTGTGTGTTTTGCCGCTCGCTTCCGCCAAATCCCACACTGGCTGTATTCCATTCTGGTCGTCCCGCCCCGACTAAGTTTCAGGTGTACGTCGCTAGCTGGACGAACTTCGGCATACGAATTGCCCGTATCCATGAAACTCCTGGCCGCGTGCGTCCGAACAGGAGCTCGGTCACATGCAAATGTGCGCAAAAATGGGAATGGAATAGTTCGGGAAGAAGCTGGGGACAGATTGCTTCCGACAGGCAGCTCAGCGCTGGGTCATCATCTCCCGCAGCTTGTTGGCAATCCTCCGCGCGCTGTTGCCGGGCCGCGGCGAGAGCACCACCAGAGTGGTCCCCTCCTCAGGGTACAGGTCGAATGCGCGCTCACGTTGGGCCCTCCGCAGGGTACAGGTCCAATTGCGCGCTCACGTTGGGCCCTCCGCCGGCGTGCCCGACTGTGAAGGTCTTCATTGCGGATTCATTATGGCAGCCCTGCCGCGCTGCCGTGTTACGGAATCAGAACAGAATCTTCCTTTTCGGCGCGGACGCCCCACCCGGCGGTAAGGTGACGCCGTCGGTGGAGCATCCATTGCACCCAGAAACCCTCCTCGCACAACTGCGCAAGGAGCGCTCGTGCCTGCGCCGCGCCATTCGTGCTCTGCGGCAGTTACAGGAGCTCCGACACGAGCGCATCACGCACGATCCCAAGTTTTCTGCACCGCTCGCTCGGCGCGCAGGCAAGTCGAGGAAGGCCGCGGTCATACCGTTTGTGGTGCGCCCGCGCGGCTGAACACCGCGCTGCAATGCCGCGTTCCATCCGGGGAATGCCGGTTCCAGCTCTTGCCGGCGCCGATTTTTCCGGTTCGGTTTCCATTCATCGAAGTTATAATTCCCCGCACGTTTATAAGATCGGCCCATACATGGATTTCGACCAGCTCATCACGTTCCTGGAGGTCGCCAAGCTCGGCAATTTTTCGCGCGCCGGGCAGAAAGTCTTCCGCTCGCAGTCGGCCGTCAGTGCCCAGATCCGGCAGCTGGAGCTGGAATACGGCGAGAAGCTGCTCGACCGCGCCGGCAAGCACGTGCGCCTCACGCCCGCCGGTGGCGTGCTCTTCGAGTATGCCAAGCACATGCTCGCCATCCGCGACGAATCGCTGCGTGCGGTTGCCGACCAGGGCAAGACGCCGCGCGGCGCGCTCGCCATCGGCGCCAACGAAGCCACCTGTCTCTACGTGCTGCCCGATGTCTTCGCCGAGTACTCGCGCCTGTATCCGCAGGTGCAGATCAACATTTACCGCAACTTCAGCCGCAAGATTCTGGAGCGGGTCGAGGAAGGCTCGATTGACGTCGGCATCGTCACCCTGCCGGTGAAATCGCAGAGCCTCAAGGTGCAGCTGATTTATCGCGATCGCCTGATGCTGATGGTGGCGGCAAAAAATCCTCTGGCGAAGATGGCGTCCGTGCCCATCAGCAAGGTGGCCGAGCAGCCCCTCATCTTTCCCAAGACTGGGTACACGCGCCAGGTGCTCGACAAGCTGTTCCGGCCGTACCAAGCGACCATGCGCCTGGTGATGGAACTGCCGAGCGTAGGGATGATCAAAGGCTTCGTGGCCGCGGGGCTCGGTGTATCCATCATCAGCAACAGCTTTGCCGCCAACGAGGTCCGCTCCGGGGAAGTGAAGCTGATCGAACTGCAAGACGTGCAACTGTGGCGCGAGCTCGGCCTCATCTACCGCGCCGACCGCACTCTTCCCCGCGCCGCCACTGCCTTCGTTGAACTCATCCAGTCGCGCAACAAGCTGCGCGGTAAAACCGCTGCGAACGCGGAGTAGCAGTTCTTTTCGTGCCTCCGTGGCTAATCCTTAATATCTTTCACCAGCTTTCCTGAACCCGGCGAAATTTGCTGCCAGCGCTTCTCGATCATCTCCGTCAACTCACGAACCGTACGGACGTCGATGCCATGACTGGCGCCGCGGCGGAGAATCGGCCCGGCGATGGCGTCCAGTTCCGGTATGCGGCGCGCCGCCACATCTTTCTGCATAGAGGCGCGCATCCCGGGCGGCATGGTGCGCAGCACGGAAATATTTCTTTCGGCATCCATAGGCGCGCCTTCAGCCTTGGCGACGGCGCAGGTCTCGCGGATTGCCGATTCCAGGCGACGCGTCCATTCCGCGTCGGCGTAGATTTTGCCTAAGTCGCCGTCAACGGCGGTGTTGGTCAGCGCAATCGGCGCCAGGAACGAGAGCTTCAGCCACAGCATCACTGTTTCGTTGTCGAAGAACGTCACCTGCGCCCCTTGCGCGCGGAACTGCTCGCCGACCTCCCCTAGCTTCTTCTCCGCGCCAGGACCAAGGCCGATTCGCAGGAAGGGCGAGCGCCGCACGATGTGACCGGGCGCAACGCGCTCGGCTTCCACGGCAATCGTGCCGCCAATCACTTTCTCTTTGCCGAAGCGCGCCCGAAGGCGGTCCATGTGATCAATGCCGTTCAACAAAGGAAGGATGAGCGGAGCGGGATTGTCGCCAACGAGCTTCAGCGCGGATTCCAGTTGCGGTTCTTTCGGCGTGACCCAGAGAACATCCACCGGCTGTGACAGTGACGTCGCGCGCTCGACCGGCGCTTCCCATTTTTCGTTCGGCCACTCGATCAGCAGCTTGTCGGGATGTTTGGCATATGTTTCCGGCCGCAGCAGCAGCGTGACGTGGTGCCCCGCCCGCGAGAGCATCCCTCCAACCAGCCCTCCAACTCCACCCGCACCCAGGATTGCGTGTTTCATTCGGTTCGCTCCGTATTGAAAAAACATTCATTGTCGCACCTGGGGTCGGGTGGTGCAGAACGGCATTTCCGATTGCCGATTGCAGGAGGTACCCCCCTCCCCCCTACTTGATCTTTGAAAACAATAGATTTAGCGAATTTCGGTCCGCAGGTCCTTGAGCAATCAAGAGTTACACGCAAAATATTGAGAATAAGAGCTCTTGCACGCTGGTTGAAGGTTGGAAGAGCGGACCGGAGGAGAGGAACCGGGATCATTCGGGCCAGGCGTATGCGAGAGACACAATTGCACCCCGCGCAAGGCACGCAGATTTAAGAGTAGCGAGTGTCAAACGGCGTGTCTGTGATTTGGGCGGAAAAATGTTTAAGCCGTTTCCGAAACGGAACGCCGGTGGTTCAGACGAAGGGCACGAAAGGGAAACACCAAGGCGTCGTGGAGCGGCGAGGTGAAAATAGCCCCGCGCTTTAGCGCTGGGTTGCGACGTGACACAATCGAGTCCCATGGGGACGACTGAGTTTCAGCCGTCCCTACGGGACTCTGCATGATCGGCAAGCTTTCCCGGCACTGAAGTGCCGGGCTATTTTCAATCGCCGCTGCGCGGCTGGTTCATTTCCGGCATTGAAAAGCCGCATTGAATGCCTTTCTGCACATCGGCGTAGCCGAGCGGGTAGCGGTCCTTCGACTCGGGCGTGCGCCCTCGCTCAGGATGACAGACATTAAGCTTTCGGATTGAAAAGCGGAGCTGGTCCTCCGCTCAGGGTCGGCGTCGTAGCCTACCTGTTCATGTGATGGGGTGTTGGTTCAACGGCGGAGGAATTCATCCACGCTGGCGGCGGCGCGGCGGCCTTCGGAGATGGCCCACACGACCAGCGATTGTCCGCGGCGCATATCGCCGGCGGAGAACACGCCCGCGATGGAAGACTGGTAGTCCGCGCCGGTGGCAACGTTGCCGCGCGCGTCCAGTTCGACG
The DNA here is from genome assembly GCA_051006995.1 of Terriglobales bacterium. Classification (GTDB taxonomy): domain Bacteria; phylum Acidobacteriota; class Terriglobia; order Terriglobales; family Acidobacteriaceae; genus JAIQGF01. The sequence continues at coordinate 136,851 of JBPCSQ010000034.1, forward strand.
CCGAACTGCTCCAGCATTCCACTACGCACCGGGCCAGTGAAGCCCATAGCGAGCAGCACAAGGACAACATCCATGGTGAACTCGGTTCCTGCAATAGGCGTGAACGATGGCGGCGGCCCAACTTTCACCCCGTGTAACCGCCGGACGTTGCCGAACTCGTCGCCGGTGAAGGCGGTGGTGGCGATGCTCCACTCGCGTGTGCCGCCCTCTTCGTGCGCACCCTCGGTACGCAGTTGCATCGGCCAGAGCGGCCACGGGGTTTGCGGCGCGCGCTCCTGCGGCGGCATGGGCAGAAGCTCGAACTGGTGGACCGACGCGGCACGCTGGCGATGCACCGTACCCAAGCAGTCGGCGCCGGTGTCGCCTCCGCCGATGATAACCACGCGCTTGTTGGTGGCGACGATTTCTTCATGCGCAGCAACCAAGTCGCCTTCGCAGCGCCGGTTCTGCTGCGGCAAAAACTCCATGGCGAAGTGAATGCCCTTCAGTTCCCTGCCCGGTACCTTCAAATCACGCGGACTTTCGGCGCCGCCGCAAAGGAGAATGGCGTCGTGCTCGCGCCGCAGTTCTTCCACCGGGACCCCGTGCCCAACGTGCGCCTTGGTAACAAACTCCACGCCCTCGGCGGCAAGCTGCTCCAGGCGGCGATCCACGATGTGCTTTTCGAGCTTGAAGTTCGGAATGCCGTAACGCAGAAGGCCGCCGACGCGGTCCGCTTTTTCGAAGACGGTGACCTCGTGTCCCGCGCGCCGCAATTGCTGCGCGGCGGCAAGTCCCGCAGGTCCTGAGCCGACCACGGCGACGCGTTTCCCGCTCAGCAGCTGCGGCGGCTGCGGGCGAATCCAGCCTTCGCGGAAGCCGCGCTCGATGATGTTTTTTTCAATCTCCTTGATCGTGACCGGCGGCGCATTGATGCCGAGCACGCAGGCGGCCTCGCACGGCGCCGGGCAGATGCGGCCAGTGAATTCCGGAAAATTGTTGGTGGCGTGCAACTGGCGCGTGGCCTCGCGCCAGAAACCGCGATACACGAGGTCGTTCCAGTCCGGAATGAGGTTGTTGACCGGGCATCCGGTATGGCAGAAGGGCACGCCGCAATCCATGCAGCGCGCGCCCTGCACGCCAAGCTTTTCTTCCGGGAACTCGCGATAAATTTCGAACCAGTCGTTGATGCGTTCGATGACCGGGCGGCGCGGCGGCAGCTCGCGGCCGTACTCCATAAACCCCGTAGTCTTACCCATGTTGCACCGCCTGCGCGACGACCGGAATTGCGACCTGTCCGGGCACGTACGGGCGCTCGCTGCGCGCAACCCCGAGCACGCGCTTGAACTCGTGCGGGAAAACTTTGATGAAGCGCGGCAGCATCTCGGCCCAGTTGTTCAGCACGAAGCGGGCGCGCGGGCTTTGCGTCGCCTTGAAGTGCCTGGCGATGACGGCGCGCAACGCGGTGGCATCCTCGGAATCGAGCACCGGCTCCAAGTCCACGCCGGCGAGATTGCAGCGCTTGGCGGCGAAGTCGCCGAGTTCGTCGAGCACGTAGGCGAAGCCGCCGTTCATGCCGGCGGCGAAGTTGCGCCCACATTTCCCGAGCACGACGACGAGTCCCTTGGTCATGTACTCGCAACCGTGGTCGCCGACGCCCTCCACGACCGCGGTTGCGCCGGAGTTGCGAACGGCGAAGCGCTCGCCCGCCATGCCATTAAAGAAGGCTTCGCCGGAGGTCGCCCCGTAAAGCACGACATTGCCGATCAGAATGTTTTCTTCCGGCACGAACTTCGATTCGCGCGGCGGATAAATGACGATGCGCCCGCCGGAAAGACCCTTGCCGACATAATCGTTAGCATCGCCTTCGAGCTCGAGCGTGATTCCCTTAGCCAAAAATGCGCCGAAGCTCTGGCCCGCCGAGCCGGTGAAGCGGCAATGAATGGTGTCGTCAGGCAAACCTTCGGAGCCGTACCGCCGCGCGACCTCGCCGCTCAGCATGGCGCCGACGGTGCGATGTACGTTGCGAATGGGCAAGGATATTCGCACCGGAGCGCGGCTCTCGAGCGAGGCTTGCGCCTCCTCGATGAGCTGATAATCCAGCGCCTGCTGCAGCCCGTGGTCCTGCTTCTGGGTGCAGCGCCGCGCCACGCGCGCCGGCATCTGCGGGTTGTAGAGGATGGCGGAATAATCCAAGCCGCGCGCCTTCCAGTGATCCACTGCAGGCTTCATCTCCAGCATGTCTACGCGCCCGATCATCTCGTCCACGGTGCGGAAGCCCATCGCCGCCATGTGTTCGCGCAACTGCTCGGCGACGTAGAAGAAGTACTGGATGACGTGTTCGGGCTGGCCCTGGAATTTTTTGCGGAGCGCGGGATCCTGAGTCGCAATGCCGACGGAGCAGGTGTTGAGGTGGCACTTGCGCATCATCACGCAGCCCATGGCGACCAGCGGTGCGGTGGCAAAGCCGAATTCTTCCGCCCCGAGCAGCGCGGCGATGGCGACATCGCGTCCGGTCTGGAGCTTGCCGTCGGTCTGCACGCGGATGCGCCCGCGCAGATCATTCATCACCAGCACCTGCTGGGTCTCAGCCAATCCGAGCTCCCACGGAATCCCGGCATGTTTCATGGAGCTGAGCGGCGAGGCGCCGGTGCCGCCGCTGTCGCCGCTGATGAGCACCACGTCGGCGTGCGCCTTGGATACACCCGCAGCAACGGTGCCGACGCCGACTTCGGCGACGAGCTTGACGGCGATGCGCGCGCGCGGGTTGACGTTCTTCAGGTCGAAGATGAGCTGCGCCAGGTCTTCAATCGAGTAGATGTCGTGGTGGGGCGGCGGTGAAATCAGGGCAACGCCTGGGATGGCGCAGCGCAGGCGCGCAACCACTTCGTCCACCTTATGCCCCGGAAGCTGGCCGCCCTCTCCGGGCTTGGCGCCCTGCGCCATCTTGATTTGCAGTTCGTCGGCGTTCACCAGGTAGTGCGCCGTCACGCCGAAGCGCGCCGAGGCCACCTGCTTGATGGCGCTGCGCCGCCAGTCACCATTGTTGTCGCGGGGGTAGCGGCCTTCGTCTTCGCCGCCCTCGCCGGTGTTCGACCTGGCGCCGATGCGGTTCATGGCGATGGCAAGCGTCTCGTGCGCTTCCTTGCTGATGGAGCCGAACGACATGGCGCCGGTCGTGAAGCGCTTCACGACCTGCGAGGCGGGCTCCACTTCGTCGAGCGGCACCGGCCGCTCGGATTTTTTGAACTGCATGAGCCCGCGCAGCGTGCACAGGTTCCGCGACTGGTCGTCAATGGCGTCGGTGAATTCTTTGAAGGTCGCGTAGCTGGCGTTGCGTACCGCGTGCTGGAGCTTGCTGACGGTTGTGGGATTGATGAGGTGATACTCGCCGTTGGCGCGGAAGGCGTAGTTGCCGCCGATCGCCAGCTCGGGCTCGCTGTCGGTGACAGGCCGGAAGGCATGCGCGTGCTTCATCGCTGCCTCACGCGAGAGTACTTCCATGCCGACGCCGCCGATGCGAGAGGGCGTTCCGGTGAAGTAGCGATCCACCAGGCCCTTGCTGAGCCCGATAGCTTCGAACACCTGCGCGCCCTGGTAGCTCTGCAGGGTGGAAATGCCCATTTTCGAAAAGGTCTTCAGCAGGCCTTTGTTGATGGCCTTCGTCAGATTCTTGATGGCATGCTCGGCCGACAGATGTTCCGGCAGATAGCCGCGGCGCGCGAGGTCTTCAATGCTCTCGATAGCCAGATAGGGATTCACCGCGCTGGCGCCGTAGCCGAGCAGCAGCGCGAAGTGCATAACCTCGCGCGGCTCGCCCGATTCGATGATCAGCGCTACCTGGGTGCGCGTTTCCTCTCGCACCAGTCGGTTGTGCACGGCCGTGAGCGCCAGCAAGCTGGGAATCGGCGCGTATTCCTCATCCACGCCGCGGTCGGAAAGAATGAGCAGCGTGTAACCCGCCTTGATGGCCATGGAAGCGCGGCGGGAGAGCCCTTCAACGGCGCGCTCCAGTCCTTTACCGTCTTCTTGCACGCGAAACAGCATGGGGAGGGTAGTCGCCAGCATGTCACCGCGCGAAATGCGGCGCAGCTTTTCCAAGTCGCGATTGGAGAGGATGGGGCTGGCGAGCTTGAGCGTGTGACAGCTCTCCGGCTTCTCGTCGAGGATGTTGCTCTCGTTGCCGATGTAGGAGGTGAGCGACATCACCATCTGTTCGCGAATTGGGTCAATCGGCGGATTGGTGACCTGCGCGAACAGTTGGCGGAAGTAGTGGAACAGTGGCTGCGGCTTGTCGGAAAGGCAGGCAAGCGGCGTGTCAGTACCCATGGAGCCGACCGGCTCCTCGCCGGCGGTGCACATCGGGCCGAGAATGAACTTCAAATCCTCGTCGGTGTAACCGAAGGCGCGCTGCCGGACAAGAATGGTGTCGTGGTCCACGCCCTGCACGCGAATCGGTTCTGGCAGCTGGTCAATGGTGATCTGATTCTGCTTCAGCCATTCGCCGTAAGGCTGCGCGTCGGCGAGGCGCTGCTTGATTTCCTTGTCGGCGATAATGCGGCCTTCGACCGTATCCACTAAGAACATTTTCCCGGGCTGAAGGCGCCCCTTCTTCTTGACGCGCTGCGGCTCGACCGGGAGCACGCCGGTCTCCGAGGCCATGATGACCAAGTCATCGTCGGTGACAACGTAGCGTCCGGGGCGCAGGCCGTTGCGATCTAGCGTGGCGCCGATCACGCGGCCATCGGTGAAGGCCACCGCAGCCGGGCCGTCCCAAGGCTCCATGATGGAGGCGTGATACTCGTAAAACGCGCGCTTCTTCTCCTTCATGTGCGGGTTGCCGTCCCAGGCTTCGGGAACGAGCATGGCCATGACGTGCGGAAGCGGGCGGCCTGCCTGCAGCAGGAGTTCGACGACATTATCGAGATTGGCGGAGTCGCTGCCGCCGGGGGCAACGATGGGGAACAGTTTCTTGATGTCATCGCCGAACAGGGGCGAGGAGAGCACCGACTGGCGCGCGTGCATCCAGTTCACGTTGCCGCGCAGGGTGTTGATCTCGCCGTTGTGCGCAATGTAGCGGTATGGATGCGCCAGGTGCCAGGTGGGAAAGGTGTTGGTGGAGAACCGCTGGTGCACCAGGCAGAGCGCACTCATCACGTCCGGATCGGAGAGTTCCTTGTAGAAGCGGTCGATCTGCGGCGCCAGCAGCAGGCCCTTGTACACGATGGTGCGCGCGGAGAGCGATGGGACGTAGAAGAAGTCTCGGTCCTTGATGTCGGAGGCGGCGATCTCGCTTTCGGCGCGCTTGCGGACGATGTAGAGGCGGCGCTCCAGCGTAGCCTCGTCCATGCCGGGTGCAGCGCCGACGAACATCTGCTCGATGTATGGTTGCGAGTTGCGCGCTACGCGGCCGATCACGCTGCCGTCAATCGGCGTATCGCGCCAGCCGAGAACAGAAAGGCCCTCGTCCCGCGCGATCCGCTCCAGGATTCCTTCGCAGAGCAGGCGCTCGTGCTTTTCGACGGGGAGGAAGATGATGCCGACACCGTAGTGGCCGGGCGCGGGCAATTCGAAGCCGAGTTGCCGGCATTCGCGCGCGAAAAACTTGTGCGGCAACTGAATGAGGACGCCGGCCCCGTCGCCGGTTTCGGGATCGCAGCCACAGGCGCCGCGATGGGTGAGGTTCACCAGGACTTCAATGCCCTTGCGGATGATGTCGTGCGAGCGCTCGCCTTTGATGCTGGCGACGAAGCCGATACCGCAAGCGTCGTGCTCGTGGCGAGGGTCGTAGAGGCCGTGCGCCGCGGGAAAACCGCGTCCCTGGAATGTTGAATTCATGTGCTCCGGTTCCCGGGCGGATCGCGCATCGAGTGACAGAGTGCGCCACTGTCATAAGTACCGCCAGCAGCCGGGTGAAGTACAACGCAGAATTTCGCTTGGGGGAATTGGGAAAATTCATGAGCCGTGAATCCCGTCTTTCAAGCTACAACTCGCGCAAAGCCACGGCGACGCGGGCGCGGGCAGCGCGGACGGCCGGGGGAACGCCGCCGACCACGCCCATCAGCAGCGCGAACGTGACACCGCCGATCAGCAGCGGTGGAGTGACGCGAAATGCGAACGCCAGATGGGAGAACGTCTGCCAGTTCATGGTGCCCGTGGTAAGACCGTTGAGCGGCAGGACGGCGACACAGCCGAGCAGACCGCCGATCAGGGCAATGCACAGTGACTCGAATACGAACGATGTCACAACGCTGGCCGAGCCGAAGCCCAGAGCGCGCATGGTGGCGATTTCGCGGCCGCGTTCGGCAACGGCGGAGTACATGGTATTAAGCGCGCCAAAGACCGCGCCCACAGCCATCACCAGGCCAACCATGGTTCCGAGAATCGTAATCAGCCGGGTGAGCGCGCGCGATTGCTTGTCGTAATACTCGATTTCGCGGTCTACGGTGACGCTGAGGCGCGGGTCGCTGGTCAGCGCATCCTTGAATTTCGTGAGGGCGTCGGGAGAGGTAAGACGAACTGTGACGGACTGGAAGTTATTCGGCGGACGTTTGTACACATCCTTGACGACGCGGGCATCGCACCAGACCTCGGAGTCGAAGGCGCTGCCGCCGGCGTCGAAGACTCCGACGACCGTCCATGTGCCGCCGCCAAACTTGATGGTGCCGCCCAGATCGAAACCTGCGTAGGTTTGGGCGACGTACTTGCCGATAATCAACTCGTTGAGTCCCGGGCGAAACATGCGGCCGGAAATGATGCGGACGTTGTCGCGCACGTCGAGGACGCGGGGCGTGACGCCGCGCACTTGAACATTAGCGTCGGTGCCGGTTGCCTTCAGCGGGAAAGCAGCGATGACAACGGTTTCCGGGCTCACGAGGGGACCGGCCGAGGAGCGTTCCACGCCGATCGCATCCTGGATGATGTTGACGTGATCGATGCTGACGGCGCTCTCCATTTCAGAAGTTGAACCGGCGCGGCGAACAATTGCGTTACGTGGCGAGCCGGAAGAAACCAGCGTGGCCTTGAATCCCTTGGCGAGAGAGAGCATGGCGACAAACACGCCCACCGTGCCGGCGATGCCGAGCACAGCGACCACCGTCGAGGTCCAGCGGACACGCAGGCTGCGGATGTTGTAAGTGAGAGGGATGGCCACGGTCACACCCTCCGCAGCGCGTCAACGACACGCAGGCGCATAGCAGACAACGCGGGAAAAATTCCGCCGGCGATCCCGACGGCGAGCGCGACCGCAATCCCGACGACGATGGTCGTGACGGGAAGATAAAAGAAGGGGAGCATGCCGCGAGTGGGGTCACCGTTGAGCGTAAACAGTTTCACGAGCAGCATGCCGAGCCCGCCACCGAGAAGGGCCAGCAACAGCGATTCACTCAGCACCAGGCCGAGCACGAAGGTATCGGAAAATCCAACCGCCTTGAGCACGGCAAGTTCACGAATGCGCTCACGCACGGCAATCGCCATGGTGTTGCCAGTCACGAGCAGGAGCGTAAAGAAAACCACTCCGCCAATGCTCAAGATCAGCAGCTGAATGTTGCCGGCCTGTTTGACGAAGGAGGCCGCGAACGCTTTCTCGGTATCGGTCTTGGTCTCCCAGGGCGAATTGGCAAAGCTCTCATCAATGGTTTTGGCGACACGGACGGCATTATCAGGATTATCAATGCGCACCGTGTACCAGCCGACCAGCCCGTGCCAGTACTGGTTTTGACGTTCCTCGAGCAGCTTGTAATGGAACCAGAATTGAGTGGTGTCGTCGGCCTGGCGCGTGCCGTGATAAATGCCGCGAATGTTGAACTCCCACGTGCCGGGAAAGATGGTGCCGCGAATGGGAACGCGATCGCCGATTTTCCAACGGAAGCGCTTCACCAGGTCATCGCCCACGATGGCGCCTTCCCGATCGGCCACGAACGATTTCCATTGCTCATCCGGCAACGCGAACTCGGTGAACATCTGGCGATAGGTGTCGGTATCAATGGCGAATTGCGGGAAGAAGTTGCGCTCGTCCTGATAGACGCCGCCGAACCAGTTGGCGTGTGTTACCTGCTTGACGCCGGGAATCTGCACCAGGCGCTCTTTGTAGGCCAGGGGCAGCGGCTGGATGATGGAAACCTTATTGACGATGATCAGGCGGTCGGCGCCGGCGACTTCCAGCCCCTGATTAAACGCGCCGCGCACCACCGCCAGCAGCCCGAATAGAAAGAGCGCCACCGCGAAAGAGCCGACGGTCAGCGTGGTGCGGATCTTTTTCCGAAACAGGTTGGAGAAGATGAGGTGGCGATACTTCATTGGGAGGCCTCCGCGCGCCTGCCCTCCTCCAACACTCCTTTATTCAAGTGGAGGACAACTTGGGCGCGCTCGGCGGCGACAGGGTCATGCGTCACCATGAGCACGGTCTTGCCATGCTCGCCGACCAGACGCTGCACCAGTTCCATGATTTCGTCGGCGCTGCGGCGGTCGAGATCGCCGGTGGGCTCGTCGCAGAGCAGGAACGTGGGGTCGGCAACGATGGCGCGGGCGATGGCGACGCGCTGCTCCTGGCCGCCGGAAAGCTGCCGCGGGAAGTGGTCCATGCGATCGCCGAGGCCGACCACCTGGAGGGCGGTTTCGACGTGGCGGCGTCGTTCCGCCTTCGACAGCTTGGTGAGCAGCAACGGCAGCTCGACGTTTTGAAAGGCGGTCAGAACCGGAATGAGGTTGTACATCTGGAAGATGAAACCGACGTGGCGGGCGCGCCAGGCCGTCAGCTTGCTCCCCGACATGTGCGTGATCTCGTCGCCGGCGACGGTGATGCTGCCCGCCGAGGGCAGGTCGAGGCCGCCAAGCAGGTTCAGCAGCGTAGTTTTTCCCGAGCCGCTAGGGCCCATGAAGGCGACGAAGTCTCCCGCGTCCACGTCCAAGTTCAGCCCCTGGAGGACGTGAATCTCTTCGCTGCCCCGCTGATACTTTTTATCGAGCCCGCGCACGCAGACAAGGCTGTCGCCGTTGCCGCGTCCATCCACTCGGACCATGGGTTCCCCTCAGCGGCTAAAGCCGCGGCTAAAAGAAGCGTCCCTGCGGCACGGCTAAAGCCGTGCCCTTCCCGAAAGGCTCATTGTTTCGAAAGGATCATTGTTTCTTGATTTCTACCCGGCCGCCGTCGCGCAGCCCCTCCGCCCCACTGACGACCACCTGGTCGCCGTCGTTCACCCCCGCCAGAATTTCCTGGCTATTTTCCTGGACCGAACCAGCGCGGACGGCGCGCCGCTCGACGTGGCCGTCGCGGTAGAGAAACACGACCGGCTGGCCGCCGTCGCTGACCACCGCGGACTTGGGAATCATCACGCGCGGCGCCGTTCCCTGCCTAGAGGCCTGCTGCTCGCTGAGGAATGCGACCTTCACACCCATGTCAGGCAGAATGCGAGGGTCGAGCTGGTCGAAGGAGATGCGCACCTTCACGGTTGCCTTCTGCCGGTCAGCGCTGGGAATCACTGTGCGCACCTTGCTCGGGATTTTCCAATCGGGATAAGCGTCGAGCGTGGAAATGACGGGCTGCCCTTCGCGCACGCGCGCGATGTAGGACTCGTTCACGTCTACTTCAACTTCGAGCGACTTCATGTCCACGACGGTGGCAATGCCGGTGCGCGTGAAACCGCCGCCCGCCGAGATGGGCGACACCATCTCGCCAACTTGCGCGTCCTTGGAAACCACCACCCCGGTAAAGGGGGAGCGCACAATGCAATTATCAAGGTCCTGCTGCGCTACGCGGATGCGCTCGTCGGCAGCGCGAATCTGTTCTCGGGCGAGCGCGATTTTCGCGCGATAGCTTTCGGCCGTGGTACGAGCCAGGTCGAGCTGCTGCTGGCTCGTCACGCCGCCCCGGTTGAGGTCTTCCGTTCGCTTGAGCTCGCGGTCAGCGTTGGCGAGATTGACCTGAAGATCGGCAAGAGCGGCCGCCGTGGCATCCCGATCCGCTTTGGCAGAATTCAACCGCACACGCGCGTCGGAATCGTCCAACAGCGCCAATACCTGGCCTTGCTGCACGCGCATGCCTTCGTCGGCATACATTTTGGTGACGCGCGCGGTGATCTTCGCCGCAATGGTGGCGCGTACGCGCGGGGTAACGTAGCCGCTGGCGTTGAGGAGCGCAACCTGCGTATCGCCGGAGATCTTGTGCGCCGTAGCAACCTCCACGGCCGGAACCTTGCCGCGAACCGCCGCTACCAGTCCGATGACGAGCAGCAGCGCGCCGACGGCAGCCGCAAACCACGCCAGCGGCTTGCCGCGCGAACCGCGCGAGCGTAGCGACTCGTCAATTCTGAGCGGGGATAGATCCGGGGCCGTAGGCACAGAGTTTCCTCGTGGATAGCGTCAGCCGCGGCGCAAGGACGGTGTCGAAGCCGGAGTTCGATGCGCCGCAAATTGATTTCGTGCATAAAAAGTTACACTGCGGGTGGAGCGGTTGCAACCGGGATTGTGCCAGCGGCGCGAGTTTCAGTCGGCTGACTGGCCGCGTTTTTCCTTCGTCGTTTCGCTCCGCCAGACGGCCTCCGACGTTTTCACGTCGTGCGAGAGCGCGGAAGAAACTCTCCGCTCACCGGCGGTGACGAACGCCTCATGGTTTTCCTCCACCTCGTCGGGTACGTACCGGTAATTGACCATGACGCCGAAGGAGTCGCGCAGACCATAGGGACGGACATTCGCAAACGGGTTCACGGCCTCCAGGCGCGCACCGTTGGAGAAATGAAACGCGGCGACGGGGTCAAACGATTTGTCGTGCGCGCGAAATTGCGTCAGGTAAGCCACGGTGACTCGGCGCAGCGGCGCTTCCAGAAGCTGCTGGTGCTCGGCCGGTTTCTTCAGCAGAAGGAGCAGGGACTCCACAGGATCGGAGATGCCGGATTCGCGGTTCAGATCGGCGGCAAACTCGGCCATAAGCCGGCCCAGGCGCGCGCGCGTGAAGCCATGCGGATCATGGTGCGCATGCAGTGCGCGCGCCAAGTGTGGTACCGGCGAGAGCGTGCTGTACGACTTGATTTTCGGAAGCTCCGCGCCCACCTGATCCACCACGTGTTTGATCAGAAAATTGCCAAACGGAATGCCGCGCAGGCCATCGAGACAGTTGTTGATGGAATAAAAGATGGCGGTATCGGCCTTCTCCGGCGGAAGCACGGGCTCGTTGATGTCGAGCAGCGGCTCCAGGTGACGCGCCAAGCCGCGCGTGAGCGCCACCTCGACGAAGATGATGGGCTCGCCCGCCAGCGACGGGTGGAAGAAGGCGAAGCAGCGGCGGTCGGCTTCCAGCCGGCGGCGGAGGTCGGGCCAGCCCTTGATCTCGTGCACCGCCTCGTACTCGATGAGCTTCTCCAGGGTGATAGCCGAGGTTTGCCAGCCGATCTGCTCCATGCGCAGAAACCCGCGATTGAACCAGGAGCGAAAAAGGTGCTTCAGATCGGCGTCCACCACGGCGAGCTCCGGATGATGCGGCAGCAGTCGCAGCAGGTCGCGGCGGAGTCCGACCAGTGTCTCGGTCCCGGCGAGGCCGGTGTTGATGCGGCGGAAAAGTTCCTGGCGCGGCGATTCCACGGCGCTGTACAAGGCCGCCATTGCGGCCGGGGTGGCGCCGCGCGCGTACTGCTCCAGGGCATGCTGCACACGCGCCTGATCAGGGTTGAAATCGAGCGCCAGGGTGCGGAAGAACTCGAGCTGCTGGTCGGAATTCATCTCCTTGTAGCGCTCGAGGATGCGCTGCGCCAGCACGGTTTGCGTAGCTTCGCCGCGCTGCGACAGCAGTTGCGTGCACAGCAGGCGCATGTCGGCGCCGCGCGCGCCGCGCAGATTGTTCAGAAGGGTGGTAAGAAATTGCGGCATCTCTTAGCGACCGCACGACGGCCAGCTTGTGCAGAGTATAAGGGATGGACACTGGCACAGGACGCAGATCGAGCGAGGATTCGGTTGCGGTGGCCACCGCGTCGCAGCGATAACAGCAGGTTCCTCGCTCCGCTCGGAATGACTCCGCTTTACGGCCTCCTCGCTCCGCTCGGAAAGAGTCCTTTTTGACCGCGGTATCTTTCAACGCTCTGCCCAGGCCCAGCCGCCGGTGCGCGTGGCGCGCTCGCGCGCAAAGCTGAGCACGACCGGGTTCACGGTCCGATCGAAGTCAGCGTAAGAGAGGCGGATGAGATCGCGATGCGAGCCGGCGTTGAAGACGATTTCCACGTCCCTGGTCAGACTCTCGTCCACGTATACCGTCATGCCGTAAAGATTCCCGAACGGCGGCATGGCGCCGACTTCACAGTCGGGAAAAGCGTCCTTGAACTCCTGCTCGGTTGCGACCTTCAGTTCGCGGGCGCCGATCGCCGTCTTGAGCCATCCGGTATCCACGTGCGTGGAGGCCGGGAGCACGGCCATGGCGAGAATGCCGTCCACATTTACGATGACAGTCTTGGCCAGCTCCTTGCCGGGAATGTGGGCGATGGCGGCGACCCCCTGCGCGGTGTAAGCGAGAGGATGCAGGATGGATTCGTACTTGATTTCGTTGCGGTCGAGGAAGGCCTTCAGCTTGTTGAGTGGCATGGCGACCTCCACAATCCTTGCTAGGAAAACAATATTCCCGAACGGCGGCGCGGGAGGCGGAAATGAGAGATCCGGGGATGATGCATTGCCAAAAAGGGACTGGCCTCAGACGCCGCGCAGTTGCTCTTCGTCCATCCCGAAGTAGTGGCCGACCTCGTGAATCACCGTGAGCCGAACTTGCTCCCGGATCTCGGCTTCCGAGGAGCAGACCGCCTCGATGTTCTTCTGAAACAGCACGATCATATCGGGCCCGGTGCGCAGGTCGAAGACGCTGCGCCGGGTCGCGGGAACGCCTTGGAACACACCGAGCAGCAGCCTGCGCGGCGCCGCCGAACGCGGGCGTCCGGCGCGGCGGCGAGCCATTTGCTCCGGCGGTAGATCCTCGACGGTGACCGCGACGTTCTCCATGCGGCGGCGAAATTCGCTGGGCAGCGAATCGAGGGCCTGCTCGACGAGTTGGACGAATCTGTCGCGGTCCATAAGCTCAAGTTGCCTGGCTGAATGGAACGGCGTTGCCGAGGACTAATGACTGGCGGCCCGGGGCTGATTTACAGCATCCCGCCGGTGTTGATGGTCAAAAGGTTGAGAGCATTCTCGAGCTTGAGAATGGCCTCTTCCAATTCCGGATGCTGGTCGAGTCGTTTGCGCAGCGTGCGCAGAAGCTGATGCGCTTCTTCGATGTGCCGGGCGGCTTCGGCCTGTTGCTCGGCGAGAGTTTTCGGGATCGTGTCGGGCATCGGGACCTCCTGTAGAGTTCGATGCAGTGAACGAGATGAGTTTAATGCCGATGCGGAGGTTGCAAGTTCTTTCAAGCTCCGCTCGCCGTCCGAGGTTCCGGAAATGGGCTGGAATGGCGCGAGCTCACGATGCCTGGACGCTATCCAGACCCGCGTCGGGCAAAGGTTGCAACGGAAGCTGCTCCGCCACTGGTTCAGTATCGAAGTGGTGAGCGCGCAGAAGGCGGACCTGGTGAGCGATGCCGGCGCGGCGATAGGCTTCCGAAAAAGCCGCGGCGACCGCGTGCAGGTTCGTGCGCGCCATGGCCAGCACGGAAGGACCCGAGCCACTGAGGCAGACGCCGAGCAGGTCGGGATGCTCCAGCGAGAGCGCGCATTCCAGGCCAGGCACCAGGTGCTGCCGAAAGGGCTGGTGCCAGCGGTCGCGCACCGCTTCGCGCAGCAGGCTGAAATCCTCGTTGTGCAGCGCCTGTAGAAACAGCGCCATGCGCTGCAGATTAAAAATCGCGTCGCGGCGAGGAATCAGCGCCGGCAGCACGCGGCGGGAGGCCGGCGTGGTGAGCGGCGTGTCCGGCGTGAGCACGATGAAGCCGAGGCGATGTGGCCACCGCGAACTGACGGCGAGAACGGAGCCGTTCTGCAATTGGCAGCTCACTACCAGGCCGCCGAGCAGCGCGGCGGAAGAATTGTCGGGATGTCCTTCGAGCTCGGCGGCAGTGGCCAGCAGTTCCTGCTGCGGCAGAGGACCAGCCAGTAATTCGAACACCCGCAGTCCGGCCACCGTGGCGGCTGCGCTGCTGCCCAGGCCGGCGCGCATCGGGATCTCGCTGCGAACTTCCAGGCGCAGGCCAGGCAGAGAAACACCTCGGCGCGAGGCGGCAAAGCGGAGCGCGCGCTCGATTGCGTTCTCGCCTTGCAGTTGCTGGTCAACAAAATCGCAATGAACCGTATTGCTGAGATGCGGATCTATTCTGCGGATGCGAACACGCAGATAGAGCTGCACCGCGACGGCAACCGTGTCCAATCCCGGACCGAGATTGGCGACCGATGCGGGAACGCCGATTTCGGCGCCTTCGCATTGCAGGTTCAACTGCACGTGACCGACCTCTCGCGGCTCGCCGACGAGCCAATGCGGCTCGTCTGGGGCACCGCTTCCGATGCGCCGGCAAAACGCTGCGCGTTTTGCGATCGAATGATGTAATCGGTGTCTTTGAGCGTGTGCCCGGTCAGAATTGCGACAACGGCCGCGGCCGCATCGAGTTCCCCTCGCTGCGTCAGCTTTCTTAGGCCGGCCAGCGTGGTGGCAGATGCCGGCTCGCAACCGATGCCATCGCGTCCGATCATTGCCTTGGCTTCGGAAATTTCTTCATCGCTCACGTCCATGGCCATGCCATGGGTGAACTCGAGCGCGCGTAGCGCCTTCTTCCAAGACTTTGGCGAGCCGATCCGGATGGCAGTAGCTTCGGTTTCCGGCCGCGACACGAGCGCCAGCTCACCGGTGCCGCTGTTCCAAGTCCGCACCAGTGGGTTGGCGCCCTCAGCTTGCACCACGATCAGCTTCGGAATTTTTTCGATGAAGCCGTTTGCCTTCAGTTCCCGCAATGCCTTGCCAAACGCGGAAGTGTTTCCCAGGTTTCCGCCGGGGAGAACGATGTAGTCCGGCGGCCGCCACTGCAACTGCTCCAGCAGCTCGAAAATCACCGTCTTCTGCCCCTCAATGCGATAAGGGTTGATGGAATTCAGGAAATACATTTCGGGACGCATCTGGTGCAGCATGGTCTCCAATGCGTCGTCGAAATTTCCTTCCACTTCCTCGATCTCGGCGCCATAGTCCAGCGACTGGGCGAGCTTGTTCAGCGAGACTGCCCCCGCGGGCAGATACACGCGCGCGCGAATGCCTGCCCGCGCTGCGTATGCAGCAAGCGAAGCCGCGGTATTGCCGGTGGAGGCGCAAGCGGCGATGTTTGCGCCGCGATGCCTCGCCTCGGTCATGCCCACGGTCATGCCGAGATCCTTAAAGCAACCAGTCGGATTCCAGCCGAGATGCTTGAAACTCAGGTTCTTCAGCCCGCACCACCGGGCCGTTTTTTCGCCGCTCACCAGCGGGCAGTTCCCTTCTCCGAGCGTGACCACTTCCTGTCTGCGATACGGGCCCGGCAAACACTCACGGAAGCGCCAGACGCCGCTTCGGTCCAGCGGATCAGACGACGCGCGGCGCTGCAGCCAGGCGCTCTTCAACGATTCGGGATCGAGCAGCATCGCCCCGAGCGCGAGTTCCAGCAGGTCGCCGCAGCGCTGGCACGCAAACAAGAGGTCGCGCTCCTCGACGCGCGCGCCGCAATCGGGATTGCTGCATCGCAGGAACATCAGGCGCCCTCCGCCAACACCGGCAAACTGAGCGGCGGCTGAACCAGGAAGTCCATGGGCCGAATCTGCTCCAGGGCATTCTCCAGCGCCGCCGCGCTGCACGCGTCGAACTCGATGACGAAGGGCAGCGCCGATTTGGAATAGCCCGGCTTCTGAAGAATGGAATCAATGTTGATCTCGTGGTCGGCAAACACCGCCGCCAGCGCCGCGATAATCCCCGGCCGGTCCTTCACCGTGAAGCGAACGTACTGTCGCGAGACGAAATCGCTGCTGACGCTTTTCGGAATGGCCGGCGACACCGACCCGGCATAGCTTGCGCCGTTGGTCTTCACAATCGCCGCCAAATCGGAAACCACGGCCACGGCGGTCGGATTCCCCCCGGCGCCGAAGCCGGAGAAAACCGTGTCCCCTCCATACTCCCCGGTGGCGATCACCAGGTTCTGGCTGCCCTGCACGCGCGCCAGCGGCGAGGTCATCGTGACCAGGGCCGGCTGCACGGAGGCGAACAGATTGCCCTCGTTCACCTCCGCGCGCGAAACCTGCCGGATGGTTGCACCCAAGTCGTGCGCGTATTCGAAGTCCACCGCTTCAATATCGCGGATGGAGCGGCAGTACACGTCGCTGATTCGCAATTGCTGCTGCAATCCGACACGGGCCAGGATCGCCAGCTTGGCGGCGGCGTCCGCCCCATCCAGATCTTCACTGGGATCGGCCTCGGCGAATCCGAGCCTCTGCGCTTCCTTGACAGCCGGATCGAACGAGACGCCGGCGCGCTCAATCTGCGTCAGGATGTAGTTGCAGGTGCCGTTCAGAATGCCGCGCACGCGGGTGAGCCGGTCGCCGGCGAGCCCATCCTGCAGCGCCGACACAACCGGAACCCCGCCCGCGACGGATGCACCGAAGGCAAGATGCCGGCCCATCTTCTGCGCCAACTCCAGCAACTCAGGCCCGCGGTGCGCGATCAGTTGCTTGTTCGCGGTCACCACCGACTTGCCCGACAGCAGCGCGCGGCGAATCCAATCTTCCGCCGGAGACAGGCCGCCCACCAGCTCGACGACAATGTCCACATCGGCGCCAAGCACTTCGTCCGCGTCGGCCGTCCAGCGCACCTCGCCCGGGAGCCACGGAGCGCGGCCGCGGTCCACGCTGCGACTGCACACGTGCGTCAGCGCGAAGCGCCCCGGTTCACGCTCGCACAGGATTTTTGCCACCGCACTGCCGACGGTGCCGAAGCCGATCATGCCCACCTTCGCTGGAGCGTGACTCGCATGAAGCTTGGCAGGCGAGTGCAGATGCTCGCCGCCAGGGGAGCGGAATCTCGGCCGGGATGGCAGCGGATGCGAGCTCATACTTCCGCCCTGTTCTCCGCCTCGCCGGCATGGAACAGCGGCGCCGCCTGCGCCCGCCAATCATCGACGGGAACCGGATCCAGCCATTGCGCTGAAAGCTCATGCCGCCCGTGCACTAACTCGCTGAACTCGCGCTGCAACTTGCGCGTGATCGGCCCCGCATGTCCCGAGCCGATGGTGCGGCCATCAATCTCGCGCAAGGCGATCACTTCCGCCGCCGTGCCGCAGACGAAGACCTCGTCGGCGGTGTAGAGCTGGTCGCGCGAAATCGGCCCTTCGACGACCTGGAGGCCGAGCCGCCGCGCCAGCACCAGCAGGCTGTCGCGCGTAATCCCTTCCAGAATGGCGGCCCCGGGCGGGGTGCGCACGACGCCGCGCTTCACCAGGAAAATGTTTTCACCGGTACACTCGGCGACATAGCCATTAGGGTCGAGCATGATGGCCTCGTCGTAGCCGAGTCGCAGCGATTCGGTGCGCGCCAGCACCGAGTTCGCGTAGTTGCCCGCAATCTTTGCCTTGGTCATCATCACGTTGGCATGGTGGCGCGTGAACGACGACACGTTTGCGCGAACGCCGCGCTGCAGCGCGTCCTCGCCCAGATAGGCCTGCCACTTCCAGACCGCGATGGCGGCGTGCGCGACGCCACTGTCCACTGTCAGGTTCCAACCGCCCTCGGCCAGATAGATCAGCGGCCGGATGTAGCACTCGTCGAACCCATTAGCCGCCGTCACCTGGCGTGCCGCCTGCGTGAGTTCGTCCTGGCTGAAGCGCATGTCGCGGAATCCGAGCACATGCGCCGACTCGAACAGCCGCGCCATGTGATCTTCGAGGCGGAAGATCGCCGGGCCATTCGCCGTGGCGTAACAGCGAATGCCCTCGAAGACCGCGATCCCGTAGTGCAGGCCGGGAGTTAGAAAGTGCAGGGTCGCGTCCTTGAAGGCGACCATCTTTCCGTTCATCCAGATCAATCGTGAACTGGGAGGCATGTGACTCCTCCTTCAAAAGCAGATTCCTCGCGGGCTGACGCCCACTCGGAATGACAAAAGCAAAAGTTAGTCCGCCGCGCTGGCCGATCCTGCCGGCGCCGCTGCCGAGGGCTGCGCGGATTCCTGCCGCACATCCACCGGATCGAGGAACGGCATCATGCTCCGCAGCTTCGCGCCGACATCCTCAATCAGGTGGTGCTGCTCGCGCTCGCGCTGCTGGTTGAACCACGGCCGGCCGGCCTCGTTCTCCGCAATCCAGTTCTTGGCATAAGTGCCGTCCTGTATTTCGTCGAGGATTTTGCGCATCGTGGCCTTGGTATCGGCAGTCACGATGCGCGGGCCGCCGGTGTAATCGCCGTGCTCGGCAGTGTCGCTGACCGAGTAACGCATGTAATTGAGTCCGCCGCGGTACATCAGGTCCACGATCAGCTTCAACTCGTGTAGGCATTCGAAGTAAGCGATTTCCGGCTGGTATCCGGCTTTCACCAGCGTCTCGAAGCCAGCCTTCACCAGCGCGCTGACCCCGCCGCACAGCACCGTCTGCTCGCCGAACAGATCGGTCTCGGTTTCTTCTTTGAATGTGGTCTCGAGCAATCCCGCGCGCGTGACCCCGAGCGCCTTGGCATACGACAGCGTCAGCTCTTTGGCCTTACCTGTCGCATCCTGATGGATGGCGAGCAGCGCCGGCGTGCCTTCGCCTTCCACGTACAGCTCGCGCACGCGATGGCCCGGCGACTTGGGCGCGACCATGGTCACGTCCACGCCGCGCGGCGCTTGAATGGTTTTGAAGTGAATGTTGAAGCCGTGTCCGAACATCAGCATCTTGCCCGGCGACATATGCGGCGCGATCTGCTTGGAATAGATTGCCGGCTGCGTGGTGTCGGGCGCCAGCATCATGACCACGTCCGCCCAGGCGGCGGCGCGATCCGGCGTCACCACCGTCAGTCCCTGCTTCTCAGCCTTGGCTCGCGACTTGCTGCCTTCATGCAACCCGACTTGCACCTGCACGCCGCTGTCGCGCAGGTTGAGCGCGTGCGCGTGCCCCTGCGATCCGTAACCAACGATCGCGACCTTCTTCGCCTGGATCAGCGCCAGGTCAGCATCCTGGTCGTAATAAATTTTTGCCATCGTCTTCTCCTCAACAATTGGACAGTCTTTACTGGAATCATCCCGAGCGGAGCGAGGGACCTGCTGTGGCCGCCTCCATTCGCGCAGTAAACACAACAGATTCCTCTCTGCGCTCGGAATGACTCCAGTCCGTTTCTTCGTCTCGCACTCACACCGAATACGTGGTCATCGCGTCCGGCTCATCGAAAATTGCCGGCGCCGATGCCATCGCTGCCACGCACTTGCTGCCCCGCGCCATTGCCACGCGACCGGTGCGCACTACTTCCAGTACGCCATAGGGACGGAGCACCTCGAGCAGGCCGTCAATCTTGTCCTCGGTCCCGGTAATCTCGATCACCACTGACTCCGGCGCAACGTCCACCACGCGCGCGCGAAACACCAGCGCGAGCTGCATCAGGTGCGTGCGGGCATCAGCGCCGGCCGCCACCTTGATCATGGCGAGCTCGCGAAACACCGACGGCGCCGCGGTCACGTTCTGCACCTGCAGCACGTTCACGATTTTGTAGAGGTAGGCTTCCACGCGCTGCGCCTGGAACTGGTCGGCATCCACCGTGATGGTCATGCGTGACGTGCCGGGTTTCTCAGTGTGCCCGACGGTGAGCGACTCGATGTTGAAGGCGCGGCGGCGGAACAGCGAGGCCACGCGGTTGAGCACGCCCGGTTTGTTTTCCACGTAAACGACGAAGGTATTCAGCATGGTTTCCTCGAATCGGCATCGGCCTGCGGCTGTGGCCGGCGGATCATCTGGTGCAGGTCGGCGCCCGCCGGAACCATCGGGTACACCGTGTCTTCCTTCTCGACCCGGAAGTCGATGAGGAACGGTCCCGGATGTTCGCGCGCCACGCGCACTGCCGGCATCACCTCCGAACGCTCCTTCACGCTGATGCCGCGCACGCCGAACGCTTCCGCCAACCTGACGAAATCGGGGTTGCGCAGCGGCGTGGCGTGATAGCGCTTGTCGTAGAAAAATTCCTGCCACTGCCGCACCATGCCGAGATAGCCGTTGTTGATGATGGCGATCTTGATGTCGAGCCCTTCCTGCGCCATGGTGGCCAGCTCGGGCATGGTCATCTGGAAGCCGCCGTCACCGACAACGACCCACACTTCGGCATTCGGGCGTGCGAATTTCGCGCCGATCGCCGCCGGCAACGCGAATCCCATAGTGCCCAGCCCGCCGGAGGTCAGCAGCGACCGCGGCTCGCTGTGGTGGTAGTACTGCGCCTCCCACATCTGGTGCTGGCCGACGTCGGTCACTACCAGCGCGCGTCCGTCGGTCTCACGCCAGAGGTCGTTGATAACGTGCGCGGCGTAGAGACGCCCGTTATCAGGCAGATTCTGTATGTCGCGCACCGCGGAATCGCCCTTCAATTCGGCGATGTGCGCCAGCCACTCGGAGCGGTCGCCACGCTCCACGCGCGGCAGCAGGCTTTCCACGACATCGCGAACGTCGCCGACGAGCGGAACGTCCACCTTGACGTTCTTGTTGATCTCCGCGCGGTCAATTTCGACGTGGATCTTGCGCGCGTGCGGCGCATAGGTTTTCAGGTTGCCGGTCACACGGTCATCGAAGCGCATGCCGAGCGCGATCAGCAGGTCCGCCTCCTGAATCGCGTGGTTCACCCAGGCTTCACCGTGCATGCCCATCATGCCGAGGTTCAGCGGGTGCAGCGCGGGAACGGCGCCGATGCCGAGCAGCGTCATGGCGATGGGAATATTGGCCTTTTCCGCGAAGAACGAGACTGCCTGCATGGCGCCGGAAATCAGGATGCCGTGCCCGGCGAGGATCACCGGACGTTTGGCGCTGTTGATGAGGTCCAGGGCTCGATCGCAATCCGCGGGATCGCAGTGCAACGGCGGCCGGTATCCCGGCAGCTGCGGTGCTGCCGCCTCCCAATCGAATTCACAGGACGATTGCTGAGCGTCCTTGGTGATGTCCACCAGTACCGGACCCGGCCGTCCCGATTTCGCGATGTGAAACGCCTCGCGCAGCGTGCGCGCCAGCTCGCTGACGTGCGTCACCAGCGCGTTGTGCTTGGTGATGGGCAGCGTGACTCCGGTGATGTCGGTTTCCTGGAAGGCGTCGGAGCCGATCAGCTTGCTGCCCACCTGCCCGGTGATGCACACGATGGGCGAGGAATCCAGCATCGCGGTGGCGATGCCGGTCACCATATTGGTGGCGCCGGGCCCGGAGGTTGCAATGGCGACGCCCACGCCGCCGCTGGCCCGCGCGAATCCGTCGGCCATGTGCGTTGCGCCCTGCTCGTGCCGCACCAGGATGTGGTGCACGGGATATTTCCAGATGGCGTCGTAAACCGGCAGAATCGCTCCGCCGGGATACCCGAAAACGTAGTTCACGTTTTCCCGCACCAGACATTCCCAGACAATCTCTGCGCCGGTTTTCTTCATGTGATCCTCAGTTTCTGTTTCAACTCGTCACTGCGCCCATGGACGCTGATGACACCGACCGCGCGTATTTCGCCATCACGCCGCTGGGGTAACGCGGCGCAGGCTCGGACCAGTTCGTCATGCGCGCCCTGATCTCCTCGTCTGACAACTCCACCCGCAGCGAACGCGCCGGAATATCGAACACTACGATGTCGCCATCGCGAACGGCGGCAATCGGCCCGCCGCGCGCTGCTTCCGGAGCAACGTGTCCCGCCATTAACCCGTGGGTTGCGCCGGAGAATCGCCCATCCGTCAGCAGCGCGACTGAATCGCCCAGTCCAGCGCCGCTGATGGCCGCGGTGACGGCCAGCATTTCCCTCATGCCCGGTCCGCCCCGCGGTCCTTCATAGCGGATCACCACCACATCACCAGCGCGAATTCTTCCCTGCTGCACGGCGTCGAATGCCTGTTCCTCGCTATCGAAAACGCGCGCCGGACCGCGGAATTGCAACAGGTTATGTCCCGCAACTTTCACCACGCAGCCCTCGGGCGCCAGATTGCCTTTCAAAATTGCCAGGCCCCCGGTCGGCTTGAGCGGATTGCTAATAGGCCGCACCACCTCTTGCTCCGGTCTTTCCTTCGCCGCCTGAGCCTCCTCGCCGATGCGTTTTCCGGTCACGGTCATCGCGTTCCCGTTCAGCAGCTTCGCCTGGTGTAGCCGTTGCGCGATCAGCCGCGTTCCGCCGGCTTCAAACAGGTCGGTCGCTACGAAGCGCCCGCCGGGCTTCAAGTCCGCCAGCAGCGGAACGCGCGCGCTGATGCAGTGGAAGTCATCAATGTCGAGGGAAACACCGGCCTCGCGCGCAATCGCCAGCAGGTGCAGGACTGCGTTGGTCGAGCCGCCGGTTGCGGCCACGCTGGCGATGGCGTTCTCTATCGCAGCGCGCGTCACAATGTGCCGCGGACGGATGTCGCGGCGCACCAGGTCCATCACCAACGCGCCCGCCCGTCGCGCCGCACACGATTTCATCTCGAGCATTGCGGGCACGCTGGAATCCGCCATTGGAGCAATTCCAAGAAACTCGCACGCGGTTGCCATGGTGTTGGCGGTGAACTGCCCGCCGCAGGCGCCCGCCCCGGGACACGCGTTGTCCTCAAGGCAGCGGAACTCCTCGTCAGTCATTGTTCCTCGCGCGTGCGAGCCGACTGCCTCGAATACGTCCTGGATGGTGACGTTGCGGCCGGCAAAATGTCCGGGGGCAATGGATCCTCCGTAGAGCACCAGGCCCGGCACGTCCACGCGCAGCAGCGCCATGACGGCGCCGGGGATGGTCTTGTCGCAGCCGACCAGCACCACCAGCCCGTCAAACAAATTGCCGCGCGCCACCAGCTCGATGGAATCGGCGATCACCTCGCGGCTGATCAGCGAAGCGCGCATGCCCTCGCTGCCCATCGTGATCCCGTCGGAAATGGAAACCGTGTTGAACTCCATGGGCGTGCCGCCGGCGGCGCGGATTCCTTCTTTCACATCCACGGCCAGTTCGCGCAGGTGGTAATTGCACGGCCCGATCTCGATCCAGGTGTTGGCGACGCCGATGATCGGACGCCGCAGGTCTTCATCGCTGAAGCCCACCGCCTTCAGCATGGCGCGCGCCGGCGCCCGGCTGTCGCCGTCAGTGATTGCGCCGCTGCGCCGCTTGCCTTCGCTCTCCGCTTTGGTCATCTGCGCTCGATTACAAACAAAAAACCCACCGTGTCTCGGCGGTGGGTTGGGGTTGTGTTGGATTGCTCTTTTACCCGCCCTCCGCCTCATCCAGCGGTGTTCTTACTACCGCTGTAATTCGGCGAAGTACGGTACCGGTGCGCAGGATCGGAAGGAGGTCCGCGAAGCTGGCGCCGATGTTTGACATGAGGAGCAAGACTATAGCCCGCGCGGTCGATCCGGCGCGAACGCAACTTTTCGATTGCTGCTATCAGGAAAACTTATGGGAAGCGTCGTCTGCATAAGTCCTGCACGCTAGCTAGCGCTCGTGGCTGATCGGGATCGCAGCGCGCACAACCAGCAACTGCACTCTCACTCCGAGAACAGCAGTTCCTTGGCGCGGATGGCGGATTTCACCACCGCCTTGATCAGCGTGACCCGCAGCTTTCCTTCCTCCAGTTCCAGGATGCCGTCAATCGTGCAGCCCGCCGGAGTGGTGACCGCGTCCTTCAGCAGCGCAGGGTGGTCGCCGGTCTCGAGCACGACCTTGGCGGATCCGAGCACGGTTTGCGCCGCCAGCAGGGTCGCCATGTCGCGGGGCAGGCCGACCTTCACGCCACCTTCCGCGAGCGATTCCAGGATGATGTAGATGTACGCCGGACCGCTCGCCGAGAGCGCCGTCACCGCGTCCATGTGCTTCTCGTCCAGCACCACCGTGCGGCCGACCGCTTCAAATAGCGTGGAAGCAATCGCCACGTGCTGCGGCCCCGCATGCGCGCCCTTGCAGATGGCCGTCATGCCGGAGCGCACCACGCACGGCGTGTTCGGCATGGCACGCACCACGGCCACGCCCGGCGGCAGCAGCTTCTCCATGTAGCTGGTGGGGACGGAGGCGGCAATCGAGATCAGCAACTGCTTCGGCCCGAGCACCGGCGCGATCTCCTCCAGCACCTGCCGCACCGCGGCCGGCTTCACGCACAACAGCACGATGTCAGCGCCCGCCACCGCCGCCGGATTGTCCGTTCCCGCAGCGATCTTCAATTGCGAGCGTACCTTCTGCGCGCGCTCGGCATGTTGCACGGTGGCGCGCGTGTTCTTCGGCAGCACTACGCCCTCGTGCAGCAGCGCCTCCAGCAGGATGGTTCCCATTTTGCCGGCGCCGAGCACGGTGAGCCGCCGGTTGCGCAGCCCGCCGGCCTTTCGAATTTCTTTTCGCATGACGCGTCCTTCGTTTACAGCGTACTCGCTGCCTGCCGCCCGCGGCAGGGGATGCCTGAGGCGCACCCACGGAAAAATTTATAACCTCGAACAATTTTCTTGATTGTACTTTTGCCCAACCGCCGCGGTATGAAGAAGAGTAGGCCAATTCACTCGGGAGTTCCGTTATGACCTGTGCCTTCTGCAATGCCGAGTACACCGCCGAGTCGCCGTGCCGCTGCCGCGAAACCGTTCGCGCCGCTGACCCGCAACCCGGGCCGCTGGTCGCTCCCACCGACTTGCGGATTGAGCGCAAAGCGGCCATGGAGCCCACCGGCCTCTCCAATCCCTTCTGGAGCGAATAACGGCGCCCGGCCCACGCCGTCTGATGCTGCGAAATCTCGTGCCTCCGCCGGGGCTGGAAGCTACAATTCCGCCCACCTCGGCCAAGTAGCGCGATGATCTGCATTCGAGGCGGCAATGGCCAAACGCACTCCAAAACCGAAGAAGACTCCGCAATCAAAACCTGCGACAAAGGCAAAAGTGACCTCGAAAACCGCGCCGGCCGTCGGTATTGATTTCAACCACGCCATGATCTACGCCCGCGACGTGGAACGCTCCGTCGCCTTCTACTCCGGCCTGCTCGGCTTCAAGGTCATCGAGGACTTCCGCCACGAAGGCCGCGCTATCTATTCGCGGCTGCGCGCCAAGTCCGGCCAGGGCACCATCGCCATCCATATGCTCGGCCCGGGAGCATCCACCGCCGCCGACGGCGTGCGCCTCTACTTCGAGGTCCCCGAACTCGATGATTTCTGCCGCAAGCTGAAGGAGAAGGGCGTGTACTTTACGCAATCTCCGCAGATGATGCCGTGGGGCTGGCGGCACGCCTACCTCGACGATCCCGACAGCCACGAGATCAGCCTCTACTGGGCCGGTGAAAACCGCATGAAGAAGACTGTCCTGCGCGCCGCCAAAGAGGCGGAAAAGGTCGCCAAGGCGCCGCGCTCGCGCAGATAGCCCACTCGCATCCCACGGTACTTTTCGACAGCACCTTTCGTGAGCTTTCCGCCAGCAGGATTAATTCCTACAATGAAGCTTCCACCACAATGGAAGAGGAGTGATTCCCGTGCAGACTAGCCGGTCTCCCCGCTACATCATCAACCGGCCGCTGACCGCTGTCGTCTTCTGGGACGAGACGCCCATCCGCAAGGTCCATGGGCGTTGCCACGTCCTCAGCGAGCGCGGACTGGGCGCCAGTTTGGCGGATCAGCTTTATGTGGGCGAGGTGGTTCGCATTGATATGCCCCCGATGCGCTCCCTTTACGCCACCGTGCGTAACACACGCGGCACCGACCACGGCTTGGAGTTTCTCTACCTCCGCGACGGCCAGCGGCAAGTTATTCGAGCTCTCTGCGCTGCCGCCGATGAAGCAATACCGACCTGGGAAGGTAATCGAACATAGAAAAAGATTGGTCGGCTCTGGCGGACGATTCCTATGGCACATGCTCGGCGAGACAAGTCGGCGCTGATCGGCATGGCCTTGTTTGGGCTCGGAATCGTTCCGCTCTTGGGCCTGGCCTTATTTTCGCCAGGGCTCGGTGCGGAGGGATTGTTGGGAGCCCTCGTCGTTGGCTATAGCCTAGGAACCCTGGTCGCTCTCGGTTGGCTGGCAGTCAGGCGCCGGTGGATGTGGGTACTTGTCCTCGCGCAGATTGGATTGTTGGCACTCGTGTGCTACGAGACACTCTCAGGGGGAGCACTGTACACGGGCACTTAGGCGGGTGGCCCAGGTGAACCGCATCGGCGCTCCCCGATATTGCTCCCATCTTGGGGTGGCTGGTGGCCCACCCTTCATCTTTTCTTCGATTTCGCTACCCGAATGTGGTGCCCCACCCAACGCGGTGTTCGTTGGGTGGGCGGAATTATACTTCTGTGCTTCGTCATTTATTCGAGGAAGGAAAGATTGGTCGGGGCGACAGGATTTGCGCGTCGAGCGTGGGCGGCGTCAATCTCGATTGCCTCATAGGATTCGTTTTCAATTCGGGAGAGAAGGACTTGGATTTCTGTATTCCCACCCTTTCCAAAGGCGGGAAAGGGTGGGGCACCCACAGCGGTGTGGGGTCGAGGTCTTCGAGGGTGGGCCACCCGCCCAAAACCGGCTTGAGTGGGCCACCGGCCCCGCCCTCGGGCATCCACGTATGCGAAGGCGATGCGCTGTCACGCCGTCATACACATGGAAAGTAGCATCGTAAGTGTATTTTTGCGCTTCATCGCATCTTACGTAAATCATCTCCCGCCGACCTCGATACTATCAAGCACCTCCTTAGCCTCCGTCGCGTCCGTTGTTGCACCGGGAGCGTAGGTACTTGTGGCTAGCAACAGCCCACTCGGCCCAGAACAAAACATCGCTCTCCAACGCTTGCCGGTTGTGTCGGCAAAATCGGCAACTGCTCGTTCCGACGAGGCGAGCACGGTTCTAGCCTTTCCCTTAACATCCTGTCCAGCCAAGAACCTTTTCAAGTGCACACGAGCGTCGCTTTCGGCTTCTTTGCCGGTCTTTCGGTAGTAGGTGACTAAAATCGCCGCATCTCCGCTGGCACTAAGCAGCTCTAGCGATTCGTGGCCGTGTATTAATCTCCACGAGGGGGGTACGGCGATAACAAAGACCCGGTTTGGAGCGGTGTACACGCCGTAGTTAGCGCTCATACGTGTCCACCTTTCCCTTCCACCTCCGCTTTTTCGGATCTAACTTCTGGAGCTCCTGCCGATTGCTTTCGACCTGCCTCTGCCCTCGTCGAATCGCACGAGCGTTGTTCGGCTTCAACTCACTGACGATAGCCTTCCGCCGATTCACTGCGTCCGCGCGACGACCGGACGGAAGGCGGGTGGCCCACCCTGGAAGTCCTCGACCCCACACTGATGTGGGT
Organism: Terriglobales bacterium; assembly: GCA_051006995.1. Taxonomy (GTDB): domain Bacteria; phylum Acidobacteriota; class Terriglobia; order Terriglobales; family Acidobacteriaceae; genus JAIQGF01. The sequence goes on from JBPCSQ010000034.1 coordinate 164,172, forward strand.
GCCCCACCCAACGCGGTGTTCGTTGGGTGGGCGGAATTGTACCTTGATGGCTTGGGATTGATTTTCGAAAAGAACAAAACTGGTCGGGGCGACAGGATTTGAACCTGTGACCCCCTGCGCCCAAGGCGGATTCCACAGCCTATTGAGATCTACTGAATTGTGGAGACCAGAACTGCTTGCTGCTGAATCGTTTGCGGCCTCGCTGTTGCAGGGGATTGAGACTGGAGGTTTCTGAATGCTCCGACAGTTACAATTCCGCCTACATCTGAACCGTGCCACTCGGCCGTTGCTTTCGGATTCACTATGCCCACTCTTCGAAAACCGCGAAGAGTGGGCACCCGGCGCCTGCCAGTCGTTCCATGTTCTGATGGATTCGACTCCAACTGCAGCTGGGCCGAGTTCGAGGCCAAGGACACCGGCCGTGTGATCCGCCTCTTTGGAGTCGTACTCTATTAAGGCAATCGAGTCTACCCCTCCTCGGGTGCTAAGGGATGTTGGCAGCGCCATACCCGAAAACCGCCCTCACTATATATTGTGGGAATTTTTGAGAGAATGCCGTGTCGGTTTCGGCGACACTCTGTGGTTCCGCGCTCTTCCGGATACACGAGCGTGCCCTGTAGTCGAAATTGTGACGCTCGCAAAACGCGAAGAATCAGTTCTCCAGGACCTATCAATTCGAAAGAACCGTCAGGTTTGGTTGGCGTTTTCGCTACTACAAGCCGATCTGCGATGGAGTGGTTGCGTGACTCACTTGGCTTGTGAACTGCTGCCCCACTTTTCGCTGAGCGAAATGCCGAGTCGCTGGCACTTCTTATAAAGGTGGCTTCGTTCAAGGCCGAGCGCCTTCGCGGTATTCGTGACGTGGTGCTGCTGCCGGACTAACTCAGCGAGAATGGCCTGGCGCTCGCAGTTGTCGATCTGCTCGGCCAACGTGCCGCCGGACGAACCCGTGGTTCCGGCCGGCGTTTGTGGCAATGCGAGTGCCACGGTTGCACCATCGACTTCATCGCTGAGCGCCAGAAGCATTACGCGCTCAACAACGTTTCTCAGCTCCCGAACATTGCCCGGCCAGGCGTACTTCTGGAGCGCAGTGACCGCTTCGGGGGTGAAGCGCATGGGCTTCCAGCCGTTCTGATTGCATACCTGGCTCGAGAAGTGATCGACCAGGGCCGGGATGTCGTCGGAGCGCTCGCGCAGCGGCGGCAGAACGAGTGGGAAGACGTACACGCGGTGAAATAAGTCCTGGCGAAACTTCTCTTGTCTAACCAGCTCCTCAAGATTCCGGTGTGTCGCCACGATTACACGGACGCTCACCTTGATGGGACTATCGCCGCCGATGCGCTCGACCTCTCCTTCTTCCAGCACGCGCAACAGCTTGGCCTGCATGGCGAGCGGCATGTCGCCAATTTCGTCGAGAAAAAGCGTGCCATGGTTCGCCTGCTCAAACTTGCCGATGTGGCGCGACGCGGCGCCGGTGAACGATCCCTTCTCGTGGCCAAACAGCTCCGATTCGATCAGCTCAGCCGGAACAGCGGCGCAGTTCAGGGTGACAAATGGGCCATTGCGCCGCGGACTCTTCTCGTGCAACGTGCGTGCGACAAGCTCTTTCCCGGTACCGGTCTCACCCCAGATGCAGATCCTCGATTCACTCGCGGCGACGCGTTCGATTTGCGCCATGACTCGGCGCATCGCTTCGCCCGACCAGACGATCTCGTGCTTGCCTAGGCGCGCCCTGAGCTGCTGGTTCTCATTTTCGAGGCGCTTCAGCTTGAGCACGTTCTCCACCGTGAGCAGCAGCTTTTCGGTGGACAGCGGCTTTTCGAGGAAGTCGAGCGCGCCCAGCTTGGTGGCACGCACCGCCATTTCGATGTGCGCCTGGCCGGACATCATCACGACAGGAGCAGTTACGCCGTTCGATCTCAAGTCTTCGAGCAATGCCAAGCCGTCGCGGATGGGCATGACGACGTCGGAGAGAATCAAATCGAACTCACGCGATTTCGCCAGCTCGAGCGCTTTGGCCGCGTTATCGCACACGGTGGCCTCGTGTCCGGCGAGGCGAAAGGCGCGCGACAGCGACGCCAGCGTGTTCGCCTCATCGTCAACGATCAGCAATTGCGCCTTACTCGACACGGCACCCTTTCATGAAATCATGGCAGACTTGAAGATCTCTGCACTGGCTCCGCGGTAGCGAGGGAGGTCGATGCGAAAGGTGGTTCCCTTGCCCGGCGTGCTCTCTACAGTAATGCTTCCTTTGTGGTCGGCCACAACCGACTGCACGATGGCCAGGCCGAGGCCGGTGCCGTGCTGTTTGGTCGTGTAATAGGGAGTAAACAGCCGCTCGCATTCTTCCCGCGTCAAACCGGTCCCCGTGTCGGACACCGCGATGCGGGCGTGTTCGCCCACTCCCTCGGTGCGTACCGTGATCGTGCCGCCTTCCGGCATGGCGTCCATCGCGTTCAACACCAGGTTGGAAAGCGCGCGATGCAGGAGGTCGGGGTCGGCATCCACCGGGGGAAGTGACGTGTCCAGCTCGAGCTTGGAGTCGATCTTCGGCCGGCCATCGGCATGGAATTGCGCTTCATGAAGGCCGAGTACCTGCCGGACCATGTCGTTCAGATTGACGGTCTGCAATTGCGGCTGCGGCATCTTCGAGAAATCGCTGAAGCGCCCGATGATCGTCTTCAAATTGCCGAGCTCGGCCAGCAGGGTCGCCGTGCTCTCGCGAAAAACTTCGTCGAACTGGTCCGAGTTGCGGGCGCGGAGCAGGTTTTCCACGGTGATCTGCAGGGGGAAGAGCGGGTTCTTCAACTCGTGCGCGAGACGTCTTGCGAGTTCCCGCCAGGCGGCGACCCGCTCGGCCTGCACGGCGCGTTCACGTTGCTCCGCCAGCTGTCGAGTCATGGTGTTGAACGACTGGGCCAGTTCGCCGACCTCATCCGTCGAGTTGATTTCAACCTGGGTATCCCAATGCCCGGCTGCGACTTCGCGCGCGGCTTCGGCAAGGCGCTCGATGGGCCCGGTGACGCGGGCCGCGACCCACCCGCTAAGTATGATTGCGATCAGGATGCCAAGGCCGCCGACGATTAGGGCGAACGCGCCGATGTGGCGCTGCAACTCGACCAGGCTTCGCCGCGAACTGCCCACCAGCAGCGCGCCAAGCAATGTCCCGTCAGCACCCTTGAGCGGGATCGCGTGGAAACTCTCGCTATCGGCGGCATCGGCTGACCAGGAAATCACCTCGTCGATTTCTCCGCCCTTTTTCTGCACCCGCTGAATCAACGGATCGAGAGCCTGGCCATTCTCCAATGGTCCACCAGGCCCGATCAGTGGACTCCCGCCGATCCCCTGGAAATTCCGGTACAGCAGCACGCGCATGCCGGCGGGCAGCGTAAGCGATGAGAGAAATTCACGGTCCAGGCGCTGGCCGCCGAGCACGTACAGCGACTTGTCTCCCGCAGTGACGACGTTGACGGCCGTTAAGCCAAGCGTCGCGCCCTCGGGAAGTGGTATGAGCCGCAGTACCGCGCCCTTCGACGGCAGATCAGGAGTTATCTCCTCTTTATAGCCAAAGCGCGCCGGCCACTGGGCGGACGAAATAATGGTGCCATCCGCGGAGACGAACTCCAGGAGATCGAGCTGAAAGTTGTCGGCGACCGCTTTCGCTTCCGTGACGTAGACCGACGGATCGCCACCCCGGGCGAGGTCGATCGCCATCCGGCCGACGGCATCACCGCCGGCAACCGCTGACACGCGGTGAACCACATCATCGCCGCGCCGGGCGAATTCACTGCGGAACTGCGCTACCAGCGCCTCGGTCCGCTCGGCCTCCGCCTTTTCGAAGGCCGCACGCGTGCGGAAAGAAACGACGGTGGAGACGGCGCCTACCGTAATCAGAACAATGAGAGCCAGCGCGATCAGCAGCCGCCGCCGGAAGCTCATGGACGGCCCGCCTCCGCCAGCCAAACCTCCTCGAGTCTCCAACTACCGTCGCGCGAGGTCGTCCAGTTGCGCACCCGCGAGTTCAGCGCCCAGGCCACCGGCATGTAGGCGATCGGCACCGCCCAGAATTCCTGCAGCGCTGCGCTGTCGGTGCGGTAAACCTCCGCGGCGATGACCGGGACCCCTCCGATGGACAACGACAGTCGCTCACCACGAGCGAGCTCGCTGAGCGCCACACCGGCGTCGGTGGAGGGCAGCCGCAAGCGCAAGAGTTGGGCATCAGGAACCGTCGTGTTCTGCGTGTTGGGAAGCGTCTTCAAGGTGATTCCCGCGTCGGCAGCATTCAACGCGATCCGCTCGGCCACCAGCCGCGCCAGCGGGTCGGTCGCGTCATACACGAGCGTGAGTGCCGGCGACGGCTTCATCGATGTCCGGACCTGCCGCACAACCGCTGTTGGCGGCGCCGTTGGAAAAAGAAAAGCATATCCCGAGATCCAGTTCGGCAACAGGCTGCCGGCGGCTTCGCCATGGCGCTGCAGCAACACGTTCACGATCGCGTCCCGATCGACGCTGCGCGCGATCGCCTGACGCACGCGCGCGTCCTTCAGCGAGTGGCTAAAGCGCAATGCGAGCAGCTCGACAGGATCACTCACCACCACGCGCCTTCCCGACTGCGCCATGCGTGTCAGCTGCTCGGGCGCGACCTCAATCACATCGACACGCCCAAGTTCCAAATCCATCGCCTGGTCGCGTGTTGTGCGGCCGAATTGAATCTCGATGGCATCCATGAACGGCCGTCCATGCCAACTCTCTTCGAGTGCCGCCAGCGTGATCCGCCGGCCCGGCTGAAACTCGGATACGCGAAACGGGCCCGAGCCGATCAGCTTGTCATCGGCACGCAGCGCGATTGAGTTGCGGGCGAGCGCCAATTGCGCCGGAAGATCCGGCAGTGGCTGCTCGGACTCGACCAGCACCGCGTCTCCAAGCGCTCGCACATTCCAGTCAGCGTTGGCATCATGCAGCGATTGCGCTACGACGCTGGGGCCCAACGGAGTGCCATCAGAAAATCTCGCACCACTACGCAACGTCAGTCGCCAGCGATGTTCACTCTCCTGCTGCCAGGCCGAGGCAAGCGCCGGCAACGGCTTGCCGTTAGCATCCTGGTGCGTCAGCGTGTCATAGATGAGCGGCGCGATTTGCGCAAAAGCGTCGCCCTGCGCGGCGGCTGGATCGAGCGAGCGCAGATCACCGCGCATTGCGACCCGCAGAGTACCGCCATAATGTGGCCGCGTCTCCGCCGGCGCCGCGATCGCCAGCAGCACGGCTACGCTACTGAGCGCAAATAATCGCCAACTCGTACGCATCGTATTTCCCTGTCTTGCTGCTGTGAGCCACCGCGACCGCCGACCGCCTGTCACTCGAATTCCACAACGCCGTCACCGGTCCGGCAAACTCCAATTGCGGGGCGACCGGTACCGGCTCGCGATCGGCGATCTCGAACACTCGAACCGTATCGCCATTGCTGCCATCACCGGCGCCACTGACCAAGAGCTGGGTCCCGGCGCCGCAAGAGCTCTTGACGGCCGCCATGTCGCTGCCCCAGTCACGCGCGCTGTGCAGTGCGACATCGTTCACGCCGTCCATCAGGTGCACCGTGCCGTCAATGCGCGCAAACGCCCACAACACGTAATTCGCGCGCGGCAGCGTTGCCGCGGAGTAAAACGCAGGAACGCTCGTCAGCTTGCCGATTCCCGGCGTTACGATGCCGGTGAAAAAGTTACGCGACGCGCCAAACATCGCGGTCTCGCCGTTCGCCACAGGCCAGGGATCGTCACCCTGCCGGCACGCGAGCGAATTCTGCCCCACGGCGCAAATCACGCCCGGGAGATAGGCGTCGAACAGGTGGTCGTGCCCAGGCACAAGCCTCCCCCGCATGTCGCGCCGCCACGGCTGTGCGTGAGCGATGGCGAGGGACTGCTGCAGCGACCATTTTCCACCGCTCATCTTGTAAAGAGAAACGTTCTCGGGGTCGAGCACCGCCATGAATGCATCGTTTCCGGCGGTGAAGGTGGCGACGTCGAGGATCGGCGACGTCTGGCTCCAGAGCAGCGTTTTGCGCACGGCCAGCGCCGATCCACTCTGCGGTGCTACCGTCGCTTGCAAACGCGGTGCGGTCACCATGGCAATTTTCACGTCCGGCGCCTGCCTGACTTCGGCGACCCAAAGGTATCCGGTTGCATTCTCTGATAGCGTGACCTGCACCTCGGCGGCCGCGCTGTTGGCATTCACAACGCGCACGCCGGCAGTCCGCAGTTGGTTTTGCAGGTCGCGGCGGATGGCTGGGACCTGATCGCCGCCGAGCGAAGAAAAGTTGCGGATGCTCAGCGAAACCGCGCCCGGACCTGTGATCGCCGAAATGTCGCGCGCGAGCTGCCCAACCGGCTGAGTCCAGTCCGCAGCTGTGGCCGTGCACACCGCGAGCAGCAGCACGCAGGCCACGCGCCAATGGCCTTTTGGCTTGGTCATGATTTCGCGCGAATTATAACTCGCATTGCGCATCGCAATTTCCGGTCGAGAAACCAATCAATGCGGCCATTCCGAGCGCGGCGAGGGCCCTGTTATCGGTAACCGATTCCTCGCTTTGCCCGGAATGGCTCGCGTGGACACTCACTGCTGGCCCTTTCCCGCACCGATCGGCGGATCCTCCGGCTCGCCACTCTGCTGCGGTGGCGCACCCATGCTCTTCAGCACGTCGTTCGCGAAGAAGAACTTGCCATCCGATGGCACCATCATCACCTGGATCTTGTCCGACAGCCGCTCGGCCACGATTTTGTTGATGAGCAGCGGATTTTGCTTCAGCACCGCGGCTTCGCCGCGCAACCGCTCGGCATCGGCGGCCGCGGTGACTCGGATCCGCTGCGCTTCGGCATCGGCCAGCAACTTTCGCCGTTCCGTCTCCGCCTTGCTGTCGATGACCTTGGCTTCCGCCGCGGCCTCGGCGTTCTTGATGGTCGCTTCCTTTCTCGCTTCCGCCTCGAGGCGCGACTGCTGAATCTGCTTCTCTTTCAGCGGAAGCGTGTACTGCATCGCATCGGCTTCGCCCTTGGCCTGCAGCACGCGGACCCGAGCCTGTCCTTCGGCGTAGGTTACCTGCTGCACTTTCTGCGCCTCCGCCTGCAGCTCGGAAATCCGGACCTGCTTGGCGTGAATTTCGGTTTCCACGCCCATGCGGTCGTTCTCCTGCTCCTTGAGCAGAAGCGTTTCCAGCCCCTTGGCGTATTCCGGCGGAAGCTGGATGTCGCGCAGCATGACTTCCTTGACCCGGATGCCGTCGCTGCCCAGCTTTTGCGTGATGGTCTTCTCCGCCTTTTGCCGCACCTCCTCGCGCTTGGTCGAGAAGACCTCGCGCACGGTGTAGTTCGGCGCCAGCTCGCGCCACGCGCTCGACACCACGGCCGGCACGATTTCCGTGTCTACCGGCTGCGGCAGGTGGCTCTGGATGTAATCCAGCCGCGCCGGATCGAGGCTGTAGCGCACGGTAATCGCCAGGCCGAGGGTCAGCCCCTCTTTAGCCTGCACGTTGAGCGGCTCGACTTTCTTGGCCTTGCCGGTTTTGTCGGCTCCCTCGCTGACGACTCCGGTGGTGTACAGGTGGTCACGCGTGTCGAAGGTCTCGACATGATCAACCAGCGGCTTCACCAAGTGGACGCCGGGATACAGCGTTCCCGGCTGCGTGCCCGTGATCTGGCTGACGCGCACGCCAGCCACACCACTAGGGACCACGACAATACTCAGGGCAATCAGCAGCGGCGCCCACGCCAGAACCACCAGCGCAGCCGCGGTTCTCCAACGCGTTTCTTCAGGTTCGGCCACAGCGACTCCAGCGGCCACGGCGCGACGGAATTTCAGCTCGGCGTAGAGGTCCCACGCCACGACGGCCAGCGCAGTGACGAACATCCCCACCGCTCCGGTCAGCAGTAAATACTTCAGTACGAGCATCGCATTCTCCTTCTTTCGTCGTTCCTACTTCAGGTTTCCGAACAGGTCCTCTTCCTGTTTCTTCCGGCGTTGCGCCCGCTCCCGCACCGGCTTCAACAGGCGAAACAATCCGCCGAACATCAGCTCTTCCAGCAGCAGCGCACAGCAGAGGGAGAAGAACAGGGCCGCCATCGAAACCATCACTGTCATTGCGTCTTGCATTGCCGTTCTCCTTTCCTCCGATTTGCTACTGCCCAGCGGCGGTATCCGCCGTCCCATTGCCGCCGAACACCGCCGCGATCTGCGTATCGCGCTCGCCGCGGATAACGACCGTGTCGCCCACACGAACCATTTCAAACACCTGCTCCAGGTCGCGCGTCGCCATGCGAACGCAGCCATGGGACGCGGCTTTGCCAATCGAGCGCGGCGCATTCGTGCCATGGATCCCGAATCCTTTTTGGCTGAGGCCGATCCAGCGCGTGCCCAGCGGGTTCGCGGGGCCGGCGGGAATCACCACGCCAGGGCGGTAGTAGGTGGGGTTCGACACGCGGTTAACGATCTTGAACTCGCCTTCGGGGCTGGGTGAGTCGGCGGCGCCTACGGCTACCGGAAAAGTCTTCAGGACGCGGCCGTCTTCGATGACCGCCAGCTTGCGGTCTAGAATGCTGACGACCACCTGGCGCGCCGTCCGGGTCTGCGCCAGCGCGTCCGCCGTGACCACCAGCAGCGCAACCGCAACCCACTTCGCCTTCGCTGCCAGGTTCTTTTTTGTCTGCCGCATCGCCGTCGTCCTTTCGTCTTCGCATAGACGAATGGCAACCGGGCATCCGAACGGCAGATTGTTGTAATCGCAGGAGTTAGTTGCAGGGGAGGCAGGAGGTTTCGTGTCCGTCAGAACACGCGTGTGTCCAAGGGGACACGCAAGCTTCGGGAAACTAGAGGGCTGTTGGGCTCTGGTTTACATCCGTGATGGATGGCGTTAATGATTGAGAATCGGGTCCATCAGTTCGTGTTTTACTACCTTCACGGAGGCGGAGGTGACCTTTCAGGCCGAGCGTCGCAGCCATTGTCGACATCCTGCGAATCGTCGACGATCCGGAGAACCGTAGTCCGGGTAGCGGGCCCCCTTGGTGCAACTCCAGGTGGTCCTCTGCAGCATGTGTTCTCATTACAAACCCTTACAGCTGCATCGGCGTGCACTGTAGTCGAATCTGTGACGCGCGAAGAATGGCCAGCGTGACTTCAGCTGCCCAAGCGCACCTGCGTCGAGAGCAGGTGGTCCTTCAAATGGGAATCCCTTTGAAATCAGCGTTCGGCAGGCCCGTCACGGCCGACGTAGTCGAAACTGTAGCTCAAAGAGCATCACGCCTCCACAGAAGACAACAGGTGCTCCTTCTTAAGTTATTGAAAATACGCCAACTGAAAATTTGGACTCCACTGCGCCCAAGGCGGATTCCAGAGCATATTGAGATCTACTGAATTGTGGAGTCCTGAACTGCTTGGTGCTGAACTGCTTGCGGCCACGCTGTTGCGAAGCATTGATATTTGAGGATTCTGAGTGCAGAGACCGTTACAACTCCGCCTACAGCAGAATCGTGCCACTCGGCTGCTGCTCTCGGATTCCCTAATGCCCACCGTTCGAAAACCGCGAAAAGCTGGGCATCAACATTTGTGTGAGCTCGAACGCTCAAGACTGGGCCACCTGCCATTGATGTTGAGAAATCTGGATGCAGCGAGGGTTAAAATTCCGCCTACATCCGAATCGCGCCACTCGCCTGCTGCTCTCTGATTCCCGATGCTCACGCTTCAAACTGGCGAACTGTGGGCACATACATGAAATCAGGTCCGAATCGCTGGTTAGTGCAATGACCGGGGTTGTTCGCAACTGGATTCTGCCAGACATTCCTTCGACCCTCACTACAACCGTGCTGCCCCGCCAGGGATAATATGTCATCCCTGTAGCATACATACTTGGGCCATGGATGCGCTACCATCCGGATCTCGAACTTCGCTAGGTCACACTGACGTGGAATATCGGGGCGCTAGCTAACATTGTTTGTGCCCGATTTCGCAGACTTTTTATGTCACCTTCCTCACATTGAAACAGAACATGAAACGGCTTTGGAATCGTGGCGCGCGCCCACTCCTCGCACACCGTGAACATAACGCTTATGAATATTTCGAACTGTTTGTCTGGTTCGTCACCTAAGACATCGAGGGCATTCGAGACGAACAGCACGTATCCAGTTGCAGGTAGCCATTCAAGATCAGTTAAGCAGTCCTCAAGTGCGTCCCAGTTTTCACCGAAATATTCAGGGAACTGTAAAGCCGCGGCAAACTCGTCGTAAAGATCGGAGACCCGCCGCATTTTAGTGCCGCGTACGACCCGAATCGCTAAATCACAATGCTTCTCATTGTTTAGCGTAAGAGCATACTCAGCAAACTCTTTAGGGCGCGCGACGCTCAGATATAGGTGCGGCGGTTCGAGTGAATCAAATTGCATAACAACATCACCTTACTTTCTGAAATGTTCGATAGTGATCCGACGTGTAATAAGCGCTGCCATCGCTACCAGTCACCATTCGTTCGGTGCCTCTGCCTCCTCCAGCTTGCCTTGGCGTGACATCCCATTCTTTATATACGATAGCATTTCCATTCTGGTCAGTCGGCGGCAGCTTCCCCTCTCTGTTCTGGAAAGTCTTTCCACCTTGGATGTTCGGCCCCGCAGAATTGGAAAGATCAATTGCGTCAAGTATCTTAAGCGCCTTCAACGGGATGGTTGGAGGTGGAGGAGTGTTGCTGTTCGTTAAGGTGCTGGGTATAAGGTCGTTGAGAGTTCCCGCGCTAACTCTGCCCGTCATAATATCACGTATAGCAGCGGTTCCTATTGCCGTCTTAGCTTCGGGATCGTCTGTGTAAAAGAATGCTCGAATGAGGTCGATAAGGGACAGCTGCTGAGGTATTGGTGGATCATCTGATTCCTCGTGGCAGGCTACGTTCACATGTATTGTTCCATCCTGATCGGTAGTAGTGGAATTCTGGCATACCAGTTTATGGCCGTCTGGATCGATTCGGTTCGGCGTGTTGTTGCGGACGTAGGAGTAGAGATTCAGGGTTTGCGGGTCACGCCAGTCGGCATAAGGTATCGGGCTTGGGTTATCCTGTTCCGTGTCCGGCGTCATAAAACGTCCTATGCTGCTTGCGAAGTATCTAGCTGCGAAGTTATCCAATCCACTCTCGCTGTCGCGTTCTTTGCCAGTAAACTTGTATGGGCTCGGCCCGGAGGTTATCGAACGTTCTCCGCCATAAGGATAATAGTCGGCCTCTTGCTCGATCGAACCAGTCGAGCTTGTAATCACCGACGCCGAGCCAAGATAATCGGCGAAGTAATAGTGCAACGTGCCACTTGGCAAATCTAAACGTGCTATACGCCGTGCATTGAAGAAGACATACTCTTCGTTGATGTTGCCGGTCAAATCACTTTCGTCCAATGGATCAGCCCCGAGTCCAGTCCAATACAACGTGCCCGTAGCTTTTTTCACGCGCTTGCCGTCGCCA
>JBPCSQ010000035.1:0-57102 GCA_051006995.1 Terriglobales bacterium
CCCGCAGACCGCGCAGCCGGCGAAGCGAGCCTGAGATGCGCGCCGGATTCGTCTCCATCATCGGTCGTCCGAACGCCGGCAAGTCCACGCTGCTGAACGCGCTCGTCGGCGAGAAACTGGCCATCGTCACCCACAAGCCTCAGACCACGCGCAACCGCGTGCAGGGAATCGTTAATCTTCCGGCAAAAAAGGGCAGGCCGAAGGCGCAGATCGTGCTCATTGATACGCCCGGCGTTCACAAGCCGGAGAACCGTCTCGACCGCAAGATGATGCAGGAAGTCCGCGAAGCGCTCGAAGGCTGCGATGTCATCTTGCTGATCACCGACGTCACCCAGAAATTCGGGACCGGCGACGAGTTCGTGCTCGAGCTGGCAAAGAAAACCGGCAGCGCCGTCCTCCTGCTGCTCAACAAGATTGACCTGATTGACAAGCGCAAACTGCTGCCCATGATCGAGCAGTACGCCAAGCTGCACGATTTCCGCGAGATCATCCCCATCTCGGCGCGCAAGAAATTGGGTTTCGACGACCTGCTCGATTCCATCGTGCGCATCCTTCCCGAAGGACAGCCCTATTTTCCCGGTGACCACATCACCGACCAGCCGGCGCGCTTCCTGGCCGCCGAGATTATCCGCGAACACGTGCTGATCAACACCCACCAGGAGATTCCGTACGCCAGCACCGTGCTGATTGACCGCTTCGAAGAAGAGCCGCGCCTGCTGCGGATTGCTGCCACCATCTATTGCGAGCGCGAAGGCCAGAAAGCCATCCTGATCGGACGCGGTGGCTCCATGCTCAAGAAAATCGGAACCGGCGCGCGCGTCGAGATGGAGCGCATGCTGGTGAAGAAAGTATTTCTCGAGCTGTTCGTCAAAGTTCGGCCCGGCTGGCGCGACTCCAGCGACTTCGTCGAAGGGCTGGATTGGCGCCGCCAGCTCGAAGACATCGCGGCGCGCCACGAGTGGGAAGAAAAACTCAGCCGCGGGTGAAGCGTTTTTGGGGATTGTCGGCTGGGTTTTACATTCCGGTAAACCTTAGGGGGTGCACCCCCTCCCCCTCCGCCCGCTACGGCAAAGTAGAGAAAGGTAAGCGAATTGAGCAGGTTACACGGAAGTCGCTGTCGCGGATACCGTACGGTAACCGTGCGGTATCCGTGGCGTTATCGGACGCAGATCGCGGTCGGCCGAGCGGCATTTTGTTGTCAAAGAACAAAACAGGTGAGATAGAGACACCCTCACCCGCGCGCATCTGACGCATCGTCAGCATACTCAAGTGAGAAGTCCGTGTCTGTGATGTCAAAGGGAAAATTTGAGTTCTGGGCGGGTAGCATTCCGCTATTGGGAAGATGATTTTCAGCCGTCCCGACGGGACTGGGAATCGTAATGCAGTTCTCCCGGCGCTTCCGCCCGGGCGGAGTAAATTGCACCGGGAGTTTGCCCTCCGCCCGACCCATCACCAAAAAAGGTGTTCGCGGTCACTGCGTGGACCTCTTATTGCGCGTAGGTTGTTACCACCTCGGTCGGCGACCCTCGCGCCGTTCGCCTGGGAGCGTCATCCTTTTCTCAGCTTTCGGCTTGGCCGCCGGCTTCAGGTAAGCAGCAGACGGAGAGGTCAAGATGAAAGCCAAGCTGATCGGATCGCTGGTTCTCGGCATCTTCTTTCTCGCTGGCGTAGCGTCTTCAAGTTCCGCTGGGGGCTTGTCGACATTACCCGCTCCGCAAGAGGAATCTGCCCAGCTTCACTATCTCAACCTCTTCTCGATTTACGGCGCAACGCTGAAGCTGGATGGCGAGAAATTGAGTTCCTTTTGGAAGTCGGTCAACCAAATCAAGCCCATCTCCACCGGCCCGCATGTCGTCACAGCGGTGATGGAGACGTATTCGGAGACGGGGGCTTACTCAATCTTCACCCGGAGTGCTGAGGCCCATGTTGCTTTCGAAGCCAAGCGGGGCGAGCAATACATGATTGTGAACCGTGAAGGCCGCACCGAGGCAAGGGAGGTTGGCCCGAACCAACGAGAATGGGAACCGCAGGTCCGGTATTGGCTCGAACAAAAAGGTGGCCGGTTTGGCAGTTTCAGCTCGAAGGGAATGGACCTCGTCAGCAAACCGCTGGTCCAACGCAGGGACTCACCCGCGAGTGCCGCCGACTTGCAGCGAGCGATGCCGGCGCAGTTGAAAACGGCGGACCAAGTTTTACGGGATCACGCCTACGCCGTCTATTCCGTAGCCATTACGTCGGACGGCAAAATCCTGGCTTCCGGCTCTGGTGACGGCACAGTCAAACTCTGGTCACTTCCCGACGGGAAGCTGCTGGCCACGCCGCTCAAGAATCTCGGCGAAGTCACCGCCCTGGCGGTCACACCCGACGACAAGATCCTGGCAGTTGGGAACTTTGCAGGCGGATCGTATGAAGTCAGGCTTCTGTCTTTGCCCGAAGGCCGTTTGCTACAAAGCCTGAAAGGATTTCACAGCGGCGTTACATCCGTGGCCTTGTCGCCGGATGGCAAGAATCTCGCCGCCGGCTCCCTCGACGGGACCATTCTGCTGTTCTCCTTGCCTGAGGGGAAGCTGTTGGCGACCATGAAACAAAAGAAGACGGGTGGAGTGCGGGCCGTAGTCGTCACCAGCGATGGTAAAACCGTAATTTCCGGCTTCACCGACGGCGCCATCCGGCTCTGGTCCATGTCGGACGCCCGTCTGCTCGCAACCTTGAGGGAACATCAGGCGGCTGTCCGAGCCCTGGTGATTACGCCCGATGGAAAATCGTTTGCCTCAGGTTCGAGAGACCAGACCATCAAGGTTTGGTCTTTGCCGGATGGCCATTTGCTCAGCACGCTCGACGGAAATCTACTCGGTGTGAATGCCCTGGCGATCATCCGGGACGGCCGCGCCCTCGTCTCGGGGTCTTCGGACTATGCTGTCAGGATTTGGTCGCTCGCGGATGGTCATCTACTGACCACGTGGATGACCTCGGGACGGCCGGACGCCCTTGCCGTTACGCCTGACGGGAAAAAAATCGCTGGCGCATTATGGGACGACACCGTCAGACTGTGGTCGTTGCCCGAATAACGTCCACTCTACTGGATGGCCCTACGTGACTTGGGGTCAGTAATGCAGGCTATCCGGCGCTGAAGCGCCGGGCTATTTTCATCCGCAATTAAGCCGAACATCACCAGAAGCGCAGTTTTGAAAAAGAGTTCATCGCGCTCTTGAAGAAACACCACGTGGATTACGATCCGCGTACGTGTGGGGATAATTTCAGCCGTCCCTACGGAACTGGATCGCGTGTGCAGCCTGCCCGGCGCTGAAGCGCCGGGCTATTTTTATCCGCCGCTACGCGGCTGGAGTGAGCGTTCGACCTTGATAATAGTCGCCGGCACTCGTTTGTTGGTGCACTTTCATCTGCGCCAGTTGCGGGCGGCGACGTCGAACTGATGGCAACGCACGCTGCGTTTGCGATGGAGGCGAGTCCCAAAACTGCACAGTCCGGTACACGGACGAATCACAATAGCCCGGCGCTTCAGCGCCGGGACGACGTACGATTTTTGCCGCAGTCCTGTAGGGACGACTGAAGGACCTCACATGGCGCACACCTATGTTTCCGGATTCGTGCATTACGTGTTCTCGACGAAGGACCGGCAGAAATGCATTGGCGATGAGATGCAACCGAAGCTGTGGGCGTATATCGGGGGTATCGCTCGCCAGAACGGAATGAAGGCGCTTGCTGTCGGAGGAATGCAGGATCATGCGCACGCGCTGCTATCGTTAACGGGAACAATCGCGATTGCGAAGGCGGCGCAGTTGGTGAAGGGCGGTTCGTCCAAGTGGGTGAACGAACATCCCGGACCGGAGTCTCATTGGCAGGATGGATATGGGGCGTTCACGGTGAGTGTGTCGCAAGTCGATGCGACAATTGAGTACATTCTTAATCAAGCCGAACATCACCAGAAGCGCAGTTTTGAAGAAGAATTCATCGCGCTCTTGAAGAAACACCACGTCGATTACGACCCGCGGTATGTGTGGGGATAGTTCAGCCGTCCCTACGGGACTGGCGGCCCGGGCGGTGCCGTTTCCCGGCGCTGAAGCGCCGGGCTATTTTCATTTGCCGCTACGCGGCTGGAGCGCGGCGAGCGTTGTGCTTGTCTCGTCGCAGCGATCTGTCGCCCGCCGAAGCGCCTGCGAAAACGCACACGGCACTATCAAGATCGATATCGCAGCGCAAAGCGAGCGGCCAGTTGTGAGCATAGGGTTCATCGCGTTGCAAATTGTGCCACTACTCTTTGACCGCAATCCCGAGCGTCTTCATCTTGCGGTACAGGTGGGAGCGTTCCAGGCCGAGCACTTCGGCGGTGCGGCTGACGTTGCCGTGGTTCTGGTCGAGGGTTTTGAGAATGAAGTCGCGCTCGTAGGCGGCACGCGCCTGATGCAGGGTGGAGAAGCCGTCGCCCGTCTTACGTGAGCCGTCGCGATAGACCAGCGGCGGCAGGTGCTTGCGGTCGAGCTTGTGCACCGTGGGGTTCATTATCACGATGCGCTCGATCACGTTGCGCAGCTCGCGCACGTTGCCCGGCCACGAGTAGCGCATAAGCGCGTCGATGGCGTCGTCGGTGATTTCCTTGGGCCGACGGCTGTACGCTGCTGAAAAGTCCTTGAGGAAGTAGCGTGCCAGCAGCGGCACGTCTTCCAGGCGCTCGCGCAACGGCGGCACGAAAAACGGAATGACGTTGAGGCGATAGAACAGGTCCTCGCGGAAGTTGCCCTTCGAAATTTCGTCTTCGAGATCGTGGTTCGTGGCCGCGATGACGCGCACGTCCACCGTCACCACATCATCTCCGCCGACCGGCGTGAAGCTCTGCTCGTCGAGCGTGCGCAGCACCTTGGACTGCGTCTTCAGGCTCATGTCGCCGACTTCGTCCAGGAACAGCGTGCCGCCGTTGGCCTTCTGGAATTTGCCTTCCTTGTCGCTGCCGGCGCCGGCGAACGAGCCCTTGCGATGTCCGAACAGCTCGCTTTCGATCAGGTCTTCTGGAATGGCGGCGCAGTTGACCTCGAGGAACATGGCCTCGCTGCGGGCGCTGCCGGCGTGGATGGCGCGCGCCACCAGCTCTTTTCCGGTGCCCGACTCGCCATACACCAGCACGCGGCCGTTGGTGGGCGCCATCAGGCCAATCTGCTGGCGCAGCGCTTTCATGGGAATGCTTTCGCCGACGATTTCCGCGCGCGGCTGCTGCCGCTTCAGATCGCGGTTCTCCATGCGCAGGCGGCGCGCTTCGGCCGCGTTCTTTACCAGAATGAGCGTCTTTTCCAGCGAGAGCGGCTTTTCCAGGAAGTCGAAAGCGCCAAGCTTGGTGGCGCGGACGGCAGTCTCGATGGTGCCGTGGCCGGAGATCATGATGACCTCGGGAGCGGTGTCGCTCTGCTTGATCTTCTGCAGCGTGTCCAGGCCATCGAGACCGGGCAGCCAGACATCGAGCAGCACGACGTCGAACTGGCGCTTGTCGAGCAGCTCCAGGCAGGCCTCGCCGCTGTCCACGGCGTGGGCGGTGTAACCTTCGTCGTCGAGCACGCCGGTCAGCGACTGTCGGATGCCGGCTTCGTCGTCCACGATGAGGATGTTATGCATGGGCCACTTGTGCCGTCTCAGCGGCGACCGGCAACTCGACGATGAACCGCGCACCCACAGGCTTGTTCTCCTCGACGCGGATGGAGCCGTGGTGGTCTTCCACGATGCGGCTGACGATTGCCAGCCCGAGGCCAGTTCCGCGCTTCTTGGTGGAGAAGTACGGGAAGAAAAGTTTTTCCTTCAATTCGCGAGTGACGCCGTGCCCGGTGTCGGCCACGACGATTTCCACCGCGTCGCGATTGCCGATCAGTGAGGTAGAGATTTCCACCTCGCGGAGCAGGCTGCCCTGCATGGCTTCGGCGGCATTGTCCACCAGGTTGGCGACGGCGCGCTTGATGGCCTCCGGATCGGCCAGCACCTTCGGCAAATCGGCCGCCAGTTGCGTGCGAACGTTGATGCCATCCAGGCGCCCGTTGAACATCGCCAGCGCGCCCTCGATGATGGCATTGATGTCCGCGGGCTGCGGCTGCGCCGCGGGGAAGCGCGCGAAGGTGGAGAACTCGTCCACCAGCGCGCGGACGGTTTCCACCGCGCCGCCGATGGTTCCGGCGCAGCTTTGCAGCACTTCCATGGAGGCGGCGTCCACGGGCAGGCCGCGCTCCAGGTGCCGCCGGATGCGCTCGGCCGAGAGCGCAATCGGGGTCAGAGGATTCTTGATCTCGTGCGCTACGCGCCGCGCCACTTCGCGCCACGCGGTCTGCTTCTGCGCCTTGAGCAAATCGGAAAGGTCCTCGAAGACCAGCACATAGCCGAGGCGCTGGCCCTGGTGCTGCAGCGAGGCCGCGGTCACCGCGACGTTCAGCTGCGAGCGCTGGAATGGAATTTCCATCTGGCTGGTGGTCGCGCCCATGCGGTCGGCCTTGCGCAGCAGGTGTCGCAGGTCGTCGAGCACCTCGGCGGGAAAAATGTCTTCAATCCGCGCTCCCGGCTCCGACGGTTTGCCGATTCCTTCGGGCCAAAGCAGGCGCTCCAAAGCATGGTTGGTGTGGGTGACGCGCCGTTCGGCGTCAATCGAAAGCACGCCGGTGGGAATGCTTTCGAGGATGGTTTCCATGTGCCGCCGGCGTTGCTCCAACGCGACGTTGACGTCAGCCAGATCGCGGCTGGAGGAATCGATCTGACGGCGCGAGGATTCCAGTTCCTCGGCCATGCGGTTAAACGATTCCACCAACTTGCCAAGCTCGTCTCCGGACCGCACCGAGACGCGATAATCGAAGCGCCCGCGCGAGATTTCCTGGGTGGCTTCCGCCAGAGCCGCCACCGGGCGGGTGACGAATTTCGACAAAAACAGGGCCAGCCAGGTGGTGGCGAACAGCACCAGCACGGTCAGCAGCAGCAGCACGCTCATGTAGGTACGGCGAACAATCTTGCGTTGCTGCGCCAGTTCGAAGTAGCGCTTCTGGCTGGCTTCAATCTGCTGCATGGTTTTGCTGAATCCCGCCGGCAGAGGCATTCCCACCACGATCCAGCCGTTCCTGGCGCCGTCCATGCGGGCGGATCCGAGAACGAATTCGGCGCCGTTGAGGGTGACCGACCTGGGCAGCGGCAGCAACGATCCCTGGTGAACGCCGATATGTTCGCGCAACAGCGGCCACGGCTCCGGCAGGCGGAAGGCGGCTTCCGGTTCTTCGTCGAGCAGGGCAACCGCGAAGCCGCCTTGCAGGGACGCCTCATGGTGCCGGAAAAGCTCAATTACCTGGCCGAAGCTGCCGGTCTGAAATGCGCGCTGCGCCGGCGTGGTTTGCGACAGTGACGTCGCCTCGGCGCGCGCGTTTTCCAGCGCGTAATTGGATAGAAACGCGCCCACGGCGGCCGTATCCTGCCTCACCTCCTGCACCGGGCGCGAAAACCATTTGTCAATGGAGCGGTTCATCAGCCCGTAGGCGAATAGAAACAGGAAGATTACCGGTCCAAAAGAAAGTCCCAGCGCGCCCAGCACCATCTTGGTGCGGAACTTCGATCCCAGCACTCCGCCACGGGTCTCGGCGAACAGCTTGGCCAGGGTGCGCAGCAGCACGAAGGTAAGCGCCACCAGCAAGAGGAAGATCAGGGCGGAAAGCGCGGCGAAGATCAGCGTCTGTTCGCTGCTGGTGGGCCGCAGAAACGTCAGGTCAAAGGCCTGCTGTGAGGACACGATGGTGAAGAGGACGAAAATCGCAATCGCCAGCAGGATGATGGCTGTCTTGCGGCGTCGTGAGGTGCCTTCGTGTCGGATTGGCGCGTTGCTGGACAAGGCTCAAACCGGGGATCATCTTCGCCCCGGGGAATACCGCCTCAAATGCGGAGCAGTAGCAACATTATAACGAGTTGGCGGTTGTTCGTTGTTGGTTGTTCGTTGTCAGTTCGGAGTGGCCCGATGGTCCGCAGGGCCTTTGCGGCGGGGGAGTTGCCCTAGCTTGGGCTTGCGCGCGAGAAATTGGCCCAGAGGACACTCGTCGCACAAGGCCCTCGATTTCATGCAGTAGTTCTTGCCCACGCCGACGATGAGGCCGTGCATTTCGTTGAAAACCTGCGCCTGAAGCGTGCGTTGCATGGCGCTGGCCTTCGAAGGTGCGTGGCAGGAGCCAGCGGGAGTTCCGAGTTCCGGGCTCCGAGTTCCGAGTACCTGTTTTTGCGATTCACAATTCGAAAGGAAGTTGGAATCCGAGAGAGCGGCTTCGAAGATTTGCCGGGCCTCATCGTAGGAGGCCTTCAGCGGCAAGATGCGGTGCCGGTCGAGGATTCGCCGGGTGTAGGCATCCACCACGAAGACCGGATGGTTGCCGGCATAGAGCAGTATGGAATCGGCGGTCTCGGGACCGACCCCATTCAGGCCCAGTAATTTCGCGCGCAGCTCAGCCGTGGGCTGCGCGAACATACGGTCGAGCGAGCCTCCGTACGTCGTGTCGAGATAGGCAACGAAATTCTTCAGCCGCTGCGCTTTTTGACGAAAGTACCCAGCTGAGCGAACCAGTTGCTCCAACCGCGACAACGGGATCTCGCGGATGGCTTTTACGCTGAGGGCCCGCGCCTTGCGCAGCTGCTTCATGGCCTTTTCGACGTTGGTCCAGGCGGTGTTTTGCGTCAAAAATGCGCCGACGATGACCTCAAAGCGGCTCTGCGCCGGCCACCAGTACTGGCGGCCCCAGGCGCGGAACAACTTGCGATAGAAGGCGCGAATTTCTTCTTCTTTCGAACGCATGTCCTGGAAATCAGTGTAAACGAGCGCGGGGGGACAGCGGAGGTAGCGTTCTTCGGCATCCATGTAAACAGGAGGGAGAGACATGCTGGGGGGTCATCTGCTCCGCCTTATCGAGCGTCATTCCGACGAACTTGCCGCAGGCCTCACAAAGAAACTCCGCAGTTCCGAGCGCACCAACGAGTTCCGCAAGGTGCCGAATGAGGAGCTGCAAGACGGTGCGCGCGAGATCTACCGCAACCTGAGCGACTGGCTGCTGACCAAGACCGAGAGCGACATCGAGTTGCGGTACACGCAGCTGGGCGCGCGCCGCGCCGAGCAAGGCATCCCGATGGCGCAATTTCTTTGGGCCGTGCTGGTCTCCAAGGAGCACCTGTTCGCATTCTTGCGGCGCGAGGGCTTCGTCGAGGGTGCAGTGCAGTTGTATGGCGAGTTGGAGCTGCTGCAGTTGCTCGACCAGTTCTTCGATCGTGCTGTCTACTTTGCGGTGGTCGGTTACGAGAAGACGCGCCTGCGGAAGGCGGCGTGAAAGCTGCAGGCGGCAGGACTGCAAGAAGACGCTAGCGCCTGGAGCGGAGAGCCTTGAAGGTCATTTCCTCGGCGGGGCTGCCGGTACGCTCTTTCCATTTCATGAACAACTGCGCATAGGAGTCGGTAATGTAATGCGCCGCGCTGATGCCCAGCGCACGCGCAGTGCGGTCAATCCAGCGTGGCGGGCCTTCGATTTCGCCATAATTGCCGATCGGCGTCTCATCGAGCACCACATGGCCGGCATCATCGCTCCACTCGCTGCGGAACTTCTCGTAACGAAAACTTGGGGCGAAGCCGAGAGCGGCGAGAATGCCCTGCATCTGCTCGCCGTCGTTGACGGGAGTTTCACACTCAACGCGTGACTTGTGGCGCCCGGCGCGCCCCTGGCCCTTGTGGGTAAGAATCCAATCGCGGCCGTACTTACGCAGGCGGAGAAGTTCGCCACGGCTGCGTAGCACACCGCCCGGCAAATCGTAGAGCGTGTTCAATTCATGCGTGCGGGGGGTCTGACGGCGGAAACCGAGCCCGCGCAGTTTGCGCTCGAGGGCGCGTACATCGTCCATCACGAATTTGATTTCCACTTCGCGCGGCGGCATGGCTCTCGCTACAGGCTACAGGCTACGGGCGGCGGGCTCAAGCCGCGGGTGTTCCGGGGAGCCTCGCTTATAATCGCAGGCCGTCGAGGAGGCAGAATCATATGAAGCTAGTTCTGGGGTTGTGCCTGGTAGGGATACTGCTGACGGTCGCGGCGCTGGCTCAATCCGAGTCGTCGAAGGCCAACGCTTCATCGCGGCGCCATGTTGTTACCCCCCGGCCGGTGCAGCCGCCATTCAGCGACGCGGTCGTGGTCGGCAACACAGCGTACGTGGCGGGCCATATCGGCCTGGATCCGAAAACCGGCAAGCTGCCGGAGAGTGTGGACGAAGAAATCAAGCTCCTGCTCGACGGCTTCAGGCGAACCGTGGGCGAGGCCGGCATGACGATGGACGATCTGGTCTTTGTGCAGGTGTTCAGTCCAGACCTGTCGCTGTATGCCAAGTTCAATGCCGCCTACAAGACCTATTTCGGGAAAGAGTATCCGGCACGCGCCTTTATCGGTTCGGGACCGCTGCTGTTCGGCGGACATTTCGAGATGAACGGCATCGCCGTGAAACGTTAGAATGACAGCGGTATGAAAAAGCTCTTATTGGTGCTGCTTGGCTGCGTTCTGGTGGCCACCGTCGTTCGTGCCGAGCAGAAGACGGCGAGCCTTAACTTTGTCGTGCTCAAGGACTACAACGGCAAGCCGGTCCGCAACGCTTCCGTCGTGTTGCACTCGGTGGACAAGGACGGAAAGCAGAGCAAGGGTGGCGTCGAACTCAAGACCGATCCCGACGGTAAGGTTTCGTACTCCGGCGTCCCGCTCGGCAAGTTACGGGTGCAGGTGCTGGCTCCCGGATATCAAACATTTGGGGAAGACGTGATGATTGATCAGCCGCAACAGGAAATCACGGTGAAGCTCAAGCGGCCTGTCAAGCAGTACTCGATCTACGAGAACAAGCCCGCTGAAAATGAGAAGAAGCCGGAAGAGAAGCCCAAGCCTTGAGCAAAATTTCCCGCGGGCGAGGCGCCTGCGGCAGCAACGTTTCGGGTGAGTAAACTCAGATCAGCTTGCGCAGTTCCCGCCGCAGGACTTTGCCGGACGGATTCCTCGGGATGGCGTTGACGAATCGCATTTCGCGCGGCTGCTTGTAGCCGGTGAGGCGTTCGCCGACGTAACCGCAGATTTCAGTCCTGGTTTTGTCGGTCTCAGGAATACCTTCGCGCAGCACGACGAAAGCGCAGGGAATCTCGCCGGCTGCCTCGTCGCGTTTGCCGATTACGCCGCAGTCGCGCACCGACGGATGCTCCAGCAGCACCGATTCGACCTCCGCCGGCGCCACCGGAAATCCCTTGTACTTGATCATCTCCTTGCGGCGGTCCACGATGTAATACAGCCCCTGCTCGTCGGTGCGGGCCACATCTCCGGAGTGATACCAGCCGCCGGACAACACGTCCGCGGTGGCTTCGGGCGCGTTCCAATAGCCGCGCATGAACTGCGGTCCGCGCATCAGCAACTCGCCGATCTCACCGCTGGCGGCCTCCTCGCAGTTTTCGCCGATCAGACGGCAGTCCGTCTTCGCCACCGGCATACCGATTGATTCCGGCTTGTACAGAGATCCTTCTTCGAACCCGACGTGCGTCACCGGCGAGGCTTCGGTCATGCCATAGCCCTGCGCCACTGGGATTCCGGTCAGCGAAGTGAACCGCTTGGCCAGTTCGGGCGCCAACGGCGCCGCTCCTGACTTGATCCACTTCACCCGGTGCTGGCGCGGAAATTGTCCCTGCTCCGCCGCCTGGCAAAAGACGTTCAGAACGGGCGGCACCAGCGGCACGAACGTGACCTGCTCTTCGGAGACCAGCCGCAGCGCCGCTTGCGGATCGAAGCGCGGCATCAGCACCAGGGTTGCACCCAGCATCAGGATGGGATTCAGAACCACGTTGAGCCCGTAGATGTGGTAGAGAGGCAGGAAGCATAGCCCCGTCACGTCGCTGGTGAACGGCGCGCAATCCGGTCCAACAAGCTGGTAGACGTTGACCACCAGGTTGTGGTGCGTCAGCATTACGCCCTTGGGCAGGCCGGTGGTGCCGCTAGAGTAAGGCAATGCGGCGAGCATTTCTGTCGAGGCGCGATCGGGCGACGGCAGAGCCGCCACGGTCTTCCGCAGCAGCTCGGAAAAATCGCGTGTTCCGGGCGCCGAATTTCGTGTGATGTAAACGCGCTGCAGTTCCGGCAAGCCGCCGAGATTCATGCCTGCGATCAGCGTGCCGTCGGTGACCAGAATCCTGGCGCCGGAATTTTCCAGCTGGTAGCGGACTTCTCGCTCGCGATAGCTGGGGTTCAGCGGTGTGGGTACCGCTCCCGCCAACGTCGCGGCATGGTAAGTCGCGGCAAACTCCCAGGAATTTGGCAGGAATAGAGCCACGCGGTCGCCGGGAAGCACTCCTGCCGCTACCAGCCCCCGCGCCAGCGATTCCACCGTTTCCCCGTATTGGGCGTAGGAGATACGCTTCGCCGGAGCGCACGAGGTGTCCACCATGGCGATCTTTTCGCCGAACCGCCGGCAGGACTGCAGGATGGCGTCGTGCACGAACACGCCGGCCGGATCGGCGTACAGCTCAGTTCTCAAACCAGAATGGAATTGAGGATTCGCAGCCATCTTCACCCGCCGGCAGCTTACTACGATTGTAGCTTGCGGAGAAACTCGCCTTCGTCCAAGTGATACTTGAAGGCTTTACGCCCGTTGATGAAGACCACAGGCACTTCCTCGTTGTAGCGGGCGCGCAGCTCCGGATCGGTGTCAATATCTACTTCGCGCCAGGTGAATGCGGCCCGCGCGCGCAGCCGCTCCAGCGACTCTTTCACTACGTCGCACAAGTGGCAGCCCTTGCGCGAGTACACGACGACCTCGGCCATGGATTCAGCGTATCAAAACGTAAGCAGCCAACCTGGAACAACTTACTTCCCTCGAACTAGGGGATATTTACTGTTGAGTTACTAAGGCGAAAGCGGCAAGCTCAGTAGCTGACGTAAGTAGATGTCCATGCGCCACAGACCCGTTCGTCTCGCTGCCCTCCTGATTGTGCTCTCCACCTTCGCCGCTGCCTCCACGACGGTGACGTTATTGTCGCCCGCTGCCGGTTCCACGGTTTCGAGTCCGGTGAATTTCCAAGCCTCGGCTACCAGCACTAACGGCGTTTCGGGATGGGCGATTTACGTTGATAACAACACCGCCTATACCAACAACAGCGGCTCGAGCACGCTGAATACTTCCGTCAGCCTGGCCACCGGCAAGCACTCGGTGCTGATTCGCGCCTGGGACAACATCAGCGGGTACGGCAGCACGCCGGCGTTCACTATTACCGTGGGCACGCAGACCTCCGGCACGTCCGGGACTACGGTTACGGTCCAGTCACCGACGGCCGGTTCCACGGTCAGCAGTCCGGTGACCTTCCAAGCTTCGGCAACGAGCCCCAACGGCGTTTCCGGCTGGGCGATTTATGTGGACAACAATACGGCGTACAAGAACAACAGCGGCTCCAGCACGCTGAACACTTCGGTGAGCTTATCAACCGGCAGTCACACCGTGCTGATCCGCGCCTGGGACAACGTCAGCGGCTATGGCAGCTCGCCCTCATTCACCATCAGCGTGGGGTCAGGCTCGACAACCACCACCAGCACGACCGTCACGGTGCAATCGCCAAGCACCGGCTCGACCGACAGCAGCCCGGTGACGTTCAGCGCGACCGGCAGCAGCCCCAACGGCATTTCGGGCTGGGCGATCTACGACAACAACAACACGGTTTATAAGGCCGACACCAGCTCCAACACGCTGAGTACCTCGGTTTCGCTGGCGGCCGGCGCCCACACCCTACTGGTGCGCGCCTGGGACAAGGTCAGCGGCTACGGCACCTCGCCGCCGATTTACATCAATGTCGGGTCTACGTCCTCCAGCGGCACGATCCAGCATGTCGCCATCGTGGTGATGGAGAACAAGAGCTACGCCCAGGTGATCGGCAGCTCCTCTATGCCGTACCTGAATTCGTTGGCCTCGCAGTACGGTCTGGCCGCCAATTACTACGCCAACGGAACGCAGTCGTTGCCCGACTACTTTATGCTCACGGTCGGCGATACGATAGCGACGGACGCCTCGTATACCGGCACAGTGACCGAGGACAACGTGGTCCGCGAGCTGGTCAAAGCGGGCAAGAGCTGGAAGGCATACGCCGAGAGCATTCCCTACCAGGGATATCTTGGGACCGATGTGTACCCGTACATGAAGATTCACAATGCCTTCGCCTACATGTCGGACGTGATCAACAGCACGGCGCAGGCGAACAACATCGTTCCGTTCAGCCAGTTGGCGAAGGACATGTCGGCCGGCGCGCTGCCCAGCTACATGTTCATCATTCCCAACAACCAGAGCAACACGCACGACTGCCCGCCCGGCATGAGCTCGTGCACGCTGTCCGAGACTCTGCAATATGGCGATAACTGGCTGAAGAACAATATTGGACCGCTGCTGAGCAATCCTCAGTTCCAGAACTCGGGCATTCTGGTGATTACGTTTGACGAGTCGGCCGACGGCAACACCACCGGCGGCGGCGGGCACGTGGCGACCATCATCATCGGCCCCACGGTGCAGAGGAACTTCATGTCGTCCACGTTCTACCAGCACCAGAGCGCGTTGCGCATGATGATGCAGACGATCGGCATGACCACGTACCCCAATGCGGCCGCCACGGCGCCCAACATGCGGGAGTTTTTCACGCAGCCTCTGCCGTAGCCGGCCGCACTGCGCGTCGGCTGCCAAACCGCAGGTTCGTTTTCAACACGGTTGTGAAAAATCGTGTGGAAAACCGCAACCTTACGCACGCATCGCCAACAGCCGCAGATGGTTTAGCACCTTGCACATTCGCAGGGGCGGTAGCGAAGATTTTCTGAATGCGGGAAATCGCAAACAGCGCATTCCGGAAAACCTCCATGCTACGCTGGCGCGGTGAAGACGCGGATTGACAGGCTGCTGGTGGAGCGTGGTCTGACGCCGTCGCGCGAGCGCGCCCAGGCGCTGATCCTTGCCGGCAAGGTCCTGGTCAACGAGCAGAAGGTCGAGAAACCCGGCCACAGCGTGGAATCCGATGCCGCCATCCGCCTGCTCGGGGAAGACCTGCGCTATGTCAGCCGCGGCGGTCTGAAGCTGGAGGCGGCGCTCCAGCACTGGAGCATCACGGTCAGCGGCAACACCTGCATGGATGTCGGCGCGTCCACCGGGGGGTTCACCGATTGCCTGTTGCAACACGGCGCCGCGCGCGTCATCGCCGTGGACACCGGCTACGGCCAGATTGACCTGCGGTTGCGCAACGATGCGCGCGTGCGGCTGCTGGAAAAAACCAATGCACGCTATCTCCGTCCGGAAGATGTGGGCGAAGAGGTGGATTTGGTGGCGATGGACGTGTCCTTCATCTCCGCCACCCAGGTGCTGCCGGCGGTGATTCGCGCTGCCGGCCCGCGCCTTGCCTCGCTGGTGGTGCTGGTCAAGCCTCAATTTGAGGTCGGGCGCGAACTGGTCGGGAAAGGCGGCATTGTTCGCGATCCTGGAGCTCAGGAAGCCGCAGTCGAGAAGGTTCGAGTCGCACTGCGCGAGCAGGGGTGGGGGAGCACGGAGGTCATCGAGTCGCCCATTCTCGGCGCTGAAGGCAACCGGGAATTCCTGTTGTACGCCAGACGCGGGTAAACCCGGCCGAGGGCGGCCGGGCTACATGAAGGCGGCCAGGCTACATCGCCCTGTTACAATCGGCAACCGCATGAAGTCTGCCGCCATCGTCTCCAAGCCGGAGAAGCCGGAACTGCAGCAACTGGTTCCGCAGACGCTGGGCTGGCTCCGCGAGCACGGCTACGAGCATGTGTGGATGGACCGCGAGACCGCCGTCTACATTTCCGGCAATTCCGCCGTGGAGCGCTCCGAACTCGGCGACAAGAAGCCGGATTTCGTGCTCGTTCTCGGCGGCGATGGCACTTTGCTTTCGGCGGCGCGAGCGGTAGCTCCGGCTGACATTCCCATCCTCGGCGTCAATCTCGGCTCACTCGGTTTTCTTACGGAAGTGCCGCTGAACGAGCTTTGGGACACGCTCGATGCCGTGGACCAGAAGCGCTGCGCGTTTGAGCGCCGCAGCATGCTGAACTGCCAACTGCTGCGCGATGGGAAAGCGGTCGCGACCTACGACGCGCTCAACGATGCGGTGGTCAACAAGAGCGCCATCGCCCGGCTGGTAAGCTTCGACTTGTCGCTCGACAACAACTTCGTCAGCAACTACAAGGCCGATGGTGTAATTATCTCTACTCCCACCGGGTCCACGGCCTACGCGCTGGCCGCCGGCGGACCGATCCTGATGCCCTCGGTGGACGGCTTCGTGGTCGCGCCGGTGTGCCCGCATTCGCTGACGCACCGCCCGCTGGTGGTGAAGGACACGGTGGAAATCACCATAGCGGTCAAGAGCGCCGGGGAAGAGGCGTTCCTTACGATTGACGGCCAGATCGGTGTGCCGCTGAACGATGACGACCACGTCGTCTGCCGCAAATCGAAGCACCACACCACGTTGTTGCGCATGCGCAAGACCTTCTTCGACGTGCTGCGCACCAAGCTGAAGATGGGCGTGCGGTAGAACCGTACCGAGTACCTGGTACCAAGTACCGAGCGATGAAACTGGCGTTCATGACCGCGCTGCTGGTGGGTTCAGCACTTGGTTCCGCCCAGACCCGCCCCGCCGCTGACCTGATCATCACCAACGGCAAGCTGTACACGGTGGACAAGAACCAGCCGCGGGCGGAAGGGCTGGCCATCATCGGCGAGCGCATTGTTGCGGTGGGCAGTGCCGCGGAAATGGACACGTGGCGCGGTCCGAAAACCCGCGTCATTGATGCGCACGGCCGCCTGGTGCTGCCTGGATTCAACGACGCGCATGTGCACTTCATCGCAGGTGGCCTGCAACTCGACAGCGTCGAATTGAAGGATGCTGCTACGCCTGAAGAATTCGCCAGGCGCATCGCCGAGCGCGCCAAGATCACGCCCAAGGGCGAATGGATCCTGGGCGGAGGCTGGGATGAGCAGAGGTGGAACACGCCACAGCTTCCTACTCGGCAACTGATTGATCCCAGCACCGCGAACACCCCCGTGTTCGTGACCCGCTACGACGGGCACATGGGGCTGGCCAATACGGTGGCGCTGAGCCGGGCGCACATCACCGCCAAAACGCCGGATCCGCCAGGAGGAAGCATTGTCCGCGATGCTGCGGGCAAGCCGACGGGCGTGCTCAAGGACGCGGCCATGAATCTGCTCGACAAGGCGATTCCGCCGGCCTCGCACGAGCGGCTGGTACGCGCCGCCAAGCGCGCCCTGGCGCACGCGGTCCGCTTCGGCGTCACCAGCGTGCAGGAGATGGCCAATCCGGGCGAGGACCTGGGCGAGTTCGTCGCCGTCTACAAGGAGTTGCAGGAAAAAGGCGAGCTGACGGCGCGTGTATACGTCGGCCCGAACATCAACGATTGGGAACGCCAGGCGCGGGTCGGCGCTCGCCACGCTTTTGGCTCTGCATTGCTGCGTATCGGCGCGGTGAAGGCGTATGCCGATGGTTCGCTCGGCTCCAGCACGGCATATTTCTTCGAGCCCTACACGGATGATCCTAAGAACCGGGGTTTGCTGAACGAGGAAATGCAGCCGCTTTCCAAGATGCGGACTTGGCTGATGGAATCCGACAGCGCCGGATTGCAGGTCTGCTTCCATGCCATCGGCGATGCTGCAATCTCTACTGTTCTCGACCTTTTTCAGGACGTGGTGCGGGCCCACGGCGAGGCCGACCGCCGCTTTCGCATCGAGCATGCCCAGCATATGGCGACCAAGGACTTCGACCGCTTCGCCGCCCTGCACATCATCGCCTCGGTGCAGCCTTACCACGCCATAGACGACGGACGCTGGGCGGAAAAGCGCATCGGGCATGAACGCGCGAAGAATACATACGCGTTCCGCAGTTTCCTCGATCACGGCGTCCGGCTCGCTCTGGGGACTGACTGGACCGTGGCGCCGCTGAATCCCATGCTCACCCTGTACGCTGCCGTAACCCGCGCCACGCTCGATGGGAAACATCCGGAGGGCTGGTTTCCTGAGCAGAAACTCACCCTGGCCGAAGCCATCGAGGCCTACACGCGAGGTTCGGCGTACGCGGAATATCAGGAAGATGAAAAAGGCTCGCTCACGCGTGGCAAGCTGGCGGACGTGGTAATCGTCAGCGACGACCTGTTCTCGATTGATCCGAAGAACATCCCGGATGTGCGCGTGGACACCACGATTGTTGGCGGGAAGGTCGTGTGGAGCAGGGAATAGCTCATACGTAGCCGTTCGGTATTAAGCCAAAATTGTTGCGTTGCGAGCCGCGGGAACGCCACTACCATCCGCCCATTCCATCCTGGCGGACCGGTCGTCCGCTGTGAAAGTGGGGACTCACCATGGCTGCAAATCCAGTCGCTCCAATTCGCAAATTCCACCTGGTTACCACGCACTCAGCCGATCAAGCGAGCGTCGTTTGCAGCGGCCGAATCACCGGGGACAGCGTCGAAGAACTCAGCAATGAAGTCCGGCGCCTGATTCCGGAAAACCGCGTCATTGTTGTCGATCTCAGTGATGTGGACTACCTCGACAGCACCGGCCTCGGCGTGCTGGTCGGTCTGTACATTTCCGCCAAGAAATCGGGAAAGACGTTGAAACTGGTGAAGCTGAACGACCGCATCGCTGAGCTCTTGCGGCTCACCAAACTGGCTTCTGTTTTTGAGGGATACGGCGAATACCTGTAATCGTCGCTACAGTTTCTCATTGCGGATCATGTCGTCGAAAGACTCGCGGCGGCGGATGAGGCGAGATTTTTTTCCGTCCACCAGCACCTCGGCCGCGCGAGGCCGCGTGTTGTAGTTGGACGACAGCGACGTTCCATAGGCGCCGGCATCGAGGATGGCCAGCAGTTCGCCTTCCTCGACCGGCGGCAGCGGGCGCTCGCGCGCGAAGAAGTCGCCGCTCTCACAGATCGGCCCGACGACGTCCAGCGACCCCCGCCGGGCAGAGTCCGGTGCGTTCACCGGCACGATGTCGTGGTGCGCGCCGTACAGCGCGGGGCGGATGAGGTCGTTCATCGCGCCGTCCACCACCAGGAAAGATTTTCCGTTGTTCGACTTGCGATACAGCACGCGCACCAGCAGCGCGCCCGCGGGCCCCACGATCGAGCGGCCCGGCTCCAGCAGCAGGTGTGCTCGCAGCGCGCGCAGGGGCCGCATCACCGCCGCCGCGTACTCGCGCGCATAGGTGGAGAACTCCCGCAGTTTGTCTTCGTGATACGAGATTCCCAGCCCGCCGCCGGCGTCCACGTAACGAATGCGGTGGCCATCCGATGCCAGCGCGCGCACCAGTTCAGCCACGCGCTGCATGGCCGAGCCGAACGGCTCCGTTACCGTGATCTGGGATCCGATGTGAACACTGATCCCTCCGACCTCGAGCCACTTCATCCGCGCTGCCTCTCGATAGAGCCCGCGCGCCGCGTCAAAGGGGACTCCGAACTTGTGCTGGTGCAGGCCGGTAGCGATGTACGGATGAGTTTCGGCGGGAACGTCAGGGTTGACGCGCAGCGCCACGCGCGCGGTATTTTTCAGTCTGGCGGCGCGCTCGGCCAGTGCGTGCAGTTCGCTGCCGCTCTCCACGTTGAACATCAGGATACCGGCGCGGAGGGCGGCATCCATCTCGTCGGCGGTTTTGCCGACGCCGGAAAACACCACGCGCTTGGCCGACGATCTAGCTGCCCGCAGTACGCGCTGCAGCTCCCCGCCGGACACCACGTCAAAGCCGCTGCCCATCGCAGCCAGCATTTTCAGCAAAGCAAGATTGGAATTGGCTTTGACCGAGTAGCAGACGCTGTGGGCGACCCCACGAAATGCGCGGTCGAAGCTGCGGTAACGGTCGCGAATCGTGGCTGCCGAATAAACGTACAGAGGGGTGCCGTACTTTACGGCCAGTTCCGTCAGCAGCGCGCGCTCGCAGTGCAACCGGCGCCCGCGGTACACGAAGGCGGGCGGCCGCCCTTCCGGCGTTGCCGTTTCGCTCATTGCTTTGTGTCGGAACTTCCGTCCAGGACTTTGAGCGCCACTACCGTCTGATCGTCGAAAGGCTCCTGCCCGGCGGCAAACTCGGCAACGGCGGCAAAGATGGCGGTCACCAGCTCGTCGGCAGTACGCCCGCAGTTGGCGCGCACAACCTCCTCCAGGCGCTCGCTGCCGAAGGATTCGCGCTCGCGGCTCTCCGCGTCCAGGATGCCGTCGCTGAAAAATACGAATACGTCGCCGGGTTTGGCCTTGTAGGTCAATTCTTCATATTCCGCTTCGTCGAACAGGCCCAGCGGCAATCCCGCGGCGTTCACGCGCTCAATCTTTCCATCGTGACAATACAGCGGGCGCGGCAATCCGGAGCTAGCCACGCGCAAGGTCCTGCAATCATCATCCCAGACGGCGTAGGCCAGCGAGATGTAGTTGGGCTCGATCCGCCGCCCCGCGAGCGATTCGTTGACCAGCGACAACATATCGCCGGCGGCCGGTTGCGTGTACCCGTGTGACCGCAAAAAACCACTCGCCAATGCCGCATACAGCGCCGCCGGAGCGCCTTTGCCGCTGACGTCTCCAATCGCAATGCCGACGCACTTGCAGGCTGCCAAGTGGCGCGCGGGACCGCGCGGCGGACTCGGAACCTTCTGGTCGTAGCGGATGAAATCGTAGAGATCGCCGCCGATAGCACGCGCGGGCACAAATTTTGCCGCGAGCTGTGCGTGTCCCAGCACCGGACAGCAGGGCGGCAGCAGCCGCATTTGCAGCTCGCGCGCCAGCGCCAAGTCTTCTTGCAGGCGCCGCTCCTGCTTGGTGACCCGCTCGTACAATCGCGCGTTTTCGATGGCGATCGCCACCTGCGCCGCCAGCGTCGTCAGGGTGCGCACATGATCGTCGGTGAAATATCCGCGCCGTGTGTGCTCCACGTCGAGTACTCCGATCACGTGATCCTTATAGATGAGCGGTACGGTCAGCTCCGACCGCGTTTCCGGATTGGTGTTGATGTAGCGCGGATCTTTGGTGACATCGCCCACCAGGACCGGCTGCTTGTGCCGCGCCGCGTAGCCGACCAGTCCCTTGCCCAGCGGGATATCGTGTTTCACGTGAACGCTTTCGTTGAAGCGCAGCGAAAAGCGGTGCTCCAGCGTCGTGCCGGTGGAATCCAGCAGCAGCACGCTGAACATCTGGTAATCAATCAAGCGGGTCACCAGCTCGCCGATGCGCTGCAAAAGCTGGTCCAGGTTGAGGATCGACGTCAGCTCGCGGCTGATCTCGTTCAGCACGCCGAGCATCTTCGCCTGTCGCGAAATGCGCGTGTAAAGACGCGCGTTCTCGATGCCGATGGCGATTCGCGAGGCCACCAGCGAGAGCAGCCGCTTGTGGTCTTCGGTGAAATATCCGGGCTGCGGCGCCTCGATATCAATCACGCCGATCACCCGGTTTTTGATGATCAGCGGCACCGCCAGCTCCGACCGCACCTGCGGGATGGCTTCGATGTAGTGCGGAGTCTTCAGGACATCATTCACCAACACCGGCTCGCGCCGCTCGGCTGCCTGCCCAGTCACTCCCTGGCCCACCTTGATCCGCATACGCTCCACCACTTCGGGCGGGTATCCGAGGGCGAATCGGGGACGCAGCTCCTGCGTCTTCTCGTTGAGCAGCATGATGCTGAAAATTTCGTAGTCCATGACCCGGCGGACCAGATCGGCCACGCGCCGCAGAATGGTATTAAGGTCGAGCGTGGTGTTGACCACGTCGGCCACTTCCAGCAGCAGGGAATCCACCTGCACAGGCGCCGCGGCTTGTGTTCCCGTAGAGGTCATGACAATGGGCATTCTCTAATTGGATGATAGCAGGGCAGCTATGGGCTCCAAGGAACAGTGATCAGTCGCCAGTGGCCAGGTATCAAGTGTTGCTTGCCAGCGAATCACTGACCACGAGCCATTGACTGATGTGGTTTAGTACGGCGCTCCCAGCTTTCGGCAAATCGCCACCGAAGCGCTGGCGCCGACGCGGTCCGCTCCGGCATTGACCATGGCCAGGAAATGGTCGGCGGTGCGAATCCCGCCCGCGGCCTTCACGCCGGTCAGATTTCCCACTGTCGCCCGCATCAGGGCAACGTCTTCCACGGTGGCTCCGCCGGACGAAAATCCGGTCGATGTCTTCACAAAGTCCGCGCCCGCCTTCACACAGATTTCACAGGCGGCCACTTTCTCTTCTTGGGTCAGCAGGACATTCTCCAGGATGACCTTGAGCAAGCCGCCGGCATCGTGCGTGACTTCGGCCAGCGAGCGGACGTCACTCTCTACGCGTGCGAAGTCGCCCGATTTCATCGCCCCGACGTTCATCACCATGTCCACTTCGTCGGCCCCGAGCCGCAGGCTCTCCGCCGTCTCGAAACGTTTCGTGCTCGTTGTGGTTGCGCCCAGCGGAAATCCAACGACCGTGCAGACCTTCACCGGCGTGGGGCGCAGGATGGAGGCGCACACCGGGATCCAGTACGCGTTCACGCATACCGAGGCGAAGCCGAAGCGAGCCGCCTCGCGGCACAGCTTCTCGATCTGCTCGCGCGAGCCTTCCGGCTTCAGCAGCGTGTGGTCAATCATCGAGGCCGCCGCTTGCCAGCTCAGGGTGGCGGGCGCATGGGAAACCAGGGTCGCCATAACGGGAAACACTGATTTTAACGCATGCTTCGTGTTATTGTTTGCCCATGTCAGTACGCCGACTGACCGCTGTTGTCCATCAGGAAGAAAATCTCTTTGTCGCCGAATGCCCCGAGATCGGCACTGTCAGCCAGGGCAAATCGGTCGAAGAAGCCGTCGCTAATCTTAAGGAAGCTACAGAACTTTACCTTGAAGAATTTCCTCAAGAGGGCCCGAACGGCACCGCCGTGGTGACCAGTTTCGAAGCGGAAGTAGCCTAGATTCAAGGAAACTGTTCAAACTGCCCAAACTGTTCAATCTGCTCCACCGCTAGCCCAGTTCTGGAGTTAGTGTGCTGCACGGACGAACGCTATGCCGAAGTTGCCTCGCGTTTCAGGCGAATATGTAATTCGCGCGCTAGAACGGCGTGGTTTCCGGCGGGTTCGTCAACGTGGCAGTCACGTCGTTCTCAAAAAAGCGGAACCGACGGGGGACATAGGCGTTGTGGTGCCGCTTCACCGCGAACTGGCAGTGGGGACGCTACGTGGAATATTGAAGCAGGCCAAGATTGACGACAAAACGTTTCTCCGAGACTTGTGACCGGCGGCCTCTCTACTGCAATTCCGGCGGCAGCACGCAGATGTTGGGAAGATTGCGGTAACGCTCCGCGTAATCCATGCCGTAGCCGACGACGAACTCGTCGGGGATAACGAAGCCGACGTAATCGGCCTTGACCGGCTCGATGCGGCGGCAAGCCTTATCGAGCAGCGCCGCGACTTTCAGCGCCCGCGGCTGGTGCGCCTGGAAGACTTTCTTTAGATATCCCATGGTCAAACCGGTGTCGAGAATGTCCTCGACGATGATGACGTTCTTGTTCGCCAGCGAGGAATCCACGTCCTTGTACACCTTTACCTCGCCGCTGGAGCGCGTGCCGTTGCCGTAGCTGGCCACGCTGATGAAATCAAACGTCGCGTCGAGCTTCACCTGCCGCGCCAGGTCGCCCAGGAAGATGGAAGCGCCCTTCAGCACGCCGACAAAGATGATGGACTGCCCAGCAAAATCGCGCGTAATGTCCGCCGCCATCTCCGCTACGCGGTTCGCAATCTGCTCGTGAGTGAAGAGGACGCGAAGCTCAGGCTTGACGGCGGTCATGGTTTGCATGCGCGCTATGGTAGCGCAAGCGCGCCTCCAGTCGAAGCAGAACTGCCTGTGGAAAAGTGGGACAAAATATGACAGAAAACCATTGCCGATTGCCGATTCATACATCCCGTACTCTTCAATCGGCAATCAGCAATCAGAAATGCAGTTGCTCTGCCCTCCTCCGCGTCCTCTGTGTTAAGCCTCGGCAGGGCTGCTAAAATTCTTGGGCCCTGATAGCTTCGATGCAGTCTGAAAGGGGGCATCATGGATCTGAAAGGCGCCACGCTCACCTGGCTGGGCCATTCCACGTTTCGCCTCGAGACCGCCGGCAAGGCCATCCTGATTGATCCCTGGGTCATGGGCAATCCTGCTTGCCCCGCCGGCGAGAAAAAAATCAGGAAAGTCGATGCCATGCTCTGCACGCACGGCCATTTCGATCACATCGGCGACGCTGTCGCTATCGCCAAGCAGCACAATCCCGTGGTGGTCGGCATCTTCGAGCTTGCCACCTGGATGCAGAAAAAAGGCGCCAAGCACATCGCGCCGATGAACAAGGGCGGCACGCAAACCGTGGCCGATATCCGCGTCACCATGGTGCACGCCGACCATTCCTGCGGCATCCAGGAAGATGATGGTTCGATTATTTACGGCGGCGAGGCTTGCGGCTATGTGATGGAACTCGACAGCGGGTTGAAGCTCTACCACGCCGGCGACACCAACGTGTTTGGCGACATGCACATCATCCACGAGCTCTATCATCCCGACATTGTCATGCTGCCGATCGGCGATCTGTTCACCATGTCACCGCGCGAAGCCACGTATGCGGCCCGGCTGCTAAGGCCGAAAACCGTTATTCCCATGCACTTCGGCACATTTCCCGCATTGACCGGGACTCCGGCGGAGCTGAAACGCCTGGTCGGCGACCTCGGCTGCGAAGTGCTCGAACTCAAGCCCGGCCAGACGATTGGGTGAACCACATGCCAGACAAGACGCGCCCCTCGTGGGCCATGGGCGGCATCACCGGCGAAGCGGTAGACAACTATCTCTATTCGCTGCTGCCGGCGAGCGATGCCGTGCTCCGCGAAATGGAAGAAGAAGCCGCCAAACGGAAAATTCCCATCGTCGGCCCCGCGGTGGGGCGGCTGTTTTACCTGCTGGGGCGCATCAGTGGTGCGCGCCGGATTTTTGAGATGGGCTCGGCCATTGGCTATTCGACGATCTGGTGGGCACTCGGCGCGGGCGAAGACGCTCACGTCATCTACACCGACGGCGATTCCAAGAATGCGACCGAGGCCTACAAGAATTTCGAGCGCGCCGGCGTCGAGAAGCGGATCGAAATCAAGGTTGGCGACGCGCTCGAACTGCTCTCCGAACAAAACCTCGAGCCGTTTGACATCATCTTCAACGACGTGGACAAGGAGGACTATCCCAAGGTCTTCCGGCTGGCCGTTCCTCGCCTGCGCCGCGGCGGCCTGTTCATCAGCGACAACGTGCTGTGGAGCGGACGCGTCGCCGAACCTGCCGAAAAAACCGAGCGCGCCGCCTCCACTCGCGCCATCCAGGAATTTAACAAGCTGCTGTACTCGTCGAAGGAGCTCTACCCGACCATTCTTCCTTTGCGCGACGGAGTGGCGATGGCAATGAAGCTTTAGCTGGTCCGCTAGCCCCTAGCTGTGCGTTCGCTAGCGACTAACGGCTAGGGACTAGCGACTCTATTGCAGCCTGTAGCGGATCCTCCGCGATGGCGTCCACCAGCCCGATGCGCAGCGCCTCACGCGCGTGTACTTTTTCCGCCTCGATCATCATCTGCAGTGCGCGGGTCTTTCCGACCAGCCGCGGCAAACGCTGCGTTCCGCCCCAACCGGTGATGAGCCCCAGGGCTGCGCCGCGATGTCCAAACACGGCGTGCGGCGAGGCAATGCGCCTGTGGCACGCCAGCGCAAGGTCCAGCCCTCCTCCCATGCAGTAGCCGGATACAGCCGCGCATACCGCGGCGGGGAACTCGGCGACCGCGCTCATCAGAGCCTGTCCCATCATCGAAAACTCGTAGGCCGTCGGACCGTCAAGGGCCACGATCTCCGAGAGCTCTGCGCCGGCTGAAAAAAATTTGTGATTTCCGGTGATGATCAACGGCCGGGGCTCACGAGGCAGCTCGCGCAGCGCTTCGGTCATCTTCCGCACGCAGGCGCGGGTGAGCCGGTTGGTGCCGTCCGCAGAATTCAGGCGGATAATCGTGATGCTCTGCCGAATGTCGAGTTGGAAAGAATCAGGCACGAAAGCGGACCACGGATTTACACAGAAGCGCACGGATCCGACAAGCAAAAAATGATCCGTGTTCTATCCGTGGTTGGTTCTTTAAGTGCCGGCCGGGATGCTACGCGGTTTTACGTTGCCGCGGATGAACTGAACAATCTCGTCCATGGCCGTGCCCGGCTGGAAAATTCCCGCTACGCCGCGCTGCTTCAGCGCCGGCACGTCCTGGTCAGGAATGATTCCGCCCACCAGTACCAGGACGTCGTCCATCTTGTTCTGCTTCAGCAGGTCCATGACGCGCGGCACAATCGCGTTGTGCGCGCCGGACAGAATGGAGAGCCCGATCACGTCCACGTCTTCCTGCAGCGCGGAGGTCACTATCATTTCCGGCGTCTGCCGCAGGCCGGTGTAGATGACCTCCATGCCGGCGTCGCGCAGAGCGCGCGCGATGACCTTTGCGCCGCGGTCGTGCCCATCCAGGCCCGGCTTGGCGACAAGCACACGAATCTTGGCTTGTTCTGGCATTGGAACAAGCCTATTTAACCACAGAGGGCACGGAGAAGAACACTTGAACAGCCGTCGACGTGAATAAAAGCGGTCCGGAGTTGAGCGAAGATCAGGCGGTCGCCTTCTTAGACTTGGTATTTCTCTGTGCCCTCTGTGGCTGAGATTTCTTCTCCGGCGTCAACGTATCCGCGCTCCGCCACAAATACCAGCACGCCAGCGAACGGTAGGGCTTCCATTTTTCGGAGAACCTCAGGAGCTGTTTCGGCTTGAACATCTTGCGCTTGCCGTATGCCCGCTTGATCGCGTTGTTGATGCCCAGGTCCACTGTCGGCATTACATCCAACCGGCCGAGCGCAAAGATGAGGAACATCTGCGCCGACCACCGCCCCACACCCTTCACGCGCGTCAGGTGCTCGATCACGTCCTCGTCCGACATCTCCGGCAGGCGCTCGAAATCTACTTCGCGGGAAATGCTCTTGGCGGCCAGGTCGCGTAGATAACTCAGCTTCTGTCGCGACAGCCCGCAGGCGCGCATCTGCTCGTCGGTGAGCGCGAGAATGGATTCCGGCGTGATTCCGAAGCCCCCGTACATGGATCGAGGTGTGCTCTGCCCGGCGACCGCCTGCTCGCACGCCGCTTGCAAACGCTGGTAAATGGTTCGTGCCGCCGCCCCCGCCAGTTGCTGGAACACGATGGCCCGCGCCATCGCCTCGAACGTCGCCGGCCGCTGCTCCAGGCGAAACGGCCCCACGCGCGTGATGATTGCGGCCATCACGGGATCGCACTTTTTCAGGTGACTCACCCCACGTCGCATGGCGGGATTATAAATTCAGGTCCACGGAAGATGGGCTGAACCACGTGCAAAAACTTGTAAATTCATCTAGGAACGCGAGCGGGCGCCAACTGCGGTCAGCACGACGCCGCCAACAATGACTGCGATAGAGGCCGGCAGCGGGAAGCGTTCAGAGGTTTGCGTTTGCACGCCGATCTCCGCGCCGCCGATCCTAACGCCGCTGGTCTGCTTGTGCGGGATTGTAATGAACAGCGAGGCAATTCCAAGGACGATCAGAATCACACCGAAAACCAGCAAACCTTTCATGCCATCCTGAGATGCACGAGCCCGCAGGCATGGCTGCACAAACTAAAAGGCGCGGCCGTCCCGCGCCTCGATTACCCGATTGCCCGATCCCTACGTGATGCTCGCCTCTTCGTATGTCCCGTACACCTGCTTCAGCGCGTCGCAAATCTCGCCGACGGTGGCATACGCCCGTACCGCCTCGATGATGTACGGCATGGTATTCGCCTCTGAGACCGAGCCATCGTTCTTGGCGCGAGGCTCCTGGGCCGCCGCATTCTTTAGTGCCTCGAGCCGGCGATTCACTTCTTCGTTGGACCGCCGTTCGCGCAGTCGCTTGAGTTTTGCCGTCTGCTGCTGCGCCACCGATTCGCCGATATACAGAATCTCCGGCGAATCCTCGTCCACGGTGAACTCGTTGGCGCCCACCACGATCTTTTCCCGGTTCTCCACAGCGCGCTGGTACTGGTAGCTGGCTTCGGCGATCTCCTTCTGCGGATAGCCTCGCTCGATCGCCTTCACCATGCCGCCCATGGCGTCCAATTTCTCGAAGTAGTCGAACGCGCCCTTTTCCATATCGAGGGTGAAGCGCTCCAGAAAATAGGAGCCGCCAAGCGGGTCAATGGTCTGCGTGACGCCGCTCTCGTAGGCGATGATCTGCTGCGTGCGCAGCGCGATCCGCGCTGCGTCCGCTGTGGGCAGGGCCAGCGCCTCGTCGTGCGCGTCGGTGTGCAGCGACTGCGTCCCGCCCAGCACCGCTGCCAGCGCCTGAATCGCCACCCGCGCGATGTTATTCATCGGCTGCTGCGCCGTCAGCGACACGCCCGCCGTTTGCGTGTGGAACCGCATCAGGCGCGTGCGCTCGTTCACGGCGCCGAAACGGTCTTTCATCAGGCGATACCAGATCTTGCGCGCCGCGCGGTACTTCGCGATCTCCTCGAAGAAATCATTGTGCGCGTTGAAAAAGAAGCTCAGCCGCGGTCCGAACTCGTCTACGTTCAGCCCGCGCCGGCGCGCCCACTCCACGTATTCCACGCCGTCGTAAATGGTGAACGCCAGCTCCTGCAGCGACGTCGAGCCGGCTTCGCGGATGTGGTACCCGCTGATGGAAATGGTGTTGAACCGCGGCGCGAATTTCGACCCGAACTCGAACGTGTCCACCACCAGCCGCATGCTCGGCGCCGGCGGATAGATGTATTCCTTCTGCGCGATGTATTCCTTCAGGATGTCGTTCTGGATGGTGCCGGAAATCTTCTTCCAGTCCGCGCCCTGCTTTTCCGCCACTACCAGGTACATCGCCCACAGCACCGAGGCGGGCGAGTTGATGGTCATGGACGTGGTGACGTTCTCCAGGTCAATGCCGTTCAACAGGATTTCCATGTCCTCGAGCGAATCAATGGCCACTCCGCACTTGCCGACCTCGCCCTCGCTGAACGGATGATCGCTGTCATAGCCCATCAGTGTCGGCAGGTCGAAAGCCACCGACAAGCCGGTGCCGCCGTGCGTCAGCAGGTACTTGTAGCGCTCGTTGGTTTCCTCCGGCGAGGCGAAGCCGGAGAACTGCCGCATGGTAAAAAGTTTTCCGCGATATCCGGTAGCGTGGATGCCCCGCGTGTAAGGCGGCTGGCCCGGGTATCCGAGATACTTATCGTAATTCCAGTCTTCGGGCAGATCGGCCTGGGTGTAGAGCCGCCGCACCGGGTAATTGGAAATGGTGGTGAAGCGCGCCTGCCCGTGCTCGTCCACGTTCACGCCTGAAGGCTTGCCGATGGGCTTCTCGGGAGCTTTCTCCAGCGTCTTGGCCAGCGTGGTCTCTGCCCACTTCTTCTCGGATTCGGACGGGTGCCGTCCCTCGAACACGTCCTGGACGGGGCTTTCGGCCACCGGCTTTTCAGTTCGCTTGTTTTCCGCCATAAGTGCGATTCGACAAAACGCTCAACTATAGAAGATGCGCGAGAGGCATGCAAAGGCTAGTCACGGTGGCCAGTTACTTCAGTTCGGCAGGTACTTTGATTTTCCGAAGAGCTTCAATGGTGGGTTGCATATCCGAGACCGACGTGCTCAGTCCCATGTTGTCCTTTGCGATTTTAACGAGATGCTCGGCTACTTCATTGTCGGGGACCTTCGTCAGTAAGAGCCTGAAGACGCCGTACACATACCCGTCATATTCGTCGCGTGCGGCAGGCTCCATATTCACACCGATGGGATCCCAAATCTCCCACAGGATTCGACTGATTTCCTGTTTAATGTCCGATGCTTCGTTTCTGTTCATGATTCTCTGTGTTGCTCCATCCGTGCGACTGTTAGCGGTCCTTCTGGGCCATCTCCCACGCCTTCGCGTATTTCCAGCTCACATACACCGCGTGGTACATGTGCAGCAGCAGGCCTTCTTTTCCGTCCAGGAAACCGCCGCGGATGACGTAGTTGTAGAAAAACGTCGCCCAGGGCCGCACCACAATGTTCATCAGGCTGAACCTGCCGTGGCCCCTCTCAATCGCCGCCTTCGCCATCAGCGACGAATACCGGTTCATGTGTTCGATATACA
The DNA here is from genome assembly GCA_051006995.1 of Terriglobales bacterium. Taxonomy (GTDB): domain Bacteria; phylum Acidobacteriota; class Terriglobia; order Terriglobales; family Acidobacteriaceae; genus JAIQGF01. The sequence continues at coordinate 30,205 of JBPCSQ010000035.1, forward strand.
ACGTCAGCGTGGGATAGGTGTAATGCACCATCGCGTTCCGGAACCGTCCGGTGCGCTGGTCCACGCCGTCGTTCAACACCACGCGATCGTGCGGGTCCGGCCCGATGACGTGCGCGCGCCCACGCCGGAACAACCGCAGCTTCGGATCGGGATACATGCCGCCGTACCGCACCCACTTGCCCAGATAGAGGTTCTTCCGCGGCATGAAGTAACCGTTCAGCGCATTCGGATCGGCGATGGCTCGCCGTATTTCATCGGCGAGGCCATGGCTGATCTCCTCATCCGCATCGAGCGACAGCACCCAATCCTGCGTGCAATTTTCTATCGCGTAATTTTTTTGCGCCGCGTATCCGCGCCACGGCTCCACGATCACCTTTGCCCCATACTGCCGCGCGATCTCGCAAGTGCGATCGGTGGAGAGCGAATCCACCACGACGATCTCCTCCGCCCAGCGCACGCTCTCCAGCGTCCGCGGCAGGTTTTTCTCTTCATTATGCGCGACGATGGCTACGGAAAGTCCCATGCTTTGCAATTCACCACCGAGACACTGAGAACACTGAGATACACCGAGGAGGAAAAATAAAAAAGAACAAACTCGGTGAGCCTCGGTGCCCTCGGTATCTCGGTGGTGAATAGGTTCCAACCAAAAGAACGGCCGGGCTTCTCACCCGGCCTTAACTCCTAACTCCTAACTACCAACTACTGCAGTTCCGGCGGCACCTTATTCTCCGGCTGCACCGGGGGCGTCACCCCGCTCGGCGGATTCGGCAACGGCTGCGCCGGCTGCTGACCGGGCTGCTGCGTCTGTCCCGGCGTGATCGGCGGCGCCTGCGGGTTCTGGCTGCGGTTCAGAACGCCCGGCACCTGCGGCGGTTTCTTCACGTTTCCGCTTTCGGCGTCGGCGATCTCAATGCCCAGATGGGTGAGCGTCAGGCCCGTCGCGCGGTCCACCTCGACCCGCGACTTCTCGTACGCCGCCCGTGCCGCCACCAGGTTCGACTCCGCCTGCGCCAGGTCACGCTGCGCTTGCAGCACGTTGTAATTCGTGGACGCGCCCAGTAGGTACTTCTTCTGCTCGGCGTCCAGGCTTTCGGCCGCCAGCCTCGCTCCTGCCGCCGCGGCGTCCACCCGCGCCCGGTTCTGCTCCAGTGCGAACTGCGCGTTCCGCACTTCGATCCGGATCTGGTTTTGCAACTGTTGTAGACGCATCTCCGCCTGGTTGAACTCCAGCTCGGAGCGCACCTGGTCGGCTTGCGCCGAACGGTTGCGGATCGGGATATTGACGTTGAACCCCACCGCGTAATCGGGGAAGTCCCCGCCGGTCAAAGTGCGGAACGCGTCACCATAGCCCGTGGTCGTCAGCCCGGGATTGCTCAACAGCCCAGTGGAGGTCGGAACACCCGCCAGCGACGACGTACCGTACCACGCCACGAAGTCCACCGTCGGCAGCAGCGCGTTTTTGGCTGCCTTCTTGTTGATGTCGCGGTTCGTGAGGTCAATGCGCGATTGCGCCAGTTCCCAGCGGTGCGACAGCGCGTCGTTGGTCAGGTCCTGGATGGGCGTCACCGGCTCCACTGCCGGAACCACCATCGTATCGGTCGGGATCACTTCCGCCGCTGCCACCGCCGCGTCCTGCATATTCCGCGCTAGTGCGTTCTTGGTCAGCAGTTGTTGCAATTGCAGCGCGGTCTGCGAGACGATCAGGTCCTGCTTGGCGGTCGCCACCGCACTGTTGGAACGCACCACTTCGATTGGCGCCAGCGTCCCAATCTGCACCTGCTTTTGCGTGTCGGCCAGCAACTGGTTGGCCAGGCCCAGAGACCTCTCCTTGACGCGTACATCTTCGTAGGCGTTCACCAGGTCCCAGTAGATGTTCTGGATTTGCGTCACCGTGGAGATCACCTGCCCGCGGAAGGCCACATCAGCGATTTCCCGGCTGTTCCTTGCCATCCGGATGAAACGCAGGTTCGGCGCCAGTCCGAAACCCTGCAGCAGGTGTTGCGAAACCCTGAACTGCGCCCCGCTGTTCAACAACGGCAGCAACGACGTGTGACTGTTATTCGTCGTGATCCGGTTGTTATTAAACGTGAGCTGCATGGTCGTGCCGGTAGCGAACCCCTGCACGTATCCGAAATTCGCCGTTCCCGTGTTCTGCGTCAGTTGCGGCACGCCCGTCAGAAAGGTGGACGATTGCGGTGTGCTGGAGTGCTCAATCGAGAGCCCTGAGGTCAGCAAAGGATCGAAATTGGGCACGGCCGATCCCACGCCGGTCGTGGAGGTCACCAGGCCGCCTGATCCGGTGCCGGCGCCGCCAGCCGCGCTGGACGTTCCGCCCGCACTCGCACCCGAGGCGCCGCTGCCGAAGCCGCCCACGCCGCCGCCCGGCGTGCCGCTCACAATGCCGGTGGCTACGCCGCGCGCCGCCTGGCCGGACTTCGTGCGCAGAATATCGGTGTCGGCAATATCTAGGTTGTAGCGCGCGATCGCCAAGTCAAGGTTGTTTTCCAGCGCCAGTGTGACCGCGTCGTCCAGCGACAGCATCAGCTTGCCATTCTGGATCAATTGGTCAATGCGCGGGCTGTTGTTGAAGCTCGGCGCGGGGACATGCCTCGGGGCGTAAGCCCCGACAAGCCAGCCGTTCGGCTTGGAATAATCCGTTCGTTGCGCCCACCCGAGCGCGCTGCACGCCAGCAGCGCCGCTATCGCTATCCATCTGCCGCGGAACACAAAAAAATGCCTGGAGGACATGCTTTATCTCCAAAAATCGTCGTAACGCGTTGCTTGATAGACTGCTGAAGGTCCCGATCGTCACCACTCAATACGAATTCTCCCGCCGGCTGGTTTCAAAATTCCGCGCCTCGTCCGCCGGTGCTGTCGGGAAAACGCCATAGTATAGCCGACCGGGAACCCCGCATCGGTGCGTTCCGCGGCGAAACGGGTGAGAAGTGTGTAAAGAAAAGTAAAAGATGTGGGGGCCTTGCCGCCGCGGCATTCGCCGTTTTAGAACTGCCAGGACATTCCTGAAGACTGGAGACCGGAGATTTGCGGAATCTGAAGTTCACTCTCGCCTATGACGGCGCTGATTTCTTCGGCTGGCAGGGCCAACCCGGCCGCCCGACGATTCAGGGCGCGCTTGCCGAAGCGTTGGCGCGGGTGACCGGCGAATCGGTAATGCCGCAAGGCTCCGGCCGCACCGACGCCGGCGTGCACGCCTTGGCACAGGTCGCTTCCTGCGCCATCGCCTCGCCGATCCCAGCCGCAAACCTGGTAATTGCGCTCAACGACACTCTCCCACCCTCCATCCGCGTCACCGCCGCCGAAGAAGTGCCTCCCGAGTTTCACGCCCGCAAGTCCGCGATCCGCAAGACCTACCGGTACCGCATTGACCGCGGCAACATCTGCCCGCCGTTTCTCGCCCGCTATGTCCATCATCATCCTTACCCGCTCGACGAAGCCGCCCTGTGCGCCGCCGCCTCGGAAATCGTTGGCGAGCACGACTTCACGTCATTTGCGGCGGTGGATCCGGAGAAGGGCCGCGACGATGAGCCGCCTTCCAATGTCCGGACGGTTTTTTTGTCGCAGTGGGAGCGCGCGGGGAATGAACTGGTTTACACCATCTGTGGCAGCGGCTTCCTTCACCATATGGTTCGCAATCTGATCGGTACGTTCCTGCTGATCGGTAAAGGAACTCTGAAGCGGTCCGATATCGGACGCATCCTCGATGCCCGCGACCGCTCCGCCGCCGGCCCGACGGCGCCTGCCGCCGGACTGTACCTGGTCTCCGTCGAATACTGAAGGCCACCAGCCCTCAAGTTGGTCATCATTCCGAGCGACTTTAGCCGCGAGGAACCTGCTTCTTCTCGATAGTCGGTACCGGGTACTCGGTACTGACTCGTTGTAACCCACGGCACACCCTGCTGTGACTCCGCTTCCGCCGGCCATTCCGCTTCCGCTACAATGAAGCGCAGACCACGACAAAGGACTCGGACTTGGCTACGACCCAGATGACTGATACCTCTTCCGTTCCCGAACTTCAGCAGCTTCCCAATCACAAGCTGAAGCTCAAGAAGCCCCTGCAGCGCGCGTGTAATGAGAAGGACGCGAAGGGAAAGCTGTGCGGCGGCCATCTGAAACATTGGTACTATGCCGTCGATGTGAAGGAAAAAGCCTGCGGCGATGTCGAGCAGGCCTACGGTCCTGACGCCGAGATCTACCGTTGCGAGCACTGCAAGACGCTCTACCTGCCCAACCCGCAGGACCCGAGCGGGCTTAACGTCGCCGGCCGCGGCATGATCTCCACCTTCGGTCTCACGCTTCCGCCCAAGGAATCGAAGTAGCAAATGCGCGTTACGGCGGCCGAGCGGTTGTGGTAAGTTTCGGGCTCGTGGGGGGCCAGGCGCGAATGGCCAAAGGCCAATAGCTGTGCATCTAAGCTGAAGCGTGGACGCTGATCTCATCTACGACTGGAACAATATTCCCGGGCCGATCGCCAAGCCCGCCGGCCCGGTGCTGCTCAATGACGAGTCCCTGCGCGACGGCCTCCAGTCGCCTTCCGTGCGCGATCCTTCCGTCGCCGAGAAAATTGAAATCCTTCACCTCATGGAGGCGCTGGGTATCAACTCGCTCGATATCGGCCTGCCCGGCGCGGGTCCGCGCGCCGTCGAACATGCTGCCGCGCTGGCACGCGAAATCGTTTCCGGCAAGCTCAAGATCAAGGCGAACTGCGCGGCCCGGACACACGAGAACGATATCCGGCCGATCGCCGAGATCAGCCAGAAGACCGGCCTTGAGATCGAGGCGGCCACCTTTATCGGGTCCAGTCCGATCCGCCGCTTCACCGAGGGCTGGACGGAAGACTTCCTGCTGAAGACCACCGAGAAGGCCGTCAAGTACGCCGTTTCCCTCGGCCTGCCCGTCATGTACGTGACCGAGGACACCACCCGCTGTGACCCCGAAACGGTGAAGCGGCTGTACACCGCCGCCCTGAATGCCGGCGCGCGCGCCATCGTCCTGTGCGACACCTGCGGCCATGCCACGCCCATGGGCGTCATGCACCTGGTGCGCTATGTCATCAAGGAAGTGGTGGAGCCTTCCGGCATGATGATCCGCATTGACTGGCACGGGCACTGCGACCGCGGCATGGCGCTGGCCAACTCCATCGCTGCCCTGGTCGCCGGCGCGCACTGCGTTCACGCCTGCGGACTCGGCATCGGCGAACGCGTCGGCAACACCCAGATGGACCAGATGCTGGTGAACCTCAGGCTGATGGGAATTCCTCCCTGGGACCAGCAGGACTTGTCCAAGTTAAAGAATTATTGCGAGGCCATCGCCCGCGCCACCGGACTGCCCATCCCGCGCAATTATCCGGTGGTCGGCCAGGACGCCTATCGCACCGGCACCGGCGTCCACGCCGCCGCCGTCATCAAGGCATACAAGAAGAATGACATTGAGCTGGCTAACAACGTTTACTCCGGCGTGCCCGCGCACTATTTCGGTCTGGAGCAAATCATCGAGATCGGTCCGATGAGCGGAAAATCAAATGTGGTGTTTTGGCTCGAGCGCCACGGTCTTCCGCCCACCGACGACGTCATCGACCGCATCTTCCAGCGCGCCAAGCTGTCGGACCGCATGCTCACCGAGAACGAAATCCTCGAGTGCTGCCAGTCCTCCGCATCTACCAGCCGGTAGAAAAGAATCAGCCACTGATTATTGGCAGCAGCAGCAAGCCCGCAGGCATCCGAAGTTCCTGATCGTGCGCCTCTCCTTTGTGCCATCTCGCCGCCGATGCTGCCGGAGAGCTGCCTACTGCTCATGCCTGCTCTTGCTGTTGACTTGCGGCGCTTTTGCGCAGAGTTCCTCGCCCCCGAAAAACGACTTCGCCGTATGGTTCTCCCGCTCCTTCGCTAACGGCCACGCCTTCGGTTTCATCCAGGACCGCAGTCTTACCCGCCTCGAGTTCCGCTATGGACGCCTGCTCTGGTCGGACTACGGCCTCGCCCTTCGTTACGTCATAGACGCCGTGCCGGTCGCGGTGGTCGGCAACCCAAGGGTGTTCGGTGGCGGGCTGAGCCCCGTCGGCGCGCAGATGAATTTTGGCTCGCGCCACCGCGTGCAGCCGTTCCTGGCCAGCAATGGCGGGTTCCTCTACTTCACCCGCCCTACGCCTGCGCCCGACGCAACCCAGTTCAATTTCTCCGTGTTCATCGCCGGCGGAGCCCAAATCCTTGCCTCATCGCGCTACGGGCTCGACGTCGGATACATGTACCATCACTTTTCGAACGCCAACGTCACCAACCACAACCCTGCGCTCGACGCGCACATGATCTTCGTCGGGCTATCCTTCTTACGCTGATTTCGATGGTGCCCCGCATCAGCCCGGTGTTGGCAGATGTGGGTTCTGCCTTCGTGTGGGTGTAGCCACCCCGCCATTTGCGGTAAACTCGCTGCTCTTGCGCATGACGCCTCCTTCTGCCGCCGACGCCCGCAATGGCACCATGAATGCCGATCGCCGGGTCGCGCGTATCGCCGCACTTGCCCCCGTGGAGGCTGCGGCCGCCTGGTTTCTGGCGCATGAAGAGGACCTCATCCTTCGCCAGATTGAGGTGACGCGCATTCCTGCTCCGCCGTTTGGCGAGGCTGCGCGGGCCGAGTGGCTGGCTGCGCGCTTTCGCGAGCTGGGCCTCGAAGATGTCCAGATTGACGACATCGGCAACGTCATCGCCGTTCGCCCGGGCACGGCGACCGCCGATCCCAAGTTCATCGCGCTCACCGCCCACATTGATACCGTCTTCCCGAGCGGTACGGTGGTGAACGTTCGCCGTGAAAGCAATCGCCTCTACGGTCCCGGAATTTCGGATAACGGCGCCGGCATCACCGCTCTTTTGGCCCTGGCTGGCGCGCTCCAGCACGCTGCCATTCGCACTGAAACTTCGCTGCTCTTCATCGGCAACGTTGGCGAGGAAGGCGAGGGCGATGTGCGCGGCATGCGCTACCTGTTCGCAGAACCGCGCTGGCGCGACGCCATTGCCGCCACGCTGGTGCTCGATGGCGCCGGCACCGACACGGTGGTTACCGAAGCTCTCGGCAGCAAGCGCTTCCTGGTCAGCATCCACGGCCCGGGCGGCCACTCCTGGAGCGACTTCGGCACTGCCAATCCCATTGTCATGCTGGCCCGCGCCATTGACCTGTTCGCGCGCACCCCGGTCCCGACCTCGCCCAAGACGACCTTCAACATCGGCGTGATCAACGGCGGCACCTCGGTCAACTCCATTCCCGAGTCGGCCAGCATCAAGGTGGACATCCGCTCCGCCACCGGGGAGCAGGTCGAACGACTGGAGCGCGCTCTGCGCGATGCCGTCGAGCGCGCCATCGCCGAGGAACCGCGCACCGCCTATGGCGGACGTGCTCATAGCGGAGTGCTGGCGGACGTCAAATTGATCGGCAGCCGTCCGGCCGCCCGCCTCAATCCGGAAAGCCCGATGCTGGCCGTGCTGCACGCCGTGGACGCGCTTCTCGACAACACCGCGCGTCCGCAACGCGCCTCCACCGACGCCAACATCCCGCTCTCGCAGAATCGCGAAGCCCTCGCCATCGGCGCCGGCGGCGCCGGCGGCGGCGCTCACACCCTGCACGAGTGGTACGACCCGACCGGACGCGATCTTGGCCTGCGCCGCATACTTCTCACTGCCCTCACCATCGCTGGAGTGATCGAATGAGGCTCAAGGATCCATCCGTCTTCACGGTTGTATGTTCCGCATTTCGCCAGATGCTTTGCGCCTTGGTCCTTGTTCCTTGCACCGTATTTCTTATCGCCATGTCTCTGCACGCGCAGTCTTCCGCTCCGGACCAGATTTTCCTCAATGGCGACATCTATACCGGAGCGCAGGAAGGCTTCGGCGGCGCGCCCGCCAAGGTCTTTCCGCGGGCGCAAGCCATGGCCGTGCGCGCCGGACGCATCATCGCCGTCGGCGCCAACGACGAAATTCGCAAGCTCAAGGACCGTCGCACGCAGGTCGTGGATCTCGGCGGGCGATTCGTCATGCCGGGTTTCAACGATGCGCACTGCCATCTCGCCAGCGGCGGCTTCGAGCAAATGACGGTGCATCTGGCCGGCGCCAAGTCGGTGGAAGAGATGGAGCAGCGCATCGCCGCTGCCGCCAAAACCACGCCTGCGGGCGAATGGCTTGTCGGACGCGGCTGGGACGACACCAAGTGGACGGTCGCGCGCATGCCCACGCGCCAGGACCTGGACCGCGTTACCGGCGATCATCCCGCGGTGTTCACCCGGGCCGACGGCCATATGGCGGTCGCCAACTCGGCCGCTCTCAAGCTCGCCGGCGTCACGCGTGAAACCAAGGACCCGCCGGGCGGGCGCATCGATCGCGACGCGCAAGGCGATCCCGCCGGCGGATTGCGCGAAACTGCGCAGGAGCTGGTGAAGAAGAATATTCCAGAGCCAACCAACGCGCAGCGCCGTCGTGCCGCTGAACTGGCGCTGGCCGACGCCGCCCAGCACGGCGTCACTTCGGCGCAGGACAACTCCAGTTGGGAAGATTTCCTGACCTACGTAGACCTGGAAGACGCGGGCAAGCTGACCCTGCGCATCACCGAGTGGCTGCCATTCAACGCGCCGCTGCCGCTGCTGGAAGAGCACCGGGCGTTTCACTCGCAGCAGGATCCGCTGCTGCATACCGGCATGCTGAAGGCGTTCATGGACGGTTCCATCGGCTCGCATACGGCCGCCATGCTGGCGCCCTACACCGACGAGCCGAAAAATTCCGGCCTGCCGCAGTACGAGCAGGCGCAACTGGACCAGATGGCCGAACAGCGCGCTGCCGCCGGCTTCCAGATGGGCTATCACGCCATCGGCGATCGTGGCGTCTCCATGGCGCTGAACGCGTTCGCCCAGGCCGAAGCCTTCGTCCAGGAGAAGAACCCCAATACTCCGCAGTTGAAGCAGCCGGGTGGCTACCGCTTCCGCGTCGAGCACGCGCAGGTGGTGGCCCCCGAGGACTTCGCGCGCTTCCGCCAGTTGCAGGTCATTGCCTCCATGCAGCCTAACCACCTGCTCACCGACATGAACTGGGCCATCGAGCGCATCGGCCCCGAGCGTGCCAAACATTCCTACGCATGGAACGAATTCTTGAAGGATGGCGTGGTGCTGGCCTTCGGCACCGATTATCCGGTGGAGCCGATCACGCCCTTCCGCGGACTGTATGCCGCGGTCACGCGCAAGAATGAGCAGGGAACCAAAGAATACGTTTCCGAGCAGAAGATTTCGATGGATCAGGCCATTGCCGCCTATACCACCGGCGCCGCCTACGCCGAGTTCGCGGAAACGGAGAAGGGGAGGCTTGCCCCCGGCTTCCTGGCTGACTTCGTAGTGCTGGACCGCGATATCACGAAAGTCGCGCCACCCGAAATTCTGAAAACCACCGTTCTGCGGACGGTCGTGGGCGGGAAAACGGTTTTCAGTCGCTAGTCATCGTCAGTTCCGAGTCCCGGGTTCCTGAGTCCCGAGTGAGCGTGCCTGCTGCGCGAACGCCCGGCGGCTTTACCGCACCTCGTCCTTGAACACCTTCCCGTCTTTCATCACGAAGCCGACATTCTCCAGCGCCTTTACATCGCGCAAAGGGTCGGCGGTGACGGCGATGATGTCGGCATACGCGCCGGGCGCGATGACGCCGATCTGGCCGCTCATGTCGAGCATTTCGGCCGGCATGGTGGTCGCGGACTTGATGGCCTGCATCGGCGTCATACCCAGCTCAACCATACGCGGAAATTCCTGCGCGATCGGGGACTTGAAATCGGTCCACGGGAAGCTGCCAACATCGGTGCCGAAGACAATCTTCACGCCCGCCTTCAGCGCCTTCTGAAACGACGGCCCGTGCACCTGGGCGCGCTTGCGGTCGCGCTTACCTTCGGGCGTGTTCTCCGGCGCCCACCAGTAGTAATAGGGCGAAAGCGTCGCGCAGTACCACGTCCCCTGCTTGACCATCTGCGCGATCTGCGCGTCGGTGATCTCCAGTCCGTGCTCGATGGAATCGCAGCCGCCGTCGAGCGCGCGCTGCATGCCGATGCCGTTGTAGGCATGGCAGGCGACCTTGCGTTTCCAGCCGTGGGCCTCGTCTACGACGGCCTTGATTTCCTCCAGCGTGAGCGTTGGTTGTGATTGCAGGCGGCCGTCTTTGTCCACCCAGGAGCGGTGGGTCATATAAACCTTAATCCAGTCGGCGCCGTTGGCAAGCTGCTCGCGCGTCGCCTTGCGAAATCCGACCGGACCGTCCGCGATTTGCACGCCTTTGGGCATGTCGAGCTCGGGCGCGTAGCCCTCCAGCGGGTAGCCGCCGGTCGTCGACATCGCGCGGGTGACGACGAACATGCGCGGCCCGGGAATCCAGCCGTCGTTGATGGTCTCCTTGATGCCGACATCGCCGTAGCCTGCGCCTTCGGTCTCCATGTCGCGAATGGTGGTGAAGCCCTGCTCCAGAGCGCGCCGCGCCGCCACCGCCGCCCGCGCCGCACGATACGCGACCGGGTGATCCAGGATGTTGGCGTCGTATCCACCCTTCGCCGGGTCCTCGCCCTGCAAAAAAATGTGGGTGTGCGACTCGATCAACCCGGGAAGCACCGTCGCGCGCGAAAGATCAATGACCTTCGCGCCGGCCGGTACCTGCGCCGTAGCTGCGTCGCCGACGCTCTCGATGCGATTGCCGCGGATGACGATCACTTGATTCGTGCGCGGCTGATCACTGCGGCCGTCAATCAGCCGCCCGGCGCGAATCACCACCACTTCGGCGGGTGCGGCTGTGGTGGCGGGCGTGGGGCCCGGCGCGAGCTGGGCGGCGGCGGTTGCGGCGAACAAAGCGAGGCTAAGAAGCATGGTTCGCATGGCTACCTCGTACGGCAGCGAAGTTTACGAGCACTGCGGCCGGCTTGCAAAGTATCTGCTGTAACTCTGTTCGCCCCCAGATACCCGGGGCAGGTGAGACCACCTGGGACCGGCAGCCCGCGTCCAAATAGCGGGAAGTGAGTAGGACGCCAAAGGCAGGCGCCTCCGAACTTCAGCACTTCGTCTGTTCCCCAATTCTGTTCGGAGGTTCGAGATGAAACTCAGAATCGCGACCGCGCTCATGGCTCTAGTGGTCTTTGCCCTTGCGGTTCCCCAGGCGAAGTCCGACGACAATGATTCCACAGCTCGCACCGTGACCGGCTGCCTGCAAAAGGGCGAGAGCGCCAATGAATACACGCTCATGGCCAAGGACGGAAGCACGTGGGAAGTGAGCAGTGACACGGTGAACCTGGCGCCGCATGTCGGCCACACCGTCACCATCACGGCCAATCCCTCCCGTGTTCATGAAAAGGCGCACGAGATGAAGGAAGGCGCCAAGGATAAAATGCAAGAACACGACATGAAGAAAAGCAATGCCGAGCACGGCCACCTGAAGGTCGACAACCTGACGATGGTCAGCGAGTCCTGCCAGAAGTAGTTCCGAGCGCGAGGCCGAGCCGCGATCGAAGCGGCTCGGTGCTCTCGCGCCATCCATCGCTCGGAACCCGTCACCCGGAACTGGTACCCTAACCGCGTGTCCCGTTCCGCCAAAGCGCACATCCTGCTGGTGCTGGTCACGCTGGTGTGGGGCGCGACTTTCGTCCAGATCAAAGATGCGCTCCGGGACATTTCGCCGCTGCTGTTCAATGCCGTACGCATCACGCTGGCGGGCTCGGCGCTGGCGGTGTTTTACAGGCGCGAACTGAGGACGATGACGCGCGGCGCGCTGCGCGCCGGCATGCTGGTCGGAATCCCGCTGTGGCTGGGCTTTGAATTTCAGACCAGCGGCCTTCGCCTGACCACGCCCTCCAAATCCGCCTTCATCACCGGCTTCTCCGTCATCCTGGTACCCGTATTTCTGGCGCTGTTCTGGCGCAAGAAGGTGAACCTGGCGACGGTGCTGGGCGTGGTGGTCGCGCTGGCCGGGCTCTACCTGATGACCGTGCCGGCCGGTGGTTACGGCAGCGGGATTAACCTGGAGAGCATCAATCGCGGCGATCTGCTCACGCTCGGCTGCGCCGTTATGTTCGCGTTTCAGATCATCGTTATGGGCCGCGCCATGCAGCACCACCGCTTCGAGGCCGTGGCCACGGTCGAAGCGATTACCTGCGCGGCGCTCATGTTCGCCACCGTGCCGGTAATCGAACACCCGCACGCCATCTGGTCGTCGCGCGTGATCTGGGCCATCCTGGTCACCGGTCTGCTGGGCACCGGCGCGGCATTCACCATACAAGCCTGGGCGCAGCAGTTCACGCCGCCCACGCACACGGCGCTGATTTTTCTGCTGGAGCCGGTCTTTGCCTGGATCACGTCGTACATCGTCTTACATGAAAGGTTGGGCTTGCGCGCCGGCGTGGGCGCGATGATGATCCTGGCCGGGATCATCGTCTCGGAACTGGGCGGCTCGCAGCAGGAACTCAAGGCGGAGGTGGGAGAAGAGAGTTCCGAGTTGCGAGTTCCGAGTTCCGAGTAGAAGTCCCCCATGGCAGGAGGCAGATTCGGGGATTTGCCTGCTGAAACGAAACGAATGATTTGCGCGGGTGTTTATTGCCATAATGGGAGCGGATATCGCTCGCAACTCGGAACACGGAACTCGGTACTGCTGCAAATTAACGGTGACGAAATTCATTCCCGCAGCGTCTAATGGTACGGAGAGCTTCAGGTCATTGACTGAGAATCCCTTTCCCTCTCGATCTAATCGAATTGGCTTAAGAGCCGGAGGAAATAAGACTTTATGAATCAGCGCGCCCGCGCTTTCCTTGCACGCTTCAAAGCGCACCGCTGGGCCTCGACCTTCGTTGTACTGCTCACGCTTGCGGTGGGCATTCTGATCGGCACGGTGATTTCCGTGGGCGTCCGCGGACAGGACAAGGGCAGTACCTCGTCCGACGCGACGCCGCTGACCATTCCCCAGCCCAAGCAGATGTCGAACCAGTTCACCAAGATTGCGAAGGCGATAGAGCCCGCTGTAGTCAACATCAACACCGAATCCACCATCAAGAACCCGCACCGGCGGCGCATGCCTTCGCCGAACAACCCGCAGGGGCCGGGCGGACCGGGCGGACAAGGCGGCCCCGGCGATCAGGACAACCCGTTTCAGGACTTCTTTGACCGCTTCTTTGGCGGACAGGGCGGCCCCGACGGCACGCCGATGCGGCAGCGTTCGTTGGGATCCGGCGTCATCGTCGATCCCAAAGGCTATATCGTGACCAACCGGCACGTGGTGGAGAACGCGGACCGCATCCGCGTGAAGTTGCAGGACGATCCGGCTGGATACGCCGGCCATGATGCCAAGGTGATCGGCACCGACACCGAGACCGACTTGGCGGTCATCAAGATCAGCGACGGGGGCAAGCCCATGCCCAGCGCTAAGCTCGGCAACTCCGACGGCATGCAGGTTGGCGACTGGGTCCTGGCCGTCGGCAGCCCGTTCGGCTTGAACGCCACCGTGACCGCCGGCATCGTCTCCTACATCGGGCGCAACATCGTTCCCGGGCGGCAGTTCCAGTCCTTCATCCAGACCGACGCGGCCATTAATCCCGGCAACTCCGGTGGACCGCTGGTCAACATGGAGGGCGAAGTGATCGGCATCAACACCGCCATCATCACTGGCGGCGAAGGCTACGAGGGGGTCGGTTTCGCCCTGCCCTCGAAAACCGTGGCCACCGTTTACAACCAGCTCATCGGCCCCGAGCACCGGGTGACGCGCGGCTCCATTGGGGTGGAGTTTGAGGCTGCTCCGAATCCCGCCGTGGCGCGCGTTTACGGCGTGAAATCAGGTGTCACCATCGCGAACGTCGTCTCCGGCAGCCCGGCCGACCAGGCTGGCCTGAAGGTGGGCGACACCATCGTCTCGGTGGACGGCAAGCCGGTGAAGAACGGCGACGAGCTCGTCTCCGACATTTCCAGCCGCAAGCCGGGCAGCAAGGCGACGATCGGGTACATCCGCAGTGGCAAGGAAGCCACCACCTCGGTGACCATCGCCAACCGCGCCAAGCTTTTCGCCAGCCGTCTTGGCGGAGGCGAGGAGGAGGAGGGCGGTGAACAGGGTGCGCCGGTCGAAAGCAAGCTGGGGGTCACCGTCCAGAACATCACTCCCGAGATGGCCGACCGTTTTGGCTTGCCGGCTGGGAAAGGTGTGGTGGTCAGCGACGTGAAATCCGGTAGCTTTGCCGACGATGTGGGCATCAATCGCGGCGACGTGATCCTGGAAATCAATAAGCAGCCGGTCAGCAACGAGTCCGATTTCCGCCGCATTCAGCAGGGGCTGAAGAGCGGGCAGGACGTCGTGTTCCTGGTCCGGCAAGGGCGCGGGCGCAACGCAGGAACCATCTTCCTGGGCGGAACGCTGCCTTAGACGGTCTGCTATTTGGGAAGGGATGCGGGCGAAGTAGTGCACGGACTTTCGTGCGCGGCTTCGCCCGGTCGCATTTTGTCCCCAAAAATCAGCTACTTACCGAGGCAGCACCAACCCTGCTGAAAGCGATCAAAGTACATGAACCGGGGTGCCGGAGCATTTCGGAGGTTTTTATGGTTGAATCGCGCTCGCTTCGCCGAATACAATCTCCGGCTCTGGCCGGATATTTGAGGTGACGGTTTGAGTACGAAACGAACACGCGTACTGATCGCCGTGATATGCCTCGCGATGCTGAGCAGCTTCGCGCCGCCCGCCACCGCTGCGTCGGGGAGCAAGCACCCCACCCGGCACAGTAAATCCAAGTCCAAGAGAGCTGCCAAGAAGACCGCGCACCGGCGCGGGCAGCAGGCCATGAATCCGGAGCGGGTGCGCGAAATCCAGGCAGCGCTGATCCGGGAGAATTACCTGCAGGGACAGGCCAACGGTGCGTGGGACCAGCGCTCCAAGGAAGCGATGCAGCGCTACCAGGCCGCTAACGGCTGGCAGACCAAGATGATTCCCGACTCCCGGGCGCTCATCAAGCTGGGACTGGGACCCGACCGGGCCAACCTGATCAATCCGGATACCGCCGCGGTGGCGTCGTTCATTCCCGGCGGCGGCAGCAAGTCGGCACAGCCGGAACAGTAAACAAAATCACGTTTTGAAATGAGGGCACGGCAACGTGCCCTTTTTTGGTGCAAAGTGCCAAGTGCCACGTGCGAAGCTGAAGTGCAAAACTTCGCACTTGGCACTTTGCTCTTCGCACTATTGCAGCCACGTGTCGAGTGCTGCTGATGGCTGGTTACCTCACTAGCGGAAAGTAGGGAAGCGGCTGGCCCAGCACAACGGCCCGGGGATTTTCCTGCACCAGCGCCCGCGCCCGGTCGTAGCCATATTCCTTGGTCACAACATTGCGGCCGGCCGAGAGGATCGGCGGGCGTCCGTCGGTGCTGTGCGCGTCGGAGGCGAGAATGTGAACTGCCTCGTGCGCTAGCAGCCAGAGCGCCATCTCCTTTGCCTTTTCGCCCCAGCGGTTGGTGAGCGAGGAGGCGGTGACCTGCACGGCGCAGCCCAGCGACGCCCACTCCAGCACCAGTTCGGGGCGGCGCATCAGGATGGGGTTGCGCTCCGGGTGAGTGAGGATGGGTCGGACTCCGCGGTCCAGCAGTTCCTGTATCTGGGCGGTCACCGAGGGCGGCACCGAGTGGTCGCTGAGTTCGATCAGCAGGTACGGCGTGGTCTCAATGGTGAAGCGGTGCGGCTCGGCGGCAAGCTCCTGGAGATTGTCGACCGAGAGATGAAAGTCACACCCGAGGCTCAGCGAAGGACGCGGGCCGACCCGCTCGCGCAGCTTTTGCAACTGCTGCTGCAGGAAATCGCGGTCGTAGTAGAACTCATCGTTGGCGTGAGGCGTGGCCACCATGTGCTGGATGCCGTCGGCGGCCGCCATCTGGCACATCTGAATCGCGATTTCCCAAGAGCGGGCGCCGTCGTCCACTTCGGGAAGAATGTGGCTGTGGATGTCGAACATTCGTGCTCTCAGGATTAGAACAAATTTGGGCGCAGCACGCCAATGCGCTTGCCTGTGGTTGGCCCACGACATAATATCCCTGCACGGGGACGGCGCTCGGTGATCGGCAGGACAATCTCTCATTACAACATCGTGTCCAAGCTGGGTGGCGGAGGCATGGGCGTGGTGTACGAAGCCGAGGACCTCAAACTGCCCCGGCACGTTGCCCTGAAATTCCTGCCCGAGGCCATGGCCAAAGATCCGGCGGCGCTGGAGCGCTTCCGGCGGGAGGCATTCGCCGCCTCGGCGCTCAATCACCCCAACATCTGCACGATTTACGAGATTGATGAAGCCGACGGCCAGCCGTTCATCGCCATGGAGTGCCTGGACGGCGCCACGCTCAAGCACCTGATCACCGGCAAACCGATGGGCGTCGAGCAGGTGCTGGAGCTGGGAGTGCAGATTGCCGATGCGCTCGATGCGGCGCACGCGCAAGGCATCATTCATCGTGACATCAAGCCGGCCAATATCCTCGTTACCCGGCGGGGGCACGCCAAAGTACTGGATTTCGGCTTGGCCAAAGTAGCGACGCCGAAGCGTCATGTGGAAACGGTGGGAACCGCGGCCACGGCGGCCGTCGCTGCCACCCAGGAGCATCTGACCAGCCCGGGCACCGCGATGGGCACGGCGGCGTACATGTCGCCGGAGCAGGCGCTGGGGAAGGACCTGGACCCGCGCAGCGACCTGTTTTCCTTCGGCGCCGTGCTGTACGAGATGATCACCGGCACGCTGCCATTCCGCGGTGATACCAGCGCTGCGGTCTTCGACGCCATCCTCAACCGCGCGCCAGTCTCGCCGGTGCGGCTCAACCCTGAGGTTCCGCAGAAATTGGAGGATCTGCTCAATAAAGCGCTGGAGAAAGACCCGCGCATGCGGTATCAGACCGCGTCCGACATGCGGGCCGACTTACAGCGGCTGAAGCGCGATACCGACTCGGGGCGAACGGCAGCAGTGGCGGCGGCGACGGGTGCGGTGAGCGGTCCGGCGTCGGGGGGCAGCACGGTTGCAGTGCCGGCGGCAGGAAGTGGGAAGAAGGTTGGACTGGTTGCGGTCGTGGCGCTGCTGATCGTCGCCGCAGCGGTGGGAGCTTACCTGATGCGCGGGTCGGGGTCACGTCAGATCGGATCCATCGCCGTACTGCCGTTCGTCAATTCGACTTCCGATTCGAACAACGAATTCCTGAGCGACGGGATTTCTGAAGATCTGATCAGCACACTGTCGCAGCTGCCCAACATGAAAGTGATGGCGCGGAGCACGGTCTTCCGCTTCAAGGGCAAAGAGGATGACCCAGCGAAGATCGGGCAACAGCTCAAGGTGGACGCGGTGCTAACGGGACGCATCAGCAAGCGCGGGGACGACCTCAACATCGCGACCGACCTGGTGAACGTCGCCGACGGTTCTGAAATCTGGGGCGCACAGTACACGCGCAAGCTGGCGGAAGTCTCAACCTTGCAGGACGAGATCACGCGCGATGTCGCCGCCAAGTTGAAGTCGAAACTAACTGGCGAGCAGCAGAAGCAGATCGCGCGTGGCGCGACCCAGAATTCGGAGGCGTACCAGCTCTACCTCAAGGGCCGGTACTACTGGAACCAGCGCGGGCGCGAAAACATCCTGAAGAGCATCGACTATTTCCGGCAGGCGGCCCAGGCGGACCCGTCCTATGCGCTCGCCTATGCTGGATTAGCCGATGCGTATGCCGTTGCCACCGGCTACGACGTCATGAGCTCGACCGAAGCGCACCCGCTGGCGGAAGCGGCGGCGAAGAAGGCCATTCAACTGGAGGATTCACTCCCGGAGGCCCATAACGCGATGGCATCCGCGTTGGCCAACGAGCGGCGGTGGGCGGAAGCGGAAAAGGAGTTCCGACGGGCGCTAGAATTGAATCCGAACAATGCCAACGCGCATTACTTCTACGCTTTCACTTACCTGCTGCCCATGGGCCGGTTGGATGACGCCGCCTCTGAGATGAAGAAGGCGCTGGAGATCGACCCGTTCTCGCCTATTATCAACGCCAACTACGGAGTCGTACTTTACATGCAGCACAAGTATGCGGAGGGGATCCAGCAACTCCGCAAGACGATAGAACTCCAGCCCGATTTCGGAGTTGCTCACCGCCGATTGGGCGACGCCTACATGCTGCAGGGCGATTTCGCAAAAGCGGCGGCAGAACGGGTGAAGTGGCAGCCGAGGTTTGTCCCGCCGAAGAACCCCGACAAGGAAAGCTTCGCCCGGGCGATGTTGGAGATGCAGGAAACCGGCCGTATAAAAGGGTCTATCGGGGCGTTTCCAGGCACACAAGCACCCTGGATTTCAGCCGAATCGTTGGTGTTGCTGAACCAGCGAGACAAGGCGTTCGAGGCCCTGCAACAGTCCTGTCTGGACAATGACGACCTGGAGCCGACGTTCGTGCGCAGTCCGGTGTACGATCCACTCCATTCCGACCCACGCTGGAAAGAGCTGACAAAGTGCCTGGGCGTGCCCGAGTAGTGGCTCATCGCGCCGCCAGCACGCGGGCGAAGACCTCGCGGTCCACGTTGCCGCCCGACAAAATAATTCCTACGCGGCGTCCTGCCCACTTCGCGCGTTCCTGAAGAAGCGCTGCCAGCGACGCCGCCCCGGCGCCCTCGGCGACGTTGTGCGTGTCGGTGAACAGCGCGCGCATGGCGTCTTCCACCTCTTCATCCGTGACTTGGACCACGCGCTCGAGTTCGCGGCGCAGAATTTCAATAGACACGTCGTTGGCGCGGCCGACGGCAATGCCGTCGGCGATGCGCGTGGTGGATTTCTGTTCGACGATGTGGTCGGTGGTGAAGGAAAGCGCTGTGCTCGGAGCGCTGGCGGAAACCACGCCGATAATCTTCGTCTTCAGTCCGAGCGCGTTGCGGGCGGCGGCCAGGCCGCAGGCGCCGGAGCCCCAGCCGATGGGCACGTACACCGCTTCCAGTTCCGGCGCGCCGCGGAAGAACTCCAGCGCGTAGGTACCGACGCCGTGCACCAGCAGCGGGTCGAAAGCGCTCATGAATATCAGCCCGCGCTGCCCGGCCAATTCGTGGGCATGGCGGTTGGCGACCAGGAAATCGTCGCCATGCTCGATCAGCTCCGCACCCAACGCCTGCATGGACGCATTCTTGTCACGGCTGTTGCCGAACGGCACCACGACCACGGCTTTCAACCCGAACTGCCGGGCGGCGAATGCCTCCGACTGCCCGTGGTTGCCACGCGTGGCGGTGATGACGCCCTTCGCTTCAGGATGATTTCGGCGGAGCCAATCCATGTACACCAGTCCGCCGCGAATCTTGAAGGCGCCCAGCGGCGTGTGGTTCTCGTGCTTGACCCAGACTTCGCATCCGGCGCGTTGGTTCAGCAGCGGCCAGGAAAACTGCGGCGTGGGAGGAACATGAGGGCGAACCAGCTCGGTGGCGGATTCCAGTTCGGCGAGCGTGGGAAGAGTCATGGGGATGGTTAGCCTGGGAGCGTTCATGATTTGTTCAGATTAACGGATGCCTGCGGGGTTTCAGAAACCCATCGCATCTGGAGTTATGCCGAATGAAGGCAGGCATCTGGTTCAGACGCTAGCTGGCTGGTAGCGAACAAAGCGGGTCCCTCGCTGCGCTCGGGATGACTCAGATTTGGAAATGAGTACTGCTCATACGCAAACGGAACCTGATGTCAGAACAGAAACTTACTTGTAATGCTCCCGCAGGTAATCGGCGATGCCTGAGTAGGCGTGGTGGAGCGTTTCCTCATCGGGAAGGAAGACGATGCGGAAATGCTTGGTGCCGGGCTTCTGGCCGAAGCCGCTGCCGTGCACCACGAGCACCTGCTTTTCCACCAGCACGCCTTTCACAAAGTCGAGATCGTCGCCGGGAATGTCGAGACGCGGGAAGGCGTAGAAGGTGCCCTTCGGGGCGACGCAACTCACGCGCGGCGTCGAGTTCGCCCAGTGCACCGTCAGGTCACGGCGGCGATGCAGCTTGGCGTTCATTTCCTTGAGGTGGTCCTGCGGGCCTTCCAGCGCCGGCCGAATCGCCCATTGCGCCGGCGCGTTGGAGCAGATGCGGGCGCGCAGCACCTTGTGAATGCCTTCCAGGTAGGGCTTGAGCACCGCCGCCGGGCCGCTGGCGATCCCCCATCCCACGCGCCAGCCGGGCGCCAGATAGGGCTTCGACAGGCCGCTGAAGGTGATCACCGGCACGTCGGGCGCGAGCGAGGCGATGGAAATGTGCTCTACCCCGTCATCGAGGATGAGCTTGTCGTAAATCTCGTCGGCGAAGATGACCAGGTTGTACTTGCGCGCCAGATCGCAAATTTGCTCCAGCGTCTTGCGCGAACAGACCGCCCCGGTCGGGTTATTGGGATTGATGACGACGATTCCTTTCGTGCGCGGCGTGATGCGGCTGGCAATTTCCTCGACGTTGGGCTGCCAGTCGTTCTCTTCGTCGAGATAGTAGGGATTGATTGGACTCTCGATCTTGGCCAGCACCGCCGAGTACAGCGGATACTCCGGCGCGGGCGTAAGCACGTCTTCACCGCGATTGAGCAGCGCACTGAGGCAGATCTCGACTCCCTCGCTCACGCCGGCGGTGATGAAGATGCTTTGCACGTTGCCGATGCCGCGGCGCTCGTTTTCGCCGGCGATGGCCCGCAGTCCATCCTCAACGCCGAGCGAGGGCGCGTAGCCGTTCTGGCCGTCGCGCATGGCCTTGTACACCGCCTCGATCATGTGCGGCGGCGTGGCAAAATCGAACTTCAGCGGGTCGCCGATGTTGAGCGGCAGGATCTTCTTGCCTTGTTTGGCGACTTCGTCGGCCAGCACCGCCAGGTCGCGGATGGCGTAGCGGACATTTTCCAGCCGCAGCGCGGCCAGGATTTCGCGGGCTTGCGTCGTTGTGGGCATCGTTTGCGTCCTGTGAATCTACGATTGTAGCTGAAGGGGAACGCTGAATCAGCCACAGAGGCCATGGATGGACGCGATTCTTGCATGGGATCCTCTCTGTGTGCATTGTGGCAAAAATCACCGGCGTACGTGATGCGACGCGTGCTGCCGGACGGCGGCTCACGTACAATCAGGCGTTTCGCGGAGCTCAGGATGCGAAGTTTCGATAGCCTGGACGAAAAGGAAATTCTCGCGCTGGCCATCTCGCTGGAGGAAGAGGACGAGCGCATCTACGCCGATTTTGCCGAGGGCTTGCGGGAGAACTTTCCCGCTTCGGCGGCCATCTTCGACGGCATGCGCACCGAGGAAGCGGGCCATCGCCGGATGCTGATTGAGTTATTTCGCGAGAAATTCGGCGATCACATTCCGCTGATTCGCCGTCATGACGTGCGGGGGTTCGTCAGCCGGCGGCCGGTGTGGCTGGTCCGTCCCCTGGGCCTCGATACGGTGCGCACCCAGGCCGAAACCATGGAGGCCGAAACCCGGCAGTTCTATATTCGCGCCGCGGCTCGCACGGGCGACGCGCGCGTCCGCCAGTTGCTGGACGATCTGGCGGAAGCAGAAATCTCGCACGAGCAAAAAGCCGCCGACCTGGAGAAAACGACGCTCACCGCGGAGACGCGGCATACGGAAGCGGAAGCGCAGCGCCGGCTGTTCGTGCTCCAGGTTGTGCAGCCGGGGCTGGCCGGCTTGATGGACGGTTCGGTGTCCACGCTGGCGCCGGTGTTCGCCGCCGCCTTCGCCACCAAGAGTACGCACGACGCGTTCGCCGTCGGCCTGGCCGCCTCCATCGGCGCCGGCATCAGCATGGGATTTGCCGAGGCGCTTTCGGATGACGGCAGCCTCACCGGCCGCGGTCATCCCTGGTTGCGTGGTTTGATCTGCGGGCTGATGACCACGCTCGGCGGAATCGGGCACACCGTACCCTTTCTGATCTCCTCATTCCATGTCGCGCTTCTGGTGGCGGTAGCGGTCGTGATTGCCGAACTGGCCACCATCACCTGGGTCCGCCATCGCTATATGGAAAGCCCGTGGCTGTCGGCGTCCTTGCAGGTGGCGATTGGCGGCGCGCTGGTATTCGCGGCCGGCGTGGTGATTGGAAGCTCGTGAACCTATTTCGGGGAAGATCCTTGCATCCAGTGGCAGCGTCGTTCATCTGATACCTGGTTGAAGGAGGCTATCCATGGCATCTCTCCCGAAGTCGTCCCCCGAATCCAACATGATCTCCCAAGCCCTACTCCCCGAATTTGATCAGGAGATGGCGAACACCCGCAAGACGCTGGAGCGCGTGCCCGACGGGAAATTCGACTGGAAACCGCACACCAAGTCGGGATCGCTGGGCTGGCTGGCCGGACATGTGGCAACGCTGCCGAACCTGGCATTGGCCTCGCTGCAGCACGACTCGTTCGATGTGACCGTGCGGCCACCACTTCCACCAACGAAGACTCGTGCGGATCTCTTGGCCGTATTCGACAAAGTTAGTGCGGATGCGCGCAAGGCGATCGCGTCGGCGACAGACCAGGAGCTGATGAAGCCTTGGTCGCTGCTCAACGGCGGTAAACCGATCTTCACGCTGCCGCGGGCGGCCGTCCTACGCACCTTCTTTATGAACCACCTCATTCATCACCGTGCGCAGCTAGGCGTTTACCTGCGCCTGCTGGACGTCCCCGTGCCGTCCATCTACGGGCCGAGCGCAGACGAGAACCCGTTCGCGTAAGTAAGAACGAACAAGTCAGAACGAAGAAGTACTCCCGGGAATAGATAAGGCCGCGGCGTTCGCGGCCTTTCTCGTTTTATCTTAGTTCTGACTTCTGACTTCTGACTTCTGACTTCTGACTTCTGAGTTCTTCGTTCTGAGTTACTCCGGCCGATCGATCTGCGCCTTCTGCAGCTTGTCGGAGTAATCCACATAGACCGACTTCCACTCGGTATAGAACTCGATGGCCCCCAGGCCGCCCTCGCGATGTCCGTTGCCGGTGGCCTTGGTTCCTCCGAACGGCAGGTGCACTTCGGCGCCGATGGTGGGTGCGTTGATGTAAGTGATGCCGGCCCAGAGATCGCGCATCGCCTTGAACGCGCGGTTCACGTCCTTGGTGTAAATGGCGCTGGACAGTCCGTAGGGAATCCCGTTGGCGATCTCGATGGCGTGGTCCAAGTTGTCACACGGGATGATGGAAACTACTGGTCCGAAGATCTCTTCCTGCGCGATGCGCATCTTCGGATCCACATCGCCGAAGACCGTGGGTTCGAGGAACCAGCCGTTCTTGTATTCGCCACTATCCAGGCGATGTCCGCCGCACAGCAGCTTCGCGCCCTCCGATTTGCCGATCTCGATGTAATTGAGGTCGGTTTCCAACTGCGATTTGTTTACTGCCGGGCCCATCTCGACGGTCTCGTCGAGCCCGTTACCGATCTTCAGTTTCCGGGCGCGTTCCACGTAGCGGTCCATGAAATCGCGGTACACACCCTTCTGCACGATGATGCGGCTGGTGGCGGTGCAACGCTGGCCGGTGGTGCCGAAGCCGCCCCACAGCCCGCCGTCGAGCGCCAGGTCGAGGTTAGCGTCGTCGAGCACGATCATCGGATTCTTGCCGCCGAGCTCCAGCGAGCAGCGCTTGAAACTCTTCGCGCAGGATTCACCCACAATGCGCCCGACGTCGCTCGATCCGGTAAGCGAGACCGCTCGAATCTCCGCATGCTCGGTCAGCGGGCCGCCGATTTTCGACCCGAATCCCGAGACGATGTTCACCACCCCGTGCGGGACGCCGGCATCGGCCAGAGCCTGCACGAAATTGAAGACTGACAATGGCGTGTCCTGCGCCGGTTTGATGATGCAGGTATTGCCCGCCAAGATCGCGGGGAACAGCTTCCACGAGGGGATCGCCATCGGGAAGTTCCACGGCGTGATCATGGCGCAGACGCCCACCGGATGCCGCACTGCCATGGCGAATTTGTTGGGCAGCTCCGATGGCGTCGTAACGCCGAACATGCGCCGCCCTTCGCCCGCCATGTAGTAGCCGGTGTCAATGGCTTCCTGCACGTCGCCGCGGGTTTCTTTCAGGATCTTGCCCATCTCGCGGGTCATGTCGCGGGCGTATTCTTCCTTGCGCTCGGTTAGGATGCGCGCGGCGGTGTAGAGAATCTCGGCGCGCCGCGGGGCCGGAACCAGCCGCCACTTCTTGAAGGCGCGGCTTGCCGCATCCACCGCGGCATCTACGTCCGCCTTGCCGGACTTCTGGAAAATCCCGACCACGTCGCGCGTGTCGGCCGGGTTCAGGTTCTCGAAGGTTTCGCCGGTCGAAGCTTCTACCCATTCGCCGTCAATGAAGTTCTTATAGATTTTTGCAGTTGAGGTGCGGTCTCCGCTGGTGCGGCTGATCACTTCCGTGGCCATGCTCGGTCGCCTCCGCGATGTAACTCCAAACATTTGATGGTAAGCGCGCGTTTCCGGGGGTGCAAGTGGCGGGAAGACAGTAGTCAGAGGCCAATGGCCAGTGCCAGTGCCGGAATGGGCTACGACATCGGATCCACCCCGCACTGCCTAAGGTAAGGACTAGCCCAATTTGCGGTGTTGAAGTGGGCCGGAATAGGGTGATTCCCAAGGTATCCACCTATTTGCGGCAGGTTGCCCTTGTGGTACTCTCGGCGCGTATTCAACCCATAGAAAACTCAGCCATTCTCAATCGTGCCGCCGAAACAAAAGACGGGCATTGAAGTTTCCTGGACGACGGTCACCTACCGCAGCGTCCTGCTGACGATTCTCGGCGTCCTGGTGCTGATTGCCATCGGCTTCTACCTTGTTTTTCCGGAGCAGAGCAAGAGCCTGGCGGAAAAGACCGGCAGCGCCATCAGCAACTGGCTGGGGAGCAAGGGTGGCGCCAAGAAGACCGCCACTGGTTCGGATCAGGCGCGTTTTACCAACATTGACGGCATGGTTCGCGTCAAGAAGGCCAGCAGTAATACCTGGGTGAATGCCGATTACAACGTCCCCCTGGAGAAGGGCGACGTCGTCCAGACCAGCTCCGAGGGCATCGCCAAGGTGGTATTTGCCGACGGCACGAATTACAACATCAAGCAGGATTCGCTGATCGTCGTTGCCGAGAACTCCACCAACACCAGCTCGCAGCAGACCAACATCGCCGTGGAGTTGACCACCGGCACGGTAGACCTCTCGACCGGCACGTACTCGCAGGGATCGAAATCACAGGTGATTTTGGCCGGCGCCACCGCCTCGCTCGCGCCTGACAGTTCCGCCATGGTGCACAACGATCCCCGCGCCGACCAGCACGAGGTGCTGCTCAAGAAAGGATCCGGAGAGATCGCCCGCGGCAGCGAGGTCGTACGGCTTTCCGAGTACGAACGCGTCGGCTTCAAGTCGGATTCTGCCCGCATGTATAAGCAGAAGGAACTGGCGCCGCCGACGCTGATCTCGCCCGCCAACATGCTGCCCATCTTCGTTAACCTGCAGGGCGGGGCGCCGGTGGATTTCCAGTGGTCCCCGATTGCCGATGCGAAGACCTATCACGTGCGCATCTCCCGCAATCCCTACTTTTCCTCCACCGTCTTTGACAAGAAGGTCCCGATCACCGGGGTGAAGGTGCCGGGGCTGACCGAAGGCGCTTATTATTGGACGGTACAGTCGGCCGATGTCGGCGGGAAGGAATCGGTCGAGAGCGAGAAGAACCGCTTCACCGTGATCGCCAAGGGGCCCGAGGCGGTTGAGCTGCCGCTAGAGCTGTCGCCCTTCGTCCAGCACGGCCGCACGATCGAGGTCCGCGGCAAGACCGAGCCCAACGCGCGCGTCATGGTGAACGGCGCCGAAGTTCCGGTGGTGCAGAACGATGGCACGTTCCAGTTCTTCACCCAGGCGCTGCCGCCGGGCGAGAACACCATCACGGTCACGGCGCAGAATTCCAAGGGCGGCGTGAAGACGAGGCAGAAGAAAGTGGTGATCCAGTAGGCGGGATCTCCGCCGGTCCTGCGCTCTGCAGTAGTGACCGGAGGACTGCGACTTTGGTACCAGCGGCAATACTCCGCATCGTTTAAAATCAGAGTAATCTCAGGGGCGAACCCAACCGGACGCAAAAGGAAGTCGAGAGAGAAGTATGCCATCCAACGGATTCCACTCCAGCAACCTGCGCTCGCTGTTCAGCATGTTTTCCAGCGATCTGGCGATTGATCTGGGAACCGCCAACACGCTGGTTTACGCGCGCGGCAAGGGCATCGTCGTCAACGAGCCTTCCATTGTCGCCATCAACAAGAACACCGGGGAAGTGGAAGCCGTCGGCAAGGAAGCCAAGGAAATGCTGGGCCGGACCCCGGGCAACATCGTCGCCATCAAGCCGATGAAAGACGGCGTCATCGCGGACTTCAAGGTCACCGAGAAGATGCTGAACTACTTCATCCAGAAGGCGCACAACCGCAAGATGCTGGTGCACCCGCGCATCGTGATCGGCGTGCCCAGCGAGATCACGCAGGTGGAAAAGCGCGCCGTCATGGACTCCGCCTATCGTGCCAAGGCCAGCGAAGTACACCTGGTCGAGCAGGCGATGGTGGCCGCCATCGGTGCCGGCCTGCCCATTACCGAACCCAGCGGCAACATGATCGTGGACATCGGCGGCGGCACCACCGACATCGCCGTCATCTCGCTCAGCGGCATCGTCTACTCGCGCTCCGTCCGCATGGCCGGCAACCAGATGGACGAAGCCATCATGAATTTCCTCAAGCGCAAATACAATCTGTTAATCGGCGAGCGCACCGCGGAGCAGATCAAGATCGAAATCGGCAGCGCCTATCCGTTGGACAAGCCGCTGACCATGGAGATCAAGGGCCGCAACCTCATCGAGGGCGTGCCGAAGACGATCACCATCGACGATTCGGAAATTCGCGAAGCTCTCGGCGAATGCATTGCCGTCATCATGAACGCGATCCGCGTCGCCTTGGAG
>JBPCSQ010000036.1:0-17162 GCA_051006995.1 Terriglobales bacterium
GAACTGGAGTGTCATCCCGAGGAGCGCAGCGACGAGGGACCTGCTGTACAGAGCTCCGCGAATGCCAGCCATGTCGGCCAGAGCTCAGCGGCGGAGCCGCGGCATTCGTTAGCCCACCGCGGCAGCGGTGGGTCGGCATCCGACGGGAACGGAAGCGCCAGCGGCGCGGCACCGTACGAGCCCTATCTCCCCTTCGCCCACGGTTTCCCCACTCCCTCCGGCAAAGCCCTGCTCTACAACGAAGATCTCACCAGCGTCGGCCTTGATCCCGTCGTGTCTTTCACGCCACCCGCGGAATCGCGCAATGGCAGCGCGAACGGGTATCCGCTCGAATTGCTTGCCCGCAAGTGCGATAACTTCCTCAACTCCACCTTCTCGAACTTGCCGGCTGTTCAGAAGATGGAGGAGCCCGCCCGGCTGGAACTCAACTCGGCCGACGCGAAATCGCGCGGCATCGCCGAGGGCGGCCGCGTGCGCGTCTTCAATGCTCGTGGGGAAATCTTTCTCACCGCCCATGTGGATTCGGCGGTGCAGCCGGGGGTGGTTGCCGCCCGTCTGAACTGGGCCAAGCTCTCGCCTCAGCTCCGCAACATCAACGTGCTTACGTCGGACCGCCTCAGCGACATGGGCGGCGGCGCCACCTTCTATTCCGTCCTGGTCGAAGTCGAGCGCGCCAAATAGAAAAAGCTGCGCCATGATCCTTGCGCCTTGAACCTTGCGCCTAGAGCCTTGCGCCTGCTACGTCTGCTCCCTCGCCTCACCCAGTGACACCTTCACATCCATCTTCTTCTGCCCGCGCAGAATCGTCACCGTCACCGAATCCCCGGCGCGATGGTTATTCATCACGTGCGCCAGATCCTGTTGATCTTCGATCGGCTGGCCGTCAATGGCCACAATCAAGTCTCCGCCGACCTTGATCGGAGTATTGCCCAGGTACGCGCGCTCCGTGCCGCCGCGCAATCCGGCACTGGCCGCGGCGGCGCCCGGTACCACGTCAATGATCAGCAGGCCGAAATCCGATGCCAGCCCGAGTTGTGCCGCCAGTTCCGGCCCGATCGGCAGCGTACGCACGCCCAGCGCCGGACGCCGTACCCGTCCCAGCGACACCAGGTCGTTCAGCACCGCTTTCGCCGTGTTGATCGGGATGGCAAAGCCGATGCCGGCGCTCTGCCCCACGCTGGAGGCGATCATGGTGTTGATCCCGATCACCTCGCCCTTGGAATTCAATAACGGCCCGCCGGAGTTGCCCGGATTGATCGCCGCATCCGTCTGGATCGCCTCGTCAATGAAATTCCCGCCCGGTTCCTGCACCGACCGGATCGAGCTCACGATGCCGCGGGTCATCGTGCCGCTCAGGCCAAACGGATTGCCGATAGCGAACACCTTCTGCCCCACCTGCAACCCGCGCGAGTCGCCCATGGTGGCCGGCGTGAAGCTGCTGCCGTGGATCTGGATCACCGCCAGGTCGTGCGCCCGGTCTACCCCGATCAGGTCCGCCTTGTAGGTCTTGCGGTTGTAGAGCGTCGCCTCGATCTGCCGCGCGTTGGCCACCACGTGGAAGTTGGTCAGGATGTGACCTTCCTTGTCGAGGATGAATCCCGACCCCTGGCCTTCCTCCGGCACAATGCCGTAAAAAAAGTTGTACGACACCGAGCGCGACTTGATGTTCACCACCGAAGGCACGCCCTTCTTGTACACCGTGACGTTGACCTGCTCCTCCGGATCGAGCGGCTCCGGCCCCGCTGCCTCGGTCAATTCCAGCTTGCCCGAATTGCCCAGCCAGCGCGAGGGTTTCAGCGTCTCGCGATGTGCCGAGCTGTAGAAATAAAACGCCGCCGCGATGATGACGGCGAGAAGAACTGGCCTTAACGTTCTCATTCGCACTCCACGTAGTCTTCCCAGCAATTCAGGTCGCCCCAGCGCGACCGTCGCGCAGCGACGGGAGCCCGGCAGCATTGTTAGCCCAACGCGTAAGCGTTGGGTTCCCTGTGTAGAAAGAATGTCATTCCTCGGCGGACTTCAGTCCGCCGAGGAACCTGCTGTTGTTTTTAGTTCCGCGTTCATCCGCGTTCATCCGCGGCCAACTTCTTCAGCTCCGCGTAAACCCTCTCCACCTGCCGCTCCGTTTCTTCCAGCGGCCCGGAATTATCAACCACGTAATCTGCCGCCTTCGCCTTCTCCTCGTCCGGACGCTGCGCCGCCGCGCGCCGCCGTACTTCCTGGCGCGCCGCTTCCTCGCTCACATGCTGCCGCTCCGCGAACCGCGCAAATTTCTGCTCCGGACGGCACGTCACCATGATCATCTTGTCAAACCGGTTCTGCACTCCGGCTTCCAGGATCAGCGCCGCCTCCACGATCACCACGCTTGCCGGGTCACGCTTGCGGTGTTCTTCCATCCAGCGGTCCTGGTGCGCGATCACCGCCGGGTGCACGATGGCGTTCAATTCCTGCACTCGCCCGCCGCCGAAGGCCGCCTCGGCCAGCTTCTGGCGATGAATCGTCCCGTCTGCATGGACGACCGAAGGCCCAAAATGTCTCACCACTTCTTCGTAAACCGGCTGCCCGGGCCGCATCAACTCATGTGCAATCTCGTCTGCCTTGATGAGCTTTGCCCCCCGCGCGACGAACATTTCCCCGACCGTCGACTTGCCGCACGCGACCCCGCCCGTCAATCCGACCTTGATCACTTGCCGCCTCGCCGCATCCGGCACGCCTGCACCGTGTTCACCATCAGCATGGCGATGGTCAGCGGCCCCACGCCGCCCGGCACCGGCGTGATCGCCCCCGCAATGTTGACGACTTCCGGATGCACATCTCCCATGACCACCGCGCCCTTTTCCGCAAATGTCTTCTCGCGCCTGGCGTCGCCCTTGAAGAACTTTTCGAACTCGGCGCGCTCGGTGATGCGATTGATGCCCACGTCCACCACCGTCGCGCCCGGCTTCACGTGCGCCGCCGTGATCAACCCCGGCTTTCCCACCGCGACCACCAGGATGTCGGCGCGCCGGCAGACCGCCGCCAGGTCGCGCGTCTTTGAGTGGCACAGCGTCACCGTCGCGTCGTGGTTGGTTAGCAGCATGGCCGCCGGCTTGCCCACGATGTTGCTGCGCCCCACCATCACCGCTTCGGCGCCGGCAATCGCGATCCCGCTTCGTTTCAGGATCTCGAGAATGCCCGCGGGCGTGCACGGAACCAGCGCGGCGCGGCGTGTGGACAACAAACCGACGTTCAGCGGATGGAAACCATCCACATCCTTCGCCGGGTCCACCTCCGCGAGCACGCGCCGCGTATCCACCTGCGGCGGCAGCGGAAGCTGCACCAGGATGCCGTCCACGTCCTCGCGCGCGTTCAACTGCCGCACCAGCGCGAGCAGCTCGTCAGTCGTGACGCTCGCCTCCGGCGTGTGCGTTTCGCTGCGGATCCCCAGCGCCTCGCAAGCTCTGACTTTGCCGCGAATGTAAATCGCGCCGGCCGTGTTGTCGGCGGTCAGCACCGCGCTCAGGCCGGGACGCACTCCGGCGGCAACCAACTGCTGGACCTTCTCAGCTACTTCGGCCTTGATGGCGGCGGCGATCTTTTCGCCGTCCAGGATTCTAGCGGGCACGGTTCCTCGCGCGGTGCAGTGAACAGCCGATCATTGTAACGGAACCGCGTGGCATACTCTCCGGCGATGGAGACGGCGGAAATCGTGGCGGGCGTGGTGGTTACGCTGGCCTGGCTGTGGCTGCTGACGACGCGTGGCGGCTTCTGGCGCGTGCACTCGTCCGACCAATGTTCCACGTGGAACATCGGTGGAAAACTTTCCGCGATGTCACATGTCGCGGTGGTTATCCCGGCGCGCAATGAAGCCGAATACATCGGCCGTTCGGTAGGTTCCTTGCTCCAGCAGGACTGGCGCGGGCGCCTGAGCGTTTTTGTTGTGGACGACCAGAGCGCCGACGGCACAGCGCAAGCGGCCCGCGCTGCGGCGGCGGATGCAGGCAAACCGGGCGCACTTACGGTTATTGCCGGCAAGCCGCTGCCGGCTGGCTGGTCCGGCAAAGTCTGGGCGATGCAGCAGGGATTGGAAGCAGCCGCCGCTCTCTCGCCTGACTTCTTCCTGTTCACCGACGCCGACGTGGAACACGCGCAAAGCAGCGTGTCATCGTTGGTGACCATCGCGGAAGCCGGCACCTGCGATCTGGCGTCGTACATGGTACGTCTTCACTGCGCGTCTACGGCCGAGAAGCTGCTGATTCCCGCCTTCGTGTTCTTTTTCTTTAAGCTCTATCCGCCGCGCTGGATCGCCGATCCGGGCCGTGCATCCGCCGGTGCAGCCGGCGGATGCATCCTCGTCCGCCCCCAAGCGCTGGCCGGCGCCGGAGGACTGGAAGCTTTCCGCAATGCTGTCATTGACGACTGCGCGCTGGCGCGTGCCGTGAAGCGCACCGGCGGGAAACTTTGGCTGGGCTTGGCGAGCGGCACTGTCAGTCTGCGCAGGTACGGCTCCTTCGTAGAGATCGGACGCATGATCGCCCGCACGGCTTTCAACCAACTTCATCATTCGGCGGTGCTGTTGCTGGCCGCACTCTTTGGACTGACGCTGCTCTATCTGGCGCCGATCGCGCTGCTGTTTACGGGCCACACTCTGCCCGTTGCGCTGGGGGCATCGGCGTGGGCAATCATGGTAGTGGCGTGTCTTCCAATGGTCAGATTCTATCGGCTGAATCCGCTCTGGGCGCTGACCCTGCCTCTGGCGTCGCTCTTCTACATGGGTGCGACCCTGTGGTCCGCGATACAGTTCTGGTGTGGGCGCGGCGGGCAGTGGAAGGGCCGGGTGCAGGATCGAAAGCGGAAATGAAGAATGTGCGTCGCCTCTCGCCCGACGAGGTCCAAGCGCTCTCCGCGATCACGCCGAAAAGCTAAGCAGCTTTACCTGCGATTTCGCCGAGGAAGCCCTCGACGGAACGGCGCACCTGCATGTCGAGACTGTCCGAAAGCTCGATCAAGTCTGTTAAAAGATAACTGATGTTGACTTCCAGCAGATGATTCTGAATGCTCAGCAGAATCGCGCGGCGAAGGTACCGCGCCTCCTGCATCAGCAGGGCGAGGCTATAGTGCTGCCGCCGGCGCTCGTGGCCGTGCAGTTCGGCGGCTTTCAGCGCGGCATCGCTCACCACGCCCCGATGCTGGTCCAGCGTCTCAATCAACTCGACAATGACCGCCGGGACATGGTCGGCCCTTTCTTCGCGCGAGAGTGGAATGGCCGCCAATTCCGGGTCCGCATTGACCAGGAACAGCCATTCTTCCACCAATTCCCGCTCCTGCTCGCGAAGGAGGGTGGCAACGCGGTGCAACGGCCGCAGCGCCCGCGGCGGATTGGCTTCGAGCCGCGCCTTGATCATCCTCACGAGCTGCTCGACATTTGCCGGCTTCACCACGTAATCGTCCACCTGCTGCCGGATCGCCTCCAATGCGGTTTCAAATGCCGGGAAGCCAGTGATGATAATGGTCACCGCCTGCGGCTGCGTGCGTCGCATGGCGCTGACCACGGTGAACCCGTCGCCCGGCTGGCCGATGTTGAGGTCGGCGAGCAGCACGTCAAAGCTCTCGCGGTTGAGGATGTCCAGAGCCTCCGCGACCGTCGATGCCGTCACGACCTCGAAACCGTGCATGCAGAGGATCGCCGGCAGTGTCATACGGATGCCCTCTTCGTCATCCACGAACAACACGCGAATTGGCAATTTCTCTGGAGCCATCACCGATGACACGAGGGGTGCGCGGCACACGCACTATGCATGTGCCGCCTTGTCCTATTGGTTGACCGGAATCTTGATGATCTTCTTCTGGATGGCGTAGGTGACCAACTGCGCCTTGTTGTGGATATCGAGCTTGCGCATCAGGTTGAACTTGTGCGCCTCGACAGTTTTCACGCTCAGGCCCAGCAGGACCGCGATTTCCTTCACCGAGTTGCCCTCGGCGAGCAGCTTCAGGATCTCGCGCTCGCGCGGCGTCAGGGTCGAAATGCGCGGCCGCATCTTGGCATCGCGGACACGCGCCCGGAAGTCCTCCACCAGCTTGCCCAGCACCTGCGAGCTGAGGTACTTACCGCCCTTGTACACGTCGCGGACCGCGCTCACCAGTTGCGGCGCGGGCGTGTCCTTCAGCACGTACCCGGCGGCGCCCACTTCCAGGCACTGCACCAGGTAGTCCTCATCCTCGTACATGGTGAGGAACAGCACCTTGGTTTCGGGGCGGTTCTTGCGGATCTGCCGCGCCGCCTCGAACGACGACAGGCCCGGCATGCCGATATCCATCAGCACGATATCGGGACGAAGCTCGCGGGCTTTCTCGACGGCGTCGCCGGCATCGGGCGATTCGCCCACGATTTCAAAATCCGATTCGCTTTCCAGCAGGCGGCGCACGCCCTGCCGGAACAGCGTGTGATCGTCCACGAGCAAACACTTGATCTTAGCCATGGTTCACTACCTGCTACTCTCCCCAGAAGCTTGGATGCGAAATTCGCTGAGCCCCGGACCGGAAAATAAGCGGCACAAGTCCGCTTTTGTTACTACATCTGCAAGGCAACCCGCGCGGCCACGCCGCCGGTTGCGCAACCACTATGCCGTTTCGCGACCTTCGCCCGCCGCCATGCTCAACACAGTGGCAAGCTGCGGCCTCGATTTCACCGTCTCATCGCCGGCGCACTGTTCCGCAGGCACGATCACTTCAATCCGGGTGCCCTTGCCCTTGGCGGAGGTGACCTTCACCGTCCCGCCGAGCATGACGATGCGTTCGCGCATGCCGGCCAGCCCGAAGCTGCGCCCGCTAAAGCCGCTGGTTTTGCTCATGCCCTGGCCGTCGTCTTCGATGAGGAGCCGCACCAGGCCATTCTCGCGGCCCATCTGGATGTTCACCGCCTTGGCCTGCGCATGCTTGGCGACGTTATGCAGCGCCTCTTGCACCACGCGATAGATCGCGGCCTCGCAGATGGGCGCCAGGCGTCCAACGTCGTCGGATACGGCCACCCGCGCCTTCACGCCTGTGTTCTTGGCCAGGTCCTTGGCTTCTTTTCGGATGGCTGCGATCAGCCCCAGCTCCTGCAACACCAGCGGCGACAGCCGCCCGATGATGCGGCGGATTCCTTCAATGGTGCGGTCCACCACGCTCAGCGTCTCGCGAATCTTGCTGCGCGCGCGCGCTCCCGCGCTGGATTCCAGCATCCCGAGATAGAGGCGAATGACCATTAGCGCCTGCCCGGTTTCGTCATGCAGCTCTCGGCTGATGCGCTTGCGCTCTTCCTCCTGAACGCGCAGCAGGTGCGCGCTCAGGTCGGCAATGCGTGTCTCGCGCTCGCGCAGAGCGTCGGTGATGCGGGCGCGCTCGATCGCCAGCGCCGACCGGTCGGCGATCGCCTTCAGCAGGTCGGTTTCGGTCGGCAGCCAGTGGTAGGGCTTCTCGAACCCGATCACCAGCACTCCGATCACCTCTCCCGCGGTCTTGAGCGGCACGCCCCACAGCGCTTTGGCCCGGGCTCTCAGCATCGGGTTCAGCAGCCCGTCGGACATGCTCAGGTCGGGCAGGATGGCCGGCTCGCCGGTTTGCGCGATCATGCCGGTAAATCCGCGTCCGAGCGGGATTCCCATTTCTTCATCGAGCAGCCCGTCCAGTCCCGCGCTGGCACGAACATGCAGTTCGTTGTTCTCGTCGCGCAACAGCAGCACCCCGAGCGTCGCGCGGAAGGTGTCGGTCGTAATTCGCAGCACGCGATCGAGCAGCGCCGACAGGCTCGGCGCCGAAAGTTCCGCGTCCAGCATGGCCAGCAGCGCCGCTGACTCGTTGCGCTGCGTGTCGAAGTAGGCGCCCGATACGGTGACAAACGTCGCCGACACGAGCATTTCCAGGGCGGCGATCATTTCCTCCAACTCGTCGGAAACAAGCTGCTCCAGTTCCTCCTCGCAAAGTGTCTGGAAAATTTCCATGGACCGCGCGACGGTGCGAGTGTCGAGCTTGAGCTTGCTCAGGCGCGTGCCGAAGTAATTCAGATTTTCGAAAAAGAGCGAAAAATCACACTGGCAGAACAGCGCGAACCCGGTGCTCAGGTTCAGCCGCTCCAGTGCTGCCATGGCGCGCCCGTCGAGTTGAAACTCCTCGAACATCCGGTTACGCCACGCCGTATTGAGCGCCGTCCACCGCGGCTTCAGCACCTGCGCCAGCGCCAGGATGCGCTCGCGTGCCTTCTCCTTGATCGGCAGCAGGGGAGACAATTCGGGAAAACTCCTTAGGGGTGAGGCCGTTGATGCGGTAAGGTTTACGGCTAGGAAAGCTTACTACCTAGTCAACGGAGAAGCTCAATTAGTGTCCATTTTACCTGTTTTCTAAGGTCAATAGGGCCTCCCTCGGAGAAAAAAGATTACTATTTTGTAACTGGGTGATTCTGCTGGCCTTACATGTCTAGGGAGCGGATCAGGCCGGCGTGCCCCTGCCCGGTAAAAGGTGCAACGCAGGAGTTGCTACTCGGTAGTTTGGCCGCTATGTTTTAATCGTGGCTTGCCATGTTGCGCTTCGTCACTGCCGGAGAATCCCACGGAGAAGCTCTGGTCGCGCTCGTGTCCGGGCTTCCGGCCGGCGTCGCCGTGGACCAGGCCTTCGTGGACCGTGAGCTGTGGCGCCGGCAGCAGGGGTATGGCCGCGGCGGACGAATGAAGATTGAGCGCGACAGCGCCCGATTTTTATCCGGCGTGCGGCACGGCAAAACCATTGGCTCTCCCATCGCCATCCTGCTGGAAAATCGCGACTGGAAAAACTGGCAGGAATCGTTGCCGGTTGAGCAGGGCGACCCCGCCAGACACAAGCGCGTCGCATCGCCGCGTCCCGGACACGCCGATCTGGCGGGTGCGTTGAAGTACAACTTTCCCGAAGCACGCTACGTCCTGGAACGTTCTTCGGCGCGCGAGACGGCGGCGCGCGTCGCCGCCGGCGCGGTCGCGAAGCTGCTTTTGCGCGAGCTGCGCATCGAGGTGCTCAGCCACGTCGTTGGCGTCGGAAGCGTTGTCCTCGGGGAACACGTTTCCTGGGAAGAACTCAGCACGTTGAGCCGGCGCGACGAGGTGGTGTTGAACTGCGCCAATCCATCCGTCGAGCAGCGGATGAAAGCCGAGGTGGACCGTGCCACCGAGGGCCGCGACACTTTGGGAGGCATCTTCGAGGTCCGCGCTCATAATGTGCCCCCCGGCCTGGGCACGTATGCGAATTGGGACGAACGCCTCGACGGATTGCTGGCGCAGGCGGTGATGTCCATCCAGGCGGTGAAGGCGGTGGAGATCGGAAATGGCGTCACCGCCGCCGGTGCCATGGGCTCACGGGTCCACGACGAAATCAGCTACAACGGCGGTGAGTTCACCGGTTTCACCCGCAAAGCGAACCGTGCCGGAGGCCTCGAAGGCGGCGTCTCCAACGGCGAGGACATCGTTGTGCGCGGATATTTGAAACCGATTTCGACGCTGCGGCAGCCGCTGGATTCAGTGGACTTTGAGACCCGCCAACCGGTCAAGGCCGCCTACGAGCGCTCCGATGTTTGCGTGGTTCCGGCCGCCGGCGTCGCGGCGGAAGCCATGGTCGCCCTTACCCTGGCGCGCTGCGCTCTCGACAAATTCGGCGGCGACAGCATGGGGGAAACCACGCGAAATTTCGAAGGCTACCTCCGCCAGTTAAAGGATTTTTGAACCATTGGTAATTGGTATTGTGCAATTGGACATCCCGCAAGCAATCGCTCCGGTTTCCCAATTGCAAATTACCAATTACAAATTACCAATCGCATGATCTACCCCATCGTCAAGTACGGCGACCCTGTGCTGGAAAAACCGGCAGAACACGTCACGGTCTTCGACGCCAAACTGCGGGAACTGCTCGACGACATGTTCGAATCCATGTATGCCGCGCATGGCGTGGGCCTGGCGGCGCCGCAGATTGGCATCAGCAAGCGCATCGCCGTCATTGACATCACCTTCAAGGAAGATCCCAATGCCAAGCTGGTGCTGGTGAATCCGGAAATCATTCGCACCGAGGGCAAGCACACCCAGCAGGAGGGCTGCCTCAGCCTACCCGAATTTCGCGAGAATGTTACCCGCGCGCAGCGTGTCACCGTGCGCGCTCAGGACGGCAACGGGAAGTGGTTCGAAACAACAGGAGAGGACCTGCTGGCGCGCGCGCTTCTGCACGAAACCGACCACCTCAATGGCAAGCTCTACATCTCTCATATTTCCGGTCTGAAACGTGACCTCATCAAGCGAAAAGTCCGGAAGCTGATCAAGCAGGGGGAATGGAAATAATTTGTGATTTAGCGATTTGTGATTGAGTGATTGTCCCGGTGGTGTTTTGCAATCAGATCGCTGAATCACAAATCACGAAATCGCAAATGAATCTCGTTTTCTGCGGTACCCCGCAATTCGCCGTGCCTACCCTGCAGGCGCTCGCCGGCGTTGGGCACAATGTTCGCCTGGTGGTCACGCAACCCGACCGCCCCAGCGGTCGCGGCATGGAGGTGACTGCGCCGCCCATCAAGCGCCTTGCGCAGAAGCTCGGGCTGGAAGTCGTGCAGCCGGACAATATTAAAAACAACCAGGAATTTCGCGCGCAGCTGGAAGGAATTCAACCGGTGGCGATCATCGTGGTCGGTTACGGCCGCATCATCCCGCAATGGATGATCGACCTGCCACCCCTGGGGAACATCAACCTGCACGGATCGCTCCTGCCGAAGTACCGCGGCGCCGCCCCAGTACAGTGGGCGATCGCCAACGGCGATGCCGTCACCGGTGTCACCACCATGCGCATTGACGCCGGCCTCGATACCGGCGACATCCTGCTCCAGCGCGAGATGCCGATCGAGACGGAGGACACAGCCGAGACGCTGGCCCCGCGCCTGGCGGAACTCGGTGCACCGCTGGTCGTCGAAACGCTGGATGGCTTGAAGGCGGGCACGATCGCGCCGCGCCCTCAGGACGACTCGCAGGCTACTCTGGCGCCGATCTTGACCAAAGAAGACGGCCTGATTGATTTCCGCCGCAACGCGCGCGAGATATGGAACCGGCTTCGCGGCTTTCAGCCCTGGCCGGGCGCGTTTACCTCCTTTCGCGGGAAAAAGCTGAACCTTTGGGAAGCGCGGCCGCTGGAGGCGTCAGTCGTCAGTCCTGAGCCGTCAAGCGTTACCCCAGGAACACTTGCCGTAAACAGGGACCACCTTATGCTCTTGTGTGGTGAAGGCAGCGCGCTCGAACTCCTCGTCGTGCAGCCGGAAGGAAAGAAGCGCATGCCCGCCCGAGATTTTCTTCACGGCTATCACCCGAAGACCGGCGAGCAGCTCGGCGTCTAATACGCCGGCCCTAACGGTTGTCATCCTGAGCATGTTTTCCTCTGTGCCTCTGGGGCTCTGTGTTAGATTTTTCCGCCCGTGCCCAGTCCCGCCCGCGAAGCCGCCTTTGACATCCTGCTCCGTGTCGAGCAGCGGCAGGCGTACGCCTCCGAGCTGTTGCATTCCGACCGCCTCGGCAAACTCTCGCCGCAAGACCGGGGCTTCTGCACCGAACTGGTGATGGGAACGCTGCGCTGGCGCTCGCGTTTGGACCTCGCCATTGCCGCCGTGTCATCGCAGCCGCTACAGAAGCTTGATCCGGAAGTGCTCACCGCGCTGCGCCTGGGCGCCTATCAGATCGGCTTCCTGCGATTGCCCGCGCGCGCTGCGGTGAATGAAAGCGTGGAGTTGGTCAAACGCGCGCGGCGGCGGTTCTCGGTGCCGTTCGCCAATGCCGTGCTGCGCAAAGTGGCGGCGAAGCCGGAGTTGGTCGAGCCGGCGTTGTCGCCTGGTCCAAAGACCATTCCTGAGCTCGCCGAGCTTTACGCGCATCCGCTGTGGCTGGTGGAACGCTGGGCGGTTGCTTATGGCCTTGAGCGGACGGAGAAAGCTTGCGCCTTCGATCAGCAGGTGCCGGCAGCCGCCGTGCGCCTGCGCGATCTTGAAGTGGAGAAAGAGTTGCAGCGGGAGGGCGTGGAGTTGGCGCCTGGGGCGCTCCTGGCATCCGCCCGGCGCGTCATCAAGGGTGACATCGCGCACACCCGGGCTGTCGTTGAGCGGCGCGCCACCATTCAGGACGAAGCCTCGCAGCTCATCGCGCTGCTGGTGGGCAGCGGCGACCGCGTGCTGGATTGCTGCGCCGCGCCCGGCAACAAGGCGGCGATGATCGCCGAGCGCAATCCGGAGGCGGATGTAATCGCGACCGAGTTGCACCCGCATCGCGCCGCCGCCATGCAGGAGCGGCTGGCCGGGATCGCCAATTTGACCGTGGTGGCCGCCGACATCATGGAGTTGCCGGTTGCGGGCAAGTTCGACCGCGTGCTGGCCGATGTTCCTTGCTCGGGCACGGGCACGCTGGCGCGCAATCCGGAAATCAAGTGGCGCCTCTCCATGCAGGATCTCGCTGAATTGCACGTTCGGCAGGTCGGCATCCTTGCGTTTGCGCTGGATCGCCTTCGCCCCGGCGGACGCTTGATTTACTCGAGCTGTTCCCTGGAGCCCGAAGAAAACGCCGACGTGATCAAAGAAGTTGTCGCTGCCGATGGCGAGGTGAACATTGCCGACTGCCGCGCCGAGTTGGAACGCTTGCATGATTCCGGCGAGCTGGCGTGCGCCGATCTCGACTCTCTGCTCGACGGGCCTTTCTTGCGCACTCTTCCGGGAGTGCTCCCTTGCGACGGCTTCTTCGCCGCCATCCTGGAAAGAACCTAGCCGCGGAACTGGCGGCTCGGGGCTATTTACTCACTTCCAGGTCCACTGTCATCCCCGGCGTCACTTTCTGCCCCACGGTCGGCGATTGCTTGCTGACGATGGTCGGCGTCGCCATCGCGGTCCCATTGCCGTTCGCCACCACCACGCGCACGTTGCCCACCTTCAGTCCGGCATCCTGGATGCTGCGCGTGACCTCGGAAAGCTGCCGTCCGACAAAGCTCGGCATCACCAACGCCTGCGGATCCGGCGGCGCCGCAAACAGCAGGCTTACTGATGGCGACGCAACATCCACGGCTGCGGCCGGCGGACTTTGCGCGATTACCTGGTCCTCAGGCGAATCCGGCATGTGAACGAAGGCCATCGTCCCCGGTTCCAGTCCGCGGCGGCGCAGGTTGATCTCGGCGGCACGCGTGCTCTGCCCCACCACGTCCGGGATGACGACGTGCTGCGCGCCCAGGCTTTCCGCCAGCCGCACGCGCCACCCGCGCCGCACCTTCTCGCCCGGCGCGGGCGATTGCGACATGACTTGGCCCTCGGCAAAGGTGGTGCTGTAAAAACGGTTCTCCACGTCCACCAGCAAGCCGTTCTGCAGCGCCAGGCGCTGCGCCTGCGTGGTGGAAAGTCCCACCAACTTGGGCACAGTCACTTCGCGCCCGTGAATGGCGACGCGCATCGCCGTGAGAGCCGATGCCATGGCGACGATCAGCAGGATCAGCGCCAGCACGACAAATCGAAAGAAACCACGCATTGCGGTGTCGCTCTTGGCCTTTAGCTATTAGCCTTTAGCTCTTAGCCTTTTCTCTTACGCCGATGCAAGCACAACCGCAGGTGCGCTAATCGCCAACAGCTAAAAGCTAAAAGCTATCAGTGCGCTTCTCCGTCGCCGGGCCGGAAATCGGGCGTATCAACTTTTGCAGCGTTCGGCGTCATCTCGGGCGGCGGCGAGAAATCTTCCTTGTCGCGGCCCTTGAGCGCCACTTTCATAAACTCCATCCAGACCGGAAGCGCCGCCAGCGCCCCGGTTTCCTTTTTCCCCAGCGTCTTCTTGGTGTCGTACCCAATCCAGACGCCGCAGGTGATGGACGGTGAAAATCCGACAAACCACGCATCGGTGAAATCGTTCGTCGTGCCGGTCTTGCCCGCGAGCGGATGGTTCAGTTTGCTTGCCTGGAACGCGGTGCCGTGCAGCACCACTTCGCGCAGCAGCGAAGTCATGATTCGCGCCGTGCGCGGGCTGATGACGTCCTTGACGTCGGGATAATTTTCCTCCAGCACGCGCCCGTCGTAGCCGGTCACCTTGCGAATGAATCGCGGCACCACCCGCACGCCGTCGTTGGGAAACGTGGTGAACGCCGACACCTGTTCCGTCAGCGTGAGATCGGCGGCGCCCAGCGCCAGCGGCAGCACCGGCGGCAGCGGCGACGTAATGCCGAACTTGCGCGCATACTCGATGACCTTGGGAATGCCGACCTTCATCGCCGTCCGCAGCGCCGGGATATTGCGCGACTGCGAGATCGCGCGCCGCAGCGTGATGTTGCCTTCAAATTTGCCATCGTAGTTGTGCGGTGAGTACGGCCCCGAGGAAGTCATGATGGTGAACGGCGCATCTAGGATCACATCGTCGGGCGTCGCCCCGTCATCAATGGCCGCCGTGTACACGTAAGGTTTGAACGATGACCCGACCTGGCGCTGCGCCTGCGTCGCGCGATTGAACTTCGACTCGTCGAAATCGCGCCCGCCGATCATCGCCTTGATGTCCCCGCTGGCGTTGTCAATCGCCAGCAGCGCGCCCTGCGTGCCCGAGTCCTGCTCCAGCGTCACCTTCGCCGTTCCGGTTTCCGATAGCGAAACAATCTTCACGTACGCGATGTCGCCGCGCGCCAGAATTTCATCGGGAGCTTTGTGCGACGTCCACGCCATGTCCGCGGGCGCGATCGCGCCGGTGTAGCGCCCGAATTTCACCGTGGCCGCCGCCGCCGTCGCGTTCAGCACCAGCGCATGCACGTATTCGCCGGGCGCCATGGGCTCGTCCCAGTCAGGATTCTGGTACTTGTCCGCGTCCAGGCCTGAGGCCACAATGTTCGGCAGGTTTCCCTTCCATCCATGACGCCGTTCGTACGCCGCCAGGCCGTCCAGCAGCGCGCGGTTCGCCGCTTCCTGCATTTCCTTGTTGAGCGTGGTGTACACCCGCAGCCCGCCCTGGTGCACCTCGTCGCTGCCGTACTTTTTCTCCAGGTAGCGCCGGACTTCCTCGGCAAAGTACGGCGCCAGCGAGTTGGGATCACTCTGTATGTGAAGCTGCAGCGGCGCCGATTTAGCCCGCACCGCCTGCTCGGCCGTGATCTTGCCGTCTTCCAACATGGCGTTGATCACCAGGTTCCGCCGGCGAGTGGACCGCTCCGGATTGTTCAGCGGCGAATAGTAGTTCGGCGCCTTGGGTAGTCCGGCCAGCACCGCGGCTTCCTCCAGCGTCAGATCCTTCGCGTGCTTGCCGAAGTAGAACTCCGCGCCCGCTTCGAACCCGTATGCGCCGTGGCCGAGGAAGATCTGGTTGGCATACAGGGTGAAGATCTGCGGCTTGGTGAAGCGCCGCTCGATCTGGATGGCGAGCATGATTTCCTGGATCTTGCGGTGGAAGCTGCGCTCCGGCGTCAGGAACAGGTTCCGTGACAGCTGCATCGTAAGCGTGGACGCGCCCTGCGCTTTCTGGCCTTGCGCAATGTCGCGGTAGGCGGCGCCGAGAATGCGCCAGAAGTTCACGCCCCAGTGCTTCTCGAAATCCTTGTCTTCGGTAGACACGAGCGCGTCGCGCAGCACCTTGGGGAAGTCCTCATAGCCGACGATGATGCGCCGCTGCAGCGCAAACGATCCGATGACGCGCCCCTGGTCGTCATACAGTTCGGTGATGGTGCTGGGATGGTAGCGCTGCAGCTCGCCGACCTCGGGCAGGTCGGTGGAATAGACCAACAGCAGGCCGCCGAAGGCGCCGATCAGCGCTGAAGCGACAACCAGCAGGGCGAAAACCACGCGCCCAACCAGCTTGGTTCCCGCGACCTCCACGGGCGGCAGCTCGGCGTAAATCGACTTCATGGGAGTGGAAGCGGAGCAGCCTCAGAATAGCACGGGTGTGTGGCGCACGCGCGGGCGCCCTTCGACAAGCTCAGGGCAGACTGTCTGCCACACGAGGACACCCCCGGGTTGGCCAAAGGCGGGCTAGAACGGGGCACCCGCAGTCAGAATTGCTTAACCGACGGAACGAGTCTCGTTCACGGTGATTCTGTTCTTGGAAAGATGGATCGCCAAGTTCAGGGCGGTCCGTTTTCCAATTTTTGTGCTTCGCTTATAGGAATTGAGCCGACGAATGCACTCCTGCACAGCCAGTTCTAACTTGAGTGCTTCTTCGAAATTCACTTCGATATTTAAGACCTTTGTTGCTGGCGACAGGCTGCTGAGTTGCGGACTGGTTCGGCCAAAGTCGCACCCGCCGAATGAAAATGTTTTTATTGCAGGCCCATTTGGCGATTCCATGTAGTGCCTCCAATTCGCATCAGCTCTGCGCCGTCTTCGCGGCAGAGCGTTGAAGAAGTTGCCGCACCATTCCGTCAAAAAGGTAGGACTCCAACAGTGGCTTGTTACGAGCGGACAGGTTAATGCCCCATTCGGGCGCGCTGACCTTCCCCTCTCCGTAATCGCGGCCGACGAACAGTGCGTTAGGAGTCTCCCATGTGCGCGACGGGATCAAATACAACTCCGGCGATTCCCCCTCGAAAAGCAGAGCGAGTCCGAGAAAAAGCTGATCAGACAAAACGAATTTGGATTTCTGCAGGAATACGTACCCGAAGTCGCGAACCGCCTTAACTTGGAGAGCGACAAAGGGGCCGTCTTCAAGGCGGGCTACGAGGTCAATACCGCGGTCGTCAACTTCGGGTGAATACACTTGAAAACCGTGCATTGTCAGTTCCATTTTGACGAAGTATTCCGCGTAAGCTCCGACCTGCTGTTTATTTAGCTTTCCCCAGAGGTACCGCACATCGAGTGGCTCTTCGGCCTGGTTCCATTCAATGAATGCTGTGGTGTTTTCTACGTGGCCGGTGGATCGATGGCACCAAGGACATTTGCGACCATTCTTATTCAGAAAACCGGAAACAACGAAGGTCTTCCGGCAGACAGGGCAGGAAAACGCCGCATTGTTTCCGTACAGTTCCTCGTTCTTCGCAGGGTCGAGATTTCGTGTAGCCATATGGCTCACTCCAGCGGAAGGTTCATATTGGCGGCGGCGCGGCGAGCTTTGGGGGCGCGTTTGAAGGTGGCGTCGGCGGCGCCGCGTGGGTAATCGATGGCTTTGCCCGCCAGTAATTCTTCAATCGTCTGAATCTGAATGCGGGGGAATTTGCCCCAGTCC
>JBPCSQ010000037.1:0-257860 GCA_051006995.1 Terriglobales bacterium
AGTCGGAACCTCGCTCGGGTGTCATGCAGGAGAGTACTGGTAATAAGATGCAGAATACCAGCAAAACGACCTTTGCCAGCCGTCCACCTGCGGCGGAAACCGTTTTGGCCTCTGACGCTAGCTTGCTGGCATTGGTTCGCAGGCGCTGGAGCTTTTTTGCGGTGGCGACAGCCGCTGCGCTCGCGCTCCGACTGCTGTTTATTCTGCGTTTCCCCACCATCTCGCCCGACGGTTACGTTTACGGCGATCTCGCCAAGAATTGGCTGGAACGCGGCATTTTGGGCATGAGCGCCGCCGCTGGACCTGCGCCGACCTACATCCGCTTGCCCGGATATCCGGCGCTGATGGCCGCAATCTGGGCCGTCACCGGCGTGGACCATTACAACGCGGTGCGCTTTGTCCAGATGTTCGCGGATGTCGTGACCTGCTTTGTGCTCGCGGACCTGGCTCGGCGTCTGGTGTCCAGCCTGGCGCCGGAAACTGCCGAGCGCGCTGCATGTGCGTCCTTCGCACTCTGCGCCTTCTGTCCGTTCATTGCCAACTACACTGCGGTTCCGCTGACCGAGACCTTCGCTATCCTGCTTGCAGCGGCAGCGCTGGACTGTGCCGTGACCGCGCTGCAACGAGCTGATGTGCCAGAGGAACCCCCCGGCCTAGCCAAACCC
Source organism: Terriglobales bacterium (assembly GCA_051006995.1). GTDB lineage: Bacteria > Acidobacteriota > Terriglobia > Terriglobales > Acidobacteriaceae > JAIQGF01. Next base: position 666 of record JBPCSQ010000037.1, read on the forward strand.
GGGCTAGACCGGGGCACCCTTGGGATGTGGGCATGGTGTGGCGTTTTCATCGGACTCGGAATCATGCTTCGCCCCGATGGCGGCATGCTGCTGATTGCGATCGGCGGATACCTGCTCTACCGCCTGGCACGCCACCCGAACCGGGGCCGCACTTTCTGGAGCGGCGTGATGCTCGGGGTATGCGCGCTGGCGCCGCTGGTACCGTGGACCGCGCGAAATTGGATCACGTTTCATCAGTTCCAGCCACTGGCCCCAGTTTCGGCGAACGCCCCTGGTGAGTTCGTGGCGCGCGGCTTCGAGCGCTGGATGGATACGTGGCTGGTCGACTACGCCTCGATGGAAGACATCGGCTTCCGCATAGATGGCGATGCGTTGCGCTTCGGCGACCTACCCGCGAGCGCCTACGACGGCCCCGGCGAGCAGGCGCGCACGGAAGCCCTGTTCGAGCAGTACAACGTCAATCAGGTGATGACCCCGGCGCTTGACGCTCAGTTCGGCGAGCTGGCGCGCGAGCGCATTGGCCGCGCGCCTCTGCGTTACTACGTTGGCCTGCCGCTACTGCGCACCGTGGATCTGTGGTTCCGCCCACGTATCGAGATGCTGCCCATCGGCTCGCACTGGTGGAGATTTCGCGAAGAGCCGCGCGACACCGCATGGGCTCTGGTGCTGGGAGCCATCAACCTGTTCTATGTTGCCGCCGCCCTATTCGCGCTGAGGCGCTGGCGCCAGTTAAGTGGCGTCGCCGTGCTGCTCACATTCCTGGTAGTGCGCACGGTGCTGATCGCCGCCATCACCCACCCCGAGCCGCGCTATGTACTGGAATGCTATCCCGCGATCATCGCGCTCGCAGCCATTGCACTAGCGCGAACGAATTCTCCCAGGTACTCAGGTGCTTAGGTACTGTTTTACGAAAGCGGCGTATCGCTGACGCGGAAATTGGATTGGAAGTGGTCGAACAGCAGCTCGATGGCGGACCGGTTCGCTTTCTTGTCGCTCTTGGTCAGATACTTCATAGCGTCGGCAAGAACGCGCTGGCCCTCCACGTATCGTGGATCTTCCTTGCGATCGCGCGAGCGGCGGCTCTTGGGATTAGGCTGGACTGGGATCGTAAAAACTCTGGCCATAAGATTGGTCTCAACTCAGCGCACGGGCGTGTTTGGGTTTGGAAGCTGCTCCGGGTCGGTTTGTTGCCCCACTGCTCTTGACAGTCGGCCTTACTCAGATTGGGGGAGTATAAGCCTGAACCTACCCCCTTCCACCATCAAAAAACGATTTCGATGAAGAGCCTTAGCCGGCCTGCTGCGGGCGAACCCACTTGGTTTTGCCGGTGGTGTTGAGCTTGAACGCTGCGTCCGATAATTTCTGGTTCAGCTTGATGTTGGTGTACTTGGCCAGGCGGTAGTCGCCGCTGGGCTCGATGAACTGCTGCTGCACCGAAATGCCGCGCGCCGGGTCAATCCAAAGGATGATCTGCGAAAACATACCTTTCACTTTGGCCGCCTTGGGCAGCAGCGTCAGCTTCGCCGCTTGGACGCCGTCCACGTTCTCGGCGCCGTCGTAATGCACCTCGAACGACTTGGCCAGATCGTGGCCGCGTCCGCCAAAGCCCAGCACCAGGAAGCTCTCGAACTCCGCCTTATTTTTGCCGGCGTTGTACTCGGTCACCTGGTCGATCTCCGGCTGGTAAACCTCCACTTTGCCGCCGCTGAACAGCACGTACTTCTTTGCCGGCTGCTGGATGTCGGCCGCCATCTGCACTTCCTTGTTTTGAAGCCGGTAGTAGATGGCGCCCTTTTGCAGGTCGTGGTCGTTCACCACTTTCGAAAACTGGTCCCAGACGAAATCGGCCTGTGCGCTCCTGAATCCGGCGGCGGCACGGTCCATGTCGTTCAGGACAGCTTCCAGGCCGCCGGTGGTGGCCGACTTCGCGGGCGCTTGGGTTGCGGCCTTGGTCGGAGGCGCGGCCGGCGACGTTTGCGCCGATGCCAGCGCCGCTGCGCTGAGAATTACCGTCAGGAGTACGCGTTTCATAGGTATCTAGCGTTATCGTGAAACGCGTACGTTGTACGCGACCACGCGTCCCTTGGCGTCCTTCACAGGCACGATCGAGGTGATTTCGACCTCGCCGGCGATCGGCTCGATGATCTGCAGCACGCCAGCACGCCGCGAGGCATCGTCCTGGCCGCGCACCGCCGCCGCTTCAATCTGGTACACGAACCCGCTTACGCCATCGGGATAAACGACTACTCCGGTTGGATGCGGCGTACGCTCCACCGGTTTGTCTTTGAAGTTGACGAAGTGCGGCGTAATGAAGATGAAGGCCAGGATGAGCGTGACCATCACGTCGTACTGCACGCTGCCGCGCTCCTGCGTCCACCAGATCAGCCCGCGAATTGCCTTCCAAAGTCTGGACATGGCCGCTTCAAGTTTAGTGAGCGGTGGCGGGGTTTGGCAATGTGGGCGGCGCTGGCGTTCAGAGCTTCTTCGCCGTGATTCGCTCCGTCCCCATGTACGGCCGCAGCGCCTCGGGAACCACCACGCTGCCGTCCGCCTGCTGGTAATTCTCCAATATCGCCAGCCAGGTGCGCCCCACGGCGAGACCGCTGCCATTGAGCGTGTGCACGAACTCGGTCTTCCCCTTGCCTTCGCGCCGATAGCGGATGTTGGCCCTCCGCGCCTGGAAGGCTTCGAAATTCGAGCACGACGAAATTTCTCGGAACAGGTTCTGCCCCGGCAGCCACACCTCGATGTCGTAGGTCTTGGCCGATGAGAAGCCCATGTCGCCGGTGCACAGCACCACCACGCGGTAGTGCAGGCCCAGGCGTTTCAGCACTTCTTCGGCGTTTGCCGTGAGCGCTTCCAGCTCGTCATAGGAAGTTTCCGGGCGCGCGAACTTCACCAGCTCGACTTTCTGGAACTGGTGCTGCCGGATGATGCCCCTGACGTCCTTGCCATAGCTGCCCGCCTCGCTGCGGAAGCACGGCGTCCACGCGGTCAGCTTCACCGGCAGCCGCTCGGGTTCGAGCACCTCGTCGCGGTAGAGGTTGGTGACCGGGACCTCGGCCGTCGGAATCAGGTAAAGGTTCTTGTCGCCGTGCGGCACCTTGAACAGGTCCTGCTCGAACTTCGGTAACTGGCCGGTGCCGTACATGGACTCGGCGTTCACCATGAACGGCGGCAAGACCTCGGTGTAGCCGTGCTCGCGGGTGTGCAGGTCGAGCATGAAATTCGCCAGCGCGCGCTCCATGCGCGAGCCCAGGTCCCAGTAGACAGCGAATCGCGCACCGGTGATCTTGGCGGCGCGTTCCAGATCGAGCACGCCCAACTGCTCTCCGAGCTCCCAGTGCGGCTTGGGTTTGAAATCGAATTTCGGCGGCTGGCCCCAGCGCCGCACTTCCGCGTTCTGCTCCGAGCTTTGGCCCACAGGCACGCTCTCGTGGGGCACGTTCGGAATACCTTTGAGAACCTCCTTGAAGCCCTCGTCAACCACGGATGCAGCTTTTATTTCCTTATCGACTTGCTTTCGAAGCTCCTTACTTTTTTGGTGCAAAGGCGGAAAAAGTGCCTGCTTCTGGTCCGCTGGAACCGCTGACAACATAATCGCCTGAATCTGCTTGTCTATTCGGTTCTTTTCTTCGCTGAGAGCCTGAGCGCGTGCCAAGGCTTCTCGGCGGGGCTGTTCTAATGAGCGAACTGGACGCAGAATTTCTTCAGGATCCATGCCGCGGTCGCGCAGCTTGCGTTCGATCAGCGGCAGGTTCTCGCGCACGAAGGACAGGTCGAGCATGGGGCAAATAGTTTAACAGCCGCGAGCCGCTCAGAAAGTAGCGAGTACCGCCTACCGAGCACCGAGAAAAAAGCCGCCCGAAACCCAGGCGGCGAGTCGCGAGTCCCGGCTCGCGAGCAAGTCAGAATCTGCCTTGACTCGGGACCCGGAACTAGGAATTACTTCTTCTCTTTTTCCGCTGCCTTCTTCGCCGCTTCGCCGGCCACCGCGTGCGAAGGTTCTAGCGACCGCAGGTAGGCAACCATGGCGGCGGCATCCGCTCGCGAGAAGCGATACTGCGGCATCGGCGGACGCGCCTCCAGACCGTTGTAGGCGACACCCGTCATCAGAAACTTGATTGCCTGCTCGTCCGTCCATCCCGGCAGGCCGGCTATGTTCGCTGCCTTGTCCGCCCAGTTGGGGATGGGAACAGTGGATTTGAACATGATGGGAGCGCCGCTCAACCATTGTTCCTGAATATATTCCCCATGCTCATTCCGCGGCGTGTGGCAGTCCTGGCAGGCGCCCACGTCGTTCACCAGGTATTTACCTCTCGACACCTGCTGCGGGGAATAGGATTTTTCCGGCGCGGCCGACATGAGCGCCGTCACCGCGATCAGGCCTACGGCAACTGCGGACAGCAGCAAAGTCTTCTTCATTGCGGTGGGCCTCCTCGAAAAATATCTTGCCGCGATGTTAGCAAAACTTTTGCGGGCGCGGTCTCCGGCACACCCCAAGCGTCGACATTTCTTCGCCCGCATTCCCATTCCTGTACACTATGGCGCGATGAAATCGCGTGGATTGCTGATCGCCCTTCTCCCCATGCTGGCGGTCCTCGCGCTGGCCGCCGACGCTTTCGCCGGCGCCTACAACGCGCAACCCAAGCTGGTGGTCATTCTCGTCATTGACCAGTTCCGCGGCGACTTCCTGGAGCGCGCCCGCGACCAGCTCGGAGATTCCGGCTTCCGCCTGTTGACCGACCGCGCCGCCTACTTTCCCGATTGCTTCTATAACTACGCCAACACCGAAACCGGCCCCGGCCATGCCACCTTGCTCACCGGTACCTACACAGACGGACACGGCATCGGCTCCAACAACTGGTGGAACCAGGATAAAAAGCGCATGGTGAGTTCTGTCTTCGACGATTCCACCCGCCAGGTGGGAATCGCCAATGCCGGACCCGGCGCCTCGCCGCACAATCTGCTCTCCGACACCCTCGGCGACGAGTTGAAGCTGGCAACGCAAGGCCAGTCACGCGTCTTCACCATCTCGCTCAAAGACCGCTCGGCGGTACTGCCCGGAGGCTATAGCGCCGACGCTGCTTTCTGGATCGCGCAGTCCAGCGGCGCCTGGATCACCTCGACGTATTACATGGCCCAGCTGCCCGCGTGGCTGGTGGAATTCAACCGCACGAACACCGACAAGTACTGGAACCGCGATTGGAAAGACACGAACGGCAACGTGTTGCGCAGCACCGCGCGCCCGGCCGAGCTCGCCAAGGACAGCTTTTACGAGACCGTCGGCGCCACCCCATTCGCCAACGACTACGAATTCGAGCTGGCGCGCGCTCTCATCGCCGCCGAGAAGCTCGGTGAGGGCAAGACGACGGACCTGCTCGTCATCAGCCTGTCGGCTTCCGACATCCTCGGCCACAAGGTTGGCCCCGATGCGCCGGAAGCGCGCGCCATGGTGCTGGCCGAAGACCGCCAAATTGCCGACTTTTTCCAGTTCCTCGGCAGTCGTTTCGGGCTGGCGAATGTCTGGATTGCATTCACCGCTGACCACGGCGTCTCGCCTGCGCCCGCCTACGCCAAAAAGTTCCGTCTGCCGGCGCGCACCTTCAGCGGCGCCGAAGCGCGCAAACAACTGAACGCGGAGGTCGCCAAGGCCGCCGGACATCCCGGCCCGTACATCCTCGACCAGGACGGCGCCTACTTGTATCTATCGAGCGAGGCTTTCACCGCCGCCAAAATCAAGGAATCCGACGCCGAGCGCCTGGTCGGTGATTTGATAAAACAGATGGGTTGGGCGCGTACCTACATCACACGCACGGAGCTGGCGTCCGGCGAATTGCCCGCCGAATTTGCCGCCACGCGCCCGCAATGGCAGCACAGCTATTCCAGCAATGGCGGCTGGTACGTGCTCACCATCCCCGCGCCCTTCACCTTCCCGTGGTCGTCGCCGACCGGCACCACCCACGGCTCACCTTATTTTTATGACACGCACGTTCCGCTGGCGCTCTACGGCCTTCCATTCCAATCCGGCGTGTATCGCGGCCGCTGTGAGATCGTGGACATGACCGCGACGCTGGCTTCCATGCTTGGAATCAGGGCGCCGGCGCGCGCCGTTGGGCGCGTGCTGGTGGAAACCTTGCGCCACCAAGGACCGGCGCAATGAGCGAGGCGCCCAAGCCGAAGCGCCGCGATGGCCCGCCCGATCTCAGCGTCCGCTTCGCCGGCATCGACCTGAAGAATCCCGTTATCGCCGCCAGCGGCACCTTCGGCTACGGTGTCGAATTCGAAGATATCGTCACGCTGCAGAAGCTGGGTGGGTTCGTGGTCAAGGGACTCTCGCGCGAACCCATGCCCGGGAATCCTCCGCCGCGCCTGTTTGAGACCGCCGCCGGCATGTTGAACTCCATCGGACTGCAGAACATCGGCGCGCGCGCTTTCGTCGAGGAAAAACTTCCCGCGCTGAACAAGGAAAAAAACATCGTGGTCATCGCCAACGTGTTCGGCTATACGCGCGAGGACTACGAGGAGGTGATCCACGTCCTCAACGCAGGTGAGGGAATCGCCGCCTACGAGCTGAACGTCTCTTGCCCAAACACCAAGCGCGGCGGCATGGTGATCGGCTGCGACCCGGTGCTGCTGGAAGAAGTGGTGGCTGCGGCGAAGAACGCGTCGCGGCGTCCGCTCATCGTGAAGCTCTCGCCCAACGTGACCAGCATTCCGCAGATGGCGCGCGCCGCCGAGAATGCCGGCGCCGACGCCGTCTCGCTGGTCAACACATTCCTCGGCATGGCGATTGACGCGGAGACTCGCAAGCCGAGAATTTCGAACATTGTCGGTGGTCTGAGCGGGCCCGCCATCAAGCCCATCGCGCTTCGCATGGTCTATGAAGCGGCGCACGCGGTGGAAATCCCCGTCATCGGCATCGGCGGCATCTCCACCGCCGTAGACGTCATTGAGTTCATGCTCGCCGGTGCGGCTGCGGTGGAGATCGGCACCGCCAGCATGTGGGATCCGTGCGCGACGGAGAAGATTGTGGATGCCCTCGAAGGTTGGTGCATCGAGCACCGCGTAGACAAGATCACAGACCTGATCGGCGGACTCAAAACGGAGTAACGCCGCAATTAACTCAACTTCCTGTCATCCCGAGCGGTTTTGCCGAGGCGCGAAGCGCCGAGCCCTGAGCGAAGCCGAAGGGGAGGGACCTGCTGTTTAGGGCCGCGGCTAGTGACTCATCGCCGGCGGCCTGAATCGCAAAAACACGTGCAGCGACACCGGAGTCCGGCCGTACGCCGCATCCAGCGCTGCGGGTTTTGAGTAAAACGTGATATCGGCGCCGATGCCAAGCTTTCCGTAGCGGCCGCTCGCCAGGTCGCGGACTCCGCCGAACGTGTACGCCCCGATGCGATAAGAAACCGCCGGCACGGCGGCAGGAAACAGTTCGTCTTTATCCACCAACTCAAGGCGCGTGTAGGCGTAATTGCGCCGCGCGAAGGTCAGCGTGGATTCCAGCAGGTAGCTGTTCTGCACGCGCCGCTCAGCCTGCTTGAAATTCCGTCCCCAGACCAGCGTGGTCGCCCAGTTACCCGCCGCCAGCGGCCGGTTGTATGCCAACGATCCCGTCTGACGATTCGTATTGCCAGGCTCCAGCGCTTCCGGATGCTTCAGATGGCCGAAGCTGTACTGGGCTGTCCAGTTGTGCCCGGGTGCAACACTGAGCCTCGCCGACCACGAATCCAGCGCCGCCATGTCGAAATCGTAGCGCTGCTCGTCCGGCTCGCGCCCGTTGAACGCCGAAGCTTCCAGTTTCACTTTCGACAGGATGAATCCGGTTGTCACCACGCCGTAACTGATGTGGGTCGAATCCTGCACGTGGTGCCCGAGCGGCGCCGCAGGATTTTCCTGAGCAGAGACGCGGTGCATAAACGTCGTCGGCCCCAGCGCCGGCTCGCCCGCCGGACCGCCATACAGCAGCCACGACACTTTTTCCGATACGGGGACCGTGAGCAGCGCCGCGATTTCGCCGAACACATCGTGGGGATGCTGCCGGTCCACCAGCGGCTGGCCTTGGTAAGTCTCGCCGGTCTGGAACAGCTGCGGAAACCCGCCCGGCGGCGCAGTCAGTGGCTCGGCCGAGAGCATCTGCCGGAGGTCCAGCGTCGCCTCCCCCAGCTTGTGTTCCTCCATCAACATCAGCCAGTTTTCCGATTCCAGTTTGCCGGTGCCACGCGGTCCGCCCTGCTGGTTGTAGCCGACAAACAAATTGCCGTGGATCATCACCTGCCACTTGCCCCACGACTTCATCCACATGGATTGCGGGCTTGTGGCCGGCATCCAACTGGTGCCGGAGGCGAAGATCGCCACCGGCTCGGCGGGCATGCTCATGCCGGGCATGGATTCATGCTCATGCGACATCTGGGCGGAGGCTACAGTCGCGATGACCACGAGAAAAACGAGGGTGGCGGCGAATTTCACCAGCGGCAGCACCTTAGATGTTCGAAATGAATCGAAAGTGCGCGTTAGGACTGGCCGGTGATCTTGAGCCGCAGCTCGTCGGGAATGCGGTCGCGGATTTCCGGCGGCAGGCGGTCGTGCACGGCGCGTGCGCCCAGGCGGGCGGCATCCACCATCACCAGCGGCGCGGGTGTGGCGACGGCAACGATCAGCCATACCAGCGCGGAGAACCCAAATCCCGCCAGCGCGCCCAGTTCCAGCCACAGCGCGTGCCGCGGCTCGAAATGCACGATGGCGCCAAAGGCCAGCAGGAAGACAAACGCCGACATCGCGGTCAGCACGATGAGCGCGACATCAATGGTGCGGTGCACCTTTTGCCAGTAGCGGCAGTGCTCGCAGTCGCGGAAGTGCTGTTCGTAGTCGCCGCGCATCTCCGGCGCGATGCCGGAAATGTCGTACCGCCAGCCGGCCAGGATCGCTCCCACGAACTTGTCAGTGCATTGCGACTTCATCACTTCACAGTACGACTCTAGAGCCGAATCGGTTCCAGGGGCTGGTGTTGCGAAGCCAGCAGCAGCCGGTTTCGCAGCAGGTCCCGCCGCCCGGCCAGCGCATGTTCGGCGGCGCGCCGCGCCAGGTCAGGATGGTTGTTCTGCTCTGATAGATGCGCCAGCACGACAAATGCTGCATTTCCATCATAGTCGCCGGAAAAAAATTCGGCGAGCGCGTCGTTCGACAAATGCCCCACCCGCGACATCACCCGCTGCTTCACCTGCCACGGATAGGGCCCGCCGCGCAGCATCTCCACATCGTGGTTCGATTCGATGACCAGTCCGTCGCATCCGCGCAGTTGGTCGCGCACGCTCGCCGGCATGTAGCCCAGGTCGGTGACCACCCCGATCTTCACCCCTTCAGCCCGGAAGGTGAAGCCCACCGGGTCGGCGGCGTCGTGCGGGATGGTGAACGGCGAAACCGTGACGTCGCCGATCATGAAGCTATGGCCGGCGCTGAATTTCTCCAGCTTCGCCAGTTCCGGCTTCACTCCCGTCTTGCTGTCGCGCGCGTATTTTTGCCACGCGTAGTAGGTCGCGGCCGTCATGTACACCGGCACGTTCAGCCGGCGCGCCAGCACGTAAATCCCGCTGACGTGGTCGGAATGCTCGTGCGACACGATCACCGCCGAGAGCTTCAGCGCGTCTTCGCCCGAGGCGGCAATGCGCCGCAGAATTTCGCGGCAGGACAGGCCGGCGTCCACCAGGATGCGGGTGCGCGAGGTGCCGAGCACACTGCAGTTGCCTCCGCTTCCGCTCGCCAGCACCGTTAGGGAAACCATCTGCCGCGAGAATAGCGGGATTGTTATGTGGAAAGGGAGTAGCAAGAGTGTTAACACCACGGCCGTGGACCCCTCGATTAACGACTGTCATCCTGAGCGAGGGCGAATGCCCGAGACGAAGGATCCCGCGCCCGTTTGCAGTCACGCGTCGATCAACAGGCGTTTCCACGCGGAATCGCACTGTACGCCGGAGCAGGGCGAAACTTCCATGATTGGCGACAACAGCACTCATGATGATCTAGGCCCAAATACCCTCAGAAACCTGCGAGTTTCCGCCCCTTCCCCTTGACCTTTCCCGCCACTCTCGCATTTAATGCACAAGTTAGCCCAATTGATTTCAAGAGCTTCCGGCAGGCGGGCCGTAAGCCGTGCCTGTAGAGGGTTTTTGTGTCCGACGCGCGCCCGAAAGTCGCTGCCATTCCGCCGCTCTCTACCGACGAGAAGCAGCGCCTGCTCGCCGCCGCGCGCGAGATCCTAGCCCGCGCCTACGCGCCCTATTCCAAGTTCCACGTCGGTTGCGCGGTGCTCACCCTCGCCGGCAACACCTACACCGGATGCAATGTCGAAAACGCCTCCTACGGCCTCACCATTTGCGCCGAGCGCTCGGCCATTTCCGCCGCGGTTGCCGCCGAGGGCTGCGCCATGCGTATCCGCGCCCTTGCGGTGCTCAATGGCAATGACGCCGCCTGCTCGCCCTGCGGTGCCTGCCGCCAGGTGATCTTCGAATTTGGACCTGACGCGGAGGTCATCTATCAGGGTGCCCACGGCGTCGAGCACTCCACCGCCCGCGCCCTGCTTCCCGCGGGGTTCACGCTGTGACCGCCGGCCCCGTCGCCCCCGGCGCTGCCGGCCGCGCCCGCACCCTGCGCTTCGTGGACGTCATTCGCAAGAAGCGCGATGGCGGCGAGCTCACCGCCGACGAGATTCGCTATCTGGTTTCCGCTTATACGCAGGGCGTCATCCCCGACTACCAGGTTTCCGCCTGGCTGATGGCCGTCGTGCTCAAGGGCATGACCAAGGCCGAACTCGCCGCGCTCACCGAAGCTATGCTGCACTCCGGCCAGGTGCTGGACCTTTCGGCGATTCCGGGCAAGAAAGTGGATAAGCATTCCACCGGCGGCGTCGGTGACAAAACCTCTTTGGTCATCGCGCCCATAGTCGCTGCGGCCGGACTCGCCGTGCCCATGATCAGCGGCCGCGGGCTCGGTCACACCGGCGGCACGCTCGATAAGCTCGAGTCGATTCCCGGCTTCAACGTGAATCTCTCGCTCAGCCAGTTCCTCGACGTGCTTTCCACCTGCGGCTGCGCTCTGATCGGCCAGACCGCCGAAATCGCTCCCGCCGACAAGAAGTTGTACGCGCTGCGCGACGTCACCGGAACCGTCGAGAGCCCGTACCTGATTTGCGCCTCCATCATGAGCAAGAAACTCGCCGAGGGCATTGATGCGCTCGTGCTCGATGTCAAAACCGGCTCCGGCGCGTTCATGAAGAAAGAAGAGGATGCGGTTTACCTGGCCGAGTTGATGGTCGAAACCGGACGTCGCATGGGCAAGCGCGTGGTCGCGCTCATCACCGACATGGACCAGCCGCTCGGCCGCACGGTGGGCAACGCGCTGGAGGTGGAGGAATGCATTGCGGTGATGCGCGGCGAAGGCCCACCCGACTTGCGCGATCTTTGTCTTGAACTAGCCGCCTGGATGTTCTACCTGGCGGGCCGCACCACCACGCTGGACCTGGGCCGCGACCTGGCCCAGGAGTTGATTCGCAATTCCGCTGCGCTCGAGCGTTTTCGCGAGATCATTGCGCTCCAGGGTGGAAACGGGGCCGTGGTGGACGATTCCCAACTCCTCCCGCGGTCCCGCAATCGCGTGCCCGTAGTCTGCCCGGCGCCGGGCTATGTTGGAGCGATACGATGCGAGCAGGTTGGAACCGCCTGCGTTGTCCTGGGTGGCGGTCGCGAGAAGAAAGAAGATAGCGTGGATCCGGCGGTAGGCATCGTCTTGCACAAGAAAGTCGGCGACCAAGTGCGGGCCGGCGAGCCGCTCTGCATGATTCATTACAACTCCGACGCGCGGCTGGCAGAAGCGCGCCGCTTGTTGGAAGATGCTTATGTCATCACTCGTGATGCGCCGCCACCGTGCCCGCCGCTGGTTCGACGCGTCATTGGTGAGTGACTGGTGTCAGTGCAGACCATAGCCATGCCGCACGATGTTATTTACTGTTGTCATTCCGAGCCGGTTTTAACCGCGAGGAATCCGTTTTTCGAAACTCGAAACTGAAACTCGAAACTATGTATAGATTCACGGGACTTCTCGGCCTGATCACCATGGTGGGCTTGGCCTACGCCTTTTCCACCGCGCGCCGCGCCATCAAGCTCAAGACCCTGCTCTGGGGCCTCGGCCTGCAGTTCGCCTTCGCCGTTCTCGTCCTCCGCTTCAGCGCCGGACAACTCGTGCTCTCCAAGGCCGGCGCGGCCGTCACCCAGTTGCTCGACTATTCCTTTGCCGGCGCCGCCTTCGTCTTCGGTGATCTTGGCAAGAAGATGTCCCCCATGGGCTTCTTCTTCGCCTTCCAGGTCCTGCCGACCATCATCTTTGTCAGCGCCTTTTTCGCCATCCTCTATCACTTCGGCATCATGCAGTTCATCATCAAGCAGGTGGCCAAGGTGATGCGCGCCATGGGCGCCAGTGGCGCTGAGTCGCTCGACGTCGCCGCCTCCATTTTCATGGGACAGACGGAAGCGCCGCTCACCATCCGCCCCTTCCTGCCCTCGCTCACGAAATCCGAATTGATGACCATCATGACCGCCGGCATGGCGCACGTCTCCGGCGGCATCATGGGCGCCTACGTTCTCTACGGCATCGAGGCCCGCCACCTGCTCAGCGCCGTCATCATGACCGCCCCAGGCACCATTCTCATGGCCAAGATGCTGGTGCCGGAAACCGAAGTGCCGCTTACCGGCGACCGCAACCCGCCCGGCGCCGAAGCTGCCGCCGCCACCGTCGAACTCGAGGAAGTGAACCACAAGGACGAGAACGTGCTCGGCGCCATCGCCCGCGGCACCATTGACGGCATGCACCTGGCGCTCAATGTCGCCGCCATGCTCATTTCCTTCCTCGCGCTCATTGCCCTGGTCAACGGCATTTTCGGCGGCATTCACAACCACTGGGCGCATTGGTTTCCCTCCAGCCTGGAGCAAGTTTTTGGCGTGATCTTTGCCCCGGTGGCCTTCGTCATCGGCATTCCATGGCACGATTGCCTGAAGATCGGCAACTTGCTGGGCACGCGCATGGTGATCAACGAACTGGTCGCGTTTGCGCAATTGGGGCCTATGAAGGCCGTGCTCGATCCGCGCTCCTTCACCATCGCCACCTTCGCCTTGTGCGGCTTTGCCAACTTCAGCTCCATCGGCATCCAGATCGGCGGCATCAGCGCCTTGGCGCCGAACAAGCGCGGCGAACTAGCTCGGCTCGGTTTCCGTGCCATGCTGGCCGGCACCATGGCAAACTTGATGTCAGCCTCGATTGTCGGAATTTTGATGAAATAAAGGAACGGTTGTTAGTCGTTGGTCGTTAGCCGTTCGCGCATTACGTTGGCAATCGACCACCGACGATCGGCCAACGACGGTTTTATGAAACCAGCCGCAGAACCATCCCGCCATCTCGCCGACGATTTCGCCCGCGCGGAAGAGTCCGCCAACTTCATTCGCTCCCGTACCAAGCTGCGCCCCAAGGTCGCGCTCGTGCTCGGCTCCGGTCTCGGCTCCTTTGCCGACCAGCTCTCCGGCGCAGCCCACATTCCTTACGGCGAGATTCCGCACTTTCCCAAGCCCACGGCCGAAGGACACGCCGGCCAGCTCGTCGTCGGCACCTTGGGACACGTGCCGGTGGTCTGCATGCAAGGACGGGTTCATCTTTACGAGGGCCACACCGCGCGCGAAGTCGTCTTTCCCGTGCGCGCCCTCGGCCGCTTCGGCTCCAAAGCGCTCATCCTGACTAACGCCGCCGGCGGCGTCAATGAGAGCTACACCCAGGGCTGCCTGGTGGCGCTCAAGGACCACATCAACCTGCAGGGCGTGAATCCGCTCACCGGATCCAACGAGGAGCGCATCGGCCCGCGTTTTCTCGATCTCACTCAGGCCTACTTCCGGCCTTATCGCCAGCTTGCGCTCGACCACGGCCGCCGCATCGGTATTGAGATCTTCGAAGGCGTCTATGCCGCGCTTCCCGGTCCTTCCTACGAAACTCCGGCCGAGATCCGCTATCTGCGCTCGATCGGTGCCGACGTGGTCGGCATGTCCACCGTGCTGGAGACCATCGCCGCGCGCCACATGGGCATGCGCGTGCTCGCCATCTCCTGCGTCACCAACATGGCGGCAGGCATTCTCGACCGTCCGCTCAGCCACAAGGAAGTGCTGGAAACCGGCGAACGCGTCAAGGGCAAGTTCATCCAGTTGCTGGAAGGCATCATGCCCCAGGTGGAAGATTTGGCAGGGAACTGAAATATCCGTTGTCGGTTGTGAGTTCTGAGCAAAACGGCCCACTCACAACTCACAACCCAGAACTCACAACTGCAATGCCTCACATCATCGCCATTGCCGGCGCCTCTTGCGTAGGAAAGACCAGCCTCGCCAACGCGCTCGCCCAACGTCTTTCTGCGCCCATTCTCCCTATGGACGCCTACTATCGCGACCTCACCTTCCTGCCGCTCGAATCGCGCTGCAAATTTAATTTCGATATTCCCGACGCCATCGACCACGACCTCCTCCGCCAGAATCTCACCGGTTTGACCGCCGGAAAAACCATCGAGCGCCCGGTCTACGACTTCACCATCCACACTCGCGCGCCGCAGACGCAGACGGTCGCTCCCGCTCCTTACCTCATCCTCGAAGGCCTGTTTGCGCTGCACTGGGAAGACATCCGCCCGCTGCTTTCCACCAAGGTCTTCGTGGACGCCCCTGACGATGTCTGTCTTTCGCGCCGCCAGTTTCGCGACGTGCGCGAGCGCGGGCGCACCCTCGAATCCGTCCTCCAGCAATATGCCGAAACCGTTCGCCCGATGGCCGAGCTTTACGTTCTGCCCACTCGCCGCTATGCCGACCTCGTTGTCTCCGGAGAAATTCCCATCGCCGACTCTGCTGCCCTCGTCCTAGCTCATCTCCAGTCGGCTGCCTCAGGCGCCGCAGCGCGGCTTTCTTAAGGCCCGCTACTTACTTCTCTAAGGCCGCTCCCCTAATCTGTAAATTCGCGCCTCGCCGGATATTTTCGTATGGTTTTTCGTAGGGTATTTTTCGGCAAAAATTCACATTTTGTGCTGTTCACAATCCAGCTCTGGCGTGATATTGTCCCCGGCTACACAAAACAATGTTCGGCTGCTTCGCGAGCTCGTGTTTTACAAGCTGGCGATCGCGGATGAATGTGCTATTCACCGCCAGGCCGGACTCCGAGCTGATGTTTTTTAGTTTGAATGAATAGGGGAGAGGCGATGCCGAAGTTCAATCCAACCAAACTGCTGGTTACATTTCTGCTTGTGGCCTGTCTGCTGCTGGCCGGGAACGCCATGGCACAGTCGCAAGCGAGCACCGGACAAATTACCGGCACTGTGAAAGACGCCGCCGGCGCCTTGATCACGGGTGCAGCTATCAAAGTTACGAACGTCAACACCGGGTACGAGCAGACAGCTACCTCCACCGACGCCGGCCTGTACACGGCTCAGCTGCTGCCTCCAGGACACTACAAAGTCGTCGCCTCGCACGCCGGATTCGCCGACCAGACCTCCGAACTTGATGTGGGCGTCGGCCGCACTCTGGTCATCAACTTCAGCCTCCCCGTTGGTGCGCGCAAGGAATCCATCACCGTCACCGCGGAAGCCATCGAGGTCACTCGCCACGACGCCTCGTCCTTTATCAATTCGACGGTGGTTTCCTCTTTGCCCCTGAACGGCGGTCGCTTCCACGATCTCGCTCAGCTCACGCCCACGGTTCAGTTTGACCCCTCCCGCGGCGGCCTCGACATCTCCGGCCAGCGCGGCATTAACGCCTCCGTCACCGTGGATGGCGCCAGCTACGACAACCCGTTCTTCGGCGGGATGCGCGGCGGTGAGCGTGCCGGTCAGACCCCCACCATGCCGATTGACGCCGTACAGGAATTCCAGGTCGTGCGCGCCGGCTACAGCGCCGAATTCGGCCGCTCTACCGGCGGCATCATGACCGCGGTCACCAAGTCGGGTTCCAACGCCTTCCACGGCGACGGATTCCTCTACTGGCGGCCTCAGGACCTCTCCGGCAACACTCCGTTTTACGATGCGGTGCGCTCCAGCCTGATTACGCCCTTCGGTGTTGTTGCCGCTCCGAATCAGTTGCAGTGGGGCGGCGGCGTCGGCGGTCCCATCAAGAAGGACAAGCTGTTCTTCTACGGCGCTTACACCCAGCAGCGCGTCCGTCAGTCTCGCGCCATCTTGTTCACCGATATTCCGACTTACACTCCGAACGCCGCTCTGCTGGAGAACGTGCCTTACAACTACTACATTGGCCAGCAGGGACCGTACAGCCAGACCAACGATGCCAAGGTCTTCCTGGGCAAGGGAGATTGGGTCATCAGCAATAACCATCGCCTGAGCTTCAAGTACAACCGCAGCACCAATGAGGCGCAAAATGCCGCCACCAACGGTACTGCCCCCAACCCGGTGACCGCCAATGCCCTCTCCAACAACGGCACTGAGCTGGATGATACCCACACCATCACCGGCTCGCTGGCCAGCTTCTTCCATGGGCTGACCAACGAGCTCCGCGGCGAGTACTCGCTGGAGCACCGTCCGCGCAATGGCAACCAGCCCTTCCAGCCGGTCGTCAGCAGCCGCGCCGGAACCTACGGCACCATCAGTTTCTTTGGTCAGAACCTTGAAAAGGACTGGCGCCTCCAGTTCGCCGACGCCGTTACCTGGCAGCATGGTAAGCACACCGTCAAGTTCGGCGGCGAGTACAACCACCTGAATGCCAGCCAGATCTTCGGATTCGATCAGTTTGGCGATTTCAGCGTCAGTACTCCCAGCGGCACCCTCGCCTCCCAGTTGGAGCTGATGGGCGCCAACGGCACTTTGCCGCTTTCCGCTTATCCCAACTGCCCGGGCGCCAATTGTCCGTTCAGCGCGGCGGCCGGCGCCACTTTGGCCAACCGCTACGACAACACCCGGACCTCGTATTCCCACAATATCGGCAATTACCTCGCCACCATGACGGGCGAGATGCCGGCATTGTTTTTCCAGGACTCCTGGCGCGTGTTCCCGACCTTCACTCTGAACTTCGGGCTACGTTGGGAAGGCCAGAAGAATCCTCAACCTGATGCCTCCAACGCCGCCCTTACCAACCTGGTGAAGAACCAGGTCTGGCCGTTGAGTGCAGCCGGCATCGTTCCCGCCAAGGAAGATCCCAGCTACATTCCGAATGCGATGAATCAGTTTGCTCCACGCTTCGGCTTCGCCTGGGACGTCATGGGCAACGGCAAAACAGTCGTCCGCGGTTTCAGCGGCATCTACTACGCCGCCAGTCCGCTCCTGCTGTTTGCCGGACCCACCAATAACTTCCGCGCCGTCCCTGGTGATCAGCGGCTGTTCTTCCCGCTGACTCCTAAGGCCGGTTCGCTGTGTGCTACCTCCATCACTACCTACCAGCAGATCCTCTGCGGAACCGGTGGCAGAATCAATCTCAACAACTTCGCGCCGGGTAGTGAACCGGCGCTGACCACCGCCGACTTCCAGCAAATCGGCGCTTCCATCGGCTATCCCGACCTCACCCTGCTGACCTCCCCACTCATGATGGACAACAACTTCAAGAATCCGCGGTCGACTCAAGTCGGCTTCGGTTTTGAGCGGGAAGTCATGCGCGGTTGGGTCGTTACTGCTGACGTGGATTGGATCAAGACTGTCCACCTCGAGCGCAATACGGAGTTGAACCTGCCCATGCCCACGGGCATCTGCCCCGCCACCCAGTTGACCGCCTGCCTCAACGCCACTACCGGGCGGCCGCAGTACGGCCTGACCTTGACGAACCATACGGATCCGGTGAGCGGGCTGACGGTGCCGGGCGGCGTTCCGCGTCCCATCGCCTCGCTGGGTTCGGTGCAGGCCCGTACGTCCAACGGCAAGAGCTTGTATCGCGCCCTGACCATCGGTACGCGTTACAACGCCAGCAAACGCGTTCAGTTGCAGATGTATTACACGCGTTCGGAAGGGCTGTCGGACGACGATAACGAGCGCAACGCGGGTGGCATCAGCTACAGTGATGCCTCCACACCGCTCTATTACTCCCGCGAGTACTACTTCTCCACCCAGGACCGCCGCCAGCAGTTCGTGGCCTCCCCGGTGGTTACACTCCCGTTCGGCTTTGAGGTCGCTACCTCGCTCCGCTTCTTGTCAGGTGTTCCGCTGTTCAGCACCAGCAGTTCGGCGCTGCTCGACGTCAGCACCGGTTCCGATCTGAACCAGGACAAGGTCAGCGGCAACGACCGGCCGTTCTTTGCTCCGGGCGTGATGATGCATCGCAACCAGTTCCGCCAGCCAGGATTTAAGACCATTGACCTCCGCATCCAGAAGACGCAAAAGGTCGCGGAAGGCAAGGACATCGTGGCTTCGGTGGACCTGTTCAACCTCTTCAACTGGATGAACCTGCAGTACGCCAGCAATACCGAGCTGAACTACTGCGGCACCTTCACCAGCTTCGGCGTCACCACCGGTTCTTCGGCGAGCGCCACCTGCGGCTTTGCGGCGCCCACCAACCCGGCCTTCATGAAGTTCCAGGACATGACGCTGCAAGGCATCCTGCATGGCAGCCCGTACCTGACCAACAGTGCCCCGGGTCCGGTCCGCCAGGTCCAGTTCGCGTTCAAGTTCGTCTTCTAGATCTCGAACGCAGAAACAACTCCAAGCCCGGCCGGCAACGGCCGGGCTTTTTTGTGTGGCACACGCGCCCCCGCGTGTGCATGTGCAGCCACTGCCGCCTCCGCGGCATTTAGGGTTTGTTATTCTGGTAGCTTCCCATGCTCCGAAAATTTCGCCGGTTCCCCACACGAGCCGGTTTTGCTCGTGTGGGAATCGCCAATCGGCAATCGCCAATCTCTTTGGTATTGTTAAGCCGTCCCCATGCGTAAACTCCGTCTTTCCGTACTCATCTTTCTCCTTCTCCTTGCCCACGCGGCCCTCGCCGCCCAGATCCACGACCTCAAGCCGACCGTCATCCTCATTTCTATTGACGGCTTCCGCTACGACTATTTCGGCAAAGCGAAAACGCCCAACCTCGACCGCCTGATCGCCCGTGGCGTCCGCGCCCAGTACATGATTCCGTCGTTTCCCACCAAGACCTTTCCTAACCACTACACCATTGCCACCGGGCTCTACCCCGCGCACAGCGGCATCGTCGGAAATAGCATGTGGGACGATCAGTTGCACGCCACCTTCAAGATGTCCGATCGCCAGCAGGTGCAGGACGCCCGCTGGTGGGGCGGGGAGCCGATCTGGGTAACGGTCGAAAAAGCGGGCCAGAAAACTGCCGCCTTTTACTGGCCTGGCAGTGAGGCCGCCATCGAAGGCGTCCGTCCGACCTATTGGGAACCCTGGGACGAGAAACACCGCACCTCGCGCGAATACCGGGTGAGCAAAGTGCTTTCCTGGCTCGACCTGCCGCCGGCCGACCGGCCCACGTTTCTCACTCTTTACTTTGAGGACGTGGACGAGGCCGGCCACCACGAGGGACCGGATTCGCCGCAACTGGCCGAGGCGATGGAACGCGTGGACACCGCCATCGGCCTGCTGCTGCGCGGCCTCCAATCGCGCGGCATCCTGAACCAGGTCAACATCCTCGTCGTCTCTGATCACGGCATGGCCGCCTGCTCGCGCGACCGGCGCGTCTACCTCGACGACTACCTTGATCTCAGCAACGTCATCCAGGTGGATGGCTCGCCCGTGCTCGCCATCAAGGCGAAGGATGGCAACCATGCGGCGTTACTGGAAAAACTAAAACGCGTGCCGCACATGACCGCCTACACGCCCGATACCATTCCCGCGCGCCTCCACTTCAGCGGCAACCCGCGCATCACCCCGGTGATTGGCGTGGCCGATGTCGGCTGGACCATCACCTCCCACCAGTACGTGGCCAGGCACCCCGACAAGAAGTACGGCGGCGATCACGGTTATGACAACGCCGCCCCCGAGATGCGCGCCATTTTCCTCGCTGCCGGCCCTGCTTTCCGCGCCCATCAAGTCCTGCCGCCGTTTCCCAACGTCGATGTCTATTCACTTCTCGCCTACCTGCTCCACGTCTCACCCGCAAAGAACGACGGCGACATGAAAGTCTTCCAATCCGTCCTCCGCCACGCCAAAGCCGCAGCCCCCGCGCGATAAGTTGCAGCGCACTATTGATAAATGGCTGTCATCCTGAGCGAGGGCGCAGGCCCGAGTCGAAGGACCCCGCATTGGCTCGCACTCACCATGCCGCCGAAAGGCATTTCAGCCGGGCGAGGCCCGCGCTTGCGCTGCCACGCCCCTCCATGCGACAACAGACCAGTGAAGTACCTCTCCCTCCTCCTGCTCGCCCTTCCCCTCCTCGCGCAAAACCCCTCTCTGCAACTCACGATTACCGATGAAAACGGCATTGCCGTTGGCGGGGCCATTGCCGCCATGCAAGGCCCCGTCGCTTTGCGCTGCGAGTCCGATTACGCTGGACGTTGCCGCTTCACCGCTCCTCCGGGCGCCTATCGCCTCACCGTCAACAAAAATGGCTTTTACGCGCTCAACACCCAGGTCCGCCTGCCGGACACCAACCGCCTCGATGTCACCCTCCTCCACACCCAGGAAGTTCACGAGAGCGTCAACGTGGTCGCTTCCGCGCCCGAAATTGATCCTGCCGAGACGGCCAACACGCAGACTTTCGGCAGCCGCGAAATCATCAATGTGCCCTACCCCACCACCCGCGACATCCGCGAGGCTCTGCCCTATATCCCCGGCATCGTGCGCGATGGCCTTGGCCAGGTCCACGTCGCTGGCGCTTCTACCTACCAGACGTTCGACGCCTTCGACGGCTTCAACATCACCAACCCCGCCACGGGCAACCTCGACCTGCGCTTCAGTCCCGACGCCGTCCGCTCCGTGGACGTCCAGACCAGCCGCTACTCCGCCGAGTTCGGTCCCGCCACCGGCGGCCTGCTCGCCTTCACCACCGGCATGGGCAACGACATCTTCCACATCGCAGCCACGAATTTCATTCCCTCGGTCCAGAACAAGAAGGGAATCGGCCTCGATAAGTGGACCCCGCGCGTCACCATCACCGGCCCCATCAAGAAAGGGAAGGCCTGGTTCCTGATCGCGCCCGAAGGCGAGTACGACACCAACGTCATCAAAGAGCTTCCCGACGGCGCCGATCGCAGCCCCATGTGGCGCGTTAGCAATCTCGCCAAGGCGCAGGTGAACCTAAGCTCCTCCAACATTCTGAGCGCCACATTTCTGGTGAACTACCTTCACTGGGATTACGCCGGGCTCTCGCCCCAGACGCCGCTCTCCACCACCATCACCCAGCGCCAGACCACCTATTTCGGCAGCCTGCGCGACCAGCACACTTTCTCCAACGGCCTGATTCTCGAAACCGGATTCGCCATCAACGAATATCGCGACACTGATCTCCCGCTCGGCACGCTGCCCTACGTCATCACGCGCACCGCCACCAGCGGCAATTTTTTTGAGAGCACTCGCGGCTCCACCCGCCGCATTCAGGGCCTCACCAACCTCTACCTTCCGCCGCAACACTTCGCCGGCCGCCACGATTTCAAGATCGGCATGGATCTCGAGCGCCTCGACCAGGACCTCAACATCAGCCGCAGCCCCATTTCCATCCTGCGCGCCGACAACGCACTCTTTAGCCGGATCACTTTCACCGGCCCTGCTTTGGTCGGCCAGAGCAACGTCCAACTGGGCGCCTACGCCCAGGACCGCTGGTCGCCCACGCCGCGTCTGCTCATCGAGACCGGCGTGCGCTTCGACCGCGACCACATCACCCCGCACACCGCCGTCTCGCCGCGTGTCGCCGCCACCTACATGCTCGACGACAACACCAAGTTCACCGCCGGTATCGGACTCTTCCACGACCTCACGCTGCTGGACTTCACCTCGCGTACGCTCTTCGGCCCCCGCCTCCAGACCATCTTCGCCGCCGACGGTGTCACCCCCACCGGTCCGCCGCTGCCCACCAGCTTCACCGTCGACCGCGCCTCGCTGCTCAACCCGCGCTTCCTGAACTGGAGCATCGGTGTCCAGCGCCGCCTTCCCGGGACAGTCATTTTCACGGCGGAGTATCTGCGCAAGCGCGGTGCCAATGAATTCACGTTTATCAACGCCTCCACTACCCCTTTTATCGGCGACTACCGCCTCGTCACCACTCGCCAGGACCACTACGACGCTCTCCAGTTCACCGCCCGCCGCGTCTTCCACAACGATCACGAAATCATGCTCGCCTACACCCGCTCGCGCGCCGTCTCCAACGCCGTGCTCGGCTTCAGCATTGATAACCCCATCTTCAGCCAGCAGGGCCCCGGCCCGCTTCCCTGGGACGCCCCCAACCAGCTCGTTTCCTGGGGCTATCTGCCCATTCCGCACTTCAAAAAATGGGACATCGCTCTCTCCAGCATCTGGCGCAGCGGCTTTGCCTGGAGCGCGGTCAATCAGGACCAGCAGATCGTCGGCGCACCCGACTCCCACCGCTTCCCCGATTTCTTCACCCTCAACCTGTTTCTCGAGCGCCGCTTCTCCTTCCGCGGCTACAACCTCGCTCTGCGCGGCGGCTTCGAGGACATCACCGATCGTCCCAATCCCGCCGCCGTTTACAACAATGTGGATTCGCCCCTCTTCGGCCAGTTCGCATTGACCGACCATCGCGCCTTCACCGCCCGCATCCGTTTCCTCGGAAGAAAGAAGTAAGTCCTCCGCGCCCTCGGCGGTTTGGGCTTACTCAAAACTTTTTTACATCCCCCATACGCCCCGGGCATCTCAACCACCGTTGGAGGAATAACTATGGCAAACGTCGCCGAGAAGGCCGCTGGTCTCGAACTCCCCGCGCTGCCTTATGATTTCGCCGCGCTCGAACCCTACATCGACGCGCAGACCATGCAGATTCATCACGACAAGCACCACGGCGCCTACGTCACCAATCTCAACGCCGCGCTCGACAAGCATCCCGAGCTGAAATCCAAGTCCGCGGAAGACATTCTTCGCAGCCTCAATTCTGTTCCCGAGGACATCCGCACCGCCGTGCGCAACAACGGCGGCGGTCACGCCAATCACTCCATGTTCTGGAAGATCATGAAGCACGACGGCGGCGGCAACCCCACCGGCGAGATCGCCACCGTCATCGGCAACCTCGGCGGCTTCGATTCGTTTAAGGAGAAGTTCAACGACAACGGCGCCAAGCGCTTTGGCAGCGGCTGGACGTGGCTGGTCCGCACCAAATCCGGGCAGTACGAGCTGCTCAGCACCGCCAATCAGGACAGCCCTTACCTCGACGGCAATTTCCCCGTCATGGGCAACGACGTCTGGGAGCACGCCTACTATCTCAAATACCAGAACCGCCGTCCCGACTACCTCAAGGCCTGGTGGAACGTTGTCAATTGGGACGAAATCAACCGCCGCCTGAAGGAAGGGAAATAGCGTGTGGCACACGGCCTGCCCTGAGCTCGCCGAAGGGCGCCCTCGCGTGTGCGGTGGGAGCGCCCAGCTTTAGCTGGGCGACAAACGATGCGCAAAATCGCGGGGCTTTAGCCCCGGCCGAAACCTGAAACTGATTTATATGTGGGGACGAAAAAGCCCGGCGCTCATTGCCGGGCTTTTTCACTGGTCACTGGCCGCTGGGGATCGTTTTTCCTTCCACGTCCCGCGCTTCCGTCGGCCCCAGATCCAACGCCTTTAGGCCCGGCTCGATCTTCGCCCGGTCGCCGGCCACCACGATCACCATTTTGTCCGGGGTCAGGTACTTCTGCGCCACTCGTTCCACGTCGGCCGCCTTCACTGCCTCGATTTTTGCCGGCAGCGTCACGTAATAATTCAGCGGCAGATCATAGACGAACAAGTTGCTCATCGTTCCCGCCGTTTGCTGCGCCGTTTCGAAGATCGCCGTCAGGCCGCGGATGTAACTCTCCTGCGCCATGCTCAGCTCTCCCGCCGTTGGCGTGCTCGTCCGCATTTTGTCGAGCTCTTTGAAGACCTCCTTCACCGCCGGCGCGGTCACGTCCGTGCGGATCATCCCGCCCACAAAGAACGGCCCCCGCCCGCGCCGGAACTGGAACGCCGACCCCGCGCCGTAGGTGTAGCCGTGCTCCTCGCGCAGGTTCAGGTTGATGCGTGACGAGAACAGCCCGCCCAGGATGTCGTTCATCAGTTGCACCGGCACGAAGTCCGGGTTCTTGCGTTCCAGCCCGACTTGCCCGATGCGCAGCGCGCTTTGCGGCGACTGCGGCTTGTCCACGATCACGATCCGCCGCGTTGTTGTGCTCGACACCACGGGCGGCCCGCTCTTGGTCGCCCCTCCCGTCCATCCGCCGAAATACTTCTGCGCCAGCGCCTTCAATTGTGATTGCGTGAAGTCCCCGGCCACCACCAGCGCGGCGTTTTTCGGTCCATAGCCCGACTTGTAGAACTGTTCCATGTCGGCGCGCGTCGTCGCCTTCGTAGACGTCTCCGTGCCCGTTTCCATGTATCCGTACGGACTCTTCTCTCCGTACACCTCGTGATAAAACGCTTTCGTCGCCACCGTGCGCGGGTTGTCCTTCTCCTGGATCAGCTCCGTCAGGCGCAGCTTCCGCAGCCGCTCGATTTCTTCCTCGCGGAACGCCGGATGTTCGCTCACGTCCGCCAGCAGGTCGAATAGCGCGTCCGCTCTCCACGTCAGTCCCGACGCCGAGATCGAAGAGGAATCGGCGGTGGAAGTTGTGCTGATCGCTCCTCCCGTCAGCGCGATGTCGTCGGCCAGCTTCAGCGCCGGACGCTTTTCCGTGCCTTCGCTCAGCATCGCCGCAGTGAACGACGCCAATCCCGGCTTCTCCGCAGGATTCGCCTCGCTTCCTCGCAGCACCGCCACCCGGGCGGTCATGACCGGCAGCTTGTGATCTTCCACCAGCAGCACGGTCAGCCCGTTCGCCAGCTTGAACTCTTCCGGCGCCGGTAAATGCGGCGCCTTCGCCGCGCTCGGCTTCGGCGGCGTTTCCCGCCACTGGTCGTTGCCCGGTCCTCCGGCCACTTTCTCCTCCAGCTTCGGCTCCGGACGCTTCGCCACATCCTGCACCACTTTCGCTCCCGGAACCCCATACACCACCGCCCGCGAGTTCGTCGTCAACGTGTCCGCCAACGCCTTCACCGACGCGGTCGTCGCGTTCTCGTAGCGGGCCAGGTCTTTCGGCAGATATCCCGGATCGCCAGTGTAGTGGTTGTACAGGTCGAGCATGTCGGCCACGCCGCCAAACCCGCCCAGCCGCTGCAGCCCTTCAATTTTCTTGGTCAGGATCGTGTTCCGCGCCCGCTCCAGCTCTTCGCTCGTGATGCCGTTCTTCTGCACGTCGGCCAGCTCTTCGTCAATTGCCTTCTCCAGCTCCTCCGGCTTGACGTTCGGTTTCGCCGTAGCCGTGATCTCGAACATCGACCCCAGCATCGCCGACTGTTGGTCCACGCTCACGTCCTGCGCGATCTGCTTCTCGTACACCAGCTTCTTATACAGCCGGCTCGACTTCCCGCCGCCCAGCGCCCGCGCCAGCAGGTCCGCATCGGCGTCACCAGGTTTGAAATAGGACGGCGTGATCCACGCCATGTACACCCGCGGCAGTTGCACCTTGTCGGTAATCGTTGCCCGCCGTTCCGAGGTGATCTTCGGCGTCACCACGTCAATCTTCGGCACCGGCGGCCCTGCCGGGACCGGTTCAAAATACTTCTCTAAGAGCGCCTTGATCGTCTTCGGGTCGAAGTCTCCGACAACCGCGATGCTGGCATTGTTCGGCCGGTAATACTCCTTCCAGAAGTCGCGGATGTCGGCCAGGTCGGCGGCTTCGATGTCCGCGTGCGACCCGATCACGTACCCATAATAAGGATGGTTCTTGGGAAACAGCTCGTGGACCAGCCCTTCTTCCACCAGCGCGTACGGCTGGCCTTCCACGCTCTGCCGCCGCTCGTTGCGCACCACGTCACGCTGGTTCGCCAGGTTGCGCCCGTTGATGTTGTCCAGCAGCCAGCCCATGCGGTCGCTCTCCAGCCACAGCGCCAGTTCCAGTTGGTTCGCCGGCACCGTCTCGAAGTAGTTGGTGCGGTCGAATTCGGTCGTGCCGTTGATGTCGGTCGCGCCCGCCGCCTCCAGCATCTGGAAATGCTGGTTGGCCTTCACATGCTTCGAGCCCTGGAACATCATGTGCTCGAACAGGTGCGCGAACCCGGTCCGCCCCGGCCGCTCGTTCGCCGGCCCCACGTGGTACCACAGGTCCACGGCCACCATCGGCAGCCGGTGATCTTCGCTCAGGATCACCTGTAGCCCGTTCTTCAGCTTGTAGGTTTCATACTTGATCGTGGGAAATTTCTGCGGGTGCCCCGTTCCGGCCTGATTTTGGCCGGGGCGGGGGTTTGCCTGACCCCAACCCGCGCTTGCCAAAGCCACCACCAACGCTAGAACGAACCACGCCCGGCTAGCCTGCTTCATAAAGATCTCCTTTGATTGCACCAGGATCTTCGAGCTGGAGGACCGGCAATATACTACCGCCCTCCCGACGCACACTCCTGCCGCCATGCTCCGATACGCTGCTTAGACTGTCGGAGTTCCATTTCGTTACCAGCCGGGCGGTAGTCCTGATCTCACACGAAAGCTAAATGCCTGTCATCCTGAGCGAGGCGGCGCAGCCGCCGAGTCGAAGGACCCCGGGTTCGCCCGCGCCCGCGCCAATGTCGAAGGCACTTCTACCCGGAATCGCAGGCACGCCTTCGTGCTTCCTCCGTGCCTTCGTGTGAACTACACAATTAGCGTTTCACCACCACCCCGTCCTTCATCACGAACTGCACTTTCTCCAGCACCGTGATGTCGGCCAGCGGCTCCCCCGGCACCGCCACAATGTCCGCCAGTTTCCCCGGCTCGATCGTTCCGATCTGCTTCTCCATTCCCAGCAGCGTCGCCGCATCCAGCGTCGCCGACCGAATCGCCTGCGCCGGCGTCTGCCCGTACTTCACCCGCAGCGCGAATTCCTTGGCCGGATTGATTGCCCAGTCGAACCCGCCCGCATCCGTGCCGAAGGCGATCTTCACGCCTGCCTGCAGAGCCCGCCGGAAGGTGTCGGCGGCAATCTTCGTCATCTCCACCCACACCGGCGCACCCGCCTTCGCCCGTCCTTCGGCCACGTACTCCCCGACAAACAGCGTCGGCACGAACCACGTGCCCTTCTGCTTCATCGTTTGCAAATCTTCCGGCGCGATGTAGTCGCCGTGCTCGATGGTATCAATGCCCGCTTCCACCGAGTTGTGCACTCCGTACAGCGCCATGGCATGTGATGCCACTTTCCTCCGCTCCCGGTGCGCCTCGTCCACGATTGCCCGCAACTCATCAATCGTGAACGTCGGCACATCCTTCAGAACTATTCCCTGTGGGTGCCCCGGTCCGGCCTGGGTTTGGCCGGGCCGGGGATTTTCCGCGGCTTCAATGTAGTAACTCCGGTCGCTGTAAACCTTCACCCAATCCGCGCCGTGCGAAATCTGCTCCCGCACCGCCTTGCGACAGTCGTCCCCCCCGTCGCAGAACTGCACTCCGTGCGGCAAATCGTGCAGCTCCCAGTTGTATCCCTGCAGCGGATATGACCCGGTCACATCCAGCGCACGTGTCGCCACCTGCATCCGCGGCCCCGGAATGATGCCGTTGTTGATCGCCTTCTTGATGTCCACATCGGCGTATCCGGCGCCCTCCGTTTCCAGGTCGCGGATGGTCGTGAATCCGTACTCCAGCGCCCGGCGCGCTGCCCGCGCCCCCAGCAGTGCCCGGTAGGCGGTGGACTGCTTCAGCAACTGCACGTCGTAATCCTCGGCGGTGATGTCCCCCTGCAACAACACATGCGTGTGCGTGTCAATCAACCCGGGCAGACAGGTCATGCTGGAGAGATCCACCGCCTGCGCGCCGTTCCTCGGCATGATGTCCGCGCGGGCATCGGCCGCCGGGCCCACGCGCTGGATCTTGTTGCCGGCGACCGTGATCTCGACATTCCGCCGCACCTGCCCGCTGCCCACGTCCAGCATCGCTCCGCACCGCAGCACAGTTGTTTTCCCTGACTCATGACTCCTGCCCCCTGATTCCTGCTGTTGTGCACTCGCAACTCGCAACTCAGAACTCGGAACTCCTGCAGGCTGCAGCCTGGAGCCTGCAGCCTGTTGCGCAAACGGCTTCTTCGGCCCACACGCCAGCAACATCGCCACCAGCACCACCGCAATCACCGTACGAGTGCGCATTTCCATTCCTCCCGAAAAGTAAACTTCCTCTCGAAGACAAAACTGTTCCGGAAAATCAAACTTCCTCCCGAAAAATTAAACGGTGTCATCCTGAGCGCAGGACGCGCCAAGAAGCTCGCGCATGCTCAACGCTGCCCCGAGCGAAAGTCGAGGCGCGCGAGCAAGGCGCGTCCGCAATCGAAGGACCCCTGCTCAACCAAGGCCGGTCACGCTATCCAAGGGAATTTCAACCACGCTCCCCCATTTCCAAACTGCACTTTTCAATCTTCACTCTGCAATGCTTTGCTTCACAACCGCCCCGCATTCTATTCCCCGGCCTACCGACTACGGTCTACGGACTACGACCTTGTGGAAATTTCCCCGGAAAACGCGTCCCAAACCGCTCCCCGCCCATGCCCGCCGATCCATCCCATTTGCACCAAACTGCGGAATTGACCCCCGCTCCGCCTCGCCCTAAGTTGGTGGCACTGTTTCCCCAGCCTGTTTCGCCGGTATAGCTGAAAACTGGTTCTTGCCAGCGACCAAACGCCCAGTGACCCGTGTCAAGTGCATTTCGACCCAAAAACGGAGGGATTCAGGAGTAAAATAACAATATATGGTAGTGGGGTCTTGACAGGCACAACATACAGGCGTACTGTCACCATCCCATAGACATGTGGGGCCAGTCGCGGCGGCCCAAATTCCGCCCTTCTGGCAGTACAAACCGGTGGCCGAGGTGACCGCCGGAGCAGGACCATCGGATGAGTTTTTCGGGCGCAACCGGATTCTTGGGTTCTTCTATCACCCGATTACCCGATCTCCCGATCACCCGATGATCAAGCGGTGATCCTTTCCAACTCGTTCAACGGGTGGCCCACCCAAGCCGGTTTTGCTTGGGTGGGGTTTACCGGGCGGCCCACCCTCTCGCGATGCGATAGGTGGGTTTGCCCAGGAAGGGAAGAAAGCAGATATGACGAACCGTTCTACGCCCTCGCGACGCCATGGAGACCTGCAGCAACGCGTTCCCTGGTCGCCGTGGTCGCTCTGCCAATCCAGCTTCAGTCTTCTGCTGGTGCCGAGCCTGCCCGGTGTGTTCGTCGTTGCCGAAGAGGTCATCGCTCCCGGCCAAAGCGCCGCCATGGGCGAAAAACGCATGCTCGCGGTCTTGAAGGTGGACACCGCCGACGATCTCGGTTGCGCCCTCAATCGTCTCTTCGTCGCCGAAAGCGCCATTCGCGATCGTCTGCGGCAGGCGCCCTGCTTCGTGCGTTATGCGGTCATCACCGATGCCGCCGAGCGCGAAGCCGCCCGCGAGGCGCTGGAAACTTGGATGGCGGGCGCCGCCCCAGGAAGTTCAGTCCCGGCTGATGCCCCGGCGGACGTGAGCCAACCCCTCACTCTGCCTTTGCCCGGCCTGTGACCTTTTTTGTGTGGCACACGCGCCCTCGCGTGTGTCTTGTATCAGGGCACGACTTGAATCGTGCCGTACGAATTGATTTTGATTTGGGGCTTTAGCCCCTGGTGGGAGCGCACGGCTTTAGCCGTGCGACGTAGCGTTCGAAAATCTCAGGGCTTTAGCCCTGGTGCGGTAGAAGACTGAAACTTCATACGGCATCTACCCTCTGCTCGAGGAGACGTTCCAATGGCCGACGTGACTGTAAAAACCACGACCACAACCGAAACGGCTGCCGCGCCCAAGACCCGCAAGGCCCCCGGCCTCAACTTCCGCCGCTACTTCACCCAGGCCGGCGTTTCCCCGTACGACACCACCGAATGGGAGCTGCGCACCGCTTCGATCACCGACGCCCAGGGCAACACCATCTTCGAGCAAAAAGATGTCGAGGTCCCCAAGGACTGGTCCATGACGGCCACCAACATCGTGGCCAGCAAATATCTGCACGGACGGCTGAATACCCCCGAGCGCGAAACCGGAGTCCGCCAGCTCGTCTCCCGCGTCGCCGAGACCATCCGCGATTGGGGCACCACCGGCGGCTATTTCCGCTCCGCCGAAGACGCCACCGTCTTCCACGACGAGCTCGCTTACATCCTTCTGCACCAGCTCGCCGCCTTCAATTCGCCCGTCTGGTTCAACGTCGGCTGCGACCGCATCGAGCCCAACGCTGACGGCTCCAACTGGCACTGGAATCCGCAGACGCAGACTGTCGAGTTCGCTCCCACCGGCTATCGCAATCCGCAGTGCTCGGCCTGCTTCATCAACTCCGTGCACGACAGCATGGATTCGATCATGACCCTCGCCAAGACCGAGGCCATGCTCTTCAAGTGGGGCTCCGGCACCGGCACCAACCTCAGCCCGCTGCGCGGCTCGCAGGAGCAGCTCTCCGGCGGCGGCACCGCCAGCGGTCCGCTCAGCTTCATGAAAGGATTCGACGCCTTCGCCGGCGTCATCAAGTCCGGCGGCAAGACCAGAAGGGCCGCCAAGATGGTCATCCTCAACATTGACCATCCCGACATCGAGGACTTCATCAACTGCAAGGCGAAGGAAGAGAAGAAGGCGCACGCCCTGGTTGCGGTCGGTTACGACGGCTCTACGCCCGACTCGGAAGCCTACTCGTCCATCTTCTTTCAGAATGCCAACAACTCCGTGCGCGTCACCGACGAGTTCATGCTCGCCGTCGAGCGCGATGCCGACTTCCATACCCGGAACGTCTGCGACGGCTCGCCCGCCGGCAGCTTCAAGGCGCGCGATCTTCTGCGCAAGATTGCCGACGCCACCTGGCACTGCGGCGATCCCGGCATGCAGTTCGACACCACCGTCAATCGCTGGCACACCTCGAAGAACACGGCGCGCATCAACGCCAGCAATCCTTGCAGTGAGTACATGTTCCTCGACGATTCCGCCTGCAACCTGGCTTCTCTGAACCTCATGAAGTTCGCTCCCAACGGCAACTTCGACGTCGAGAGCTACCGCCACGCCGTGGACGTCGTCATCACCGCCCAGGAAATCCTGGTGGATTTCTCCGGCTATCCGACCGAGTCCATCGCCCGCAACTCGCACGACTATCGCCCGCTCGGCCTCGGCTACGCCAACCTCGGCGCGCTGCTCATGGCCTCCGGCCTGCCCTACGATTCCGAAGCCGGACGCGACTACGCCGCCTGCGTCACCGCCATCATGTGCGGCGAAGCGTACTTGCAGTCTGCCCGCGTCGCCGAACTCTGCCAGCCGCTCGATCCGGCCGGCGACAAGCTCAAAGCTGCCTTTGCCAACGACCAACGGCTAACTTCCAACGACCGCAACGGCGCCTGCCCCGGTTTCCAGATCAACCGCGAGCCTTTCCTCGACGTCATCCGCATGCACCGCGCCTCCGTCAACAACATCGGCGGCTCCTCCGCGTCGTCCGTCAAAGGTTTGGTCGAAGCTTCCAAGCAGGTTTGGGACGAAGCCCTCGCCCACGGCGAAAAGCACGGCTACCGCAATTCCCAAGTCACCGTCCTCGCCCCAACCGGAACGATCGGGTTCATGATGGATTGCGATACCACCGGTATCGAGCCAGATCTGGCGCTGGTGAAGTACAAGAAGCTGGTCGGCGGCGGCATGATCAAGATCGTGAACAACACCGTGCCGGCGGCGCTGTTCAAGCTCGGCTACGCGGGCGACCAGGTCAACGCCATCGTCAGCTACATTGACGCCACCGGCACCATCGAGGGCGCGCCGCATATCAAGGACGAGCACCTGGCGGTCTTCGACTGCTCCTTCAAGCCCTCCAAGGGCACCCGCTCCATCCATTACATGGGACACCTGCGCATGATGGCCGCCACCCAGCCGTTCCTCTCCGGCGCCATCAGCAAGACCGTGAACCTGCCCGAGGCGGCCACGGTGGAAGACATCATGGAGACCTACATCCAGGCCTGGAAGCTGGGCCTGAAGGCGGTCGCCATCTATCGCGACGGCTGCAAGAAGTCGCAGCCGATGGTGGTTTCTCAGGACAAAGAGAAGGATGTGGCACAGGCGCCCTCGCCTGTGGAGGCTGTCAGCCGTCCTGTCGATTCCCGCGATGAGAGCGGGCCGCCGCGTGCCGTGCGCCATCGCCTGCAACTGGAGCGCGCCTCGCTGACCCACAAGTTCAATATTGGCGGGCACGAGGGATACATCACCGTCGGCGTCTATCCGGATGGAGAGCCGGGCGAGATCTTCATCACCATGGCCAAGGAAGGCTCCACCGTCAGCGGCCTGATGGACTCGTTCGCGCTGGCGATCTCGATGGCCCTCCAGCACGGCGTCCCGCTCAAGCTGCTGTGCGAAAAATTCAAGCACACGCGCTTCGAGCCTTCCGGCTGGACCGGCAACGAGAACATCGGCTACGCCACGTCGATCATGGACTACATCTTCCGCTGGCTGGAGCAGAAGTTCATCACCGGCCAGCAGCAGTTGCTGTTCCCCGGCATGAAGCCCGAGGTCCACGACCAGCCCGCGCTGCCGGCGAATGGGACGGCGACGCAGTCGTCGCTGCTGCCATCGACCGTCGACCGTCGACCGCCGACCGGTCACGCCAGTGATGCACTGAAAGAGCTGATTGATCTCGGCGACGCCCCGACCTGCTCCGTCTGCGGCGCCATCATGACCCGCAACGGAAGCTGCTACCGCTGCATGAGCTGCGGGAGCACGAGTGGATGCTCGTAGGTAGGTCACGGCTTTAGCCGTGACCGAGGCGCGAAGCGCCGAAGCCTGCGAAGCAGGCGACAGAATGTAGCCCAAGGCGTAAGCCGTGGGTAGGCTGAAAAAGAGGCCAAGCCCGCGTCAGCGGGCGACAGAGTCCAGCCCGGGGCGTAAGCCCCGGGTACGCGAGGACGAATCGGCCCGAGTCCCGCAGGGACGGCACTCCATATCCCGGGGTGTAAGCCCCGGGTCGCTTTTCGTCGAAGGGCACGAGTTTACTCGCGCCGTAAAGGCCCGAACAGAATTCGGGCTTTAGCCCCTGAGGGTTTGATTTCTGCCCATTAGCGGCTAGGGGCTGGCGGCTAGGGGGCTGTTCTGAAATCGTAACGACCGGAAGATGGCCCGGTCGTCAGGCCCAAAAGACCGTACTGTGTGGGGGCACGGCACACGTGCCCCCGTGCTATTTGGAGAGACATATGACCGGAACGGAGATCGCCGCATTCGCTGGCGCAGCAGCATGGGTCCCGCAAATAGCTACATGGGCTTATAACGTTTGGGCAAGGCCGGTAGTGCGAATTACACCTGCCGCAACAGTGTCAATCGGTTACACACAATTCGGACCTGTCGTAACATTCACGTCCAGCTTGTCGGCCGAACGCAAGAGTGCGTTGATTGAAAAAATTCGGCTAAGAGTCACGCACGCGAAGGGTGATGAACGACGGCTGGTTTGGACACTGCTAAGCGATTTCCAGCACCAGATTCACGGGCCCGCAGGAGAGGTGATTAATTTCGGACGCAGCCAAGCGGCTACGGCAATCAAACTTGCCGTTGACAGTCTGTCTGATCGGGTAATCTTCTTTCAAGACTTAGACTTCCAAGAGGCCGCAAGGAAGATCACCGAAAGAGTCCTCGACCAGATGAAATATTTAAGGACATCTGGCAGCGCAACAATACTCGCCGATTTGATGAGGTCTAAAGAAGTACGTGCAGCGAGGGAGTTCTTTGAACGGAACTTTTACTGGAAAGAAGGCTCATATGTCTTCGATGTGAGTATCGAAGTTGCTGGAGTGAAGCAGCCACAGCAACACATATTCACCGTTGAACTCTCGACCCAAGAAGCGGACGACGTGAAATCAAACTTGCAGTTATTCGATACGTACGTGGCGTCGAGCCCGCTGCTGGGAACGGGACAAGCACCGACGATCCAGTGGAAATGGGCTAATGTGAAGATACAGCGAGTACGCGGCTGAAGTTGTGCACAGCCGCGGTGGGCAGGTGGCCCACATTTGCGAGCGCGGCGAGCTAATGTGGGGCAGTTCCTACGGTTCCGGAGACCTCTAGCTTGACTCCCCGTGGTGATCGTCGTACATTCCCGCGCAAATGCGAACTCACATCGGACTATTTGCCTTCGCAATGTTGATTGCGGCAACGATTCCCGTCGCTGTCGCGCAACAGCAGCAACAACCACCCGACTGGGCTACGCGCGAGTACGCTGCTCCAGCGGATAAGGTTTTCGCGGCGGGTTTGCGCTCGATCCAACAGCAAAAGCATGAAATGAAAAATGTCGACCACGAGCGGAGACAGGCGACATTCCACGTCGGCACGACAGCATGGTCGTGGGGCTACAACATGATGCTGACGGTGGACCCGATCGATGCAACACACGCCAGAGCCACCGTTGCCGTTGTTTCGAAGTCTGGCGGCGATGCATTTTCGTGGGGATCGGGCAAAAAGGAAGTTCGGAAGATCCTTGGCGGTATCGACGCGGAGCTCGCCGCGTCGAAGGCATCTCTGAAAGATTGACTCCAGCTATTCGCAGACATGGCGGCGAGCGGCGCGGTCTGCGCGCGGGGATCGCGCACTGGCTATGGGAGTTCGTTCCGACACGTACCCGGGGCTCACGCCCCGGGCTATACATTCTGCCGCCCGCTGAAGCGGGCTTCGGCGCTGCGCGCCTCGGTCACGCCTGAAGGCGTGACCGACCACCTTGAAGTGGCCGGCAGGTTCCAATTTGGGAACAAAAGGTTCGCGCCGCAGGCATTTTTTCCTTGCATGTCACAGACACGACCGCCGGGCGCGGAGTAGGTTGAAATTGGCGTAAAAGGTTTCGCGGGGCCGCGGGGGCGACAATCCCGGCGGCCCTTTTTGTCTCCGGACACTGGGGCCGGCCACAACGGCGAACCCGGAAACTGACCACAAGACGAGATAAGACGAACATGAAAAAGGCAACTTGGAAAATTCGATCGTGGAAAGAAAGAGGCGACTGGGCGGAAATGCAATTCATGGCCCGCGCCACCGCTAACGGCTTCACCGTCACCAAGCCTTGGGGTGATTCCGCCCGCTACGACTTTGCCGTCGAACGCAACGGCATCTTCCAGCGCGTGCAGGTCAAATCCACCGCCGCCCGCAGCGGCCCCTCTTATATTTGCAACACCATCGGCGGCCCTTCGAATAAGAACCGCAAGTACGACAGCAAGCACGTGGACTTCTTCGCCATCATCCTGGTTCCGGAGGAGGTCTGGTACATCATCCCCGTCGGAGCACTCGGCAGAGAACGGTCATGCTTCAACCTCAATCCGCAAAACCCAACTCATAGGTATTTTAAATATCTCGAAGCGTGGCACCTGCTGAAGCAGGCCGTGGGTGTGGACATCAACGCGGAGGCGGATGCGAGTAGCGTGTACCAGGCACCGAGCAGCGAGAGCGCACCGCTGGTTTCTGGTTTTTAGTTTCTGGTTTCCGGTGGCCTGAAGCCTCTGCGTCGTCTGTGGCCTTCTGGTTTGGCGGAACTTTCCTTACCCTTGTGCCGTATCTCCTCTCAATCCGCTGGGGGGCGTCATGACACAACTCAGCCGCAACGCCAGGGTCGCAGGACTCCTCTATCTCACGCTGATGACCGCGCCGCTGCGCCTCATCTACATCCCCAACACGCTGATCGTGAACGGAAACGCGGCCACGACGGCCGGCAACATAGCCGCGCACGAGACGCTGTTCCGTCTTGGCATCCTCGCCGATCTGTTCACCGCCACGATGAGCATTTTCCTCGCCCTGGCGCTGTACCGGCTGTTCAAGGATGTGGACAGAGACCTGGCGCGGCTGGTGGTCATCCTCGGCGCGCTGATGGTCACCCCCATCTACTTTCTCAACACGCTGAACGATATGGGAGCGCTGATGTTCGCGCGCGGCGCCGATTTCCTTTCCGTGTTCGATAAGCCGCAGCGCGACGCCTTCGTCATGCTGTTCCTTCGCCTGCATCACGGCGGCGTGGTGGTGAACGAGGTCTTCTGGGGCCTATGGTTGCTCCCGTTTGGCCTGCTGGCGTACCGCTCGGGGTTCCTGCCGCGCGTGCTCGGAGTCTGGCTGATCCTGAACGGGTGGGTGTATGTGGCGATCGCCGTCTCGGGCGTGATGTGGCCGCAGTACGAGGCGGTCATCTTCAACAAAGCGTTCCCGATCATGCTGGGAGAGCTGGCGATCATGCTGTGGCTGATCATCATGGGAGCGAAGCAGCGTCAGCCGGCGGCGGCAGCGGCGTGAAAACAGGCTTCAGGCATTCCGCGGACCCTTCGGCTGCGCTCAGGGCAGGCTCGGCGGCGAGGGCGGCGCGGGAAGGGCACCCTTCGACTGCGCTCAGGGCAGGCTAGGGCGGCGAGGGCGGCGCGGGAAGGGCACGACTTTAGTCGTGCCAGTCCAGGTCCAAACATTTTGGGCTTTAGCCCCTGAGGTTCCTGGCTGGCGAGCACAGCCAACCTCAGCGGCTAAAGCCGAATTTGTTTTCGCGTCTTATCGGCACGGCTGAAGCCGTGCCCTTCCCGGCGGCTGTCGCCCACTGAAGCGGGCTCCGGATCTCCGCAAACCCTTCGACTGCGCTCAGGGCAGGCTGTGGCGGCGAACGGGGCGGCGCGCGCCGCGGACATTGTGCTAGGCTGAACGCGCCACACACGATTCCGCGGGCTCCTATGTCTCCGCTGGACACAACGCATGCGCTGGGCCGATGGGCGTCGCTGGCCGCGTATCGTTCGCGGTTCATCCGGTATTTCGTCGCCGTCGCTCTGCCAGCCCTGGCCACCGTATCCGCCGTCGCGGTACTTCCGGTAGGCTCCAGCCCGTATTTTCCGCTGTTCAGCGTGTCGGTTGTTGCCGCCGCCGTTTACGGAGGCGTGGGGGCCGGACTGACCGCCACCGCAGCGAGCGTCCTGCTCAATCTGTTCTTTGTGGCTGTACCGCGGTTTTCGCTGCGCGTCGCTTCACCCGAAGACGCGCTTCGCCTTGTGATTTTTGTGGTGGCCGGCGTCGCGATTTC
The DNA here is from genome assembly GCA_051006995.1 of Terriglobales bacterium. Classification (GTDB taxonomy): domain Bacteria; phylum Acidobacteriota; class Terriglobia; order Terriglobales; family Acidobacteriaceae; genus JAIQGF01. Next base: position 37,839 of record JBPCSQ010000037.1, read on the forward strand.
ATTCGTGATCGGCGCGGTGGGCGAGCTGCAGGGACGCCTCGACCGCGAACGCGAGCGGCTCCATGTCACCCTGACCAGCATCGGCGACGCAGTGATCGCCACCGATCCGCTGGGCGAAATCACGTTTATGAACCCGATGGCCGAATCTGCCACCGGCTGGAAAGCTGAGGATGCGATGGGCCGGCCGCTGCCGTCGGTTTTTCGAATCGTGAACGAAGCGACACGGGAGCCCGCCGAGAATCCAGTTGCCAAGGTGTTGCAGTCCGGCCACATCGTCGGCTTGGCGAACCACACGGTGCTGATCCGGAAGGACGGCAGCGAAATCGCCATTGACGACAGCGCCGCGCCCATTCGCAATCGCGACTGGATCGTCGGAGTCGTGCTCGTGTTCCGCGACATCAGCGAGAAGCGCAAGACTGAAAAGGCGATGGTCGAGGCGCAGAAGCTTGCCAGCGTCGGTCGGCTGGCGGCGACCATCGCCCATGAGATAAACAACCCGCTCGAGTCCATCACAAACCTGATTTACCTGATCAACATCGTCCCCGACCTGCCGGCCAACGCCAAGACCTACGCGGAAATGGCGCAACAGCAGGTTTTGCGCGCGGCCCACGTGACCCGCCAGACGCTGGCGTTCGCGCGCCGTAGCGACGAGCGCGAACACTGCCTGCTGCGGAGCATTGCCGACGAGGTCCTGGAGCTTTACGAGCCATCCCTGGAGCAGAAGCGGATCCAGGTGATGCGCAAATATGGAGAGGGCGCCTATCCCGTGTACGCCAGCCGCAGCGAACTGCGGCAGCTACTCGGCAATCTGCTGGCAAACGCGATTGATGCGCTGCCCTACGGTGGGCGGCTGCACCTGCGTTTGCGCGGCACGGCAGTTGACGGTCAGGCTCGAGTGCGGCTGTCGGTCGCCGACTCCGGCGGTGGCATTCCGGCACCGGCGCTGGGCAAGATTTTTGACGCGTTCTTTACCACGAAGAAAGACGTCGGCACAGGTCTGGGCCTCTGGGTCAGCAAGACGATCGTGGAAAGTCACGGCGGAAGCATGCGCGTGCGCAGCCGCACCGGCGTCGGCACCATTTTCGTGGTCACGTTGCCCGCGCGTGTGGATGCGAGCGCTCTCGGCTCCGCGGAGGCGCGTTCCGCCTCGGCAACGGAGTAACCACTGCGAGAGTGCCCGCACAGCGTGTCGGAGACGACGGGAATGACTGCAGCCGAAACGTAGAGCTGAATGAGCGGACGAACCGCCTCCGCACCGCCGTGGTACTTTGGTGCGCATGGCCATCCCGTACTACCACATTGACTCTTTCGCGAGCGGACTTTTCGCCGGCAATCCCGCCGGTGTGTGCATTGTTCCCGCATTTCCGGACCAAGAGGTCATGCAGAAAATCGCGGCGGAGAACCGTCACAGCGAAACGGCGTTTGTGGTGGCCCGCGCGGATGGCGACTTCGACCTGCGCTGGTTCACGCCGATCGTGGAAGACGACTTGTGCGGCCACGCCACGCTGGCGTCGGCGTATGTGCTGTCGTTGCGCGGGCACGACAAGTGGCCGGTTCGATTTCATACGGTCAGCGGCCTGTTGACGGTGGATCGTGATCACGAGCGCTTTGTGATGGATTTCCCCGCCCGGCCGGCGGCGCCGTGCGAAGTTCCAGGGCTGCTGCCCGCGCTGGGGCTGGCGAGGGCCGAGGTCCTGCGCGCACCGCGAGACGTTCTCGTGGTCGTGGACCGAGTCGAGACGGTGAACAAGCTCAAGCCGGATATCGACGCCTTGTCCAAGGTTGATTTGGGCCATCTGGGTGGCGCGATTGTTACCGCCGCCGGCGAAGGCGATGTTGACTACGTCTTCCGGTTTTTCGCACCCGGGGAGGGGATTCCCGAAGATCCCGGCACCGGGTCCGTCCATTGCACACTCGCCCCTTACTGGGCCGGACGCACCGGCAAGCAGAGCTTTCGAGTGCAGCAGCTCAGCGCTCGTGGCTCGCAAATGTGGGTCACGCTGGCCGGCGACCGCGTGAAGATCGCCGGCGAAACCAAGCTTTATCTGCATGGGACGATCAACCTGTAAGCATCAGACGCCCCGCCCGCGTATCATCATCCGCCATGGGCAAGAGCCGGCTGGAGGCCTTCAGCGACGGCGTGATCGCCATCATCATCACCATCATGGTGCTGGAGATGAAGGTCCCGCGCGGAGAAAGCGTCTGGGCGCTGCGTCCGCTGCTGCCCGTCTTCCTCAGTTACGTGCTCAGCTTCGTGTACGTCGGCATCTACTGGAACAACCATCACCACATGCTGCACACCACCAGCCGGGTGAGCGGCCCGGTCCTGTGGGCCAACCTCCACCTGCTGTTCTGGCTGTCGCTGTTTCCCTTCGTGACCGGGTGGATGGGCGAGAACCACTTTGCGCCGGCGCCGTCGGCGGTGTACGGGGTTGTCCTGCTGATGGCGGCGATCGCGTACTTCATCCTGCAGCAGGCCATCATTGCCTCGCAGGGAAGCGACTCGTTGCTGAAGAAGGCGGTCGGCCGGGACTGGAAGGGCAAGGTGTCGCCCCTGCTCTATATCGCCGGGATCGTGACCAGCATTTCCTGGCCGTGGCTGGCGCAGGGCATCTATGTCCTGGTCGCGCTGCTGTGGCTGATTCCCGACCGCCGCATCGAGCACGCGCTGGCGGAGCGGCGCTAAGCGCAAGGCTCAGACAGCCGTTGCGCCTTGCGCCTTGAGCCTATTTCGCCGGCTCGGGCGGCAGCGGCGTCGAGAAGTGATCGTGCACGATCACCCAGCTGGCGCCCTTCTTCTGCCAGATCGCGGTCCAGCGGCACTCGAGGTTGGTGGTCTTGCCGGCCTTGTCGGTCATGCTGAACTTCACCGTCGAGGTGCTCCAGGCCCAGTTGCCGGCATGATGAACGGCGGCATCCTCGTTGGCCGTCAGCTTGGCCGAAGCCACGTCGGCAAAATTCTTCTGCACACCCGCGCCGTACTCGGCAAAGCCCTGGTACTTCAGCGGCAGCACGTCATAGAACACATCGTTCGGCGACTGGTCGTAGAACTTGGCGACTTTGGGAATATCGAGCGTGCCCCAGGCGTCGAGCACCTGCTGCATCAGCGCTTTGTCGGGAGCGGCGGCGGAAGACGCGGCGGCGGACCTTGCGGGCTTGGCGGCAGGTTTCTCGGCGGACTTGGTTTGCGCGAACCCGAGCGACGACAGCAGCAAGAGCGTGAGCAGCAGGGCTTTGTGGCGCATAGGCGCACCTCCTCAGGAACGAACAGTGTAATCGACATTAACGCAGGCGGAGGATTGCAGCGTAGTAGAATCTTGCGCGCAATATTCTTAACGGAGAACTCATCATGAAGAGTGTCAAGGAACTGGTCGCCGACGCCAATACGCGCGTCAAGACCATCCAGGCCGAGGAAGCGAAGAAGCTGGTGAAAGACCCCAACGTGACGTTCGTGGATATCCGCGACTCGGCCGAGCTGCAGCGCGACGGCAAGATTCCGGGCGCGGTGCACGTGGACCGCGGCATGCTCGAGTTCCGCCTCGATCCGACGACGCCCTATCACAACCCGGTGTTCGCCTCGGGCAAGAAGATCGTGTTCTACTGCGCCGGCGGAGGACGCTCGGCGCTGGCCGCCGACACGGCGCAGAAGATGGGCCTGGAGAATGCCGCGCACCTGGGCGGAGGGTTCAAGGGCTGGAAGGACTCCGGGGGCGAGATCGAGAAGTAGCCGCAGTCGCTGGCCTGCGACGGAAGCGTGTACACTGCCATCATGTCGAAAAATCGTCCCAAAAAGCACAAGCGCCGCCCGAAGAAGAAAGACAGAAAAGAGTAAGCGCAGGCTGCGCAATACAGCAGATTCCTCGCTGCGCTCGGAATGACAAGCGTTAGCGAATTCAGTCGTCGAAGCCCGCGTCCAGCGCGGGTTCATTGAGCACGCGGAAGGCGGCCGAGGCGTCTTCGCGGCGCACGCACAGGCGCACGCCTCCGATGGCATTGGAATAGAACCAGTCGAGCCGGACAAGGTTCTCGTCGAGCAGGTGAGACTCGATGCCGGCGGATTCCAGCGCGCCCTTGGCGAGCAGCGCTTCCGGCAAATCGCGGAACTTACGGATGACGGCGAGCTCGCGGAAAGCGGGAGCTTGCGGCGGCGCTTCCGATTCCAACTCCAGACCACGGCGCTCGGCTTCGTGCTCCAGCGCGTCGAGGGCGGCATCGGTGAGCGAAGCAGCGTCGGCGCCAACGCGCAGCAGTTCGGCGTCGCTCATGGCGGCGTAAACCTCGGCCAGGCGCTCTCGCTCGTGGAGTTCGTCCATGGAAACAGGCTACAGGCTTCAGGCGCAGGGCTCAAGGCGCAAGGCACAAGGCACTGAAACGCAAGGTCAAGGCTTGGGCGTTTCGGATGAGGCGGCCTGGACTGTTGATGCCGACTTCAGGCGCTCCAGGTTGGCGAGCACTTGCTTCCACTGGTCGGGATCGCGCTTGGTGTCAAAGTCGGCGCTGAGATTTCCGTAGAACTGAAGGATATTGTCGCGCAGGTCCGCCGTGAGCCGGTCGAAGTTGTGCTCGGCGAGCTTGCGCAGCAGCAGCGCATAGCTGCGGTCGGTGAGCTTGTATTCGGCGGCGCGGGTGAGGCGGCCGGTGTCGAAATCCTTGTCGGGGAGCTGAAGCGTGCCGCTGCCGGCCTGACGCAACAGCGCGAAATACTGCTCGACGGAAGCGTCCACGCTGCGCAGGTACATTTCTTCCGTCTGCGGCGTTGGATCTTTCAGGGCGAGCGCCTTGAAAGGACCGACCTTGGGCACGATGCGCATCAGGAAGGCGAGCAGGCGCGTGCCGAATCCGGGACGCTTGTAATCCTTCCCCCACTCTTTTTCGTACTGGGCACGGGAGAGGTAGTAGAGAAATTTCGTTTTCGAAAACGAAGGATACTCGCGGACGATCTGGTCGCGCCGCCATTCGAGCGCGACCTTCGTAGCCTTGGGAACGAGGTTGCCAACGGCGAAGCGAAACGTGCCGACAGCGCGGTCCTCGTTCTTGATCAGATCGGACAATTCGATGCCGTAGGTGTCGAGGAAAGCGCGCTCCAGCAGTGGCTTGGCGATACTGAAGCCAACGAAATCATGATAGGCGTCTGAGGTGTAGCGGTTCTTGGCGACCTGGACGACGTCGAAGCCGAACTCGGTGCGGATGTGCGCCTTGGGGTCGTCCTCGTAGGTGACGTGGTCGCCGAACCTGGCGCGCAGTTTGGGGAACTCGATGGCCACGGCGGAGTTGACTGCCGGATGACCGGCGATATCGGAGGCGTAGTGGGCCAGGGCGCCGAGGGCAAAGGCGTACTCGTTGATGTCCTGCGATTCGCGAACGAGGTTGACGATGAAGTCGCCGCTGCGGACGTAATGAACGAGGTCGCTGAAATGCTGGTTGCCGAACGGATAGTAACCCATGTCGTGGACGAGCGATCCACCGTAGGCGTGAGCATGGGCTTCCCGGAGCTGCTCGGGCGTGGCGTGGGGAAACCGGTGGAGCAGCAGCGGGACGATGTGGTCCTTCCAGGCGAGGTCGACGATCTGCTCGTGAGTGAGAACCGAGTAGGCGGCGGCGTGGGTGGCGAATGCGAACACCAGTGCCAGCGCCAGGAGCGGCACAAATCGGAGGATCGGGCGATCGGCTAATCGGGTGATCGGTAGCATGGGCCAGAACTGTTGGATGCGTCCTGAGCAGGACACGTCTGGAGCAGCGATAGGTAGAATGTTGCTGCGTTTTGTTTTCAATTGAGACTCGAGTGAGCAACGAGTACCCAGCACCAAGTACGGAACAAAATCCCTGGGCTGGCCAAAGCCTAGCCAGACCGGGGCACGTCTTGCCGTCTCGACCGGGGTACCGGGCGAGTGGAGTGCGGGAACTGCTCACGCTGGGGCTGTTCTGCGCCTACCTGTTTTTCTTCGGGTTGGGCAGCATGGGCCTGGTGGGGGCGGATGAGCCGCGATACGCGCAGATCGCACGCGAGATGCTGGCGCGTCACGACTGGGTGACGCCGATGCTGAACGGCGCGCCCTGGCTGGAGAAGCCGGCGCTCTATTACTGGTGCGCGCTGGTGTCGTACAAGCTATTTGGCGTGAGCGACTGGGCGGCGCGGGTGCCGTCGGCGGTGTTCGCCACGCTCATGGTATTCGCGATTTACGGATTCATGCGGCGGTTCCGGGCAGGCGTGCAGTTGGACGCGGCGCTGATGGCGGCATCGTCGGCGGCGGTAATTGGATTCGGGCGGGGCGCGTCCACCGATATGCTGCTGGCGGCGACGTTTACGGCCGGCATGCTGGCATGGTTCACGTGGCTTCGGACCACTCGCAGGCTCTGGCTGGCGCTCTTTTACGTGTGCATCGCTTTGGGCACGCTCGCCAAGGGCCCAGTGGCGCCGGTGCTGGCGGGTTTGGTGATTGTTGTGTTCGCGCTGGTGCAGGGGAGGTCGCGTCCGAGAGCGGACGCGCTCCAGCGCGTGTGGCGGATCGTGCTCGGCACGCTGTGGTGGCCGGGAATCGTGCTATTCCTGGCGGTGGCGCTGCCGTGGTATGTGGCGGTGCAGCGCGCGACGCCGCAGTTCTTTCATGTGTTCTTCCTGAAGCACAACCTGGAGAGGTTCGGGACGAACCTGTACCGGCACAAGCAGCCGTTCTGGTATTACGTGCCGGTGTTTCTGCTGAGCACGTTGCCTTGGACGGTTTTTGTGATCCGCGCAATGTTTGGCAAGAGTTCCGAGTTCCGGGTTCCGAGTTCCGAGCATAGTCCCGAGTCGCGAGTCGCGAGCCCCGATCATGCACCAGATGGCCTGCGGATTTTTCTGTTGATATGGATTGTCGTGCCGCTGGTCTTTTTTACGATTTCGCAGTCGAAGCTGCCGGGATACATACTGCCGGCGATTCCGGCGTGCGCGTTGCTGCTGGCAGAGTGGCTGAGTTCCGCGTTCCGGGCTCCGAGCTCCGAGACTGACCCACCCGCGAATACCGAGAGGAGTGCCGAGCCGCGAGCCGCGAGCCGTGAGGGAAACCCCCGGCTTGGCCAAAACCGGGCCAGACCGGGGCACCCGGCAACTGCGGTGATTGCTGGAATTCATGCGGCGGTGAATGGGACGCTGCTGGCGGCGGCGCTGCTCGCGCCCTATGCAATCGTGCATCTGCACGCACCGGCGCGAGCGCTGCTGCTGGCCGGGTTGGCGGGAGGAGTGCTGGCGGTGGCGATGTGGTACTGGCTGAGAGCGCGTGGGCTGGCGGTGCTGCGGTTCGTGACGCTGGTTCCGGTGGTGGTGGCGCTGGCATTTATTGTGCGCGTCAGTGCGCCCCTGGTGGACCGGACGCAGTCGGCACGTCCGGTGGCGGAGGCGATTGCGGAGTTGCTCGGGCATGACTCCCAGACGAGCAAAACCGGCTCGTCTGGGGCACCCTCGGGCGAAAGGATGGGCCACGCGACGCCAGTGGCAGGTTTCGAGATCCGGCGCGAATTGGAATACGGCTTGGATTTTTATCGGAACCAGCCGGTGATGCGATACGAGCGCGGCGAGACGCCGGCCGGAGATCACCTGGTGGTGGCGCGGGCGGGGTCGGAGGACAAGATTGCCGCGCGGGTGGCACCGCGGCGAGTGTCGCGCGTGGGCAGGTACGAGGCGCAAGGGCTGGAGCTCTACTGGGTGTCTGCGGGAATGGCGCATCACCACTGAAAACCCAAAACGCCGTGGACGCGGGGAGGTAAGTAATCAGGCGTGTTCCAGGGTTTGCGTAGGGTAAGGAGCGGGGATAGACTGCCGGTTCTGTGAAGAGCCCACACCCGCGGAAGGCGGGCCGATTGTGGGGCACCGTGACGAGCAGCGCACAAGCACGGATTGACCGCGTGGAGATCCTGGATCTCAGGCATTTTTCGTCAGGCGACTTGCGTCCGCTGCTGGACGCGGAGGCGCAGTTGTGGTCGAAGCTGCTGGCGTGGGATTACAGCAGTTCGACGGAGATGATCCTGCGCTACATTGACGCGCGCATTCTGCCGGGCTACGCGGCGCTGGAGAAGGGGCGGATCTGCGGTTACTCGTTCTTCGTGTACGAGGGCAGCAAGGGCGTGATCGGCGATCTGTTTGTGGAGGGCGATGGAGCGCGTTACAGCGCCGCCGCCGAGCATCCAGTGGAGACGCGTCTGCTGGCGCACGTGATCGAGACGTTGCAGCAGTCGCCGGGAATCCATCGCATCGAGGCGCAACTGCTGGTGCATCCGACGGGCGCGGTGGCGCGGCCATTCCTGGAAGATGGGTTCCACCGGCATCCGCGGCTATTCATGGTGCTGCCGCTGGGAGGCAAAAACGGAGGCCCGGTGAGCGCGCCGCCGGGAATCGAGATCCGGCGTTGGAGCGAGCAGGACTATCAGCCGGCCGCGGCGGTGATCACAGCGGCCTACCGCGGGCATATCGATTCAGAAATCAACGATCAGTACCGCACCATCGCGGGCTCGCTGCGTTTTCTGAACAACATCGTACGTTTTCCCGGCTGCGGCCAGTTCGATGGAGGCTCGTCCTTTACCGCGTATCACAAGCCATCGCGGACGGTGGTGGGGCTGATCCTGTGCTCGCGGGTGAAGGACGACGTGGGCCACATTACGCAGGTGTGCGTGCTGCCCGAGCATCGCGGAAAGAAGATTGGAGAAGCACTGCTGGCAGCCAATATGCAGGAGCTGCGGCGGCGGAAGATGTCCATGCTGTCGCTGACCGTCACCGAGGCGAACAAGGGAGCGGTGGAGTTGTACAAACGGCTGGGATACTCAATTGGGCGGGTGTTTGACGCGTTCGTGTGGGAAGGGTGAAGCAGTTGTGAGTTCTGAGTTGTTGGTTGTGAGTTGGTTAAGTTTGCTCTGGCCTGCGGAGCTAAGAACTCACAACTAGTGTCTCAATAGCCACATGGCCCAGCCGGCGACGATAACTCCAGCGACAAACAAGAAAAAACAATAGGCGCCGTAGCGCACCATGTCGCGGGTGGTGTTGCGCTGAGTGATACCGAAGACCACCGAGGCGAAGACGGCGAACAGCAGCGCGGCGGTGAAGTGGCTCAAGTGGAGAGTCATTGCTTCTTCCCGATCGCGATGTGGTAGGCGTCCACGGCGCTGATGATATTGAGCAGGCCGGCGACGATGAGGTACTTGGTGCCGTAGTCGGCGGTGGCGCGGGCGATGTTGCCGCCGCCGTAGTCGAGTCCCTTGCTGACGATATAAAGGCCGCCGCCGCCCACGTCGCCGATGAAGCCGAGGATATCGAGAATGTCGCCGGTGTTGGGGGAGTAGAGCTTGCCCTCCATGAGCAGGCCGAGGACGAACATGCAGACGATGGAGACCATCAGCAGCAGGCCGCGAATCCAGCGCTTCTGGATGAGGTGCCCGGCGCCGGGAATGAGCCAGCCGACGGCGGTGGCGACCACGGCGAGGAAGAGGTTGGGCTCGGCCGCTGCGGCGATGTTGGAGCGTGTGGACATTTCTTAGTCGTCGGTCATCGGTCGTCAGAAAAGCAGATTCCTCGCCGGACTGAAGTCCGGCTCGGAATGACAATGGTTAAAACATCTCTATCACCGGCCTAAAGGCCGGTGCTCCCACCATCAAATCAGCACCAGGTCGTGTTGGACCTTGCCGGTGGTATCGGCTTTGCCGTTGTGCACCAACACGTTGACCTCGCTGCGCACGCCGAATTCGGGCAGATAGATGCCGGGTTCGACGGAGAAGCAGGAGTTGGGCAAGATCTGGCGCTCATCATGAATCTCCAAGTTGTCCATGTTGGCGCCGTTGCCGTGCACTTCGGTGCTGATGGAGTGTCCAGTGCGGTGAATGAAATATTTTCCGTAGCCGGCCGACTCGATAACGTCGCGCGTGGCCTTGTCCACTTCCCATCCGGCGATTTTGGTGCCGGCAGCAATGGCGCTGCGAGCTTTTTCGACGCCGGCATCGCGCGCGCGCTTCACCACCTCGAAAATCTCACGGTGCTTCTGGGAGGGCGACTTGCCGACGAAGCCCATCCAGGTGATGTCGTAATAAACGGCGCCGGGCTTGTTCTGCTTGGCCCAGATGTCGAGCAGAACCAGATCGCCTTCACGGATCGGCAGGCACTTGCCGGCCTCCGGGCCGTAGTGCGGGTTGCTGGCGTTCTTGTTGACGGCGACGACCGGCGGATCATCGGTGATGAGGTTCTCGCGCTGGAAGGCGTCGAGAATGAATTTCTGGATCTGGTACTCGTCGGCGCCGCCGTTACGCACGCGGCGCCCGATCTCTTCGAAGGCGGAGGCAGTGATGGCGTCGACCAACTTGCCGGCGGCGAAGTGCGTCTGCACCTGCTCGTCGGTCATGGTGGCTTCGAAGCGCGAGACAAGGTCGGCGGAGCTGGCGATTTCGTTGCCGAAGCTGCGCACCAGCTCGATGGTGCCGGCGTCCACCAAAGAAACGTAGAAGACAATGTTGTTGGGCGAATACTGCATGGCCAGGCGGCGGTAGGGAGCAACCATGGCGCGCAGATTGTCGAAGAGCTCCTGCCAGGCGGAGTATTCGCGCTTGGCGCCGGGCAGCGAATCGAGATGGCCGGCCTCGATGCGATGGACGAGCTTGGTGGGCTCGCCTTGCGCCGGAACGACGTAGAACCAGCGGCGCGTCACCATGAGGTGCTCGGGCAGGCCGAGCACGCGATAGGCGATGGGGTCGCGGTGATGGTGATCGCAGAAGAGCCAGGCGTCGAGCTTTTGCTCGCGCAGGGCTGACTGAATGGCGGAAAGGTTCATGGGCAAAAAAGCATTGTAACAGTGTCCCCAGCCGCGAGCCCTGAGCCGCGAGATCAGCCGGTGAGCTTTTGAATGCGCAGCTCCAGTTGGCGGATGGAGTCATCGAGGGGCTGAAGAATACCGGAGGATTCGATCGCGCCGAGCTGGTGCTCGAAGGCAGGGACGAATGCGGGGCGGTGCTCGAACATCATGCGCTTGAGCGCCTGCTGGTGAAGCCGGAGGTCGCGCAACTGCTTTTGAACATCGAGGATGAGGTTGTAGAGCTCGAGCTTATGTTCCATAGCCTGCCTGAATTTGGAATTTGTAATTTGCAATTTTACGCGGGTCGCACCCTGGTAAGCACGGAACGTTTTTGATCGGCCGGCAAGGTTTCGCAGGCGGTGCGGAGAACGAGGCGGGGAGCGCGGGCGCGGATCTTCATCAGCAGCTTGAGGGCGTGGTCGGAATCGGCCTTGGCGTATTCGCGGAGCAGCCAACCTAAGCCTTTCTGGACCATGTCGTCGTCATCGGCAAGAAGAAGACCGGCGAGGCGGGCGATGTCGTCGCGGAAGAGGCGGCGGCGAGCGCCGCGGATGAGGGCGACGCAGGCGGCGCGACGCCGCCAGCGGTTTCGGGAACGCGCCCAGGCGAAGACGATCTTGCGGCGAGCGGGGTCGGCAACGACCATGGGGGCGATGAGGTAATGGACGAGCGCATCGTGATCGGCCCAACTGGAAACGCGGTCGAGCCAGGAGTCGAAGAGCCGGAAGTGTTTGGGGCCAAGGCCGCGAACGGATTTTTCCAGCAGCATCACGGCCAAGGCTTTTTCTTCAAGAATGCGGCCGCGGAAAAGCTGGTCGGCGACGGAGATCAGATAATCGAGGCCGTGCTCGGCAAGCAGGACGCGGTGAAAGCGCGTGGCGAGCTTGCGGAGTTCGTGGGTGTACCAGCCGCGTGAGGCGACCTCCTCCTTGAAGAAATGCTGGACTTCCTCGGCGTGCGGCGCCGAGGCGCCGTTGATGAGCACCTGGCGGATGTGGGCGGCGATGTAAGTGGGAGGTTTCATAAACCCAAACCGCAGAGGACGCGGAGGACGCAGAGGATTGTAGGCGGTGGGGAGTGTCGTGAGAATGACTTTCACGTGGTGGCGGGCAGGGGACGCGGGCGGACGAGGCGGTCGTAGATGAAGAGGGCGAGGGCAGTGAGCAGGCCGACGCCGGTGACGGCGAACCAGGCGTACTGCGGCTGGCCCTGCACCTCGCCGAAATGATGGAAGATGCGGCCGCCGAACCATCCGCCGATGAGCGATCCAATGCCGATGGGGAGGAAGGCGAAACCCATGTACGTGCCCTGCTGTCCTTCGGGGGCAAGCTTGGAAATGTATTCGTAGTAGGGCGGCTGTTGCGTGATCTCGCCGAGGGCGAGGACAAAAATGGAAAGGCCCGCACCCCAGAGAGTCGGGTGCAGCGCCAGCACGACCCAGGAGAGCGAAGTGATGATCGTGCCCAGGATGACGGCTGTCAAGGGCGGCAACTTGCGCACGATCAGGTTCACCGCCACCGTGAGCACAATGACGGTGATGCCGTCCACCGAGATGAGGCGCTCGGCGACGTCGGGTTCGGCGTGAGCGTACTTCACCAGGTATCCGGGGAAGCTGATGTACTGCTGCCAGAAGACTACCCAGTAGCCGGTGAAGAGCACGAGGAACCACATGAAGCGGCTGATTCCGGCCAAGGCTACGGCGGCGAGAATCAGCCAGACCCACCAGGGAATGCTGAAGCCAGCGAGCAAAGAGGCAAGGGCAAGGGCGATGGCGACGGCGACCACCGGCAGCACCAGTTTGTAATTGCCAAGGACGGTGCAGAAGTTGCGCGCGACTTCGCCAACCGTAGGCGGCGGGGCGTCACCGGGCTTGCGCGGCTCGCGGAAAAAAATGAGCACGACGAAGAACATGGCGAACACGCTGGCGGCCGCGATGCGGTAGACGTTCTCCACGCCCATGTGCTTGTGCGCCCAGGAGGCGTAGAGCGGGCCGGCAGCGCCGCCGATATTCACCATGGTGTAGTAAATCGAATAGCCGATGGAGCGGACGTTTTCCTTGGAAGCGCGAGCGGTGGTGCCGACCACGCAGGGCTTGACCAAGGCAACGCCAAGCGCGGGAAGCATGAGGATGAAGCCGACGAACAGGCTGAGCGGAACGGCGTTGCGCACCGGGGCGAGCCAGGAGGCGCCGATGGACCCAATCATGAAGTAGGCGAACGCCAGGACCAGGTAGGCGAGCGAAAGAGCGCGGCGGAAGCCGAGGCGGTCGGCGGTGGCACCGCCGAAGATGGCGAGGAACCAGACCATGCCGCCGAAGATGCCGGTCAAGGTGCCGGTCTGCTGGGTCGAGAAATTCAGTTGCTGCTGGAGGTAGAGGGCAAGCGAGGAAAAAGCGCCGTAGTAGGAGAGGCGCTCGAAGATCTCGGTGATGTTGGCGACCCAGAAGGGGCGCTCGAAGCCGTCGCGAATTTCTCGGAGACGCGTGGAAAAACTCAAAGAAACCTCGTAGTCGGGAGCCCGTAGTCGGTAGTCCGGCGTGTGTTCCGGTCGTTCTATCCTTGTTCGCTCAATCGCCGCTGCACCTCGGCTGCGGTGAGTCCGGCGACACGAATCACTTTGTTCCGGCTGGATTCGCCGGCGGCTATGGTAATTGAGGAACGCGGGAGGTTCAAAAGTTCGGCAAGAAATTCAATACAGGCGGCATTGGCACGGCCTTCGACGGGCGGAGCGGTGAGCGAGAGCTTGAGGGCGTCGCCGAGCACACCGGTGATGGCGTTTTTTTTCGCGCGGGGGTGAATTTTGACAGCGAAGAGCGCACCAGAGGCTGTGTCCTTGACCGGAATCACGCGACGGTTTTAACACAGAGGAGGGATGGTTCTGTCGTGGAAATGCCTTTTGACAGCGCGAAGATATGGATTGTGTAAGGGTCCTTCGCCTCGGGCTGCGCCCTCGCTCAGGATGACAAAGGTTTAGAGTATGCGCATGTCGAATGGACGAGCAGGTCAGAATGAAGCGCTGAAGAAGGCGGCGCAGGAGGCACTGGGCGGGCGGCACTGGCGGCGGTGGCGCTGGTGGTTGCGGCGCTGATTCCGGTTCCGTTCTGGGGGAAGATTCTGATCTTCTTTACGATCCTGTTTGTGGCGGGAATCGCGATTCGCGTGCGCAAGCAACGGGGCTTAAGGTAGTGCGAAGTGCGAAGTGCGAAGCAAAAAGTTATGCATTGTTGACATACTTCGCGCTTCGCACTCCTCAGTGAGGTTTAGCGCGATTCCCAAATAATGCGGTTCCGAGTCGCACGCAGGTGGAGCCTTCCTCGATGGCGATTTCGAAGTCGTGCGACATGCCCATGGAGAGCGTGGCGAGGCCGATACCCGAAAGGTTGCGGCGGGCGAGGTTGTCGCGAATCTCGCGCAGGCGGCGGAAATAGGGGCGCGCGGCTTGAGGATCGTCGGTGAACGGCGGGATGGTCATGAGGCCGCGGAAGTCGAGCGCCTCCAGGCGAGGGGCTGCTTCGAGAAGTTCGCCGAAGGCGGGAGAAACGGGATTCAGGCCGCTCTTTGATTCTTCACCACCCAAATTGAGCTCGATGAGCACCGGCAGCCGCTTGCGGGCGGTGGCTGCGGCGGCATTCAACTTTTCCGCCAGTCGAAGTGAATCCACGGAATCGACGGCAGTGAAAATCTCGATTGCTTTGGAAGCTTTGTTGCTTTGCAGGTGGCCGATCATGTGGAAGTCAGCGTCTGCCAGATCGTGCAGCGAGTCGTATATGGCGGCGAATTCCTGGACGCGATTTTCGCCGAAAAGACGCTGGCCGGCGGCGTGGGCCTGGCGGATGGTGTCGGCGCCGAAAGTCTTGGTGACCGCCATCAGCAAAATGTCGTCGGGATTGCGAGCGGCGCGGCGCGCGGCGGCGGCGATGCGCTCGCGAATGCTATCGAGATTTTCTTTGATGGACATGAAACCCAAACCGCCGAGGACGCAGAGGATTGTAGGGCTTTTGGTTTGCTAGTTGAAATGCCTTCGAGCGGCAGCGTCACTACGAGCAGGTAGGGGTCCTTCGACTCGGGCGTGCGCCCTCGCTCAGGATGACAGTCGCTTAATGTCGTTATTCTCCCTATTTCCCTCAGCGTCCTCGGCGGTTTGGGGGTTGAATCACATGATCGCGGTCGGTGGAGCGGGCTCGTCGGGGCTGCCGGCGTTGGCCAGCGGCACCTTGACCATGACCGCGATCAGGACGGCCAAGCCGATCAGGCCGGTGATCCAGTTATTGCCGATGCCGATGTCGGGCATGGTGTGGCCGGTGCCGACGATGCTGGCAATCACCAGGCCGCACAGAGCTTCGCCGGCGATCAGGCCGGAAGCGGTGAGCACGCCGGCGTTCTCGACGCGGGCTTTCTGAGCGTCGTTGAAGCCGCGGCGGTCGCGCATGCCGTCGGTGATCCAGCGGATGACGCCGCCGACGAAGATGGCAAAGGTGGTCTGCAGCGGCAGGTACATGCCGACGGCGAACAGCATGGGACTTTTGACCTGCACCATGATGAGGGCGAAGCCCATGAAGATGCCGACGACGACCAGGGGCCACGCCATGTTGCCGCCGACGATGCCCTGGCCGAGCATGGCCATCAATCCGGCTTGGGGAGCGGGCAGTGCGGCGCTGCCGAAGTGGTACGCCTTGTCGAGAATCATCAATGGGAAGAAGAGGACGAGGGAGGCGACGATGACGCCGAACACGTCGCCAATCTGCATTCTCGACGGCGTTCCGCCGAGAATGTGACCGACCTTGAGGTCCTGAAGCATTTCGCCGGCGACGGCTGAGGAGACGCAAACTACGGCCGCCACACCAAGCACGGCGGCGACACCGCCGGCGCCGCCAACGCCGAGTGCGACCATCAGAAGGGCGGCGACCACCAGCGTGCAAAGGGTCAGGCCGGAGACGGGATTGTTGGAGGAGCCGATCATCCCGACGAGGTTTCCGGAAACGGCGGCGAAGAAGAAGCCGAGCACGATCATGACTACGGCAGCGACCACCGCTCCGGTAACGATTTTGCCGCCGGGCATGTTGCCGGCTCCGGCGATGAAGAAGTAATAAAGCGCGATCATGGCGACGAGCACGACGCCAACGCCAAGGAAGACGACCTTCGCGTTCAGATCTTTTTCGGTGCGGTCGGCGACTTCGTGAGCGGCGGCGGACTTTTTCAGGTCGGAGACTGCTCGCGCCATGCCGGCGCCGAGTTGAGCGCGCATGCGGAACAAGGTGAATCCGGCGCCCACCAACATGCCTCCGACGGCGATGGGACGCACGATGGAGAACCAGATGTTGTTGGCGAGCCCTGACCAATCCATGGTCGCGCCCGCCGGCAGACTCGCCAGGATGCCAGGCCCGAGGAAGTAAACCAACATCGGAACCAGCAGTCCCCAGGCGACGACGCCGCCGGCAAAGTTGAGAGCCGCGAGGCGCGGGCCAATGATGTAGCCGACGCCAAGATAAGCGGGGCTGATGGCGGGCGTGTCGAAGGTGGTCATGCCGCCCGTAGCGACGGTAGGCGAAGTGGCGGCGCGGCCGACGCGCAAGCCCGAAGTCATGGTCGGGATCTTCACCAGGATGGTGCGCACGTACCAGAACAGGTTGATCTGGCTGAGGAAGTACATGACGGCGCCGAAACCCATGTTGGCGAAGAGGATTTTGGCGGCCTTGGCGCCTTGTTGACCGGCCTTATGAATTTCCGAGGCGGCGACGGATTCCGGGAAGGGAAGCTCGGGGTCTTCCACCATCACGCGGCGAAGCAGGGTGACGAACAGAATGCCGAGCAGGCCGCCGATGATCATCAAGGCGACCGACTGCCAGTACTTGCCGGTGCCGAGCTCGGGATTGCCGGCGTCGTTGCGCCACAGACCAGCAATGACGAATGCAGGAATAGTGAACACCGCGCCAGCGGCGACGGACTCTCCGATGGAGCCGACGGTGCGGGCGATGTTCTCCTCGAGGATGGAGCCCTTCATCAGGCGCAGGATGGCCATGCTGATGACCGCCGCGGGATAAGTGGCGGCAATAGTCATGCCGGCGCGCAGGCCGAGGTAAGCATTGGCAGCGCCCAGGATGCCGGTCATGGCGACGCCGAGGAGAACGGCGCGCAGAGTGAACTCCTTCATCTCCATGGTGGGCGGGACGAATGGCTGGAATTTCTTTGGGGGCTGGGCGGCGGTGGTGCTCATTAGGAGTCCTCGTTACAGCGGTAGAGATTCTACGCTGTGAAATGCATTGCGGGAAGCAAGGGCACAGGGCAAACAAAGACATTTTCGATTCATTCGACGACGAGGCCTCGCCATCGCAACCCGGGTTCGGCGTTGCCGGTCGATTCAGGACGGGCTATACTGATGCCAACGGCGGTGTGGCTAGCCCTGGCTGCGGCGTCGTGAGGAGGGTCGTCTTCAGCAGTAGCGCGGACCTAACTCGCAGTACCAGGAATCCAATCGGCCCAGGGCATTCTTTTGTTTCTTCCTTGACCATGGCGGCGGACGGGCTGCTGTCGGTGCTGTTTCCCTCCCATTGCAGATTTTGCCAGGCGCCGCTGACGCGGGCGTCGCGGCTGCCGGTCTGCGCGACTTGCCTGGAGGCAATCCGGCCGATCGGCGGGCCGGTGTGCGCCGCATGCGGGGAGCGGCTGTTTAGTCCCGAGTGGTGTGTCCCGAGTCCCGAGCCGAGTTCTGAGCCCCGGGTCGCGAGTCCCGAGAACAGTTCCAGGACCAGAGGACCAGTTGCGATCCGGTCGGAGCGCGATGGCGCGCTGCTGTGTCTGCAATGCATGCAGAAAGAGCCGGCGTTTACGCGGGCGGCGGCCTACGGCAGCTATGACGGCGGACTGCGCGAGCTGATCCACCTGCTGAAGTACGACGCGGTGCGTCCGGCGGCGAATGTGCTGGGCCGGATGCTGGCCGAGGTGATCGCGGACATCGCGGACGCGTTTGGCGATCGCGCGCCGGTGATCCTGCCGGTGCCGTTGCATCAAGACAAGCTGCGGCAACGCGGGTTCAACCAGGCGGAGCTGATTGCGCGAGCTGCCCTGAAGCTGAAGCCGGCGGCGCTGGAGGTGAAGCTGAACACCAGCACGCTGACGCGGCACCGGGCGACAGAATCGCAGACCGGGTTGACCCCGCAGCAGCGCCGGGAAAATGTCCGCGGAGCCTTCCGCGTGGCTGGTTGCGACGAGATAGCGGGCCGCGACATCTTATTGATTGACGACGTGTTCACCACCGGGACGACAGCATCGGAATGCGCGCGGGTGTTGCGCCGCGCGGGCGCGGAGCGGGTGTGGGTGGCCACCGTGGCAAGAGTGCTGAAGCCGGAGGCGGAGAGAGCGCAGCCAGAGATCGAGGAAGAGCGCGCGATGGCGGCGCACGTTTAGTCGGACGACCAAAAATTATGTCAGGCGGGAAGGGGCACATACCGAGTCACGGGCCGCGCAAGCCGATGACGGAAGCGCCGGCGCCGGTGTCGCACGAGGGCAACGGATACGGCGTGATGCACGCGCCCGTGCTGGTGCTGAACGCGTCGTACGAGCCGATCAACGTGTGCGCGGCGCGGCGCGCGATTGTGCTGGTACTGAAGGGCGTAGCCATGACCGAGGAAGAGAACGGACACTTCCTGCACGCGGCGCGGTTCACGATTCGAGTGCCGTCAGTGATCCGCCTGCTGGAATACCGGCGTATCCCGCACCAGACGCGGGCGCTCTCGCGCAAGAACATCCTGCTGCGCGACCGCAATAGCTGCCAGTATTGCGGAGAAGTGTTGTCGTCGAGCGAGTTGACGCTGGACCACGTGGTGCCGCGATCACGCGGAGGATTGTCCACCTGGGAGAACCTGGTGGCCTGCTGCCACAACTGCAACCGGCGCAAGGGCAACCAGATGCCGCTGGAAGCGAACATGAAGCTGATCCGCGAGCCGCGGGCGTTCAACCTGCACACCAGCCGGCACATCATGCGGCTGCTGGGGCACTCCGACGCCAAGTGGCGGAAGTACCTCTTCTACTGAGCAGGGCCGAACCGCAAGGCCTTCCCCCCAATGTGCGTGGGCGTGGCGCTGCCCACAGTAGGCATCGAAATACTCATCCCGACGCCGCTGTCTATCAGGTAATTCCTACATCTCTGAATCGGCGCAGCAGGAACAATCAGTTACAGGCGTGAGCTGACGGTGTGGGTGGAATGGAAACTGCACCGGGACGGCTAGAGCCCCGCTGCCCGACATCGCGGGCGGATCGCGCGGGGCGCACCCGAACAAGGCCAAGGAGTCCTAGACGCAGATGGCGGAAAGCGTAATGGAGCAGATTGTCGCGGAGTTGAAGCGGTCGGGGACGGAGCATTACCCCGAACACGGCGAGCTGAAGAACGTGCGAGTGGTGGGGCACACGCCGAAGAGCGACCACTACATTTACGACATCGTGATGGACTTCGCCGGCGGGAGCGAGCGGCTGGCAGCGAAAGTGTATCGCGGCAGCAAGTGCGGGTCGCAGGGCGCGCGCGGCATGGCCAAGCTGGAGTCGGGAAACCTGCAACAGGTGTACGCCGTATTCGACAAGAAACGGCTGAGCGGCGTGCCTCGCCCGGTGGGAGACTTCACCGAGCTGGGCGCGGTGGTGACGGAGAAACAGAGCGGGCTGCCGTTGCAGTCCATCATCATGAAAGCGGCGCTGCTGCCGGGCTACGCCGACCGCGGCATCCTGACAGCGGCGGCGCGCCAGACCGGCGCCTGGCTGAGAGGATTTCATCGCGCGACCTCGGACATGCCGGAGCCCTTTGATTCGGCGGGGCTGCTCAAGGATCTGGAGAACCTTTGTGACAACTGCCGCGGCGAAGGTCTGGACGATGGCGCGGTGCGGATGATCCTATCGGGAACGAAGTCCATCCTGGCGCGAGGCAGGAAGAGCCTGCCGGCGTCGGCAGTGCTGTGCGATTTCACGCCGCTGAACGTGGTGGTGACGGAAAACGGGATCGGATTCTGCGATTTCGCCAAGATGAAGATGCGCGGATCGTCGTATCACGATGCCGCCATGTTTCTGGCATGCGTGGAGGCGCTGGAGAAGTACCCGTTCTGCAACCGCATGATCACGGCCGAGGTTCAGCAGGAGTTTCTGCAGGCGTACGGCATGACGCAGGCGGAGCAGGCCATCCTGCGCGTGCTGAAGATGAAGGCTCTGTTGAGCATGTTTGCACAGGGCCGCGGCGTGAAAGAAAGCGCCGTGCGGAAAAAGGTCATGTGGGCGACGGTGATGAAGCGGTTCATCCAGCAGGCGGCGCAGAGGAGCTTGGCGCCGGCGGCGTAAGAACAAGGCTACAGGCTCAAGGCTACAGGCTACAGGCACGGATTCACTGCGGCGGGCGAGGGCGCCCGCCGTTGTTTTTTGAGGACTGCCGTTGAGTTACGGCTGGGCGGGGATGATGCGGTACAGGCGGAGCTTGCGGTCGGAGTATACGAGCTCGCCGATCTTGGCGAGGGCGGCGTGGTACTGCGGGGCGTTGTAGCACCAGACGTAATCGTAGTCATCGCGGATGGCGTTCCAGTCGGGCGTTTCCTTGTAGTCGAGATCCCAGAATCCATCGAGAGTGTAGGTCTGGTAAACGACGCGGAGCGGGTTCAGCCCGCGGAGCTCGAACAAGTACGGCGAAAACCAGTGGCGCCGGATGACGCCGTAGGACCAGAAGTGGGCGAAGGGATGGTGCAGGCCGTCGGTGTCGGGATCGGCTTGAATGATGGGGAGAACGCGAACGTTGTCGGGTGTGGCGTTGAATGATCCGGCGAGGCCTTTAAGTTCGGGCTGATAGGCGCGGTAGTTTTCGGCGACATTGCCGACGCGCAGGAAAAACAGGGCGAGCACCAGCGGGGCAAGCCACCAACCGCGCCGTCCGGGACGCACGGTGGCCAGCAGCACGCCGAACAGGATGGGAAGCACGCGGACGTCAAGATCGGAGCCGTCGCCGTAGGCCCACGGCATGGCCCAGTAGAGCGCGAAGAGCACGACGGCAACCGCCAGCCAGCGCAGGTTCCACTGGAAATCGCGGTTGCGAATCCAGACCAGCACAAACCAGGCGGCGAACAGCGCGAGCGTCCACCAAT
Organism: Terriglobales bacterium; assembly: GCA_051006995.1. Classification (GTDB taxonomy): domain Bacteria; phylum Acidobacteriota; class Terriglobia; order Terriglobales; family Acidobacteriaceae; genus JAIQGF01. The sequence goes on from JBPCSQ010000037.1 coordinate 58,752, forward strand.
CGAGACGCTCGGAGTAGCCGTGCATGACGCCGCGGAGGCCATCGAGTTTGTCAGCGAAGCCGAGGAAGACAAAGCCGGCGCGCTGCTTCTCGATGACGCGGGCGGAGTAGAGATAGCAAAGTGCGCCGGGGAGAAACATCGCCCAGGTGAGGAGCAAGTTGCGAATGGATGTGGCCCGGGTCTCCGACCCGCGCCACACCAGCGCTATTAAGCAGTACGATGTCGCGCCGATGCCGGCAAGCGCGAAAGCGACCAAGTGCGAGAAATAAAGAGCGGTGAAGGCACAGACGCCGGCAATCCAGAGCAGCGGGCGCGGGCGGGCCAGCCATTTCAGCCAGATGCCGAGCGCGAGAAAGCAGACGGAGATCGAGATGTAGAAATTCAGGTAGGCAAGCAGGAAAAAAATGTTGTGGGTGGCGACCAAAGCCCAGAGCGCGACGGAGTTCTCCCCGGGATTTATCTGGCGCAGAAAGAACCAGGTAGCCAGGGGAAGCGCGAGCAGGGCGAGTGAGAGCAGGACGCGTCCCGCGAGCTCGATAGGAAGAATCCACTGCAAGAGGTGGAGGGCAGCCTCCATGGCGAGATAGGGATAAAGACCCCATTTCGCTCCATACCAGTTGTGGAAGGGAAGGGAGGCGTCATGGAGATGCGAGAGCACGTAGTTACTGGCGAGGTGGTTGGGGTAATCGAGCAGCGGCGGGAAGGCGACGATCCAAACCGGCGAGAGAGTGATGGCGGCGATCGCGAGCAGCGCCAGCACGGTGAGGGCGCGGGACATGCGGGACAACTATAGCAATCCACGGAAAACAAGAAGCCCGGTCGAGACGACCGGGCTACGCTGCATAAACAAAATCAGCAAAACAGAAACAGATACTAGTTCTGCGGCGGCTTCTGCGGTGGAGTACCGGAGCCGTTGGTTCCGGGCTGCTTCGGCTGCTGCGACCCAGGCATCGGCTGGCCCCGCTGCTGCTGCTGCTGCTGGTCGCCCGGCCCCTTGGGCAGTTCCTGGCCTTCGTAGGTGATCTTCACGTTGGAACCGTAGCGCTTGTAGTTCTCGTACTTCACGATCTCGCGGATGTGCACATCCTGCATGGAAAAGTGCAGCACATCGTCGGCCTTGGTGTAGGTGGGGAACCAATAGCGGCCGTCCACCTGCTCGCGCCAAGTGGTGAAGGCCGGGAACAGGTTCTCATTGTTCTTCTTGCGGATGTCGGGGACGGTCTTGCCCTTGGTCTTAACAATCTGGAGGTCCTTGTCGTCCACCCAGACGCGTCCCTGGAAGTAGCGCTTGTCCTTCTGGATCTGCTTGGGCGCGATGTCGAAGACGTAACAATGCAGCTCGTCCTCCTGCTGCTGGCCGACGTACATAACCTGGTACTCAGGCAGGTCGTCGGTGGTAAGCACGAAGGGCAGCAGGTGACGGATGTCCTGGTAATCCTGGGGCGACATGGAAATGCCGCCGCGGTCGAGGGTGGATTGCGGCGCGAACACGACGTTTTCCACGCGGCGACCGCGATCGTCGAAGAGCACGTCGAAGACTTCCTGGAACTCGCCGGTCGCGGTGTTGCCGTCCATGGTCATGACGCGGACGGTCTGGCGATAGGTGTACTGGTCGCGCGCCTGCTTGAATTCTTTTTCCTTGGCGGCGAATTCCTTGATGATCTGTTCCGGCGAGAGACCGCCTTTAGGCGGATCATTGGTCAGCGGCCCTTCCTGGGCCAGCACCGGCAGCGAGAGGGCGATGAGTGCGACGAGCGCGAGCAGAGTGCGTTTCATAGACAAATACAAGAACCTGCGGGTCTTGAGAAAGTTGCGTTCGTACCAGTGTAGCTGGGGTCCTGATAATTGGATGCCGGACAGGGCGGGAGAGAGGCAATTTCCAAGGCGAAGTGCGAAGTAAACCCCCGGCCTGGCCAACACCAGGCCAGACCGGGGCACCCGCCGTAGTAAGTCTCCGGCCTGTTAGACTTGGCAGTTTTGTTGGAGGCAAGGCAATGATCCGTAAGGTCGTACTTGCAATCCTGGCGGTGGCGACGCTGTGCGCGGCGCAGAACCCGCCCTTCGCTGGCGCGAAGGATGGGGCACCCAAGCGGCCGTTTACGTTTGAAGACATGATGGCGCTGAAGCGCGTGGGCGAGCCGGCGGTTTCGCCCGACGGTAAGTGGGTGGCGTTCAGCGCCATCGAGGTGGACCTGGCGAAGAACAAGAAGACGCCGCACATCTGGGTGGTACCGCTCAGTGGTGGAGAGTCGAAGCAGATTTCCAATGAGCCGGCGGGCGAGGACCGTCCGCGGTGGTCGCCGGACGGGAAGCGCCTCGCCTACATCTCGGCGAAGGACGGCACGTCGCAGGTGTGGGTGGCGGAGTTCGATCCGGCGGCGGTGGCGCTGGGACCGGGGCGGCAGCTCACGACGATTTCGACCGAGGCGGCGGGAGAGCTGTGGTCGCCGGATGGGAAGTGGATGCTGTTCACCTCGGGCGTGTATCCGGATTGCAAGGACGACGCGTGCAACAAGCAGCGCGACGCCGAGCGTGCAAATTCCAAGGTGAAGGCGACGATCTTTCACCGGCTGTTTTACCGGCACTGGTCGAGCTACACGGGCGAGAAGCGGACGCACATCTTTATTCAGGCGGTAGACGGTAGCGCGCCCGCGCGCGACCTGACGCCTGGCGATCATGACGCGCCGCCGTTTTCCCTCGGCGGGCAGGACATGTACGCCTTCTCGCCCGACTCGCAGGAGGTGGCGTTCACCAGCAACATTGATGAGGTCGAGGCGACTTCGACAAACAATGAGATCTTCATCGTGCCGGTAACGGGCGGCACGCCGAAGAAGATTTCGACTTCGCCGGGTTCGGATTCGACGCCGCTGTATTCGCCCGATGGCAAGTACATCGCGTGGCGGATGCAGGAGACGCCTGGGTACGAGAGCGACCGGTTTCAGTTGGTGCTGTATGACCGGAAAGCGGGCACGATTCGCTCGCTGACGAAGGATTTTGATCGGTGGGTGGGGAGCTTTGTCTGGGCGGGGGACAGCACGGCACTGTATTTCACCGCTGAAAACGAAGGCCATTCACCGCTGTACCGCGTGGGGACCGGCGCCTACTCTTACCGGAGCGACCCGAAACTCCCGCTTTACAACCCGACCAAAGGGGTAGATGACGCCAAGCTGCTCGCGGACGGTTTCTTTGACGACGTTACGATTACCCCTAACGCATCCACATTGGTCTTTACGAGAATGTCCGTACAGGCGCCGAGCGAAATGTACGTTGCAATTGCCGACTCGCGTTCGTCCTGCTTGATTCCGGAGGGCAGCACGCCACCGACGCTGCCGCAACATCTCCCTTTCCCTTGCGGATGGCAGTTGAAGCAGCTCACGCATGTCAACGACACCGTCCTGTCCCAAATCTCCATGCAGCCGCTGGAATCCTTCTGGTTCGGCGGCGCGGCCAAGCAAAAGGTCCAAGGCTTCCTCGTCAAACCGCCGAACTTCGATGCGTCGAAGAAATACCCGGTGAAGTTCCTCATCCACGGCGGACCGGAGGGGGCGTGGGGAGACTCGTGGTCGTATCGGTGGAATGCCGAGCTGTTCGCCGCCAAAGGCTACGTTGTCGTCATGATCAATCCGACGGGCTCGACCGGCTACGGGCAGAAGTTCACGCAAGCGATCCAGGGCGACTGGGGCGGGCGTCCGTACGAAGACCTGATGAAGGGCCTGGACTACGTCGAGAAGACCTACCCGTTCGTGGACAAGGACCGGGTCTGCGCGCTGGGCGCCAGCTTCGGCGGATACATGGCCGATTGGATTCTGGGGCACACCACGCGCTTCAAGTGCATCGTGTCGCACGACGGAATGTTCAACACCACCTCGGCGTACGGCACGACCGAGGAGCTGTGGTTTCCCGAGTGGGAGTTCAAGGGCACGCCGGGGACGAACCGGGCGATGTACGACAAGTGGTCGCCGCACCTGTTCGCCAAGAATTTCAAAACGCCGACTCTGGTGGTGCACGGGCAACTGGATTACCGGCTCGACGTGTCGCAGGGATTCGATCTGTTCACGAACTTGCAAAAGATGAAGGTGCCGTCGAAGATGCTCTACTTCCCCGACGAGGGCCACTGGGTGCTGAAGCCGCAGAACTCGCAGCTGTGGTGGAAGACGGTGAACGACTGGGTGGAGCAGTGGATTGGAACGAAGAACTAAGAACGAAGAACGAAAAACGAAGAACGAAAAACGAAGAACGAAGAACTAAGAACTAAGAAATAAAAACGAAGAACGAAGAGCCGCTAACGCCGAATTTCGGGGACGAGCTGGTTTACTCCGAAGACTTACCGGCACCAGGCGAGGAAGGCCTGGCCGGCAGTGGTGGCAGAGTGTGCAGGGTGAACGTGACCGGCGCGCTCGAAGTTATCGAGGCTTGGATCTCAATGCGCAAGCCGGTTGACCCGGCGGGAAATTGCGGCGTTAGGGGAGCTTCGCCCCAGCCGTTGGTGTAAACCGTCGTCGTGCTGGTGGAGACGATCACCGGCTGCGCGTAATGCCCGGTGACCACTTCACCGTCGGTGGCGCGAGCGGCGTCCGAATGCACGCGATAGGCAGTGGCGACGAACTCGACGGGCACGCCGGAAACGAAGTTCGGCGGCTGTGAGAGATCGGTGACGCGCACGCTGACGGGCGCAAGATTCTGTCCGGCAATCGCGTATTGTCCATCGCCGCCCGCCTTGAGCAACTGCACTCCCGTGGCGGCCACCGGATAAACATAAAAAATGTCGCAAGCGGTCTGCGGGGCAACGCCGACGCAGGCGCTGATGCGGACCTCGGAGGCGAGGTTCGTCGTAACCAGCGTGCTGCGCGCCTGGCCGGATGAATCCGTGACGACGGCGGCTTGGGTGAGCACGCCCGCCCCGAGCATTACCTGAAATTCCACGGTGCGGTTGGCGAGCGGCAGGCCGTTGCCGACCACCCGCACCAGCAGCGGCACGGTGGCAGTGGTGTTCCGGGCGACGTAAATCTTGGGCGGCGTGGCGGCAATGGCCAGCGGAGAGGAAACGGCGCTGACGGTGGCGTTGGCGGACTGTCCATTAGCGATCGCGGCGGTGATCGTGGTGACGCCCGCGGATTTCGTGCTCAGCCACGCGTCCGCCATGCCCATGGAGTCCGTCGCGGCAGGGCAGACGACTGCATCGCAGGGGAGCAGCGCCAGCGCTGAACTGGAGGCGGTAAAAGTGACGGCAGCGCCCGCGACCGGCGTGCCGTCGGCGGCGAGCACGCGCACGCGAAACGGGTTGGGGGCGATGGTCCCGACCGGCACCGGCGGGTTCCAGGACAGCAGCGACTGCAAGGTGTCGCCGATGCCCGCGCCGTAGCTGACCGCGTTGGCGATGGCGGCGGTTGCGCCGGTGTCAGGGTCGAGCAGCGCGACGTCTTTCGTTCCCGGGCCGAGCGCGGGGGCGCCAACCACGAGTTGGTCCACCGCATAGGAGAGCAGCGGGGCATCGGCGCCGCCGACAGTGACTCTCAGGTTCGGCGAAAAGCCGCTGCCCTTGATGACCAGTGCGGTTCCTCCGGTGGCCGAGGCGTGTGATGGAGAAACAGTGTCGGCGTAGAGCAGGCGGGCGCGATAGCGGAAGTCGGGGCGGCCGTCGCCGCGGTAATCGGTGATGGCGATTTTGCGGAGGCCGTCGTTCGCAATCGACGCCTCAAGCCGGGTGACGCCGGGTCCAGCGTTGAAAAAACTCTGTGATGCGATGGGCGGATTTGAGGGCGGCGCGTTGGGTTCCCACAGACCGATAACCGGCAGGGCTTTTACGGCAGTGACGGAGGCCGAGTCGTCGAGCGCGGTGACGTCGAGGGAGAAGGTATGTCCGGCGCGCGCGGTGAACGCGTGCCAGTCAATGTCACCATAATCGCCAAGCACCGCCGCCCAATGGCCGGCGCCCGGGATTACGGCGGGAGCGCCGAAGGAGTGCGGCTCGCAGGAATCGCCGGGCTCGGCGTGCGCGCCGGCCATGACGATGTCCTGAGTGACATCACCGCCGCGGGTGACGGTAATCACGATGGGAGCGGCCGACCCTGAGGGCGAGACTTGCGACACTTGGTACGGGCCAACGGCGTGAGCTCCGGCGTAGTCAGGATTGACCGGCTCAACACTCAGTTGAAACTGCGCGCTCGGGCTGCCGGAGGGAAGCTCGAGACCGGCCAGATCGTAGAAGCCACGGAGGGCAGGATCGGCCGAGCCCCAGCGGTCGAAGCGTTCGCCGGTCGTGCTGGTGTAGCCGGTGACGAGATTTCCGGCGTTGCCGTGAAACAGAAATCCGGAAACCGAAGATGACGAAACTACATGCGATGGCGCGCCGGTTGCCGGATCAATCCATCGCGCCACCACGTTGACGCCCTGCATGCCGGCGCCAGGTATTCCGTTCCAGTCGGGAAAAAGAATGTGGCCGCGAATGCGGGCCGCAGAAGCGGCAAATACCGTCTTGCCGGGAAATTGGGCAACGTTGTCGGTGGTGACCGGGTAAAGACGCGATATGGCGGCGCGATCGTCCATGCGGAGCTGGTCGGCGTTGAACGCGCAGCCATAGCCGGGCGTGCAGAGCGTGCCGAGAGGATGCATGAGCGGGAAGCCGGCAATGTCGTCGGCCGTGGCGGGCGGGATGGCGGTGGCGACATTGTCATTGAGCTGCGACCAGTCGAGTCCGAGCGTGCGGCCGATCATGCGGATGAGCTGGTACTTGAAAATAGCGCGGTCGGTGGAAGCAGCGATGCACTTGCCGTTCAGGATGAGCAGCGCGTGCGCGATATGGCCGTCTGCGGTGAAGCGATCAGGGCCGCCGGTGACAGCGTTGGAGACGCAATCGGCGGATGAGCCGACGCCGAGCAGCGCATCGGTGACATGGCCGTCGTAGTCGTAGACGATGGCGAGCGCCTTGGCGGAGCCGGGCTGGATGTCGGCAGGGATGGAGAGAATGTTGCCGGCGCGGACGACGTTGGCGCCGCTGACGTCTTCGTCCAACTGGCCGGCGCGGGTAATGGCGAGCGCCGCGGTGGGCACAGAAGACCAGCGGGAAAACGCGACGGCAACGAAATCGTTGGCGTCGGACTGCACCAGCATCGGGCTGAGGTCGCCCTGGTCGGTGAAGTAGGAAATCTGTCCACTGGCCCAGGTGAGCGGCTGGCCGGCGATGTCAGGGTTGAAGCCCGAACCGGCGACATATCGCGGACCGGCGGCGTGGGCGCAGATCGTGAAAGCGAAAAGGACAACACAGAGGCACAGAGACACAGTGGAAAACCCTCTTGTGCCAGCACTGCCGCTGCTCCGGATTGGTTGAGGGATGATCATTGGTTCATCACGACGCGCGGGCGATTGCTGCGCAGGCTCGGACGCAGTGGTTTCTTCTGCGGCTTCTCTGCGGGAGGCAGCGGCGGTTTGTCGGTGGCTCGCAGGCGCTCCAACTCCGCCAGCAGCGGCTGAGCGTCGGAGAGCTCGATCCGGCCGCGCTCCCCGGCGACGCTGCTGGTAAGGCCCAGTTCGCCTGACGGAGCGTAGAAGAACAACAGCAACTGCTCGCCGACGCGATAGCGCTCACCGGAGGTCCAGAGGCCTTCCCATTCGACAATCGCGATCGCTTGGCTGTCGGCGGCGCCACGAAAGCCGCGAGTCACGCGAAACATGATGCGCACCGTGCCCAGGTCGCCGGGAGCTGCGGGAGAGATGTGCTCGATCGCCTCCACGCGGCCGCTAAAGATGAGAGCGGCATCGCGGGAGAGCGTTTCCAAGTCGGCAGGCGTCTGTGCCCGCGCGGGAAGCAGCAGTGTCGCGAACAGCAGCGCGGTAACAGTGGCTCGCAGCATGACGGGTGAACCGACGATTGTAGGAAGGGCGCGGAGCTGCGGAGGAGAAAAGCGAGGCTTGTTCGGAATTTAAGTTCCCGGAAAGGGAAGAGTTGGTGCCAGATTATTCGGGAGAAGTGCGCCCGCCGGCCGAGAGGTGGGCGCCGCCGAGCAGCAGCAGGCCAGAGAGGAAGGCCCACAGGATCAGCGTGACCGAGATGGAAAACGGGCCGTACACCTCCTGAAGATTGAGCCAGGGTAGCGCAAAAACGTAAGCGTACTTGGCCAGTTCCCAGCAGACGCCGGTGATCACGGCGGCAGGCAGCACGGCGCGGATGGGCACTTTGCCGTTGGGCAGCAGCCAGTAGACGAGGAAGAAGATGGCGATGCTGGCGGGGACGGCAACCAGCTTCATGACGATGATGGTGACATGGGCGAGCACCCAGCCGCGCCATCCTCCGACGGCGCCCCCGAGAGCGTAACGCAGAAGCAGGGTATTGCCGGCGGTGAGCGCCACCGAGGTCAGCGCCAGCAGGCTGCAGGCGATGGCCAGCAGCAGCGAAACCACCTGGTTCCAGATGTAGCTGCGGTTCTTGGTGAATCCCCAAACCTGGTTGAGCGCGACTTCCAGCGGCAGAAAGATGCCGGTGGAGGACACGAGCAACATGATCAGCGAAAACACCTGCACGCCGCGGCGGGCGCTGACCATCGCTTTCAGATTGCGGATGACGAAATCCTGGCCGGTGGGGAGGTAATCACGCAGGAGCTGGACGACGGTGTCGAACATGATCTGCGAATGGAAGACGCGTCGCGTCAGCATTAGCAACAGGACCATGAAAGGAAAAAATGACAGGATGGCGTTGGCGGCGACGGAAAAAGCAAAGGTATGGACTTCGGTGCGCATCAGGAACTTCGCGGTCGGCGTGACGTGGCGAAAGACCGAAACCGGTGCAGGGGAAGGCGGCGCTTCCGCGCTCGAGGGCGAGCGCGCTCCAACCGGATCGGGCGCTGCGATCGGCGGAACGGAAGACATTGCCTGCGATGCTATCACTGGCGGCCAAGGGGCGAACCCGAGATGCGTTGACCGCAAAAATGTTTGACGCTACGAGAGTTCCTGATATTATGCCCTGCTCGTCTCAGGAATGGGGGCGGGTTTTTGGCCGAACGAGGCCGTGGATTTGGGTTGATGTGCCGGTGCTTGCAGTCGGAAACGCACAAAGATTTTGGCTCCTGGGCTTCGCCAGCGGGAACGACGCGGCGCGGCCGGGAGCCTTTTGCTTTTGCGCTGAGGGCTGCAAGGGCGCTCGACCCTTGCATCCTTGCGTGCAGTGGACCGACGCCCGGTAAGCAGCGGGCCCGGCAGGGCGCGGGGAGTTACTTCACTTGTTCAGAGTCGAAAGGAGTGCAGTTGTGAGAGAGAAGGGTACAGTGAAATGGTTCAATGGAGCCAAGGGATACGGCTTCATTCAGCGGTCCACCGGGGAGGACGTGTTCGTCCATTTCTCCGCCATCCAGGAAAACGGTTATCGTACGCTCAACGAGGGCGAAATCGTGGAGTTCGACTTGTTGAAGGGGCCGAAAGGCTTCCAGGCGGCGAACGTCAGTCGCGGCTGAGCGATAGCCCCGGAGACGCCCGGATCTCACCCTCCCGTGCGGAACGGGAGGGTTTTCTTTTTTCACAATACTCCAGCTTCGTTCTCACGTTTGTATGCGCTGCGAGTCTAAGTGGGGCAGGAGAAGTGATGAAGAATCGAATTGCAACCGGTCTCCTGCTGTTCCTTGGGCTCGCATCGATATTCGCCGCGGGAAAGCTGGAGACCAGCAACAATCGTGTGCAAATCAAGCTCGATACCAGCGAGGCAGACGAGGTTCTTGCCATCCTGACGTTACGGACGCAAGGCAAGCCGATTGATGAGGCGCAGTGGGAGAAGCTGTTCCACACCGAACCATACCAGCGTCTTAAGGCGCGTGAGGCGGCCATTGCCAAACGCTTTAATGCTCCGGAAAACGTCCTGAAGGACGAGGATTTCAAGCGCTTCGTGCTCTCAGATGATCTGCTGATGCGCGCGCCGGACCTGCGAAGCACGCTGGAGCGCTGGAAAAAGGCCGACCTGCAGCAGGCGGCACAGCGGGTGCTTCCATATCTGCCGGCGTCGGCCACCATCCGGGCAACGGTCTATCCGACGATCAAGGAAAACACTAACAGCTTCGTGTGGGAGAGTTCGACCAGCCCGGCAATCTTCCTGTACATCGATCCGCAGGTGACCGCCTCCAAGTTTCAGAATACGGTGGCGCACGAACTCCACCACATTGGTCTTGCCAGCGCACAAGCGGAATACGAGCGACGGATTCAATCCCTGCCGGAGCGCCCTCGCGCCGTGGCTGATGCCATGGGAGCATTCGGTGAGGGCCTAGCCATGCTGGCGGCGGCGGGTGGTCCCGACATTGATCCCCACGAAGCGAGTTCGCCGGAGGAACAAGCGCGCTGGAGGCGCGACATGGCTAACTTCAGCCGTGACCTGCGGGCAATCAATAAGTTCTTTGTGGACGTCTTGGACGGCAAGTTCGCCAGCCAGGACGCGATAGAAGAGAAGACATCGTCTTTCTTCGGCTCCCAGGGCCCTTGGTACACGGTGGGCTACAAGATGGCGGTGATGGTGGAGAAGCGTTTCGGCCGCCAGGCACTGATCCAGACGATGCTCGATCCGCCGCAACTGCTGAAGCTCTACAACCAGGCCGCTGCGGAGCAGAACGCACGCGGAGAAGAGCAGTTGCCGTTATGGTCGGAGAGTGTGCTGAAGCAAGTGCAGGTCGCGAACCAGGCCGGCCATTAGTTCACCTCCAGCGACACGATCTCGTTACGGCCGTCGGGCTGAACGCGATAATTAACGAAGACGCCGCGGTCATGCCAACCGCAGGAGAAGGCGTCCACTCCGATCAGGATCAGCTTCTTCGAATCCTGAGTGAACATTGTCCATTTCTTGCCACCGGATGAGATGGTGATGGCAGCGGCCGGCGCCGCAGAGCAATCCACGGCGAGTAATTTGCCTTTCAGGAACTGAATGGGCCGGTGCTCCAGTCGAGGCGCTGCCGTGCTCGATTCCTCGTTCGAGGGGCGCTCCACGATGGCGGCGGGCGTGGCAGGCGGGGCGGCATTCGGGACGGCAGAATCAGCCGGGGCGGCAGCGGCCTTGCTGGAGTAGGCGCGTACCATGGCGAGTTGCTCCAGAGCATTTCCAGCGGTAGATGCCACGGCAGGATTGGCACTGTCCTTTAGTTCCTTCAGGGTTTTTTCGGCACCATCGAAATCCTCGGCACGTAGCGCGAACTGGGCCTCATTGAGCCGGTAGTACTCATTGCGGGGGTCGAGCGCGACGGCCTTTGCCGCGGCAGCACGCGCCGCCTTGTATTTATCGTTCACGGACTCCACGTAGGCGAGCAAGTTGTAGGCATCCGCGTAATTGGGGTTCAGCGCGATTGCGGTCTCAATTTCTCTGCGCATGCCAGCGACGTCATCGGGTTTCTTGCCGGTTTCCAGCGCGCGCTTGTTCATCAGCAGGGCAGTGAAATAATGCACTCGCGGGTCGGTGGAGTCGCTGGCGGCGGCGCGGCGGAAGTATTCGGCGGCACGATCGAAGTCCTTCTGTTCGAGCGCGGCGTAGCCCAAGCCGCGATTGGCGGCGGCATTGTTGGGATCGGCGGCCAGCACCTGCTTGAACTCAGTCACGCCCTGTTCCATATGATCGCGGCTGTGATAATGGAAGTCGGCCAGCACGGCGCGCCATTCGCTTTCGGGGAGCATGCGCACCTGGTAGGGTCCGAGCGAGATATCGGGCGCGGGCGCGAAGAAATAGGCCATACTGCCGCGGCGGAAGTAACCATGGAGAGCGTCATCAAGCTGTTTCGGTTCCATGCGGAACGATTGGCGTATCGCCTGTTCGATGGAGGCCTTGTCCCGCGGGCGCAGAGCCAAATATTCGGTGAGTTGCGGCATCTTGCCGTTGGCCATGAAGTAGTGAACCAGCAGCCACGACTGCGCGTAAAAGACCGCGCGCTCTTCACCCTCGTTGTACTGGCGCGAGTCATGTTGCACGGAAAGCAAGTCCAGCAGCTTCATCCAGCTCATAGAGCCCAGCACGGCCACGCGGTTGGGAACCGGCAGCCCAAACTGCACCTGCTTTTTGTCCACCTTGAGAGAGGACAGGTAGTCGGCCAGGCCCTCGTCGAACCATAGCGGGGTGGGCGGAACGTTGCCGTTGATCAGCAGGTGCCCATACTCATGGAACGCGACGCCCCAGTCATCGCTGGAGACGTCCATGGCGATGAAGTTGCGATCTTCTCCGCCCTGAAACAGCCCCGATAACTCGACCGGCTTGCCCTTCCACAGCGGAGCAAACTGGCGAAATTCCTTTTGATTGCGGAAGGCGACAATCTGAAGCGGCACCGGAATGTTGACGGTGAGACGCTTGAATAGAATGCCGAAGGAGGCGCGCATTTGCTCAAAGCGGTCCGCAACCTCGCGGCCACGCCGCTCGCCGGCGTCGGTCACGACGGAGAAATGCGGTGACTTGATCTCGACCCACTGCTGGGCCGCCGCCAGGCGGGCACCCATGGCCATCATGACTGAGTACACGAGTAGGAGCAGAATTCGGCGCCCCATGCAGCACTCTCCAGCGATGAATGCGCGCATGCTATCACCAAAGTGTCAGTTCTGATCGGGGCAAGAGAGCGGCCTCCCGTGGTTGCGGGAGGCCGTTGGTTGTCGCCTCTGTCCGATTTCAAGTCTTCTTATTTATTTGCGTTATTTATTTGCGGTCAGGCGGTCGTAGATGAAGCCCGCTGCGCCGCCGCTGATGGCGCCGATGGCCGCGCCCTTGCCACCGCCCGCCAGCGCGCCGATGGCTGCGCCCGTGCCCGCCGAGCCGGCCACGATCAGCGCCGACTTCTCGGTGGTGCGGTGATGATGAACCACCGGCTCACCATACGGGTCGCGAACAACCTGGTCATTGGCCGGGGCGCTGTAAGTGGAACGCGCACGCGCCGATGAAGGCCGGGTGCTGACTGCCGGGGTGCTGTACACCGCCGGCTGCATGACGGTGTCGTCCGCCTGCGCGGTCTGCGGATTCATGAACTTGGGAATCGCGTACAGACCCAGAGCCGAAACCAGAACGGCCGTAATCACCGAAGCAATCACTGCGGTACGGATCACAGTTGATTTCATTTCGTCCTCCTACCAACGCCGAAGTAGAAGCAGCGTGGAGGCCAAAGTGTAAGTCGCTGGTTTAGCGCTGGTTACCGCGTTGTGGGCCGCTTTCGAAAGGTAAATTCTGCATGTAAGTAAGTAATTACTTACCGACCTTATGGCGGTCGGAGCGGCTTCGCTCCAATTGGGCTATTGCCCAGCGAGCGTGGGAGGAGACCACAGGATCGGGATCGACGGTGAGTTTCTCCAGTTGGGGGAGGAATCGGCGGTCACCGGAGTTTCCCATGGCGACGGCGACATTGCGCCGCAGGCCGTTGTACTTGGCGCGCTTGATGGGTGAGCCGCGAAAAGTGCGGCGGAATTGTTCCTCGTCCATACCGGCGAGCCACTCGAGAGCAGGATTCACCAATCCCGGGCGCGGCGCAAACTCAGGGGAGCCCGTGGCCGGGGCGCGGCGGTTCCACGGGCAGACGTCCTGGCAGATGTCGCAGCCGAAGACGTTGCGCCCGATCCCGACGCGAAGCTCTTCTGGAATGTCACCCCGCTTCTCGATGGTGAGGTATGAAATGCAGCGAGTGGCGTCCAACTGGTACGCACCAATAAAAGCGTCGGTGGGGCAAGCGTCGAGGCAACGAGTGCAGGAGCCACAGCGGTCGGCCGCCGGAATATCGGCCTCGAGTTCCAGCGAACTGAGAATTACGCCAAGAAAAATCCAGGAGCCGAGGCGCTGGCTGATGGTGCAGGTGTTCTTGCCCTGCCATCCGATACCGGCATACTTGGCCCATATGCGCTCGACCAGCGGTCCGGTATCGACGTAGCAGCGGGTCTGGCAATCGGGAGATTCCTGGCGCAGGGCGCCTTCCACTTGGCGCAGACGGCGCATAACAGAGTCGTGGTAATCCTCGGCCGTCCAGGCGTAGCGGGAAATCCAACCGCGGGCCCTCGGCCCTGGGCTCTCGGCGATTGCATCGGTGGACCTGGGCTCCGCTGTGTTGTAGTTCAGCGAACAGACAATCACCGAGCGTACCCAGGGCGCGACATCGGTGAGGGAGGCGCGCTTGAGCCGGCCGGATTCGCCGCGAGTCTCGAGATAGCGCATTTCTCCGGCGTAGCCGGAGGCAATCCAGCCGGGGAAGTATTCGAGTTCCGGAAGGTCTCGAACGGCGGCGACGCCGGCGAGATCGAAGCCGGCATCGGAGGCGGCGGACTTCAGCAGCGCGGAGATGGATGCGGCCGGAGGCACAGATCCAATTATGACGCACAAAAAGCCCGGCCGGGGGCGGCCGGGCTACATTGTCGGCGAGGCGTTCCCGCTCCTACTTCACGCGGTCCACCTTCATCTGGGCCATCTGCCAGTTGCCGTTGGGAAGCAGGACCCACATGCGCTCGGCGGCATAGGTGCCATCGAAGCGCTTGCCTTTGTAACTGCCGCGCACGTCGGCGGTGTTGCGCTCGATGACCGTGCGCCCGTTTACATCGAATTGCTGGTTACGGATGTTGACCGCCTCATACTTGATGTCGTTGTTCTTGTGGGCATTCACGATGTCGTCGCGGTGTTCGAGGCGGGTCTGGGCATTGGTGGCAACATAGTTGGGAGCCAGAACGCGTTCGAAGAACCCGGTGTCGTTGCGGATGGCAGCATCGTCGAGTTGCTGGACGACGTTGGTGACCTGCTGGCGCTCCTGCTCGAGGCTGAGCGGTTGGACCGGGCGAGCCACGGCCGGGGTGACGGGCGCGACCGGGGGCGCAGGGGCGGCGATCGGTTGTTGTTGGGCCGAGGAAACCAGCGCCAGTGACAAGACCAGCAAAGCAAGCACATGCACGGTTTTCATGCGCGATTCACTCCCTCTCGACTGCCCTTTGGAGAGTTGGAAGAGAGGGAAGAAGCCGGTGTTGGCCCCGGATGAGCCGAAATCCAGTACTGGCGCGGTGTTCGGGACGGAGTAGCGGCGGGACGACAGCCCGCATCCCCGACATCTGCCAACCTCGGGCAGAGTCGGGCACCGGCGCACCGCCGCACTTGACGACTGCATCTATAATCATGACGTTGTTTCCGACTGTCGCGACCTTCCGGAATACCGTGGTCACGGCAGCGGCGCCCGGACAGTCCGGGCCCAGGGTGCAGGTGGAAACGCCAGCGCCTCCCGTGCGTCACCCCCTGGGTGAGCCACTTGGAAAGGAAACGCCTTCCCAGTGCAGCCGTTCCGGCTGACGTGAGCAGGCCTCCCTGAAAAGTTTCGAGTTTCAGTTTCAGGCTCTGATGGCAGCCATGGCAGAAATCGGGGAGAGCACGCGGCTGATGGACAAGTACGGCCGCGCCATCACGGATCTGCGGATCGCGATCACCGACCGCTGCAATTACAAGTGCGTTTACTGCCGCACCGGCAACCAGGGCGCCCTCTACGCCGAGCTCCCGTTCAGCGACTACCTGCGCATGGCGCGGGTGCTGGTGTCGCAGGGAGTGACCAAGATCCGGGTGACTGGCGGGGAGCCGTTGCTGCGACACGGCGTAGTGGACTTCGTGCGCGATGTGGCCAAGCTAAAGACCATCGAGGGCAAGCCGGTCGAGGTAGCGATCACGACCAACGGCCACCTGCTGGCGGAGATGGCGCAGCCATTGAAAGATGCAGGGCTGACGCGGGTCACGGTGAGCATGGATGCGGTGGATGCGGAGCGCTTCGCCCGCATTACTCGTGTGCCCAACGGCTACGAAGCGGTGCTGGCGGGAGTGCGGGCGGCGCGGCGGGCAGGGCTGGCGCCGGTGAAAGTGAATTGCGTGCTGCTGCGCGGCTTCAACGACGACCAGATCCCGGAGTTCGGCAAGTTCGCGCGCGAGGAAGACGTGGTGGTGCGCTTCATCGAGTTCATGCCGCTGGAAGAAGAGCGGGTGTGGTCGCCGGAGATCGTGGTGACGCTCCAGGAAATCGTGGAGCGGATGGCGGCATTCCGGCCGCTGGTGGAAATTCCGCATGCGCGCAGCGAGACGGCGCGGCGGTACCGCTTCGACGATGGAATCGGAGAAATTGGGATCATCGCGCCAGTGTCGCAACCGTTTTGCGGGCATTGCAGCCGGATACGGCTGACGTCGGATGGAAAAATCCGCACCTGCCTGTTTTCGGTTTTCGATCACGACTTGGCGGGAGTGATGAAGCGCGGCGGTTCCGATGACGACATGGCGGCATTTGTCCGAAAAGTGGTGTATCAGAAGGAAGCCCGCCACCACATTGGTGAGCCGGATTTCGTCCCGGCGTCGCGGACCATGGTCCACATTGGCGGGTAAAGGGGCCCAAGCAAGACCGATAAAACCAAAAAATACAGGCATAAAAACCCATCTTTCTGGTATAAGACCTACCCAATAGGCCTAAGACAAAATCCTCCGCACAGACTTGCATTAAGGGGGTAAAGTATAGGAACCGAACTGGAAACCTTCCCCATGAAAAACATCTACGACGTCCTGCGCCAAAAAGAGAGTGAACTGCAACAACTTCAGAGAGACATCGAAACCCTGCGGGCGGCAGCGCGGCTGCTTTCCGAGGAGAGCGAGGAGCCGGCCGTGAAGGCGGCGGTCAACAGCAGCGCGCGCCCGGCAGCAGTTCCGGCCACGATGAAGCCGGCGGATTCTTACCCAGCAGCAGGCATCCGGCAGTTCCCGTAATCGCGGATTTGGCGGTCATCTCCCAGGAACCTTCGGATGAGTACACAACCCAAAGGCAGCCCCGGCACTCCGGCAGTCAGCAGCAAGGAGGAGCGCCGCGTCGCGCCGCGCCGCAATGTAGTTGATTCCAACTTAATCAGCGTTGATCTGGCGTTTCAGAGCCCCGGCCTGTTGCTGGACGTGAGCGAGACGGGGATCGGCGTGCAAGCATTGGCCAGCGCCCCCACGGGCGCGACCACCCCTTTGCATTTCGAGTTGCCGGACCACGGCGGAAGCGTCGAAGGATTTGGTACCATCGCCTGGACCGATAGTTCCGGGCGGCTCGGAATCGAATTCGATGAAATTCCGGATGCCAGCCGGCAGCACCTGGCGGGCTGGCTGTCGCGGGAAAAAGGGAACGGCGCCGCGGGGGCGCGCGTGGTCAGGCCGCCGCAACCGGGTGGCGTGCGAGATGAAATTTCCGTTCTGCGGCGCGAACTGGAGACGCAGGACCTCAAAGGCGAAGCCGCCTTGGGCTTCATTGTCGAGCGGGTCCGGAGCGTGCTGCGAGCGACCGGAGCGGCGATCGCGCTGGATGAGAGCGGGGTGGTGATCTGCCGCGCCAGCAGCGGAAGCGCGCCCGAAATGGGGACGGTGTTGGACCCGAATTCCGGTCTGTCGGGCGAGTGCGTGCGCACCGGCGAAATCGTGCGCTGCGAAGATACGGAGACGGATCCGCGAGTCGATCGGCTGGTGTGCCGCAAACTGGAGCTGCGCTCGGCGGCGATTGTGCCCATCCGTTATCAACTATCGCCGATTGGGCTGATCGAGGCATTTTCGTCGCGTGCACGGGCTTTCGAGTCGAACGACGTGTTGCTGCTGCGGCGGGCCGCGGAGCTGGTCTCGGCGCTGGTAATGAAGCAGGAACCGCATGCGCCGGTACGTCCAGCGGTGGCGCCGATGAGCGTCTCGCAAGCGATGCTGGCGGCCACGCTGCTGGAGCCGTTCACGAGTGAAATGTCGCCGCCCGCCCAGGTCGCAGCCGATCTGCCGCCAGTGTTCTCCTCCGAAGAAGTGGAAGCGATGGTGGACGGTGTGCGCCCGGCGGCACCTGCTGCGCCGGTGGTCGGGATGGCTCCCGCTGCTTCACCGCGGCCGCCCGTAATCGACAAGGCGCCGGTAGTTACGCCAGTCGCGATCCCGACGCCAGCGCCTGTATCAGTCAGAGCGGCGGCTCCCGCGGTAGCTGCCTCGGCAGCGGTGAAACCGGAAGCAGCGCCCGCCAAGGCAGAACCTGCCGTGGTGGCAGCGGTCGCAAAACTGGAAATCGTTGCGCCGCCGGCACCGCCAGTAAAAATCGAACGCACGCCGGTTGCGCCCGCTTCGGAAGCGCCGAAGAAGCCGGAAGAGAAGACGACGCGCGAATTCACCGCGCCGTTGGTTCCGCCAATCGCGATCAAGTCTCCGTCTGCCGCTATGGTAAGCGCAGCGGCGCCGGCAATAGCTCCGGTGGAGACGCCGGTGCTCCGGCCGATCGCCAGGAGCAGCGGTGCCGAGGATGCGATTGCGGCGCGCAAGCTGGCGCTACCCATGTCAGCGGGATTCCTGGCTCGCTTGGACCAGCGCACGGTGGCAATCGTGGCTGGCGTGGTAGTGGCGGCAGCATTGGGCGTGGGCGGATGGCGAGTCTGGCGGACCGCAACGCGTGCCACTGCGCAAGCTGCGGGTCCGGCTGCCGAGGCCACCGCCAGGACTTCACCGGCACCAGCGTCGAATCCACAGCCGGTGACGACATCGGAAGTGCGGCTGCAGACCCCCGCTGTAAGCACGCGTCCGGCGACGTCCGCTAAGCCGTCCAATAGCGCTGCGTCGACACCCGCGGCGGCAAAACCTTCCGCGAGCAAGGATGCGGTAGACGTTTTGGCGGAAAAAGCGCGCGAGCAGCAGAACCCCGCGCCGATCACGATCGTTGCGTCGCAGAGCGAGCCGAAAGAGATCGCCGAGGCGGCGCCTCCGCCAGCGATGGGAATCGGCTCGCACTCTGACGCCGGGCTGGGCGGTGTTCTGGCAGCCCCGGTTGCCAAGCCTTCGCTCGTCGCTCCTGCCCCCGCGGTGTCGCACGTGAGCGGAGGCAAACTGATCTCCAGGGTCAACCCGGTGTACCCGCAGATCGCGGGCGGATTGGGCGGCGACGTGACGCTAACCGCGACGGTCGGCAGAGACGGCAAAGTCAAGAATGTGAAGGTAGTGAAAGGCTCGGCCATCCTGGCGCAGGCAGCCGTCCGAGCGGTCCAGCAATGGCGGTACGAACCTTACATGCTCAACGGTGTGCCCACCGAACTGGAGGCGAACATCGTGATCCACTTCAAGGAGCAGGGCCGCTAACACGCGCTTTTTCTTGCATCCAACCGCCTCCGCCATGCACAATGGAAGTGCTTGGGTTGTATGGGTGTGACTGGCGGATGCGTCGTTTTCCCGCCGGCCGCATCTGTATAAGTAGGCACAGAAACAACCAAAGGCTTCAACAACCCCGTAGGTCGGGCCGCAAAACGGCAGTGGATCTACTGGAGCCGACGGATGCTTTCAACATCCCCGTTCCATGCCGCAGGGCGTGGGACTGAAAGCGAGCAACCAATTGGCTACTGCATTGGAATCAGCCTGCCGGCTGGACAACTATCTTGTCCTTCCGGACGTGTCCATGGAGGAGCGCATCGCCGCCGCCAAGCAAGCGTTGGGCGGAAATGCGGTCGTTCTCGGGCATCACTACCAACGCGATGAAGTCATCAAGTTCGCCGACTATACCGGCGATTCCTACAAGCTTGCCAAGATGGCGGCGCAGGCGCGCGGCCGATACATTGTTTTTTGCGGCGTGCACTTCATGGCCGAAAGCGCGGACGTGCTTACCCGCCGCGACCAGCAGGTGGTGCTGCCGGACCTGAACGCCGGCTGCTCCATGGCGGATATGGCCGAGATCGGCCAGGTGGAGGACTGCTGGGAGCAATTGGCGCGTCTGGGCGTGACCAGCGAGGCGGGCGACGGCATTACCCCGATCACCTACATGAATTCCACGGCGGCCATCAAGGCATTCTGCGGCGAACGGGGCGGCCTGGTGTGCACATCGTCGAATGCGCGCGGCGCATTCCAATGGGGATTTTCGAAGAACGAGAAAATTCTTTTTCTGCCCGACCAGCACCTGGGCCGCAATACCGGCGACGCGATGGGAATCCCGCTGGAGCAAATGGTGGTGTGGGATCCGTTCCAGTTGCAGGGCGGAGTATCGGCGGAGCAACTGCGGGGCGCCAAGGTGATCCTGTGGAAGGGACACTGCTCGGTGCACCAGCGCTTCGTGCCCGAGCACGTGGACAAGGTGCGCGCGAAGTATCCCGGCATCCAGGTGATTGTTCACCCGGAATGCCGGCTCGAGGTCTGCCGCAAGGCTGACGGTATCGGCTCGACCGAGAAGCTGATCAAGATGGTGGAAGCGGCGCCTGCCGGGGCCAAGTTCGCCGTCGGCACCGAGATCCACCTGGTGAATCGCCTGGCGAAGCAGGTTGCGTTGGAGAAGACGGTGATTACGCTGGATGATTCCGGATGCCTGTGCACCACCATGTTCCGCATCTCGCCGCAGCACCTGTGCTGGGCGCTGGAGAACCTGGTGGACGGCAACGTCGTCAACCGCATCGAGGTGGAAGACGAAGTGAAGCACTGGGCGAAAGTGGCGCTGGACCGGATGCTCGAAATCCAATAGGCACAAGGCGCAAGATTTGTTGTATTTGTCCGGGAGCAAGGTAGAGACGTGGCAAAGAAGACCTTCAGTCTCGACGAAGCGCACACCATGCTGCCGGTACTGCGTTCGCTGTTGCAACGTGGAATGGACGCCAAGAAGCAAATCGAGGACATCGAAGCGGAGTTCCAGGCGGTGCAGCACCAGGTCTTGCTGAAAGGCGGGTGCGAACTGGACATCGTCAAGCTCGCCCGGCGGCGCGCCGAAAGCGACAAGGCGGTCCAGACGGTCAAAGACACGCTGGCCGAAATCGATGCCACCGGCGCGCAGGTGAAAGACCTGGATATCGGCCTGCTGGATTTCCCTTGCTCAGTGGATGGAGAAATCGTCCTGCTGTGCTGGAAGATTGATGAAACGAAGATCACGCACTGGCACGGCACCGACGAGGGGTTCGCCAACCGCAAACCGATTGACGAGCGCATCGCGCGGGCGAAGGGCAGCAAGCCCAATTAGTACTGAGTACCGAGATGATTTCCTCCGAAAAACACCTCGATCGCGGCTGACCGCACATTCGTTCGCATGGCCTGTTAGAATTTCTCAGCGATGCTAACGAAGCGGCTCATCCCCGCATTGTTTCTGCTGCTGGTTCTCGCCGCTTGCGGCGGGCACAACTTCTGGGCGACCTCCAACACTAATACCACCACGAACCCGACCGGCGCTGTTCCCAAGTTTGCTTACGTTGCCAACTTTAACGGCGGTGGCGCGGGCAGTGTGTCCGGCTACTCCATCAATACCTCGAGCGGCGCCCTGGGCACGGTGAACGGATCGCCGTTCTCTACCGGCACCGGCACAGTCGCGGCCGGCGCGGATTCAGCGGGTAAGTTTGTTTTCGCCGCCAACCAGGGCGGCGGCGTTTCGGCATTTACCGTCAATCGCAACGACGGAAGCCTGGCAACCGTGAGCGGTTCCCCATTCGCGACAGGAACAACCCCGGCGTGGGTGGCGGTGGATCCAGCCGGGCGTTTTGTGTACGTGGTGAACAGCGGGTCATCGGACATTTCCGGGTTCAGCATCAATGCGAGCACCGGCGCGCTGACGCCGTTTACGGCCACGGTGCCGACGGCTGCGGCGCCGCTGCGGGCCCGGGTGGATCCGACCGGGCATTTTCTCTACGTGGCTCTGGGCGCGAGCGGAACGCAAGTATTCAAGATCAACACGGACGGCACCCTGACCTTAAGCGGGACAGTGGCCGTGGCGCCCTGTGCTGCCTCGAATGACATTGCTCTCGATGCCAACGCCAAGTTTGCATTTGTGGCCGACGGTGCTACGGGAGTCTGCAACTACGCGGTCAACGGCAATACCGGAAACCTGACGCTGATCAGCACAGCGGTGGTCGCCAGTGGGACGAAGCCGGTGGCGGTGGCCGTGGGCGCGAACGGCAAGTTCCTGTTCGTCGCCAACCAGACATCGAATAACTTGGCGGGATTTTCCATCGCCGCCGACGGGACGCTGGCGGCCATGACGGGCTCGCCATTCACCACCGGTAGCGCGCCGTCGGACGTGACCGTGGATCCGTCGGGAAGCTTCGTGTACGTGGCCAACACCAACAGCAATAGCATTTCGGTCTTCAGCATCCAATCCAGCAGCAACACGCTGAGTTCCACGGGATCGGCGGCGACAGGGGCGAATCCGGCTTCGGTTGTGACCACGCAATAGCCGCCAGACGCCGGGTTGCGGCCCGCGGGTCAAAATCCAAAATACATTTTGCGTGCCGCGCCCGCCTTGCCGCACAATAATCCCCTTTCTACGAACATGAGCGAGATCAAGACAATCGGCATTTCCACCGGCGGCGGTGACTGTCCGGGACTGAACGCGGTGATCCGGGCAGCCGTGAAGTGCGCCATCGGGAAGTACGGCTGGCGCGTGATCGGCATCCAGGACGGATTCGACGGGCTGATCTGGCCGGAGCGCTCACGGGAGCTGACGCTGGACGACGTGAGCGGTATCCTGCCGCGCGGCGGCACCATCCTGGGCACCACCAACCGCGGCAATCCGTTCAAGTACAAGACGGTGGAGAACGGCAAAGAAATCGTGCGCGACATCTCGCTGCAGGTGGTCGAGAACGCGCGCAAGCTCGGCTTGGATGCGGTGATCGTGATCGGTGGCGACGGTACGCAGGCGATCGGGCTAGAGCTGTTTCACAAGGGAATGAAGGTCGTCGGCGTTCCCAAGACGATTGACAATGATTTGTCCGCGACCGACGTCACCTTCGGGTTCGACACCGCCCTGCACACCTGCACGGATGCGATTGACAAGCTGTTCAGCACCGCCGAATCGCACCATCGCGTGATGGTGGTGGAAGTCATGGGACGGGATGCGGGATGGATCGCGCTGGAAGCAGGCTTGTCCGGCGGAGCGCATGTCATACTCATTCCCGAAATTCCGTTCCGCATCAACAACGTTTGCGAATTCATCCGGCGGCGCGACGCCGCCGGAAAGAAGTTCACCATCGTGGTGGTTGCCGAGGGAATCAAGGCCGGGGAAGAGCTGAAGGACCGCTACGAACAGGAGAAGCGCGCCATGCCGCGCGGCGGCGCTGTCGGAAATACCATCGGCGACGCGCTCGGCATGTGCACGAAAAAGGAAGTGCGGGTAACGGTGCTGGGACACATCCAGCGCGGCGGGTCGCCATCGCCATTTGACCGCATCCTGAGCACGCGCTTCGGGGTGGAGGCGGTGGAGCTGATCGCGCGCGGCGACTTCGGCAAAATGGTGGCGTTGCGCGGCGGTGAAATCGTGACCGTGGATATCAGCGAGGCTGTGGGGGCGATGAAGAAGGTGAATCCCGCCGGCGAGCTGGTCAAGATGGCGAAAGCGATTGGGGTGTGCTTCGGGGACTGAAGAACTCAATCACGTGAACCCAGATCAAGTTTGCATCTGTGTTCTTCCGTGGCCGGCCCTACTTCTTGAACAAATTGTCGAATGCCTTGCGCGCGTCGCTGGCGGTCATGCCTGCGGCCGACGTCTCCTTTTCCACCGTGGTGCGCAGCTCGTAAACCGTGCAGGTATTGCGGATGTCCTTGCGCGCTACGCGCTCCTGAATCGGCTGACGGCATTCGAACCTGCTGGCCGGATCGAAGTGCGTGCACTGCTTGCAGGAGTGCAGCTCGAAGCCGCACTTCGGGCATTGCCCGACGGGCTCGGTGATCATGGTCAGCACCGCGCCGCACTGCGTGCAGCGCGAAACCGTTCGCGTTCCCGGCATGGCAATCGCTCGCGGGCCGAAGGTTTGCTCTTTCTTGGTGAACGACGAAGGCAGCCCGCCCGGCTTTGGCTTGCTGTCGCCGCGGTCCTGGTACCCGGGCTGGCGGTATTTTCTGTCGGACACGCCGACCTCCTGTTCGCGGCGGCGGAATGGCTGCTGTCGCGGGAAATGGGTGGGAGTCGAACGGGAACTCTAACCGCCAGTGTAGCGCGATGGCGATGGAAATTCATCTTCACAGTCGCGGGCAAACCCGGCCGGGCCTCGAGATTCATATCTGTCAGGACATCGGAGGCATGGATGGCAGGTATTAGGAAAGTGTTGGTTGGCGATCGTGGCGCTGGTGGCCTCGGCAGGATGGGCGCAGCCGCAGAATGGCCGTGCCGTCGCCGGCATGCAGCCGAGACAGGCAGCGCAGCACGGAGTTGAGAACACACCGACCGGGCCGATGACGCTCACCGGATGCGTGAGCTCCGACCGCGGGCTCCTCACGCTGGTACAGAAAGACCTCGGCCAACCTTTCATTCTGATGGGCGACGAACGCGGTATGGCAGGCAAGGATGGCCGGGAAGTGCGGGTTGTTGCCAGGCAGATGCCGCCTCCCGGCGCTGAAGGGACCCAAAGCATGCCGCGGCTGCAAGTGGAACGTATGGAAGTAGTCGCCGACAATTGCGCGAACAATCTGCCCGCCGCCGCGCCGGCAGCAGGTGCGCCTTCAGCAGGGCAGCCAGCGCATGCTATCGAGACTGCGCCTTACGGGGCCCCAGGAGCGGACACCACCACGACCGGCCCAGTCGGGCCGGGCACCGGGGAGCACGTGAACGGCAGGACCGAAGGGGCGCCAAGTCCTGGCTCCGGCGACCCGCGCAATATCGCGCCATCTCCGCCGCCGGCGCCGGCGAATCCGCCGCAGAATGGTGACGCCAACCAGTCGAGGACGAAGGGCAAGAAGAAAAAGAAGACGAGCGATACAACGCCGCATTGACGGGCAAAAAATTAGGCGTGCGCGCCGTGATGATGTGGGGTGAGGATGGCAACGACGCGCACGCGTTCAGTTGTAAGCAGAGAGTAGCAGCGGGGGCCGCGAACCGATAGGTCAGTTGTCATGCATGTGTGTGACTCGCGTCACATCCGGATGTGTTTAGGGCGCGGATCCGGTGGATCACCTCGCCGGCGGCGAAACAGACCAGCACCAGCATGATGGGCTCGAGCACATGGCGATAGCGCGCCTGGCTGAACACGATGTAGTAAGGCAGCGGATAGAGCAGCAGGCAGCCGAACAACATCGGCCAGGCATGCAGGCGGCGGCGGTGGGCGACCAGAAGCGCTGGGAGCAACAAGAGGTCGAAGGCGAGAAAGCTCCACGGCATCCAGTAGGCGTGCATGGCGGGGCGGTACAGCAGCGCGCTGCCATCCCAGAAATATTTCACGCGCCGCGCGGTCAGCATCAGGAACTTGGCAGGATTGGCGCGTACCCACTGCATGGTTTGCTGCAGCTTCCAGTGGTTGTATGCGGGCTCGCCCATGCGGATGTAGCGGTCCAATTCGAGCCGGCTGAGGGTGGGGTGCGGCCCGCCCCAGCCGTGGCCATTCGCCAGTTCATAATTGCCGAGTGAAAACTCGATGCCGAAGGTGCTGCGCAGGAACACCCATTGTCCGAAGACGATGCGGTTGCGCACCAGCCAGGGCGCGATGGTCAGGAAGCAAACCAGCACCGCTACCGCGGCCGAGGTGAACCACCGGCAACGTTGCTTCCGCAATTCCCACGCGCACCACAGCAGCGCCGGCGGCAGCAGCGTCGCCAGCGCCGGGTTCGTCAACAGCGCGACCGCCCAGAGCAGCCCATAGCCGATCCAAAGCTTGCGCGACGCCGGCCGGGCGAGGCGCAGCGCGTACCAGAACAGCAGCGCGGCCAGCAGCGCGCTGGCACTGACTTCCCAGACCCACGACACCGCCCACTTGCTGAACCACGGGAAGATGGCCCAGGCAAGCGCCGCGGCCAGGCCGGTACGGCGTCCGGCCGTGTAGTCGCCGATGCGGTGAATCGGAATGCAGGTGAAGGCCGACATCAGGCTTTGCAGCGTCAGGATGACGATCGCCGATGTCGTGCTGAATACGCCGAAGAGGTAGAAAACGGTGGCGATCAGGTACGTGTACACCGGCGTACACCAGGTGGTGGGGCCGGTGAAAGGAGCAAACGGCGATGTGTAGCCGTGTCCCGTGGCGATGGCGCGCGAGATGTTGGTCATCTCATTGACGTAGGTGAAGTCGTCCCCAAGCTTGGGATCGAACAAGTACGTGCGCGCGCCGAGCATGAATCCGATGCGGACGGCGAAGGCGAGCACGACCAGCCACAGCTCCGGGGAGCGCAGCCATGGGCGCTGGTTTACAGGCGCAGCCGTCGCGCGCAGAGGAGTGAATTGGATGTCGGCAGTCGAGGAACGCATGGCCTAAAGTGCCGTCAGCGTATCACGAACGATGGAAATCTCCGTGTTACACTCGCGCGTTTGTTCGACCGGGAGCATGCATGAAGAGCAAAAGCATGGCGGTGTTCACCCTTCTTGTTGCTGCGAGCACGTTCTCAGCGACGCAGGTGCTGCCGCGCGAAATGGCAGACAAGATTGATCGCGTGGCCACCGAGACGCTTGCCAAAACCGGGGTGCCGAGCGCTTCGGTCGCCGTGGTGAAGGACGGCCACATCGCGTATGTCCATGCCTATGGCGAGGCGAAGCTTGATCCGCGAACACCAGCGGCGCCCAGAATGCGTTACAGCGTCGGCTCGATCACCAAGCAGTTCACGGCGGCCGCGATTCTGATGCTGGCCGAGCAGGGCAAGCTCTCGCTGGACGATCCGGTTGCGCGCTGGCTTCCTAACCTGACTCGGGCCAACGAAGTCACCATCCGGCAACTGCTCTCGCACACCTCCGGTTATCAGGATTACTGGCCGCAGGATTACGTCATGCCCATGATGCTGGAGCCGGTGACGGCGGAGAAGATCCTTGACCTGTTTGCGCGCAAGCCGCTGGACTTCGACCCGGGCACGAAGTGGCAGTACAGCAACACGAATTACGTTATTGCCGGGCTGATCGCGCAAAAGGCCGGCGGTATGCCGCTGTTCGACATGCTGAAGTCGAAGGTTTTCGCGCCGCTCGAAATGCAAAGCGTCGCCAACATTGACCAGGGGCGGCTAACGAGCAGCGATCCCACCGGCTACATGCGTTACGCGCTCGGGCCGCTGCGTCCGGCGCCCAAAGAGGGCAAGGGCTGGCTGTTCGCCGCCGGCGAATTGGCGATGGAGGCGCAGGACCTGGCGAAGTGGGACATCGCGATGATTGAGCAGCGCGTGCTGAAGCCGGCGTCGTACCGCCAGATGGAAACTGAGACGATGCTGAAGAACGGCTTGGGGACTGGATACGGGCTGGGAGTGTATGTCTCGCAGGAGGCGGGGCACCGCCGCGTTTCTCACACCGGCGAGGTCTCCGGCTTCACCGCCGCCAACGATGTGTACCCCGATGACGCCGCGGCGGTAGTGGTGCTGACCAACCAGGACGCCGCCAGCGCTTCTGGCGCCATCGCCCGAGCCATCGCGCAGGCGCTGTTCGCCCCGCCGGAAGACATGGCTGCCACCCAGCAGGCGCGCCGGATTTTCGAGGGGTTCCAGCACGGAACCATTGAGCGCGCGCTGTTCACTTCCAACGCCAACAGCTATTTTTCCGAGCAGGCGCTGCGAGACTTCGCCGGCAGCCTGGGCCCGTTGGGGACGCCGCAGGAGTTCAAGCAGACGGCGCAGAGCCTGCGTGGAGGCATGGTCTATCGCCGCTTCCAAGTGAAGTTTCCACAGCACACGCTGGCCGTGACCACCTTCACCATGCCGGATGGCAAGCTGGAGCAGTACCTGGTGATGGCGCTGGAGTAGCTACTTCAGAGGATGGGCGCGCGGGCGCTTCCCGTGCATGAGTTCCCGGCAGAGCTCGTGCACGCGCTTTTCGAGCTCGCGCTGGCGAATGAAGTCGGGCGAACCGCGGCGCATCACCTCGCGCCGCACCCAGTCGAGCGCGTCCACAATTTCGCGGATCGAGGGACTGCGAGTCATCGCCTCATTCTAGCGCCCTGAGGTAGGGGGGCCCCTACGGGTGAGCCCGGA
The DNA here is from genome assembly GCA_051006995.1 of Terriglobales bacterium. Taxonomy (GTDB): domain Bacteria; phylum Acidobacteriota; class Terriglobia; order Terriglobales; family Acidobacteriaceae; genus JAIQGF01. The sequence continues at coordinate 86,548 of JBPCSQ010000037.1, forward strand.
AAAGCCTTTCAGTGCTGATGCTGATGCTGGTGAGTGCCAGGTGAATGCTGGTGCTCCTTGCCCTGTCCCGACTCCATCTCCTTGTGCTGCTCCTCTTCTTCCTTGAACACGTCGGGAATGCCCAAGCTGCCCTTTTGCGGCAGATGGCGCATGTAGCGAACGATCTTCCACATCTCGTCGTCTTCCAAAATGCCCTTCCACGACGGCATGCCCGAAGGGTTGATTCCGTTCACCAGGATCCAGTGCAACTGGCCATCGGTGAAGTCTTGCACCGCCTTGGATTTCAGGTCGGCGACCGGCGGAGACATCTGCTGGGCGAAAGGCACGCCCGTGTTCTGGCCATCGAGTCCGTGACAAATCTGGCAGTGATGGCCGAAGTGTCCCTTGCCCTCTTCAATATTGGCTTGGGTATCGGGGAAGGGATTTTTATCATCCTTGCCGCCGATGGTGATCTTTTGCTTCAACTCGGTCATCACCTTCTGCTCGACCGAGCCCGGCTGGCTGACCTTGCAAGAGCACAGAGCAGCCACCATCAAAAGCATTGCCGCCGCAGCAACGTTCTTCATCGGATCCCCCCTGAGATATCGGCTGGATGTATTGAGTTACTTCGGTCGCCCTTAGTTACATGGCGATGGGCGCGGTCTTTGGAATAGCATTTTAAGGCGGGGGAGCTAGCGTCACCGATAGATAAATTGGGCGTTAGTAGAAAGTGTTGGTAGCGCTACCGGGAATCGAACCCGGGTTTGAAGATTGAGAATCTTCCGTCCTAACCCCTAGACGATAGCGCCACGGGCGCGCCAACCGCGCGCATCGCGGGTGGGCTTGCCTTTAGATTGTAGCAAGAAGAGGGGATGAGCGTCAGCAGGGCGAAATTGGCGGTGCACGCTCGGGCAGTGCTTCTGCATCTCAATTCAGTGGCACTGGCGAGGTGATCTGGTGAACAAGCGAGTGACTCAAGTTGGGGTGTCCCTGCTCGGTGGCCTCGTGGTGTTCATCGCGGGGATTTCCGTGGATGTGGCGCTGCTGCCACATGACCGCACCGCGATCGTGCACGAGCTGATTGCCAACACCATTACCGCGCTGATCGCGGTGGTGATTGCGCTGGCCATCCAGTTGCGGTATGAGGAGCGGTATTATCGCTTCGCGGTGGAGCGGGCCGCCAGCATGGCCGAGCTGAACCATAACGTGCGGAATGCGGTGTTTCCACTTTGCCTGGCGGTGCAGCGCTCCGGAGATGCGGAATCGGACCGCCTGGCGCGCGAATCCATGGCGCGGCTGGATATCGCACTGCGCGATGCCGCCGTGGACGCCTACAGCGGCAAAGTACAATACGCAGTGAAGCCGGCCGGGCGCGCGATTGCGGCTTGACCGGTAAAGAGCCGCATCCAGAGCGGCTTTTGGCCACACTTGACAACCTTTCCCGGCGGTAGCAGAATCCATCCAGTAGGCGAATAAAAAGCGAAAGCAGCTCCGCCTCGCTTGCCCGAAGCGGCCGCCCAGCTTTCGCCCTTCCCGCCCATTCCCGAGGTCATCATGAGCGCTGCCCGCGTACCCGTCTCTTTGGAAGAAGTTTCACGTTTCTCGTTTCACGTTTCTCGTGGGCATGAAAGCGCATTGCATCTCCCACGAATCGTTCCTGCGTCGTCTCTTGAAGACCGGCCCCAGCCCGCGGTGGTGCTCACTGGGATTGAGGAGCTGGACGCGCTCACCGGAGGCCTGCCGCGCGGCGCGTTGAGCGAAATCTGCGGGCCGGCATCGTCGGGCCGCAGCAGCGTCCTGCTGGCGCTGATGTCGGCCATGACGCGCAACCATGAATTCTGTGCGCTGGTGGACGCCAGCGACAGCTTCGATCCGCAGTCGGCGGCAGCCGCGGGCGTGGACCTTCGCCGAGTGCTTTGGATACGGTGCTCGAAAAAGTCGGTGGTCGAAGGTAGAAGGTCGATGGCAATTATCGGAAAAAACGCGGCCCTAGGCCATCGGCCGTCGGCCATCGACTCTGTGGAGCAAGCCCTGAAGGCGACAGATCTTCTTTTACAAGGCGGCGGATTCGGGCTGGTGGTGGTGGATCTGGCAGACATTCCGGCGGCTGCTGCGCGGCGAATCCCGCTGACCTCGTGGTTCCGCTTCCGCCGCGCGGTGGAGCACACGCCGGCGGTGCTGGCCATGCTGGAGCAGGAACCGTACGCGAAAACATGCGCTTCGGTAGTGCTGAAGCTCTCAGCTATCAGCTCTCAGTTTTCAGCCAGGCTGCAGGCTGCAGGCTGCGGGCTTCAGGAAAACCAGCCGGCGCACGCAAAGGTTTTGGGCGGCTTGCGTATTACGGCGGAAGTCGTGCGCTCGGCCGCACAAGGGAAAAAACCGGCACGTTCAACGGCAGTGTGGAAAAGCAGAACTGCCTGGGCTGGATAGTTTTTCTGGAGCCTGGAGCCTGCAGCCTATGTTTGCTGCGATTTACATTCCGGATTTTCCCGTGGAGGCGATCGTGCGCGCCGAGCCGCCGTTGCGCGAACACGCAGTCGCCGTGATCGAAGGCATGCCCCCGCTGGTGCACGTCGTCGCGGTGAACGAAAAAGCGGCGGATGCTGGTGTCGAACCCGGCATGACGAAATTGCAGGCGGAAGAGCGGCTGAGCGCACGCGAGCGCTCGTCGGAGCGGGAGGCGGCGGCGCACGCAGCGCTGCTGGACTGTGCCTGCGGATTTTCGCCGCGCGTGGAAGATACGGCAGCGGACACAGTGCTGTTGGATGTGGGCGGCCTGGAACGAATCTTCGGGCCGCCGGCCAAGCTCGCGCGCGACATCGCCCGGCGCTGCTCGGAACTTGGCCTGGAGGCCAATGTCGCCGTGGCCTCCAATGCGGACACGGCCATGCTGGCAGCGCGCGGCTTCCCCGGCGTCACAGTGATTCCCCCGGGCAAAGAAGCGGAGCGGCTGGGAGAGCTGGCGGTGGATGTTCTGTGTGGCGCACGCGCCCCCGCGTGTGCTGAGTCCCAGACAGGCGAGGGCGCCTCTGCCACACAATCACTGGAACTACTCGACACGCTGGAGCGTTGGGGCGTGCGCAACTTACGCGCGCTGGCGGCGCTTCCCGAGGTCGCGCTGAGCGAGCGGCTGGGCCAGGAGGGATTGCGCTTGCAGAAGCTGGCGCGGGGCGCGACCCCGCGTCCGCTGGTGGTGGCCGAGCCGCCGCTGCGCTTTGAAGAGGCCATGGAACTGGAGTACCCGGTGGACCTGCTGGAGCCGCTATCGTTCCTGCTGAACCGCATGCTGGAGCAGTTGTGCGCGCGGCTGGCGGCGCGCGCGCTGGCGACGAATGAGATCAGGCTCAAATTTGTATTGGAAATCACGGAGGCTTGCCAGATTGCTGAATTGTCGAACTGCGGAATTGAAGAAAATGACGCCACAAACAATTCGGCAATTCCACAATTCGGCAATTCCGCAGTTTTTACGCGCACGCTCCGCCTGCCAGTTCCGATGCTTGATGCCAAGGTCTTTCTCAAGCTCATCCAACTGGATTTGCAGGCCAACCCGCCACAGGCGCCGGTGACCAAGATCTGGGTGGCCGCCGAACCTGCCGAACCGCGGCGGGCCCAGGACGGGCTGTTCGTTCCCGCGGCGCCCGACCCGGAGCGGCTGGAGTTGACCATTGCAAGAATCAATAAGGTCGTAGTACCCCCTGACGAAAAGAATTGCCGATTTCCAGGCGACTCTTCGCGGAATCAACAATCGTTCAGCGACAATCAGAAATGCATTTCGGAGCCGCGCGTGGGTTCTCCCGAAATCCTGGATACACACCGGCGGGATGCGTTTCGCATGCAGCCGTTCAGTGGGGCGGGTGCAGTGGCCCGTAGTGCGAAGCGTGTGGCCCGGGTCTCCGAGCCGGGTACGCGGGTCGAAGACCCGCGCCACTCCGTCACCGCGCTGCGCGTCTTTCGTCCGCCATTGGTGGTAACCATTACTCTGCGTGACGCGCGCCCCGCGCACTTCGCCTGTCCGGATCGTCCGGCGTGGCGCGGCAGCATCGTCTGGTGCGCGGGCCCATGGCGCTCTTCCGGTGAATGGTGGACCGAGCAGGTATGGTCGCGCGCGGAATGGGACATCGCGGTGCAGAATGAGGAGGGGGTGGCGGTGTATCGCGTGTTTCGCGATGAGATCGCAGGGAAATGGTTTGTGGAGGGAAGTTATGACTGAGGAATCGGGCCCTCAGGTGATCGCAAACATTCACAGATCACCCGATCACCTGATGAGCCGATCACCCGATGTACGTTGAGCTTCATGCCGCGTCCGCGTTCAGCTTTCTTGAGGGCGCCAGCCTCCCCGAGGAGATGGCGGAGGTCTGCGCGGCGCATGGCATGCCCGCCATGGCGCTGCTGGACCGCGACGGCGTGTACGGCGAGCCCCGATTTCATCTGGCGATGAAGAAGGCAGGCATGAAGGCGCACATCGGGGCGGAAATCACAGCGAAGTTTCACGTTTCGAGTTTCACGTTTCACGTACCTTCGCGTGCAGAACGCGAAACGCGAAACGGGAAACGTGAAACGTGTACGCTGCCCCTCCTCGTCATTTCCCGCACCGGATATCGAAATCTGTGCCAGTTGATCACGCGCATGAAAGCGCGCGGCCCGAAAGACGCGCCGCCGGAGGTGATTGCCGCCCACGAGGCCGATCTGCAAGAGTATGCAAGCGGTTTGATCTGCCTGACCGGCGGCGAGAACGGCCCACTCGCTGATGGATTGCGTCGTGGCGGCATCGCGGAAGGGAAGCGCGAGGCCGAGCGCCTTATCCGCATCTTCGGCCGCGAAAATGTTTACGTCGAGCTGCAGCGCCATTACCTGCGCGACGAGGAAGCACGCAACCAGGCGGCCATTGAGGTCGCGCGCTCACTCGGCTTGCCGCTGGCCGCGACTAACGGCGCACGCTACGCCAAGCCGGAGGAGCGGCAGATCCTCGACGTCTTCACCTGCATGCGCGAGCACCGCACGCTGGCCACCGCAGGACGTCTGCTGGCGCGCAACAGCGAGCGTCACCTGAAGTCGCCGGCGGAAATGCAGAAGCTGTTCGCCGACTTTCCGGAAGCGATCGCGAATACCGGTGAGATTTCTTCGCGCCTGCAGTTTACGCTCGCCGACCTGGGCTACGAATTCCCCAAATATCCGGTGCCGGAGGGCGAAACCATGATGTCGTTCCTGCGCCAGCGCACCGCGGAAGGATTCCAAGAGCGCTACGGGCATGCGGCGCGCGATTTGCGGGCGCGCGCGCGTCGCCAAATCGAACGCGAGCTGTCGCTGATCGAGAAACTCCAGCTCGAAGGTTACTTCCTGATCGTGTGGGACATCGTGCGCTTCTGCCGCGAACAGAGCATCCTGGTGCAGGGACGCGGTTCGGCCGCTAACAGCGCGGTTTGCTATTCGCTCGGCATCACTGCGGTGGACCCGGTCGGCATGGACCTGCTGTTCGAGCGCTTCCTCAGCGAAGAACGCGGCGAATGGCCGGACATTGATCTCGATCTCCCCTCGGGGGACCAACGCGAGCGCGCCATTCAATACGTTTACCAGCGCTATGGCGAACGCGGCGCCGCCATGACCGCCAACGTCATCACGTATCGCGGGCGCCTGGCCGCGCGCGAGATGGGAAAGGCCCTCGGTTTTGACAGCGACACCACCGATCGGCTCTCCTCGCTGGTCGGCACCTGGGAATATAAGGACCCTGACGATACGCTGGAAAAACAATTTCGCTACGCCGGCTTCGACCTGCGCCATCCGCGCATGCGGAAATTTCTCGAGCTCTGCCTGGCGGTGCAGGATCTGCCGCGCCATCTAGGACAGCACTCGGGAGGCATGGTCATTTGCCAGGGACAACTGGATTCTGTCGTCCCGCTGGAGCCGGCGTCCATGCCCGGCCGCGTGGTGGTGCAGTGGGACAAAGAAGACTGCGCCGACATGGGCATCATCAAGGTGGACCTGCTCGGCCTGGGCATGATGGCGGTGCTGGAGGACTCATTGAAGCTGATCCGCGACCAGCAGGGCGAGGAAGTAAGCCTGGCGCACCTGCCGCCCGATGATCCCGCGGTGTACGCCGCGTTGCAGAAGGCAGACACCGTCGGCATGTTCCAGATCGAAAGCCGGGCACAGATGTCGTGCCTGCCGCGGCTGCAACCGAAACATTTTTACGACATCGTGGTGCAGGTGGCGATCATTCGCCCGGGGCCGATCGTCGGCAAGATGGTGAACCCGTTCCTGAAGCGGCGGCAGGGGCGCGAGCCGGTGGAATATCCGCATCCATCGCTCGAGCCGGTGCTGTCGCGAACCCTGGGCGTGCCGCTGTTTCAGGAGCAATTGCTGCGTATGGCCATGATCACCGCCGGATTCACCGGCGGCGAGGCCGAGGAACTGCGCCGCGCCATGGGCTTCAAGCGCTCGGAAAAACGCATGCGCGACATCGAAATCAAGCTGCGCGCCGGCATGGAGCACAACGGCATCGGGGGAGACGCGCAGGAGATGATCGTGCAGTCCATCACCAGCTTTGCGCTCTACGGCTTTCCCGAGTCGCACGCCGCCAGCTTCGCGCTGCTGGCGTACGCCAGCGCGTATTTGAAGACCCATTACCTGGCGGCATTCACTGCGGCGCTGCTCAACAACCAGCCCATGGGGTTTTACCACCCCTCAACCGTGGTGAAAGATGCGCAACGTCACGGGCTGAAGCTGCTGCCGGTGGATGCAATGCGCTCCGACTGGCTGTGTACGTTGGAAGAAATTCCGAATTCCGAGTTCCGTGTTCCGAGTACTTCCGCACAGCATCATCACTCGGAACTCAGAACTTGGAACTCGGAACTCGCGGTCCGTTTAGGCCTGCGCTACGTCCGCGGCCTGCGCGAGGACGCGGCGTATGCCCTAGTGCGCGAGCGCGAGAAGCGGCCGTTTCCGTCCATCTCCGACCTGGCGCAACGCGTGCCGGAACTGCGGCGCGCGGAACTAGAAACGCTCGCGGCAATTGGAGCGTTGAATAGCATCGGTTGCAATGTTGCACATGACGAAGACCTTTCACGTTTCACGTTCCAGGCTTCACGTGAATGCGCTCGAGACAACGCGAAACGTGAAACTCGAAACGCGAAACCCGCTTTCCATCGTAGAGACGCGCTCTGGCAGGTCAGCGCTGCCGCCCGGGGAGGCTCCAGGCAAGCCGATGTTGCTCGTTTAGGGGGTTCATTGCTGGAGCAGATCCCCGAACCGGACGCGCCTTCGCCGCTCGATGCTATGAGTCGCGAAGAACGCCTGGTTGCAGACTTCCGCGGTATGGGCCTGACAGTAGGGCCGCATCCCATGGCTTATCGGCGGGCAGAACTCCAGGCGCAGGGCATCCGCACGGCTGCCGAACTGGAAAGAACTCCGAATGGAAAATTCGTCAAGGCAGCGGGCTGCGTGATTGCGCGCCAGCGTCCCGGCACGGCAAGCGGCTTCGTGTTCCTCAGCCTGGAAGACGAAACCGGAATTGCCAATGCCATCATTACTCCTGACCTGTTCGAGCAAAACCGCCTGCTGCTAGTGGCGGAGAAGTTTCTCCTGGTTGAAGGCGTGCTCCAGAACTTGGACAATGTCATCTCCGTCAAAGCGCATAAAGTGCTGCCGCTGGCGGTCACGCAGGCGGAAACCCGCTCTCACGACTTCCATTAACGATGGCGATACTGGCGCGAAACGGCGCACCCGTGGTCTTGTGCGAGACAACGGAACGGCGGAAAATCCCCTCTATGCAAAGATAAGTTGTTGCTGATTTTTTTTCTGCCGGGCCCGTCTATCCACAGCAGAACAGGTTATATTGATAGGACATTCATCGATCATGGTCACGCCGCTGAGCGGCGTCCCTTCATACGATCTAATTCTTTCCAGGAGTTACTCAGAACATGGCAACGTCAAGAACAAAGCGCGTGAGTACCATTAGTCATGAAGCCCCTGCCAAGCCGGCGACTTCGGTCCCGACCGAGAAGAAGAACGGCCACGCCAACCTCAATCTTGAAGCCGCCATCCGTGCCCGGGCCTATGAACTGTATGAGAAGCGCGGACGCCAAGACGGATTCTCGCAGGACGACTGGCTTCAGGCCGAAACCGAAATTCTGTCGCAGCAACGGCAGCGCACGGCATAAAAGGGGCCGCCACTGCTGGCGCCGGGTCCAAGTTCCACTCCGATCACGAGGTGACTGCGCCGATCCCTGCTCAATGGCGGGACGCCGGCGTGTATTTCACGTGATTCAGTCCCTGGCAAGTTGCTCCCGGTGCGGGTTTCTGAAAAAATAGGCTAGTGGTGGTGATCCCTACCTGATGCCCTTACTTGGAAGTTTTTCGCTGGTCCTGGCCCTCAGCCTGAGCATTTATTGCTTCGCCGCGGGTGCCATCGCGTTGGCCCGCAAAGGCCCCGGCGCCGAGCGACTGGCGGAAACGGCGCGCCGCGCCGGCATCGCTGCCTGGGCGGCGGTAACCATCGCCGCTGCCGTTCTGGTGATCGCCACCTTCCAGAACGATTTCTCGATCGCCTACATCCTGCACCACTCCAATCGCGATCTCGGACCGGCGTACAAATTCGCCGCGCTGTGGTCCGGCCAGGAAGGCTCATTGCTGTTCTGGTCGTTGTTGCTCGCCACCTATGGCTTGGTGCTGCGCATGCGCCACAAAGTGGACACACGCCTGGTGGCCTACGCGTCGGTGATCATCGCCGCCGTGCAAGTCTTCTTCTTGTTGCTGGTGAATTTCGCGGCGCCGCCTTTCGCGCTGACCGCGGGCGCCATCCCGCCGGATGGCAATGGCCTCAACCCGCTGCTCCAGTATCCCGAGATGGTGATTCACCCGCCGATGCTTTACCTCGGCTATGTGGGCTTCACCGTGCCGTTTGCCTTCGCACTGGCCGCGCTGATCATGAAATATCCCGGCGAGAAGTGGATCCACATCACCCGCCGCTGGACCATGGTGACGTGGGGATTCCTGACGTGCGGCATCTTCCTGGGAGCGCATTGGGCATACTCGGTGCTTGGCTGGGGTGGGTACTGGGGCTGGGACCCGGTGGAGAATGCCTCGCTACTGCCCTGGCTGACCGGCACGGCCTTCCTGCATTCGGTGATGATGCAGGAAAAACGCGGCATGCTGAAGATGTGGAACATGTGGCTGATCTTCTGCACGTTCCTGCTCTCGATCTTCGGCACGTTCCTGACGCGCAGCGGCGTGGTGAGTTCGGTACATGCATTCGCGCAATCGTCGATCGGTAACTGGTTCGTCGCTTTCCTCGCGCTGGCGTTCGCCACCTGCGTGTTCTTCTTCGTCAAGAACCGCTCGCATCTGCAAAGCGAGCACCGGCTGGAATCGCTGGTTTCGCGCGAATCCAGCTTCCTGTTTAACAACCTCATTCTGCTCGTGGCCTGCTTTACCGTGCTTTGGGGCACGCTGTTCCCGATCCTGAGCGAGTGGGTGCAAGGGCATAAGATCACCGTCGGGCCACCATTTTTCAATCGCGTAAATATCCCGGTGGCGCTGCTATTGCTGCTGCTGACCGCCGTAGGGCCGCTGCTGGCCTGGCGAAAGACTTCTGTCGAAAGCTTGAAGCGCAACTTCCTCATTCCGACATTGATCGCGGTGGGAGTCGTGGTTCTGCTGGTTGCGACGCCCGCCTCGTGGGGGCCGCCCTTCGGCATTCGCCCCTGGCAGGAACAATCGTATTTCTATTCGCTGATGACCATCATGCTGGCGGTGCTGGTGGCTGCTACCGTGATTTCCGAATTCATTCGTGGCGGCCGGGTGATTTCCCGTCACACCGGCTCGAACCTCGCAGCGGGAATGTTGCAGCTTACGCGGCGCAACACGCGGCGCTACGGCGGCTACATCGTGCACTTCGGTGTCATCGTGATCATGATCGGGTTCGCCGGTTCGGCCTTCAATCGCGACATCGAGAAGGAACTTGGCAATGGCGACCGCATGTCCATCGGCCCGTACACGCTGACTTGCCGCTCCTTCACCGAAGACGACAACCCGAATTACCGCAGCCAGTGGGCGATCGTGGACGTGACGAAGAACGGCACGCCGGTCGCCACCATGTTCCCCGAGCGCCGCTTTTACAAAGCCAGCGAGCAGACGGCAACCATCGTGGCCAACCGCTCCACCATCCGCGAAGATTTGTACCTGGTTTACAGCGGCCTCAACGAAGATACCGGCCGGCCGATCATCAGGGCGCACTTGAACCCGCTGGTGCTGTGGATCTGGATCGGTGTACTGATCGTCATTGCCGGTACCGGCATCGCCCTGGTGCCAAACGCGGCGCCGGCGCGCGTTACCGTTTCCGCGCACGTACCGGCCGCGGCAGAGCAGCCGGTGGGAGCGGGACAATGAACAGGCTTCGGGCTGCAGGCTCCAGGCGTTGGGCGGATGCGATTCGCCGAGTAGCTGCGCTGCTCGCCTTGGCGATCATCGTCGTACTTTTCGCCGGCGCCGGAGACGACGCGACCGGGCGCTTCGACAAGATCGGCCACAAGCTCATGTGCCGCTGCGGCTGCGGGCAGATCCTGCTGGAATGCAATCACGTCGGCTGTACCTACTCCGACAAAATGCGCAACGAACTCATGGCGGGCATCGAGCGTGGCGACAGCGACGACCTGGTCATGCAGGCGTTCGTGCAGAAATACGGTCCTACGGTTCTGGCGGCGCCCACAACTACCGGATTCAATCGCGTGGCGTGGATCATGCCCTTCGTTGCCCTGACTGCGGGTCTGCTGGTGGTGGTCAGCATTGTGCGCGTGTGGAACGCGCGCCGCACCGCGCCGGCGCCTGCTGCAAGCACGGTTGATCCCGTGGTTCTGGACGATTTCCGCCGCCGCGTGCACGAGGAGACCGAATTATGACGGCCATGATTGCCGCCTGCGTGCTGCTCACCGCCGCGCTTTTTTTCTATATTTTCACGCTTCCCGGGGAAGTCGACGCGGCGCCGGAGAAAACGCGGCTGGCATTTCTGTGCGAGCGCAAGGAAGCGGTGTACGAAAATCTGCGCGACCTGAATTTCGAGTATAAGGCGGGAAAAATGCCCGCCGCAGATTACCAGCCGATGCGCGCGTCGCTGGAAGACGAGGCCGCCGCCCTGCTGGCCGAAATCGAAGCGCTGGAGAAGCAAAGCGGCGCCACTACACCGCAAGGAGTTCGAGCTTGAGATTTTCCCTCAAAGCGGAGTCACCCCGAGGCGGAGCGCAGCTGCGGCCAGGGACTTGCTTTCATCGCTACGCGAAAATGGCCATTGCGACGCTCATGGTTGCTTCCGCAGCTCTCGTTTCCGCCGAGACTCTGGCGGGGACGGTCACCAACGCTACCAACGGGAAGCCCTCCGCCGGCGACGACGTTGTTTTGATCACGCTCTCGCAGGGCATGCAGGAGTCCGGTCGCGCCAAGACCGATGCGCAGGGCCGCTTCCGCTTCGACATCACCGACTCCGGCGGGCCGCATCTGGTCCGTGTGAACCACCAAGGCGTGAATTATTTTCCGGCCGGTGGTCCCATTCGTCCGGGCACAACGGCCACTGAAATCAAGGTCTACGACTCGGCCAAGAAGCTGGACGGAATTGCGGAGAGCTTGCGCGTGGTGCGCGTCCAAGCCGATCAGACCAACTTGCAGGTAATCGAACTGATTTCCGTGAAGAACGATTCCAATCCGCCACGCGCGCTTATGGCGGACCGGACGTGGGAAATTTATCTGCCGGAAGGCGCGCAGGTGGACCAGTCGGCCGCGCAGGGGCCGGGTGGCATGCCGGTGAACACCGCGCCGGTTCCCGACGACAAGCAAAAGGGCCGGTACTATTTCGTGTTTCCGCTGCGGCCCGGGGAAACGCGATTCCAGGTGGCATATCACCTGCCGTATTCGGGCGAAGCCACGTTGAAGCCGAGGATTACCGGCAAGCTCGAGCACTTCGCCATCATGCTGCCGAAATCCATGGAGTTCGGAGCCAAGTCGAGCGGCGTCTTTTCGCCCGTCCAGGACGAGAGCGGACAAAACACGCTGGAAGTCGCGACCAACGTCACCGCCGACAAGGATCTGAGCTTCCGCGTCTCCGGAAAAGGAACGATTGCCGACAGCCAGGGCGAGCAGCAGGAGGCGCAATCCGGGGGCGGAATGCCGGGCGGTACAGCCACACGTCAGGGGCCTGGTGGCGGGCTGGGCACGCCTGAGGGAACCCCTGATCCCCTTCACAAATATCGCTGGGCGATTCTGGGCGTGACGCTTGCCCTGCTGGCTGCCGGAGGCGGTTGGGTCGTTTCCCGTCCTTCCGGCGCGCCGCAGCGCTCCAAGGCTAGTGCGCCACCACTTGCCGAGGACCACCTCCCCGGCGGTTCCAACCTGCTGCTGCAAGCCATGAAGGAGGAGCTTTTCCAGTTAGAACTCGACCGCCAGCAGGGAAAAGTTTCAGAAGCGGAGTACCAGAAATCCAAAGCCGCTCTGGACCATACCCTAAAACGTGCCCTGGCCCGCGACGCATCCGGCTCCAAGCGACAGGCTTCCGTCGGCTAACAAGCCGCAACGATGCGGAACCCGCGAGTGTCGGAAGTTTTCGTTTTCCACAATCGCGCACGCCAACCGCGCCACTTTCTCTGGCATCTTTTCGTGAAAACGGAGGATTTCCATGCCCGTGTTGCAGAAAGGTGTTGCCGCTCTCGCCAACCAAATGCCGAAGGTCATTCCGCCCAAGGCCCATGCTATTGCCGATTACGCCACCATCGGGACCTTTGGCCTGCTCGCTGGGCTGTTCTGGGGCAGGAGCAAGCGTGCCGCGATTGCCGCCATCGTGTGCGCGGGTGCGGAACTCACCAATACGCTGCTGACGGATTTTCAGGGCGGTGTTACCGATGCGATCAGTTATCCCACGCACTTGAAGATTGATATGGGCTTAGCGGCCGCCGCCACGACTATGCCGAACCTGATGGGCTTCAGCGACGAGCCGGAAGCAAAGTGGTTCCGCATCCTGGGACTGAACATGACCACCGTGACCGCGATGTCGGACACGGGTGAGCCGCAGCGCGTGCAACGCCGCCGCCGGGCCGCATAAGACCGGGCGACAGGCTGCATAGAACCAGGCTACAAGCTACAAGTTGACCTCCAACGTACAGTTCTGCGTTCGAAGTCTGGTCGACTTTAGCAAGCCAGTAGCCTGCAGCCTACCTCGCGCGCGCGAGCACAATCGTCATGTCGTCAGGCTGCTCGGCCCCGCCAATCCACTCCAGCACCGCTGCCAGGGCGAGCTCCGCAATGCGCTCCAGCGGCAGGTGGCGGTTCTCGCGCACCAACTCGAGCAGACGTGACTCGCCAAATTCTCCGAAGTCGTTTTCCGGCTCCGTCATGCCGTCGCTATAGGCGATAAAAATGTCGCCGGGAGCGAGCTTCACTTGGGCCTCTTCGAAGGGAACATCGTCGAACAGCCCGACCACCAGTCCGCCGCAATCGAGGCGCAGAATGCTTCCGTCCTCCTTCAGGACCAGCGGCGGCAAGTGCCCAGCGTTGCAGTAGCTCAACATCCGCGAGCCAGCATGATAGGTGCCGAAGAACAGGGTGGCATATTTTTCTAATGGCGTGCTGCGATATAGCTGGCGATTGAGCAGCGACATGAGAGCCGACGGTGATAAATCGCCGTTGGAAAATGCGAGCGAACCCTGACCGCGCTCACGCCTGCCTCTAGCGGCTCCGGTCATGGCCGGGGCTAACGCTGTTTCCAGGCTGTAGGCGCGTACCGCGGAGTTGATGGTGGCCATCAGCAGCGCCGCCGAAATTCCCTTGCCGCTGACGTCGCCCACGGCCAGCGCGACTTTGTCAGTTTCGAGAGGCAGAAAATCGTAGTAGTCGCCGCTGACGGTGCGCGCTGGCCGACAGGTGCCGTGCAGTTCCAGCCCTGGCAACTCAGCCAAGGCGCGCGGGAAAAGTTGGGCCTGCACTTCCTGCGCGATCACCAGCTCGTTTTCCAGCCGCTGCTTCTCTTTCTGCTCCAGCAGCAGGCGCTCGAGAGAGGAGGTCATGGAGTTGAACGAGCCCTCCAGCGCGGCCAGCTGATCGTCGCTGCGAACCTCGATTCGGTGCCCGAAATCACCTCGGTTGACGTGCTGCGTGGCCTGGTAGAGCGCCGCCACCGACCGTGTCATGGTGCGGGTGAGGCGCATCCCGATAACGAGCGCCAGCAGTTCGATGATGCCGAACACCACGACCACCACCACCAGAACGCCAATGATGAAGCTCACCGACGGTCCCACCGTTCGGAACAGCCGGTCGTAAAGCAGCGACGGACGGGTGACCACCGCCAGCAGCGCGGTGCGGTTCTTGCCCGTCTGCCAATCCATCACCTCGAGCAGGCTTCCGCCGGTAATCTCGCGGTCGAAACGGTTGACCGGCGGCGGCAACTGCCCCGCTTTAATCGCCGTAGTCTGTTCCCCGGTCTCAGGCGCGCTCATGGACAGCGCCTCATTTCCCCCTGCCAGGCGCGCACCCCTGTCCTTGCCCTTGCGCGGATTCGGATTGCTCTCGCTGGTGAACATCTCCACCGAGACTTCCCCGAGCGCGGAGCCGATTCTGCCGAGAAGCTCGGTATTCAGCGGTACGCTCGAGATCAGGACTACCGAGTCGTTCCCCGCCGGAACCGTGTCCACCGCGCGCAGCAGCAACCGCCCGCCGTCAATGGCAAAGCCGCGGAACTCCTTGGCGTCGCCCGGCGGCAACGCCGCAATGCTCCCCTTGGTTCGCAGCGAGAACGCCTGCCCGCGATACCAGCAGGTGATTTCGCGGTCGGGGAAGAGCGACTCGCGTCCGCGGGATTCGCGCAGCAGTTGCTCCCCACCGCGGCCGCCGCGGCTCAGTCGGTCTGCCACGGCGAACGCGTAGCGATTGTTCAGCGCTCCCAGCGCGGTGATCTCGGCATGAAAATCGGAGCTGGCCACGTAGGTGGCGAACTGCCAGGCAAAAAGGTAGGCCGCAATCAGGCCGATGCATACCAGCAGCAGTACCGGAATGACACCGATAAAAACATAGGTGACGATCAGCCGGTTGCGCAGCCGCCACATCACTTTCTTGCGCAGCCATCGGCCCGCCAGCCATGCCAGCAGGAATGCGGTGATGATCGAGACAAACCGCACCCATCCCAGCATCCCGGCGCTGCCTCCGGGCCGGACCAGCGCCATGATCCCCCACACCAGCAACAGCAGCAGATCCACGGCGGCAAAATAGGCAGCGACGCGGGCTACCCGGCTCATCTGCGGCCAGTAGGTGTAGAACTGCCGTCGGAAAAATCTTTGCGCTGCGCCGGCCATTGCGAATGTTCGATTATAAGTGTGGCGGTGCGCACCTTAGGCATGCAAACAATTTCCTAAGGGGTGCACGGTTTTGCGTGCCGGAAATTCTGTGCGATTTCCACCGCCGTCCTCAGAATCCTCAGCAAAGTTGCGTGCTATCCTTCTTCGGATGGGGGTGACGACGTCCATCCTCGTAGTAGACGACGAGCCGGCTGTTCTGCTCACCTACACGATGATTCTTCGCCAGCACGGCTACGACGTCTTTGGCGTCGCCACCGCCCGGCAGGCGAAACAGGTGCTGCAGGAACGCGGCTTCGACCTGCTCATCTGCGACCTGGCGCTGGAGTCGAGCCAGAGCGGCTTCGATGTTCTGCGTGCCGCCCGGGAGCGCTATCCCTCCTTGCCGGCCCTCCTGCTGACCGGATATGCCACCAGCGAAATTGCCGAAGAGGCTAAGCGCCAGCACGTCAGCTTGCTATTCAAGCCGATTGAGGTCGAGACCCTGCTGCGTAGCATCGCCGATCACGTCGGTCGCCCACGCCGCCGAGCCGGCGGAGAATAGCCGGAACCCTTCCCAAGCCTCCAACCAGGGACCCGTGGTTTAGAATTCGTCCGTGCTGAAGCGGACCACTGCGTTCGTGCTTTTTTGTGCTGCTCTGGGCTTCGCCCAACAAGAGCAGAAAGCGCCGCCTGTGCGTGTGAACATCCTGAACGTCTGCACGCCTGCGAAGGCCGAGCAGGAGGAAATCGCTGCTGCGCTCTCGCGGCTGCCGTCGAAGCCGAATTTCGCCCGCGATTACGAGATTTCCCGCGGGCACACTACCAGCGCCGAAGGAGCGGCCGCCGACTTTGTGCGCATCCATCGCGATCTCGCGAAGGAGAGTCCCTTTCTCAGCGTGCAGTTCAGCTACAGCGTGAGCGCGAACACCAACCGCGAGACTACCGTGTTCCACTCGCGAGAGGCCAAGGAAGTTCTCCAGATCTCGCTGGAGGACGAAGTCGCCTCCGGGACCAGCCCCGCCAGCGTCATCGCCGCCGATACGCCGGTCGGCCACATCCGCATCGAGCGCTATGGCAAGACGTCGCTGGTGCTGGCGCGCTGCCCCAACGCCGACCAGAGTGCGTACGAGCCGCTCTTCGCCTCCGCGTCGCGGGTCATGGCCGCATATCGGGTGGCGCTCGACGCCAAGCGCATCGTGCCCGAGGAGTTATCGCGGCTGCTCACCGTGGGGCCCGGTTATTATCCTCCAAAGATCAAACCGATGGGAAAACGCTGACCGCGAATCGAATCCGCAGCGAGGCATATCAAACATCCATGGACAATGTCCGCAAGACCATCATCATCGGCTCGGGTTGCGCCGGGTTGACCGCCGCCATTTACGCGGCCCGCGCCAACCTCAAGCCGCTCCTCATCCAAGGCCACGAGCCGGGTGGCCAGCTCTCGCTCACCACGCTGGTGGAGAACTTTCCCGGCTTCCCAGAGGGCATTCAGGGTCCCGAACTGATCGAGAATATGCGCAAGCAGGCGGAGCGCTTCGGCGCCGAGTTCCTCACCGGCGACATCGTTTCCGGCAACCTGCGCGATTATCCTTTCGAACTCAACCTGGGCAAGCAGGTGCTGAAGGCTGAGACCCTGATCATAGGCAGCGGCGCCTCGGCGCGGTGGCTGGGGTTGGCTAATGAGCAGGCGCTCATCGGCCATGGCGTCAGCTCCTGCGCCACCTGTGACGGCTTCTTTTTCAGCGGCAAGGAAATCGTCGTTATCGGCGGCGGCGATTCCGCGATGGAGGAAGCGCTGTTCCTGACACGGTTCGCCACCAAGGTCACCATCATTCACCGGCGCGAGCAGTTCCGCGCTTCCAAGATCATGCTCGACCGCGCTCGCGCTCACGAAAAAATCAAGTTCCTCACGAACACGATCGTCGAGGATGTTTACGACGTCTCCAAGAAGGAAGTGACTGGACTTCGCCTGAGGAACGTCAAGAGCGGCGAGAGCTGGGACTTCCCAACCAGCGCCCTGTTTCTTGGCATCGGCCACATTCCCAATACGAGAATGTTCGGCGACCAGCTCGACACCGACGCCGATGGCTATCTTGTGACTCGCGACTACGTTTTCACCCGCGTTCCGGGGGTCTATGCCTGCGGCGACGTGCAGGACCGCCGCTATCGCCAGGCCATCACCGCCGCCGGTACCGGTTGCATGGCCGCCCTCGAGGTGGAGAAATTCCTCGAAGCGCGTGGCGAGTGAGTTCCGTGTTCTGAGTTCCGAGTTGCGAGTGTGTGATCTTCCGTGTTTCCGTGCTTGCGGGTCTGCTTTTATTCGCAACTCGGAACACGGAACTTTTCCACACCTACACAGCGCCGCGTGACGAACCTCCTACTATCCGCAGCAAGCGATGTGATACAAAAGACAGTTTGCTCCTATGCTCAGGGAACTTTTCATCGGCCTGTCCACAAGCCGCGCCCTTCGTTCTTTTGCCGAACACTCCCCCATCGGCCAGAAAATGTCACGGCGTTTCGTCGCCGGCACCACGGTCGAGGAGCTGCTAACGGCCGTCGAAGGCGTCAACTCCAAGGGCATGACGGTGAGCGTGGACAACCTCGGCGAGAACGTCACCAATGCCGCCGAGGCTGAGGCCAGCGCGCAGCTCTATCACCGTCTGCTCGACCTGATTACCGAGCGTGGTCTGAAGGCAAACGTCAGCCTCAAGCTCACTCATATGGGCCTCGACGTGGACGAAGCTCTCGCCAGGCGTCTGGTGTGCAGCGTCATCGAGCACGCTACCCGCATTGATAATTTCGTACGCGTGGATATGGAGGGCTCGCCTTACACGCAGCGCACGCTCGACTTCGTGCACGAACTTCACGCGCGCTATCCCGGCCACACCGGCGCTGTGATTCAGTCCTACATGCGGCGCGGCGAGGACGACGTCCGCAAACTCATCGCTGCCGGCATCCGCATCCGTCTGTGCAAGGGCGCTTACAAGGAGCCGCCGGACGTCGCGTTCCAGAAAAAGTCAGAGGTGGACGCCAGTTATCTTCACCTGGCGAAGATCCTGCTCAGCAGCGGCCTCTACCACGGCATCGCCACGCACGACGAGGGCCTCATCCAGCAGATCATGCTGTTTGCCGAGAAGGAGAAGATCGCCCGCGATTCCTTCGAATTCCAGATGCTGTTCGGCATTCGCCGCGACTTGCAGGAGCGCATCGTGCGCGAGGGCTGGCGCATGCGGGTGTACATTCCGTTCGGCACCGAGTGGTATCCCTACCTGATGCGGCGTCTGGCCGAGCGCCCGGCCAACGTTCTCTTTATTGCCAAAAACATCCTGCGGCGATGAGCATCTCGGCTCGCAATTGAAATTTAGACCGTCGCTGACACTTGCGGCGAGCAGAAGGCCGCCGTACTCCGCGCATCCAACTACCTACAACGCGGGATTCGATCGGGGCTGCGCCCTTTCCCTCGGACCCGCATGGAGGCGCATCATGAGTCTACGTTCAAGATTCCACTGTGGAATTCTCACAATCGCATTTGTGCTGTGTGTCGTTACGCTCGCTGCCGGGCAAAATCCGCATCCACTCGCCATCACCCACGGTCCCGTTGTGGAGGGTGTCGGAAACACATGGGCGGTGATTGCCTGGACCACCAACACCGGCGGCAGCACCGTCCTGCGCTACGGCACCAGCCCCACAACCCTGAACCAGACTGCCGAAGCTCCTTGGGCCAAGAGCAAGAGTGGCGAACACGTCACCCATCGGGTCCACCTCAAGGATCTGAAGCCGAACACCACCTATTATTTCGTGGTGGATTCGGGCCAAGGTCAGGGTACCGGTACCGAGAGCAGGAGCCAGGTGGCCCAGTTCACCACCAAGTGAGTACCGGGGAGCGGCTTTCTGGTCGTCAGGAACGCGGCGGTTTCCACCCGCAGCCAAGCAGGTTTTCTCTCGCATTCTGGTATGACTGGGAGTACATTCGATCACACGAAACCAGCTTGGTTGCAGAGTGGGGCGCTCCCGATCAAATTTTCGGTCTGGTCTACCGAAGGCCAGGCGCATTCTCTCTGCGATGCATCCGTGGGGAGGGGTCATGGCTCCGTCCGGCGATCTTTCCACCAACCGGCCATCCCGCCAGCGGCGGGACGCCAGCCTCTATTCGTTTGCCGATCTTCCACTCGCTATTCTCAACGATCTGGACGCGATGAGTTGTCTGCTCCGGTTCCCCGGCGGAGTATCGCTGTTTGTCGAAGGCGAGCCGCCGCGCGGAATATTCCACATCCGCAGCGGCCGCGTGAAGATGTTTATCTGTTCCGGCGGCGGCAAGACCTTGATCCTGCGCATGGCCAAATCGGGCGACGTTTTGGGGCTGCCCGGTACGCTGTCAGGCGCGCAATACGAGGTCACGGCGGAAACCGTCGGCCCAACCCAGGTGGCATTCGTCAAGCGGGACACCTTCTTGCGCTTCATGGACGCTCACGCCGAGGTCAGCCTCGCTGTCGCCCATCAACTCACCAGCATCTACCGCAGCGCCTGCCACGAAATCCGTTGTCTCGGTTTGGGACACTCCGTCGGAGAAAAGCTGGCCAAACTGCTGCTGGAGTGGCCGCTCAGCAACAGCGACACGCCTATCCATATTCGCTTTGCCTTCCGACACGAGGAAGTGGCCCAGATGATCGGGACGACTCGCGAGAGCGTCAGCCGCGTATTCGGTGAGTTCAAGAAGCGCCAAATCGCAGAACTGGACGGCAGCAGCCTCATCATTCACGACCGCACCTCCTTGACGGCAGTTGCTTCCGGCAAGATCGCCGTTTGGGCCGCCAGCGGCAAACAGCCCGGAAAGAACAACGGCCATTCCCGCGGCCATGCTGAGTCGGCCGACCCCGACTCAGACGGCTACTTCCAGCCCGATGGCGTGTAAGCGCTTGGCCAGCGCCTTGTAGGCATAGTCCACCATCTCGGTGCGCAACGTCTCCGGCGTGTACCCCGGCCAGGCTTGCCCCAGGTGTTCACCGCCGAAATAGCTGGTTTCCTTTCCCGGCGCCCGCATGACGGCTTCAATCAGCGGCGCGAACTCCCTAACCGTCGAATCAATGATAGGGGCAAAGCGCTCAGGATCCTGGCGCACCAGGTCCTGGAGATACTTCACGCCAAACAAAACGTGGCGGGACTCATCTCGCGTGGCGGCGGTGAAGCCTTTGTAAAAGCCCCAGGTGCGGCCCCAGCGTCGCGCTCCTTCCAGTTGGTAACGCATGCCGGTGAGGAACAGCGCGTTTTCGGCGACGAGATGGTAAACGGTTACGAACTTTGCCGTTGCCTCGATGTTGTCGGGTTCGGAAGCCAGCAACTGCGCTTGCGCCGGCAGCCAATCGCGGAAAATCATGTTGTAGGCCGCGTTCTCGCTGTCGCGGATGCCCACTTCTTCCAGCAACTGGTCTAGCGTCGCTGCCGACGTGCCCACCACCTCGCGCCAGTAGCGGTCGAAGAACACGGTATGCCGGACCTCGTCGGCGAGCTGGGTGGCAACGAAGGCTTCAATTTCCTTGGTCGGCGCCGCCCAAACCAGCGGGGCGAGCAACCCTGCGACCTGCTGCTCGCCGTCAAAGAACAGGCGCATGCTCCAGATGCGGCGCTGTTGGGCCTGCGGCGATAACGATTCCCACTCTTCGCGGTCGCGTGAGAAATCCAATTCGTATGGAGACCATGTTTGCTGGACGGACTTGCGGTAAAGGTCCAGATACGAGGGCAGGTTTCTGGTTCCGCGATCTACGATGGCGAGCACATCGTCGATGTACAAGCCATCCATGGCCTCAAGGCCGATCGCGCCTACTTGTTGTTCGACCGCAGCATCGCTTAATTGACGTAGTTCGAGCATGGCACCATCCTCCCCTTCCCCTGCAATGGCGGCGAAGGTAGCACCCGGTCATGGTGCCGTCAACGAAAACGAGCGCTGTTTATTAGCCCTTAGGACGGCTGAATTCGGCTATCCCAAACTGCGGCTCGCGTGTATGCTTCCCGATTCCATCGGGCGGAACTTTGGCGCTTCCCGGGCACCCACCGTTTGCCGGTTTTGAGAACCAATAACCTGCCGCGCTCGCCCGGTAGGCCGCAGCTTCTCTTTTGCTACCATCGAAGCGTGGGCAACAAGTCCAGTTCCGTTGCCGAGGCGTTTACCGCTCTTGTCGGAAGACGCGTCGAGGACGACCGCATCCCGCTCGCCCGAGCGGCGCTGGTCATTGCGCGCACCGAATATCCCGAGCTCGATATCGAACAATACGAGCGCCGGCTGGAGCAATTGGCGGATCGCGTGAGCGCGCTACTTCCAGCCGCTGCCGACGCCCCGGAGACCATCGCCGCGCTCAATCGTGTGCTCTTTGACGAGGAAGGCTTTCGCGGCAATCGCGAGGAATACTACGACGCGCGCAATTCGTTCCTCAACGACGTGCTCGATCGCAAGCTCGGCATTCCCATCACGCTCGCGTTGGTCTACATGGAAGTGGCGCGCCGTGTCGAGTTCCCCCTCTTCGGCGTCGGCATGCCCGGACACTTCCTGCTCAAGCACTACGACGTGGACGGCCGCGAGACGCTGATGGACCCCTTCAACGTGGGCGCTATCGTCAGCGAGCGCGATTGCCAGAATCGTCTCGACGAAATTTATTCCGGCCAGCTGGCGCTGCAGCCGCAGTTCCTGATGACCGTCACTCGCCGCCAGATGCTGACCCGGATTCTCAACAACCTGAAACACATCTACCTGAGCGCGCGGAACTTCCGCCGGGCGGCGGAGATGGTGGACCTGGTGCTGGCGATTTATCCACGCTCCCCGGAAGACGTAAAGCAGCGCGCCGTGCTGCGCTACCAGCTGGGCCAGGTGCGCGGCGCGGTGGAGGATCTGGAAGATTATCTGAAGATGTCGCCGGACGCCTCCGACGCGGATGAAATCCGCGAGACAGCGCTGGCGCTGCGCAGGTCGCTGGCGACCTGGAATTAGTCATAAGTCGCGAGTGCCGTGATCCCAAACCCCCAACGCGAAACTTGCTCAGAACTCGGGGGCTAGCGGCTCGGTACTAAGTCACCACATCGTAAGTTTCACGTTGTCAATCCACTCGTGCACGTCGCCGCCGTTGGCGCTCTGATCGAGCTGCCATTGCACGCCCACCGCATCCTGCCAGTTCTCGTGGCTGGGCTGATACGTTTTGTTGAAGTTATAGACCGTTCCGTCCACAACCAGCGTGTCGTAGGTATAGCTGTCGCTGCCTCGCTCGACGTACCACTGGATGTGATGCCACGCCGCAGGTGTCATGCGCGAGCAGCCCACCGAACTCGGCATCCACTTGTTGTCCTTCTGGTCCCACAGGTCCCAGTGCCCGTTGCCGTAATTGCATTGGCTGCCGACCATGAACTCTACGCCGCCGACGGACTGCCAGAAGTCGAACTCGGAGGTCCAGATGTTGGCCATGGAGGTCGGATCCCAATACACCCAGAAATCCCATAGGAAGTGGGTGGCGCCCGCGTGTCCCGGCATGGTTTTCCAGAACAGCGCGTTGGTCCACTGCGGACCTCCGACGTAGAACTCGCGGCTGTTGCCGCTCATGGCAGGCGTGGACACGTGTGTTGCCATCCAGAAGTTCGTGGTGTCGTTGGTGCCCTGCGCGCACACGCTGCAGGAATTCCACCCGTCGTCCTGCGCCTGGATCTGATCAATCACCTCGGCGCTTGCCGGCGGAGTTGGCAGATTCGAGTTGCCGGACGCCTGTGGTGCAGATGGCGCCGTGCTGCTGGCCGCGGCGGCAGGGGCCGCGACCGGCGCAGTACTTGGCGCCGTATTACTGGCGGTGGCCTGCGCGCTCGGAGCGGTAGGGTTCGCGCCAAAATTCTTGGGAGCGCCTCCGCATGCCGCGAGCACAAGAGAACACACGAGGGGAAGAGCGACGAGCTGCTTCATTAGCAGCAGCTTAGAGTGCGGTTACTGAGTCAACAATGAGGGGAACCCCTGATTTACCTTAAGTAAGTTTCTGAGTGTTCCTCAGGTGAAGCACCGAGGACAAGCGGTTGCCCAATCGGGTTAAGCAGCAGTAAGCGAAAGGAGTGACGAGCCAGGATGCTCAATGTGCACGGCTTATAGCGGCGGGAGTAGAAGCTGGCGAGGAGAAGCTTAGTTCAACTAGCGCGGCGGCCCCGAGGGCGTATTCGGTTCTTGCCGCGACGGATTAATTCCGATGCTGCTCATGCCACGCAGCAGATCGATTTCCTGTCCGGTGAAGTTGTTGCGGTAATCGGGCGAGGCGAGGGCCTTCTGGCGCTGCTCCGGCGACATGATCTCCAGGTTGCGGAAGGCGCCGTTGAGCGCGCGCCGGCGATCGGGCGAAAGGTCACGGAACTGGCGGAACATACCGCGTACCTTCTGTTGCTGGTCGGGCGGTAGGTGCTCGAAAGTTTCCATGCGCTGGAGAACAGCGTCGCGGCGGTCCAGCGGCAGGCTATTGAAGCGCTGCAGCCGATGCCTCATCTGTTCCTGGCGATCGGCTGGAAGGCGCTGAAAGTCGGGGTCCTGCTCCAGCGCTTTCATCTGCTGGTCCACAGGAAGATCCTGGTTTTTCCGGAGCCAGTCGCCCATGTGCGGGCCGGGCCCATGCAGCACAAATCCGCGCCGCGCTCCGGGAGGAGGCTGCTGCGGTGATTCCTGGGGAGTTACGGGTGCGAACTGCTTCGCCTGGGGCTGGTCCTGTTTCTCTTGCGTCTTGTCGGGACCGCGGCGCGGACGTCCTTGCGCGACGGCCAGTGAGGCCGCCATTAGCACGACGCCGATCATCGCAATGGATTTACCGAACCTCATTGCTGCGCGTTGCTTCCTTCCAGGCCGTCCAGCAGTTCGAAATCGGCGAGCATTTCGTGGTTCTTGTCCAAATACTGTAGGTCGCCGACGGCGGTGCCTGGCTTGATTGGAACGAAAGCCTGTTTGCTCTGCTCGTTCTGAACCCGGCCGCCGCCCTCGATCAGTCCGATTCCGGCAACCAGGAGAGCAGCCAGGCTAAGAGCGAGTGCGGGCTTGCGCAGCCAGGCCAGCCATCCCACCGGACGAGACTCCTCTTCGCGTAAGCGGGCGCGCAGGCGGGTATAGAAATACGGGCTGGTATCCTCCGGCGCCTTCCACTCGTCCAGCAGCGCCATGGTCTTCCGCAACGAGGCCAGTTCGGCGGAACAAGAGGCGCAGGCATTCAGGTGATCGCGGAGTTCGCCCGGGGCGGGCTCGGCGCTCATCCAGTCCAGGAAATGCTCGCGAACATGACTGCAATTCATAACTACCTCAGACGAAGTCCTTCAATTTATCGCGCAACGTCTCGTACGCGCGGAAAAGCAATGATTTGGTGGCCGATTCACTGAGCTTGAGGACCTCGGCGATCTGGCGATAGTCCATGCCCTCGTACTTGTGCATGAGCACGGCCATGCGCTGGCGCTCGGGCAAATTCTCCACGTGCTGGCGGATGGCGGCAAGCCGCTCGCGGCGCAACAGCACCTGCTCGGCGTTAGGCGTCATGTCGGCCAGATCGGGCAGCACGCCGGTTTCGGCGTCCGGCACGTCCAGGTTGACCGCCAGCTCCGGGCGTTCGTGCTTGGTATCGCGCGCGTGATTGACCGCCAGGTTGGTGGCGATCCGGTACAACCAGGTGCTGAACTTGGCCTCGGCGTTGTAGGTCTCGCGCGAGCGGTATACCCGAAGAAATACCTCCTGCGCCAACTCCTCCGCGACCGAAGTATTGTGGGTCATGCGGTACATAAAGCTCAGCATCGAACGGCGATACTTGCGCACCAGGTATTCGTACGCGGCCGTGTCGCCCGCCTTCACCCGGAGCATGACATCAGCATCGGCGAGCGACTCGTAATCGACACCCGGCGCCAGCTGCACTTCGGCGCCGCGCTCGTGCCGTTGCAGAGGGAGCAACCCACGGTCAATGGCCACGCTGCTCACATCTGAACTAACCCCCGGCGGGCGCGAAAGTTGCGGGTCGGACGGGGGCTCAAAGCGACTGCCGGAGCCGGCCAGTGGGTCGGGTTGGGGAAACAGATTCGCCATGGCTACCGCGGCCTATTATCGCCTGCGGCGGGTAAATAGGACAGCTCGACGTAAGTGGTCACTTACACGCAAATGGCCCATCAGGCGACTTTGGGAATATCCCCCGGAGTGATGGAAACCTCTACCGGCTTAGGCTCCGTCGGCAGAAAAATGCGGAACGTCGTTCCTGAGGCCCCCGGACGAACGGAGCTGCGGCAACGGATGGACCCCCCGTGGGCCTTGATGATGCCTTGCGAGACCCACAGACCCAGCCCCGTGCCCTTCTCACCCTTGGTGGTCTGAAAGAGCTGAAACAAGCGGGAGCGCACCGGGGCAGGAATGCCGGGGCCGTTGTCACAGATCACGACGTTAATGCCAGCCCGCATGGTGCTCCAATTCAAGCCATGGCGAACACGGATCAGCAGGCGAGTGCCGCTGGTAGATAAGGCGTCGGCGGCGTTGAGGATCAAGTTCGAGAATACCTGGCGAAGCTCGCCGGCGACGGCAGGCAGCGATTCGTGCGTGTCATAGTGCTTTTCGACCTCGATGCCAAGCAGTTGGAACTTGCGACCATAGAGCGCGAGCACGTTGTCGATGACGTCGGGAATGATGACTGCGGATTGAAGCCGCTCGTCCTGGCGGTAGAAGCCCAGCGTCAGCTTGGTAATCTGGGTGACGCGCTGGAGCTCCTCCTGGGCGGTGGTGACCAGATCGCGAGTCTGGTGGTCGAGCGAGGTCGCCTGCTCAATCAGGAACAGGGCATTGAGGACCGTTTCCAGGGGATTATTGATTTCGTGCGCTACCGTGGCCGCCATGCGCCCGGCCACAGCCAACTTCTCCGCCTTGCGCAGTTCTTCTTCGGCGCGCTTGCGCTCGCTCAGGTCGCGCAGCACCACGGTATAGAGCTTCTGACCGGCGGCTTCGACCTGGGAAATGGTGGCCTCAATGGGGAATTGCTCTCCGTCGGAGCGGAGCGCATTGAGAGTTCGCGGCGAATACATGGATCGCGAGGTGATGCCGGTGTGGCCGAAATTTCGGATGTGAACGCGATGCGCGGCGCGCAAGTCCTCCGGAATGAGAATATCGAGCGGTTGCCCCATGAGCTGCTGGGCGCGGTAGCCAAAGATGCGTTCCGCCGCGCGATTGAACAGAACGACGCGCTGTTCCTCATCCACCGTGATGATGGCATCCATGGTGGAGTCGATGATGGCCGCCAGCCGCGCCTGGCTGACGCGCAACTCCTCGTAGGCGTGGCTCATCTCCTCGCTGGTTGGCGGAGACGCTTCGGAGGGAGAGACAGGAGGCGGAGTCTTTGCCAGCTCCAGCATCCCGGCAATCTTCTCGAGGAACGCGCGGGGGCCTTCGAGTTTGCTCAGGAAGGCATCGGCATGCTCGATATCCGCGGGAATCTCAGTGGTGCCGGAGAGGATGAGGATGGGCACCTCGGGCTTAAGCCGGCGCAGTTGGCTGGCCAGATGAGTGCCCGTACCGCGCCCGAGGATATGATCGGAAACAACGAGATCAAATGGATCGGCGCGGAACTTGCGGAGGGCTTCGTCCACCGTGGTCGCAGTGGTGACCGAGTGCCCGCTCCGTTCCAGGATTTGTGCCCGGAGACGGAGGGCTGCCGGTTCATCATCCACGCACAGAATGCGTGCCATAGACCGCCATCCTCCTCAAACCGCCACGAATATACTGTAGCGAGCCCGGCCATTCCTTTCAATGCGCCAGCGCAACAATTGCGCGGAGGCCGGGTTGCAGGTACTCAAGTCCGAAGCCGGTGAGGCCCGATCGCATGACCCCATCCTCAAGATGCAAGCGCGGCAGCCTACTGTTGTGTCCGTTGCTCTGGGCCGTAGTGCCCCTGCTCGCCCAGCAAATGCCGACGTTTCGCTCCGACGTGAAGGTGGTCAATGTGCTGGCCACGGTGCGCGATAAGAAGGGCAACATCGTCAACACGCTCAACAAGGACGATTTTGTCCTGGAAGAGGACGGCAAGCCGCAGACCATCAAGTATTTCTCGCGCGACACTGACCTGCCACTCACGCTTGGGCTGCTGGTGGACACCAGCTATAGCCAGTTGCAGGCGCTGGAGAGCGAAAAGCGCGCCAGCGGATCATTCGTGAACAACGTGCTGCGGGAGGGGAAGGACTCGGTGTTCCTGATCCATTTCGACTTTGAGGTCGAACTGCTGCAGGATGTCACTTCGTCGCGCGACAAGATGGTTTCGGCGCTGCAGTTGTTGCAGGCGCCGGAGATGCAGTCGCACGGCGGATATCCGGGAGGACGCGGCGGCGGGCGGCGCGGCGGCGGCTCCGGTGGCGGTACATTGCTGTACGACTCGATCTATCTAGCCTCGGATGAAGTAGTGGGGCGCCAGCAGGGACGCAAAGCAATCATCGTGCTGACCGATGGTGTGGATCATGGCAGCAAGATGTCGCTGGACCGCGCGATTGAAACTGCGCAGCGGGCCGATGTGATGGTCTACTCCGTTTATTTTGAGGGGCAGGAAGGCGGTTTTCAGCGGCCAATTTGGGGGGGCGGAGGGGGACGTCGTGGGGGAGGCTGGCCCGGCGGTGGCGGACGTTTCCCGCAGCCCACGTCATCCGGATCGTCGGATGAGGGAAAGAAGATCCTGGAGCGACTGTCGCGGCAGACTGGCGGCCGCATGTTCACGGTATCGAAGAAGCAGCCGATCGAGCAGATCTACTCCCAGATCCAGGATGAGCTGCGCAGCCAGTACAATCTCGGCTACTCTCCGCAGCGCACCGGCGACAACACTGCCGACTATCATCAGATCCGGGTTACGACCAAAGAGAAGGACCTGAAGGTGCAGGCGCGCGAAGGCTACTACGGGTCGCGGCAGGTAGCGGAGAGGCGGGGCGACTAGACCCAAGCGCTGCCGCATGTTGGCGCGCATCATGCGGGGAATTCGGTGGCATCATTTCTTGGCATGCGCCGCCGCAAGATCGACTTCGCTACTGTCCATCGCAAAGCGCAAGAGGCACGGCAAGAATCGGAACGCGCGATTGACCAGGCCAAGCGTCTTCGCGATACTTTCGAACGGCTCCGCCGCCAAATCGAGCAGCGCTCCAGGAAGTCGGCATAAAGTTCGTACTCCCCGTGCGGTCACCTCGCATGTATGACCAACGTAATTACTTCCCAAGGCGGCAATCGCGCCTATAATTCCACTTCATGACTCCTGGCCGTAAAAGATCCCTGAACCAAGGCGAGGCGCTGAAGGCAGCCGAGGTCCGCATCATCGCCGACCTCCGCATCATGCACGCCAAAGTGGATGAGCTCTACCACATCGCCGGGGTGCTGCAACAGCGCCACACCGAGGGCGACATTCACGCCTACGCCGACGCTCCTGTACTGGCGGAGGACATCCGCAAGGTGGACGAGCTGTACCTGTGGTTCGTTAAGCTGAAGCGCTCGATGAACGGCGTGGCCAACGGCACTCGTTAGGTTAAGCCACTTTGCGGGCGTGAGCGAGGCGAAGCCGAGCGCGAGTCCGCAGGCGAAATCCCGAGCGTAGCGAGGGACCTCTGCCGGGCCAATCCAAAAGACAAAAGAAACGATGGTGGGCGCTACTGGATTCGAACCAGTGACTTCCACCGTGTGAAGATGGCACTCTACCGCTGAGTTAAGCGCCCACTGATTCTCTTGATTCTAACATTCGCCACCGCCGAGAATCACTCCGAGACGATGCACACGGGCAGATGTTTTCGCTGACTACACCCATGGCAACGCACCGGCGACGATTTGGAACGGCGCATGCGCCGACATCCGCCGTCCCTAATTGCTAACAAACCATTAGCAACCCTGTAAACCTCTGCAGGCCGGGGCACATCCGAATAAATCGCCGGCCAGAGCTGTTGGATTGCCGGCACACGGCCATGAAAACCAGATTGCGAACGCCCCGTTTCGTAGACGCGTGCCTGGCGGCATTTCTTATCCTACTGCTCATCCTGATGGAGACATCCTGCGGAGGTATGGGAGGCGCGACCACTGCCTCGGCAGCTCCGACCGCGACTGTCACGCCGCCTGCCCCAGCGCCGGCGGTGGCGCCGACCGTGGTTTTCACCGCGAGCCCGACGACGATCCAGCCGGGACAATCCACGACCCTGACGTGGCAGACGCAGAACGCGACCAGCGCCACTCTCCAGTCCAGCACCGTGAATCTGAGCGGCACGATGCAGATGTCGCCCGCGGCGACGACTACCTACGTGCTGAGCGCGACGGGGCCGGGCGGGGCGCAGCAGGCTTCGGTGACGGTCACCGTGGCGCCGGCGACCATTCAGCACGTGGCCATCGTGCTGCTGGAGAACAAGAATTACTCGCAGGTGATTGGCAGCTCCAGCATGCCGTACCTGAACTCGCTGGCGACACAATACGCCGTCGCCCAGAACTACTTTGCCAACGGCACCGAATCGCTCCCGAACTACTTCATGCTGACCGTGGGCGACACGGTGACCACGACCGCCGGCTACACCGGTCCGTACACCGGAGATAACATCGTCCGCGAGCTGGTGAAGGCCGGTAAAACGTGGAAAGCGTACGCGCAAAGCCTTCCCTCGGCCGGGTACCTGGGCGACAATGCCTACCCGTACGAAAAGGTGCATAACCCATTCGCGTACTTCTCCGATGTAGTCAACGATTCGACCCAGGCGCAGAACATCGTGCCGTTTACCCAACTGGCCACGGATATCTCCGCTGGTAAACTGCCGAACTATATCTTCATCATTCCCGACAACCAGACCAACACGCACGACTGCCCGCCCAACATGAGCAGTTGCACGCTGAGCGACACGCTCAGCTACTGCGATAAGTGGCTCAAGGCGAACATTGACCCGTTGCTGCAGACCAGCACGTTTCAGAACTCGGGAATTCTGGTCATTACCTTTGACGAGTCCTACGATTCCACCGTGAACGGCGGCGGCCACGTGCCCACCGTGGTGGCGGGCGCCAAGGTGAAGAACGGCTACGGGACCATGACCTTCTTCCAGCACCAGAGCACCCTGCGGATGATGATGAAGGCGCTGGGATTTACCACTTACATCGGCGCGGCCGCCAACGCCCCCGACATGGACGAGATGTTCAGCAGCACCATCCCCTAGCCCGTATAATCCGTTCTTTCTTGCGGAGGAACTATGCGTGCTTGGCTGACGGCGTTGCTGTTGGTGTCTTCGCTGGCGAGCGCCGAATTACCTCAGAAGGACCGCTGGGCGGAGTGGCAGCCATTTCTGGGAACCTGGGCCGGCGGAGGCAGCGGCGCGCCGGGTCAGAGCGCGGGCGAATTCCGGTTCGCGCTGGACCTGCAAGGCGCGGTGCTGACGCGGCACAGCTACGCCGAGTATCCAGCCTCCAAGGACAAGCCCGCCTATCGGCATGATGACTTGATGGTCATTTATCCCGCGGGCCAGCACACCCGTGCCGACTACTGGGACAACGAAGGTCACATCATTCACTACTACGTGGAGTTCTCGCCCGCCAAGCTGGTGTTCCTCAGCGACGCGGCACAGCCTGGTCCGCGCTTTCGCCTCACCTACCAGAAGACGGGAGAAGATGCGCTGAAGCTGACGTTCGAAGTTGCGCCGCCGGAGGCGCGGGAGAAATTCAAGACCTACATCGAGGCGACGGCGACGCGCAGGAAGTAGCAGCGCGCTGCTCACACGTGCATGTGATGAATGTCGCATGTGCTCTGTTATTCCGTTTACGCGCCCGGCAGAGTTTTATACAATCACGAGTTTTGTGAATCGTTGCGGAGCCACTCCGTGCGGCGGATTCCTCATTATGAAAATCCACGAATATCAGGCAAAAGCAATCCTTGCGAAGTTCGGCGTTCCCGTGCCGCGGGGCGAAATGGCCACCACGGTCGAGGAAGCTAAAGAGATCGCGCGCAAGCTGTTCGACGGTGGCGCGCCGGTGGTAGTGGTGAAAGCACAAATCCACGCCGGCGGCCGCGGCAAGGGCGGCGGCGTCAAGCTGGCCAGGTCGCTGGAGGAAGCCGAGCAGTGGGCGCGCCAGATCCTAGGCATGACGCTGGTCACGCATCAAACGGGCCCGGAAGGACGCGTGGTGCGGCGGCTGCTGATCGAGGAAGGCTTGCCGATCGAGCGCGAGCTCTACCTCAGCATGTTGCTGGACCGCGCCGAGGCCAGGCTGCTGGTGATGGCGTCGCAGGCCGGCGGCATGGAGATCGAGCAGGTTGCGGCCGAGCGCCCGGAAGCAATCTTGAAGGAGCACATCGAGCCCTCGACAGGGCTGGTGGCGTTCCAGGCGCGCAAAATCGCCTTCGGGCTCGGGCTGAAGCCGGAGCTGATCAACCAGGCGGCGAAACTGCTGAGCGGAATCTACGCGGCGTACCTGGCAACGGATGCTTCGCTGGTTGAGATCAACCCGCTGATCACGACCAAGGACAACCGCCTGATCGCGCTCGACGCCAAGGTGAATTTCGACGACAACGCTGTCTTCCGCCATGCCGAGATTCGCGAGCTGCGCGACATCACCGAAGAAGACCCGCTTGAGGTCGAAGCCAGCAAGTACGGCTTGAACTACATCAAGCTCGACGGCACCGTCGGCTGCATGGTCAACGGCGCCGGGCTGGCCATGGCGACCATGGACATCATCAAGTACGCCGGCGGGATGCCGGCGAATTTCCTGGACGTGGGCGGCGGCGCCAACGAAGAGCAGGTAACGCACGCCTTTGAGATACTGCTGAGCGACAAGAACGTGCGCGCGGTGCTGATCAATATCTTCGGCGGCATCCTGCGCGTCGACACGCTGGCCAACGGCGTGGTGCAGGCGGCCAAGAAGACGAACATTCAGTTGCCGATCGTCCTGCGCCTGGAAGGTACCAACGTCGAGCGCGGGCGGGAAATTCTAAAAGAATCGGGGCTGAACTTCATCGTCGCAGAAACCATGAAGGACGCGGCCGAGAAGGTCGTGGCAGTTGCAGGAAGAGCCTAATCATGAGCGTACTGATTAATAAAAATACGAAAGTTCTGGTGCAAGGCTTAACCGGCAAGGAAGGGACGTTCCACGCCAAAACCTGTGCCGAATATGGAACCAAGATCGTCGGCGGGGTCACGCCAGGCAAGGGCGGCACCACGCACGAAGGCTGGCCCATCTTCAACACCGTGCAGGAAGCGGTGGACAAGACCGGCGCCGACGCTTCGGTCATCTTCGTGCCGCCGGCATTTGCGGCCGATGCCATCATGGAAGCCGCCGATGCCGAGGTCGAGCTGATCGTCTGCATCACCGAGGGCATTCCTACCAACGACATGATCAAGGTCTGGGAATACCTGCAGACGCGGCGCTCGCGGCTGATTGGGCCGAACTGCCCCGGCATCATCGCACCCGGCAAATGCAAGATCGGCATCATGCCCGGCCACATCCATCGCGAAGGGCCGGTCGGAATCGTGTCGCGGTCCGGGACGCTGACCTACGAGGCGGTGTACCAGCTCACGCAACGCGGCGTGGGACAGAGCACGGCCATCGGAATCGGCGGCGATCCGATTATCGGCACGAATTTCGTGGACGCGCTGGAGCTGTTCAACCGCGACCCGCAGACCGAGGCCATCGTGATGATCGGCGAAATCGGCGGCAACGCCGAGGAGACCGCGGCGGAGTACATCAAGGCGCACGTCAGGAAACCGGTGGTGTCGTTTATCGCCGGGCAAACTGCCCCTCCAGGACGCCGCATGGGACACGCCGGCGCCATCATTTCCGGCGGTCATGGCACGGCAGCAGAAAAGATTCGCGCGCTGGAAGCCGCGGGAATCAAGGTCGCAAAGACTCCGGCCGCCATCGGCGAGACCGTGATGTCGGTGATCGGCGCCGCGGTCAGAGCTTAGAAAAGTTTCTGTTTCAGTTGCGCGGAGATCCGCGCGCCAATTCACACGCTTCAGGCTTTCTCGCCTGAAGCCTGAAGCCTGGAGCCTGTAGCCAGAATGAAGACCCTGCAACGCACACTCGCCATTGTGAAGCCTGACGCGTTTGAGAAGAACGCGACGGGCGACATCATCCACATGATCCAGGAGAAGGGATTCCGCATCCTCGGCCTGAAGATGCTGCATATCAACAAACACCAGGCCGAAGGCTTCTACGCGGTGCATGTGGGCAAGCCGTTTTTTGAGTCGCTGACGAACTTCATGTCACGTGGGCCGATCGTGGTGGTTGCGCTGGAAAAAGAAAACGCCATCGCCGACTGGCGCGAGTTGATGGGACCGACCAACCCCGCCAACGCCGGCGCCGGGACCGTCCGCAAGAAGTGGGGATCGAACATCGAGAACAACGCCGTGCACGGTTCCGACGCGGAAGATACCGCGCAGTTTGAGCTGTCGTATTTCTTCGCCGGGTGTGAACTCGCAAAATAGCTTTTCATCTCTCAGCCGTGAGCTGTCAGCCAGACAGCCATTGCTGAGAGCTGATAACTGAAAGCTGAGAGCTTCCATGCCTCACGTCCAAGTCACACTGCTGAAGGGCCGCACCGCCGAGCAGAAGCGCAACATCGCCGAACGCATCACCGACGCGCTGGAGCAGGAAGGCAAGACTCCGCGCGAGGGCATCGTTATCACCTTCCTTGATGTCGAGAAGGACAGCTACGCGCGCGGCGGCGTGCTGATGTTGGATAAGAAGTAGCGCGCCTGCAATTCTGGCTTGACCCACAGCAGTCTTCATCATAATTTCGCCGCATGGACGCGGCCATTCTCACTGCGCGCGGCGACCGCCTGGCCCAGACACGTTCCGGCCAGTTATTCGCGCGCAGCGCCGCCGTTGTCCGGCATCACCAGGACAATTCCAATCCCGACAAGCCGCTCTGGATCATGATTCCGTCGGGCGCGGTCGCCGTCATCGCGCTTGTGAGCATCGTGTGGCAGGGCTACGACGCCTGGGAATCGAGGGCCGAGGAGGCTCTGCATCAGGGCATGATCACGCTTGCGGTGCTGCTGGTGCTCTACTTCACCGCCCTGTTCATCTTCAGCCTGGGGTACGAACTCTATGACTGGCCGCGCGCGATTCGGCTGACGCTCCTGGTCGGTGGTCTCGGTCTGGCCGCGGTCTTTGTGCTGCTGGTAATGGGAGCGGTGCTCAGGCAGGTGAGCATCGGCTGGGAGTGGTCGCGCTCGAAAAAATCGGATTCGGATGATTCCGACGGATCCGTCGGCGACCTCCTGGACAACGTCGCTTCCGCGTTCTCGACGTTCGGGGTAGGCACCACCATACCGGACAGTCCCGATGACGCTCGTATGCGCACGCGCGCTGAGGCGACGGCGCTGATGGCGGCGGCAATTGCGAGCGCGCCCAAAGTCTGTCCATTCTGCGCCCAGCCGTTTCACAAGCCCGGCGCCAATCCATCGAGGGTTGCGACAAATCCGCACGCGGTATGTCCGAAATGTTTTCGCGCTTATCCGGCCAGCGAGCAGGTTGCTACCAGAGCGGCATGCTCAAAATGCGGAGTGTTCGGCCCGCTGCGCGCCAGCGGCATGTGCCCGGGATGCGAATTACGGATTACAGCGGGAAGCGAACCGGCGATTGAAGTCAGTCCTGGTCCTCAACCGGCCTAAACAGTTCCCGCACGCTGGACTCCATCAGCTTCCCCAATCCGTTGGTCACGAACTCGGCGAAATAGGGCGCGGCCCGGTGTTGGTCAAGCGCTGCCTGATCGTCATACATTTCATAAAAGCAGAAGCGGCGCGGGTCTTGGGTAGATTGCGAGCCAATGTAGAGGCGGCATCCAGGCTCGCGTCGCGTGTTCTCTTCCATCTCGCGCATGAACTTGCGCGCCTGTTGCTCCGTGCCCGGCTTGACCACGAATTGAACGAGCAGAACGAGCATGGCAACAAGCTAAGCGATGGAAGGCGCACGGTGCAAGGTGCGGGGGACAAGGCGCAACGCGCGAGTTGCAAGGCACAAGGCGAAACGCAGAATTACTGAATCTTGAATCCTAGAGCCTAGAACCCTGTGCCTTGGCAGGCCGGAACTTCTCCAGCGTCTCCGTGAACTCGTCCGTGAAGATGGTCTGCTCGCGCCCCGGACCGGTAGAGACCATGCCGATCTTCGCGCCGGTTTCACGCTCGACGTAAGCCAGGTACTCGCGAGCTTTTGCCGGCAGCTTCTCAAACGAAGTAATGGTCGACGTTACCTTGCGCCAGCCGGGAAGCGTTTCGTGGAGACACTCGATTTTGTCATAGGCCGAAGTTTGCGCCGGAATCTCGGAAGTTTTCTTCCCGTGGATCTTGTAACCGACGCAGATGGGAATCTCCGACAAATCGTCGAGCACGTCGAGCTTGGTGACCACCAGCCAGGAGATGCCATTGATCATGACCGAATAGCGCAGCAGGGGCAGGTCGAGCCAGCCACAGCGCCGGGGACGTCCCGTCACGGCGCCGTATTCGTTGCCTTTCTTGCGGATGGTCTCGCCCATGGCGTCGTGCAGCTCGGTGGGGAAGGGCCCTTCGCCGACCCGCGTGCAATAAGCCTTGGTAACGCCGATGACCGAGCCGATGGACGTTGGCGGTACGCCGGTGCCAATCACCGCGCCGCCCGAGGTGGCGCTGGAGGAAGTGACAAAGGGATAGGTGCCGTGGTCAATGTCGAGCATGGTGCCCTGCGCGCCCTCGAACATGACGGCCTCGCCGCGCGCGATGGCAGTGTTGAGCAACGCAGCGGTATCGCGCACGAACGGAGCGATACGCTGCGACACCTGCGCGTATTCTCGGTACATTTCTTCGGCATCGAGCGGCTCGGAATTGAACAACGCGTGCGCGATCATATTTTTTTCGCGGCAGGCGTTCTCGATGTGCGTTTTCATCAGCGCCAAATCGAGCAAGTCGGCGACGCGCAGGCCCCGCCGTCCCATCTTGTCCTCATAGGCCGGTCCGA
The DNA here is from genome assembly GCA_051006995.1 of Terriglobales bacterium. Lineage (GTDB taxonomy): Bacteria > Acidobacteriota > Terriglobia > Terriglobales > Acidobacteriaceae > JAIQGF01. The sequence goes on from JBPCSQ010000037.1 coordinate 122,761, forward strand.
TGCCGCGCGACGTGGTGCCGATCTTGACGCGTCCGGGCGCATTCTCCGCCGCCAGTTCGATCATGCGGTGGTAAGGCAGGATGACCTGGGCGCGGTTGCTGATGAATAGATTGCCGTCCACGGCAATGCCGGCGGCGCGCAGCGCCTCCACTTCCTTCATCAACGCGAACGGGTCAAGCACGACGCCGTTGCCGATGACCGCCCGGCAGCCTTGGCGCAGAATTCCGCAGGGCACCAGTTGCAGGATGAACTTCTTGCCAGCGATATTGACGGTGTGGCCGGCATTATGGCCGCCGGCATAACGCGCAACCACCGTGAAGCGCTCCGAGAGCACGTCCACGATCTTGCCTTTGCCTTCATCGCCCCACTGGGCGCCGACTACGACCGCTGTTTTCGGGTGGTTCAACCTTCTGCCTCGCGTGCGAGGGATACGCACACTGACGGCGGCGGGTGCTTGCAGGCCTGAATTACAGGGATTTCGCCAGCCGGGGAGTGTACACGCAATGTTAAAGCAGCGATTAGCGATTGGCAATTAGTTCGCTTCGGTTGCCAACATTTAATGGCTACTGCCAACGGCCAAACGCCAATTGCTATCCTGTTCTCATGCCGGAACTGCCCGAAGTCGAAACCGTTGTTCGCGGCCTCCAGAAGACCGTGATCGGCGACACAGTGGACGACGTCTGGCTGAGCGGGCGCTCGCAGCCGCTGAAGTCCTCGCCCGCAGAAATTGCCGAGGTGCTGGGCGGCGCGCGCATTGCCGGCGTGCGAAGAATGGGAAAGCACATTGTCATGGATCTGGAGGTGGCACGGGCGACCTCACCTGCGACCCGGCGCCGGGCCACCGCGGCCGGCGGCCGCGCCACGCCTGCTCACTTCATCGTCCATCTCGGCATGACGGGCAAGATACTTGTTGTCGCACCCGATGAGCCGCTCGAAAAGCACACGCATTTCATCGCGCGCCTGAAATCGGGCAGGGAACTGCGCTTTGTTGATCCGCGGATGTTCGGCAAACTCGCGGTCGCGCGCCAGCCGTTTCAGACTGCGGGCAGCGAGCCCCTGGACATCGGTTTCGAATTATTTGCCGGGCTGTTTCGCAAGCGGAAAACGCCGATCAAAAGCGCGCTGCTGAACCAGAAGCTGCTGCGCGGGATCGGGAACATCTACGCCGACGAGTCGCTGTTCCGCGCCGGCGTGCGGCCGCGGCGCCGCGCCGCCTCGCTGACGCGCGCCGATTTGCACCGCTTATACGAATCGGTGCAGCAGGTTCTCAACGAGGCCATCCGGGCCGGCGGTTCTTCCGTTTCCGACTACGTGGATTCTGCCGGCGAGCCGGGATTTTTCCAGCTGGAACACCGTGTCTATGGTCGTGAACGCGACCCTTGCCTCGTGTGCCGTACGCCCGTCAAGCGTATAGTCATCGCCGGACGGAGCAGCCATTACTGTCCGAAGTGCCAAAAGTAGCTGTTAGCAATCAGCTCTTCGCCTTTAGCTCAGCTGCGCCGGTGCGAAGATTTGAGCAGGATGCATCAGCAGCTAAGAGCTACAGGCTAAGAGCTAAGAGCCCACACCTAAGCAGCTCGGCGTTGGTCTAGAATTGGACCATGTCAGCATTCGCCATCGGTGTTGATCTTGGCGGAACCAACCTGCGCATCGCTGCCGTGGACGAGCAGGGTACCCTGCTGGAGAAAGTCACCACCGGCACCCAGGTGGCACGCGGCCGCGATTTCGTGATCCAGGAGATGTGCGACGCCATTCGCGATCTCTCCACGAAGTTCGCCAAGGGCGGCCGTATGCTCGGCGCCGGCATCGGCGTGCCCGGCATTATTGATAAGCGCACGGGGATGCTCCGCGAGTCGCCGAACCTGCCCGGCTGGAACGAGTACCCGGTGCTGCAAGAGATCGAGCGGAGGCTGGGTTCGCCGGTGATTCTGGAAAATGACGCCAACGCGGCGGCGCTCGGCGAAGCGTGGCTGGGCGCGGCGCGCGGCATTCCCGACATGATGATGATCACGCTCGGCACCGGCGTCGGCGGCGGCATCGTGCAGAACGGAAAAATCTGGCATGGCATGACCGGCATGGCCGGCGAGCTCGGACACATCACGATTGATCCCGACGGGCCGCGCTGCGGCTGCGGCAATCGTGGTTGTGTCGAGCAGTTTGCGTCGGCGACGGCGGTGACGCGCATGGCGCGCGAGGCCATCGCCGGCGGTAAAGCCCCGGAACTGGCTCGCGCCGCCTCCGCCAAGGATGTGGAATTCAGCGCCAAGCTAGTTTACAGCCTGGCGCTGCAGGGCGACGGGCCAGCGCGCGACATCTTCCGCCGCGTGGGATGGGCGCTCGGCATCCTGCTGGCCGGAATGGTCAACGCTCTAAATTTGCAGATGTATGTGGTCGGCGGCGGCGTCTCGGCGTCGTGGGCCGAGTTCAGCCCGGCAATGTTCGAAGAAGTGCGCGCGCGCTCCTTCGTCTATGCGGCGACGGCGCCACAGGAGAAAGTAACACCGGCCAGCGGCGCCTCGGCCCAGATTGCTACGGCTCCCATGGGGCATCCGACCATCATCACGCGTGCGGTGCTGGGCAGCGATGCCGGGTTATATGGCGCGGCGCGGCTGCCGATGAGCGCGGCCGAAGTGGCAGAGCATGCGCCGGCAACAGAGACCATCCGCAGGATGGCATGAGAGCCAATTAATAACGCGGAGTCATTGACCTCGCTACGCTCGCGCCACTGCCTTTTCCGTGACCTTCTTCAGTGCCTTCACGCAGAGCTCGTTCTGCTCGGGCGTGCCGACGGTGATGCGGATGGCCTGAGGTGCGCCCCAGCCGCCGCTCAGCGGGCGAATAATAATGCCCTCGTCTTGCATGCGCTGGGCCAGCGCGGCAGCGTCTTCTCCGACATCTACGTAGAGGAAATTCGCCCACGTGGGTACCACGCGCAGCCCCATGTCGCGAATGCGCTCGGTCAGGTACTGCACGCCGGTGGCGTTATTGTCCAGCGTGCGGCGGATGTGCGTTTCATCGTCGAGCGCCGCAACGGCGCCTGCTTCGGCCACGCCGGAAACAGAAAAGACCGTCTTCATGCGCGCGAAATAGTTGATCATCTCCGCCGGCGCGATCCCGTAGCCGATGCGCGCCCCGGCCAGCCCGTGCGCTTTCGAGAACGTCCTGAGCACCACCACGTTGCGGCTCTCGGCGACGTACCGCAGTGAGTTCGAGTACTCGACGCCACGCTGGCGCGCAAAGTACGACGCGAAATCGCAGTACGCCTCGTCCAGCACCACGCACACATGGGCCGGCGCCTTGTGCATGAAGCCGTCGAGTTGCGCCGGCGTGAGTAGCGTCCCGGTAGGATTGTTCGGGTTGGCGATGAAAATGATGCGCGTGTTCTGATCCACCGCAGCGAGGATTGCATCCAGGTCGAAGCTATCGTCGCGCATGGGAACGGTGATCAGCCGCCCGCCGGGGCCCTTGGTGACGATCGGGTACACGATGAACGACCGCTCGCTGGTGATGGCGTTCAGGCCGGGGGCGAGCAGCGTGCGGCCAATGATGGTCAGGAAAGAACTGGAGCCGCCGGTCACCAGAATCTGGTCGGGATGTACACCGTGCGTCTGCGCCAGACGTTCTCGCAGCTCGGTGACCTCGTTATCAGGGTAGAGGTTCACCTCTTCCGCGGCGCGCCGCATGGCGGCCAGCGCCTTCGGCGAAGGCCCGAAGGGGTTCTCGTTCGACGCCATCTTGATGCACTTCACGCCGCTTTCCTTTTCCGCTTGTTTGATCGGCTTTCCCGGAACATAGCCGCCCAGCGCCCGCACGTGTTGCGCAACCACTTCCGTGAATTTGCTCATGGATCTCCGAAAATGTTGTATCACGCAGCGTGGCCGGCAGTTGTTATCGAGCCGGTTTCCGCGCCGCACTGCCCTTGACCGAAGCCTTCAGGCGCGCGACTTCTTGCGGCGTGAGTGGGCGAAACCTGCCGGGCTCGACATCCAGTTCCAGCGGCCCGTAGCGCACGCGCTTGATCTTTTCCACGTGATGTCCGATCTGCTCGAACATCCGCCGAATCTGCCGGTTTCGCCCTTCGATCAGCGTCACTTCGTACCACGGATTGGCCGCTTCCTTCAGCAGGCGGATCTTGGCGGGTGCGGTTTTCACGGATGCGCCGGTCCTGCGCGTCGTGCTCGCAGGCGAGCGCTGCCCATCACGAGACGGCGCAGGCTTTCGGAACCGCGGCGGCAGCACGATGCCCCGCCGCAGCTTCTCAATGGAGCCTTCCGAGGGTTTGCCGCTCACCTTCACCCAGTATGTCTTGGGCACATGCGTCGAGGCGTGCATCAGGCGCTCCACCAGCGCGCCGTCGTTGGTCATGAGCAGCAGCCCCTCGCTCAGATAATCGAGCCGGCCGACTGGGTAGACGCGCTCGCCGACCATGCGAACCAAATCCATCACCGTCGGGCGGCCTTCGGGATCGGTGACGGTGGTCACGTGCCCCTTGGGCTTGTTCAGCATGAGGTAAACGTGGCGCTGGGGTCCGCGCAGCGGCTTGCCATCCACCGTGATGCGATCGTGCTCCGGATCCGCTTTGGCGCCGAGCTGCGAAACGATTTCGCCATTGACCGATACCCGCCCGGTCGTGATCAGCTCCTCGGCGTGGCGGCGCGAGGCGATACCGGCGGCGGCGATGATCTTCTGCAGGCGTTCCTCAGGCATGCTGCTGATGATTAGATGAGTTTTCTCGTATCGCGTCCAGTGTATTTGGAGTCCTCAGACGCTGGTACCCAATCCATTTTCCCGGACCCCCGTCGCTAATACGACGTTGCGGTGGTGTTTTCCGGCAACGTGCCGACCAGCACGGCATCCAAAATAGTGTCGAGGTGAAAGACATGAAACGGACCTTGATTCTCTCAACTGTATTCGTTCTTACTGCAGCCATGTTCGCCTATGCCGGCGACATTACCGGGAAGGTCAGCGGCGTTTCGGGCACGTCGGTGGTCTGGGTGGATGCGCCGGCTGGCAAGACCTTCCCCGCACCGTCAAAGCACTACCTTATAGACCAGAGAGGCCTGCAATTCCAACCGCACATCATGGTGGTCCCCAACGGCGCAACCGTGGACTTCAGGAACAGCGACAACGTTGCCCATAACGTCTTTTGGCCTTCGATTAGCGGCGACAAGAAGCTGGGCCACAATCTCGGCACTTGGCCCCAAGGCCAGTCGAAGTCTTATACATTTACTCACCCAGGAGTGGTGTCGCTGCTTTGCAACGTCCATCCGGAAATGTCGGGATTCCTCATCGTGAGCCCCAGCCCCTACTTTTGCCGAGACGGACGCTTCGGGGAACTACACCATCAAGGACGTGCCCGACGGCAGCTACAAGGCCACTGCCTGGCACGAAGGCTCCAAGCCCCAGACCAAACCAGTTTCGGTTTCGGGCGGCAAAGCGACGGCCGATTTCACTCTGTCGAAATGAGATGGTAACGTCGCAGGGGAGTTCTACCCCGGGAGACGTGGCATAACACAACTCAGAAAGTGAATCCGCGATGCTTCGCATTGTTCGACGCTTTGCCTCTGGGCTTGCAATTGCGGTGCTATGCCAGGCGATCAATCCGCGCTTGGCAGCGGATGCCGCTGCGGCTACGCAACAGCATCACCCCGCCCCTTCACAGCTCACCCATGTTCCTATAACGCCTGTGCAAGGCCCGAGTTGGCTGCAGCATCTGGGCCGGCCCTTAAGCGAGTCGAGCATGGGGCAGACGGGCTTGTGGGGACCGAGTCCGGTGCAGGAAGAGGGCGCGGGCCCGTATAACGTTGCCTTACCGCCACAAGGATCGATTACCGTCGGTGGCGCCGATCTTTACCGGATCAATTGCCGCGAATGTCACGGCGAACGGGGCGAAGGCGCTCCGCCCGAGATCAACTCGATCCTAGCCCCGGTGCAGGCGACCTCCCCCGATCTGATCCTGGCGAGAATGAAAAAATCGGGCGCTCCCATCAGCACCACCGTCGCCCGGCAACTGGCAAGTCAGTCCAAGGCGTCGCTTCTGCATCGCATCCACAACGGCGGCACGAACATGCCGCCGTTCCCTCAGTTAACGTCCTCCGAGGTGGACGCGCTGGTCGCTTACTTGGACCTTCTCGTAGGCATTCCGGGATCAGAGAACAAACAAATGACGGTGGCAATCCCCGTCGCCCATCTCGGAGAAGATCTGGTAAAGAGCACCTGCCACATCTGCCACGCGGCCACCGGGTCCAACCCGGCGCCGTCGGCTATGCTGCAGGGAGCCATTCCGCCCCTGGCGGTGCTTCCCTCGCGCCTGGATCTGGAGCAGTTCGTGCAGAAAGTTACCGTAGGCCGGCCAATTGTGATGGGCGATTTGGACATGCGATATAGGGGCAGAATGCCCGTCTTTTACTACCTGAAGCCCGACGAGGTGGCAGCGGCTTACCTCTACCTGGAAAAGTATCCCCCTGGCGGGGAGACTCATTGAGAGATGCCACGGGGTTACTTAATCGGCGGCTGCCGCACGTCAGAAGGCTCCGACTGCACTTCTTCTGCTTGCGGATTTTCCGTGGGCACGCGCGAATCCGGAACCGGTACCTGCTCGACACTGGCGACGGTCGCGACGGCTTGAAATAAGTCGGCCTGGTCCTCGTTTGCCAGTTTCTCGAATTCCTCCAGGCTGGGCAGTTCGCCGACGTCCTTCAGTCCAAAACGCATGAGGAATTCCTTGCTGGTCTTGTAGAGAATCGGCCGGCCGACTACCTGCTTGCGTCCCGCGGTAGTGATGAGCTTGCGGTCAAGGAGCGTGGCCAGCACGCCGCTGCAGTCCACACCGCGGATTTCGGAAATTTCCGGCGCAGTGACCGGCTGCTTGTAAGCGATGACGGCGAGGGTTTCCAGGGCCGGCAGCGACAGCCGCACCGGCGGCTTCAGACTTTTGGCAAAGTGCCGCACCACATCGTGATGCTCCGGCTTGGTGCCCATGCGGTACCCGCCGGCAACGGTGCGAATCTCCATGCCGCGATCGGCTGCGGCGTACTCAGCGATTAGCTCATCGAGCGCGGCACGCAGGCGCTTCTTCACTTCGGCATCGATCGCGCTGCCTTCCAGTGGCTCGACAATCTCGGCGACGACCGCTTCCTTCAGCACGAGCGCGATCTGCTCAACCGAGACCGGCTCCTCGGCGGCGTAGATGATGGCTTCGATTTGTCCTTTAATGGCCATTAGCGATTCGCTTGTGTGGCCCAGGCCTTCGGCCCGGGTACGCGGGTCAGAGACCCGCGCTGCACACTTTCATGATTACTTCCAATCGTCCTTCGTGCCCGTCGCGCCGCCATCGGCGAAGATGGTATCGAACATTGTATTTTTCTTGATGACGATGTCGGCGAAAACCTTGTCCTGGCGCAGCAGGATCGCCTGCAGGCGCACCATTTCCAGCAGAGCCAGGAAGGCGCAAATGAGAGCCTGTCGCGAGTGCAGCGACGCTAGCGTCTGCTTCAGGCGCACCGGGCGGTCCTCCAGCGACAGCCGGCGGCGAAAGAAATCAATCATCTGCGCCACCGTCACTCGCTCCTCGTCCACCTCAAGGATCGGCCGGGTGCGCGCGCGCTCGATGATTTGCTGAAACGTGCGTACCAGGTCCACCACGTCGGCCGCCAGCTCGGGCTCCGCGCCCTCGTCATCTTTGAATTCCTTCAGCGCCGGGTTGGACCACACCGCGTCCTCAATCTGCGATTTTTGCAGCAGCATCTGCGCGGCGGTTTTAAAACGTTCGTGCTCCAGAAGCCGATTGACCAGCTCCAGGCGCGGGTCTTCCTGCTGGTCAGCGGACAGTGTCGGGTCGCGCGGCAGTAGCATGCGCGACTTAATCTGGATCAGCACCGACGCCATGTAGATGAACTCGGCGGCCACGTTCACGTCGAGCTGCTTGATACGCTCGACATACGCCAGATACTGCGCCGTGATCTGCGCGATGGGGATGTCGTAGATGTCAATGTCCTGCTTGCGTATCAGATCGAGCAGCAGGTCCAGCGGCCCGTCGTACACCTCGGCCACGCGGACAGCGAACGGAAACTCGTTGTCTTTCTCGGGAGGCCGCGCGGGTTGTGGAGAATCCGTCATTGGTGATTGACTGATTGAGTGATTGAGCTGACTTAATGATCACCTCGACCGCAATCACTAAATCACAAATCACGAAATCGGAGATGTGCTATTTCGCCCCAACTTTGTTGAACGCGGGATCGTACTCCCGCGTCAGGCCCATGCCGCCGCGGACGTCGTTCATGGTGGCATCGCAAATTTTGCGCGCCTTGGCACCGCCGGCTTCGATCACGTCCCACGCCAGCTTCGGGTCCTGCTCGTATTTCCGCCGGCGCTCCTGCATCGGAGCCAGGATGTTGACCAGCGCATTCGCCGCCCAGCTTTTGCACTCGATGCATCCGATCCCCGCGCTGCGGCAGCCGGCGTTCACCTTCGCCATGGTTTCCTGATCGCTGAAAATTTTGTGCAGGTCTCCGACGGGGCACACATCGGGATTGCCGGGATCGCTGCGCCGTACCCGGGCCGGATCGGTAACCATCGTCTTCAATTTCTGGCGTACCACCGCCTCCGGATCGGTCAGCATGACGGTATTGCCGTACGACTTCGACATCTTGCGCCCGTCGGTTCCGGGCAGCTTTGGCGTGGGCGTCAGCAGCGGCTGCGGCTCGGGAAAAATTGCGCCGTGCTTGCCGCTGTAAAACATGTTGAAACGGCGCGCGATCTCCCGGGTCAATTCCACGTGCGGTACCTGGTCTTCGCCCACCGGAACGTAATCCGCCTTGTAGATCAGGATGTCGGCGGACTGCAATACCGGGTAGCCGAGAAATCCGTACGTCCCCAGATCTTTCTCCTTGATGTTCTCGCGCTGCTCCTTGTAGGTGGGAACGCGCTCCAGCCAACCCAGGGGAGTGATCATCGAGAGCAGCAGGTGCAACTCGGCGTGCTGCGGCACGTGCGACTGGATGAACATCGTGCAGCGCTCCGGGTCCAGCCCGGCAGCCAGCCAGTCGAGCAGCACCTCCAGGGAATTTTGCTTGATGGCGGAAGTGTCGGCGTAGTCGGTGGTCAAGGCGTGCCAGTCGGCGACGAAGAAGAAGCATTCGTAGCGGTCCTGGAGCTTGACCCAATTATCCAGTGCCCCGACAAAATTGCCCAGGTGCAGCTTGCCCGTGGAACGCATGCCGCTCAGCACGCGCGGCTTTCGCTTGGAGTTACGCTCGGTCATCAGAAAATTCCAGGAAATACAGTACGGAAAAACAGGAAAAACGGCATCTCGAAAATCTGAATGACCCGTCCCCCCACCCAGAACAAGAGCAGGAAGGCAAAGATTCCCACGCCATCGTAAATGCGCTGCGCCGAGTCCGACAGCATATGGCGGATCACATGACTGCCGTCCAGCGGCGGCACCGGGATCAGGTTAAAGGCCAGCAGCAGGATGTTGATCAAGATGAATACGCGCAGCAGCATCACCGTGGGCACCAGAATGGATGTGCTGGGAATACCGCGTGTCCCGACTGCCAGGCTGATCGCCTCCAGTCCGAGCGCCGCCACCAGCGCAATCAGAAAGTTGCTGGCCGGCCCGGCCAGCGAAACCAGGATGTCATCGCGCACCTGGTGCCGCAGATTCAGCGGGTTGACCGGCGTCGGCTTCGCCCAGCCGACAAAACCGAAACCCGACAAAATCCCAATCGCGGGGACCAGGATGGTTCCAATCGGATCCACGTGCTTGATGGGATTCAGGCTGATGCGCCCCAGCATGCGTGCCGTCGGGTCTCCGCACTTGTTCGCTGTCCACGCATGCGCCGATTCGTGCACGCAGATGGCGAACACAAACGCGATGATCTCGTACACGATGAGGACATGATCCTGGCTCATGCGATGAGTTCGATGGTACCACGCTGGACCCGCTGAAAATGGGCCTGCAAGCGATCTCTTACTTCTTCTCCGCCGCCTGCATCTCCGGTGGAGCGATACTCTTCACTTTCACCGTTTTTGCCGGGATGCCGACCACGATGTGGTAAGGCGAGACGTTCTTGGGCACCACCGCCATCGATCCCACCATCCCATGCTCGCCTACTTTCACGCCGCTGAGCACGGTCGCGTGATAGGTGATGCGCGCCTTCGGACCAATCTCGGTGAGCACGTTGCTCACCAACATGCTGTCGTTCAGATCGTGCGAGTGCGAGTAGATGTTGGCGTAGTCGGAGATCGATGACCCCTCATGAATGATGATCTCCCCACGGTCATCGAGCAGCACGTACTTGTGAATGACGCAGTCGTCCTCGATGGTCAGGTTGTAGCCGTACGAGATCTCCACTCCATGGAAGATTTTGACGTTCTTCCCCAGGTGCTTGAGCACGTGCGAGGCGACCATGTAGCGCACCTGGAATCCCAGCCAGTGGTTCAAGCCCAGCGGCGAGTGGTCGTACATCATCCAGAACCAGATCAGTGGCTTGCGCTCGGCGTACTTGCCCGCGTCCAGGTCACCGTAGTACTCCGGTTCCAGCGTGGCATTGCGCGGATCGAAGGAGTGAATCAATGCCAGTGTTGCCGGCGAATGCCTGGCCGGATCGGGCGCCTCGTAAGGCCGCCCGAGATAAATCTCGTGCAGCGCGTCGCGCACCACCCGGCAGCGATGCTCGGGATCGCGGTTGGAGAACTCTTTGTCCAACCCCTCGATCCATTCCAAAAACGCCTTCTCGGCGGCGTCCACCGGCTTCAGGTTGCGGTATTCAAAACGCAGCATAGCGATTGGATGTCCCAGCGGCCCGGAAGCCGCAGCGTAAGTGCAACAGTCTAAATGAAAAGCAGTGCAATGTGCGAAGTCCGAGGTGCCAGGCGCTAAGTACAAAGCAATGGCGCCGCTTGGCACTCAGCACTTCGCACTCTGAAACAGAAACAGAAACTATTTTTGAACAACTGTGAGTTGGTGTGCCCCGACCACCGCGCTATCGATCTTGTCGGGAAGCTGGAACGTAGAGTCCATCCCGACGTTGGGGTATTTGGGCGTCACATAGTGCTCGATGAAATAGTCCAGCGCGATCCGCGGAATGCTGACGCCGTCCATCTCGGCGGAGTCAATATGGACGTTCGCCTGACCCCCCTTCCCCGTTGCGTGCGCCACTGCATGCACGTCGTGCACGCCGCTGAACAGCGGGAGCAATGGGTTCGAGGAACGGCGCGAGGCGGTGATAGCGTCGAAATCAATTCGCGCGACCGTATCAATCACCGCGGGAGTTCCTGTAAATCGCACCGCGCGCACGCCGGTGGGAAGCTGTACCCGCCCCGACTGCACGTAGGCATTGATCTCGCGCTCCGTAAATACCGTCGGCGTTCTGTCCGGGGGATTGCGCTTGGCGTTTTCTTCGACGTGCCGAATCTTCGTTTCGGCGCTGCCCGCAGCCGCGTTGTACATCGCCTGCGTGGCGGTAGCTGCCGGGCGGCTTTGCTGAAAGAAGCTGTGTCCGGGTCTCTGACCCGGGTACGCGGGTAGAAGACCCGCGCCACACAACCCGACGATCAGCGCCGTTGCGGCTAACTTCATGGTTTCAACGCGGCCTGCGTTGCCGGAATCGTAACCGCCGTGGCATGAGGATTGTCCAGCGTTCCGGTGACGTCAATGATCTGCGTCTTGCCGCGCGCCAGCCGCAACTCCAATTCCCGGTCCAGGGAAGCAGTTCCGCTCACCACATAGATGCCGGCCGGAGTCTCCATTTTGCTTGCCGAGAAGGTGAACTGGCCGTCGCGCAGGCTCAGTTCGCCGTGAAATTGCGTGATTTTCAGCGGCGGGGGCGCGCCGTTCAGCGTCAGCCGGGCCAGGCTGCCATTGCTCCAATCGAAGACCACGGAACCGGCGGCAGAGGCGCGCAACTGCTCCGCATTCCAGCCGTTGGCGGCGACTTCGAATTTTGCGTTGGCCCGGCCCGTGCCCCAATTCTCGTGCACCACTGCAGCCGCCGATGCGACCGACGCCTGGCGCAGGCTGCCGCGCAGCCTGTATACCGGAGCAGCGCCGCTGAAATCGGCGCGCAGTTCTGCGGTGGCGCTCCCTCCGGCGACATCGCCGCGAAGATTCCCGATGGTCAGCACGCTATGCTCCAGCCTCGCATCGCCTGCGACCTTGGAGGCCGCCAGCGTCTTCACCTGCAACGTCGAAACCGCAATCCGGCCCACGGCCGTCACTTTCGCCAGGAACGGCGTCGCAGAGCGGCTGGCGCCGATGATGTCGTACCACGGCCGCTTCTGCGCCTTCGGGTTCAACAACCGATTCAGTTCGTCCGTCGCCAGGTGCTCGGTACGCAGTTGAAATGCTACCCGGCAGCTCTCCGCCGCTACGCATCCTCGCGGCATGGCGAAAGAGCCGGTGAAGTTCAGGTGTGTGCCGGCGAACCCACCGGCTGCGTCGTAAATGGCGGCAGCGTCGGGGGAGAGGTGAAGCGCCGCGCTGGCAATCTCCAAAAGCGCGCCGAAACCCGGTACGGTGGCCGTCACCGTATGCAGCTTCAGGTTCCCGGTAACCAGCGGCGCGGCAAACCCGCTCCAGTTGCCCGAAACCTCCAGATCGGCGGCGGCGGAGCCGGTGGCCTTCATCTCAGGCGCCCGAATCCCGGCGGCGTGGGCCAATTCCAGCAGGCGCTCGACGCGCGCGTCTCCCTCCACGTCAAGGTGATAGCTGTCGTGCACAAACCAGGCGTGTGCCTTGGCTGGTTTGGTGCCGCCGAGATCGAGCGCGAACGGATCTACGCGCAAAGCCACCACACCCGCGGGAGGAGGATCTTTGTCCGTCGTGCGCGAATGACGGGCATTCACGTCGGGTGATGTCAGCGTGAAACGAACGCCGCGCAACTCCAGCGGCGTCCTCAGCAATTTCGTGCGCAGCTCCAGAGCGCTGGCGCTTCCGGTGCCGGTCCACAATCGTCCCGAGGGCCCGGCTTGCAGATCGAAGCTCGCGGTCACCGTGCCCGCGCCGGCAAGATCTTCCGGCAGATCTTTCTTCATGCGCTGCGCCAGCGCTGCCAGGCTGGCGGCTGGCAAGCGCTGCACTTCTACCGCAAGTTTGTACCCCCGTGGCGGCAGAACACCCAGGACATCGCCGCGCACATCCACCGCGCCGTCGTCCACGGAGGAATGACATGCTATTGCCCCGACCTGCTGGGTCAAGCTGCTGAACATTGCCGAGCAATGCGTTGCCAGCCGCAGCGGTCCGCTGCTGGCAATGTCATAGCGCCGGAAATCGTCCACCGAAGCGTCGCCGGAAATCTTCATGGCCGCGGGTGTTCCGATCAGCAGGGCCGCCACGCGTGTAGTTCCGCGCCAGCCGCGATCGCGACCGTACAACAGCGTGGTGAGCTGCCCCAACTGCGCATCTTCCAGAGAAACACGAAGATTCAGCGGCGTGTAGCTCAGGCTGGAGCCGCGCTCAATGGTTCCAGAAATCCTGATCCGGCCGATGTCGCTCAAGTTCGCGTCGGTGCGGATGGGCCGCGCGGTCACTTGCAGGCTCCACTGGTTTTCGCTGGGCAGGGACAAGGCAAAATCGGCGTCGCCCAGCGCGTACACCGTTTTTTCCTGTCCAATTTTTAGATTGATGCGGCCGCCGCTGGCTTCCACGTAGGGGAAGCGTGGCCGCGACTCCGCGCGTGCTTTCGTGGTCGGCGCCGTTGGCGTCTGCCGGGCCCGCTCCAAGAGAGATTCCAAGTTCCAATGCCCGTTGGGGCCGCGCACCAGATTCAAGCTGGGATAAGACAGGCTGATGCTGGCAATCTCCAGGCGTCCGCGCCACAGCGAACCGAGGCGAAGTGCCGCCGTGACTTCGTCGGCGCGCAGCAGGGGTTCGGCGCTGAACGCCGGGTCATCCTGCACTACGACGTGTTGTAGTTGCAGGCCGGGGCGGGGGAACAGCCGCAGACTGACCTCACCAATGGTTACCGGACGTCCCAGTGCGGTCCCCAGCACGCTGGCCACACGCGGCCGAAAGCGCCCGACGTTCACCAGCGGAGGCAGAACGATGGCCAGCAGCAGCAGGGCCAGCGCCGTCAGCACGCTTCGCCGGGTCCACAAGCGCGACATTAACGCACCAGCCGAAACATGCGGCGCCAGCGCGTCAGGTCGAAAAAATGAATGACTACGCGGCCCATGAATGCCAGACGATCGCCCATCGAGGTCTTCATATATTGGCCCGCGGGCGTCTCAAAGGACCAGTAGATGAACATCGGCCGGCCGATAACGTTTTCCCGCGGAATAAAACCCCAGTACCGGCTGTCGTAGCTGACGTCTCGATTGTCTCCCATGGCGAAGTAGCGGTCGGGCGGCACCACCAGGTCGCTGCCCTCGATGTGGGAGGTCATCGTCAGCCGCCATTCCAGGGTCACGCCGTTCATGTCCCCAGCCGCCACGGAAGGAAAGTTGTCGCGATACGTGTTGTAACTGCCGTTATGAATGACATAGGACTCGTTGAGCGCCTGGCCGTTGCGGTACACCACGCCATCTTTCAGATGAATGCGGTCGCCCGGCTGCCCGATGATCCTCTTCACCACGTAGAGTCCCGGCTCGGCCGGCGAGAGGAAAACCACGATATCGCCGGCCTTCACCTGATGATAGGGAATCAGCGGCATCCAGCGCGTCTTTGGCCCCATGGTGTCCCGGTCTACAAAGACGTGGTCGCCGATCAGCAGCGTGTTCTCCATCGAACTGGAGGGAATTTCAAACGCCTGCAGGCAGAAGGTGATGATGAACAGCCCCACCGCCAGCACCACCGCCATCGAGGCGATGAACTCCATCGGCGTCTCGCGCTTCTTTTCTTCGACCGGCGGATCTTGCACTGCGACGGCTGCTCTTGCGCGCTTTGCCATGAATCGTTTCTATCGCACCACCCGGAACGTCCGGTCCCAACGGGTTTGCGACACCAGATGCGTGACCATATATGCCAAACGAGTGAGTTTACCATCCGTGCTGGGTGGCCCCAACGACGGTTCTGCTGTCCGGAACGACCAATAGATCAGCAGCGGACGTCCGATGATGTTCTGCCGCGGTACCAGCCCCCAGTATCGGCTGTCGAGACTCTCATCACGATTGTCGCCGAGCACGAAGTAGTAGTCCGGCGGCACCACCAGTTCGCCGCCGTGTACCAGCGTTCGCATCTGTAGCCACCAGCGGCTTTCGACGTTGCCCGACAGGTAATTGCTGGCCGGGAAGTCATCACGATAGAAGTCGTGGACCGCGGAGCGATATACAACGTAGTGTTCGTCCAGCGGCTTGCCGTTCACCCACACCTGCTTGTTGACCAGCCGCACGCGGTCGCCGGGCAGCCCAATCGCGCGCTTCACGAAGTGCTGCGCCGGGTGTACCGGGTAACGGAAGACCACAATGTCGCCGCGATGGATGTCGGAGTAGGGAAGTAGATGGCCCCATATACCGTGGTGGCCGTAGTGCACCTTGTCCACCAGCAGGTAATCGCCGATCAGCAGCGTGTCTTCCATCGATTCGGACGGAATTTGGAACGCCTGCACGATGAATGTGATCACGAAGACCGCGATCACCACCGTGGCCGCCAGGGATTGCAGCGACTCCAGCCAGCCCTGACCTTCTGCGGCGTGCTCCGGTTGAGCCGGAGCCTCACTAGGCCGCGCGCCTTCCTCCGCCGGACTCTCCGGCGAAGGACTCAGCTCTTCGTCTCGCGCGAGCTCCGGCTGCGGTCCGGCTTCGGGTTGCGACTGTCCAGGGTTCGTAAATACTCCAATGCTTTTTTTGCCGCGCCTTGCTCGGCTTGCTTCTTGGTAGGTCCTTCACCGCGCGCGGCATACTGCGGCTTCTCCGACGCCGCCGTCTGCACACGCGCCTCTACCGTGAATGTCTTCTGGTGCTCCGGCCCGCGCTCCTGGATCAGCACATACGCGGGTGGGGCCCAGCCCAGCGAATGCGCCGCCTCCTGTAGGGCCGACTTGAAATCCATGAGCGGCAGCTCTTCCCCGCCGCGCGCCAGCCGCTCGAAGGCCGGCTCCAGCACCTTCTCCAGCACGAAATGCCGCGTCGTCTCGAATCCGGCGTCCAGATACAGCGCCGCCAGCACCGCCTCCAGCGCATCCACCAGCAGCGTGGTTTTATCGCGCCCGCCGCTTTTTTCCTCTCCGCGCCCGAGTTGAAGAAATTCTCCGATTTGCAGTTGCCGCGCCGCCCGGATCAGGTGCCGCTCGCTCACCAGGTACGCCCGCAGCTTGGAAAGCTCGCCTTCGCTGAACTCCGGAAAACGCTGAAACAATTCCTGGCTGGTGATGAAACCCAGCACGGCATCTCCCAGGAATTCCAGTTGCTCATTATCGGCGACCGCCGCATCGCTCTTGCCGTTGCGCGACTCCGCCTCGCGCGCATGCGAGCTGTGCGTCAAGGCCTGCTGCAATAGTTCCGGGCGCGCGAACTCGTGCTCGAGCAGCTCTTCCAGCGCCGTTATTTCTCGTGTTTTCACAAAAGCGGTTGTTGTTGTACGCCCCGGCGCCTCGCCCGCGGCTCCTTTGACCTAGCGCCTTGCGCCTTGAGCCTTGCGCCTCTAGCGCGGCGGCTTCGCCGGGCTAGCCGGAGTTGCCGGTGTTGCCGGTGTGTTCGGCGTTGTGGACGGCTGTCCGGCGGCGCCCACTAGTTTTTGCAGGCGGTCGCGCTCAATCTTTGCCAGGTTGTTCGCCTGCGGCATGTTGGCCGAGTACTCCACCGCCTTGTCCGCCGCTGCCAACGCGTCCTGGTACTTCTTCTCCTGATCCAGAACCACGGACAGTCTCAGCCAGGTCACCGGATCCTGCTGGATGCCGGGCATCTCTGTGGATTTGCGCAGATTGCTTTCCGCCGCCGGCATGTTCTTTCGGGTCATCTCCACCGTGCCCAAGGCCGCGTATGCCATGGCTCGCAGTGTGGTTTTCACCGACGCCACGCGTTCCGGCGGCGCTCCCGGCGGGACCGGCAGGTCGGTGTCAATCGTCTGCAGCGCGAGGTTGGCGTCCTTGACCGCCTCGTTCAGCCGCTCGTCGCGGTCCAGGTCGGATTCCCGCGTCTTCTCCGAGAGCACCGTCGCCACCGTGACCAGCGCCTCGGGGGAGTTGGGATCCGACGCCAGCGCTTTGCGCCCCGCCTCCACCGTCTTCTCGGCGTTGTCCATGTTCTGGTACTCACGCATGGCTTTCAGGTACAGCAAGGACTTCAATTCGCTTTGCGGGAACTTGGTGGCGAATTCGTTGGCCGCCGTTTCCGTGTCCTGCGGAGACGTCTTGCCGACCGCCTGTTGATACGCCGTGAATTCCTCCTGCGTCTTTGCTTGCGGCGGAGTCTTCGCGCCCGGCGTTGCCGCGGTGCCGGGCGTGGCCGGCGGGGTTTGCTGCGTTCCCGACGCCCCGGGCGTGCCCGGCGCGGTTTGCTGCGTTCCGGCGGGAGGGCTTGGTGGCGTCTGCTGCGGCGCACCCGTAGTCTGAGCTACTGCCGCAACTGCAACTGCCAAAATCAGTACGATAATTCCGTGCTTCATGTCTTTCCTCTTTTCCTTTCCGTTAGCCCCGGCACACAACCTGGGGTAAGTCATTCGCAGCTCGGGGCTCGAAACCGCTCGGAACTCACAACTGACAACTCAATGCCGCTTCGGCTGATACGGTTCCTTCAGCCCGCGTTCGGCAGCGGCGCGCGTCTCCGGCGTAACATTGCCGGCCGCCAGCGCTGCCCGGTAATGCTGCAGCGCAGCCTCGCGGTCTTCTTGGATGTCGGAAATGCGTCCCAGGTAGATGTGCGACCAGGCCAGCACCCGTGGATCCTTGGCCACCTCGGTGGCCCGCTCGAAGTATTCCCGGGCGCCTTTCATGTCTTTGCTCAGGCTGGCCACCTGCGCCAGGATGAACAGTGCCCGGCCGGCATCCTCTTGCTTCTGGTCCAAGGCGTGCTGCGCCAGTTGCCGGGCGCTGTCGTAATCGCCGGCTGCCAGCCTCTGCTCCGCCAGGTCCAGCACGCCGGGCTTGGGCCGCGACACCGCCATCACTTCCGGCGAGGCGCTGCCCGAGAACTGTATCGCCGACGCTCGCTTGATTTCGCGGTCTACATCCAGTTTGTACAGCCAGTCCGGGAGCGCGTCGCGCAAGCCCTCGATTCCGTTCTCGAACTGCGCCAGACGGTCGTAGAAGTAGCGCGTCAATACGTATCCCTGCGCCACCGCTTTCTCCACTTCGCGCTGCCGGACCGGCTCGGCGTTCTTTCCGCTCGCCGACAGCCGCGCCTCCACCGCCTCGATCAGCGATTCGGTCGCCAGCAGCTTGATGTCGCGCTTGTAGTCTTCCTCCAGCGGCGCCGTTTGCACCGCCTTCAGCAGCGGCTCCAGCTTCTTCATCGCCGTGGGATATTTCCCCAGCAGCGGGTCCATAATGAAGTGCAGATAAGTATGCCGGATCTGTTCCAGCCCCAGCGATCCGTTGGCCGCCGGCGACACCACCATGAAGTAGTCGGCGCCATAATTGCGCGCGTTCACCTGCCCCGGCGCCGCCATCGGCTCCAGGTAGATGGTGAACGAGCGTCCCAGGTACCCGCTGATCGGCAGCCGCAGGTACACGTCGGTTACCAGCAGCAGCTTGGTGACCGGACCGTGATATCGCTCCACCAGCGCCTCGTACTGGGAGCGGTGCGCTTCCCAAACCTTGTGCAGACCGGCAGCGGCATAAAAACGCTTGAGCAGCGGCACCAGCCCGAGGACGTAGTTGGCGTCCGGCGGCAGGTCGGCTTCCTTTACCTTGAGTTTAAAATCGGGCGCATCGCCCAGATTCAGGGCCAGCGAGATGTACTGCGCCAGGTCGCGTGACGAGTCTGGCTGCTGATGGTCGCGGTAAAACGTGCACAGCTCCGCGCTGGCGGCCTGCGCCTCTTTTGACCCCGCGACATTGCGCGCGATATCGCTGCGCACCTGCGCCCGTATCGCCTCGCCGCCCGTATCCTGCCCATAACCGCAACTGTGGATCGCGCCGACGACGCTGAACAGCGTTTCGCTGGTCTCCAGCGTGGCCTTCGAGGTCGTCTGCGCCGCTGCGGGAATCGTCCACAGCGCGCAGCCGATCACGCAAATGGCGGCGCAAAAAAGCTGGCGCTTGCGTCGAGTTATCAGAATTCTGGTAAGCACAAAACGGGTCAGCACTCGGGGCTCACGGCTCGGGGCTATTTCCTCGCAAGGGAAGCTAAGTAGCAAGTTTACGAAGGATGTGCAGGACGGGTCAAACCTGGATAGGGAAGAGGGAAAGGCACCCCCAAATAGCGCCCCCCCCCCTGCACCGTTTTGTGTGCAAACTCGCTGGGAATAAAGATTATGTCTGAGGTTCTTAGTCCAACCATCCGACCTGCGAAATGCTGCAGCGGAATGTGAAGTGGTTCAGGGACATCCTGCTTGAGGAGCAACACTGTCCCCCAGTCGCGGCACCACCTCATCCATGACGTAGTGCACAAACTGTTTGCCTAACTCCGTCAACACATATGGCTTCGTTTCCTCAAAAGCTGATTCCATAACTCCAGTTGCGGCAGCACGCGACTGAGGAACTCTGGGCCGTCTGCGGAATCTGCCGTATGCGTCTGTTTCACGCTCCTGGCGGACAACTCCGCCGGTACTCAAATCGCGAATCAGGAGTCTAAAGAGATCGGCCTCCGCCGAATCTTCGCGAGGGCGTTGGTCATGAATTTTGTCCCAGAGCTCCCCTCGTGTAATTCCCGGGTCGCGATAGATTTCCTTAATCACTGAAAAGTGAGCTTCGTGATACTGGTCAATCCACAGCACAAAGAGCCGAACCAGATCATCGGAACAAAGTTTTATTGCGCTGGCATTCATTATCAGTTTCTTCAGCATCTGTCTTTTCTCTTCGGTGTCCGCCTCATCCCAAGAACGGAAACATCGCTTCACGAGAGCCAAGAATTCAGGAGATTCAATCCGATCTTTGATCTCGTCTCCGAAACCATCAAGCCTCTGAAAAATTTCAAACAGCGTGTTCATCAAGTCTTGCGCCTTCTCCTGGTGTTCGAGTAACCATGCGCGATGGAGTTCGTTGATCTTGTCTTGGTCCTTCTCGGCGCTCAGACTCGCTGATGCTCCGATAACGCCACCGACCCATGGAATACTACTGAGAGCAGCAATGAAGAATCGGACATACTTTCTATATTTCCCACCACTTAGGCGTTCGACGATTGCGTCCTGTGCTCCCAGAGGCTCTGGTCCAGGGGCTGCTGCCTGTTGTTGTAATCCGTCGCCCATGGTTGCAACCTCCAATGTCGGGGCTTGTTTTTTGCCTGCGCGCAGCTCAGAATAAGTGTTTCCCAACGTAGAGTTTATGTCCGCAAAGGAGAATGTATGAAGAGGCTCCTTTCGGTTCTTGGCGTCATTGCAATTCTGGCCGTATCGGTTTTAGGTCAAACTTACGGCGATGCTCGCAATTTCAACAGCTGCAAGTACGGCTCGTATGACTGTAACCGAAATTTACTGACTCCCGAGCAAGTTACTCTCGTCAACCAAGCTGCGCTGAACCGAAATTTCAACAACTGCAAGTACGGCTCGTATGACTGTGACCGGAATTTACTGACCCCCGAGCAGGCCGCCTCACTACCAGTCCCTCAGCCAAGTATCTCCCAGACTTCTGCAATCGGATCCTCTGTAGGGACAGCATGTGCGGAAAACGGCTCTTGCTATGGTGATCTGAACCAAAATGGAGTCCCCAAGACCGTTCATGTCGATGGTTACTACCGGAAAGATGGAACATACGTCCGAGGACACTACAGGAGCGCCCCTGGTACAAATCCGCCTCGTTCCGGCGCTCGGCATAAGTAAATTTGAAAACAGTTACAACTGCAGGACTATTGCGTCTTCCACTCTCGTACGCCGCCATGCTGGGAGCATGCGCCTCTGCCAGTCGCGCTGCTAGATGTGCCGTCCTTGCACGTGGCCCCTCTTCGAGAAGATTTCGGAGTCGATTTCTTGGACTTGTGTGTTTTCGAAGTAGTCGTTTTATGCGAGGTTGAAGATCGCGACCGAGAACCCTTGGCTGCGACCGGGGATGCAAATAGCGTAATCGCGAGAAGAGCTGCGGCAAATTTTCGTAACATCATCAGTGGCTCCATGAACCGAGATACGGAAGTCTAGCGGAGACACGCAACACATACACATTGCTTTGTAATTCCAACATTCCCGATTTGGGAAACTCTCACCGAAAGCTTGCACCTTGACAAATGCAGGCTGCACAATGTGTGACCAATTTACTAGAGGAGCAAGCGATGAAACGGTTTTTCGCGATCTTGGTTCTGTGCTTCTCATTGTTGCCACTTGCCACAGTCGCGGCACCACCTCAAACCTCCAAGGGCAACCAAACTGAAAGGACGACTCAGGGTAATCCAAACGTCAAAGTCTGGGTCAACACGCGATCCGGCGTTTATCACTGCCCAGGTACGCGTTGGTACGGCAACACGAAGAACGGTGAGTACATGACACAAAAGCAAGCGCGGGAGAAGGGTTACCGGCCCGCATACGGAAAGGTTTGCCAGTAAGAAATGAACACGAGCTGGCGACGTTGGTGGCCTAAATGAAGAGTCCGGGCTTTCTCGGCATTGCGCTGCTTTTCTTAATTGCCGGTTCATTTGTTGGCACCGCGCACGCGGATCGCGGCATCGTGGTGAAGCGAAAGAGTGGTTGCGATTACTTCGTGGTCTATTCCTCTTCAGGCTATGCCGTGCTTGAGTGGTTCGGCGGTTATGATCCCGATGAAGAAGACATTCTCGTGGGGACAATAAACTCCTATGGAATGCGTGACGTGCACGATGAGACAGCGGACGATGACGTGACCGTATGGGTTGAAGATTACCGCGTGTCGCGCAGCAAAGCCATGGAGATACTGTACGAAAAATGTGAGGAGTGAGACCGTGTGCGTACGCGTTGCCTCGTAGCTATCTCGCTGTTGATTGCATCGAGCGGTATCGCACATGGTCAAGAGGCCGCTCCTCGCCAATGTGGGTACGATAGATGGCCGGTGAAGATTCTCGCGGACAAAGACCGCAAGCGCGTTGATATGCACCCAGTCGACACGACTGTTGCGAAGCTCGGAGCTATCCCAATCCATGAAATTCCTTACCCCTACGACCGCAGGATTGAGCCTGAGGAATTACGCGTTTACCGAGTCAAGGCGCGCTTACTTCGCGTAAAACGGGAAAAAGATTCGGATCTGCACCTGCTCGTGGCGGATGTTGCCGACGATTCGAAACGCATGATCGTGGAGATTCCGGCACCTGAATGTGCGGAAGGGACTGGTCACGAGGAGGACTATCGCGCTGCGCGGGAAGCGGTTAGGACTGCAAGTCCTGGCGCGGCACTGGAGATTATGGGTGTAGCATTCTTTGACTTCTTGCACGAACAGCATGGCGCAGCGCCGAACGGAATAGAACTCCATCCGGTGCTGCACGTGAGAATCGATGAGCGAAGTGAGCGCTAAAAGTCTTCTCGTCGGTTTCGGAGGATCCTGATGTTTCTGCGGGTCCCGTTTTTGGTCATTGGCCTCATGGTCAGCATCGCGGTTGGCCAAGATGACGTCGGTCGTCGCATTTATTCCGAAGCTTCACCCAGCGTAGTCGTGCTGTACATCGAATCGTCAGCAGGGGAATATGTGGCGCAGGGTTCGGGATTTTTTGTTGCTGGAGGAAAGATCGCCACCAATGCTCATGTAGCCGATGCGGGAAAGGTATTTGTAGAGCTTGGTCCGGCAAGACTTCCTGCGAGTCTAAGTGCTGTCGATCACGTTAACGATCTTGCACTCTTGATCATCGATGCCAAAGTATCCATCAAGCCTCTTGCGCTCGCGAAGTCGCTTCCACGTCCTGGCGATGTGATCTTTGCAATAACCAATCCTCGCGGCCTTGAAAGATCGATTAGCCAAGGCTTGGTCTCGGCGACTAGGGAAATAGAAGGTCGCGAATTATTACAAGTCACCGCACCCATATCTCACGGTTCATCAGGAGGTCCAATACTAAACGCGTCTGGTGAAGTGGTCGGGGTTGCTGTCGGGGCATTTTCGAGCGGTCAAAATCTAAACTTCGCTGTGCCCGTGACATTGCTGGCACGACTGATGCGTGGCGAGTTTTCACTCAGCAACTCCCCTCCAACAGTTGTGCTCGATGAGGCGGAGGCAATCGAAAAACAACTCAATGACAGCACGTTTTCGGACGACCCCGATTCCGAATACCAAAAGAAACACACCCGAGCTGTACATCT
Source organism: Terriglobales bacterium (assembly GCA_051006995.1). GTDB lineage: Bacteria > Acidobacteriota > Terriglobia > Terriglobales > Acidobacteriaceae > JAIQGF01. The sequence continues at coordinate 146,042 of JBPCSQ010000037.1, forward strand.
GCTCAGACAGGCGCTCGACAGAGCTGGGAACAATTATGCAACACTACTTCGAACGGCCAACATAGCATCACAAGTAAATTCTGATCTTGCAGCTGAGGCTGCGGAACGCGCGATCAAAATAAAATCAACTTCCGAGGCTCAGTTATTATTGGCGGACGCTGCAACAGACCAGTACATATTCGAAGCAGATGAGGAAAAGAAAAAGCGAGTTATGGCTAAGGCAGAACAGGCCGCTCGCGCAGCAATGCGCTCAGCAAAACAACCAAGCTCAAAGATGTTCTTCAGACTGGCGAATGTCTTGGAAGATGAAGGACGATGCGCGGATGCTATTCCCGTTTTTCGATCGGGTTTTAGTGCGGGTCAAACTGAATCCGATTCGGACTGGAAGTTGTGGAGCTTGCGAGGCGTAATTAGATGCGACGATACTCTTGGCAATATCGACGACGGTGTGAGCTGGTTCTATACATTAGTTAAAAGTGGAAATGCTGGAGTAGTCGATTGGAGATCACACGCACAACGGCTTGCGAAAGCAATGCGATGGAAGGAGGCTGGTGATGCATATGGCGTTGCAGCAGGATTGGGCGGCGATTATACAAATCAATGCATGGCGGGTCTTTGTTACGCGGGTGTGAATGATGACTTGGCATTGTCCTCGTCGCGGAGTTGTATCGATAAAGGTAGCGGGATAAAGAATTCCGAGAAGGCGATTGCACAAGCACATTGGATTGTCGCTGATGTGCTGCAGAGACGAGGCGTTTATGGAGAGGCTTTGACGCACTCAAAAGAGTCTACGACCCTCGATGATTCCCAGCCGTGGTACTTCGACACCCTAGCGAGAAGTCTGCTTAGTTTGCATCGTCCCAGTGAGGCGATTCATGCTGCGAAGGAGGCAATTCGGTTAGCAGACGGAAAATATGCTGATATCCATTTCACGCTGGGCCGCGCGTACTTTGACAGCGAGAATTGGGCTCTCGCGGTGGAGAGCTTTAAAAAAGCGGCCGAACTCGACTCGCGTGACGACGCAGCGGCCTACAATATCGCGCTTTGCTACTCTAGAATGCGATATTTCATTGACGCGGCCCGATGGTACGAAGAGGTTCTCAGGCGAAATCCAAATCACCCGGACAAGGCGCTAATCTTGGATAGGATTCGGACGTTGCGAACACCGTAATCGTCTAGTTGCGCTCATTCGTTTTGTTCCGTGCTCCCACTAGATCGGCAAGCCGCTGCCAGTGGCGTTCGTGCGGTTGGCGCTTACCCCTTCGAATATCCGTGGCGTAAACAATCGATACACCCATGGCCTTTGCAACCGCTGCATTAGTCATGTTCGCGAGTGCAGGCTGAATCCTGTTCGTGTAAACATCTTCAGTGAGCCACGTCGGTTGGTCAGACGCACGCCAAGCATAGCGAGCCAGGTTTCGCTGACGCATCGTTTCTGAGCGGCGGGCCTTAGCTTCAGGAGCATGCGCGATTTCCCGTCCAATGCGCGCATACTCGGTCAGCCGCTCGGCGGCAACTGCCTTGTTGCACTCGAGGCAATGCACGCTGTCCGGTTCGATGGTTCTACCGCACCCTCGGCACAGGTTTTCGCGTTTTGGTACAGCCATCGCTGGTGCAATAGAGTCAGCTCCCTTGGCTGCGCGCTTGTGACGCTGCGTCAAACGCGTCGGGGGAGTAGTCTCGCGTTCAGCTCTGCGCTGCCGCGTCCACAATTGCCGCGCGACCCACTCCGCAACCGGAGCGACCGCACGTGCCCATATCGGTGCGGTTTCTGCAATTTGCGCAGCAAACTTTGCCATCAGTCGGCAATTGCCGTCCCGCTGCTCGAAAAACCATTCACGTCGAAGCGGCTGTTGTATGAACCCAAGAACGTATTCGTCGATCTTGGCTCGAATCGGCTCCATCAGGTCACAAGCCAAGCTGTCGCGTGCGGGAGCGTCAACATGAATAAAACCTAGCCCCGGATCGAGGCCCAGCGCGGCGGCTGCTAATCGGCTCTCCGCTTCGAGAATGGCATACAGGTAATTCAGCATCGCGTTAGCGGGATTGGTCGCAAGCCGCTGTGAGCCTGTCAATAAAGACTTGCGTGTTCCAAATGTGCGCCAATGCTCCGGTACACGCGGCAAGTCTTGCCTCGGGAACAGAATTGGCAGAGATCGCCAAGCTGCCCAATATGCAGCTGCACCTTGTGACTCCAAGAACCGAACGGCCTCCAGCGTCTCGGCTTCCGCAAGCGCGAGCCGGTAATCCGAGATAGTTTGAGCCGCATCGACATTCTGCAGCTTGTCACGTGCGACCCGTTCTTGTGCGGCGAGCTTTTGGCTGATCAGTTCACGCGCGATAACTACATCGGCACCGGAATGCGGAGCGAGGGCTTGCGCGCGCCGTAACCGGCTGTCCGAGGGGCGAACCGGACCCGTTGTGGCGAGCACAGAACCGTCGCGCTCAAGCATGACGAAACAGGCGTCCTGGTCTGCCAGCCAGCGCAGCGCGGCAAGGGATAGCATTCCGTCAGACCCAATGACGATTAAACGGCGAAGGCCGTGACCTACGCGCGGCAAACGCATGTGCTGGCGTTTGGTGCTGAGGCCGTGTTCGATGGTCAGGTGACCTCTATCGACGCGGACCTGAATGCCATATCCGTAGAGTGTCACGACCCCGCAGCGCGGGACAGAGCTCGTGAAAACAACGGGTGGATTGCTGGACAGCGGGGGTTGAGGTACGGTTGTAGAAGCTGCCATTAGAGTACCCTCTATTGGTAGTCAGGGCTTGTCGTCTGCTCGTAACAGGCGGCAGGCCCGCTGGGTCTATTGTAATGTAAGTTGTTAATTTTGCAGCAACTTACTTCGAAATTATCCCCTATGACAAACCCACTCTACGCGGACGCAAGGTCGGTACGCTTCACCTCAACATGAAATTTGATGATGCCGTGTCGGATTTTCTGAAGGTAAAGCCGCCAGAGAAGAAGAAGCCGGAGAAGAAGCCCAACGGACGCAAGAAAGGAGCCGTAAAGAGGTCGGCGGCCCGTAGGACGACCTAACGTGCGTGACGGCTGTTATCTCCCGATGCCCGCTGCTTTCGTTTCGGCATCTCCAAAATCTTTCGTCGCAGGTTCTCCTGGAAGCGGACTCTATCCACCGCGACCGCCAGTACAAGAATGCACAATCCTATTCCAGACAAGAAGCCAGAAAACCAAATTACGATCTCATTGCTTAGCAAAGCCCCACCGCCTAACCGTCGCATGGCGACGCCGACGCCATTTCTACACGGTTGGGCAGCAGTCTATGCAGTAATCGCTTTTTTGATACGAAATCAGAACAAGCGCGGCCCGACTGTGGGTTTGTCGCGGGTTTGTCAAAGGGATAACTCCGACTTACTTTCGCGTGGATGGCTCCGGCAGGACGCGTTCAAACGGGGTTTTCTGCCTCGAAATGTTGGCCAGAAATTGCCCGGTAACGAGGTATGGCACTTGCCCCGGAAGCGGTTGAGGACGTGTGCTGGCAACATATCCCACCGCGTCCCGCAAATCGTTCAGTCGTTCCAGTAGAAATTGTCGCCTCGAATCGGCCTTCGGTAACCGCTCGATCTGCTCTCGCGCGAGAGTGATTAATGCGCGAGTCGAATCTCGTGTTTGTCGCCGCTCCCATGCTTTGCTGATAAGGTCAAACGCGAAATAATTCAGGTGCGGTTCCTTCGGAAACTCGAAGTTCTTGCACCGGGCGAACGATTCTCGACACGCCATTCCCGGCAACCCGGCGAGGGCTTTGGCCAGCTGTAGCGGGTGATGCAGTGATCGTTTCTGTACAACAAAATTCAGGAAGTCGGCGCGTGCGAATCCAGCCGCTTGATCCTGGTATACCGTTTCCGCATCTGCCGTTTCGGCCCTGCACTTCTCCAATTGAGCCTTCGCTGCTCTCACCGTCTTCAGCCGCGTTTTAACAACATTCCTCGACGCTCGCCAATTTGCTTTTGTAACCTTCGCAAGTTGTGCCTTTAGGTCCGAGATGATCTTCTCTTCGCCCGCCAGAGTTTCTGTTAGTTGCTTGATCTCTTGCTGCTCAACTGTGACTTGCTGTTCAATCTGCTGTTTGGGTTTTAGCGTAGCTTTCTTGAGCTTCCGTTCCGCAGCACCGAGCAGCCTTTCTTTTTCAGCTATCTGTTTCTTGAGCTGCAATCGATTTTCTATCCGGTAGGTGATCTGGTGTTTGAGGTTTTCGCAATAACGTTGGCTCGTGAGATACACAACCAGCCGCGCTTCTCGGAATTCATCGCACGCACTGTTAAATGCCGTCTCGGATTTTTGAAGCTCCTCGCGCAGGACGTCTAGCTTTTTGTTCGTGCGTCGAGCTTCAGTTCCCGTCGCCGGTGTACAAGATGGCCTCAGGAGAGCCGAAATTTCCTGCCAATAGTGCTCTCCCCTAAGCGGCTCAAGCGCAACCCTCACCTCCTCCGGCTGAGCATTCGCGCGGCCTCGCAAGCGATAAAGATTCCACCCGACGCGATGCCAATTGACCTCCAGCATATAGCCGATGTTCCCGCAGGAACCCCACAACAAATTGTCCTCAATGGTGGGTCTGCCGCGACGCCTCTTCTGCCCGGCGGTTTCGGCAGGACCGACCGCCCAATCCGCGTAAGCGTCTTCCGTTGAAAGTGCATCGGCGGCGTCTCCGAGGAAGTCGGCACGCTGAAATTTGGTTTTGCACGTTTTTCTACGCGATGAAGGCAAATTTCCTCGCCGGTAATTCTCCGCGTTTCTGAGCTTCCCGCCAACAATATCCCAGGGGGTTCGAACCAGCCGCCAACAAATTGTTGCTCCTTCGCGCGTTGCTGCGCGTATGGCGGTTTGTGGCGAGCGAAACGAAAGTAGCATTTCAATCGTTATGACTCGCCGCAAGAAGAATTCACGCACGAAAAAAGCTGCCCAGAAGAGGACCAGCCGTCGTACCACGAAACCGGCCAGCAAGCCTCGATCGCCGCGCTATTCAACTCTGACCCCGCGCCAGAAAGCAACGTACGAACGCGCAACGTCTCTGCTGTCCGACTTGCGCGCTGGCAGAGGCTCGTTTAGCGAATTGGTGCGCAAGTACCACCTGGACCGCCGCACCGCACGTAAGTATTTGGGTCGTGATCTTGTCGGCGGGATGCGTGGCGAGCCGGTGCGCGCCAGCAAGAGTGACAGGCGCGTGCGCGATGTGTGGTTCCCGACTGCTTTCGGGGACGTGACGATCCGTACACGCAGCTCGCGGAACGCGACGAAGCTCGCTGATTTCATGAATGACCGCAAGAAACTCCTGGCAAAGAAGTTGAGCCCTGCGGAGTTCGAGGCCAAATGGCACAGCGTGCGCGTTGCTGGCAAGGAACTTTTCGTCGATGTGGCAGGGATTCGCGACATGGAGGACGCCGAGATCCTGAAGATGCAGGATTTGTACGCGAGCACGACGAGCGCGCGATGATGGGACGTACTGCCAAAACCGTACTTCGCAACTCCCGCCAGGAATTTCGCCCGCCGAGGAAAGTTTGCCCGCTGTGCTTCGAAGGCGACCATATCGGCGGAGCTAACCATGTCCCCCACATCATCGTCGAGTTCTGCCAGGCCCACCATGCTGTGTTAGGCGAGAAGCGTTTGGCTGCTGGCGCGGAGATGCACGAACAAAGACATCCCCTGAATTCCGTCGAAATGACTCTTCGGTCTTTAGCAGTAACCGGGCACGCCATCGCATGGGCTGTGGAAAAGCTTTCCGAAGCATTGGAATTTTGCGCTGACAGGCTGAAACGAGCAGCGCGCTAGCGGAACAATTCTATGACCGACAGACTCGATCTTTACTTTCGTGCGCACACCAAACCGGCAGTCGAAGCTCAGGAGAAGCATCAGGCAAATAAGCATTCCGCAGAGCCAAAGCAGGCTCTGATTTTCCGCTGTGTAATGACAGGCGACGAGAAGCGGGAGCTGCTTTTCGGTGCCTACATCTGCGCTGGCCGACGAGGCGACGACTTCGTAGCTGACGAAATTGGTCTGTTTTGCCGTGACGGTCACCCCGAGGAAATGCGCATATTGAGGCGGTTCGTAAAGGACAGCACGTTTGAACTTGGAACCGCAGATGAGTTCCGCCGCAAAGTTTTCCTGAAGTACCTCAAAGCTGACAGTTTGATCGTCGCCTATGATGCGCCGTTCGAGATCAGCCGGATTGCGGTCAAGTGGAACAAGTCCTTGAAACGGAGGCGCGCGTTTTCGTTCTACTTCCGAGTATTCAAGGACAGGAAAACCGGGAAGGTGCGCCCCAGCGGCTATGAACCGGGCCTCTCAATTGAAAGCCTCGACGCCTCAAAAGCGATCTATCGGCTCATCAAGTACGCGTTTCACGCGCAGGACGCGGAGCGGGAACAGGAACAACAATCGTCAAACGTTCATGTTCTCGACCTGAGAACCCTAACGGCGGTCCTTTCTGGCGAGAATTACACCTTCGCCACAGCCTGTGACATTTTCGGGATTCCGGCGAGCAGAGCGCGAAAGCTGCGCACCCGGGTCACCAAGTCAGCAATTGAGGGCCTGCTGCGAAACGTGACCGCTGAACTGGAGCTGCTGAATGGGCTGAAGCAGGAATTCGCTCCACACGGCTTTGATCTGCCGCTAGAACGGTTCTTTTCGCCGGCCACACTCGCTAAAGAGTACCTGTCGGAAATGGGGATAAAGCCGCCACAACAGAAATTCAATATCTCCGACAGAATCAACGGTATTGCAATGCAGGCGTTAGCAGCCGGACGTGCGGAGTGCAACATCCCGCGAACTGTCCTTCCCATTACGTACGTTGACTTCACGTCACAGTTTCCAGCGTGCAGCAGTTTGCTGGATTGCCGCGAAATACTGTGCGCGGAGAGCCTTGATTTCCCCGACTTCACAACTGAGGCGCGGGAGATCGTTGAACGCGCAACTCTCGCTGATTGCTTCCGTCCCGCATTCTGGAAGCGGCTCCGTTGGTTCGCCCTCGTGGAACCCAATGAAGATGTCCTTCCGATGCGCGCGAAATTTGGTAAACGCGAAGACGCTGACCCTACATTGGGATGGAATTTTCTAACGTCAAAACAGCCCATTTGGATAACTGGTCCAGACGCAGTCGCGGCAAAACTACTAGGCAAACCGCTCAAAATTCTCGAAGCCGTCCATGTAATCCCGTGCGGGGTCCAGCCCGGCCTCTCGGCGATAAAACTCTGCGGCGAAATCGACGTAGACCCTCACCGCGATGATCTTGCGGTAAAGCTGGTTGAGCTGCGCAGCATCCTCAAGAAGAAAAAACCAAAGCTGGCGGGCGGTGTAAAAGTAGCAGCGAACAGTGTCGCGTTTGGCATACCGTGCCAGTTGGATGTAGGGGATCTAGAGCCGTCGTCCCCGCTGACTGTTTTTTCGGGCGAGGCGCAATACCCCACTCTGCCTGCTGACGTTTGGGAGCAGCCCTCGGAATTCTACTGCCCGATAATCGCATCGCTCGTGACGGGCGGGTCACATTTGCTCTGCGCTATGTTGGAGCGCGCAGTGCGAGACCGGGGCGGTCACATCGCAGCGATGGACACGGATAGCGCGATGATCGTTTCAACGCGAGACGGCGAATTGATTCCGTGTGTCGGGGGTACCGAGACGGTGGAGAGCTTTCACCTGCCCAGCGCGAACGCAGCCATTAGGGCATTGCCCTGGTCTGAAGTCGATAGTATCCGTGAGCAGTTCGAACCGCTGAACCCGTGGCGCGATACGCTCAAGACTCCGTTCCTGAAATTGGAACAAGAGAACTTCGCCTCGGATGGCGAGCGTCGCCCACTGTACGCATACTGCATCTCGGCAAAGCTGTACTGCCTGTTCAACCTGGACGAACACGGTCTTCTAGTTCGCAAGCCCTCCGGTCACGGCCTCGGATTCTTGCAGGCGCCCTACCGCGTTAGAGAGTGGCAGCGAAGAACCGGGCGCAAATGGGAAGAAGACCTGCCGCCTTGGGTTTACGAGGCGTGGCATTTCATCGTTGCGCGCGAGCTGGGCCTTCCGTACAAGCGGCCGTCATGGTTGAAGCAGCCAGCGGCCATGGCCGTACCCGTCACACGACCGCGAGTCATGGACCGGCTGGGGGTTTTCAAGGACAAGCTCCGCCCGTTCACGGTCGTCATTGTGCCATTCCCCAAAAAAGAAGCGAACCTGCTCTGGCAGGGATACTTCATCATGCCCTACCGGGAAAAGCTCGATGATTTGGGCGGGCGTCCAATGGTGAATGTCGTGAGCGGGGAGACGTTCTATATTCACGACAAGAATTCACCCGCAGCAACGAAGCGTCCGGGTTGGCTTTCCCTAAAGACCATGGAGGACGAAATCACCCACGTCCTGTCCAGAGCCGAAAGCAAGTTCTGCACTCCCAACGGCAGCACATGCACGAGTAGAACAGCGGGGCTGCTAAGCCGCAAGCATATCGTTGCAGGGGAGTTTCATTACATCGGCAAAGAGGCTTCGACGCGCTGGGGGAGCGGACCCGATCTATCTATGCTGCCGGATGCGGGAGCGCTGGACGGGGCCGATCAAACCTGCAGAGAGTACGAAAGAGTGGCCGACTTGGCTTACCTGGAGCAGGTCCGGGCTGAATCAAGGCAATTTTCCACGAAGCTTCTTTCGCGGCGGGCCAGAGTTGCCGAATGCTCCATACGCAATTTCAAGAAGGGAAAGAACACAATCAGGCCACGCACGTTCCGGAAACTCGTGAGGACCATTCATGATCTGCAGAATAAAAGCATGAAGAATTGAAACAGAGCACAGACTGTTGTCAGTCATTTGGGGCGGGCGGATGAGCACTCTCCACATCAACAGGCGTAAACTCTCCCGAACCGCAGTTGTGGGGAGGATTGGCCATGCCACAACACTCCCGTATTCCCGCCGCCCAATATCTCCGAATGTCTACCGAACACCAGCAATACTCGATTGATAACCAAGCCGCCGCGATTCAGAAGTACGCAGAGGATCACGATTTTGAGATCGTCCGCACATATTCAGATCCCGGGAAAAGCGGATTGGTGCTAAAGCGGCGCAAGGGATTGCAACAATTATTAGCGGACGTGGTCGGCGGCTCAAGCGATTACAAGGCTATTCTCGTGTACGACGTGAGTCGGTGGGGTCGATTTCAGGACTGTGATGAATCTGCGCATTATGAATTCCTTTGCAAGAGCGCTGGAACGCCGATTCACTACTGTGCCGAACAGTTCGTAAACGATGGCGGCCTCACATGCCTGATTTTCAAAGCTCTGAAGCGAACCCTCGCTGCCGAGTACAGTCGCGAACTAGGCGTTAAGGTGTACGACGGAAAACGCCGATTAGCTGCGCGGGGATTCCGACAAGGGGGAATGGCCGGATACGGGTTGCGTCGCATGCTTCTGGATCATGAGGGGAAGGGCAAACAGAAGCTCGCGTCCGGGGAATACAAGGCACTCTCGACGGATCGCGTCACTCTGGTGCGTGGTCCGAAGCGCGAGATTCAATGGGTAAAGCGCATTTATGACATTGCTCTGCGCGTCGGCACAAACGGTATCGTTCGGTACCTGAATGCCCAAGGTCCGCGTCTGCCGAACGGCACACCTTGGACCCATCAGCGGGTGGAGGACATATTAACGAACCCGAAATATGTTGGGACGAATGTTTGGGGGCGCAGTTCGTACAAACTCAGCACACGACGCCTAACAACGTCACCGGAGCAATGGGTCGTGAAGGCGAACTCGTTTCCCGCCGTCATCGATCAGGCCACGTTTGATCGTGTGCAGGACGCAATACGAAATCGGCAGCAGCGGGTTACAAGCGAAGAATTGCTCAATTTCGTGAGGGGTTTATTGGCGAAGCACGGAAAACTGACGCAACGAATAATTGAATACGCAGGAGTTCACTCGATTTCAACGTACTACCGGCGATTCGGCCCGTTACGTAACGTGTACAAGTTGGTTGGGTACAAAGCTCCCACGCTGGCTTTCGTCAAGTCCGAGCATAGAGCGATCACTCTTCGTCATCGAGACCAGGTAATCAAAACGATTGTTGAATTGAATACCAATCGAATTGCGAAAATCAAGGTACCGGGAACCATTCGGCCGGTCCTGCGAATTGATGATGACCTCGGAATATCAGTCCTCCCGTGTCGCTCGTATGTACTCAAAACAAGCCGAGCACAGCGATGGGAACTTGTACCAAAGTACCGGGAACGCCATTGTTCCCTTGTCCTGCTCTGCCTTTTTGCGCGGGACAACGACAGTTTCCAGAGCTTCTATTTAATGCCGTCCCTGGATAAGAAAAGGGAATATCAGATCAAAGGCGACGCTGACCCGTGGCTGCATCGTGGAGTGAAACTGAAGAACCTAGGGGAGTTTTACTCGCAAGCGAGGCAGATGCTGGAGAATGTTGCCCGGACTGCAGCGTAGCAGAATCACGATGGGCACGCACTGCCACGCCTGAATCCGCGCAGTCACACCACAATGTTTCGCACACTCGCGCAGGGGGGGGGGGGCGCTATTTGGGGGTGCCTTTCCCTCTTCCCGTCAAACCTGGATATCGTTTGGAACGATCGGGAAGGGCACGGCTTCAGCCGTGCCGCTCAGCCTCTTTCACTCATTGTCATTCCGACGAGGCCTTCAGCCCGACGAGGAATCTGCTTTCGCCGCGCAACAAACGCTCCAGTTGGGTGCCCCACGCTAGCCGGTTGTGGGCTATTCGGACCACTTCAGTGGTGGATGCGCTCGCGAGTTACCGAACAGCTCTGGCGAAAGCTGATGGACAGCAACTCACGCGGATTGGTATCTTCTCTGGCACACCTGTGGGGTTCGCGTCGCCCGGGGGATCTTCTGAATGGCGAGCGGACGGGTAACGTCGAATTCATTTTGCGGGACGCTCGGAGGTCTCTCGATGAAGCTGCGCCTGTTCAGCTTGGCAACAACCTTTGTCGTTCTTGTGTTCTCAACCGCAGCGCTCGGTCAAAGCGCCAATGCCCGTCTTCCTCATCAGGCGGTTCACGACTCGCCGGCTTCCACTCCCCAAATTCTGTATCACGGCGGTCCTGTGATGGTGCAGAACAATCACATCTACGTGATTTACTACGGCAGCTTCTCACCCACCACAACCGACGTCATCGACACCTTCCTGGAGAATCTTGGAGGCTCCGGCGCGTACGGTGTCAACAGCACCTACTACAACGGCCAGGGGCAGTACATCACCAATGCTCCGAACTCGCTGGTGTATGCCCGTACCTCCGACTCCTACTACGACGCCTACTCCCTGGGCCACACGATGAAGGGAAAGTCGATCGCCAATGAAGTCCAAAGCGTGCTGCAAAATGGCCATCTACTGCCCGACAATAACGGTATCTACCTGCTTATCACGTCGCCCGACGTCACAGTGCCGAGCAACTATTGCGGCTACCACACGTACTCAACGACGATGATCCCCGGCTACATCATCAAGTACGCGTTCAGCCCCGACCCGGCGCCGCCCACCTACAACTACTGCTCGGGGAACATTAGCACCTTCGGCGACACCACCAGCCCGAATGAAGACGTCGGCGCCGACTCGGTTGCCGACACCCTGATCCACGAGATCTCCGAGACGGTCACCGACCCCAATATTTCCGCCTGGTACACGAAGAACGGCTATGAGAATGGCGACTTGTGCAATTTCGTGTACGGGCAGACTTTTTTGGCGCCCAACGGCAGTCATGCCAACCATGTCTTTGGCCCTCGCAATTACCTGGTGCAGACCATATGGGTAAACACTGGCGCCGGCTCTTGCGCGCTGAGTTACCCGTAAGAGGCTTCGTTCAAGCTGCAAGCCCGGTCCCAGCGTAGCCCCTCCTTTTCACCACGCCGGGGTCCCACCCTAGCTGGTTAGCTTCAGGGCACGGAATTGTATCCAAGCCATGAACGGTGCGGATGTGCACCGGGATGGCTGGATCTTTCTCCAATTTTTTCCTCAACCTCACTACAAAGTTGCCAATCGCGCGTGTGGGATACGGAAGTCTGGGCGGGTGGCCCACCCGCCAAAAGCTAACTCGTTCCAAGCTAAGTCCTTGATTGCAGGCGAAAAATCCGCGAAAAATTAGGCACCGGCTATCCCTAATGGCAGGTTTCACGGCGCGCTTAAGCCGTGGCGACGCGAACCATAGACAACGGGTAGTCCTACTACTTGCATCAGAGCTGCGCGAGGGCTCCGATACCCTCAGTTTTCCCCCAGGTCGCTGCTCCTGGCGATGTGACGTGGGCAGCCAATTTCACGACTAATTGAGCGGGCAGCGGTTATCGCCCGGAGGACGCAAAGATGAAAAAGCCGCTAGGCTTGCTGCTTACAATGCTCGTCGCGCTGTGCACATCCTCATTTGCCGCCAGCTTCAGCGGGACGCTGAATCCACCCGCTACCGGTTCCACCTCGAGCACGATCACCTGGACGGGGAACGTAACTGGCGTCATTGGTTCCACAGGCGGCACGGGACTGATCAACCCGGTCTGCACTTCCACTACGTGCGATATCTACAGCCTGACGGTCAACGTACCGGCGACCTTCTACGCCGCCAATCCCACGTACGCCATCCGCGTTGCCGTGAACTGGAGTCCGGCGGCGCCGAACACCGACATCGACATTTACGTTTACGACAGCAACAGTAACCTGGTGTGCTCGGGCACGTCGGCGCGGCCGACGACGGAGGACACCGATTGCGGCCAACTCGCCTCCGGTGTGTATTCGGTGCAGGTGACGCCCGCGGTGGCGGTGCAGCAGCAGTACAGCGGATCGATCTCGCTGGCGCCAGAGGTGAGCACGGTGCCCGGCGCCATCACGACTGGCCCGGCCCGATATCGGAAGGGAAACTTCACGTTCAGCTCGCCAGTAGAAATGGTCCGCCCGAACAACGTGACCAGCCAGACGAACGGCAACCCGCTGGTGACGTTCCTGGACAGCGACGGCGAACCCCGCGTCGTGCACGACCCGCTCGGAAACCTTTACATTGCGGCGATCCAGGGAGTTCCCGCCGGCACCGATATGTGGAAGTCGATGGACGGCGGCGCCAACTGGACGTATCTGGGCGAACCTGACGGCGCGCAAGCGGCGAATGTGCTATCCGGGGCGAACGGCGCTGGCATCGGCGGTGGCGATGAAGACTTGATCGCCCTGCCCAATGGCCAGGTGGTGATGACTTCACTTTGGCTGGGCAGCAACACCACCTGCACTTCCCCCGACGGGGGCGCTGCGTGGCTGTGCAATCCCAATGGTTCGACGGTCCCGAACGATGACCGTCAGTGGCTGGCGAACAACGGCAGCAACATCGTTTACATAACGTCGAAACAGACGGGACCAATTCCAGGAATCGCGTTTGATGGCACGGTTTCCATCTACGTGGCCAAATCCACCGATGGCGGCAAGACTTTCCCCAGCGTCAGCTTCGTCACCACCCCTGAGCTGGGCGTTCAGCCTGGCGACCAGGGAAACATCATCGTGGATAGCTTGGGGAACGTATACACCGTTTTCTTTGACCAGGTGAACACGAACATTCTCTACGTGGCGAAATCGGTGGACGGCGGCAGCACCTGGAAGATCGGGAAGGTCTTCGCAGCCCCGGCGGGGATTTCGCTGGTGCACGTGTTTCCGTCCATTGCCGCGGACAAGGCGAACAACCTGTACATCGTCTTCAGCGACGGCATCAATAGTTACCTGACGACGTCGGTGGATGGCGGCGCGAATTGGAAGCTGCCCGCCATCGTGAATTCAGGCTTCGGCATCAAGAGCACGGTTGAACCTTGGGTGGTTGCGGGCGACGCCGGGAAGATCAACATCTTCTTCTACGGCACGCTGGACACCAACTTCATGGACACCAACGCTCAGTGGGTTGTCTACATGGCGCAGTCGCAGAATGCTCTCGCCAAGGTGCCTACCTTTGCGTTGGCGCCCGCAACCCCGAGCGTCATCCACGTGGGCGCCATTTGCAACAATGGCGACGCCTGTCCGAGCGGCACCCGCACGATGCTGGAGTACTTCTTCCCGGATACCTACCTCGATGGCAATGCCATGGCGGTTTATCCGGACAGTGTCCACGTCCTGGATCCGAGCGCCGCGAACACAAACGCGTGGTTCGTGAAACAAACGGGCGGCAACAAAATCGCCGGCCAGTAACGCTGGCCACTCCGGGCCGGGACGAACCCGGCCCGGTTTTTTGGGGATTGTTACCGTTCCACGTCTGCGGGCATAAATCGAGCAAGTGGGCCTGGCGGATGCGATATCCCGCCGGCATGATCGCGCGCAGATCCCGCGCCGGTCTCGCGGGGGCGCAAGACACATAGGCGGGTGGCCCACCTTATCTGGTTTTGCTAGGGTGACGAACTCACTGCTGCGGGCTTCCCTGCGGCTTTCCCTTCGTGTCGTCTGTTCTGACCATCTTGTACCCTTCGGGCAAATCGAATCTCCTCGCATCCGGTTCCGACAGGATCACATCAACCACGCCGAACGTCTCTGTTCCGAACCGCGGGTCCACGCGCTTCTCGATCAGGTTCAGCCCCAGCTTCGGCGAGTACCAGTACTCATGCGTGATCGAGATCGGACGGTCATTGCCGATCGCGCCTGCGTTCAACACCGTCGTCTCGCGTGTGCCGACGGCCTCGACGCCATTCAGTAGTTGAGTGCCGAGGTTTTCGCGCGAAAGGTCGCCCTGGCCCTCCCCGAAACGTCCCACCGGCATCATCGTGGTGTTCTGCGGTGGATTGTACGGGCGGACTTCGCAAGTCTTCGGCTGGGTCTCGCAGAAATATTTGTGGTGCTTCGCGGGATCGCTGATCTCCACGCGCCACACTTCCGGCTGCTGCTCGCCGTTCTTCGGCACCAGCACGCGCCGCTCCTGGAAAATGCGTCCCCTGCCATCGCGCATCACCGCGCGCTGGTTCCACAGCGTGAGCCTGCTGCCGTCCTCGAGCGTGCGAGTCCACTCTGTTAAAACGGTGGCGCTGAAGGGTGCGTTGGATAAGGGTGGAATGAAAATGCTGGCGATCGTTTCGCGCGTCCCGCCGCCGGGCGCGTGCATTGCCGGCGGCGCCGACTGCGCCATCAACCAGGAGCTTGCGACAAAAAGTAACGACAGCAAAGCGGCCGAGCGCTTCATGCCGGGTCCTCCCTAGCTGGGGAAGTGGAAGTATACGTCCTGCTGGGACGCGATGGGACGGCCATCCATCATCGCCGGGCGGAAATGCCAGTTCCGCAAAGCTGCGACAACTTTGTCTTCCAGCCCATGTCCCAGCGCCTGCAACACCCGCGTCGCGGTGACGTTGCCCTGATCGTCAATCGTGATCTCGACGATGACGCTGCCTTCCAGCCCGGAGGGAATCTGCCACGGCAGAATCTCCGGATTAGGAAACACGACCGGCACCGCCGGACGCACATCATGCCCCGTAGCCGGCCCGTTCAGCAGCGAGCCGTACGATGCTCCGGCGCGCGCGGGAGCCGTCGCGGCCTGGTCCCGCTCCGACACTGCCGGTGCAGACTGGCGTCGTTGCTGGTGCCGCTTGTTTGCCGACGACAGCGCCAGGCGCGACTCCGCCGGTTTTGCCGAGCTTCCCGCTTTCTGATCGGCGCCCAGCCTGGTCATGTATACCAGCTCGGTGACATTGCTTCCGCCGTTGCCGTAAGCGATCGCCGCAGGCGCAACAAACATCGGCTTTGCCGGCCAAGCTAGCGCCAGTACGGCAACGGTTTCCGCGACCGTCGAGGCCACGATCCATCGCCACTGCGCATTCCTCTGCGGCAAAGACGCGAACATATTGCTCCTATTAGACGTCCATTCCCGCCTCTGGTCACAGCATTTCCTCATTTCTCGCGGGAACAGCGGCTGTTTACTATCTGGGCGCTCGCCTGTTTTGTCCATTGAACCTTGCCGCCCGATGCGGCCACCATAGGCCTTCGAGGTGGACGTTTGTCTTCGCGATGGCTCAAACCAGTGTGCTGGTTGATGGTGGTGGTCTTCCCGTCGACGGGGTTCGCGGCTACTCCTGCGGGCATGCTCTCGCCCACCGGCAAAGTGCTGGTGGACAGCCGCCCGTGCGACGCCAACACCGCCATCTTCGATGGCGATTCAATCGTCACCCGCGTGAATTCAGCCGCGTTCCTGCAGCGCCCGGGAATGACCGTCCAACTCAAGGAGAACTCCAGCGTCGTGGTGCGCGGTAACACCCTGGATCTCGATTCCGGAACCAGCGTGGTCTCCTCCACCATCGGCAGCCGCGTCCGCGTCCTGAACCTGACCATCAGTACGGCGCCGGGATGGCCGGGCAAATACCTGGTGCGCCGGACCACCGACCAGCTTCAAGTGCTGGCGATGGCCGGAACGGTCTCGGTTTCCGACGGCCAGAACACGACGCCGGTCCCCGCCGCACAAGGCGTCAACATCCCGCTGCCCTCGCCCTCGAGCGCAGGCGGTACGGTTTCCAAAGGCGCGAGATGGCTGGCCAATGACGATATTGGAATGCTGATCGTGGTGGCAACGGCGATCGCCGCCGGGGTCAGCGTCGGCGTTTACAACGCGCAGAACGCCAGCCCCAAGGCGCCGTAAGCAGCGCGAAATAAGCAAAAAAACATCGCCAGCCGCGCGAACTGGCGATGTTCACCTGCTCGGTTGATGTCAGCCTTTGACGTTGATGTTGGCGAACGACAGGATGGCGCGGCCGGTGGTCGGCTGGCCGAACATGGTCGCCGGGCGGAATACCGTGAAGATCAGCATATTGTCCAGCGCCGACTTCAGATCCCCAACATCCTCCGGCGACGACAGCACACGGTAGTTCTGCACCCGTCCCTGCGCGTCCACGTACGCTTCCACCACCACCGACTCGGCGTTGATGCGCTCCATGTTGTTGGAGAACGGAGACTGCTCCAGCACCGGAGGCGTGTACAGCATGGTGGGGACATCGTTGCTGGCCTGCAGCGAGGCCGGCACGGCAAACAGGCCGATCAGCAGACCGAAAATGATGATCGCGCTCAGCGCGCCGGCCGTTGCCGGAACCATGAACGCGTTCAGGCCATTCTCCAGTCGCACGAGCAGACTGGTGAGGGAGCGCCGGCGGGAGGCAGCGGCCTCCTGCGACAGCGCCACGCGCAAGCGCAGCGCCAGGTCTGGCGGAGCGGGCTTGCGCCCCAGCGACGTTACCATCTGCTGGGTATGGCGCAGCAAATCGAATTCGCGGCGGCAGCCGCCGCACTGCGCTGCATGATTTTCGATCTCGCGCATCTGGCGGCCGGTCAATACGCCATCCAGATACCCTGAGATCAGCGAGCGGGCCTGCTGGCACTTCATGACGTGACCTCAACTTCCTGGCTCGCGAGGGATTCACTTCGCGTCACGGAACCGGTGGAGTTGTCCGCCAACTCGGGGCTGAGCTCGTGCAGAATGTGCTCCAAGCGCTTCTTCAGCGCCTGGCGTCCGCGCGTCAGCCGCGACTTTACCGTACCCAGCGAGACTTGCATGATGTCCGCGATTTCCTCGTACGAAAGCTCTTCAATGTCGCGCAGCACCACGGTAGTGCGAAACGGTTCGGCAACGTGCCGCAACTCGGCTTCCACCCGCGCCTTCACTTCGGCTTGCGCGACCATCTCCAGCGGCGACTCGCCCGGGTCCACCAGCGCGTGACGCAACGCGGCGAAGGACTCGAAATTCTCAACCGGCTCAATCGGCAGTTCGCGCGATTTATGGCGGAACCACCAGCGCTTGCGGTTCGAAGCCTCGTGCACCGCGATGCGGTACACCCACGTCTTCAGGCTGGAGCGGCCATTGAAGCGCCGCATACCGCGGAAGACCTTCAGGAATACTTCCTGGGTGGTGTCGGAGGCATCGGCTGGATCGTTGACGATGCGGTACACCAAGCTGTAAATGGGCTGCTGGAATTGGGCAATGAGCCAGCCATAGGCCTCTTCCGAGCCGGCTTTCAGTTCAGCCACAAGCGTGGCTTCTTCGGCCGAAATCCCGAACGCGCCTGCTAAGTTGCCCAATGTGGTAGCTCCCGCCATGGCTCTCATGGCGTCACTCTCACCTTAGCATTATCCAGCGCCGACAACAACATAGCGACAGTCCCCCATTCGGGACGACTCTCTGTTCTCTTCTACTTAGACCCCGCGGTGCGGCCATAGGTTCCCTGAATCTTCCAAGCGCCACGCGCATAAGGCCGAGCGCGGCCCGGCAAGCCTCTTGGATGGCGCAGCGCGCATCGCATCCGCAGAGGCAAGAGCGGATGAAAGGCAAGAAAGAAGGTTTGCTGGCAACGCTGCTGGCGCTGCTGGTTTTGGCCGGCGCCATGACCATCATTGGGATCATCGTCTGGATGCGCATGTCGCACACCAGCGTTCCGAGCCAGCCCGGGCACACCGAGTTGCGCGTCCCGAGTAGCGAACGGAGCGCGGCAATCTATAACCTGC
Organism: Terriglobales bacterium; assembly: GCA_051006995.1. GTDB lineage: Bacteria > Acidobacteriota > Terriglobia > Terriglobales > Acidobacteriaceae > JAIQGF01. The sequence continues at coordinate 164,472 of JBPCSQ010000037.1, forward strand.
CGCAAGAAACCAAAGTAGCTGCGGATTACATCTGAGTAGCGGTATTCGGAATCCTTCTATGCAAAAGACTATTGTTCCCCTGATTGCGATCGCGTTGCTGGCGACGGTAGCGGCGGCGCAGGTCGGATCTCCCAACGTGCCGCCGTCGAATCGGCCGGCCGCCACCGCGCCGGCGTCGGTGCAACCGGCGTCAACCGATGTGGTTTCTGTGCTGCCGCAGTTGAACCAGGTCATCGACAATGCGCGGCTCGATCTGGCGCGGCTGCGCATTGACAAATGGAAGACCAGCGGCAGCGACAAACGCCAGGCGCAGGAAAATTCGGAGGCGCTGCAGCGCAACATGAGCTCGGCGTGGCCCGCGATTACGGAGCAGGTGCGTGCCAATCCCGCCAGCCTGGGCGCGTCGTTCAAGCTCTACCGCAATCTGAACGCGCTTTACGACGTGCTGGCGTCACTGACCGAGTCCGCGGGAGCGTTCGGTTCGAAAGAGGAGTACCAGGCGCTGGCCAGCGATGCGGCGAACCTCGACAACCTGCGCCGTTCAATGGCCGACCGGGTTGAAGCGCAGGCGACCGCGCATGACGCGCAACTGGCGCGCATGCAAACCCAGGCCCGCCAGGCCGCGGCCGCACCTCCGAAGAAGATCGTGATTGACGACACCGAGCCGGCGCACAAGACGGCGAAGAAGTCCCCGACGAAGAAGAAAACCACGAGCACCGCTGAACAGTCGCCTCCGAAGTCGCAGCAATAGCTTCCCGCGATGGGCATCGCGTTCACGTGCAGTCGGTGCGCGGTTTGACTATGCGGTTTCGGTAGGCGAGAATATCTCCATCTTTGCGAGTGGGCCTGTGGCGCAGCTGGGAGCGCGCTTCCATGGCATGGAAGAGGTCGTCGGTTCGATCCCGACCAGGTCCACCAATTCAATCAGCTCTCAGCCTTCAGCTCCCATCTATTTAATTCTGGTCGTTGACAGCCAGCGCAGCGCTGCCATACTGAGGCGCTTCCATGAGCCCTGTTACTCATTTTCTGACCGGCTGGGTGCTGGCCAACAGCACGCCATTCGAGCGCCGCGACCGCGCCCTGGTCGCGCTCTCCTGCGTGATTCCCGACGTGGACGGCCTGGGCGCCATTCCTGAAGTTCTGACCAAGAATTCGGTGCATCCGCTCACCTGGTTTTCCGATTATCACCACCTGCTGCACAACATCACGTTTGCCATCGTGTGGGCCGGAATCGTGCTGGCGCTGGCGACCAAGCGATGGAAGACGGCGCTTTTCGCCTTGATCGCCTTCCACATTCACCTGCTGGAGGACGTGGCGGGGTCGCGCGGGCCCTCGGGCGACTACTGGACCGTACCTTACTTTCTGCCGTTCTCGCGCTGGGGATGGACCTGGAGCGGTCAGTGGGCGCTGAATGGGTGGCAGAACCTGACCGTCACCGCCGTTCTGTTGTTGATGACGTTGTGGCTGGCGTGGGCGCGCGGCTACTCGCCGCTGGAAATGATCTCGCGGCGTGGCGATCAGGCCTTTGTGGGGGCGCTGCGGGCGAGGTTTACCAGACCAACCGCAATCCGCTGATCAGTGTGGATCGGTGTTCATCCGTGGCTAAGCCTTGTGTGGTTACATCCCGCCGCGGAGCCAGTGGATCTCGTTCTCAATGGCCTCGCGATCCGCGTCCGGGATATCCACGAACTCCACGCCGATGCCGACGCCATCGAGGCAGTAGCGAACCTCGGCGCGCGCTTTCACCTGGTACCCGGTGCGGCTGAGAACAAACTCCAATTTAATGACGGCGCCCTCAGGGAAGTACGTGGGGATGTGGATGAACATTCCGCGCGGGCTCATGTCGGGGGCGCGGATGGCGATCTGCTCGCTGCGGCCCTCGTACATGATGTTGAGGCCGCGGTAGGTGGCGTAGCGATCGTGCTCGCGGCTGGGGACAGGAACGGGTTGACGGCGGGGATCGGAACTCATGCCGAGGCTCCTTCCCGCTTGGCGGCGCGGGCGATGGGCGCGGCCACCTGGCGGGTTCCGGCGCCGCAGTAAGGACAGAACAGAAACGACGGCGCCAGCGCGCGTCCGCAGTTGCGGCAACGCACGGTCACGGCGTTATCGAAGGGCACCACGCGCAGCACTTCGTCCAAGGTGGTGACCCCGTCCTTCACCTTCTCCAGCGCATCTTCCTGCATCAGGCGCATGCCGCCGCTGCGGGCAAGATTGCGAATTTCCTCGTCGCGCGCGCCGGAGCGGATGGCGGAGCGAATCTGCTCGTCCAGCACCAGAAGTTCATAAATGCCGACGCGGCCCTTGTAGCCGGAATTATCGCAATCGGAGCAGCCCACGGGAACCGCGATGGTGCGCTCGAAATCGATAATGCCGGCCGCCAGCAGGCGCTCGGCGTGGTCATCGGGCATGGGCACAATGTCGCGGCAGACGCAAAGTTTTCGGACCAAACGCTGCGCGACCACCGCCGTGACCGATGCCGAAATCAGGAACGAGGGCACGTTCAAATCGAGGAGGCGCGTGATCGCCGCGACGCTGTCGTTGGTGTGCAGCGTGGACAACACCATGTGTCCTGTCTGCGCGGCTTGGAGCGCGATTTCAGCGGTTTCTTGGTCGCGGATCTCGCCCACCATTACTACGTTCGGATCCTGGCGCAGGATGGAGCGCAGGCAGGCGGCGAAGGTAAGCCCCGCCTTCGGATTTACCTGCACCTGGTTGATGTCCTCGACGCGGTATTCGATCGGGTCCTCAACCGTGATGATGTTCACCGAGGGCGAGCGCAGCACGTTGAGCGATGCGTAGAGCGTAGTGCTTTTGCCGGACCCGGTCGGGCCGGTGACCAGCAGCATGCCTTGCGGCGCGCCCAGCACCTGGGTGAGGGCAGCGGCGTTGTCGGTCGCGAGCCCCAGCTTTTCGAAGCCGACGCGCGATGCGGTGGGATCGAGCAGCCGCATCACCACTTTTTCGCCGGCATGCGTCGGCAGCGTGGAAACCCGCAGGTCGAGATGGCTGTTGCCGATCTGCACCAGGAAGCGGCCATCCTGCGGCGTGCGCCGCTCAGAAATGTCCATGTCGGACAGAATCTTGATGCGCGACACCAGGAACGAGGTCAGCTCGTTGGGAATGTGAGTCAACTCTCGGAGCACACCGTCCACGCGGATGCGCACCACGGTGCCGAGGGGCTGCGGCTCGATGTGAATGTCGCTGGCCTTCTTGGTCGAGGCCGCCGACAGGATGGCCGACACCAGCCGTACCGCTGGCGTCTTCTCGTTGCGCAACTCGGCCTCAAACTCCTCCATCGCCGCCTTGTTGCGCTCGTTGGAGCTGGCGGTGAAGAACTGCATGTCGGAGACGTCCACCTGGTCAATGAAGGGGACGTGGGCCGAGGCCGCGGCGATTTCGGCGGCCGGCTCCAGCTCCGCGTAGCAGGTCTTGATGGCATCTTCGATTTCGCTGCGAAAGCCGAGCCGCGGGGCGATATCGGACCCGGTGATGAAGCGCAGCTCGTCGAGCGCGTGCAGGTTCTGCGGCTCGGCCATGACGGCGACGATGCGCTTGCCCTCGCGCACCAGCGGCAGCACCAGATATTTTTCCGCGATCTGCTGCGGAATGAGTTTGAGAACCACCTTCTCGACCGTGGCGAAGCGCGCGTCTACGTAGCGGAAATGAGTGACTTCCTCCAGCGCCGAGACCAGGTCTTCCTTGGAAACGACTTCTCGCTGAAGTAGAAGTTCGCCGAGCAGCGCGGTGCCGTTATTCTCTTGCTGTTCGGCGAGTACTCTCTCGAGGTCCTCCGGCTTGACGCGCTTGCGCTCCTGGAGTACCTCACCTAGGCGTTTTTTGCGTGAACCTGACAAGTGGAGCCCGTGTAAATGCCCGCCCGATGCAGGCATCGCTGAGATGCAAAATGAAATCGTTGCCGGTCCTCATAAAAGTCAGGGCAATCCTGACCGACGAAGGAACACGGTTTGCTGGGGGGAAGCTTAGTATATCCGGGTACACTCCACCTACGTGGATTTTTTCTTCCTGTAGACCACTTTGAGTCCTTCATTGTCCAGGATGCGGCGGATCTGGTTGCGGGCGTGGGTGGCCCAGGGCCCGGAAGTGTCCAACCGCACGTAGGCGCGCCAGTGGACAAGGGCGGCGCGTGGCTGGCGAGTCTTTTCAAAGGCAAGCGCCAGGTTATAGTGAGCGTCGGCATAGGTCGGCGCAAGTTGCAGCGCCGTCTTGTAAGCTTTGACCGCCTCGGCGACGCGCCCGGTCTCATCCAGCACGTTACCGAGATCAAAATAAGCCAGGGCGTAACGGGGGTCCACCTTGATCGCGTTGCGGTAATTGGCCTCCGCCTGGGCGTAGTCCTGACTGTTGTAGTAGAGCGTGCCGAGATTGATGAAGGCGGCGGCGTGGTTGGGGTCGAGTTCCAGGACTTTCCGGTAGGCGGCGATGGCTTCGGCTTGCGAACGCGGATCTTCCTCGAGGGCAACGCCGCGCGCGAAGTATTCCGAGGCGGTTTCCACGGTGCGCATTCTGCGCACGTTGGCCGGAACCACGCGGTCAGTGGGGCTGAAGTCCATCACGAACTGGCCGCTGGTCGGCTCCAGCGCGTGGCCTTCATGGCGAAAAGCGATACGCGTGCCGGTGGAGAAGGTGCCCGCCTCGATGAGCGGGTTCTCCATGCCGGCCACTTGCTTCTGCATGGCCTGCAAGGATTCGCGAATGACGGCGGAGCGCACGCGTTTGGCGCGCAGGTCGCGAATCTTTCTCATTTGCAGGAGATCGAAGAAGGAATAGCTATCGGTGGCGGCGACCAGCCCGGCTTTTTGCCACTGCGCCAGCTGTCGTGCCGTTATGCGCAAGATGCGCAGAACATCCACTCGACGGTAACGGTGCACGGTCCTCGCTTGTGCAACGGTCTGCTTGGATGCGTATTATGAAAAGCAGTAGCGGCGAAGGCAAGGGGAAAGTTTTCCTCAGTTGTTGATAAAGCAGCACTTCAGTACGCTGCGCGGGCGCTACTTTCGTGATGATGAAATCGAGGAAGCGCACGCGCTGACCATCCGCAATCTGCGGCCTTGCTCTTTACGGCGAAAGAGAGCGGCAGTTAGAATGACAATCAGAGCCGACGTAGCTCAGTTGGTAGAGCAGTCGATTCGTAATCGACAGGTCATCGGTTCAAGTCCGATCGTCGGCTCCACTTTCTAGCTCTTAGCTTTTAGCTTCCTTCCCTCTTGCGCTTCAGGAATACTCACCCCAAAGATAGCTGCACGCGATTGCGAAGACCGCAAAACGCCTCCTCGCGTTCCCCAGTGAAGCTAAGAGCTAAAAGCTAATTGCTAAAAGCTGCGGCGCGGACGCGCCGCAAAACGAAAGAGCCGCCCGGCAACTCGGGCGACTCTCTCTTCAAGGGAGAATAGTTCCAAACGGATGGTTCAGCACCGTCAGAACTTTTCTGGCGAAATCTTATGAGCGGCAAAAGGGGGTGTCAAGGATTTTTTCCAAATCAAATCCATTATTTATCAACAACTTACAGACAATTCAAATTTTCCGGGAAAGGGATGGAAAAACCCCTATTGGGCGGTTGATTTCGGCAGAAACCATGCAGAATCAGCAGATTAGCGTCCGCGACAGTGAACAAAGGCGGTTTGTGGAGCGCTTCATCGCAGGTTCAGTTCGATGATTTCCACATCCCGGCTGCGATCAAAAACGCGGTCGGGGAACATACGCTTGGCGAGGATGCGCACCCCGCCGAAGGCAATGCCGGCGACGAGCGCGAGTCCAAGAATCATTCCCGTGAGCACAACCACACCAACCAGCAGGCCGCCGACATTCTCGTGTTTGCCCAGCCCGGTGCTCTGATTCCAAGTGACTTCGGCGTCGTAGTTCACAGAAGCGAGCAACGATTTCGCTTCGCGCGGCGTGATCGCGCCGGTAACGATGGCCACCAACGGCCCGCTGCGCCGAGTGAGATACACCGGACCCTGCGGTGATGGCGGATGCGCTTGCTCAATGGCCTGAACACGTTCGCCGGCGATCTGCGGCGTTGGATACGAAATCAGCGCCAGCGTGGCTACGCCTTCGCCGGAGGTGTACTGTCCTTCGGCGACTTCGGCGCCGCGGGTGAAATCCACGACATTGGCCGATACGGGCGCATTGATGCTGGCCAATCCCAACGGTCCGACTACGTATCTCGCGGTGTTTGGAATGTAGCCCTGCTTCGGCAGGTAGAGCGGCAGGGATGGCAGATTGCGGGCGCTGCCGGCGGGAAGCGGGAGCGCGGAGGCAAGTTCGCGCAGTTCCGCCGCCGACATGGGTGTCACGCGGTCCAGGATCGCCTGCACCAGCACGTTGCCGCGATAGAACAGCACGCGCTCATTCGCCGACGCGGCCTGGTCGCCGATCTTCTCCGTCTGCATCTCCGGCGTCTTGTAGAAGGTGAACGAGCCATAGGCGCCGCTGGCATCATTAAAGCGGATAGCGCGGATCTCCAGCTTGCGGTCAGGCTTGGTGTAGGTCGCTGCCTCGTAATCCTTAAATCCGTACTCCTTCAGCAGATCGGGATTGGTTGCGTCGGCCTCGGCGGGATTGACGGAAACCCGGCCGCCGCTCTTCTGCCATCCGGCAAACGCGTCGGGGAGCAGCGGGTCTTTGGATTTCGGACCGGCCGCCACCGCCAGTTGCATCGCGGCACAGAGCACGACCAGAAGTGTGAGGAACCGCTTCATGATTCAGCAAGAGATCAGGCCTGTAATCATTAGACTACAGGGGGGGTGGGAAAGTTTCCACTGGGGCCCGGTTGTGAGTTGTTGGTCGTTAGTTGTTGGCGCGGGTGGCTACTGGCTGGAGGAGGCCGGGGCGGATGCAGTCGGCGGTTCCGGCCTGGCGACTTTCGATGCCACCTTCAACCCGCTCAGGCCGCTGACGTACTTGGCGCAGCCGCGATATAGCGATTCCGCAATCTTCTGGCGGTAATCAGCGGTCTTCAGCTTCTTGGCGTCGGCGGGATTGCTGACGAAGGAAATCTCGGCCAGGATCGACGGCATGTTGGCGCCGATCAAAACGATGAAGGGCGCCTTCTTGACGCCGCGATTCTTCATGCCGCGCACCGCCAGGCCGGAATAGAGCGACTGCTGCACGTCGCCGGCAAACTCCCGCGATTCCTCAATTTTGTCCTTCAGTGCAATCTTCTTCACCAGGTCCTGCAGCTCGTGGATGGACTTGTCGGAGACGGCGTTCTCGCGCGCGGCCACCTCCAGCGCGTCGGCCGAAGTGGTGAAGTTCAGGTAGTAGGTCTCGATGCCGCGCGCGCCAGGATCGCGGCTGGAATTGGCGTGAATGGAGATGAACAGGTCGGCTTCGTTCTGGTTAGCGATGGCGGTGCGAGTCTCCAGCGGGATGAAGGTGTCGTCATCGCGCGTGTACACCACCTCGGCGCCCATGCGGTTCTCCAGCAGCTTGCCCAGGCGCAGGGCGACATCGAGCACCAGGTCTTTTTCCTGTAATCCGTTGGGGCCGATGGTGCCGGTGTCGTGACCGCCGTGGCCGGCGTCCACGACGATGCGGCCGATTTTCAGGCCGAGGGCGCGGACGAGCGAACGCTCGCCGCTGGCGGTCGGCTCGGCCGTGTGCACCGGCGGGCCGGCAGGCTGCCTGGCGGCCTTGCTTCGCTTGGAGGGCGACGAAGCGGCCTTGGAACTCCTGGCAATAGCTGCATCTGAGCCTCCGGACGGCTTGGAGGCAGGAACTTCGGGTGGAGTGAGCTTGGCAACCTGTTCGGGCGCCGTCTTCGACTCTGCCGCCGGCCTGGTTTCGGGCTTCTGTATCTCTGGCTTGACTTCGCGCTTCGGCTCCACCGCAAGCTTGGCAGGAGGAGCAGTCTTTGCCATCTCCACCGGAGCGGCAGGCGCCGGTGCGGGCTTAGTGACCGGTTTGTCCGCAGGCGCCTTCGGCGGCTCTGTCTTGGCGAGCTTCTGCGGACGCTTGCTGTGGATGTCAATGATCAACCGGTACGGGTTGGGCAGCAGGAATGCTGAGTAGTCGGAGACTTCATCCATCTCCAGCACGACACGGGTTTCCGCGGCCTGGTATTGGGCCACGCGGACCTTCTTCAGCAGCCCATCTTCCACGTCAAACGTCTTGCCCACCAGCGTGGACGAAAGCTTGGTGTTATGCAGATCGAAGAAGACGCGATCGGGATCGGGAACGCGACCGGTGTCGTACTTGACCTCGTCGCCCAGGTCAATGGCGACGCGGGTGTAATCCGGCGTGGACCAGTGGCGGATCCCGGTGACCAGGGTGCGCGTGCCGGACTCATTCACCGGCGCCTTCGCTTCCTCCGACTTGGCCTTCTGCTTCGGCTTCGCCGCTTCCTTCGCTTGCTGGTCCAGAGCCTTGATGGCGTCTCGCGCTTCGCCGGCGAGATCGCTGTGCGGGTAGCGCTTCAGGAATTCTTCGAAACCGGCGCGCGCCTGCGCGGCGTCCTCCAGGTCGTCTTCATAGATCTGGGCAATGGTGAACAGCGCCTGGACGCGGTAGCGGCTGCCGGGATACTCGCGGCGGAGAAATTCGTACTGCTCGATGGCGGATTGCGAAGCTTTCTGATCGCGAAACTGGCGGCCCATCTCCGCCCAGAGCTCGGCCACGGCCACGACGCTGACGTCCGCCTTGTTCGACGTGGGCGCGGTGAAGTAAACGCTCTGGTAGGCGTCGAGCACGCGCTTGTAATCGCGACGGGTACGCTCGGAGGCGGCGCGGCCGTTCAGCGCCTCTCGCATGCGCTCGGCCTTCTCGAACTGCGAGCGCGCGGCCTGCTTCTTCTGGGCGACGCTGCGCCGGGCGGCGGCGGGCAACGCAGTTACCAGCGTCAATGCCAACGCCACCGTCGCCATCGCTCGTCTGCTGGTTCTGGTCACAATCGCTCGGTACTCACTCCGTATTCGTCATGCGAATCACGCCATCCTTGCCGCGGTAAACATGGACCGGCGCGCTGGCAGGTCCCGAGATGCTGCCGCCGCCGTTCCAGTACAGCTCGGTAATGCGCTTGACGTAATCCTGCGTCTCCCGGTACGGCGGCACGCCCTTGTTGCGCGTGACCGCGCCCGCGCCGGCGTTGTAGGCCGCCAGCGACAAGGGAACGTCGCCATGGAAATCGCTCAGCAGGTGCTTGAGGTGGCGCACGCCCGCATCCACGTTCTGCTGCGGGTCGAAGGGATTGCTGACGCCCTCACGGCGCGCGGTCGCCGGCATCAACTGCATCAATCCCATGGCGCCCTTGCGGGAGACCGCGTTGGAATTGAAATTCGATTCCACTTTGATGACGGCCCGCACCAGGTTGGCGTCCACGCCGTGCTTCTGCGCCGCCTGGGCGATCAGCGCGTCAATTTCTTCCGCCGTGATCTTGCGGCCGCGCGCCAGACCCGCGTAGTTGGGATTGGAAGCGGCGGCGGAGGGCCCCAGAATGACGGGCTGCGAGGCCACGTAAGTGTTGACTTCGGCAGCGGCGCTGCGGGCCGCGCGCAGAACCGACGGCGGCGGCGCCGGCACTGGCTTCCAGCGGTGCTCGGTGTTGCTCCAGTACACCAGCACGCTGTGGCGGCGCGGGCGAGCGACGGCTGGAGCATCCGGCTTGGCCGGCGATCCGGCGTTTACATAGACCTTGCGTCCGTGGTCGTCGGTGCTGGTGGCGATGCGATCTCCCTTGGCCGCCTGCGAGCTGGACGCGGCGGAATCGCTGTCATGGAATTCGGGTGAGGCGAGGGCAGGAAGAACCGAAAGGCTCAGCGCCATGATAGCCAGCAGCGTTCCAAGCAGACGCTGCGCGGGCTGCAGGTGTCCAGGCATGACCGACATCCTCCGCGCGGGGGCGACGCGTCAACACTCCTCCGCGCTACACCTACCGACACTCATCCGCACACATCCTGCGCGCGGCGGTGTTCTGCGCCCGGCGGAGAATCCAGAGTGGCGCGATTATGCCACGGCGCAGGGGAGGGGGCAATCGGTTGGTTAACCCCGAACCACGGGGGTGAATACCGGAGATGTCGGCAAGAAAGCCCAAGCGGATCGGGTGATCTGGCCATCGGGTGATCGTGTGATCACCAAAGGCCAACGTTCCAGTGTGGACCCATTGACCAGTCTTGGCGCCTGCACATACAGTGCAGCCATGCCCAGATTTTTCCGGCTCAAAGTACTGGCGGTCGTGCTGTGCCTGGCGATTGCGGTCCAGGCGGCGGAAGCTCCCAAGACGGTCGCCGTTACGGTGCTCTACTCCAATGATTTCCATGCCGCGATCCAGCCGATGAAGGCCACGTGGCTGGTGGACCAGCCGAGAATCGGCGGTATCCGCGCCTTCGCCGGCTGGGTAGAAGCGATGCAGCGCGAGCAGCCGAATCCGTTTCTATTCGACAGCGGCGACCTGTTCACCGGGCAGGCAATCTCGTTCATCACCCGCGGCCGCGCCCCGATGGACATGTTCAAGACCATCGGGTTCGACGCGGTCTGCTACGGCAACCATGAGTTCGATTACGGAATCCAGACAGCGCGCAGCTACCAGGATGTAGAGCCCTTTCCCGTGCTGGCGGCCAACATCTTCTACAAGGACGGGCGGCCGTTCGCGAAACCGTACGCGATTGTGGAGAAGAACGGCATTCGCGTGGCGGTGATCGGCATCTTCGGCGTGGACGCGATGCCCTCGACGGCGGCGATTACCTGGGAAACGTTGGACGTCCGCGATCCCTTGCCTATCCTGCGCCAGCTTGTGCCCGAACTGCGCACGCAGGCCGATCTGATTGTGGTCCTGGCCCACCAGGGTGAGACCGGTCCGATGCAGGAGGACGCCGAGGCGCATCCCGAGGTGCAACGCAACTTCGAGGCCGACAAGCGCACGGTGGAGGCTGTTCCCGGCATTGACGTGTTCATCGGCGGGCACGCGCATCGCGGTATCGAGGTGCCGTGGGTCAGCCCGACAACCGGCAGCATCGTGGTGCAGACCTACGGCCGCGGCACCACGCTCGGCGTGCTTCACCTGACGTATGACCGCGCGCAGCACAAGGTGGTGCAGCACGAAGGCGGGCTGGTGCGCATCGTTCCCGGAATTTTCCCGACCCCGCTGAAAGTTGAGCAGGTGGTGGAGCGGTGGGAGGCGGAGTCGAACCGCATCGGCAGCGAGGTCCTGGGCACTTCCGCGGCGGCGCTGCACCGCAACTACGACGGCGAGTCGGCGCTCGGCGACCTGATTGCCGACGCCATGCTGTGGAAGACCGGAGCGCAGATTGCGTTCGAAAACGCCGGCGGCATTCGCACCGATTTGGCGAAAGGGCCAGTCAGCCGCGCCGACGCCATCGGTGTGGCGCCGTTCATCAATTCGCTGGTCACGATGAACATGACCGGGTCACAGATTCGGCAGGTGCTGGAGCAATCGCTCACGCTAAAGGTCGGCATGATGCAGGTGGCCGGGCTGCGTGTTACCTACGACCTCGGAAAGCCGGAATATCACCGGGTGGTTTCGGTTCAGGCCGGCCGCGGGCCGCTGGAAGACGCACAGACTTACCCGGTCGTGACCAACAGTTTTATCGCTACCGGCGGCGATCATTACGAAATGTTCAAGGGCATCAGGCCGCAGAAAGATACCGGTTTGCTCGTGTCAGACATGCTGATGGAGTACATCCTGGAAAAGAAGACGGTGGACCTGCCGGCGGGAGGAAGACTGCTGGCGGTCAAGCACTAACACAAGAGCTGGAGCGCGTTCGCCCTCGAACGCGCATGGGATGAGGATTTTCACACGCTCGGAGTTCTGCTTACTTCAGCAGCGATTCCACCACGCCGTAAACGCTGCCCAGCGCATCATCGAGCGCCGCCACGTCTTTGCCGCCGGCCTCGGCCAGGTCGGGACGGCCGCCGCCCTTGCCGCCGACCTTCTGCGCCACCGCGCCTACAACTTTGCCGGCTTGCACGCGCGCGGTCAGGTCCTTGGTAACGCCCGCCACCAGCGAAACGTTTCCATCTGCCGCCGAGCCCACGATGACCACACCGGAACCGAGCTTCTGGCGCAGATTGTCCACCAGAGTGCGGATTTGCGGCCGGTCGAGGTTGTCGGCGCGGTGGGCGAGGACCTTCACCCCGTTCACAATGCGGACCTTGTCTTCAATGTTCTGCGCGCCGGCGGAGGCCGACTTCATGCGGGCCTGCTCGAGTTCCTTGCGCAGCTTCTTGATCTCTTCTTCGCGGCTTACGATTTCGTGCCGCAAGGCCGTGGCGAGTGAGCCCTCCGATTCGGCGCCCCGCACCAGCGTGCGCGCCACGTGCTCCAGTTGATGGTCGGCGCGGAAATGCCGCAGCGAACTTTCGCCGGCGACCGCCTCTACCCGCCGCACGCCGGACGAAACGCTTTCTTCGTCGAGAATTTTTACCAGGCCGATCTCGCCCGTCGCATTGGTGTGCGTGCCGCCGCAGAGCTCGGTGGAGAAGTCGCCGATCTTGATCACCCGCACCTTGTCGCCGTACTTTTCGCCGAAGAGCGCCATCGCCTTGTACTCGTTGACGGCAACGTCAATCGGCACGTCTTCGATTACCTGCACTTTCTGGTTGCGCAGCACTTCCTTGTTGACGATGTCCTCGATGTCCTGCAACTCCTCGTCTTCCACGCCCACGAAGTGAGAGAAATCGAAGCGCAACCGCCCGGGCGAGACCAGCGAGCCTGCCTGCTTGACGTGCGTGCCCAGCACCTGGCGCAGGCCGGCGTGCAGCAGGTGGGTGGCGGTGTGGTGTCGCATGGTTGCCCAGCGCTTGTCGGTGTCCACCACGGCATCCACGCGATCGCCGACACGCAAATCCTCGCGCGCCACTACCTGGTGTGCGCGCACGCCCTGCACCGGGTAGTAACACCCTTCGACGTCGGCGACGACGGAAGTGCGTCCGGGTGTGTACAGCCATCCGCGGTCCGCGACCTGGCCGCCGGACTCGGCGTAGAACGGGGTTTCATCCAGGATTATTTCGCCCTGTTCACCCTTCTTTAATTCGTTTACTCCCTGATCATGACGGATGACCGCGAGGATTTCGCATCCAGTTGCTTCCGTTTTTTGATATCCAACAAACTTCGATTGCCAACGGAGAGCAGGCGAGAACATCTCGATCCGTTTTCCGCTGCTTGTCTTGGCCGTGCCGATAATCTCTCCAGCACTGTCGAAATCGTGGAGAAACTTCGAATAGGCGGGTTTAGCCGTCTGCTTGGCCGCTCCTTTCCAAGAGGCTTGCGCGCGCGTGCGCTGCTCGGCCATGGCGCGATCGAAGCCGTCCTGATCGAACGCTATACCAAGATCTCTGCAAGAATCTTGAATGAAATCGAGAGGCATCCCGAAAGTGTCGTAAAGCTTGAACGCTTTATCGCCGGAATAAATCGGGCGGTCGTTCGGAACAAAGTCATCCCAGTCGTCCGCCTTGTCGAATATCTCTTTAAGCTTATCTAAGGATATGCGCGGGTATTGAGCGGCATATTTCTGTGCTAACAGACGGGATTGGTCCTTCTCAAGCCGCGCTAGTCCGATATTTAGTGTGTGTGCAAATCTCTTTTCTTCTGCGAGAACTGCATCTGCAATTCGGTCGAGATTCTCCAGGAGCTCTGGGTATGCATCGTTCATGCCATCGGCAACAGCCCTGACCATGTTCACTAAGAACGGTTGCTCTGCTCCATTTAATCGGCCATGGCGAATGGCGCGTCGCATGATTTTCCGCAGTACATAGCCCCGCCCCTCATTTGATGGAAGGACACCGTCGCTAATGAGAAACGTAGCAGCGCGTGAGTGGTCCGCAATTATGCGTAAAGAAGCGGGACGGCTTGGGATCCCACCCTGTTCCACGATCAAGTCCGCGGCCCGTTTGATTAACGGCTTAAACAGATCAGTCTCGTAATTCGACAGCACGCCCTGCAAGACTGCCGTGATGCGCTCCAGGCCCATGCCGGTGTCAATCGAAGGCTTCGGCAACGGATTGAGCGTGCCGCCGGCGTCGCGGTCGAACTGCATGAACACCAGGTTCCAGATTTCGACATATCGCCCGCAGTCGCAGCCGAACTCGCATTTCGTGTGTCCCTGGTCGCTGGCCGCAAGACCCATGTCGTAGTGCAGTTCGCTGCACGGGCCGCAAGGGCCGGTGTCGCCCATCTGCCAGAAATTATCTTTCAGTCCGAACTCGTAAATGCGTTCTTTCGGGACGCCCTGTTCGAGCCAGAAGCCATACGCTTCTTCATCGCGGGGAACGCCAGCCTCGCCTTTGAAGATGGTGGCGAAGAGCTTGTCTTTGGGAATGCCGTACCAATTGGGGGAGGTGATCAACTCCCAGGCAAAGGCGACGGCGTCACGCTTGAAGTAATCGCCGAAGCTGAAGTTCCCCAGCATCTCGAAGAACGTGTGGTGGCGGTTAGTGAAGCCGACGTTTTCGAGATCGTTGTGCTTGCCGCCGGCGCGCACGCATTTCTGCGAGGTGGTGGCGCGGTTGTAGTCGCGCTTCTCCAGTCCAAGGAAGACGTCTTTGAACTGGTTCATCCCGGCGTTGGTGAACAGCAGCGTGGGATCGTTTGCGGGGACGAGCGAGGAGCTGTGGACCTCTTTGTGGCCGCGCTGGACGAAGTAATCCAGGAACTTCCGGCGGATTTCATTGCCGCTGAGCATTGAATTCTTCATTTTAACAGCACTGCTTCGCCACCGAGACACTGAGCCACCGAGGATGCACCGAGACAGGATTTCAAAGATTTTCTCGGTGAAGTCTCAGTGACTCGGTGCCTCGGTGGTGAGCGGCTTAGATTGGATTGCGTGGTAGCGCGCGAGTTAATGCGCAAGCTTGATCATGACGAGCGCCTTCACCGTGCGAACATCGACCGGCGAGGCCACCTCGACACGGACCGCTGTGCCCTCCGCGTACCGGTGGGCACCCCTGATGGTTTCGATCATTTTTGCTGGCAGCGCACTCTTCAGCGCGGCCTCAACCGCTTTATCGCCCAGCGCAAACGATGCGCGAAAAGCTCCGGTACCGGGGGACAGGTACACAATATTGCGCTCTGCGCGCTTCAACCGCAGCGACCAACCTGCCTTCGCCGAATACGAATTCCATTCCTCATCCATGCCGTGCTCGCGTTTCAATGCGCCAACCAGTTCGTCCCAGAGTTTCTTCTTGGCCCCGAGGGCAGAGGCGAGTTCCTTGTTGGTAGGGCGTTGCAGTTGGCCGGCAAAGGCATTGGCGGGGGCGCTCATGGTTCTTCCGTTTCCAGTGCGGTGAGGAATTCGTCATCTACGTTCCACTTCTTCAAAATCGCAAAAATGGTGCGCGTGCCAAACCCGGCGCGCACCATGGCGCGAAAGATCCTGGCCGCCTGCTTGTCATTGGCGGGCTTTTGCAGACGCTTGCGGCGCAGGTAGTCGCGGGCGAGCTGCTCTTCATTGATACCGTCATACGTTCCCCCGACCGCCTTCTGGATGATGTCGTCGTGGACGCCTCGCGACTTCAGGTCGGAGATCACTCGCCTGCGGCCGAGCTTATCGTTTTCGCGGCGCAGCGAAGAGTACGTGGCGGCGTACTGGGTATCGTTGAGGTAGCGCTGTTCCTTGAGTTTGGCAATCACCAGTTCGACCAGCGCGTCGCCTAGTTCATCAGGCTCGACCCGCCGCCGCAGTAACCGCTTGAGCTCCGCCACGGAGCGCATGCGGCGGGCGAGCGCGCCCACGGCGTACTCGTACAACTCCGCCTCATTGTCCAATTTTCGCGCGCGACCGAACGGCATGACCCTGAAAGAGTAACGCAGAGAACGCAAAGAAACAGACATTTGTTAGGGTTGGCGCCTCCTGAGCGAGAACTTAAGCTGCGAACAAGACGCTCTGCGGCCTTTGCGTTGATCTTCTTCCGGACAAAAGAATGAGGCCGCCCAGGTTCGGGCGGCCTCGGATGATTCACCAGCGCTAGCGGCGGCCGTACTTGGCCGCACCAGCTTGTTGCTCCTGGTCGCGGGTGGCTTCCGCAGTTCCGCTGATCCCCTGGCAGCGCAGCTTGAAGTCGTCCGGATTGGACGCATTCTCCAGCGCGGTGTCGTAGGCGATCAGCCCGTGAGTGTAGAGGTCGTACAGCGACTGGTCGAAGGTCTGCATGCCGTATTGCGAGGTGCCGGCAGCCAGCGCTTCCTTGATGGCTCGGGTTTTCTCGGGAACGATGATGCACTCGCGCACGTAGGCGGTCGAAATCAAGACTTCGACGGCCGGTACGCGCCCGGCGCTGTCGCTGCGCCGCACCAGCCGCTGGCTGACGACGGAGCGCAGCGTGGCCGCCAGTTGCAGGCGAATCTGCTTCTGCTCCGGCGGCGGAAACACGGAAATGATGCGGTTGATGGTTTCCACAGCATCCAGGGTGTGCAACGTCGAGAACACCATGTGGCCGGTTTCGGCGGCGTGCAGCGCCGTGCCGATGGTTTCCAGGTCGCGCATTTCGCCGACCAGGATGACGTCCGGGTCCTGGCGCAAGCTGGCGCGCAACGCCGACGAAAACGACGGCGTATCCACCTCGACCTCGCGCTGGTTCACGAATCCCTTCTTGTCGCGGTGCAGGAATTCGATCGGGTCCTCGATGGTGATGATGTGCTCCGGGCGCGTCGAGTTGATGCGGTCAATCATGGCCGCCAGGGTGGTGGATTTGCCCGAGCCGGTGACCCCGGTTACCAGCACCAGGCCGCGCGGCATATCGCAGATCTGCTCCACGATCTTGGGCATGTAGAGCTCGTCCAGCGGCCGGATCTTGGTGGGAATGACGCGCAGCACCAAGCCGACGTTGCCGCGCTGCTGGAAGACGTTGACGCGGAAGCGTCCCAGGCCGGCCACGCCGTAGGCCATGTCGAGCTCGGCGTTCTCCTTGAACTTCTGCTTCTGACGGTTCGACATCATGCTGAAGGCCATGTTCAGCATGTCTTCGGCCGAGACGCGCGGCTGTTCGGATACGGGCACCAGTTCGCCATCCACCCGGATGTGGGGAAAGTTTCCGACCTTCAGGTGCAAGTCGGAGGCTTTCCGTTCCATGGCGATACGCAGCAGATCATCAATTTGCATGGAAATATCCCATTGCGGAGCTACTTAGGTGCCGAAAGCTATCACGGAAAGGCGCAAGGCTCAAGGCTCTTGGCTCAAGGCGAACCCTATCCTAAGGTTTACTCCTGCCGACATGCTCCTCGCGCCGCGTGCCTTGCGCCCCTTGGGCCTTGCACCTTGCGCCTACGGCTGGAATGGCTCGTCGGCGCTGCCGCCGTAGATACTCGGTACCTTCGACCCCATCGGGCGCAGGTAGGTCGCCAGTTGGCCGCGATGATGCACGCTGTGGTTGTTCACCAGCATCAGGTACTGGAACACCGGCGCCTTCATCACCCCGAAAAAATCGACCGAAGTGAGCAATTGTTCGGGCGTCAGTTCGCGGACGCGTTTGATCGCCTTGGGAAAATTCCCGTCATACCATTGCAGGATGGCTGCGATCGTGGCCGGCGGCTGCTCCGAAACCATTTGGTCGAATTTCAGATCGGCGATTTTATTAAGAAACTGCACGTCCTCGTAGATGATGTGCCACGCCAATTCGTGCGCGGTTTTCGACTTCGGGTCGGGCTTGTAGTCCTTGCGCCCTTCCGGAATTGCTGCGATCACCTTCTTCGTGGTTTGCGATTCCGCAACCATGGTAGAGAGCATGAGTTCGCGGTAAGCGAAAGCGAATTCGGGCGTCACGGCGGATTGAGTGCTGGCTGGCATCGTCGCCTCCTCGGGGTTCGCCATTGTACAAAAAATCAGCGGAGCCCGCGGGCTCCGCTCACTAACAACTCACAACCGACAACCCGCAACTGCTTTCAGACCCCCACGGGCTCCTTCACCTTCGCTTTCACCGGCACCGGCGTGAACCAGTGGTAGCGGTCGGGCTGCGCACCGGTAATGATCCCGAAGAAATCTTCGCGAATGGACCGCGTGACCGGTCCCATAACGCCCTTGCCGACCGTAATCTTGTCCACCGAGCGGATGGGCGTGATCTCGGCGGCTGTCCCGGTGAAGAAGACCTCTTCGGCCACATACAGCATTTCCCGCGGGACGGGCTGCTCGATCACCGTAATTCGCAAGTCGCGCGCGATGCGAATGACCGAGTCGCGCGTGATGCCCGGCAGCACGGAATTGCCCAGAGGCGCGGTGTACAGGTTCCCCTGGCGCACCAGGAACAGGTTTTCGCCGGAACCTTCGCTGACGTACCCATTGGCATCGAGCGCGATGCCTTCCACGTAGCCGTTGAGGATCGCCTCCATCTTGATGAGCTGCGAGTTCATGTAATTGGCGCCGCTCTTGGCCATCGCCGGCAGCGTATTGGGCGCGATGCGCGTCCAGGAAGAGACGCACACGTCCACGCCGTCTTCCGCCGAGGCGTGGCCCAGATACTTGCCCCAGGGATAATTGACTACGTACACCTCGATCGGCGAGTTGAACGGATTCACCCCGACTTCGCCGTAGCCGCGCAGAACCAGCGGGCGCAGATAGCACGGCCATATGCCGTTGGCCTGGACCAACTCGACCATCGCCTTCACCAGTTCATCGCGCGTGAACTCCACCTCCATGCGGTAGATCTTGGACGAGTCCAGCAGACGCTGGGCGTGCTCCTGCGCGCGGAAAATCGCCGGCCCCTTGGGATGCGAGTAGCAGCGGATGCCCTCAAACACCGACGAGCCGTAGTTGACCACGTGCGACATGACGTGGAGGGTCGCCTCTTTCCACGGGATCAGCTTGCCGTTGTGCCAGATTTTCCCGGTCTCCTGAATGGCCATTCCGGCCTCCTTCCAAGATTTTGCCGTTCAGCTCCACCGTGTGGTTGGCTGCCGCGATTCACTCGCCAGGCGCACATTCGCCCGCCGGCAGACAGGCGAAAACGGCAGTTGGATGCGTGAAACTACTGCGGTGTTACAGCTCATTATAACCGAGGTATTTACCCTAGCCCGGGATGAAAATAGCGACATTGCTAGCCTTTATATCGTGAAGAAGCGACCGCTAAAAATCTTTTCTGAAACAAAATCTTTTCCCAGTAGATCCGCCGAGAAATCTCTAAAGGTGGGAGCACCCGCCTTCCGGCCGGTGAATGCCAGACAATTTGGAAACTGCGCTGGAGACTCGGTCTAGCTCTTCGACCCGCCGACCGGGCGCTCCGGCCCACTCGCGGTTTTGAGTTTGGGCAGCTCATCGCCACGGAAGAACTTTGGGTCGCGCCGCATCTCCGGCATGGCGGAAAACGGCTTGCTGTAATCATTGCGCGCATTCCAGAACAAGAAGCCCAGGCCGCCGTTCTGCCTGGCAGCGACCACCTGGGTCTGGATGTACTTCGGCGAGTAGCTCGGCGTTTTCCACCCAAAGGCTTGCAGCCAGGGACGCAGCACCACGCCCGTCCCGGCGGTGATCTTCTTAAAGCGCTCCATGGATTCGGAGATGAAATGCTCGGGCGCATCGCCGGGCACCGCGTACCCATCCATGCCGAAAAAATGTGAGGGATAGATCATGGGCGAGAGCACGTCGCAGTACTTCGCCATGGCGGGAATGTCCTGCCCGGTATGCGCCAAATCCACCGGCCGCTGCCAGGCCATCACACCGAACACGTCCAGCGAGAACAGAACTTTTCTCGGATGCAATTCGGCATACGCCTTGGATAGAAATTCGGCCACCACTTCGCTGCGCTTCGGCAGTTCGGCGGCGGCTTCCTTCGTGCCCGCGGCCTTCACAGGTCGCTGGAGCGGGTGGGTTTCGAAATAGAAGCTGGCGTCTTTTTGGTCGCCTTCGGCAGGGAAGCGCACGTAATCGAATTGCACCTCATCGACCCCATCCACGGCGGCCTCCCGCGCCAGCGCGACGTTGTACTCCTGCACCTCGGGGCGGGATGGATCGGTCCACACCAGCTTGCCATTCTCGCGCCAGGCTTGATGCCGAGCCCGCGATTGCACGGCCAGTTCAGGATGCTGCGTCACCAGCTTCTCGTCGCGGAAGATCGCAATGCGAGCAATCGCGTGCAGACCTTGCGAATGCAACCAGCGCGTGAACTTCGCCAGGTTGGGAATGTAGGGATGCGACCCGCCGTTGAGCGGGTGAGTGAAGGGAATGTTGACGATGCCGTCGCTGTCCTTCACATCAAAAACCACGGCATTGCCGCCGGCCTCGCGCCAGCGCCGGATAAGGCTCATGCCATTGACGCTGCCCGCCATCACGCCGGTCAGGTAGATGGCCCGCACCTCGTAATCGCGCGCCACCGCAACCGGCTCCTGCGTGATCGGTCCTTCCATGCCTGGGATGACCAGAGTTTCGCCCGGTTTCAGGCTGATGCCCCGGATGGCCGGGTTCGCCTGACGCAGCGCCGCTTCCAGCTCGCTCCGGGTCATGAACTGGCTTGCCGCCAGGTAGCGATGCACCACTCCGGGAACGCTTTCTCCCCTGGCCACCACATGCAGTGCGGTGCCCGGCGGCGCAACCTGCGGCGGTGACTGGCTGACTATTTCCGCTGCAACCGGTGACGACCGCTTGGCGGGAGCCTTGGAAACAGTAGCCGGCACAACGGCCGGGACAGCCGGCGCAGGCCGTGGCCCTGCGATTTTGGGCTGGGACATGGCGCTGGGCCGGGGATAGGGCGCGGCCATCGTCAGCAGGAGGCCGAGGATAATGAGGGACAAAATGGCGGTAGTGGGCCCAAGAATGCGAGACATGAGTGCTTTTTCCAGAGCTGGATTGACGGATGGTAGCACGGTCCCGCCGCTACGGACCGGGCCGCCTGTGTACTCTGCGGTTACCTAAGTCCCTCATCCAGCAGCTCACCTTAGTTGGACGCCGCCGAGTTGCGCCGGGATGCGAAACGAATTGCACATCCCCGTCCTGTGGAAAACTGCCGATGTGTTCTTACGGCCCCTGCCTGCATCTAATTCAATGTGAGACAGAGAATCTGGGCTTCCGACCATCGCGTCTCCGCAATCGGAAACAACTCAGCACACACTTTCTTCCATCTCAGTGCTCATTGCGGTCGTCGTGCGTCCCGCGCTGCACAGGTGAGGAAGGCACAGGATGGCCGGAAAAAGTCCCGCGGAAGCTGGGGATTATGAAGACCGGTCTTAATGCAACCCTCGATCCGAACCGCCGCAGTGGCGACTCGCAGGATTTCGAAAGCCAGTTGCGGCGCAAAATTGTAGGGCAGGATGCGGCCGTCGAAAAGGTGGCCGAAATCTACCAGATGTTCCTTGCCGGCCTGAACGCCCCCGGACGTCCCGTGGGCAACCTGCTGTTCCTTGGCCCGACCGGTTCCGGCAAGACTCGCGTGGTGGAAGCGGTCGGCGAGTCGCTGTTCGGCGATGCCCGCGCCTGCATCAAGATCGATTGCGCCGAATTCCAGCACTCCCACGAAATCGCCAAGCTCATTGGCTCGCCTCCGGGCTATCTCGGACACCGCGAGACTCATCCGCTGCTCACCCAGGAAGCGCTGAACCAGTGGCACACCGAGCGGCTGAAGCTTTCGCTCTTGTTGTTCGACGAAATCGAGAAGGCCTCCGACGCGCTCTGGCAGCTGCTGCTCGGCATCTTGGACAAAGCCACGCTCACGCTCGGCGACAATCGCCGCGTGGACATGTCGAGCTGCGTGATCTTCATGACCTCCAACCTCGGCGCTGGCGAAATGACCGAGCTGATGATGGGCGGCATGGGCTTCGCGCAAAAGCCCATCGAGATTGATAACAAGTTCGACGAGAAGATTGACCGCAGCGCCGTGGAAGCGGCGCGCCGCAAGTTCTCGCCCGAATTCATGAACCGCATTGACAAGGTCGTGGTCTTCAAGACGCTGCGCCCCGAACATCTGGAGCAGATCCTGGAGATCGAGCTGGGCATGGTGCAGCAGCGCGTGCTGCAGGCCACCGGCAATAATCAGTTTGTCTTTAGCTGCACGTCCAAGGTGAAGCAGTTCCTGCTGAGCGAAGGCACGGACCCGAAGTACGGCGCTCGCCATCTGAAGCGCGCCATCGAGAGATTTGTCGTGTTCCCGCTGGCCAACCTGGTTGCCACCGGTCAAGTGAAGCTCGGCGATTTCGTGCGCATTGATCTGAACAGCGACAACCGCATGGTATTCGTCAAGGAAGCCGAGGGAGCGCTGGTGCCGGTGTTGCTGGAGAAATACGGTCCCGATTTCGCGGCCCCCGCGGCCGCTCGTGCCACCCGCGCCACCGCCCGGCGTGAGGTCGGAGCTCCGAGCATCGAGAAGTAGGTTAAATTCCTTGCGGGTCGTCTGGAAAAGCGCCGCCTTGCGCGGCGCTTTTTCATTGGTGCCCCAGCCGCAATCCGGGCTGGCGTCTCGCCGGACTCGGCCCAGTTCGAAAATTGCTGGAGCGCGCTCGCCCTTGAGCGCGAAGGCCCCAGCACCAAATCGGGCGGAACAAAATTCGCCCGCCGCACTTTTTCGCTTGCCAATCACAGACACGCTCTGCCTGGCCGCGTATGCTGAAATTGCGCCAAATTGGTGCGGGTTTTGTGTCTTCGAATGCGAAGCCCGTTAGCTCTTTGACAACTTCATCTCTGCTCGCTAGCTCCGAACCATTTACTCCAAGGTTAAGAGCTCCCTCAAGCGAAACCCGACGGATACCGTACGGTAACCGTCGGTTACCGTGGATCCCAAGTCGCCGCTACTCACCTCATTCTGCAGGAGAACTCTCACTCCACCAGCCAGGGGAGGGGGAGGGGGGTGGTAAACACTCTGCCGCCGCTTGTTAATAACCAGGCGGTACCTGCGGTCATGTCTTGCGCCCCGGAGCTTAAACGCAAACTTCTGCTTCTCGCGAGCATCTAAATTTGAAATCTGGGTTTTCTTATATAGGCAGTTCTGTTGCGGCGCGTGGCTCGCCGCGCAGGAGGAACGATGAGACATCCGTCGGCGTGTACGCGAGCGCTGGCCGTGGTGCTGGCTGTCCTGATCACAGTGCCGTCATGGTTGTGGGCGGCGGCGCCGGCGAACCCTCAATTGCCCGATCCGGGCTCCGCTCCCATGTCCAAACAGGAGCAGGAGCAACTCGGGCTGAAGGCGATGGGCGAGGTTTACAAGCAGATGCCCGTCCTGCCCGACTCCGATCCCCTGGTGCGCTACATCCAGAACCTGGGTCGCCGCCTCGATCAGGTGATTCCCAACCAATATAACTGGCCGTACCAGTTCCACGTGGTGCAGCAAAAAGAGATCAACGCCTTCGCGCTGCCAGGTGGACCGCTCTTCATCAACGTCGGCACCATTACTTCTGCCGACAACGAAGCGCAACTTGCCGGCGTGATCGCGCACGAGATGTCGCACGTCTACATGCAGCACTCGGCCAAGCAGATGAAGCAGAACGTGGGGCCGAGCATCATCGCCGGCCTGGGACAGATTTTGGGCTCCATGATCGGCGGCGTTGGCGGCGCGGCGGCTTCCATCGGCGGCCAGCTCGCCGGCGGCATGATGAGCATGAAGTATTCGCGTGCCGATGAAGCGCAGGCCGACGCGGTCGGCGCCATCATCATGTACAAGGCTGGCTACGATCCCCGGCAGATGGCGTTGTTCTTCCAGAAGCTGGCGCAGGAAGGCGGCAGTGGCCCGCAATTCCTCAGCGATCACCCCAACCCCGGCAACCGCGTCACCGCTGTGGACAACGAGATCAAGAATTGGCCGCCCAAGAGCCTGGTGACCGATAACCCCGGGTTCCAGCAAGCCAAGCAGCAAGCGCGCAGCGTCAAGGCCTACACCGCCCAGCAGATCGATCAGATGGGCAAGAGCGGACAGATCCACAACACCAGCGTGCCTGCCGGCGTTCCGCAATCGCAAGGCCCGGCGCAGCCGAACATGGGCAACGTCAGCCTTGGCCAGGTGATGCCCAGCGGCGGCTATCGCGACTACCAGGGGCAGTTCTCGATGCAATATCCGGCGAACTGGCAGCCCATGCAGGACCAGCAGGCCAGCGGTATCACCATCGCTCCGCAAGCCGGAGTGGCGCAAGGCGCCATCGCATACGGCGTGGTGGTGAACGGCGTCCAGGCGCAGAACGCTGCCTCGGCCGATGATGCCGTCAACCAGTTGCTGGCTTCGTTCCAGCAGCAGATGGGACTGCGTCAGACCTCCAGCCCGCGTAATGTGAGTGTCAATGGCATGCCGGCGAAGTCGGTGGACATGTCGGGTGCGTCGCCGATTGCCGGCTCCAACGGCCAGCCGCTTCCTGAACATGATTGGGTGGTAGTGATTCCGTCGAACAATCAGACGTTGGTGTACCTGGTGTTCGTCTCGCCGGAGCGCGACTGGTCTCGATTGCGGTCGACGTACCAGCACATGCTGAGCACTTTCCGGATGCAATAAAGCGGGCTACAGGCTTCAGGGAATTCCGCCAGAAAACGAAACCCGGTCTCGCGACCGGGTTTGTTGGAAGACGGAAAACGGACGACTAGCCTTTTTTTAGTTCAATCAGCACCTGGCGCGCCACTTCCTTCAGCGTCTCGAAGACGCCGGGCCCTTGGAACGCCACGGCTTCGAAGACAGGCTCGGAGCGCTTCACCAGCTCTTTCTTGAGTGCGTCCACGGGCAGCACGTTGGGCAGGTCGCGCTTGTTGAGTTGGAGCACGTAAGGCACTTTCATGAAGTCGTAGCCGTGCTCCTTCATATTGTCCTGAAGGTTCTCCAGCGCTTCGATGTTGGCATCCATGCGCTCTTCCTGGGAATCCGCGACGAAGACCACGCCGTCCACGCCGCGCAGGATCAGCTTGCGGCTGGCGTCGTAGAACACCTGCCCGGGAACGGTGTAGAGGTGGAAGCGCGTCTTAAAACCGCGTACCGTCCCCAAGTCCAGCGGCAGGAAGTCGAAGAACAAAGTACGGTCGGTTTCCGTGGCCAGCGAAATCATCTTGCCCTTCTGTTTTTCGCTGGTCTTGTCGAAGATATGTTGCAGGTTGGTGGTTTTGCCGCCCAAACCGGCGCCGTAATAGACGATCTTGCAATTAATCTCGCGCGCTGCAAAGTTGATGAAACTCAAGAACGGCCCCTTAGTTCAGACGCACCGTCACGGCGGTACGCGCGATTCCTGACTACACCTGGGGAAAATTGTTATATCACAGAGGACGCTGGCGGGCCCACAGAACTGTGCTGAGAGGCTTGTAACCCTGTTCCGCTCCAGGCGCCGGTCCTTTCGGATTACCACGTCGTTTCAATTTGCGGAGGGTGCAGCAGCGTCTGCATGACCACGCAATACTGCTCAGTCTTGGCATGTAAGGCGGCCAATTGTTCGCTGCTTGCCTGCGGCGCCCGAACCTTGAAGTTCAGCCGGATACTCTGAAACCCGACCGGCACATCTTTCGCGATTCCCAGCGTACCCTGCAGGTCCATATCGCCTTCCACGGTGACGTCAATCTCTTCCGTGACGATGCCCATGGCCGCGGCCACCATCTGGCAAGTGATTTGCGCGCAGGCAGCCAGTGCCCCCAGCAGCAGGTCGCCGGAACAGGCGCCGGTTCCCGCGCCGCCGACACCCGGGTGAGCTTGCGCGCCGTAAATGGCGCGTCCCAAGTCCACCGAGCAGGCGACAGGCGCATCCGTTTGCTTCCCATGCGCGGTCAGGGTGATGCGCGATGACGACGGCTCCTGCCGATACCGGTCTTTCAGCGGCCGCTGAAGAGTTCGAATGTCCATGAATCCCCCACGTTTCTTGGTATTCTAAGCGCACCTGGGGTGCTGACGCGGGGCGAATATGCTGCCCGCGACGCTTAACCATTTTTGCGGTTCTTGGTTCGACCGGGAGAGCGCGTATCGCTCCCCGGGATGAACACCGAGCCACCCCTGGGACGAGCATGAACCCGCCACTCACCCCCGATCCGCTTCCACCCGTTCTCGCGCCGGGGACTCGCTTCGGCGCCTTTGAAATCCTGCAGCGTCTCGGGGCCGGCGGCATGGGAGAGGTCTACCGCGCCCGCGACACGCGTCTCGGCCGGGAGTTGGCCATCAAGACGGTTTCGCTGGGCCGCCATTCCCAACCCGAGGCCCTGGCGCGCTTCGAGCAGGAAGCGCGTTCTGCCTCGGCGCTCAATCACCCGAACATTGTCACCATTTACGAACTCGGCTCGGTCGATGGCGCCCATTACATCGCGATGGAACTCGTCGCCGGGGAGACCTTGCGGGAGTTACTCGCCGCCGGCCCCATTCCGTTTCGCAAGGCGATTGCCATCGCCTCACAGATTGCAGACGCGCTGGCTAAGGCGCATGAGGCTGGCATCGTCCATCGCGACTTGAAACCCGACAACCTCATGGTGTCCGCCGACAACGTCGCCAAGATTCTCGACTTCGGCCTGGCCAAACTCTTTGCCACCGGCGAGCCGCGTTCCGATGCTCCTACTACCGTCGGCCCGCTCACTGAAGCTGGAACCATCATGGGCACGCTCGGCTACATGTCGCCGGAACAGGCGAGCGGCGGGCCGGTGGACTTTCGTTCCGACCAGTTTTCCTTCGGCGCGGTGTTGTACGAGATGGTTACCGGCCACCGCGCGTTTCGCGGCAAAACCCCCGGCGAGATCGTGGCTGCGATTCTGCGCGATGAGCCGGAGCGGATTGCATCGCGCATGCTGCAGGCCCCCGCTCCTTTTGTCTGGATCGTGGAGCGCTGCCTGGCCAAAGACCCCAAGCAGCGCTACGCATCGACGCGCGATTTGGCGAGCGATCTTGCCGCGGTGCGCGACCGGCTGGCCGACGCTCCGGCGCGGACTACCGAGTCCCGTCCCAGCAACCTGCCGGTGCCGCGTACCGCGTTCGTCGGGCGCGACGCCGAGGCCGCCGCTCTACGTCAGCTCCTGTTGCGCGACGATGTCCGGCTGCTGACGCTGACCGGACCGGGCGGCATCGGCAAAAGCCGCCTCGCATTGCAGGTCGCCGCCCAAACCAGCGGACACTTCGCCGGGGGCGTTTGTTTTGTCGCGCTATCGGCGGTGGTGGAACCGGATTTGATTGCTTCCAGCATCGGGCAGGCACTCGGGCTGCGTCCGGCGGGGAATCAGTCGCCGCAGGACAGCCTGCAGGATTTCCTGCGCGCGGTCGAGAAGCCCCTGCTGCTGCTGCTGGACAATTTTGAGCACCTTGTCTCCGCCGCGCCGGTCATTGCGGACATGCTCTCGACGTCGCCCCGGCTCAAGGTTGTGGTGACCAGCCAGGCGCCACTGCACGTTTACGGTGAACATGAATTTCCTGTCCCTCCGCTGGCCCTGCCCAACCTGCAAAGCCTGCCGCCGCTGCCGGTGCTGTCACGGCTTCCGGCGGTAGCGCTTTTCGTCGAGCGGGCGCAGGCCGTGAAGCGGGATTTCACCCTGACGCGCGACAACGCGGCCGCTGTGGCTGCGGTTTGCGCCCGCTTGGACGGGCTTCCGCTGGCCATTGAGCTGGCGGCGGCGCGCATTAAGCTGCTCACTCCTGCGGCCATGCAGGCACGGCTGGAAAGTTGCCTGAACCTGCTGACCGGCGGCGCCCGCGATCTGCCCACCCGCCAACAGACTCTGCGCAGCACCATCGACTGGAGCTACGGCCTGCTCAATGCCGCCGAGCAAACCTTGTTCCGCCGCCTTTCCGTCTTCATCAGCGGCTGTACCCTGGAAGGCGTGGAAGCGGTGTGCGATACCAAGGGCGACCTCGGCCTCGACGTTCTCGACGGCATGGCCTCCATGGTGGACAAGAGCCTGATGCAGCAGGTGGAGCACGTCGAAGGCGAGGCTCGCTTCGTGATGCTGTCCACCATCCGCGAGTACGCGCTCGAGCGGCTTGCCAGCAGCGGGGAAGAGGCCGCCAGCCGCCGGGCTCATGCCGCCTATTGCCTGGTGCTCGCCGAAGAGGGCGCCGAAGACGCCGCCACTCATCCGGAGTGGCTCGACCGTTTCGAACTCGAGCACGACAACCTGCGCGCTGCTCTTGACTACCTGACCCGCACCGGAGACGCCGACTGGGCGCTCCGGTTGGGGGCGGCTTTATTTCACTTCTGGGAAACGCGCGAGCATCTCAGCGAAGGCCGCGATCGAATTGCGCGGCTTCTGAAACTGCAGGACGCCGCGGCGCGTCCCAAGCTCCAGGCTCGCCTGCAATTTGCTGCCGCGGTTCTGGCGGAGGAGCAAGGGGACTACGCCTCCGCGCAGGAGTTGTTCTCGCAAAGCCTGGAGACCTGCCGCGCGCTGCACGACAGCCGCGGTGTGGCGGTCGCGCTCAATGCCCTGGCCGTCAATGCCCGCGGTCGCGGCGAACTCGATTCCGCTTCCGCACTGTTCGCTCAAAGCCTCGATCTCTGGAAGGAGCTCGGCGATCCGGCTGATACCGCCCGCGCGCTCAGCAATCTCGCCAACGTCGCCAAGCTGCAGGGCGATTATGCCCGAGCGTCTTCGCTGTACGAGGAATGTCTGGCGGTGTTCCGCCAGATCGGCGACGCCGCCGGGGCCGCGTGGACGCTCAATTATCAGGGCGATGTCGCTGGCGAACGCGGCGACTGCGCCGCTGCCCGCTCTTTCTACGAGCAAAGCCTGGCGGCGTTTCGGCAACTGCGGGACGGTTGGGGAGTGGCCAGCGTGCTCTCCGATCTCGCCAACCTGTGTCGCGACCAGGCTGGCTACGCCGAGGCCCACCAGCGGTACGCCGAGAGCATCACCACATTTTGCGATCTGGGACACAAGCGCGGGATCGCGCGTGTTCTGGAATGCCTGGCGTGTTCGGCTGCGGTCCAGGGTGATGCCGGGCATGCGCTGCGCATGGCGGGCGCCGCTGCAGCGCTTCGACAGCGTTTGGGCGCCCCTCTAACCGCGATGGAGCAGGCGAAGCTGGAGAAGCAACTCGAGTCGGCGCGGCGCGCGCTCAGCAACGCCGCCGGCCTGACCGCCTGGATGGAGGGCTGGGATATGCCGGTCGAGCAGGCGGTCCGGGAAGCGCTTGCCCAGGAGGGCGAGCAAAGCCTCGAGTCCCGCAATTCCGCCTGATTATCCCGCGGTGGTGGGATCGATGAGCCGCCGCACCGCCGAAACGCGGTTCGCGGGAAACCCGCCCCGGCGAGCGTGCTCGCGGATGGTTTCCTCATCCGGCGCCAGGTAAACGCAATAGACCTTGTCGCCGGTTACGTAGCTGTGCAGCCACTTAATCTCCGGCCCCATTTCCCGCAGCACTCCCATGGATTTCCTGGCGACTTCCTGCAGTTCGGCGTCAGAGAGATTTCCCGCCCCTGGAATCTCGCGCTCGATGACGTATTGCGGCATGGTCACCTCACCCGCTTAGATGCTAGCAGATTTTTCCTGGTCACAAGGACAGCCGAGCGTTCAGCCCGGTGCCTGCGGACTTATTGCGCACGCGGCGGCGGGAGCGGGTAATAGCCCTGCCGCGCCTTCACTACCAACCCCGGCCGCAGCACCTTGACCTCGATATCGCGATACGTACTCGATGGCGTCGCCCGTGTCGTGTAGCCGATGGTGTACTGGTTGCGAGCCTCTTCGGTTACCCGGCTGTAGGCCTGCTCGATGGCGTTGGAGTCGAACTCGTCGAAGACTTCGCCCCCGGTCGAGGAGGCATACTTCGGCAGAATGTCGCCGTAGCCCATGCCGGGAATGCGCGCATGCTGAGCCTTGCCGTAGGCGGGCAGGGCAGCGTTGCCAACGCCCACCGCGTACACGGTGATCTGGTTGGTCAGCAGCACCTTCAGTACCGAGGCAAAGCTTGCGTCAGAGCGGTACTCAGTCCCGTCGCTGATGATGAACAGCACCTTGCGGCGCGTGGGATCGCGCTTGGCCAGAGTCAATGCCGCCGTCAGCACGGCATCATTCAACACCTTGGGCTCGCGATCGTTGATGGTGGGAATGGTTCGCCCTCCGGGATCCAGGGGCCGCCCGTTCACACTGGGCGAGGCTGGCGAGCCAAACGGGCCTCCTGCGACAGGCACGCCGCCCGTGCGCCCGGAGCGTGTCTTCCGGATCCTATCCATGCTGGCGCTCAGCTTGTTGCCCTCGGCGGGAACGAACTCCTGGACTTCCTGGACGGTGGTGGCGAAGGTAAAAAGGCTGACTTCATCGAATTGCCCGAAGGCGCCGACCAGCGCCGGAAGCGTTTCGCGCACTTTGCGAAACACCATGTCGGGCACGCCGAGGTCGAGCACCACGGCCGCCGACAGCGGAAACGGATCGCTGGTGAAGAACGTCATGCGCTGCTCGGCGTTCTCTTCCAGCACCTTGAAATCGCGTCGCGTAAGGCCTTCGACCAGGTGTCCGGCGGAGTCCTTGACCGTCACCGGAACCACCACGAAGTTGACGTTCTTGGTCAGGGTAAACAACTGGTCGCGATCGCTGCCCGGGACCGGCGTAGCTCCGCCAGGCGGCACCTGCTGGATGTCGGGAGCGGGCGGGGGCGCATTCTCCGGGGAGGGCGGGACTGAGGGAAAGGTCTGCGCCGGCCTGGTGGCGGAGGGCGCGTCAGGAACATTTTGCTGGTCCGGCGGGGCGGAACTCTTCTGCCCTTGCGCCCACATTGCCGGCACGACCAGCAGAACCGCACCCAGCAACAGGGCGAGGCGGCGTTTACCAGTTTCTTTTCGTAAGATCACGAAACTATTCCGTTCTGCCGGAGCTCTATATAAGAGAGTCTGACTTGCCTGATTTAGAATAACGCTAACCCGGCCGGAAGGTTTCAGAGAAGTTTATGAACCTTGTTTTTCCCAGCAAACTCCATTGGTTGGCGTGCCTGCTTCTGCTGGCCGCGGCGGCCTCGGCGCAGCAGCAGACCCCCGACCAGGATCGCGACAACCTGCCCACCTTCCGCTCCGACGTCAACGTCGTCAACCTGTTTTTCAATGTGAAAGACAAGCATGGGCTGCTGGTCCCCAATCTCACCAAGGAGCAGTTCGAGATTTACGAAGACGGCAAGCCGCAGACCATCAAATATTTCGCTGCCGAGTCGAACCAGCCGCTCACGCTCGGAATCCTGATTGACAGCAGCGTCAGCCAGGAGCGCGTGCTGCCCATGGAGAAGGAGGTCGGGGCCGCGTTTCTGCGGGAAGTCCTGCGCCCTAAGGACCTGGCGTTCGTCATCGGTTTCGACGTGAACGTGGACCTGCTCCAGGACTTCACGAATGATCCGCACGATCTGCGCGCCGGGCTGAATCGCGCCCGCATCAATGGCGGCGGCGGCGGCGGCGGACTGCCCGGACTGGGCGGCGGCCCCATCCCGGTGAGCAATCCGAAAGGGACGCTGCTTTACGATGCTGTTTATCTCGCCTCGCGCGAAAAGCTCGCCCAGGAGGTCGGCCGTAAGGCCATGATCCTGCTCACCGACGGCGAGGACCAGGGCAGCCAGACCAAGATCCACGAGGCCATCGAGGTGGCGCAGAAAGCCGACGCCATGATTTACGTCCTGCTGATCGCCGACCGCGGCTTCTACGGCGGCATGTACTCCGGGGACCGCCAAATGAAGAAGCTGTGCGAGGAAACCGGCGGGCGCGTGATCGCGGTCGGCAACAAGATGGACAAGCTCAAGCAGGGTTTCGACCAGATCGCCAGCGAGCTGCGCAGCCAGTACAACA
This sequence comes from Terriglobales bacterium, assembly GCA_051006995.1. Lineage (GTDB taxonomy): Bacteria > Acidobacteriota > Terriglobia > Terriglobales > Acidobacteriaceae > JAIQGF01. The sequence continues at coordinate 196,045 of JBPCSQ010000037.1, forward strand.
TTGGCTACACCCCCACCAACAACCAGCGCGACGGCACCTTCCGCCACGTCTCGGTGAAGACCAAGGGGAACGAATACAAGGTGCAGGCCCGCGCCGGCTACTATGCCCCGGCACGCAACCGCGACGCAGGCGATTGAAGGAGATCACCGCCGAGGGCCGATGCTTCGCGTCGAGTACAACAAGGTCCCTCTCTGCGCGCGGGATGGCTCCACTATTCAACGGCTGACAACTAGCAACGCAAAACCAACAACATCCTTTCCCAAAACCGGATTTCCATATTCGGAACAGAAATCACTCTGTCGCCCAGCCGATTGCCATCCGTGTTATCCCAGCCGTACGGTCGGAGGCCCTGAAAGCACCCAAAGCGCGCCACTCGCGCCGGGGTCGCGCCTCCCCGATCGTGTGCGCCACGGGGCGGCGATGACCCGAAGCCGGCCATCGGCGAGCCGCCCCGCGCACGGATGCCCACCAGTCAGGTCTTGATGGAAAATCAGGCAGGTTGCCGCAGACGAGCCGGTGCTGCTCGTCTGGGAACAGGCCTATGCTGCCGCTACGGCCTGCTCGGCTGTCAAATCGCGGTAGGTGATCAGATCAACTCCGAGCCGCGCCAAGCGTCCCCGCGCCCACTCCGAGCCGAACAGCACGAGTTCCTTTTCGCCGGAGCCGGGCCGCGGACCGAGTGCGCGCCACAGTTCGTCTTCATAGGCAGGATGGCAGAGTAGCTCCCAGGTGCCGTCGGGGATGCGCGACAGCAACTGGTCGAAAGCCTGCCAGTCGTACATGCCGGTGAGGGTGATGCCGAGCGTACCGTCGGTGGTGAGCAGTCCTGCCGCTTGGACCTCGCGCTGGAATTCGGCGGCAAACACGCGCAGCAGGCGCACCGGCAGCAAGCGCCGGGCGAGTTCGGGACGCGGAAGCATGGCGCGCAGAGAGATCGCCGCCGTCGGCTCAAAAGGGTTGCGGATGGCGCGCACGCCGCACGCCGACGCCGCCCGCAGCAGCGGCCGGAAGATTTCCGGAAAGACGTGCGCGTGCTTGTGCGTATCCAGGTGAGTGACGGCGATTCCCGCGTTTTGCAGTTTGGTAATTTGCGCCGAGGCTTCCCTGGTGATCTCTTCGGAGGGGATGTGCCCGAGCAGCGCGGAGCGAACAAACTGCCCGAAATTGTGCCGGTACGCAATGCCTGCGGGCGTTTCCAGGGCCAGGTTGGGAATCTGAGCCGCGGACAGCAGCGGCGAACCTTCCACCAGCACCACGTGGCAGCCGACGCCGAGGCTGGGATTTGCACGCGCCACCCGAGCAGCGTCCTGGAACGCGGTGCCGGTCGCCATCAGGGTGGTGGAGGTGATGATGCCGGTGCGGTGCGCATCGGCGACTGCGCGGTTTACGCCCTTGGTCATGCCGAAGTCGTCGGCGTTGACGATTAAGCGCTTCATCAACAGTGGCCAGTGGTCAGAAAAAACCAGTTCGCCGTTCGTGTGGACTGGTCACTGGCCACGAGCCACTGACCGCCGCTTTTACGCCGCTTCGCGCGTGCCCGATTCCGGCAGAGGCGAAAGCACCTGCTCGCCAACTCCGGCCGCCTTCGCCACCTGAACCGCCGCAGTTTCCGGCGCCGGGCGCGGATATGCCCCCATCATGTCGCGCCAGAGAATCTGGAACAGTTCCTTGAAGGTGATAAAGCCATCATGCAAGGGGCGGAATTTGGAGCTGGAGTAATCGTGCTGAAGCGTGATGCCCACCTCGGCGACCTTGTAGCCCAGCCGGCGCGCGACGAACAGTAGTTCGGGATCGAAGCCCCAGCCGTCAATGGTCTGATAGGCGAACAGTTCGCGGGCGGCATCGCGGGTGAAAGCCTTCAAACCACATTGCGTATCGCGGTAATTCAGGCCGAGGATGGTGTGGGTCATGAAGTTGAAAATCCGGCCGCAAACGCGGCGATAGAGCGGCTGGGTGTCCACGCTCTTCACCTCGCCCACCCAGCGGGAGCCGATGGCGATGTCAGCGCCCAGCAGCAGAGCCGCCTCCAGCTTCTCCGCCTCCTCGAAGGCCTCATGCATATCGGCGTCGCACAGGAAGATGATTTCGCCGTGGGCGGCGTTGACGCCATGGCGTACCGCCGACCCCTTGCCCTGATGCTCGACCCGCAGCAGCTTCACCTTGTACGTCTTGCGGCGGTACCACAGGACGACGCTGGCAGTGCGGTCGGAAGAGCCGTCGTCCACGACAATGATTTCCGCGCGGACATTGCGCTCGGCAATCTGCTTGAGGATATGTTCGATGGTAGCGGCAATGCGCCGCTCCTCGTTGTAGGCGGGAATCACGATGCTGTAGCGAAGGCGAGACATGGCAATCAGGCCGCGGCCTTTTTGTCCTCCGGAACGGCCACCAGCGCATCCACCGCTGCGGGCGCAAACTCGCCTGCGGCGGCAACGGCGCGCGTAGCGGCGCTGCTTTCCTCAAAGTCGCTGATGTACTGCTTGACGATGTTGGGCATGGTCATGGCTTGAGCGGCGGCATAGTTCTGCTCGGCCATTTGGCGCTCGCGCTCGGGATCACGCGCCAGAGCGATGATCTTGTCGGCGAGATCGGCGGAGTCGTCAGTGCGGTAGTAATCAATCGCCAGCTGCTCTTCGGTGCAGACGCTGACGATGTCGCCAATGCTGGAGCCGATCAGGGGCAGGCCGAACTGCGCCGCCTGGTGAGCGACGCCGCTGGGGCCGCCCGACGACGAATAAGGCAATACGGCAACATTGCAGCGGCTGAACACGGCGCCAATCTGCTCTTCGGGAAGGTAGCCGAGAAACTCGATGCTGCCGTCGCCCTTGTGCTCTTCCGCCAGACCGGCCATGTAACCAACGCGGTTGGGATGGTCCTGCCCGGCAACGACCAGGCGTGCATTGGGTACGTGCTCGCGCACCTTCGGCCATGCGTCGAGCATGACCTCCAGCCGCTTGTAGCGGCCGAACTTGCCGAAGGCGAGAACGCGGAACGCCTCCTGGCGCCGGCTGAAATCGGGCGGCTCCGGCAGCGCGCCCAGGATTCCGTGGCGATGTACGTTGATGTTGGTGGCGCCGTAGCGGCTCTGCAAAGCCTGCCGGTACTGCTCCAGCAGCACCGTGATCTGGTGCGCCTTGAGCAGCATCCTGGTGGCGAATGTGCCCGCCCACAGGTAGAGCTTGGGGAAACGAATGTCGGCGTGCCGCAACTCCACGTTTTCCATCAGGTGGTGCAGCGTGACGTGGGTGCGGAAGCCGGCCAGACGAAGCAGCCAGGGCGCACAGAGTCCGAGAAAGGCCGCGACCGGCTGGTCGCCGAACGTGGAATAAACCAGGTTGAACCAGACGACATCGGGCTTGAGCTCGCGCGCGACTTTCAGCAGGCGCAACGGGTTGGTGAGATCGTTCCAGCCCCAGCACCGCCGGACGTTGAAGCCGTCCAGTTCGGGCAAGCGGGGCTCGTACTCGTCGGCCAGAACGATGAGCTCACATTGCTGCCTGGCATGGACTGCGAGGTGCCAGCCGTATTCGTTGATGCGCTGCGTGCTCGGGGGAAAGGCGGTGACCAGACAGATGCGCATGGGCCCAGGGAACCTTGCTGATTTCAAAGCTGCTGGAGCTGTGTTGCTGAGCAATCCAGCGCCTTGTGTACAGCAGCCGAATTGCCATTTGTTAACCCTTTGTTAAACATCAAAGAGTCGCGTAATGCGTCCGCAACTCCCACAAATTAAGCAGCTTGATATCCAATGTGGGTACGCCGATGCTGCTCGCCGGCAGCCTGTACTGGCCTGTATGTACAAGAAGATTAATAGGCTTGAAGCGGCGGACCGTCGCTGGTCAGAGAGCCATTAAGAAAGGGAAGTTTTGTTACATGGATCAGCTCAGGGCAAGCGGCTACTGCCGGGGGGCGAAGTAGCCTTTGCGGGCGCGGACTTTCAGGCCTTTGTGGTTCTCGGCCAGGATGTCAATGCTGCGGTAATGCCCGTCGGACTTGAAGTCGGCGGGCTTATAGCTGAGCGCGTACTGGCTGCGCAGTTCGTCCTGGATTTCGGAGAAGGCGTTGGCCACGTCCTGGATTTTGAAGGGAAAGAAGGCGCGGCCGCCGGTCGCGTCGGCGAGCCGCTCCAGGACTTTGTCGCCGCGCAGCTTCACGCCGCTGATGTTGGTGCTGATGGTGTAGACGATCACTTCGGCGCGCTGTGCCATCTCAATGGCCTCCTCGCGCGTCACCCGGCTCTGGTTATCGTCGCCGTCACTGAGCAGAATGATGGCGCGGCGGGTGGGGCCGGGGGTCGGCGCTTTGAGCAGCTTGTCCCGGCAAGAATAGTAGACCGCGTCGTAGAGGGCGGTCCCGCCGCCGGGGCGCAGCATGCGAACCCCGCGGGAAAGCAGTTCGTTGTTGTCGGTGAAGTCCTGGGTGACCTCGGGCGTGGTGTCGAAGCCGATCACGAAAGCACGGTCGGACTTGGGCCGGACGATCGAGCTGAGGAACTCGATGGCCGCCTCCTGCTCAAAGCGGAATCGGTCGCGCACGGAGTTGCTGGCATCAATCAGAAGGCCGACGCGCAGCGGGAGATCAGTTTCGCTGCGGAAGCTACGGACCGAAGCCGCCGGCTTGTTGTCGTCCAGGACTTTAAAGTCCTTCTGCGTGAGGTTCCTGACGAAGTGTCCGTGCTTGTCGGTGACGGTGAACACCACGTTGACTTCGTTGACCGGAACCTTGATCGTTTCCAGGGGATTGCCCAGTTCGTCGGTGGTGAGGCTCTTGTCGTCGGCGGCGGGAGGAGCGGTTTTCTTGGGCGCCGCCACGGCCTGCTGCTGCGCCGGTTCTTCGCCAGACGTTTGTGGAGGCGCGGTCTTGCCGGGGAACGGTGTCTCCAGCGCGGGGGCGGTTGGCAGCGGCGCGCTCTTGGGCTGCTCCGGGGCAGGAGGTTGCGGCCGAGGCGCGGCGGGCGTCACCGTGGTAGAAGGCGCGTCGGGCAGATTCTGCGGTCTGATTTCCTCTTGCGCAACCGCCAATCCTGAGATCAGCAAGGCGAGGACGGCGGCGATGGTTCTGGATTTCATGGGAAATTTCATTATAGCTGGAACTCAGCCTTCTTTCTTCCCCGGCAAATGCCGTAGCACCCACAAAAATTCCTGTAAGTCGGGCGGCAGAGGCCGCTCCAGAACGAGTGGCTGACCCGTGAGAGGCTGCTGAAATTCGATGGCCGCAGCGTGCAAAAAGTTTCTCGCCAGACTCACAGAAGGGACGGGTTCGGCGGGAGTTTTCTTCCCCTGCTCGGCGGTGCGGATCTCCCGCGGCGCGCCGTAGAGGGTATCGCCGACTACGGGATGGCCCAGCGACGAGAGGTGAACGCGAATCTGGTGGGTGCGTCCGGTTTCGATTTTCACTTCCAGGAGAGTGAATTTCCCGTAGATCGAGGAGATTCGTTCCACAACGCGGTAATGGCTGATGGCCTCGCGTCCGCCGCCGCGGCGCGTCGTCATCCGAGTGCGGCGCTGAAGGTCGCGGCTGATGGCGCTCCGGATGGTGCCGCGCTCCTGCTGCATCGAGCCATGGACCAGCGCAAGGTAGGTTTTGTGGACCTTCCGGCCGGCAAACTGCTCCGCCAGCTTGCGATGAGCGCGATCGTGCTTGGCCACGACGATCAGCCCGCTGGTGTTGCGGTCGAGGCGGTGGACGATGCCGGGGCGCATCTCGCCGCTGGTGCTCGAGAGCGAGCCGAAGCGATGCAGCAGCGCGTTGACTAAAGTGCCGCGATTGCGCGCATCCTCGGTAGCGCCCGCGCCGGCGTGTACCATCATGCCCGCCGGCTTGTTCACCACGGCCAGGTCATCATCCTCGTACACGATATCGAGAGGAATTTCCTCGGCTATGGCACGCAGCGGCGGACGCGGAGTCGAGGCGAGAACCTCGACGATCTCGCCACTACGCAGCCGCAGAGAAGGCTTGGCCGGTTTGCCGTCCACGAGGATGCTTTGCTGCTCGATCAATTCCTGAACGCGGGCGCGGCTGACGTCCGGGAGATGAGAGACGAGAAACTGGTCAAGGCGGCGCCCAGCGGCGTCGGCGGGAACGGTAGCGGTGTTCGCGTTTTGAAACAGCTTTGGCGGTGGAGTGGCGTCGATCGGTTGCTCAGGACCGGAATCCCGTCTCGATCTGGCAGACCTTTGCATGAGGCGCAGGGTCAGTGTAAATCGGTTGTGGCCCATTGATGCAGGTCTTGAAATCGCGAAGGTCATTAGTGCGCTGCGCGGGCAGAGGCGGGCAGCGGCTGCGGTGTTCGCCCGCGGCGCAGCCACAACACGCCTCCGGCGATGACCAATCCAATCGAGATGAGCTGCGTTCCACTCATGGCGCCGCCGAAAACGCTGCCGCGGCCGGGGTCGTCGCGCAGGAACTCCATGAAGTACCGTGCGAAACCGTAAAGGAAGGCGTAAGCGCCAATCACCTGTCCGTCAAACTTCTTGCGCTTAATGAGCCAGTAGAGGAGGAAGAAATTTGCCAGCTCCACGGCCGATTCGAATAACTGTGTGGGCTCCAGCCGCTGAAACAGCGGCGTGCCGACGATTTCGCGGGCCAGCGGGTTGGTGAAGGTCACGCCCCACCAGTGGCCGGTGGGTTTACCCCAGCAGCAGCCGGCTGCGAAGCATCCCAGGCGTCCGATGGAATGGCCGAGCGCCAGGCCGGGAGCGAAGGCATCGGCGGTGCGCAGCACCGGGATGTGGTGTTTGCGCACGTACCAGACGCCGACGGCGAAGGCGGTCAGGATGCCGCCGTAAAACACACCGCCGGATTGCAGCGTCGCCAGGCTGAAGATTTCGCCGGGATGCTGGCGGTAAAAGGTGAAGTCATTGATGATCAGCAGGACCTTGGCGCCGAGGATCGCCGCCAGCACCACCATGATGCCAAGATTCCACGTTTGTTCAGGATCCTGGCCTTGCAGTGCCGCCATCTTGGCGACTATGAAAAGTCCGACGATCACGCCGGTGGCAACCAGCACGCCATAGGTCGGAAGGGCAAAGCGGCCGAAATGAAAAAGCTGGGGAAACACTGGTTATTGGATGATCCGAGTATCACCCCGGATACTCTGAGTGTAACAAGTGCGAAGTGCGAAGTGCGAGGTGCGAAGGAAGAAAAGCCCGACTCGAAGTTAGAAAAAGCCGACCCGCGGGGCCGTGTGGTGGGCCGTCAATGAACCTTGCTCAGCAAGGTGAGAACCCGCCGCAATCCTTTAGGCATTTCCGCATGGCGGAACGTTGCACACCGGATCGATATTCGAGTCGAGCTCCCGTTCATTGAGGTGTTGGTTCAAAATCCGGTTACCACCAGCACTTGCTTTGCAGGCCGGCTTTCGAAGCTGATGCTAGGGAAGGGGCGGAAAAAGTGCAAGTAGCTGGATGGAAATTGTTGGCAGGATGCTTGCTAAACAAACCAAACCGCAGAGGACCCAGGGGAAGAAGACAAAGAAGTTTTTGATTTGCTGACCGGCGAATTCTGCTCTCCGGCGGCGGCTTTCACTGCTTAGATGGTAATTCTCGGCGTCCTCCGCGTCCTCGGCGGTTCGGGCTATCCGGCGCGGCGGGAGTCCTGCAGGACTTCGTCCAGCGCGCCTTCCAGCGTGTGGGTGCGCTGGTTGATTTCGCCGGCGATACCATCATACTTGCGCTTCAGGATGTGATATTCGTCGGCGATATTGAGGGCGGCAAGCACGGCCAGGCGGAGCGAGTCCACCGTATTGGTCTGCTCGGCAACAGCGCGCATCTTCATGTCCACGTATTCGGCGAGCTTGAAGATGTACTCCGGATCGGTGCCGCGAAGGTTATATGCCTGGTCGAAGATTTCGACCCGCACGCTGGTGACATTTCCGTTAGGGGAATTCAACGCGCTCTCCTCTTCCGTTTCGAGCCGCGAGCCCCGAGCCGCGAGCAATCCACGGCAGCCTCGGGGCGGGATTCGGATCCAGAATCCAAAACGCGAAACTTGCAGCCATTATGACCCTGATTGCTCGGCCGTCAATTCATCAATTTGGCGCATGATCTTTTCCACGCGGCCGCGGACCTCCTCGCGGTCGCGGCGCAGGGTCGTCATCTCGCGCCGCAGGGCGTCGAACTCCTCCTCGCGCAATTCCAGTTGTTCGCGCAGCCGCGAGGCGTCGCGCTCGGCGGCCGCCTTGGCTTCCCGCGCCGCCTTCAGCAACTCTATGGTGCGGTAAATCTTTTCTTCCAGCGAATGGAAATCGTCAGGAGAGGTTTCGGGGTCGACTTCGCGGACTGCTTTGACCGACATGCGTCAGCTTGCCTCGGGGGAAGAATTTTGGAAACGCGAGCGCAGTATAAATCGGTTCGCGCAATTCGTCGCTTGTGAATTTTGTTTTCAGGAGTCATTCCGAGCCGCAGCGAGGAACCTGTTGTGCAAGCGACGAGAGCGGTGACCAGGACAGCAGGTCCCTCGCTCCGCTCGGGATGACTCCCATGCACACACCCCGGCCAACATCTGCAAACTTACTCGTCTACTGTTTCGCCATGGCCGGCAGCTTGTCCCAGGTGCGCCAGAAGGCGGCCATCTCCGCGGGCTTGCCGAAGGAAATACGGGCGAAGTCCTCCATTCGCGGGAACGGTCGGCCAATCTCAATGTTGTCGGAGTGGAACTGACGAATCAGGTCGCGAATCGGGCGGCCGGTCTCGATCATGGCAAAGTTCGCCTGCGAGGGCACCATCTTGAGCTTGCGCGCCGCGGCCTGCTTGAGGAACTCGGCACGATCGGCGGCGATACGCGCGACCGCCGCACGCATGGCCGCATCGTCATCCAGCGCTGCCAGTCCGGCATGGCAGGCAATCATGTTGATGTTGTCCGACAACTGCCAGGCTTGCAGCAGCTTGGTGGTTGGCGGCGCGGCCACCGAGTAGCCGAGCCGCAGCCCTGCCATGCCGTACACCTTCGAGAAGGTGCGTGCCACGATAACGCGCGGGTCGTCCACCGGCTTCTCGAGAAACGAGACATAATCCGGCGAGTCCACGAAATGATGGTAGGCCTCGTCCACCAGCACGTAGGTGGTGGGCGGCAGCTTGCGCAGGAAGGCTTCGATATCGCGGCGCGGCGTTAACGTGGCGGTGGGATTGTTCGGATTGCAGATGTACACCAGCCCGGTGTCGGCGCCGGCGCGCGACAGCATGGCGTCAAGATCGTGCGCGTACGCGGCGGTGAGCGGCACCTCGATCAGTTCCGCGCCGCGAGCGCGCGCGTAGGCGGCGGTGAGCTCGAAGGTCGGAACAGCGGCGATCAGCTTCTTGCCCGGCCCGGTAAAGGCACGCGCGCACATGGCGAGCACCTCGCTGGAGCCGTTGCCCAACAGGACCTGCTCCCGAGGAATCTTGTTGTACGCAGCGACCCGGTCGCGCAGCTCATCTTCGATAAGAAACGGATAGCGGTTTGCCTCGCGCATGCCCGCCTGCGCGGCTTTCTCCACGCTGGGGAAGAGCCCGTAAGCGTTCTCGTTGCTGTTGAGCAGAATGGGCCCGCCCGGCGCGGTGGAACGCGGCGGCTCGCCGAACGCAATGCGCTCCAGACCAGTAAGGCCAACGCCGGCGACGGCGGCTCCGGCGCCCAGAGTCGATAAGAACGATCTGCGGGAAAAAGGCATGGCTCACCCCTGAATGGCGGATTTTAGCAGCGAGCCAACCTATTCACCACCGAGACACTGAGGTCACCGAGGTTCACTGAGACCGCTTGAAGCAAGAAGAATTTTCGGCGAATCTCGGTGTGATCGGTGGTGGATAACAAATTTAAGCGCGTAATGTTCCGCCCAGCCCTTCGAGGGCCTTGATGATCTGCTGCGACCAGAGGGCGACCTCGTCGTCGCGGAGCGTGCGGTCGGCGGATTGGAAGGTTGCGCGCACCAGGATAGAGTACTTGCCGGCGGGGACGGCGCCGCCGCGGAAGATCTCGGCCGGTGCGATCTCCCGGAGTTCGGGGACGCGCAAGGCGTCGAGAATTCCGTGAATGCGCTCGAAGGTCACCGCATCGCTGAAGACGAACGAGAAATCGCGCTCCACGGCAGGGAAGCGCGGAATGGGCCGGTAACGTCCGCGGCGCAGCTCGTGCTGGAACAGCCGCTCCAGATCAATTTCCGCCAGGAACACATCCTGGCGCAGCTTGCGCTCGGCGGCGAGCTGCGGGTGCAGCTGGCCGAAACGCGCCACGGTGGAGCCGTCCATTACGGCGCGCGCCGAGCGCCCCGGGTGAAAATAGTCGGGCACGTTCGAGTCGAAATAGAGTGGGCCGTGGTCGAATTGAGTGAACAACGTCTCGAGGTCGCCCTTCATGTCGAAGAACGTGTATGGCCGCGCCGGACCATGGACGCTGGCCGGAACGGCGGCGCCGCTGGCGCCCAGGCAGGCGCGGCGGCGTTCCTCGGTATGCTGCCCCACACTTTCGTAGATGTTTCCACATTCGAAGAGCCGAACATCCGCATTGCCGCGGTTCAGGTTGTAAGCCAGCATGGCGAGCATGCTGGGCAGCATCGAGGTGCGCAGGACCGACGCTTCTTCGCTGATGGGATTGGCAACCTCGACCGGAACGACGTTCGAGAAGCGCTGCGCGTCGGCCTTGGAGATAAAAGTCAAGGCTACCGCTTCGCTATAGCCGAGCGCGAGCAGGTTTTCGCGAACTCTGTCCTGCTTGCGCGCGTCGGGTAATTCCACCACGCCTCCGACGAAACCCGGCAGCGTGTTGGGGAAACGGTCGAAACCATAAATGCGCGCGATTTCCTCGATGAGATCAATTTCGCGTTCGACGTCGAGACGCCAAGTGGGGATCTGGACCGTGAAGTCGGCGACCTCCTCGGCCACGGCGGCATGCATTCCGCCGGTACCGGTGGGAGCTACCGATTGAATCGGAGCCGGGACGCTGGACCGGCCGGCGGTGAGACTGAAGCCAAGCCGTTTGAGAATGCGGGAAGTCTCCGCGTCGGGGATCTCCTGCCCGAGAATGCGGTGCACCTCGCGGCGGCGGAGGGTGAGCGTGGGACGTGGGATTTGGCGCGGGTAGGCGTCAATCTCGGCACCTTCGAGTTGGCCACCCGCACTTTCCAGAATCAATTCGGCGACACGCGCGCATGCCGTCGGCGTAATGCCGAGGTCCGCGCCGCGCTCGAAGCGGTGGGAGGCGTCGGTGTGCATCCCGTGACGACGCGCCGTGCGGCGGACCGAGGCAGGATCGAACCAGGCCGACTCGATCAGCACATTGCACGTCTTCTCGGTGATCATGGAATCGAAGCCGCCCATCACTCCGGCCAGCGCCACCGGCTTGCGGGCGTCGGCGATCACTAAATCATCGGGATGGAGATCGTGGTCCACTCCGTCCAGCGTCTTCAGCTTTTCTCCCTTGCGCGCGCGACGAACGACGATCTTGCCGCCCTCGAGCAGATCGAGGTCGAAGCAGTGCGTTGGGTGGCCGATTTCCTGCAGCGTGTAGTTGCTGGCGTCGGCCACATTGTTGATGGCGCGAGAGTCGAGCAACTCCAGGCGGTGGGAGATTTTTTCGGGTGAGGGTGCAATCTTGAGGCCACGAATGACGCGCGCGGTATAACGCGCGCATCCCTGCGGATCGTCGATTTCAATCTTGAATGATGGAGCGCGCTCGCCCTCGAGCGCGGATTTAGCCCGGCTGCCCTCGACCGGGAGCTTCGGAGCTATCGGCTTCAGTTCCTTGTCGTAGATCGCGGCGCAATCGCGCGCCACCCCGTAGTGGTTCATGGCGTCCACGCGATTGGGCGTGAAGTCCACGTCGTAGACTATGCGCGCGCCGTCGCCAGCCACCGACTCGACGGAGATCCCGGCGAGGGTGAGGTCGTCGGCGAGCTTCCGATCGTCCACCGGAATGTCAACGAATTCGCGAAGCCAACTGGGAAGTATCTTCATTTCACTCGTCGGTGGCAGATGGGCGATGGTCGATAGCCAAGGCGGAAGGTTTTGCCATCGAGCATCGACCAACGGCCATGGACGTCATGCAAACTGCTCCAAAAACCTCACATCCCCGCTGAAGAATAATTGCAAATCGGTGACGCCGTACAACATGGCGGCGATGCGGTCCACGCCCATGCCGAAGGCGAAGCCGGTGTATTTCTCCGGGTCGTAGCCGACGAATCCGTAGAGCGCCGGGTCCACCATGCCCGAGCCTAGCAACTCGATCCAGCCGCTGGCCTTGCAGTTCGGACAGCGCGCGTCCCTCTGATATCCCGAACCGCCGCAGAAAATGCACGAGATCAAAACTTCCGCGCTCGGCTCGGTGAACGGAAAGAACGACGGACGGAAGCGCGTCTTCACCGATGAACCGAACAGCGACTTCATGGCGTGGTCGAGCGAGCCCTTCAAATCGCAGAAGGTGATGTTCGTGTCCACCGCCAGCCCCTCCACCTGGTGGAACATGGGCGAGTGCGTGGCGTCGGGTGCGTCGTTGCGATAGACGCGCCCTGGAATCACGACCCGCACAGGCGGCTTCTGCTTCTCCATTGTCCGAATCTGTACGGGAGAAGTATGCGTGCGCAGCAGCAGGCGATCGCGCGCCGGCTTTTGATCCTGCCCGGCGATGAAGATGGTGTCCTGCATGTCGCGCGCGGGATGGTTCGGCGGAAAGTTCAGCGACTCGAAGTTGTAGTAATCGGTTTCGATTTCGGGGCCTTCGGCGACGGAGTAGCCCATTGCCTTGAAGACGCCTACGATCTCGTTCATGGTGCGGATGATGAGGTGCTGATGACCGAGTGGGCGCTGGATGCCGGGGAGGGTGACGTCTACGGCGTCGGCCCGAAGCTTCGTTCCGGACAATGCGGACGAGTGAGCTGTAGACGCTTCATCAATGGCAGCCTCGACCTTCGATTTCAGTTCATTTAAGCGTCGCCCAATATCTTTTTTATGCTCCTTGGGAGCAGGCTTCAGCCACAGGTCGCCGACTTGCGTGATGATGCCGGACTTGCGGCCCAGCCAGGTCTCGCGAACGCGTTGCAATTCACCGGAATTGCGCGCGGCCGCTCCGGCGTCGCTTTCAAGCAAGGCGAACAGTTGCGCGAATTTCGCGTCAAGTGTTTCGGGCGCGTAATTCTCAAGCTTGTCGATCGCAATTGCCATTGTGTCGTCCCTACGGGACTCGGAATTCTATATGACGGCTCACTCGGCACTGACGTGCCGGGCTATGTACTGCCGCCCTGTGGGGCTCGGTTGCCTGCTGCCTTGAAGCAAACCGCGGATTCACGCGGATCATCGCGGATTCTCGTTCGGATGTCCGATCCGCGTTCATCCGCGAAAATCCGCGGTCAGTTGTTCCTGAAAGCTGCCGATGAACTACGCCGCCGACGCGCTCTTGGCCTGGTCTGCCAGCTTGGCGAAGCCGGCGGGATCGTGCACCGCCAGGTCGGCCAGGATCTTGCGGTCCAGTTCGACGCCGCTTTTCTTCAGGCCGCTGATGAAGCGGCTGTAGCTCAGCCCGTTCAGCTTGGCGGCGGCGCTGATGCGCACGATCCAAAGCGAGCGGAACTGGCGCTTCTTCTGGCGGCGCCCGGCATAGGCGAACTTCAGCGCCCTCTCTACCGACTCTTTTGCCGAACGGTAGAGCTTGGATTTTGTGAGGTAATAACCGGATGCTTTGTCGAGAATCTTCTTGCGCTTAGCACGACGCTTGGTGCCGCGTTTGACCCGAGGCATGGTGTGTCTCCTTTTTATGTCCCGGCCGAGGGCGGCCGGGCTCCATCGTTGCTTCTGGCGGCTGGAGGCAGGAGGTGAATCCCGGGCCTCTTCACTCGCCTTTGCAGGTTTCACGTTTCAATGTTTCTAAGTTTCACGTGGCAACGCGAAACGGGAAAAACGCGAAACCTAGTACGGAATCATCCGCTTTACTTTTTTCACGTTCGCTTTGTCCATCATGACGTCGCGATCAAGATGGCGTTTCTTCTTGGTCGTCTTGGTAGTCAGGATGTGGCGCGCGAAGGCGTGACCGCGTTTGACCTTACCGGTGGCGGTCTTCTTAAAGCGCTTGGCGGCGCCGCTGTGCGTCTTGAGTTTCGGCATAAATCCCCTGTCGATCGGGTAATTGCGTAATCGGGTAATCGGGTAATTGAAAACCACCGCGCAGAGTGGCGGCAGGCCGGAAGTAACCCTTACCGAGCGTACGCGAAATTTCTATTGTACCAAAGCCGCAGAACCGAGGGGATCAAAGCAATTCCGTTACCCGATTCCGCAGTTCTGCGATGGCTACGCCGGCGGGGCCTGCGAAGGCGGCGCTTGCGGCGCAGGAGGCGCGCTGTGTTTCGCCGGCTTTTGCTCGACTTTCTTGGTGGGCGCCAGGATCAGGTGCAGCGTGTTGCCTTCCTGCCGCGGACGGAACTCCACCACTGCCTTGTCGCCGATGTCGGTAATCAACCGATCGAGGATCTGGCGCCCCAGGCTCTGGCGCGTCATTTCGCGGCCACGGAAGAAGATGGTCGCCTTCACCTTGTCGCCGTCTTCCAGGAACCGGAGCGCGTGGTTCTTCTTGGTCTGGTAATCGTGCTCGTCCACGTTGATGCGGAACTTGACTTCTTTGACGGTGATGACCTTCTGGTGCTTCTTGGCCTCGCGCTCCTGCTTTTCCTTCTGATAAAGGAATTTGCCGAAGTCCATGATGCGGACCACGGGCGGCTGCGCGGTGGGCGAGATCTCCACCAGGTCCAGGCTTTTTTCGCGGGCCATCTTGAGGGCTTCGTACGGGGGCATGATTCCGACCTGCTGGCCTTCGTCGTCAATCACGCGCACTTCACGCGCCCGAATACGATCGTTCGTGCGGATAAACCTCTTATCGATGCGGTCCTCCAGAAGACGCAAAAGTTTGCAAATTATAGCATGGTATAAATTGCTGAATCGCGGAACTGGCTGAATTGCGGTACCGGATTTCCTGGTGCGATTCGCACTTCTGCAGGTCAGCGGTCCCGTAATTCGCAATCGTATGCCACATGTCATCAACGTCGAGATCAAAGCCCACTGCCGCAACCCCGAGCAGGTGCGCGCCACGCTGCGCCACCGGAAGGCGCGAAAAGCGGTCCCAAGCAGAGCGACGTGCTGCTGCACCAGGTACAGCCGAACTCCGGATTGAAGGCGATTCTGTCGGCCGCACTCGGGGCGCTCGTCGTGGTGGACAAGCTGCGCGAGATCTATTACGCGGATAACGTCAAGTTTCACATTGACAAAATCGAGGGGCTGGGGAGCTTCGTCGAGATCGAGGCCGCCGGCGATGCCGCCGCGGATCGCGACGGATTGCTCGCGCAGTGTCGCGAGTACATGAAGGCGTTTGCCGTGCGGGAAGAGGATCTGGTGGCGGAGTCTTACAGCGATCTGCTGCTGAAAATAAGGAGCCAGTGACCAGCAGTCAGGGTTCCACTGCTAACGGCTACTTGGGCGGCCGCTGATCGAGCACCGGGCTCTGCGTCGTGCCCGTCGTGGTGTTGGCGACCGGCGCCGGCTTCCAGGCGGCGGCGTTTTCCGGCGCCGTGGGGTTGATGCCGAAATCCCAGACATACAAATTGACGTCTTTGCCGAGTAGCTCCACCAGCGCGTATTCCCCCGGCTCCAGCGGTTGCATGGGCACAACCTTCACCCATTGCGTGCTCACCGGTTCGGAGCGGCTAGGCACATAGTTCTGCTTCTGGCTCACCTTGCCGTAAACCGCGACCTCGATGTTACCCACCACCCGCGCGTCCTTCTTCGGAGACAGACGGACAATGCGGAAATGGTCCGCCGACAACTCCTGCGCGCTTTCCCCTGTCTTGGCATTCTGGTCGGTATCAATGTTGACGTAAATCGCCGGCGAGGGCACGTGCGACTGCACCTGCGCGTGCAGGCCCTTGACCTCGATGCTCTGCTTGGCCTTGGCCAGCGGATTGATGGCGGCGCGCAGCACGTTGCGCCCGGTGTTGCGCTTGATTTCGCTGCCGTTTTGCACCAATTCGACCAGCTCGGGACGATTGCGGTAAATGTCCATCAGGAACACGCCACCCTGATAAGGCAATCGCAGGCCGGGGCTGATTTCCGGCGACTTCGCTTCCTCGGCCTGGCGGTCGGCTTTTTCCTCCGCGTCGGCAGCGGCGGCATCGGCCGACGGTCGCGCGGTGTGCTCTTCCTTGAAGTACTTCTCCGTCGCGTCCCAGTCGATCAGGGACGACGGGATGTCTTCCCATTCGTAGCGCTCCGCGCTCAGATAGTGGATGCGGTCGCCCAGCTTCTGCCAGCGAACGGTTTGCTGGAATGAGCCATCTTTCAGGATCAGGCGCTTGGGCTGGTTAGGATCAGGCTGGGTGTCGGCGGGCGCCTCCGCCGGCGCGGTGGCTGCTGTCGGAGCAGGCGCCGGCTTCTTGGGGGCGGATTTCTTCTGCGCCGCCGCCTGCGTAAACGGCAGGACGAGCACAAGAATGGAAGCTATGGTTCGAAAACGCCGGAACTGCAGCATAGAAACGCTCAACCACGATTATCGAATGAAATCGGAATGTTTGCACATCGCGCCCGTTGTCAGAATGCCACGGATAACGCTCTGCCGCTCCTGAATCATCGAACCCTTTATGGGCTCTAAAGTTGTCAATACGGTAGTGATAGCGGCCGGCGTGGTGGTGCTGGCCGTGCTGGCGTTCATCGTGGTCGGGCTCATAGGCGAAGGTCTGGCGGCCATCTTTACCCATGGCGGGCTGCAGGGAGGGTCCGCGCGCGCCATCGGCGGCAGTTTGGCCATCCTGGCAGCGCTGGTTCTATTGGCGGTGTTCTTCCGGACCCGACGCAAGTCGCGTTTGAGTGCACACATTTCGGGGCACCCCCACCATAAACACACCGCCTGACCCGTTTTCTTAAGTCGGCATTTCTGCCATAATTGGTCGTGCACCCCACAGTTGGTTCCCAGGCAAGCTCCAGCCACCGCCTGGGCGAAGTTTCCTCCAAAATTTTTGCGTGCGAGGGCGGACCGGATGCCGGCTAAGTACATCTTCGTCACAGGTGGCGTGGTTTCTTCGTTGGGCAAAGGCCTGGCGGCGGCTTCGATCGGATGTCTCCTCGAAAGCCGCGGCCTCAAGGTCAACCTGCAGAAGTTTGATCCTTACCTCAACGTCGATCCGGGTACGATGTCGCCGTTTCAGCATGGCGAGGTTTTCGTCACCGACGACGGCGCTGAAACCGACCTTGACCTTGGCCACTACGAGCGCTTCACTCACGCCAAGCTGACGCGCGACAACAACTGGACCACCGGCCGCATTTACGAGCAGATCATCGCCAAGGAGCGCCGGGGCGACTATCTGGGAAAGACCGTACAGGTCATCCCGCACGTCACCAACGAAATCAAGGCGGCGATGAAGAAGGTTTCGACCGACGTTGACGTGTGCATTGTCGAGATCGGCGGCACCGTCGGTGACATCGAGTCGTTGCCGTTCATCGAGGCCATCCGCCAGATGCGCCAGGACCTGGGCCGCGAGAATACTCTGTTCGTGCACGTCACGCTGGTGCCGTACATCGGCGCCGCGGGGGAATTGAAAACCAAGCCCACGCAACATTCCGTCAAGGAATTGCTGAGCGTCGGCATCCAGCCCGATATTCTTCTCTGCCGCACCGACCGGTTCCTCTCCAAGGACATCAAGGGCAAGATCGCGCTGTTCTGCAACGTGGAAGAAGAGGCGGTCATCACGGCGATCGACGTGAGCTCGATTTACGAGTGTCCGCTGGTGTTCGCGCGTGAAGGTGTGGATACGCTGGCGCTGAAGTATCTGCACTTGGAAGCGAAAGAGCGCGACATCAGCAAGTGGGAAGAGCTGGTCAGCCGCGTCAACAATCCGAAGGACGAAGTTTCGATTGGCCTGGTCGGGAAATACGTTGAGTATGAGGATTCTTACAAGTCTCTGAAGGAAGCGCTGGTGCACGGCGCGCTCTCGCAAAATTTGAAATTAAACGTGGCCTGGATCGAGGCCGAAGGATTGGAAACCAAAGACAGCGAGTACGAGGTGCAGCTGGAAGGCTTCGACGGCATTCTGGTGCCCGGCGGATTCGGCAAGCGCGGCATTGCGGGCATGCTGAACGGCATCCGCTTCGCGCGCGAGCACCGCGTGCCCTACTTCGGAATTTGCCTGGGCATGCAGACCGCATCCATTGAGTTTGCGCGCAACGTCTGCGGGCTTGCCGACGCCAATTCGAGCGAGTTCGACCCCGCCACGCCGCACCGCGTCATTTACAAGCTTCGCGAACTCCGCGGCGTGGAAGAGCTCGGCGGCACCATGCGGCTGGGCGCGTGGAGCTGCAAGCTGGAACCCGAATCGCTGGCCGCCAAGGCCTATGGCGCGCTGGAGATCAGCGAGCGCCATCGCCACCGTTACGAATTCAACCAGGAATATCGCGAGCAGATGTGCGGGGCTGGATTGCGCGTCACCGGCATTACGCCCGACGGGACCTACGTCGAGATCGTCGAGTTGCCGCCGGAACAGCACCCGTACTTCCTCGGCTGCCAGTTCCATCCCGAGTTCAAAAGCAAGCCGCTGGAGCCGCACCCGCTGTTCGTATCATTTATCAGGGCTTCGTATGAAAACCGCGTGCAGCGCAAAAACGCCAGGCACGCGGCGGAAGTGGAGATGTTCCTGCGGCCAGAGAAAGTCAGCCGGAGCTAGGCCATGTCACCGTCCATCCCGATACTCGGTGCAGGCGTAGTGGTCGCAGCAGTGGCGACGTTTTGCACGATCTGGATATTTCAAAAGCTGACGGAGGCTGGAGAACGCGTTTCCTGGCCAGTTTGGCCGAGCCAGCAACTTCGCATGCACAAGAGATACCTTGAGGTCGCCTCGCAGCAAAACTGGTCGGCGTGGCCGGTTCATACAATTAGGGCGTGTTGGGTCGGACTCGCGGGCGTGGCAATTGCATTTGTACTGAGTGAACAGATGTGATCCGCGTTCATCTGCGCTAATCCGCCGCTGATTTCCAAACCGGGTGGAGCAGGCCTTCAGGCCTGCTCTTTGCGGCCAGTAAAGTTGAGGGCTTTAGCCCCCGAGGTGCTTCCCTCAGCGGCTAAAGCCGTTTTATTTGCTAGCCTCCTATGCAGGGCTGAAGCCCTGCACCACCCGGTATAATCAGCGTTCATCCGCGTTAATCTGCGGCTGATTCTCTGGAAACTGGAAACCGGAAACTGGAAACCTCATTCCAACTCGGCGACCTCACCCTCGGCGACGGCGGACTCACGCTCATCGCGGGTCCCTGCGTCATCGAGTCCGAAGACCACGCCATGAAGATGGTCGAATGTATCAAGGGCGTTGCGCGGGCCTTGCAACTGCCATTCATCTTCAAAGCCAGCTACGACAAAGCGAACCGGACCTCGGGGAAGAGCTACCGCGGGCCCGGGATTGCCGAAGGCCTGCGAATTCTCGGCAAGATTCGCGACACGGTGCACGTGCCCGTACTGACCGACGTGCACGACGCGCACGACGTCGCGAAAGCCGCTGAGTTCGTGGACGTGTTGCAAATCCCGGCCTTCCTCTGCCGGCAGACCGATCTGCTGGCCGCCGCCGGCAAGTCGGGACGCGTGGTCAATATCAAGAAGGGCCAATTCGTCTCGCCCTGGGATATGCGGCATGCAGTCGAGAAAGTGCGCGAGGCGGGCAACGACCGGGTGCTGCTCACGGAGCGCGGCTCGTCATTCGGCTACAACAATCTTGTGGTGGACATGCGTTCGCTGCCCATCATGCGCAACTTCGCTCCCGTCATTTTCGACGCGACCCACTCGGTGCAACTGCCCTCCGCAGGAGCAAACGATGTAGCCCGGCCGCCTTCGGCTGGGTCCGAGGTGACCCCAGTTCAATCCGGCGGCCAGCCTGAATTCATCCCGATCCTGGCGCGAGCAGCCGTCGCGGCAGGGGTGGATGGAATCTTCGTCGAAGTGCACGACAATCCCGCCGCCGCGCTTTCCGATGGCGCCAACGCGCTGGACCTGAAATGGCTCCGCCCGGTCCTGCAGGAGTTGCTCGCCGTGCAGGCGGCGCTGGCGGCCTCGCGGACCCCGAATTGATGCCCATCCGGTCGTAACCAGACAGCGCCGTCCGGGTCTACACTGGATGACACTCATGCGGATTCTTCTACGCCTGCTCATAACCTGCTGCGTCCTCGCCCCACTTCTGCCGGCGCAGCAACTTCCGCCCGGTCTGATGGCCACCGTGGAGCGCTGGAAGGCCGCCGTGACCAACGGCGACGCGGCCTTGATACAGAGCCTCTATTCGGTGAACCCGCCGGTGCAGGTCGTCTCTTTCAATGGTAAGCAGCAGTTGCCCATCAGCGCGGAGGCCGATTTCTGGCAGCAAACGCGCGCGTCTGGAATGATTGGGCCCGAGCTCAAGATTCTCGCCAGCGAGGAGAAGCAGGGCTCGGTGATGGCCAAGATGGAATTCTCCTTTCGCACCATGACCCCCACCGGGACTCGGCAGCGTTACGTGATCGAGCAGCAGGTCTGGCAACCTCAATCCGGCGGGTGGCGAATGGTCCTGGCGGCCCACAGCCCGCTGCTGAAGATGCGGCCGGTCTCGAAATTGAGTCCGCACCTCTATGAGAAGGGCGCCGACGCCAAGGCCGAGATTCGACAGGCGCTGGCGAAGGCCGCCGCCACGCACAAGCGAGTTCTCCTCGTTTTCGGCGGCAACTGGTGTTACGACTGCCACGTGCTCGACGCTGCCTTCCATGAGCCGGATATCGCTCCCGTGCTCAACAAGAATTTCCTGGTCGTGCACGTGGACGTCGGTCAATACGACAAGAATCTCGACCTAGGCCAGAAATACCAGGTGCCGCTCGACAAGGGTGTGCCCGCCCTGGCTGTGCTCGCGCCCGACGGTTCGTTGCTGTACAGCCAGCAGCACGGCGAGTTCGAAGCGGCGCGCAGCATGGATCCCGACGACGTGATTGCCTTTCTCAATAAATGGAAACCGGCGGCAGCGCGCTGATCTGCTAACATTTCGCCTTCTCATGCACAGAACGGGCGAAAACGTGGTGCGGATTGAAGCGGAGGCGCTGCGCGCGCTCGCCGACCGCCTCGCTGGCCCCATGGCCGGGGTCTTCGCGCGTGCTGTCGATTGCCTGTACTCCTGCGGCGGCCGCGTGGTGGTTACCGGCATGGGGAAAAGCGGCCTGGTGGCGCGCAAGATTGCCGCCACCCTCTCTTCCACGGGGACGCCCTCGCTTTTTCTGCATCCCGCCGAAGCAGTGCACGGCGATTTGGGAATGATTGTGCGCGGCGACGTCGTTCTCGCTCTCTCGCAGAGTGGCGAAACCGAAGAAATTCTGAACCTGGTGGCGCACATCAAGCGGCTCGATGCCAAACTGATCGTCATGACCGGCGAGATGCGTTCCACGCTGGCCGGCACCGCCGACCTGGTGCTCGACTGCTCGGTCGCGCAGGAAGCCTGCCGCCTAGGGCTGGCGCCGACCGCCTCCACCACCACCATGGTCGCGCTGGGCGACGCATTGGCGCTGGCGCTGGCCGAAAAACGCGGTTTCAAGGAACAAGACTTCGCCGATCTCCATCCCGGCGGCAAACTGGGCAAGAAATTGGCCCGCGTTTCGCGGCTGATGCACACCGGCGACGCGGTTCCGCGGGTGACGCCGCAGACGCCCATGTCCGAGGTCATCTACGAAATGTCACGCAAAGGGCTCGGCATCACCACCGTCACTGACGGGGACAAGTTGTTGGGTATTATCAGCGACGGCGATCTGCGTCGTCTGCTGGAGCGCCGCGGCAAAGATGTGCTGGACCTCTCCGCCGGCGAGTGCATGACGCGCAATCCCAGGACAATTCATCCCGATGAGTTCGCCGCCGCCGCGCTCAACCAGATGGAGCAGAACAAGATCACTTCACTGGCCGTGGTGGCAGACGATGGCAGCCTCCAAGGCATCATCCACCTGCACGATTTGTGGGGAACGGAAATCGTTTAATTTGAAATTTGAAATTGGCAATTTGTAATTTTCTAGCGACCGAGTGGTCGCTGCCTTCCTCTGCGGTGCCCTGGTTGAGCTTTTTGTTTCGTCTTCTGCCGGAAAAAGCTGAAGCGGTGCTCGCCCATATTCACGCGTAGCCCGCTGAAGGTGACGCCTTCGTTTTCCAGCCTAAAGCGCTGCTCCATGCCATGTTCGCCTGTCAGCAGAATCCTGCCGCCGGCGCCGACCACGCGCTGCCAGGGCATCCCGCGCGAAGAGTGCAGCGCCCATACCACTTGCCGTGCCGCCCCGGGAAATCCCGCGGCATAGGCGACATCGCCGTAGGTTGCGACCTTTCCCCGCGGAATGCGGCGAACCTGGCGTAAGATTTTGTCGAACATCCCGTTCTTTTTTGCCATTTCCTATTGAGCAACTGGAGGGTCGGCGCTCGCCCGCCCCTGGGGTCATCAGGTACAGCATTCTAAGATCCGGCAGGAGCTACGCCCAACTTGTGAGCCGAAAAAAACTTATCGCGCTGCTGCTGTTGCCGCTGGTGGTGGCGCTGCATGCGTACCTGCTGTGGCTCGGCGGACCTTGGCGAATCTTCGCTCTGGTGGAAGCCGGATTCGGCATCTTTCTTGCCTTGATTCTCCGCGACGTCAAGAACCTGGATAAGAGCGGCTGAGCAATGCGCGCGACGAAAACAGAGAAGCCGCCTCGCGAGGCGGCTTTCTGGAGACTTCTTGCGACTACTTCGCGCGACGTTTGCGAAGCGCTACGGCGGCCAGGCCGAAACCAACCAGCGCCAGCGTGGCGGGTTCAGGCGCCCGCGTCAAAATTCTGCCGTCCGCATCCACAAAATTCACCTGCGCCTGGTTCAGCGCGCCATCGTAGGTGCGGATCAGCTTGATCGTTCCTGGCGCCGATTCGCGCCCGCCGGTGGCGTTGTCGTCGTGCATAAAATAGAGGTCGTTTTGCGACAGGACGGCAAAGCTCCATGAGTCGACGAAAGACCAAATATTCACGTTGTTTAAATACAGGTTAACCATTTTCGTCGATCCATCTCGGGTGATGATCAGGTCATTCGACGTATTGGCCGTCACAAATCCGTCCGACGGGCCGTACTGATAAAAATACACCCTGCCGTTGCATAGGTAGACGCCGTTGTCGGAGGTGAGATTCTTGAAGTCGAACAACTTGACCCAGCCGCTGACGCTGTCAGCCGAGAACACCATCTCCACCGAGTAGTTGTTGGGATCTACCGCCCCGGTCAAGCTCAGGCTATTGTTCTTCGTGAAGCTGTACCCGTTCGGTCCGAAGGACCCGCCGTAGCTTTGCAAGGAAGGTCCGTTGCCGAGTTGATCCGCGAGCGAACCCGTAGTCAGATCATAGGAGTGGGTGGTCAGCGTCGCATCGGCAAACGCCGGCAGCGTCCACGCGAAAGCCAACAACACGATCAATAGTTTGCTGAGTCTCATTTTGCGCCTCACCGAGGCTTCTTACACGCCCGCTGAATGCCGGGCGTGATGCTCGATCCTTACAGAGCACCTCAACGTCCAAATGCAATTCGTCTTGGCGCCATTCCTTTTCAGCCAGATAGCTGGGACTAAGTAAAAGCCACTAAGGTGGAGCTGCAGACATTTGCACACTCTAGAATCCGATTTCCACTTTCGTTGACACTGCTAATTACCTTTGAATGAGTTACTTGTGGTTACCATGGTCACCATGAGCGCGCTCCGCAGAAACGCAACCTTTGCTGCACAGAAAGTGCGATTCTGCTGGTTTTTCAGCTCGATTTCGGGATAGGTAGGCGCAGTCACGGCTTATTACCGGGCAGATCAGTGCTATCATCTTGCTAATCTTCCTGGGTGCTGCCGCATTGGACTTTGGGCTTGTCGGCCTCTGTAGCTCCCCGAGGTGTAACCTCCGGCATGAATTCGCTCTCCGCGGAGTATCTCTCCATCGTCATCCCCGTCTTCAATGAGGAAGCCACCCTGCGGGAGCTGGTCACCAAGGTCCTTCAGGTGCCTGGCCTGCAGGAAGTGGTGGTGGTCGACGACTGCTCGACCGATGGCAGCGCCGCAATCATTGAGGACTTGTGCCGGTCCTCGGCCCGGGTGAGGAGCGTCAGACTGGACAAGAATTCGGGTAAGACGGCGGCCCTGCGGAAGGGTTTCTCGCTCACCCGGGGCGAGGTGGTGATCGTTCAGGACGCCGACCTGGAATACGATCCCGAAGAAATCGCCCATGTGGTGGCGCCGATCGTGCGCGACAAGGCCGATGTCGTTTATGGCTCCAGGTTCCTCGCGCCTCGCGCTGCGCGCGTGCTCTACTTCTACCACTACGTGGCCAACAAGCTCCTCACCTTTTTCTCAAATGCCTGTACGAATCTGAACATGACGGACGTGGAAACCTGCTACAAGGCATTTCGCGGAGAGATCATCCGCAACATGATCATTACTTCGCGTGGCTTTGGCGCCGAGATCGAAATGACCGCCAAGATTGCCAAGCTCAAGTGCCGTGTGTACGAGGTTCCGATCAGCTACTACGGGCGCACCTACGAAGAGGGAAAGAAAATCACTGCTCTCGACGGCATCAAGGCGTTCTGGTACATCGTGCGCTACAACCTGCTGTGCTCGAAGGCGGCGTCGTTTATTAGCATTCCGGTCCTTGCCCGAATTTCTTCAGAGGAGACAGTACAAGCCGGCGGGGAGAAGGTGCGGGCGCGGGCGGCTGGCGAGAGGTGAGACACTTCCCCCTATCCTGCTGGATCCGCTCGCAGGCCACCCTGACGCAGATCTCCGCTCATCTCCGCAACTTCCGATACCAGCCATAGACGCTGGCTAATGCTGTCGGTGTATACCGAAATTCCCGGCCCAGGTCGCAGAAGCTTCCGCCCAGCGAAGCTTTAAAGCGGTGGATGCCATGGCTCGGGTCCGGCGGCACGCCGCCCAGGTCGTACCATCGCAGGCCCGCTCTCTTGAGGTCCAGGCTCGTTTGCCAGTGCATCAGTTGACCACAGCCTGGCGGCAGCTCATCCACGGACGCTCCCAGAAGGAAATAGGCGGAATCTCCCGAGGTGTAAATCAAGTTCACGGTCAGCACGGCGCCATCGGCTGCGCTGCACGCGGCGATGAGCAAGCGCCCGTCCTGCCGCATGCGCTGGATCGCCGGTTTATTCGCCGGCCGAAACTGGTTTCTTGCCGCCACCGACGCGTGCAACTGGAAAAACTTCGTCAGCAGATTCGCATCCCCCATGCGGCTGATGGTGAAGCGCATCCCTGCGGCTTCCGCGCGCCGCACCATGTTACGGCTCTTTGAGCCCAGTCGCTCCCACAGTTCTTCCTGACTGGCGGCCAGATCGATTACGTAGGTAGCTACATTCAACATGCGCTCACCCGACCTGAGCAACAGGAAGTGGCGCTCGCCCAACGTGCGGCGCTCGTCGGCCTTCGCCCCGAAATCGTGCAGGGTAGTGATGCTGGTGGCTTTCAGAAGCCCGTGTGAGGTTGCGATCTTTGCGAGTTCGCCATCCTCCACTCCACTTGCCAGCAGCAGGTTCTGTGATACGGCAGCGCGACATTTGCGCAGGAGTTTCAGCCGGCCTGGTTCGAATGCCAGCATGGACCAGCCGTAGTAGGCCTCATGCACCCACCCAGGCTGCAGGAAAATGCTCTCGTAAGCCTGCGTGACGACGCTCATGACTTCTGCGCCACGTAGTAATACCAGGGAGTCGTGAGCGATCCAGTTGGCACGGGATGGTCATGCGGTACGGTCTCCAGCACTCGAAACCCTGCCGCCGCCAGCTCGGCCATCATGTGCTGACGGGTCGTCATATGCTGTACGCAACCCCCGGCATCCGGCTCCCATATGTAGCCATGCCCTTGCAGGAAGGCGCGCGAGAACGCTATCCGCCAGATCAGCGTCGCGCTCTTCACCGGCGCGCGCAGCAGGCGCCAGCCTTTCTTCCAGAGAGGCGCTCCTCGCAGTCGGGGCCGGACAAAAATGCCGCGTGCGTTATGCGCCGAAAAAATCAGCAAGCCGCCACCCACCAGTACGCGGCGGCAATGCTGAAGACACGAGAGCCGGGCGGAATCGGGACTTAGGTAATCGATCCCGTTGAAGGAGAAAACCACGACGTCGAACGAAGCGTCGGCGACGGTCGCCAGCGCTGCCGCATCATCCACCTGAAACTGATATTGCGGAAAACGCTTGCGGCACGCCGCAATCATGTTCGGCGCATAGTCAATGCCGACGTATGCGGCGGCTCCTTCTGTCAGCCGCACCGTGGTGCGGCCCGCTCCTACTCCCAGATCGAGAATCCGTTTTCCCCGAGGAATGTACTTGTCGAATGCGTACCGCTCGCAATCGAACAACTCCACGGAGCGGCTGAACTGCTCCACGACCTCGGGCCGGTCATAGTTACTGACCGGAGTCTCAGCGGTAGGTCCCTCCGCGATCGGAATCTGGGTTGGCGATTGCATACACCCTTCACGGCGTTTGCTCGAAGTGACGCAGCTTACATCGCCGATCTTTGATACAGTCCCGCGCGACAGGGTGCGCAGGGTGGCATAGGGCTTCCCGGCGGAAAACCAGCCCTGATCGGGCGGATGCGTCGGGGAGGAATCGTGTGCTGCCGATGTTATAGTAAGCGATATCATCCAGCAATTTGCCGTTGACGTTAGAGGAATTTTGACGGTCCGGACCGTTCTCAAGAAAATTTACTGCAGCTCGGCGTGGCATCTCGGGTTTGCCCGCTACTGGCTGCGACGCATGGAGCGCGAGCACCTCGTCAGCGTCCTCTCCCTGCACCATGTTTCCCCTATCAAGAATCAGTACACCGAGCCGCTGCACCCGCAGGAACTCGATGATCTGCTGTCGTTCGCGCGCAACCGCATGCCCATCCTCAGTCTCAGGGAACTCGACTCCCTCAACGGCAGCGGGGCCGCGCTCGTGCTCTCTTTCGATGATGGCTACCGTGATTTTCTGGAATACGCTGTGCCGGTGCTGGCCAAGCACCGCGCTCGTGTCGTGCAGAACGTTGTCCCCGCTTGCCTCGATTCTGGCCGGCCGATCTGGAACCAGCAAATCTACGACTTTCTGGCGGCAGCGCCCGATTCCCTGTTGCGCGAAGTCGAGTTGCCGACCATCGGAACGCTCGAGCGCCATGATCGGGTGAAACTCGCTTTTTATCTCAGCTCGACATTGAAAAGAATGACGTCGGTGCAGCGCCGCCCTGTACTGGAGGCGTTCGGCATTTATATGGAGCGGCTGGGCGACTACCCTCGAACGTCGGTGATGTCGCGCGCCGAAGTGCTGGAAGCCGCCCGCGATCATGAAATCGGGGCGCACTCCTTCGATCACGATTCCATGCGCTTCGAGACCGAGGAGCACTTCCGACAGGATGTGCAGCGCTGCCGCGACTACTTCCGCGACCGCCTCCAGCTCGCGCTGAATATCTACGCTTTTCCCAACGGCAGCTATCGTCTCTCGCAGGTCGAGTACCTGCAGCGCAACGGGATGCGCCACGTTTTGCTCACCGGAGAGGCGCAGGCCACATCCACCGATCGCGGTAACCGCGCTCTGCCGCGCATCACGCTCCGCGGAAGTAACGCGGCGGAAATCAAGCTGCGTGCCTCGGGATTTCGATCCCGCCGGCGCTATGGTTCCGAGTCGTCCAGCATGCGGGTCTTGCAGGTCATTCCTACCATTGACAACGGTGGCGGCGCCGAGCGCGAGCTGGCCTATCTGATCCCGGAGTTAAAGCGCTTCGGCATTGTCTCTGAAGTCGCCGCCGTGAGTCCGCCCTACGATCTGGCCGATGAGCTGGAAGCCAATGGGTGCCGTGTGCACCGCCTCAATTTGCGCGAAAGGGACGCGCTGCGATGCATCTGGTCCATCGCCAAGCTGGTCCGCCACGGCTCCTTCGACGTGGTGCACGGGCACCTGTCTCCCGTATCTCTCTATGTCGCCGCCACCGTGGCGCTCTCCCCCGGACCCAAGCGCGTGATCTCGCTCCATAACCTCGGCTACGAAAGCTATCCTGCCGACACGCCCAAGAGAAAATTCCTGAAGGCGGTGGATGCGTTTCTGTCGCAGAACCACCTGCACGCCACCATCGCGGTCAGCAATTCCGTGGCTGACCACTACAGCCGCCACTTGCGTATTCCACGTCCGTACGTCATCCCCAATTTCGTGCCGCTGAAAGGCGCCGATGTAGCCGCCATGCCGCGCCATGAGATCGCTGACCGCTTTGGCGTTGATCCGACGTCGCCGCTGGTCGTGATGCTGGCCCGCTTTATCCAACTGAAGCGCCATCAAGATGTGGTTGACGCATCCGCCATGCTTGCCTCCCGGAATCTCCGGCCTGCTGTGTTGCTCGTCGGGGGCGGACCTTTGGCGAAGGCAACCGAGGAGAAGATTCGGCAACTGGGGCTTGCTTCGCACGTCAAAATCGTTCCCATGCTGCCTCACGGCCTGGCTATGGAATTGCTGGCTGCCGCCGATATTGCCGTGCTTCCTTCCACCCATGAGGGCTTTGGCATTGCTGTCGCGGAAGCCATGCTGTTGGGCAGGGCGGTGGTTACCGCCGACGCCGGGGGGTTGGCGGAGTTGGTCGTCGATGGAGAAACCGGGCTGAAGGTGACGCCGCGTGACCCCGCTGCCCTGGCA
Source organism: Terriglobales bacterium (assembly GCA_051006995.1). GTDB lineage: Bacteria > Acidobacteriota > Terriglobia > Terriglobales > Acidobacteriaceae > JAIQGF01. Next base: position 224,655 of record JBPCSQ010000037.1, read on the forward strand.
TCGGCACTGGAGCGGCTCATTCTCGATAGCGGGCTGCGAGAGCGGCTCGGTGACCGGGCGCGGCAGCGGGTGGCGGAGAAAGTTGGGATGGCGGCGGTTTTGCCGAAATGGGTGAACTTCTACTACACCCTGGTTACGCGGGACTTGCCAATCGATGCCGCAGCGGCGCTTGCCTCGGAATACTGATGCGCCGCCAAACTACGCCGGCCCCGGCGGTACCTGATTGCTACCCAGCAACGATCGCACCGCCAACATGATGTACTTTTTCAGCATGAGCGCCGAAATCGCCACCAGCCCGCTCAGCCACCACCCGCTGTGCGGGATTCCGGCAACCGTCATCACAAGCGCGCTCGCCAGGACGGCCAGTGCAAACGCCAGCTTGGACCATTGCAGCGGAATCGGGTACAGCCGCTGCGACATGGCCATGCAGAGCACAGCCTCGACCGCATAGCCCGCCAGCGTCGCCCAGGCCGCTCCGTAGAGCCCATAGCGTGGTATCAGCGCAAAGTTGAGCCCGAGATTCACCGCGAATGCGACCGCGCTGATCCACACGATCGTGGTAAAGCGGTGGAGTTGCCGCAGCCCGAGTTGCACCAGCGCGAAAAATGCGTGGAGGGCGAGCGAGGCAATGATAATCGGTACGATCGGTGCAGCGCGTTCATAGCGGGCATCCAGAAACGTGCGGATGAATCCCGGCGAAATTGCTACTCCAAACGTGGCGATGCCGATCAGTCCCGCCAGCAGCGCCGTCGAGATTGTGCCCATCGCCGCCGCTGGTTTGCCCTCATGATCGGTCGCCATCCGGTAAAACTCCGGCGCCCACGCCTGGAGGACGGACGAGACCAGGATGTTCATAACCATGCCGAAGGAATAAGCGACGGAGTAGATACCGACGTCAGCCAGCGGCCGGTACAGCTTCAAAATAAACCGGTCAGCCGCCGTCAACCCAAGCGCCAGAAAATGGTAGGGAAGCAGCGTTGCCGCCACCACCGCAAGCTGCCTCATGATCCGAAAACTAGGCGCCTGCAACCAACTTCGCCAAGACCATGCCACGTAGCTCGCGATGACGACGGATGCCACCAGCTTACCGATGAGCAGGCCCAATCCTCCCCAGCGCAGCCCCACGACAAAGATCAGGCTTCCCAAGCCGCTTCCCGAGGCTAAGATGATCGCGAATAAGGTGTAGCGGCGCGCCCGATGCTCCAAGGTTTCCAGCAGCATCTGCATCTCGGTCACCTGGTTGAGCGCAACCGTACCCACCGCCAGCAACACGAAAGGGAAGAACTGCGGCCCGAAATTGGGTGCAACGCTGCGAAGAACCGCTGGTGCTGCCCCTGCTCCCAGTCCCAGGATGACCGCCATGAACAGGCCCATCATCGCGACGGTAGCGGCCAGAAACCTGGGCTGCCGCTCACTACCGGAATAATCGAAGTAGAGCCTCTGGACTGACCCTTGCATGGCCCAACTGATCACCGCCAGAACTGCGGCAAGGGCTTCCGCCAGTGCCACCATGCCGTATTCCGAGGGCGGGATGAAGCGCGTATAGACCAGCAGGAGGAGAAAACCTATGGCCCGCACCAGAATATTTCCGGCGGTGTAGATGGCCGATAACTTCACGAGTCGGTTTCCGCGGGAACTCGCTGCGGGCTGTGGCGGGACGGAAGATGGAGATGTGGTCTGCTGCATCCGGCGCGCGCAGGAGTGTCGGTGTGCGCGTCATCATACACGAATTCGCCGGCTGCCCCCACGAGACTGGAGACGATAGACGCACCCAGCGCCGCGGACCCGGGTCAAGAACTCGCGGTTGCCAGCGCTTCTGCCATCATGGGCCGCGACACGAGCGCATTCAGGAAACTGGAGAGTGGCACGTTCAGCAGGGCCGAACCGTACACCAAAAATCAGCGGCTTGGGGGAGCGCTGCCTGCCGGAAAATTATGATATCTTTCCAGCAGTTACTCCGGATGCTGCACCCCATCCAATGTTTGCCCCCTTGCGGCTCTAACGCTGCCATAGCGTCGCCCCGGTCTGCCTTCGCGCGCGGCGTACCCGACTCCTCATCACGGTTGAATGATTGACATGGCTTCCGGTCCACAAGTTGCGCCCGTACGAACGCAGATCACGCCCAGCGGACAGGCCGTTGGGGCTGACGCCGGTGAAGCCATCGAATTGTCGGTCGTGATCCCTTGCCTGAACGAAGCGAGAACCATTGCCGACTGTATCCGGCAAGTCCAGCAGACGTTCGCGAGCTGCCAGATCGCCGGGGAAATCATCGTCGCCGACAACAGCAGCACGGACGGGTCGCAGGAAATGGCGGCTGCGGCAGGCGCGCGCGTCGTTCCTGTGGAGCGCAAAGGTTATGGCGCCGCCCTGATGGGCGGCATCGACGCCGCTCGCGGTCGCTTCATCATCATGGGCGACGGCGATTCCAGTTATGACTTCACCCATATCCCTCGGTTCTTGGAGCAATTGCGGTCCGGCAACGGGCTGGTCATGGGCAACCGGTTCCGGGGCGGAATCGAATCGGGCGCCATGCCATTTCTCAACCGCCACCTTGGCAACCCCCTGCTGACCGCCATCGGGCGCATGCTGTTCAAAGTTGAGGCACGCGATTTCCACTGCGGGCTGCGCGGCTTCAGCAAGGAAGCTTATGACCGCTTGCAGCTCAGGACTACCGGCATGGAGTTTGCCAGCGAGATGGTGGTAAAGGCCTCTTTGTACCGCGTGCAGGTGGCCGAAGTGCCAACCACGCTTTCGCCGGATCGCCGCGGGCGACCTCCGCATCTGCGGCCCTGGCGGGACGGATGGCGCCACTTGCGCTTCATGCTCCTATATAGCCCGCGCTGGCTGTTTCTTTATCCCGGGCTGCTGCTTATTCTGGCGGGCTCGGTAGCCGGGTTGTGGCTGCTTCCCCATTCCCGGCAGATGGCCGGAATTACTTTTGACGTTCATACCATGGTCTACGCCGGAATGGCTGTGATCATGGGCTTTCAGGCAGTGGCCTTCGCCGTCTTCAGCAAGGTATTCGCCATCACCGAAGGGTTGCTACCCCCCGACCCCAAGTTGGACCGGCTGTTCCGCCACATCACCCTGGAGGTCGGCCTCGTACTCGGCGTCACCTTGATGCTCGCCGGGAGCGCCGTCGCGGTGTGGGCGGTGGGCTATTGGGGAGAACACGGCTTCGGTCCGCTGGACCTGCACCGTACCCTGCGTCTGGTGATTTTCAGCGCCACCACGCTCACCCTCGGCGTGCAGACCATTTTTTCCAGTTTCTTCCTTAGCGTATTGGGGCTGTCGCGCAGGTGAGCGTTCTAGATCATATCCACGGCAGCTTCGTTTTCCCTCGGAGGGTCGAGCGACTCGCGAGCCTGCTCGCTTGCCTGATTGGCGACCGGCCCTGTACGGTCCTCGACGTCGGTTGCGGAGACGGTTCGCTCGATGTCCGCCTCATGCAACTGCTGCCGCACGTGAGCATTGAGGGTGTGGATGTGCTGGTGCGCCCGGATGCCGGGATTCCGGTCCGACACTTCGATGGCGCCAGGCTGCCTTTTCCCGACAAGTCGTTCGACGTAGTCATGTTTGTGGATGTCCTGCACCACACACACTCTCTCGCTGCCCTGCTTGCCGAGGCACGGCGCGTGGCGCGATTTCGCGTCTTGATTAAGGACCACCTGCGGGAAGGTTTTCTGGCCGGCCCCACACTTCGCTTCATGGATACGGTAGGGAATGCGCGACATGGCGTCGCTTTGCCATTCAACTATCAGCCGGAAGAGGAGTGGCGCCGCCTCTTCGCCTCTGCCGGGATGCGCGTCGAGAACTGGAATACGCGGCTGGAGCTGTACCCGCTGCTGGCATCGTTCCTGTTCGACCGCAAGTTGCATTTCCTGGCCCAGCTGGGGTCGGAATGAAAACATCCTGGCAAAAAGTGGATCGCCTGCTGCTGGCGATTGCCGCGGTTTGTTATGCCGTCTTTGCCGGATGGCTAACCGTCCGCAATTATCCCTGGCAGACGGGAGATACGCCGCACTACCTGGAGTTGGCGCAGGCGCTCAAGCGCGGCGTCTTCGGGGTGGTGACCGGCAGCCACTTCGAACCCGAAGCGTGGCGCCAGCCGGGATATCCCGCCTTCCTTGCGCTGGTCAGTGCTGTGGCCAGTTCCACTGCCACCGTCATCGTGCTTCAGCATCTCTTGATTTTGATTTCCATCGTCCTGATGTTCGTGCTGCTGCGGCGTCACGTGGACGTGCAGACCGCAAGAATGTTCCTGCTGGCCACGATGGTTTACCCGTTCCTGGCTGACTCCGCGGCACGACTCATGCCCGAGGCTCTTTGCCTGTTCCTGCTTACCTGCTGCATCTTCGCCATGTGCTCCGAGGCCCAGGTTTCACCATTGTTCGTCGGAGTACTGGCTGCAAGTCTCGGTCTGGTCCGGCCCAACCTGGTGCTGCTTCCGCTGGTATGCGTGATTGCGTATGCGCTCGCCGGCCGGCTCTACGCGCGCAAGGCAGTCGTGACGCTCGTTACCGCTACGCTGCTGCTTTCGCTGTGGGCTTACCGGAACCACCGCCAGTTCGCGCGCTTCAGCCCGCTGCCTCCGGCGAGCGGGGCGGGCTCGGTTCTGATGTTTGCTGCCTGGGAGACGCGTCTCTCCAGCGACTCGCTGTTTCAATACGGTCGTGGTGGAGTGATCACCCCTGAAATGCGGCGCTCTGGCATGCTGGAATTACAAGCGGAAATCAATTCCAGGGTGGCAACGCCTCGGGATCGCTACTTTCTCGTGCCCGATTCGTACGATACCAACCAGCAGAAGATTGCGGCCGACAAGATTTTGACGGCCGAGGCGCTGCGGATGATCGCCGCCGCACCCGGCGCCTACGCTTGGCGAACGTTACTGAACCTGCCGCGGATTTGGTTTTCCGCCGCCGTGAAGAGTTCCATGCCGGCCCGGCAGCGATACGCGATGGTTGCAGTGGGACTGACCATGTTCGTTCTCGCCGTGTGGGGGTGGTGCCGGCTGCTTCCCGCCGGCCTGGAGTCCCGGCACCCACTGTTGTCCATGCTGCTTCTGATACCGCTGTATTTCACCGGAACCCTGTGCTGGTTTCAGCACGAGGCACGCTATACCATTCCAGCAAGGGTGGTGCTGTTGGCTGTGGCTGCTGTTCCTCTCGCCAGCTTCGCTGCTGCTTTCCATCTCGGGCAGCGAGAAACGGTGGAAGAGGTTTCCCGGACCGGCGAGCAGCGCGCGAAGAGCGCGGGCGGGGTGCAGGGAGTCTGAGCACGCCTGCCGTGGCGCGGGAAAGTTAGGGCTTCGATCGGGGGAGTTTTGTCTGGTTTCATTGCAACCCGTGTCCCTTTTGTAGGTAGCCGACTGTGGCACCAGCGGGCCGCTTCCGATTGGATCCCCATTCTCGGGCTGGTTTCTTTTGCCTATTGGCCGATTGCCCTTCTGTTGAATGAAGTAGGAAACGTGGTGACCACGGTCATCATTGGCGGCGGAATCTTTGTCGTCGCGGGTGCTCTATTTCTGCGCGCGGCGCGTGAGGATTCGGTCGTCGGCCGCTTTGTTCCCTATGTACTTGGTCTCAAGATCGCCGGCGCCGCCACTTACATTCTCGTCATGCGCTACACCTACCATAGCCTGCATGACGTCAGCAGCTATTTCGACGATGGCCTGCGCTTCAGCCAGATCATTACGGTCACCGGCCAAGTGCCGATGCCTTCGCAGTTGTATGGCGCCGCGTACTCGTCGACCTACCTGATTACCGCCATCAATGGGCTGCTCTTTTCTGTGGTTGGCCCAAGTCTCTCGGTAATTGTTCTCTTGTTCGCCTCGATTGGCCTGCTCGGACAGTACTTCTACGTTCGCGCCTTCCGAATCGCGTTTCCTGACGCCGACCCGACGATGGCTTGCGTGCTGCTGTTTGCCTACCCCTCCATCCTGTACTGGACATCCGCACTCGGCAAGGACGCGCTTTCCCTCTGCGCTTTGGGAATGATCATCTGCGGTTTCGCCAAGGTGATTCGGCAAAATGGAATGGCGGGCTGGATGCTGATTGCCGGCGGGGTTGCCTTGCAGTACGTGGTGCGGCCGTACGTAGCACCGGTGGTGATCATCGCTCTGCTGGTTTCTTTGCTGCTTTCGAGGAACCGCCTGGGTTTTGCCGGCGTTATGGTGCGCGTTCTGGCGCTCCCTCTTGTGCTGTTCATTGGATACCACGTTTTGACCACAACGCAGCGGGCCTACGATGCGGAAACCCTCGCCGGAGGAGTCAACCAACTGCACGAGCTGGAGCGTGGCTCTCACGCCGGCGGCTCGGCCTATTCCTCCAGCATCCCCGAGCGCGTGCTGCTCGCGCCCTTTCTCTTGCAGCGGCCATTTCCCTGGGAGGTGCATAATCCCGCTGCCGGCATTGCTTGCTTGGAGGGATTGCTGACTGCGTTCCTGGCTTGGAAATACCGCCGTGGCGTGATGCGGGCCTTCCTCGGGGCCCGCAGCGACCCTTTTCTTGGTTTTTGCGTGGTCCTGGCGATTGGAATGCTCGTCACCCTCTCGTTGCCCTTCAGCAATTTCGGCACTCTGGCCCGCGAGCGCACCATGGCGCTGCCTATCGTGCTCCTGCTCGTTTGCGTGCCATTCCAGCAATGGCGACCAAGTTCCGAGATCGTGGGAGCCGCGAGGCCGATCCGCAGAATGGCCGCATGGTCCTCTCGCTAGACAACCATCCGCGGGCCCAAGTCTCGCTGGAATACTTCCAGGCAGCCTAACTAGGATCACCGCCAATGTCCGTCATTCAAAGGAATCCCCTATTTTCGCGCCAAGCGGCCCCTGCGGCGCTCTCTCCCGTGTGCTATAGTACGGCGCATTCCAGCCGCAACAACGCGCCCCGCGCGGCGATCACCCGGAGCCTCCCGCGATGCTAAACGGCAAAAAGGTCGTTATTGTTATGCCGGCGTACAACGCCGGGAAGACCTTGCGCCGCACGCTTTCCGAGGTTCCCTCTGATGTGGTGGACGACATTCTGCTGGTGGACGACAGCAGCTCGGACGAAACCGTTGCCACTGCGCGCGAGCTCGGTCTGACCACGTTCGTCCACACCGCTAATCTCGGCTACGGGCGCAACCAGAAGACCTGCTACCGCGAGGCGTTGCGCCGGGGCGCCGACATTGTGGTCATGCTGCATCCCGACTACCAGTATTCTCCGCGTCTCATCACCGCCATGGCGTCCATGATTGCCTACGGCGAATATGATGTGGTGCTGGCCTCTCGCATTCTCGGCAAGGGCGCTCTCTCCGGAGGCATGCCCCTCTACAAGTACATCAGCAACCGCGTCCTTACAGCGGTGCAGAACATCCTGGTCGGCCAGAAACTTTCCGAGTACCACACCGGTTATCGCGCCTTTTCCCGCACTGTGCTCTCCAGCCTGCCGCTGGACGAGAACGCCGACGATTTCGTGTTCGACAACCAGATCCTGGTGCAGGTGATTTACTTCGGTTACCGGCTGGGCGAGCTCTCCTGCCCCACGCGCTACTTTCCCGAGGCTTCCTCCATCAGTTTTGGCCGCAGCGTCAAATATGGGTTGGGCGTACTCGCCACCAGCCTTCAATTTGTCCTGCAGAAGATGCGCCTGGCGCACTTCCGTATTTTCAGCCGCCGCGGCCGAACTCTGCTTCTGGACTATTACCAGGAGCTGCCGGAGAAGCCGGGGCAGGCGCGGAGCGCGGCCGCAAGTGCCGGAGCGGCATCGTCCGGGACCGCCTCTGACCACTCCTGAAGCCCATTGCGCGCAACGGTATTGCAGGGTTGCCCTTTACTGCTTCCTGCAATAAACTCTGCCTTCCCCCACATTTGTGCCACAGGAGTTCCCGGTTGGAACCGAACCAGGTAGAGCAACTGCTCGATATGTCCGCGGTCCACGCTTTCTATATCGGCCTGCTGGAAGACGTTTTGACTCACCCAGTTCCTATTCCTCACGATGTTTCTCCCGCGGGCACAGCCGTAGCGCACTCCGTGGAAAATCTCCAGCGCTGGCTCAACCTGCTCGACTTGGCCATCACACCGCCGATGGTCCGCGACGCGCTCAAGGAGTCCACCACCCAGGAGACGGCCGAAGCGTTGCTGCGTCACTTTGTTCGCAAAGCCTCCAAGGTGGACGCTGACCGCGATAAGACTGACTTCGTTACCACCTTCCTGTATCGCGCGCTGATTCCTGCCGAGAAACAGATTCCCGCCGAGTTCGATGTCGAGGCGCCATCACAATTCGAGGAAGAGCTCTACGAAATCCTCGGGCTGGATGAGGCGGTCTCACTGGCCGAGGAACACCGCCAGTTGGTGCGCGAGTTTCCTTTCATTCACGAGGAAGTGGACGAGTTTCGCCACTTCGACAAGCTCATGGATTCCGGCGTCATCCAGCGCGTCCGCGAACTCAAGCAGCGCTTCGCCGGCTCCTTCTATCATCCGCGTGTGCTCGCCACCATCGCCGCCTACAATGTGTTCTTCGGCCACCGCTTCGACGAGCTGTTCAAGCAGACCGCGCAACAGATCAAGCAGTTCGCCAGCAACGTGCAACAGCAGGGTGGCAGCATCATGTCGCGCGTCGACGGCGATGTGACCGTCAAGCACCTCACCGAGGTGGAGGAAAAAGAAATTCTCTCCACCGAGTACGGCCGCGCGCAGGAACATTTCCGCCGCATTTCGAAATTCAAGAAGGCGGTGGACACCCGGACCGGCGGCCGTCCGCAGGCAGTTCCCCAGGCGCCGCCCGCTCATGCACCCTCGGCGCCGATGCGCGCGGCAGCTGCCCCCGCCCCCGCGCGGATTTCTCAAACGCCTGTGATGGGTGACCCGGCGCCGGCAGGCATCAATCCTGCTCTCGAGCAGGGCAAGCTGCGCACCATGGAGGATTCCATCCGCAACTTCGTCCTCGCCGCTGACCCCAAGTCGGCCAACGTTGTGCCCTTACGCAACGGTAACCTGGCGCTCAGCAATGCCGAGGTGGACGCCTTCCGCTCCGAATACAGCGGCGAAAAGAGCTTCCGCGCAGATTACGCCATCGCCTTGCGGCAGATTGTTTCCTCCGTGGGGCGCATTCAGGCGGAGTTGCAGGAGTACACCGCCAAGCAGAGCTCCGCGTATTTGTGGAAGCCGCATGCCGATGCCCTCACCTTCCTCATCAGCTCGGCGCAGAAACTGGAGGAGCAGTCTGAGGCGGTGCTCGCCACCGCGGAACAGCGCGGCCTTGCCGACAAGGCCAGCTCTTTGAACGGTTCCTTACAGAAGCTTCGCCAGCAGGTGCAACTCGCCGCCAAGGCTCTGCAAGGCAACGGCAACTAGGGAATAAAGGAAAAGCGGCAGCCGCCCCGGCTACTGCTACAGAAGCAGAACGTGAAACGGAAACTCAAACGGAAACTTTCTACGCCTCTGCCGCTCCACTCTTTATCAGCGTATCTATCAGGTGCTCCATCCGCTGCCGGTTCAGCGGCGACATCTCGGTGAATTTCAGTCCCATGCCTACCAGGCGGTGGCTCACCGTAACCTCTCCCTTGGCTGTAACCTGCACGTCATCCACGTGCACCAGCACGTCCACGCGCGCGCCCGGAGGCAGCGGAGTTGTGGTCTCGACGTAGCACCCGCCCAGGCTGATGTCGTGCAGCATCGTCCATTGTCCCGCTGGTGCGCCCGGTTCCTGCACTTTGGCGCCTCCGCTGGCGCGGTAGCGTGCGTCTTTGCGGCGGTTGTTTTTTCCGCCGTACAGGGGCGAAAGACCGATCGGGAGGTGGATGGCCGGCATGCCTATGGTTGTGATCGCCGCTGCGGACGCAGGCGGCCTGGCCGTGTCCGGCGCGGCAATTCCCCAGATGTACTTCCCCTGCTCCACGCAGTAAATTCCAACCTGACCTTCGCTGGCGGTTCCTGGCGATCCGATCCAAACTACTTTGAAGCGCGCCTTCTCGGTGCCATAGCGCACCCCGATGGTTTCGCCCGGCGTGTCCCAGCAGGGCGGATGGATGCCCTTCAGCCGTGCTCCGTGCCGGCTGACATCCATGGTGAACGCGCCCACGTTGATCGGGCGCCCGCCACCGTCCATGCCAAAGATGCGCACCGGAGACTCGTGCCGGGTGCGTGGCTCAGCGCGTGTTACTTGCATGGAGAGAATCCGGTCGCGGCCCTTGTCCGCGTCTGGGGAGGTACTCAAAACTTAGAGCAGCTCTGGACTACTGTCAACCGCCTTGCACCTCCGGTCCCAGGTGTCCGCCCCGTCTTCGCGAACCAGTTCGCTTGATAAATTTTGTACTCCCTCGGTCAAAATTTGACATAATCCGCCGACCAGCAGATTTCCACCGGGAACGCCCCATGAGAGCCTCCGCCACCCGCGCCCAAGAAGCTCGTCGCATTGCCCTGATCACCACCGACCGCGTTTTCGTCGGCGAAATGGAGCAGTTCCTCATTCCCGCCTTCGACATCCGCGTACTCGACTCCTGGTCGCGTCTAGCGCCCCTGCTGCTCGAGACCACGCTCGATGCCGTGCTCCTCGATCTCGACACGCAAGGCGTGCCGCCGGCCAATGCCGTGGAACTGCTGGCCAAGTATCGCGGCATCAACCACGACCTCTTGCTGGTGGCCATGACCCGCAGCCCCGACCGTGAGGTGCGCCTCAAGGCCGCCCAGGTTCCGGTGGATGAGTTCTTCGTCGCCCCGATTGATTTTGCCGAATTCCGCATCGTGCTGCATCGCGCCCTCGAGAAGCGCGCCATCGAGATCGAAAACCGGCGTGTGAGCGAGCAACTCTCCGGCCGCTACCAGTTCTCCGACCTCATCGGCGGCAGTGAAGCCATCCGCCGCGTCTACGACGCGGTCATGCGCGTTGCCAACAGCGACACCAGCGTCGTCATCCGCGGCGAAAGCGGTACTGGCAAGGAACTGGTCGCCCGCGCCATCGTCGCCTCCGGCCCCCGCAAGGGCAAGCCTTTTGTCAGCCTCAATTGCGCTGCTCTTCCGCCCGCTCTGATTGAATCCGAGCTCTTCGGCCACGAAAAGGGCGCTTTCACCGGCGCCGTGGCCTCGCGTCCCGGCCAGATCGAGATGGCGCACAGCGGCACCCTCTTTCTCGACGAGATCGCCACCCTCCCGCTGGAGCTTCAGAGCAAGTTGCTGCGGGTTCTGGAAAGCCGCACCGTGCAGCGCCTCGGTGGCCGCACCAGCAAGCAGGTGGACTTCCGCCTGCTCACCGCCACCAATGAGAACCTGGAAGAGATGGTGCGCGCCGGCCGCTTCCGCGAAGACCTCTATTACCGCATCCACGTTGTCCCGATTTTTCTTCCGCCGCTGCGCGAGCGATCCGGCGATATTCCACTTCTGGCAGAGCATTTCCTCCGTCTGTACTGCGCCGCCAACCGGCTCGCTCTCAAGCGTCTCGACGCCGACGCCATGGACGTGCTCGAGGAGTATCCCTTTCACGGCAACGTGCGCGAGCTGGAGAACCTCATCCAGCGGCTCGTGCTCATGGTCGAAGCCCAGGTCATTACCGCCAAGGACCTGCCCCAGCAACTGCTCTATGCCTCTACCGCCAAGCACGAGGCTCTTCTGATTCCGGACGAAGGGATTGATTTTGAAGAAGAAATGGCGCGCATTGAAATCGCCTATCTGGAAACCGCGCTTCGCCGGGCCCGCGGCAAGAAGACGGCGGCTGCCGCTCTGCTTCACCTCAAACCGCAACAGATGAAGTATCTGTGCCGCAAATACAACCTCAGCGCCGAGGACGAGGGTTAAAAATTAATCGCCCGGCGATAAATTTTTGACCGCCACTGTCTAATTATTTTCCACTACCCTACGTCCAGGCTTGCTCGGTATTTTAGGTTCAGCAACTTACAACTGTAAGAGCTTGCACTGGTGTTTGGTATCGCCCGTGCAATTGTCATTGGCGTTCGCGGGCTGGATCGGAACGGCCTCAAATTTCAGCGAGGAGACGAGGATGAGCGTCCATAAGAAAAGCTTGATCAAGAGCCGCGCTGCTGCAAAGAAGGCCCTCTTGGCGACCAAGAAGAACAAGAGTGGCAAGCTCGGTAGCGGTAAAGTGGCTGGCGGAGGCGTTGCCGGTGGTGGTATGGCCGGCGGCGGTATGGCTGGCGGTGGCATGGCCGGTGGCGGTATGGCCGGCGGTGGCATGGCTGGTGGTGGCATGGCCGGTGGCGGAATGGCCGGCGGCGGGATGGCCGGTGGCGGGATGGCCGGTGGCGGGATGGCCGGCGGCGGAATGGCCGGCGGCGGAATGGCCGGTGGCGGGATGGCCGGCGGCGGGATGGCCGGTGGCGGAATGGCCGGTGGTGGCATGGCTGGCGGCGGAATGGCCGGCGGTGGGATGGCTGGCGGCGGAATGGCTGGCGGCGGAATGGCCGGCGGCGCCATCGAAAGCTAATTCACAATTTTCAAACCACACAAAAAGGGGTTGCGCCCACGCGCAACCCCTAAGTTTTTTTCTCCTCACTCTTACCAAAGCCTTCTTGCGATGGCATCCACCACCGGTTGCGCCATCGAGGGCAGCAACCCGCGCCGTCTGCCAAAGATCTTTGCAGTTCCCGTCATTCCATCACGCAATTTCCCGTCACGATTATCGAGCAGGATGTCCACCGCGAAGAACGACGGCGGACGCAATCCCTGATAATGCTCCTGCGGCATCAGTCCCGATCGCGGTTCCTGCGAGGTCGGCGAAACCGAGATCACCTTCCCCTCCAACGGCGTCCACAGCGCGTCTACCCGCAGGGAATTGTCGGTTACCGTTTTCAGCTTCCGGTACTCCGGCTCGGAAACGTACACCCGCGCTCGCATCACGGAGAGGTCTGCCACTTCGGCAATCACCGTACCCGCCGGCGCGTACGTCCCCACCAGGTCGTGGACGCGCGGCGTAATCACGACTCCGCTGATCGGCGTGGTCACGTCGAGCGCTTGCACCTGCTGGCTGAGGACACGCTTGGCCACCGCCATCTCCAGTCTCTGCTGCTCGGCGACACCGAATCCTGAATACCGCAACTGCGCTTCCCGCGAGCGCGACGCGGCGGCATCGTAGTTGGCCACGCTCTCCGCCTGCCTCGAGGCCAGTCCCAGGTCGCGAAGCTGCGCCAGGGTGCTTCCGGCTTGCACTGCTTGTCCTTCGTCGGCCAGCACGCCGGTGATCCGCCCAGGCACATCGGTCCGCACCACCGTGTGTTGCACCGGTTCCAGGATGAACCGTTCTTCAGCGTATTCGTGCCGGACCGGGATCATCAGCAAAATCAAGGCGATGGCACCAGCCCAGGTAATTTGTTTCCAATGCACGCGCATAAGATCTCTCTTGTCCAGGTACAGCTCTTTCAGGAACACCGACAATTTTCTGAGACGAGACTTGAAGATCAGCAGGGCCAGCATACCGGCCGGCACAAAGGCCCACACCGGGTTGTAATACTGCATTACGTGGTACGCCAGCCGGGCGAAGAACAGCAGCACGAAGTAGCAGTACGCGCCCGACAACAGCGCATACGTGATGAACCCCACCCGCCGCAGCGGCGGCATCGGCGGCACCGTCGCTGGCATGCGGAAGATGTACTTCCGCACCACGCCTACCAGGTACGCCGTCGATTGACCCTTCAGATCGAAAAACCGGAAGATTTCGCAGAACAGGAAGTAACCATCCATGCGGGACAGAGGATTCCAGTTGATGAACACCGGGAACAGTCCGCCGCTCAGGATCAGCAGGTAGGCGATGTTATGCAGTGTTGAGGCCGGCGGCGTCAGCCACCACACCACGCTCATGTAGGCCACGATCTGAATTTCAGCCCACAGCCCGGCGGCGATGGTGGCAATCCGCCCCCAGCGCCCGGCCACCACGAACGCCTCGGCGCAATCGCAGAACACGCATGGCGCCAGGTACACCGTGAAAATTCCCATGCGGTGCGATTTTCCGCCGAAGTGATGGCAGGTCAGACCATGCGCAGTTTCATGGAAGAACCCGATGACCATGAACACGCCGAGAAATTCGAAAAAGTGCAGGATGCCGCGTCCCGACAAGTCGTACCAGTACAGGTTATCCAGCCAGAACTGGTGCCAGTGCGACCCCAGGATCACTCCCATCACCACCAGCATGAACACGTTCCACACGAACCACCAAGGGGTGTAGAAGAACTTGACCTTTTCGTGCAGCCAGTCCAGGAATTTTTCCGGATTGAAGTACCACAGCTCGATGGTGGTGACGTCGACGTGAGCTTTCTTCTTCTTCACCGCCTTGTGCCGCTGCTCGGCCAGCGCATCGCACAGGCTGATGCTCTCCTCGTAGGGCGTCTTGTACCAGAAATCGCTTTTCTCCAGCCCGTCGGCGAATTCGCGCACTTCATCCACTGTCACCTGGTAGCCCGTCCGGCGCACGAAAAGCTCGGTCACCTGTTCGTAGGTGCGCTTGCCGTCGAACAGCAGCACCAGGTTGTATTGCAGCTGGTTGAACCGGTAATAGTGCGGCGGGCCGTTCGGGATGATGAGCCGGTAAAACGTTCCTTCGCGCTCCTGGTGCTCGCGCGTGATTACGTGCGGGTGGATGCGCGGGTACCGGTTCGGTATCCGCTGCGGCGGTACTTCCGGAAGTGCCGTCTCCAGAATGCGGGCGAGATTCATTGGGTCTTGACGCGAACGTTGACGGTCATTCCCGGCCGCAGCTCACCGGGCGGGCCCTGTACTTGCGCCTGCACTTCGATGGTGCCGCTGGAGGGATCCACCACCGGGCTCACCAACATTACTTTCGCCGCCTGCTGCAGCTCCGGCGCGAACGCCGTCGAGACCTGCACCTCCGAGCCTACTTTCACCGTCTTCACGAATTCCTGCGGCAGCGTAAAGCGCACGTTCAGCGGACTGGTCGCCGTCACCCAGAAGATGCGGTCTCCCAGCGCGACCTTCTGCCCCGCGCGCACGTAACGCCGGGCCACGATCCCGTCGAACGGCGCCAGGATGCGTGTCTTGTCCAGTTCAAAGTCCAGCGCCTTCAGCGCCGCTTCCGCGTTTTTCAGATCCTCGCCCTGTCGCTGCAGGTAGAACTTTCCGCTTTCCACCGCGTACTGGTCGTGCTCCATTTGCTGCTTGGTTATTAGGTTCGCTTTCCACATCTGCTCGGAGCGCCACGCGTCCGACTCGCGCATCTTCAGCTCCGCCTGCCAGTGCTGGTAGTCCGCCTTCGTCCCCTCGGCCTTCGCCTTGGCGGCGTCGCGGTCGGCCGTGATCTGCCGGTCGTCCAGTAGCGCCAGCAATTGCCCTTTATGCACCGGCGCGCCCACGTCCGCCAGGATTTTGGCGACCACGCCCTCGCGCTGCGAGGCTACGTCCACCTGGTTCTCCACCACGAGTGGACCCGATGCGGAGTAGAAGTTCGACGCCGGCTTCGCCGTGGCCTGCTGCGTCGCCGCCGGCGCCGGCGCTGCCTCTGCCGCCGTCACCGGGTGATTACTGCTGCATCCCGCCAGTCCCAGCGCGGCAATTACCCCAAGAATAGCGAACCGATCCTTACCCACCACCCACCTCCGCATCTTTCTCCCGCTACTCACCACCCGAACCAGCTCCACAATTTGCCCCACGCCCACATCCCCACCCCGCGGAAGATCACGTATCCCGCCGGATGCCACCCGACGCTGATCTTGGTGATGCCCTGCATGCCCGGCCGGATGACAGACTCCGCGTTCGCGAGGTCCACGCGCGCAAAATACACGCGCTTGTCCGCTTGCGTGCTGCTGGTCGGGCTGACGATTTGCACCTGCCCGCGGAACTTCTGTGTCGGGAAGCTCTCCAGCTTTACTTTGGCGGAGTCCCCGGCCTGCAGCAGCGGCACATCGGTTTCGTCCACCGCCACGTCCACGGTGGCGTGCGAGGTGTTTGCCACTTCGGCAAAGCTGTCGCCGGCCGAAAGCTTGGTGCCAATCAGCGTCTCGACGTGCGGCGTGACCACTACGCCATCAATCGGCGACCGCAGCCGCGTGCGTTCCAGCCGCTCTTTCGCGCGCGTCACTTCCGCTGCCCAGTAATCCGCTTGTACCCGCTGAATGCCGGCTTCGCCGCCGTCATTCGATGCCAGGGCGCGGTTCATGGCCGACTGCGCGATTCCCAGCTTCGCCTGAGCTGCCGCCAACGCCGACCGGTAATCCCAATCCTGCAGTTCCGCCAACACCGTTCCGCGCACCACGTGGTCGCCCTCGCGGACGTGGATGTTCTTGATCACTCCATCCAGTTCGCTCTGCACGTACGTGCTGACCTGCGGCGCCACCACCGATTCGCCCGCCACCCGCATCGGCAGGGGCACGAACACCAGGAACAGCACGGTTGCCACCGCTAGCGCGATGGTGGTCATGCGCCGCCGCTTTTCCATTGCCATGAACTGATGTTTACGCTGGATCAGCGGCTCCAGCACCCCGATCAGCGGCACTTCCTTGTACAGCGAGGCGTTGCGCACCGCCACCGTCGCCTGCGACGCCAGCACCTTCACGAACTCCATCTGCGCGTCCGACAGGAAGTCCGGCACCGAGCTCTCGAACGACAGCATGCCCAGCCGGCCCTGGTCATCGGCCAGCGGGACCGCGTACCACGAACGCGCTCCCGACTCCAGGAAGTAAGCCTGGAATTTCGCCCTGGTTTCCTCCCGGTCGGCGATGACGTCGTCGCCCTGCACGTACACGTGGATTCCGTGCTCATACTGCGCCGACCATTCCAGCATCTCCCGCAGCTTGCGAACCGCCGGGTCGGTGTGCATGATTTCGGTCTGGCCGGAAATGCACCCGATGCGGAATTTTCCCCGCTCCTCCAGCGCCACCGCCGCGCGCTCGAAGGCGATGATCTTTTGCGGCGCGTTCACCACCGTTTGCAGCACCCGGTCCAGGTTGAGCGTCGAGGTGATCTCGTTGCTCACCTGCACCAACGTTTCCAGCACCTCGATCTTCTTCTCGGCCTCCATCAGGCTGGCGTTGTGCAGCGCCCGCCCCGCCGTCTCCGCCATCATTCCGAGGAAGAAAAGATCGTCATCGTCGAAGGGCGCGCCGTCATTGCGGTTCACGCACTCCAGCGCTCCCACCAGCGACTCGCCGTCCATCACCGGAACGGCCATCTGGCTGAAGATTGCCCCTTCCTGCACTTCGCCATTGCGTTTCACCAGCCGCGGATCACTCCCATCCGCGATCAGCACCGATTCGCCGTTCTCGCCCACCTGCCGGATGATGTCGTCGGCTATTGCCCCATCTTCCAGCGTGGGGTCGTCGCCGTCGCGATTCATCAGCAGCAGATCTTCTTCCTCGACCACCCACAGGTTGACCCCCTGCACGTTCAGCAACTCGCGAACTTTCGCCGTGATGATCGGCATCAGTTCGTCCATCTGCAGCGTCGAGGTAAACACCTTCTCTACGTCGTACAGCGCGGTCATGCGGGTGATGGAATCGAGGCTGGAGTTGCGCTCCGACTCGTAGGCCACCGCGGTGGCCAGCGCCAGCGCCGACAAATCGTTCAACTGGTTGATTGCCTGCACGTCCTCGGGAGTCAGCGCGCGCTCGAAGCTGATCGCCTCGATGGCCCCGATCAGCACCTCTTCCAGCAGGATGGGTACGTACGCCAGCGATACGATCGTGCGCCGCACATCCAGGTGCGCGTAGTACTCGCGCGCCAGTTGCGATCCGGCAAACAGCAGCGGCTGGCGTTGCCGCGCCAGTTCGGTCAGCGTGGCGCTTTGCAAAGCCGCTTCGTCCACCGAGACTTCGCCCACCGTCGCCTTGAGGAACCACGGCTGCTCTTCTTCCTCGCTGAACATGTACAGGTTAATGGCGCATCCAGGCGCCAGCGCCGCGGCTTCGCCGGCGATTACCTCCGCCCGCGGCGCGACTTCGCGTTCCGCCAGCAGCAAAGCGGCGAGCTCGCCCAGGGGAACGGTTAAAGCAGGTCTTTGCGTCGCCATTCAGCGACTCCTTACGATTGTGAACAGTTTGTGGGGCGCGCCCCGCCGGGGGGAGCCGGGGAGCTACAGACTTGCAAAACTTCCCGACTTACCGTAACTTGCAGCGGACTGTAACAAACGCCTTTTCCGGTGTCAACGAATCCCGCTTGGCTGGCCGCTTTCGGTGAAAACGGGATTAAGATGATTTGGGGGGTCGTTGTGGACATAGACGTTCGCAAGTTCGGCAAGGTGCACGCGGTCCGGTTGAAGGGACAACTCAAGCTTGGCGAGCCGGTGGACGAGCTCCGCTCCACCCTCGACGGCATCATCGCCGAAAACAGTGTCTCCGTCGTCCTCAACTTGACCGAGGTCCCCATGGCCGACTCCAGCGGTGTCGGCGCCATGGTCCGCTACCAGTCCTCTCTCAAGCAGAAGGGCGGCGCCCTGAAGCTGGTGAACCCCTCGAAGCTGGTGTCCCAGACCCTGAAGATTCTCGGCCTGCTCAGCGTTTTCGAAGTCTTCGACGACGAAAACGCCGCCATCCAGTCCTTCACCCCGGAAGCCGCCACCGCCGGCTAACCCGCGCGAAACATGATCGTCGGGCACACGTCTGGCACAGGCCCTGCGTGTGCATGTATTAACAATTGTCATCCTGAGCGAGGGCGTATGCCCGAGTCGAAGGACCCCGCGTTCGCTGGCACTCACGAAAGTTGCCAAAAGACATTCAAATCCGCAATCTTCAATTCCCCTTTGTTCCGCCAGCTGCTTTTCTGAAACTGAAACCGAAACAGAAACTCTTTATAATTCCACCGCCATGAAACTCGCGCTTGTGCTGTTGCTGTCACTCGCTTCGCTCCTCGCCCAAACCGCGCCTGCACCTGCCGACAGCTCTGATCCCATCAAGCAGGCGCGCAAGCTCAACACGGAAGGGAAGCAGGACGAAGCTCTGGCGCTCTACCGCAAAGTGCTCCAGTCCGATCCGAATTCCTACGAGGCGCATCTTGGCGTGGGCATTGCCCTCGATCTCAAGGGTCAGTACGACGAAGCACGCCGCGAATTCGCCAAAGCCATCGCCGTCGCGCCGCCGGAAAGAAAATCGCAGGCGGTGCGCAACATGGCCTTTTCTTATGCTTTCGAGCGTAAGCCCGCCGAGGCCGCCAGGTACGAGCAACCGCTCTACGATGACGCCATCGCCAAGGAGAATTTCTTTGCCGCCGGCGAAGTGGCCAACGAGTTGGCGCGAATTTATCTCGAGTCGGGCGACCTCGAGAATGCGCTCGCCTGGTACCAGAAAGGCCGCGAAGCCGGTCTGCGTCAGCCCAACCTCACTCCCGCCCAGAAGGATCTCTGGACCTTCCGCTGGCTGAGCGCCCAAGGCCGCATTGAGGCGCGGCGCGGCCGCTGCTCCGAAGCTCGCCAGGATGTGGACTCGGCCAAAACCATCATCGAGCGCGGCGCCAATCCCGAGCAGGCGCCCTTCCTTCCTTATTTCAGCGGCTATGTCGCGCTTTACTGCGGTGACACCAAGACCGCCATTGCCGATCTGCAGAAGGCCGACCAGCGGGATCCTTTTATCCTCGTCCTGCTGGCGCAGGCTTATGAGGAATCCGGGGACCACACCCAGGCCGTAGAGCTCTATCGCAAGGTCCTGACCATCAATTCCCACAACCCAACCAATGCTTTTGCCCGTCCTGTCGCCAAACGGAAACTGTCTTGAGATATTGACGATTGTCGTCCTGAGCGACCTGCCGCCTCAAGGCATTCCAATCCGCAATCTCCAATCTGCGCGTCGTTTGCGCCCCCTGCCCTCGGTGGTTTGGGTTTTCTGAAAACGGCACTTCCCCCTGCGACTCTCCCGCATCCCACAATTAAGAGAGGTGACCATGGAAGGAGTTGTCGGCGTATTTCAATCGCGTGTGGAAGCCGAGCACGCCGTGCGTGACCTGCGCGAGAACGCCTTCGGCGAGCGCCAGATTATCTTCATCACTCCGGAGTGCAACCCGCAGGAACTCGCCAACGTCCCCACCACCGCCGCCGAGGAGCCGGGCATCGGCAAAGCCATCAGCAGCTATCTCGGTGCCGCCATCGGCGCCGGCGCCGGCTTCGGACTGGGCACCGCCGCGGCCTCGCTCGTGATTCCTGGGGTCGGCCCCATCTTTGCCGTCGGCCTGGGCGCGGCGGCGCTGCTTGGCCTCGGTGGCGCCGCGGTCGGCGCATCGGTCGGCGAGGAAACTGAAACCCGCCTCGACGAAGGGATTCCCCGCGATGAGATCAATGACCTTCGCGAATTTCTTCGCCGCGGAAGCACCCTGGTCATCGTCAACGTGAATACGCCCGAGCGCGTCGATCAGGCCCAGCAGGTCATTCGCGACCACGGCGGCCTGCGCTTCGACCAGGTCCGACACCATCTCCGCCACGACGCCGCCTGAACCAAGGGGTGACTCAGGATTAAATCAGATTCAGGGGTAACCATGGGAACTGTTCCCACCCCTGTCTCGCCCGACTTTGGCGAGACAGGGTGGGAATACCGACCGACGCTCGGCTGAGGAAAAGGGAAGTCTTACGCTGCCGGAGCTTGCTGTGATCGGCAGTTGCGCGCGTACTCGTCCATGAAGTCTTCCGCCGCACTCTCCGCGGCTTCGAAGGATTCATATTGCGCCAGCAGCAGGATCTCCGGCGAGCCATGCCGCTGCACCACGCAGTGCGCAATCCTCGGATGGCTGCGCCGGTCCAAGATAATGTCCGCCCGCAGCTCTCCTCTTCGCAGATGGATGCGTGGAATGCACGCCGCCGTCATGGTCTTGCGTCGTTCTCGGGACTCGAATAGACGCAGTGGCACGTCAATCTTGCTCCGGGCGATAAGTGGCGCGCGCCCCGGTTGTAAGGGAAACAGTTTGTAAGCGCCGCGATCTTGGCCAGAAGAGGCTGGCGCTAGGGAGGGGAACTCCGAGTTGTACGAAGTG
Source organism: Terriglobales bacterium (assembly GCA_051006995.1). GTDB lineage: Bacteria > Acidobacteriota > Terriglobia > Terriglobales > Acidobacteriaceae > JAIQGF01. The sequence continues at coordinate 245,536 of JBPCSQ010000037.1, forward strand.
TTTCGACATCCGGAGGTTGCCTCCTTGTCAACACTGTTGACAAAGCAAAGAGGCCTTAATCCGATTTCGGAGCAGTCCTCGACTTCGCCCATCTTGCCCTGAAGCGGCGGCTGCAGCGTAGGACTACTTCGGGACAGCGCCATTCATCCCCAGCCATTAGCTCCCGCTTCGAAGCACAATCGGAGGTATCATTAGCCTATGCGGGCGCAGATTGCGGCGGCGGCTTTGGTTCTCGCCATTGCGATTCCGGTTTGCGCACAGCGGACGCGCGGCTTCGCGCCTCGTACCGGAGCCACGATTTCGGTGCGCCCGGGTGGACGCGTCGCCTTCCGCGGCGGCTTTGCCATCGGACATAATCCGGGCTTCCGCGTCTTCATCGGCCCGCGCGTCTTCCATCATCCGCGGCACTTTGCGGTGTTCCCGTTCGGCTACCCGTACGCATTCTCTTACGCGCCGTATCCGTTTTATCCGCCACTCGGCTACTACGATTACGGCTACGCGAACTATGCGCCGCCGGCGTCGTATCTGCCGGAGCACGACACGGGAGTGAACAACGAGATTTACCAGCTCCGCGCCGAGGTGGATCAACTCCGCCAGGAGCAGATGGTGCGCGAGCAACGCACCGCGGCGGCTCTTGCTCCACCGCCGGCGCCGGTTGCGCCCGAGCGTTTGCCGACCATCATCCTTGTCTTCCGCGATGGCCGCCGCGAGGAAATTCGCGCCTACGCTATCTCCGGAACCACGCTCTGGATTTTGACCGAGCAGCGCGCCCGCAAGGTCCCTCTCGCGGATCTCGATCTCGCCGCCACCGCCGACGTCAATGACGAACGCGGCGTCCCCTTCCGCCTGCCGGCGCAGTAAATCAAGGACCGCGCAACTACACTCCGTGCCGCCAATCCGCGGTCATATCTCATGCTTTCCGCACCAAAAAAACGCGCCCCGGCATGAGCAGCCGGGGCGGCACGTTGTTCAAATGTGTTTCGTTCAAGCGCTAGTAAACGGTGATGCTCCCGTCCAGCAGGCTGCTGCTGTTGCTGTAGCCGTCGCTCAGAGTGATGCTGAACAGCCCCGGCGGGACCAGCGAGCTGTCGGTGGCTATGATCGTGAACGTCACCGGCAGCCCGTTGTCAGTCCCCGATCCCACGAGTGTGACCGTATGCGCAACTTCGTCGAACGTGGCGGAAGCCACTTGCGTGGCCTGGAAGTTGACGCCAGCACCGGAATCAGTAAACGACGCGCTGTCCTGCTGATTGCAACCGTCATGATTAAAGGCGAACTGTGCTTTGCCGCCTTTTTTGCCGTTACCGTCGCCTTTACCGCCTGCCAGCTTGCACGTCCCGGCGCACTGTCCTTTGGTAGCGATTCCGGACGTCGCGGTCTTCTGCCGTGTGAAGTAGGTCACTGTCGGGCCGGCGTGAGTGTCATCGTACGCGATATTGACCCGATGGCTGGGATCCATCGCGATCTGGAAGAAGTCGGAAAGGCTGCGATCTCCGGTCAGTCCGCCGACTAATCCGCCAGTAGTGATCTGCCCCGTGTGGTTGACGTGGTCGCTGGCCTGGCTGAGCGTGAACACCGGCGTGTTGGAATGCCCGTTCACCGTTTCCGCGGCGAACACGTTCCAGTTCGTGGTCAGTGCGATGCTGTTCGAGTTGCCGGCCTGGTCAGCGCCGTACCAAGCAATGGCGACGTGTCCGTTCGCGTCCGCCACCACCCAGGGAAACACATTCGCTTTTCCCGCTTGCGAGGTGCCCTGTGTCACTCGGATGGCAGGTGACCAGCGCGTACCCAGCGTTGGCGAAAACGAGTAGTAGATGTCGGTGCCGTCGGACCATACCGCATAGAGGTACCCGAAATTGTCCACCGCCAGGGCAGGGAAGATTTGCCCGATGCCCTCTCCGGTCGGACACGCCGAGCCCGCGCCGCAACTGAAGATCTTGTAATCCGTGAACGACAGCGTTGGACTGGTCAAGCTCACGTTGCTGGCCACGCCAACGTATGCGGCATTGACGAGACTGTTGGCGTTGTCGGTGGGATTATCCGGGCCCACAAAGATCTGGTACACGTTCCCGTGGCTCCCGCAGCTGCTGGTATCCACCTTGATTTGTCCGGCGACATTTCCGGTGGGCGGCCCGACCGTCGGTTCCAACGCAGCCGAAACCACAGTCCCAAGTCCGTCGGTGTAGGTCTGCCCGCCATCATTGGAGCGCTGCACGAAGATCTGCGACCCCGTGCCGAAGTCGTGATACTCCATGTACACGTGGTTCGTATCGTTCAGCGCGGCGATCCACATCCGATCGTCGAAAGGAACGCCGGCCGTCGCCGGATCGGGAGTGGTAAACGTGTCGGCGCGATTGGTGGAATGGCTGGCCGTGACCTCCAGCGCATCCAGGCTGACCACCGCGAAGTTGGGAATGTTGGAGTTCGACGGGTCCGGAGCGTTCGCCGCCACATCGCCATCGCCTCCGCCCGGGGCCAATCCGCTGGTCGTACAGAACGTGCTCATCAGCATGCCGCAGTCGGGCTGACCTTCGTACTTGAACGGCAGGGTGCCATTTGCGTTCGGTGCCCCGTCACCGCTTGCGTTCCAGCGCCACAGGTCGAGGCCGCCGGGAACTCCGCGGATGGACTCGATGTAGATCGTGCCCTGCGAATCCACCGTCATGCTGGGCTCGCCGGCCTGTCCCGCTGCTGCCGGCAGACAGAGGCTCTCATTGGGTGTGTAATACGTCGTTCCCGCACCGACGTATGCTGGCGCCGCCTGTCCGTTCGCGCAATTATGTTGATTGGTGGGGTTGGCAGCCACTGCTGGTACTGCCACATTGATGCGAACCTGATAATTCGAAACTCCCGTCGTAGCGTTGAAGCCGACACTATTCCTGAGGAAGTCTCCATTCGCCGACGAGATGGTGTAGACCGGGATCGTCGACGGCGCCGTGACCGCTGCGTCGCGGATCAGCAGCAGGGCAATGCCGCCCGCCGCCTGGCAATTGGCCGCAATTTGCGCGAACAGGGCAGTGCCGGTCAGATCGCGCGTGTCGGCCAGGCAGATCTGTCCCGTCGTTGCCGAGGGAAAATCCGTAGGCACGGCTCCGCCCTGCTGGTCGAAGACGAAATTGGCTGCAATCGGCGCCGTAATGTCCGAGCCCGCGTTGGATGTGGTTGACCACAATGCCGGAATGCAATTCGAGTTCACCGGGCAGCCGCTGGTGTTCAGCGGTTGAGGCCCGCCTCCCAGCACATCCACGGTGTTCTGAGCTATCAGGGAAGCCCCGCAAAGCAGCAACAAGCTCGCGCACAATACGACGGCCCGCAGTCTCTTCATTTCTCTCTCCTTCGATTGCCAACGTGGAGTCGGCGTGGTTTCAGCCTCGGCGGATTGCTATGTGTAAGCATCAAAAGGGAAATCGAGACGAAGTAGCTGTCCTACTACTTACAGCAGGAAAGAAGATGCCACGGCCTGGGACGAGGATGCCCAGGGCCACTCATCTTGAAAACAGGATTTCAGCGGACAGGGCACTTAATGCCGCGAGGCGATGGCGGTACCGGCCGTCCGCGGCAGTAAAATGGGCCGCATGACCGGCCGACCGCAGCCCTCTGACGCCGCCCCCTACTACTTCACCTACATCAACCAGGTCGCGGGCGACGACGCGCTGAAGGTCATCGAGGCACAGCTCGAGGAATCGCTGCAATTCTTCGCGAAAATCTCCGAAGAGAAATCGCTGCACCGTTACGCGCCCGACAAGTGGAGCATCCGCCAGGTGCTGAACCACGTCACCGACACCGAGCGCGCCTTCACCTTTCGAGCGCTCTGGTTCGCGCGCGGCTTCGATACGCCGCTGCCCAGCTACGACCAGAACATCTCCGCCGCCGGCGCGCAGGCCGACGCCGTCGCCTGGGCGGGACACGTCGAGGAGTTCCGCCGCGTCCGCCTCGCCACGATTTCATTGTTTCGCAACCTGCCGGCGGAAGCCTGGGAACGCACCGGCATCGCCAGTGACAACCGCTTCACCGTGCGCGCCCTGGCCTTCATCATCCCCGGTCACGTGACCCATCATCTGAAGATTGTGCGCGAGCGCTATTTGTAGCGGAAAAGGTACGGCTTCAGCGGCGGGAAGGGCCCGGCTTCAGCGGCCGCCACGTCCCCCGGACAGCGCGGAACGCGCGACAGAATGTGCAGCCCCCGGCGTGAGCCCGGGTGGGCCTCGCCGATTTCCAAAATGGCACCGAACCAGGAGATATTGGGTGGAGCAGGCCTTCAGGCCTGCTGTTCAGCCATGCTAGCCTGAGCGGCTTTAGCCGCTGAGGTACATATGACGATTCCGCACCGCGGCTGGACCACTCACGACACCTACTACATCACGGCTTCGACGATCCAGAAGAAGCGCCTCCTGCAATCCGATCTGATGGCAGGTTTACTGCTGGAAGTGCTGTACCACTACCGGCGCGAGAAAAAGTATTTGCTCCATGAGTTCGTCGTTATGCCGAATCATTTTCACCTGATTCTCACTCCAGAAGTGACACTGGAGAGAGCTCTGCAGTTCCTCAAAGGCGGATTTTCTTTTCGGGCGGGCAAGGAGTTGAGGTTCAGTTCTGAGATTTGGCAGACCAGTTTTTATGACCATCGGCTGCGGGATGCAGGAGAATATCTTCGCGCGCGAAACTACATTCACCAGAATCCGGTGAGGGCTGGTTTGGCCAAAATCGCGGAGGAGTACCCCTATAGCTCCGCGAATCCTCAATGGGAACTCGACGAAGTACCTCAGCGGCTAAGCCGGAACTTCTTGAGGCCGCGATACAGCAGGCCTGAAGCCCCTTCGAGGCCGCTCAGGGCAGGCTCTGCTCACCCGGTTGGTTTTGGTGGCAGACTCGCACCGGGTGGCGCAGGCCTTTAGGCCTGCGGTTCCAGGTCCAAAAGAATTTGGGCTTCAGCACTTGGGAGGAAATACCTCAGCAGCTAAAGCCGGACCTTCTTACGACTGCGATACAGCAGGCCTGAAGGCCCTTCGGGGCCGTTCAGGGCAGGCTCTGCTCCACCCGGCTGGTTTTGGTGACGGACTCGCACCGGGTGGCGCAGGCCTTTAGGCCTGCAGTCTCAGATCCCAAAGAATTTGGGGCTTTAGCCCCTGAGGGACTTGTTGGATGAGAATGGAAGTACCTCAGCGGCTAAAGCCGGAACTTCTTGAGACCGCGAAACAGCAGGCCTAAAGGCCTGCTCCACCCGGTTGCGAATTCTGCCGCATTCTGCGCCCGCTCCGCGGGCTGCGCTCCGCTTGTGTTTGGAATTTGCGATTCCCCAGCCTATCCCACTTTGCTTTTGAGTCCGTCGCGCCACGCCATGACCTCGAGTTCGGCCTTGACGGCGTCCTCGACGGGAACAACAGGACGTGCCTCCATGGAGAAAGCAGGCAGCATCGAACAAAACTTGTGAATGGCCAATGGATCGTCGCAGTCCACCAGCAAGTACCCTCCCCAATCGCCCACCCGCACGACGAAGAACTCGATTTTGAAATTGGCGGGAGCTTTCCATTGTCCGAACACCTCGAGGATTCGCGTCTGAGCATTCTCGTACTCCGCAGGCGAACCCTGCGGGCGTTCGTTCCAGCTGATAACGTACTTCATCCCGTCTCCTGTCTCGCACACGTCGGATCGGTCAAAAATCGCTAGAGTCTATTCTGGCGAGAGCTTGTGGGCAAGCAAAGCGGGTGCTCCACGGCCCGGCGAGCGAGGAAGTTGCTGAGGCAGTGTGCCGGAGACTGGTCGTTTAAATTAAGGACTCTTTACGTTGATGGATCGGGCCGAAGAATCACCTTTGCTCTGTCAATAAGGCTCTTTTGAGCCAAGCCAGTGCCACGTGACGCCGGTAAGGAGAATAAGCACAAGGAGAACTAAAAGGACCTCGCAGAGATGCAGCATTGGTGAATTAGCAACAGCGTCGGTCATGAAGTGCGTCAATGCCACCGCTATTAAGATCAGACCCCAAGACCACAAGATGACCAGTTTTCCGTAATGCCAATTGTGGACGGGCATGCTACGGTTCCTTGTGATTTTTTTGACAGGGGTTTAGTTCCGCCTTCACACCTTCGGCGTCAATCTTGAAATTCCAAGCACAGCCGAAACTTTTTAGGCCGCTCTGAACCGCTGCAAGCAATTTCAGCAACGGCGGCTCGGACTTGTCTTGAAGCGGAGGTGGCGCTTCTTTACCGCGATCTAATTTTACTGCTCCCTGGACGTCTTTTGGTATCACCGCTCGCTGCGATAGTTCATCGCCCAAATAGTCAATCAATGCGGAAATCTCTGTCGGACGCATGTTCCCTAGCCTGAAAATAGCCGTGTTTGGAGGTAGAGAACGCGGCAAGTGTAATTCGTCTGGATACGAGGAAGTAATTAGCAAGTAAGGTCCTTCGCTAGGCTTTAGTTTGAATGCCTTACAAAACTTGATACCTCGGTCGACGTCCACACTCCCTTCCACAACCTTGGTGGGATCCACGAACTTGCTGCCAGACCTAGCATGAGTAGAGAACCAGACCGCCAGGTTTTCGGACCCTATCGCAGAACCCAGCGAATTGAAATCTTGTGCTAGTCGGTTTAGGTTTTCACGCTTATCGATTTCCAACCATCGAGGATTACAAACGAGAAACAGGGACCATGTCTTGAACTTACCTCGGGGAATGGGGTGGGTTTCGCTGGAGAGCTCTTTCTTCGCAGCGCTCCGCGCAGCAGCCTTCTGCGCATTGGCCTGGAAGCCGTCGACAGACCCAATTACAATCATGCACACAACGAGAGAGAGAATGTAAGAGCGCGAAGACGGTGCAAACGATGCCCTCATACTAGGTTGCTCCACGCGTGAGTAGCCAGATGCTATCAACTATGATTCCGTTTTCAAGCAAATACTAGGAGAGGGGATGCGCAAAGCATTAATCGACCTAGGTACAAGAGGGTGGAATTCTACGCTACGACCAGTTTTGGAAAAATACGATTGTCAAACCTAAATCACCACCGCCTCTTTGTACTCGCCGAACACCCTCCGCAGCGTGTCGCTGATTTCGCCGACGGTGGCGGCTGATTCCAGCGCGGGTCGAACGATGGGCCAACCCGCCTAGTGATGTATCTTTCTCTAATAGGCGAAACGATTGACGGATCACAGCTTCGCCCATAGGATATCCGCGCCAACACAGAGGAGTTCCCGATTTTTACGCTCGACGAACTGCTGACAAAAGGATATTTCCCGTCCGAACTACCTCCGTCGTTCGACACTTCGTCTTACGCGGCCGCGTGCACTGGAGGGCTGTTACCAAACACGTTTGCACGCCCGCAGACCGCAAAGCTCCACCGGTTCAGCATTGCCAGGGGGAACGTGCACTTCAGGCGCAGGTTAGGGGTCCCCAATCCCATCCACCACTTCAATCTCTGCACCTGCTTGATAACAAACAGAGCTGCCATTCTGGCGAAATTGGCTACAACAAATTTGTGCAGAAGTAGGCCGACCAGGTATCCGACGCGGGCACGTGCCGTAGTCCCGCAGTACCGCCGCAGCGAGCTCTTCCGATTCCAAGCCCGTGCGAGGGCAGGAGCCAGAGCGATTCTCAATGCTGACATTGCCGATTTTTATCCGTCCGTATATACGCACTCAATTCCATGGGCATTCCACACTAAAGCAGTTGCGAAGGCGAATAGGACCCGCGCACTGTTTGGCAATGTCATTGATGAGCCGGTGAGAGGTGCTCAAGACGGACAAACAATGGGTGTACCGATTGGCCCGGATACGTCATTCATAATTGCGGAAAGCATTTTGGCTGATATTGATACCGAGCTCGTTCGTCGCATGCCATCAATCACTGGATGGCGATGGATTGATGAATACGAACTAACGTTCGCCTCGCGTGCGAGTGCTGACAGTGCACTTGCCGAGATTCAGAATACGCTGCTCGACTACGAATTGCGTTTGAATCCGCGAAAAACAGTCGCGAAGGACCTGCCCGTTGAATTTCAAGCCGAGTGGGTGAAGGAGTTGCGAGCATTTCGCTTTCGCAGGTCGACAACAGGCCAAGCAAGTGATCTGATTCGATACTTCGATTACATGACCGAGTTCGTACGCACCAACCCAAATGAGCACATCGTCAAATATGCACTTGCTCGGCTGCGCACGTTTAGACCGCACCCCTCAAACCGCGATTTATTCCAGAGCCTGATTTGCCAAGCAGTGGCTTCAGAGCCAGCGGCAATTCGCGAAGGGATTGAATGCATGCATTACGCGGAGTCGAACCACGGCTTAGTCTTCGATGGCCCGCTTTGGTCAATGACATTGAATCTCATTATCGAACAAAACGCGCCGCTGGGACATGAATACGAGGTCGTCTGGTGTCTTTGGGCATGTCTGACATGGACCCTCCAGATTAGCCGGCCAGCCGCTGAGGCTATTTCAAATATTGAAAACTCTATCGTTGCGATACTCGCGCTGGACGCAAATGCAGGTGGTCTGTTTGCTGCCGGTGGTTTGGACACCACCCGCTGGTCCCGGAGAATGGCGACAAATGAACTTTACGAAGAAGAATGGCTTCTGGCGTACGAAGCAAACGTTCAGGGATGGCTGCCAAGCACGGGGGGCGGGGACCACGTCGCGGCCGATCCAAACTTCGCACATTTGAAAAACAGCAATGTTCAGTTCTACATTCCGACCACTATACCGATACTCGCTGGTGCACTCGCTTATCCATGATGCGTTCTTGCCGAGGAGCGGCTCGAACCTAGATCACCACCGCCTCTTTGTACTCCCCAAACACCCTTCTCAGCGTGTCGCTGATTTCGCCGACGGTGGCGCTGGCTTCCACGGCGGTGATGATCGCCGGCAGCAGGTTGGTCCCGTTGCGGGCCGCATCTTCAATCGTCTTTAACGAAGCTTCCCACGGTGCCTTGTCGCGCCGCGCGCGCAGCTCGCGGACGCGCTCCACCTGGCGACGCTCCAGGTCTTCATCCAGGCGCAGGATGTCAATCGAGCGCTCTTCCTCGATCTCGAAGCGGTTCACGCCGACCACCACCTGCTCCAGGCGGTCCACCGCCTGCTGATATTCGTAGGCGGCGTTCTGGATTTCCTGCTGCACGAAGCCGCGCTCGATGGCCTTCAGCGTTCCGCCCATGGCGTCAATTTTGTCGAGATAGCCGTAGGCGTGCTTCTCGATCTCGCAGGTCAGCGACTCGACGTAGTACGACCCGGCCAGCGGGTCAATCGTCTGCGCCACGCCACTCTCGTAGGCGACAATCTGCTGCGTGCGCAGCGCTACCCGGACCGCCTGCTCGGTCGGCAACGCCAGCGCCTCGTCGTAAGAATTAGTGTGCAGCGACTGCGTGCCACCCAGCACCGCCGACAGCGCCTGCAGCGCGGTGCGCACGATGTTGTTTTCCGGCTGCTGCGCCGTCAGGCTCGACCCGGCGGTCTGGGTGTGAAACCGCAGCATCCACGACTTCGGGCTCTTGGCGCCGAAGCGCTCGCGCATGATCCGCGCCCACATCCGCCGCGCGGCGCGGAACTTTGCCACCTCTTCCAGGAAATTGCTGAATGAGGCGAAGAAGAACGACAGACGCGGCGCAAACTTGTCCACGTCGAGCCCCGCGTCAATCGCAGCTTGCACGTAGGTGATGCCGTTGGCCAGGGTGAACGCGACCTCCTGCACGGCGGTGCAGCCGGCCTCGCGCATGTGGTAGCCGGAAATGGAAATCGTGTTCCACTCGGGCACGTGCTGGTTGGCGTAAGCGAAGATGTCGGTGACGATGCGCATCGCCTGCGCCGGCGGATAAATGTACGTCCCGCGCGCGATGTACTCCTTCAGAATGTCGTTCTGCACCGTGCCGCCGAGCTTGCGCGGATCGCTGCCCTGGCGCTTGGCCACCGCCACGTACAACGCCAGCAGGATGGCCGCCGTGGCGTTGATGGTCATCGAGGTAGTGATCTTTTCCAGGTTGATGCCGTCGAACAGGCGCGCCATGTCCTCGATGGAATCAATGGCGACGCCGACCTTGCCGACCTCGCCGTGCGAGAGCACGTTGTCGCTGTCGAGGCCGATCTGCGTGGGCAGATCGAAGGCGACGCTCAGCCCGGTGGTGCCGTTGGCCAGCAGGTACTTGTAACGCTTGTTGGAATCCTCGGCGTCGCCCATGCCGGCGTACTGGCGCATGGTCCAGAGCCGGCCGCGGTACATGGTGGCCTGAACGCCACGCGTGTAGGGAAACTGTCCGGGATAGCCGACATCGCGGTCGTAGTCCAAGCCGCTCAGGTCGGCCGGCGTGTACAGCGGGTGCACGCTGATGTTGGAGGAGGTGCGCTGCTCGGGAAGCTCGGCTTCCTTTTTCTTAATTTCCGGCAAGATGTCTTTATCTGCCATGCAGCACCTCGGAAAAGCAGCAATTAGCCCTTAGCAATAAGCGTGCGCCGCGCTGTCGCTTACTTCCGCCGCGCCCGATAAAACGAACTCACGCCAAACCATCCGAACACCACCGCGAATGCCAGCGCCAGGAAGAATTTTCCCGGACCAATGCTGCCGGCCTGCCACTTCGGGTACTCGCGCCAGGCGGCGACTACTCCGGCGAAACCAAAGAAGATGAAGAAGACGCCGGTGATTTCCAGCCACAACAGGTGCAGCACGCGTCCGAAGTGCTGGGCGGTGATGCGGGCGGCCGACCAGCCGGCGCGCAGCCAGCGGTTCTGTCCTGCCTGGCGGGCCGCCACCCGGCCCACAATCCCCAATTTTCTTGCGGTGGAAAGCCCTGCCACAGCTCGCATTTTAGCAGCGGGTTGCCACTCACCTCGGTCATAAATCACAAAACCGTGTGATGCGGTGGGGCATCCAACAAGTTAGGCGCAAGGCTCACGGCGCACGTCCAGGGCGGAAACACTGGCGCCGGAGCGAATCGCCTGACAGGGGCCCCATCGTGAACCAGAAACTCAAGCAACTGATGAAAGAACTCGGCGAGGCCATCAACGAGTCGCTGGCCGAATCGGACCAGATCGCCGAGGTGATCGGCAAAATCAAGGCCGGCGGCTACGACGTGTTCCTGGTTCTGGAGGCGACGATCGGCTTCAACAAGCATGACGAGCAGCAGGCGTCCGCCAAGCCGTCCCTGGTCGGCACGCGCCACGGCGACCCCGATTTCAAAATCAACGCCCAGGACGTGAAATTCCTCAAGTCGCTGCGCATCAGCCTGGACGACGCCGCATAAGCCGGTAGTCCCTAGCTCCTAGTTGCTAGTGGACGGCGTGACCCGCCGGCGGCTGGCGACTGTTTTCTTGTGCTACCATCAACTTTTTCTAGCAGGCTCTCTCTTTCGTTTTGAGCGGTTCGACCACCATGAAAGACACCCTTGGAGTGCTGTTGGCGGGCGGGGCGGGCGAGCGCCTCTATCCGTTGACCCGTGATCGCGCCAAGCCGGCCGTCACCTTCGGCGGCATCTACCGCATCATCGACATCACGCTCTCCAACTGCATCAACTCCGATCTTCGCCGGGTGTACATCCTGACCCAGTACAAGGCGCTTTCGCTGAACCGCCACATCCGCGAGGGCTGGAATATCGTGGCACGAGATTTGGGCGAGTTCATCGAAATTTTGCCCCCGATGAAGCGCGTCAGCGAGAACTGGTATCTCGGCACCGCCGACGCCGTCTACCAGAACATCTACTCCATCGGCTCCGAGCAGCCCAAGCACGTCCTCATCCTGAGTGGCGACCATATTTACAAGATGGACTACGCGCGAATGCAGCAGCAGCACCTGGATTCGGGCGCGGATGTCACCCTGGCGACCATCCTGATCGATCCCGAGGAGACCTTCCGCTTCGGTGTGGTGGACGTGGACCGCGAGGGAAGGATTGTCGGCTTCGAGGAGAAGCCGCAAACCACGCAGATTCGCTCGCCCTACAACCCCCGGCGGGTGTCGGGCTCGATGGGCGTGTACCTGTTCAACACCGACGTCCTCATCCCGGTGCTGCTGAAAGACGCGGAGGACGCGACTTCCACGCACGATTTCGGCCACGACATCCTGCCGCGGATGGTGGACGACTACCGCGTGTACTCGTACAACTTCATCGACGAAAACAAGAAAGAGGCGCTGTACTGGCGCGACGTGGGGACGCTGGAAGCTTTTTACGAAGCCAACACGGATCTGGTGTCGGTGTCGCCGGTGTTCAACCTGTACGATTCCAGTTGGCCGATCCGCACCCACCAGCGGCAATATCCGCCGGCCAAGTTCGTATTTTCCGACCCCAACCGCACCGGCACGGCGGTGGATTCCATCGTGTCGTCGGGCTGCATTCTCTCCGGCGGCGCGGTGAGCAACAC